>NZ_JANZKW010000001.1 GCF_027257935.1 Chitinimonas sp. BJYL2 | reverse complement strand
AGCTAACATCGTCTGTTTCGCTTCGTTTTCGTCTGCATCAGCAGCAGAGATGCGAACTATACGCACCACCCCAACAACCGTCAACACCCTCTCAGCAAGATTTTTACACCAAATACGTAAGTGACTGTTTTTTCAAATAACAGCGCTCTGCGATTCTTTGGGTAGGCAACGCCTGCTGCGTATTCGCCTTGGGTGGATCGATACGCCTGAAGTCGTCAAATCAAGCAAAACGCCCCGGAACCGGGGCGTTTTGCTTGATTTGAGGTGGTTTGCCCGGCGGATTGCCTAGCGATCTATATAGATATGGGCTGCCGTATATCTATATACAGACGTCTGAAGGCTAAGCCGCAGCATCATTGCGGCGATTGCTGCCCGCTACCATGCGGTACTCGAACAGCCGGCAATCGAGCGCACCGTTGAACAAGGGTGTCCGCTTGCTTGCGGATAAGCGGATCAGCTTGGCCAAGCGCAGGTCTGCTGTAATGAAGTAGGCGCGCCAGCCGCTGAAGTGCTGTTTAAGCGTATGGCCCAACTCCGGATAGAAGGCAGCGAGTCGCTCCTGTTCATCCAGGCGAATACCGTAAGGTGGGTTGCACACCATGACGCCCGTAGGTGCCGGTGGCATGCAGTCGAGAATGTTGGCCTGCGCCAGCGAAACATCATCTGCAAGGCCGGCTGCTTCCAAGTTGGCTTGCGCAACGTCCAGGACGCCGCGATCAATATCACTGCCATAGAGATGTACGGATCCACTGGGCAGGATGGCGGCATCGGCGGCTTCCCAGATTTTTCGCCATTCATCCATATCCACCATGGTCAGCTTCTCGAACGCGAACATACGGCGCAGGCCGGGTGCAATATTGCGAGCCTGCATGGCGGCCTCAATCAGGAAAGTGCCGCTACCACACATAGGGTCGAGCAAGGTCTCGCCGGGTTGCCAGCCGCTCAGCGCCAGAATCCCTGCGGCGAGGTTCTCGCGTAGCGGTGCTTCGCCAGCATCCTGGCGATAGCCACGCTTGAACAATGCTTCGCCGCTGGTATCCATATAGATAGTGGCGGTTTGTTCGGTGAGGAACAGGTGGATACGGATATCCGGGTGGCTGGTGTCCACGCTCGGGCGGGAGCCGACACGCTGGCGGAAGACATCGCAGACGGCATCCTTGATACGCAGGCCGGCAAAGTCGAGGCTGCGCAACTTGCTGCCCGTGCTGGTGACTACCACCTTGATCGTGCGCGACACATCGAACAGCTGGTGCCAGTCGATGGACTTGGCCAGTACATATAAGTCATCTTCGCCACGATAGTTGCGCTCGGCCAAGCGCCACAGAATCCGGCTCGCGTAACGGCTATGCAGATTCGACTTGTAGACCATCGACCACGCGCCCTGGAATGCAACGCCCCCATCGGTAGCCTGAAGTCGCTCGGCACCCAGTGTGGCTAGCTCGGTAGCCAGGATGCTTTCGAGTCCACGCGGACAAGGGGCGAAGTAATTGAATTGCTGTTTCATGTGATATCCGATGCCAGGGTCAGGCCCGATTGCTGTTTCTTGGGTAGTTTGGCGACGACCAACTGATGCGACTGGGTGAGCAGTTGCTTGAGCAGCGCGGTCGGCAGACGCGATGGATGATCCAGCTGTACCCAGTGATGACGCGCCAGATAGGGGGCAGGAACGATGCCGGGCTGATCGGTCAGTTCCAGATAGCGCTGCGGATCGACCTTGAAAGACAGCGCGGTCGATTGCGCCGGGTCTGCACACATCACACAGAACATCTTGGCGCCCACGGAGAACACGCGGTCAGACTGCCACTTGATGTCAGCGGTCACGCCTGGCAAAGCCATGCAATAGGCCTCGATATCCTGATGGGTCACGCGCGCGATCCTGTTCTATGTGCCATGGTCTGATGATCTCAGGCAGTAGTCGGTTCCGCCGCCCGGACTCTGCGGCGGGTTTGCGCAATTAGCGGTGCCCATGTCTCGCCGGGCTGCTTCTTGCGGGTCAGCAAGGTGAGTTCGGACGGGCCGTAGACATTGGTGTTGTGCGTCAGCGGCGTGGTGATCAGGTACTGGGCCTGCGTGGCCTTGAGGAAAGCGCCGACGCGATCGATGTTGAAGATGTCCAGATGGGCGAAGGGCTCATCGATGAACACAAAGCCCGCCGGATTCGATTCGTCCATCATCAGGCCGATCAACAGGATCAGGGATTTCATGACCTGCTGGCCGCCCGAGGCCTCCCCGTCATTCAAGCCCATCATGCCCTTCTGGTCAAAGTTGAAGCTGACCTCCAGGCCGGCCTGTGCCAAGGCAATGTCTTCGTTCTCAAGCTGCGGTGGATTGGTCTCAACACCAATGCCAGCCAGCTCGCCAAGGTGGCGCAGATTGCGGCCATAGGCGCGTACTGTCGCGCGCAACTTATTGATATATGCCGCACGAGCCTCATCGGTGAGTTCGCGGGTGCGTTCCACTTCATGGCGATGTCGCTGGGTGTCGCGCTCCAGCGAGGCCAGCTCCGCGGCCAACCGATCCCGCCGCGCCGGAACCGTCGCGTCGGTTTCCCACTGGCTTTCCGACAGGCGCGCGCGCTCATGCTCGATCAAGTGTTGCACTTCGCGCACCGAGCCATATTTGTCGCGCAGGGCGCGCATCGCAGCCGCATCGACCAGCTCGGCCGGCAGATTGGCGCGGGCTTCACGTAGCGCACGCAGCTGTCGACTCTGCTCATCGCGCTGCCGAGCGGCCTGATCCAGCTGCTGATCCACCAAGCTCGCCAACTCGGCACGTCGATCCTTGAGCTTTTCGTAACGCACGCGCTGTTCGCTGAAGACCTCGCGCTGGCTTTCCCATTGCTGCTTGATCAGCCCGAGGCGCGCAGCGGCTTCTTGCACTGCGGCTTGTTCATCCGGCCAGCGCGCAGCGGCGGCAGCGAACTCTTCCTGACGCGCCGCCAACTGCACCACGGCTTGCATGCCCATGAGCGACTGGGTCAGCTGCGAGATGCCGCTTTCCAGTTCAACCAGCGTGGATTCTTCTTTGAGCAACTGCTGATTGATATCTCGCAGCCGCTCACTGATCTCGCGAAGGCGTGACTGACGCGCGCCCTCGCCAAACGCGAAGTCGCCGGGGCGCACGCCGATATCGCGCGCGCCGCGACGCTCGCGGTGATAGCCCTCGCGGGTGATCCAGTCGCCATCAATCCTGCGGCCATCCGCCACACTGTCGGCACGCTGGGTGCGATTGAGCAAGCCGATCAGCCAGCCCGGCGCCGATGCCTTGAAGTCCACCACCTCCAGCATGCTGTTGCGGCTGACCGTCCCCACGACCTCCCGCTCCGGCACCACAAAGTGCTTGTAGCGCAGCGACTGGCCGATTTCCCAGGCTTGCTGCTTGTCGCTCTCGCGTTGGAGCAAAATGATGTGGCGATACGGTGCCAGTAGTGCTTCGACGGCGCTCTGCCACTTGGGATCGCGCACCTCAACTATCTCGACCAACAACTGGTGCGGTACGCCGGCCGAGTCCAGCGCAGCGCGCATCTGGCGCACGAAGTCCGGCTGCGGCTGACGGCCTTGCTGGAGCGCAAATTGCGATTCGGTCAACGATTCACGCTCGCGCTTGAGCTCACGGATTAAGGCACGGAGCTGCTCGGCTTGGGTGCGCTTGCTGGCGACTTTGTCGGTCAGCGCTACCGCATCCGCACCGTGCTCGGTTTCGGCCAGTGCGCGCAGGCGCTCTTCGTCCTTCAGTTGCTTTTCGGTATCGCGGGCGCGGTCTCGCAGTTGCTGGAACGTGGCTTGTACGCTCTCATAAGCCGCATGTGCTTCGCGCTCGGCTGCGCCGGCGTGTTCCAGCGCGCTGTCGGTCTCACGGAATTCGGCGTCAACGCGATCCAGCTCATCCTGGCGCTGGCGCAGCAAACGGCGCGCACCGCGGAACTGGGCGATATAGCCACGAAGGCTGTCCCACCGCTCCACATAACGCAGCGCCGGTACGGCGCGCTGTTCGAGCAGGTTCAGTTCTTCCTGCAGTGAGCACCACTCAATATGGTTGTTGGCACGCAGGCGCAGACGTTCCACATCCAGGCCCAGCTGGCTGGCCTGCTGCTCCAGCCGCACCAGCTCGCCTTCGGTTTCCTTGAGACGCAGCTTGGCTTCGGCGTAGTGATCCAGCACCTGCTTGTCGCCGAACACCTGGAAAACCAGGTCCAGCAAGGCCTTGGGGCTGTATTCGCAGAGCTTGTCGGTGTCGCCCTGCTCCAGCGCGAGCACCTCGGCAATCGCAGCCGTCAGGCCGGCCTGTTCGAGGCGGCGCTTGTATTCGTTCACACCCAGCCATTGCAGACGGTTTTCCGTATCCGGTTCCAGCGGGATATTGCCCTCGGCGATGGCGTATTGGCGCACCCAGTCACCGCCCTGCTTCTTGATACGGCAGAACAAGGTAACTTCGTCGCTGGTCAGCGGGAAGAACAGAAACGGGAACAAGCCACCCGTGCTGCGCTGCGGGTTGGTGACCACGCCGCGTAACCACGCGTATTGCTCGCGGTTGTTGCGCACATAGCGCTTGTAATCACGGCGGCCAGAACACTTGAGTGCCAACAGCGTGCGCATCGCATCGAGCAGTGTGGTCTTGCCCGAACCATTAGGGCCGACGATCGTGACAATCTGGGCATCCAGCGGTACACGGATGGCGCGCCAGTAGTCCCAGTGAATCATTTCGACTTCGCGTATCTGGAACATCAGGCGGCTTCCTCGTCGTCGTTGGTGACCAGATCCGGTTCGATCAGCAGCGCGGTGCCCGATAGTTTCAGCACTTCGGCCAAGGCACCATCAATGATGCGCGGCGCCAGCTTGGCGTAATCCAGCACCAGATCAAGTAGCGGCCCCTCATAAATCATTTTGTTACGGCGTACGATGAAACCCAGCTTGGCCAGCTGCCCCAGGTTGGTACTGAAGCGCGTTTTGCCGCCGAGTTTCTTGCCGAAGTCGGCATAGATTGCGTCTTCGGGCACGCCGGGGGCCACTTCTTCGCCATGGGTGGTGATGGGTTTGCCGGCACCGAACATATCGGTCTGCGTGTCGCCCGATGAGGCCGCGCGGGTAATCTGCCGTTCGCGCTTGGGCAGGATGATCAGTGCCCAGACCACCACCAGCAGTGCAATCGCATCGCGCGGCAGGCCCATATTATTAGACAGCCAGTTTTCGCCCTCGCCGAACACCCACTCTTCCATCTCCGGTTTGAGGCCGATGGCGATGTGTTCTGCGTAGGGGTTTTCGAGCAAGCGCATGCCGCATTCGTCGAGCCGCGCTTCGAGCGCCTCGCGGAAGTGTTCATCGAGCAGTGCGCGGCGGGCCAGCGGATCGCGGCGCGGGATGAAGCGCTGCACCATCAAGCGGGCAAGCAGGATATTGAGGGCTTGATCCATGTCAGTCAGGCAAGAGTCGGCCGCGGCTCAGGGTCGCGACTTCGGGGTGATCGAGGTGTTCGACTTCGGCGTCGATTTCCAGTGCCAGTGGCAGGCGCACCAGATTGGCCAGCACACTGCCGGGCAGTGCCGCTTCGGCATCGCCAAGCAATGCCAGTAGCGACAAGCGATAAGCTGTTTCGGGATAGGTATCCGCGAGAACGGCATTGCTTAGCGTCGTCTCGGTCGTCAGCGCGGCGAGTTCGTCGTGCAGGGATTCCGCCAGAATCAAACGTTCGGCTTCCACGGCCGAGACCGATGCCGCAAGGCTGGAGGCCGGCAGCGCCACCTGCACGACATCTTCACGCTCGCGCTCCAGCAACTCGAACTCGGTCACGTCGAGCAGGATGTCCGATACCGCAAACGATGGTTCAGGATGAAAGCTCAGCAGGTCTCGGCCCAGCGCAGCCAATTGCTCCTGGCTACGGCCACGCAGCCAGTCGGCCACATGACTGGACGTGAGGCCGGACTGCCCAAGATGCACGCGCTGGGCCGCCAGCTCGGCCAGGCGGCGCTGGAACACGCCGGTCATCCGGAGCATGCGGCCCTGCGCCAGTGCGATCGATTGGGCAATGTGCTGCACATGGCGATCCGCGTCTTCACTCGCCAGCACATCGCGTATCACGTCGGTGCCTTTGGCCACCCATCGCCACACGCTATCGAGCTTGGCGCGCGCTTCACGGATCTGGAATTCGGATTGGGATTCGAGTGCAGTCTCGAAATCGGCATGCAGCTCAGTCAGGCGCGCCAGCAAATGCTGCAGTGTCTCCGGCGCGATTTGGCCCATGGCCTGGCCGGCCGCCACCTGCGCCGTCAGGTAACCCAGCTCGGCTTCGCCATCTGCAAACTGCACCAAGGTGGCAATCGCCGCCAGTGCGACGCGGCCCGCCTCGGACAAGGAATACAAGCTGGTATCGCTATCCCAATTCAGCAAACCTTCCTTGCGGAAGCGATTGAGCGCGGTATTGAGTTTGGCGGGATGCACATAGGCAAAGTGCGCATCCAGTTCCTGTGGCGACCATCGCGGGGCTTCGGCGCGAGCGCCAATTTCGCGCAGCAACAGCAGGCGCAACAGGACTTCATCTTCGCCACCCCGAAACAGGGTGATCAGGGCATCCAGATAGGGCTTGGCCCGCAACAGCGACGCCAGCGGCGTCAGGTCGCGCGGATCAAAACCCGGCTGGAAGAATTCGGAAAGCGAGTCGTTCTGCATGGAAGCCGCAGTTTACCCGCGTGGCTTAGCCTTTGGTCGGGTCATAAGGCTCAAACTCGGGCGGCGCTTCGCCCTCTTCGGCTGCACGGCGAGCGCCGCGGGTCGTATCCAGATAATCCATCAGCGCCCAGATCAGATGCTGGGTACCCTCACCGGTCAGACCCGAGATACAGAACCAGCGCTTGGCAAAGGGATCAAACGGTGCCAGCGGATCAGGCTGCGCCTTGGGCCAGCCAAAACCTTCGAGGAAAGCATTGATACGGCCTTCGCGTTCTTCCAGCGGCACCATGTCGAGCTTGTTCAACACCAGCCAGCGAGGCTTGTTATAGAGCGCTTCGTCGTACTTGCGCAGCTCCTCCACAATGGCCTTGGCCTCACGCACCGGATCCACCGTTTCATCAAACGGGGCCATATCCACCAGATGCAGCAGCACACCGGTACGCGCCAAATGCTTGAGGAAGCGATGGCCCAGACCTGCACCTTCAGCGGCGCCTTCAATCAGGCCGGGAATATCCGCAATCACGAAGCTGCGCTCGTGATCGATGCGCACCACACCCAGATTGGGGTGCAGCGTGGTGAACGGATAGTCCGCCACCTTGGGCTTGGCCGCGGAAACCGAACGGATGAACGTCGACTTGCCTGCATTGGGCATGCCCAGCAGGCCCACGTCGGCCAGCACTTTCAGCTCCAGCTTCAGCTCCCGACGCTCGCCTTCCTCGCCAGGCGTGAACTTGCGTGGCGCACGGTTGGTGGAGGTCTTGAAATGCAGGTTGCCCAGACCACCCTTGCCGCCCTTGGCCAACAGCACCATCTGGCCATCATCGGTCAGATCGGCGATCGTTTCACCGGTCTCCAGATCGCTGATCACCGTACCGATAGGCATGCGCAAGATGATGTCGTCCGCGCCCTTGCCATAGCAGTCGCGACCTTGGCCGTTTTCTCCATGCTTGCCCCGGTACTGCTTCACAAAGCGGTAGTCGACCAGGGTGTTGATGTCTTTGTCGGCCAGCACCCAGATGCTGCCGCCCTTGCCGCCATCACCTCCATCCGGGCCGCCACGCGGCACGAATTTTTCGCGGCGCATACTGGCAGAGCCATTGCCGCCGTCGCCAGCGATGACCTCAATGCGGGCTTCGTCGATAAATTTCATGTGCGGACAACCTGATAATGAGTGATGAGGGGAAACGAAAAAGCCCTATCCGGTGAGATAGGGCTTTTCATTCTAGGCGAATGCCCGGCCCGGCGGGACGGGATTCGCCAGAACAGTGAATCAGGCTTCGACGCCGGTGTAGGGCTCGACCACAACGGTCTTGCGCTTGAGCGCACCCTTCACAACGAACTTCACGTAGCCATCCACCTTGGCGTACAGGGTGTGATCCTTGCCCATGCCGACATTCTCACCAGCGTGGAAACGCGTGCCACGCTGACGGATGATGATCGAACCAGCAGGGATCAGCTCGCCGCCATAAACCTTGGTGCCAAGTCGTTTGGCTTCTGAGTCGCGGCCGTTGCGCGAACTACCGCCAGCTTTTTTGTGTGCCATGTTTCAGACTCCTTGCTTACTTGGTAATGGCGTCGATGCGAATTTCAGTGAAATTCTGACGATGGCCCATGCGCTTCTGGTAGTGCTTACGGCGACGCATCTTGAAGATACGCACCTTCTCGCCACGACCGTGCGACACCACGGTAGCTTGCACCTTGGCGCCAGCAACAACCGGCGTACCAACCGTGACCGCTTCACCGTCAACCACCATCAGTACTTCTTCAAGCACGATTTGGGCATCGATGTCGGCGGCAATCTGTTCTACTTTAAGTTTTTCGCCAATGGCAACTTTGTACTGCTTGCCACCGGTTTTTACGACCGCGTACATAAATGAACTCCTGTAAATACACCCCGCGTGACACGCAGGGAGCCGCGCACTATACCGAACCGCCAGTCAAGCGGTCAAGGATTTCTTAGTGTAAGCAAGGACTTGCGCGCACTTTGCAGTGCCGCAAACGGGGCTGCGGCCGCGTCGGCTATAATCGCGCCATTCACCCAATCTTGCAGCAAGCCCCCAACGTGTCCATCGAACTCGTCAAAGCCACCGTCGCGCAGGATATGCAGGCCGTGGACAGCATCATCCGCGCCCGCCTGCAATCCGAAGTCCTGCTGGTCAGCCAGGTTGCCGAATACATCATCTCCTCGGGCGGCAAGCGGCTGCGTCCCATACTCACGCTGCTCTCGGCTGGCGCACTGGGCTATCCCGGCAAGTATCACCACGAACTGGCTGCCGTGGTCGAATTCATCCACACCGCCACGCTGCTGCACGACGACGTTGTCGATGAATCGCACCTGCGCCGCGGCCGGCAGACCGCCAACGCGCTGTTCGGCAATGCCGCCTCGGTACTGGTGGGCGACTTCCTGTATTCGCGTGCCTTCCAGATGATGGTGGGCGCCAACAGCATGCGCGTGATGCAGGTGCTGGCTGATGCCACCAACATCATTGCCGAAGGCGAAGTGCTGCAACTGATGAACATCGGCGATGCCGATCTCGACGAAGCCGCCTATCTCAAGGTCATCCGCTACAAGACTGCCAAGCTGTTCGAAGCCGCCTCACGCTTGGGCGCCATCCTCGCCGGCGCAGATGCCGACACCGAAGACGCCATGGCTCGCTACGGCATTCACCTCGGCACCGCCTTCCAGATCGTTGACGACGTGCTCGACTACTCCGGCGACGCGGGCGAAATCGGCAAGAACCTGGGCGACGACCTCGCCGAGGGCAAGTGCACCCTGCCCCTGATCCACGCCATGCGCTTGGCCAACCCCGAGCAAGCGGCGCTGGTACGCACAGCCATCACCGAAGCCCAAGGCGAACAGTTCCCCGCCGTGCTCGCCGCGGTGCAAAGCTGCGGCGCATTGGAGGCCAGCCTCATCGCCGCCCGCGCCGAAGCCGCCCTCGCGCTCGACGCCATCGCGAACCTGCCTGACAACCCACACAGCCAGTCCCTACGGGCGCTGGCGACGTTCGCGGTGGACCGCAGCAGCTAAGGCTGGTCATTTACAGAATCGCGCCGGCCAGCTATAGTGCGCGCCTTCATCGGGGTGTAGCTTAGCCTGGTAGAGCGCTACGTTCGGGACGTAGAGGCCGGAGGTTCGAATCCTCTCACCCCGACCAGAATCAAACAAAAAGCCGGATCGAGATGTCGATCCGGCTTTTTTGTTTGGTGTCGATCTAACTTACAGATGGCATACGCCAAAGACAAGAAGTACTCACTTGTCGCGCACGCTCTCGCCGCGCAGTTCGATCAGGCGCTTCTTGTCGGCTTCAGCACGCTGGCGCGTGGTCTCTATGTCTTTCTTCTGCTGTTCGATATGTGCAGCAATCTTGCCCAGCTCATCCTTGGCCGACTTGATATCGTTCTGCAGGTTATCCGGCACAGGCTTATTGGCTTTGAGCATGCTCGCTTCACGCTTCTCCAAGCCATCCAGCCGCTTGCGGACGACTTCGCTGCGGATATTGTCGGACTGGATACCGGCATTGAGCTGCTCGATATTCCGGTCACGAATCGCATCGATCTCGCTGGTCTTGTTGAAGCTGCTCATCAAGGCCTTGTCACGGCGGCGGGCATCCTCTGCCTTTTGTGCTTCAGCACGCCGCTTTGCCAGCTCGGCCTCGCGGGCAATGCGCTGTTCGGCGTTGAGATAGCCATCCGTCTTTTTGAGGGGAACACCCTGCTTGTTGAGGATGGTGGTGCCCTTTTCCGTCTGTTGTTGGGGCGGCTTGTCGCTGTACTGGATTTTGCCGTTTTCATCGACCCATTTGTACAAGCGCTCCCCTGCCGTTACACATAACGGCAAGATCAGCAGTAAGGCAGCATGCCAACGAAGGGGCATCGGTTTTCCTCAGGCAACGCCGAATTCGGCGCGATAACGTTCAACCGCCTGCAAATTGCGTTCCAGTTCGGGCTGGCCATGCAGATAGTCGATCAAATCATGCAAGGTAGCAATCGCCACAACGGGAATCCCGTACTGGCTGGACACCTCCTGTACTGCAGACTGCACACCCTGCCCGCGTTCCTGACGATCCAGTGCGATCAGTACGCCTGCGGGTTCGGCCCCATTGGCGCGGATCAGCTCAACCGATTCACGCACCGAAGTGCCGGCCGAGATCACATCATCGATGATCAGTACCTTGCCCTTGAGTGGCGCACCAACCAGGGTGCCGCCTTCGCCATGATCCTTGGCCTCTTTGCGATTGAAACAAAACGGCACATTGCGCCCATTTTCGGCAAGTGCAACCGCCGTGGTGGCCGCTAGCGTGATGCCTTTGTAGGCGGGGCCGAACAGCATGTCGAACGGGACACCCGAGGCCAATGCCGCCTGGGCGTAAAACTTGGCGAGACGGCCAATGCTGGCGCCATCCTGAAACAGGCCCGCATTGAAAAAGTAGGGCGACTGACGGCCAGCCTTGGTCTGGAACTGACCAAAGCGAAGCACATTCTGGGCGACGGCGAAGGCTATGAAATCGGTGCGGGACAGGCTCATGAACGCGTATTCAAGCGGGTTTCGAGAATTTATAGCATATCATCCCGGCACCACCATTTCCCCTGACAGCCGTCGCCATGCGCATTATTTCCGCCAATCTCAACGGTATCCGCTCTGCCACCAACAAGGGCTTTCTCGACTGGTTACCCGGCACCGGCGCGGATGTGGTCTGCTTGCAGGAAATCAAGGCGCAGCTGTCTGATCTGAGTGCGCAGATGCAGGCGCCTGCGGGCTATCACGGCTATTTTCATCCTGCCGAGAAAAAAGGTTACAGCGGTGTTGGCCTCTACAGCCGCGTCAAGCCTGATCGCGTGATCGAAGGCGTGGGCATTGCCGATATCGACAGCGAGGGCCGTTACCTGCGAGCGGATTTCGGCAGGCTCAGTGTGATTTCGCTGTATCTCCCCTCGGGCTCGTCAGGCGAGGAGCGCCAACAGGTCAAGTTCGCCTTCATGGCTCGCTTCATGCCGCATATGCAGGCCCTGATGGCCGAAGGTCGCGAGATTGTGCTGTGTGGCGACTGGAATATTGCCCATCAACCGCTCGACCTGAAAAACTGGAAGGGCAATCTCAAGAATTCAGGTTTTCTGCCCGAGGAACGCGCGTGGTTGACCGATGTCCTGGGGCAAGGCTGGGTGGATGTCTGGCGGACCTTGTATCCTGAGGCACCCGGCTACACTTGGTGGAGTAACCGTGGTCAAGCCTACGCGAAGGATGTAGGCTGGCGTATCGATTATCACATCGCCACGCCGGGCATTGCGGCCACGGCCAAAGTGGCGAGCATTTTCAAGGACATCAAGTTTTCGGATCATGCGCCGCTGACCGTCGACTATGACTTCCAGCCCTGAGCCCGTGCGGCTGGAAAAAAACAAGACATGATGAGGAGGCCTCATGGAAGCAAGCGCACAGACTGACGGCAATTACGCCCGCATCGTGCTGGTGGGTCACTTTACCTTTGAGGCGCATCGCGCTTTTCGTGCGGCTTATGCCGATATCGTGAGCAACCCCGAGATCGACCGGCTCGATGTCGATTTTGCCGGGGTGGATTACCTCGATAGCTCCGGCCTCGGCATGCTGCTGCTCCTGCGCGAGCGCATGGCCCAGCGGAGCGTTCGCCTGCTCAATACGCACGGTCCGGTGCGGACCGTACTGGAAGTCGCCAACTTCAGCCGCCTGTTCGATATGCCCGTATGAGGCAGCTACTCTATCTGCACGGTTTTCGCAGCAGTCCTGCGTCGATCAAGGCGCAGCAAACTGCGGCCGAAATGCGGCGTCGCGGCTACGCCAAGCACTTTCACTGTCCGGCACTCCCCAATACACCCGATGGCGCGATTGCCCTGCTTGATGAGCTGCTTACCCGCCTTGATCCGGCGGGTCTGACTGTGGTCGGCAGCTCGCTCGGCGGCTTCTTCGCGACATGGCTAGCAGAAAAGGTCGCGTGCCGCGCCGTGCTGGTCAATCCGGCAGTGCGCCCCTACCAGCATCTGGCCAATCTGCTGGGTGAGCATGAGAACCTGTATACCGGCGAGCGCTTTGTCGTCACCGCTGGGCATATGGATCAGCTGCGTGCCCTCGAACCGGCGCAGATTCATCCCGACCGCTACTGGCTGCTGGCTGAAACAGCCGACGAAGTGCTCAACTACCGTGAAGCGGTGGATTATTACGCTGGCTGCCGCCAGAGCATTTACGAAGGCGGTGACCATAGCTTCCAGCGCTGGGAAGCGCTGCTGCCGAGTGTGCTAGACGAGGCGGGTTTTCCCGCACCGGAGCCAGGCCACGCAGCTTGATCCATCACCGTTCGGACCAAAAAAACGCCCGGCCATCGCCGGGCGTTTTCATGCCAGCCCTAGCAGGCTGGCCAAAGCAGCTTACTTGGCTTGTGCGGCAGCAGCTTCCGCCTTCTTGGCGGCGTTGGCGAAGTCGCCGGCATACACCTGAACCAGCTTGGACGGGTCCAGATACTTCTGGATCACCGCGTTCACATCGGCCACCGTCACCGCCTTGAGCTTGGCCTCATTGTCCGCCACGAACTGCATGGTCCGGCCGAGATTCAGCTGGGTGGCCAAGGCGCTGGCCAGTGATCCGTCCTGGGTACGGCTGATCAGCAGGCCTTGCAGGATGCCGCTCTTGGCATCGGCCAGTTCCTGCTCGGTGATGCCGTCCTTGATCAGGCGCGCCACTTCTTCGCTGACACCCTGCTTGAGCTTGGCGAGGTTCTGCGGGGCGTAAATGGCGAACATGCCCAGCGCGCCCGTGGACTCGTACGAACTGAGTTGCATGAACGAACCCGCACCGTAGCTGATACCGTCCTTCTGGCGTAGACGGTCCGCGATCCGGCTCTTGAGACCGCCACCACCGAGTACGCGGTTGGCAACCTGCAGCGCCTGCGCTTCGGGGGCATCGTCCTTCACCGGCAGTGCAATGCCGGAGATGTAGAACGCGTTGGCCTTGTCGGGTGTCTCGAAGCTCAGCGTTGCGGCCTTGCTGGCGCGGAACGGGTTGGCGACGCGGGCATACTTGGCCTTGCTGTTCCAGTCGCCGAGCACCGTCTTGAGCTGGGCTTCCACGGCCTTCTGGTCGAAATCGCCCACCAGCGATACCTGCGCATTGCCTGCGCCGTAGAACTGCTGATGGAACGCCTTCAGATCAGCCAGTTTGACCGCCTTGACGGCAGCAATCTGCTCCTCAAACGTACCGGCGTAGCGCACATCACCCTTCTTGTACGGGTTGTCGTGACGTGTCAGTTCGTTCTGGGCGATGGCATCGGGCTGACGACGACGCTCTTCCACGCCGGTCACCCATTCGGTACGGAACTGTTCCAGTTCAGCTTCGGGGAAGGTGGGCGCGCGCAGCACATCGCGGATCAGCGCCAGCGTCTCGGCCAGCTTGTCGCGCTTGGTCTCAAAGCTCACCGACACGGTATTGCCATCGGCCGTGCCCACCGAGAGCTTGGCCTTGAGCTCATCAAGGCGGTCGGAGATCTGCTGGCGGTTAAGCTTGCCGGCACCGCGGGTCAGCATGCCGGCAACCAGCTGCGCGGTTTCGCGCTTGCCGAACAGGCTGTTCTCGTCGCCCATGCGCAACACGATCTGGCCGTTGACGGTATTGCCGCGCGTCACCTTGGGTAGCAGGGCTACCTTGGCGCCGTTGGCGAGTGTCAGGCGCACGGTGCGCTTGTCGATGTTGGCGGGGCTGGGGTCAAAGGCTTCACCAGCGGCCACGGCCGCTTTGCCCTTGTAATCGGCCAGCAGCTTGCCGAGTTCCGGCGCGGCCGGCATGTTGGCGCGCACGGGTTTGTCGGCCGGAATGAACTGGCCGAAGGTGCGGTTGTTCTCGATCAGGTAGTTTTCGGCCACCTTCTGCACATCGGCCACGGTGGCGGACTCGATGCGATCGCGCGTGAGGAAGAACAGGCGCCAGTCACCGTTGGCCACCGATTCAGACAGGCTAATACCCGCAGCAACCGGATCAGACAGCGTCTTCTCGAAATTGTTGAGGATGGCAGTCTTGGCGCGCTTGAGTTCTTCTTCGGTGATCGGCTGTTTCTTCACGCCTTCAATCACCTGCAACATGGCCTTTTTGGCTTCGTCGCGCGACTGGCTCTTGTTGAGATTAGCGAAGAACAGAATATAGCCGGGGTCGTGCAGACCCATGGATTCGGCTTCAATGCCAGCCACTTTCTTCTTCTCGACCAGCGCCTTGTGCAGGCGACCCGTCGGCGTGTCGCCGAGGATGAAGGCCAGCAGCTCGGCGTGCGCGGCGTCGACATGTGCGCCCGGTGCGATGTGGTAGATGGCACCGATCAGCTGGGTATCGCCCACACGCACCACGCTGACTTCACGTGCGCCATCCTGTACCGGATCCTTGGTGTAGAGCTGCGGGAGGGCGCGCGTCGCCTTGGGAATGGCGCCGAAGTATTGCTCGATGCGCGCGAGTGTCTTGGCCTCATCGAACTTGCCGGTCACGATCAGGGTGGCGTTATCAGGCTGGTAGTAGGTGCGATAGAAGGCTTGCAGATTCTCGATCTTGACGTTCTCCACATCGGTCCGTGCGCCGATGGTGGACTTGCCGTAGTTGTGCCACTGGTAGGCCGTGGCGGTCATGCGCTCCCACAGATTGCGGCCGGGGTTGTTCTCGCCCGACTCCATCTCGTTGCGCACCACGGTGAATTCGCTTTCCAGATCGGACTTGGCGATGTAGCTGTTGACCATGCGGTCCGCTTCCATCTTGAGCGCCCAGTCGAGGTTGTCGTCGCTGGCGGCGAAGGTTTCAAAGTAATTGGTGCGGTCGTAGAAGGTGGTGCCATTGAAGCGCATGCCACGCTTGGCGAACTCTTCGACGATGGTCTTGCCCGGCAGGCTGGGCGTCCCCTTGAACACCAGATGCTCCAGCAAGTGGGCCATGCCGGTTTCGCCGTAATTCTCGTGACGGCTCCCAACCATATAGGTCACGTTGACCGTGGTCGTAGGCTTGGAGGCATCAGGGAACAGCAAGACGCGCAGGCCGTTGGCGAGCCGGTACTCGGTAATCCCCTCAACGGCGGTGAACTTGCTTGCCTTGGCGCCAGCAAGCAGCTGTGCGGGTCGCGGGTCTTGCACTGCCGATTCGGCGGCGTGCAGCGGCAGGGCAAAGCCCAAGGAAGTGGCGAGCACGAGGCTCAGCGTGGTGAAGCGCATGGAATCTCCTTCTTGTTGCCCTCATGGGGCTTTTTGGCATGCAGGGGTGACGGGGTAAACAGGACAAAGCCGAGGATAGTACGCAGCGCGCTGCTCTCCGCGCCGGATGCGACCAACCCCCGGAAAAACGATGACAGGCTGCGGCTCAGGCTGATGTGCCGCCCGCCGCCATGGCCCTGAGCGTGCTGCCGGTGGCGCGGCAGATACGCCACTCGGGCATGATGGTTGCGCCGAGATTGCGGTAGAAATCGAGCGCAGGGGTGTTCCAGTCGAGCACCGCCCACTCGAAACGACCGCAGCCACGCTCGACCGCACGATGCGCCACTTCGCGGAACAGGGCCTCGCCGATACCGTTGCGGCGATATTCGGGCAGCACGAACAGGTCTTCCAGATACAAGCCCGGCTGCGCCAGAAAGGTGGAATAGTTGTGGAAATAAAGGGCAAAACCCACGGCATGCATACGCCCGCCCCGCTCTACCTCGGCCAGCAAGGCCTCGATATAAGGCCGTGGCCCCCAAAGATGCTCATGCAGTTGCTCAGGCGTACCCGTGCATACATGGGTGAGCTTTTCGTAGGCCGCCAGCTCGCGCACCAGCTCGTAGATAGCGGGCGCATCGCCCGGGCGTGCATCGCGCACCTTGAACGCGGTCTTCATGCAGGGTTTACCTCCAGTTGCTGACGCAGCGCGTCGGGCAGGGGGAGCGAGCTGCCGCTCGCATAATCGCACCACACGATCACCGCCTCGGCCTCCGCCGCGGTGATGTCGGGTTGATCATCACGGCAGATACGGTGGCGCAGGGTAAAGCTGCTGTTGCCGATTCGGGCAACCGAGGTCTCGATGCGGATATCGCAGGGATACACCAGGGGTACGCGGAACTGGCAACTGGTGGCGGCCAGAATCGGCCCGGCACCGGCAGCGGTATCAACCCGCCAACCACGCGCATCCAGCCAGCGCACCCGGGTTTCTTCGCAGAAGCGGAAGTACAGCGTGTTGTTCAGATGTCCCAGCGCGTCCATATCGCCCCAGCGCATGGGAAAACGCTCGGTACCCAGCAACATCCTCAGCTCCCAGCCGCTTGATCAGCCGCTAGCTTAGATCGTCGCGACCAATAACGCACGGGGGAACAAGCCACAGGCCGCGCTGTGGGCAGAATGCGACTGTGTCCTGCGCCTACCCGTACCACACTGCTTGCTGCCCAATCGACACAAGGGCTGCGCGGCAGGCCTCCAACCCGGTAAAATCGACCGGTTAACCTGAAATAACGGATTTTGTGCAATGCCCACGCTGATTTGCGGTTCGGTCGCTTACGACACCATCATGGTCTTCCCGGACCGTTTCAAGCACCACATCCTGCCCGACAAGGTGCATATGCTGTCGGTGTCGTTCCTGGTTCCGCAGATGCGCCGCGAATTCGGCGGCTGCGCGGGCAATATCGCTTACAACCTCAAATTGCTGGGCGGCGATCCGCTACCCATGGCCACCGTGGGGCAGGACTTCACGCCTTACGCCAAGCGTCTGGACGAGCTGCAGATCCGCCAGGAATGCATCCGCACCCTGCCGGACCACTACACACCCCAGTGCTTCATCACCACTGATCTGGACGATAACCAGATCACTGCCTTCCATCCGGGGGCGATGTCGCTCTCGCACGAGAACCATTTCGACCACGTCCCCGGCATCACCCTCGCGGTCGTCGGCCCGGATGGTCGTGAAGGCATGCTGGCACGCGTTGCCGAACTGACCGCCGCCAAGATCCCCTTCATTTTCGATCCGGGTCAGGCCATGCCGCTGTTCAGCGGCGCCGAACTGCTAGCCTGCGTGCAGGCAGCCGATTATGTGGCACTCAACGACTACGAAGCCGCGCTGATGGAAGAGCGCACCGGCAAGTCAATTGCCGATCTGGCAGCGATGGTGAAGATGCTGGTCGTGACGCGTGGCGCCGAAGGCTCGACGATGCATGCCGACGGCAAGGAAATCCTCATCCCCACTGCCAAGGCGACGGAAGTGCTGGACCCGACGGGCTGCGGTGACGCCTATCGCGCCGGCCTGCTGTTCGGCATTGAAAAGGGGTGGGACTGGGAAAGCACAGGTCGCCTTGCCTCCCTGCTGGGAGCCCTCAAGATCGCCCATCGCGGCGGCCAGAACCATCACTTCGACCGCGACAGCCTCGCCACCGCCTATCGCACTGCATTTGGCTGCGAGCTGCCGGCGTATTGATCCGTAGACAAGCGCAGGGCTGATATGACTCAGCCCTGCAACTGCTCGCGTAGCAAAGCGAGTACCGGCGCGGTATCTGGCCGCACACCGCGCCACACAAAGAACGCCTCCGCGGCTTGCTCGACCAGCATGCCCAGGCCGTCGAGCCGCTGTGATGCCGCGGCCGCCTGCTTCAGGAAGGGCGTTTCTTCCTTGCCATACATCATGTCGTAAGCCAGCACGCCCTCATGCCAGAGCGTATCGGGCACCGGCAGCGGTTCGCCCGCCAGACTGGCCGATGTGGCATTGATGACGATATCGAACACCTGCCCGGCCAACGCGTCATAACGCGCCGCACTGATCGGCCCGATATCTGCAAAGTGTGCCGCCAGCGCATCGGCCTTATCCTGACTGCGGTTGGCGATCACCAGCGCGGTCGGCCGCTCGGCCAGCAGCGGGCCGATCACCCCTCGCGCCGCACCGCCTGCGCCCAGCAACAGAATGCGCTTGCCCGCCAGCACGGTATGGCGCCGCAGGTCGCGCACCAGCCCGGCGCCATCGGTGTTGTCACCCACCACGCCATCATCATCCAGCCACAGCGTATTCACCGCACCGGCCTGTTCGGCACGCTCGGTCAGCTGGTTGGCAAACTCATACGCCGCTTCCTTGAACGGCACGGTCACATTGCAGCCCGCACCCCCCATAGCCAGAAACATCGCCACCGTATCGACAAACCCATCAAGGGGCGCTTCGAGGGTGGTGTAGTCGATCTTTTCGCCGGTCTGGCGGGCAAAGGCAGCGTGAATGGCGGGCGACTTGCTGTGAGCCACGGGGTGGCCGACAACGGCGTAACGGTCAGTCATGAAGAGCGGGATCCATCATTCAAAGGAAAAAACAGACGCTGCTACGCCGCCAATCCAATCTGGCGACGTGCAAAGCGGAATACAGTGCAGCAACGGCGCAGATCAACCCTGCGACCAAGGCAAGCCACGCCCCTTCCAGCCGTTGCTCTGACCGCGTTGCCCAGCCTCGTTGCGATCACCCTCAAAGCCTTCGAGCACGTTGTAGCACTCGGCAAAGCCATGGTCGGCCGCCAGTACTGCGGCTTCGTGCGAGCGGCCGCCAGTGCGGCACAGGAACATCAGCACATCTTCGCTATCGACCTGATGGCGTAGCTGCTCCAGGAAATGGGGATTCACGCCCATGGTGGGCCAGGACTTCCACTCGATCTTGACCGCATCGGGCGGCGCGCCGACAAACTGCCACTCGGCCGCCGTGCGTACATCGATCAGCTTGGCATTGGGCAGGGTAGCGCGGAGGGTATGCGCCTCCTCTGGCGTCAGCGCGCCGGAGTACGCCAGCCCCAGTTGCTCGGCGCGCGCGCGCGCGCGCTGGAGGATTTCGTTGGTCAGGCTCATGGGCTAGGTCTCCGCAAACAACGTGTCATGTTCAGACTGGATTATGGCAAAGATCACGCCCGTCGGCGGGTTCGCACAATATCGGTGCGCGCACCATAATCAAGCACCATTTCGGTGCGAAAATGCCTTGGCCATGCCCATAGATGGCGCATGAATGCAGTGGATAGCGAGTGGCATGGTTTCTGCTTTTTGTTGGCCCGACTCTGTTCCGGCTGGCGACTAGCCACCCGGACAAGCTTACAATCCCAGCCCGCTGGTGTACCCCACGCCGGCACTTCATCATCTTCAGGAGTTATGCAAAATGGCGGTCGCCGACGTACTCAAGCTCATCCAAGAAAACGATATCCGCTTTGTCGACCTGCGTTTCACCGACACCATCGGCAAGGAACAGCACGTGACCGTGCCTTCGCACGTGGTCGATGAGGAATGGTTCGAACGCGGCCACGCCTTTGATGGCTCCTCGATCACCGGCTGGAAGGGTATCCAGGCTTCCGACATGTTGCTGATGCCGGATCCGTCCACCGCCAATATCGACCCGTTCTTTGACGAGCCGACCGTGTTCCTGACCTGTGACGTGATCGAACCCGACACGGGTAAGGGCTACGACCGCGACCCCCG
Source organism: Chitinimonas sp. BJYL2 (assembly GCF_027257935.1). Lineage (NCBI taxonomy): Bacteria > Pseudomonadati > Pseudomonadota > Betaproteobacteria > Neisseriales > Chitinibacteraceae > Chitinimonas > Chitinimonas sp. BJYL2. The sequence goes on along the minus strand of NZ_JANZKW010000001.1, from coordinate 1,225,867 downwards.
CTCCATCGCCAAGCGCGCTGAAGCCTATCTGAAGGCATCGGGCCTGGGCGACACCGCCTACTTCGGTCCGGAACCCGAATTCTTCATCTTCGACGGCGTGCAGTGGAACGTCGACATGACCGGCTGCTTCCTGAAGATCACCTCGGACGAGGGTGCCTGGGCCAGCAACGACGCCACCGATGGCGGCAACCACGGCCACCGTCCGCGCGTGAAGGGCGGCTACTTCCCGGTTCCCCCGGTCGATAGCCACCAAGACATCCGCGCCGCCATGGTCATCGCCCTGGAAGAACTCGGCGTGCCCGTCGAAGTGTTCCACCACGAAGTCGCCAACGCCGGCCAGAACGAAATCGGCACCAAGTTCAGCACGCTGGTTCAGCGCGCCGACTGGACCCAGATCCTCAAGTACGTGGTGCACAACGTAGCCCACCAGTACGGCAAGACCGCCACCTTCATGCCCAAGCCCATCGTTGGCGACAACGGCTCCGGCATGCACGTGCACCAGTCGGTCTGGAAGGATGGCAAGAACCTGTTTGCCGGTACCGGTTACGCCGGCCTGAGCGAGTTCGCCCTGTACTACATCGGCGGCATCATCAAGCACGCCAAGGCACTGAACGCCATCACCAACCCGGGCACCAACTCGTACAAGCGCCTCGTGCCGCACTACGAAGCCCCGGTGAAGCTGGCTTACTCGGCCCGCAACCGTTCGGCCTCGATCCGTATTCCGCACGTGGCATCCGACAAGGGCCGCCGTATCGAAGCCCGCTTCCCGGATCCATTGGCCAACCCGTACCTGGCATTCTCGGCCCTGCTGATGGCCGGCCTGGATGGCGTGCAGAACAAGATCCACCCCGGCGATCCGGCCGACAAGAACCTGTACGACCTGCCGCCGGAAGAAGACAAGCTGATCCCGACCGTGTGCGCCTCGCTCGACGAAGCGCTGGACGCACTCGACAAGGATCGCGAGTTCCTGGTTCGCGGTGGCGTGTTCACCAACGAGTGGATTGATTCCTACATCGAACTGAAGATGAACGATGTGAACAAGATCCGCATGACGACCCACCCGGTCGAGTTCGACATGTACTACTCGCTGTAATTTCCGGCTCGCCTGGCGAGCAGGATATGCAGCCCGAAACCCGCAACAATCTTGCTGTTGCGGGTTTTTTCTTGGCTCGTACGCGGCAGGGCGGACCGCTGCGCGATGGCAGCGACGCAACGTAGTTTACTTACCAAAGCGTTTTGGTTACTATCCAAACCGCTTTGGGTATGATGGCACGTCAACGCAACTCACCCACGGCAAGGCAACGATGCAAGGCATCGAGAGATCTCGGGTCGCAACCCTTAGCGTTGCACCTATCGTTCACTCCTCTCTGGCGCGGTATGCTAGCCCCTCAGCAAGGCTGGCCCGCGCCAATTTTTTTGCCTTGGCCGCCTGGAACCTGCCCCAATTCCTCCGTAAGACTTGAGCCACGATGGATCTCAAAGCACTGGCTGCCAGCCTCAACCTCTCCATGACTACCGTCAGCCGGGCGCTGAACGGGTATTCCGACGTCAGCGAAAAAACCCGCCAGCGCGTAGCCGAGGCAGCCAAGGAGCTTGGCTACCAACCCAACCCGATTGCCCGCAGCCTGGCGCTGGGACGCGCCAACGCCATCGGCATTGTTCACCCGCTGGAAGACGGCGACGTGGCCGACCCGCGTTTTCTGGATGTGGTGGCGGGGCTGACCGAGGGGCTGGCGCCCAAGCAGATGGACTTGCTGATTGCCTCGGCTACCCACAAGGGCGAGCTCGATACCTATGAGCGCCTCGTGCATGGTAAGCGGGTGGATGGCTTTATCGTGGCGCGCACCAAGCGGCAGGATGAGCGCATCGAATACCTGCTTGATGAAGGCGTGCCTTTTCTGGCCTACGGCCGTAGCGACGATTGCGCGCGCTACCCTTGGTTCGACTTTGATAACGAAGCCGGCGCGCGTCTGGCCGTGGAGCGACTGGTGAGCCTGGGCCACAAGCGCATCGGCTACCTCTATGCCGCCCAGCACTACAACTTTGCCTACCAGCGCCGCATGGGTTTTCTGCATGGGCTGGAGCAGGCCGGCATCACCCCGAACGAGCACTGGCTGCGTCCGGCCGGCCTGTCGCGCAATAGCGGCTACGCCACGATGCTGGCGATGCTCGACGAAGCCGATCGCCCCACAGCGCTGATCGTGGACAACAACCTGGCCGGCGAAGGCGCTGTAAGGGCCTTGCTGGACCGCGGCGTGAGCCTCGGACGTGAGCTGTCCATCATCATTTACGACGGCAGCCCGCCCGACACCCTGCTTGCCGGGGTGAACATCACCTCGGTCATCCAGCCTACACAGCAGAATGCCGGCCAGCACATGGCCCGACTGATCCGCATGGTGATGGAAGGCAACCATCCGCTCGAAGATTTGCAAATGCTCAGCCAGCCCGCCCTGCAGATCGGCGAGTCTGACGGGCCGTGCATGGACTGACACGACTCGGGCACTTTTTACGCGTGGCCGTATCAGAAGGGTAAGCGCCGGCACAGCCTGTGGGCATGTCCGGCCATTTGCAACCTCATCAGACAGGGAGGCATCTCATGATCGCAAACCCACCCATTCGTGCACTGCTGTACGCCAGCCTGCTGGGTATCGCGGCTATCTCCGCTCACGCAGCCGACGCCAACCAGCAGCCCACCTTGCTGGAAGGCTGGGAAAAACAGACCCATCCACTTTTCCACGATGGTCCCGGCATCAGCCCAGGCACCTTTGCCTGGCGTGTGCCCGCCATCCTGCCGCGTGGCAACTACCGTATCGTCAGCCGCCATGGCGACAAGGCTGAATTGATTGATGGCTACCGTTTCGAGATTGATGGCAGCGTCTTCAAGGAAATCCGCCTGATGCTGCCCTCACCCCACACCGGGGTGGAAGCCATCAAGGAAGAGTACGTTTCCCTGAAATAAGGCGATGAAAAAAGGGGCGCATCCAGCGCCCCTTTTTCCTGCACTCAGGCGTTGTACGCCAAGTTAGGCGCCAGATCGCGCTCGGCCTGCTGCACACTCACGCCACGCCGCACTGCGTAGTCTTCGACCTGATCCTTGTCGAGCTTGCCCACCGCAAAGTACTGCGCATCGGGATGGCTGAAGTACAGACCGCTGACCGCCGCCGTGGGCAGCATGGCATAGCCTTCGGTCAGCTGCATGCCGATCGATTCGGCATCGAGCACGCGGAACAGATCGGTCTTGGTGGTGTGATCCGGGCAGGCCGGATAGCCCGGTGCCGGGCGGATGCCGCGGTAGCGCTCCTCGGTCAGGTCATCCACATTCAGGCCGGTTTCGTGGGCATAAGCCCAGAGCTCGCGGCGCACCTTGGCGTGCATCAGCTCGGCAAAGGCTTCGGCAAGGCGATCAGCCAGCGCCTTGACCATGATGGCGTTGTAATCGTCATTGGCGGCTTCGAAGCGCGCGACATGCGGGTCCACGTTCAAGCCGGCAGTGACGGCAAACAAACCCACGTAATCGTTCTTGCCGCTGTCTTTTGGCGCGACGAAATCGGCCAGACTCCAGTTGGGCTTGCCCTCGGCCTTGCGGTTCTGCTGGCGCAGGCAGTGCATGGCCATCAGCTTGTTGCCCGAAACCGGGTCGTATAGCTCGATGTCGTCGCCTACGCTAGCGGCCGGGAACAGGCCGATCACCCCATTGGCCTGCACCCAGTTCTCGGCCACCATCTGCTTGAGCATGGCCTGGCCATCGGCAAACAACGCACGCGCCGACTCGCCCACCACCTCGTCCTGCAGAATCTTCGGGTACTTGCCGAACAGCTCCCAGGCGTTGAAGAACGGGCTCCAGTCGATGTACTCGACAATCTCGGCCAGCGGATACTGCTCGAAACGGATCACCCCCAGCTGCTTGGGCTTGGGCGGCGTGTAGCCGGCCCAGTCGGGTTTGAAGGCATTGGCGCGCGCGTCGGCGATCTTGAGCAGATCGAGCTTGCCCCGATTGGCGTGGATGGTGCGGATGTTCTCGTATTCGCTGGCGATGCCGGCCACATAGTCGGCACGCAGGTCTTCGGAAAGCAGGTTCGAGCACACGCCCACCGCGCGCGAGGCATCGGGCACGTAGATCACGGGCTGATCGTAATTGGGCGCAATCTTCACGGCCGTGTGCACCTTGGACGTGGTGGCACCGCCGATCAGCAGCGGAATCGTGAACCCTTGGCGCTGCATTTCCTTGGCCACATGGGCCATTTCTTCGAGCGACGGGGTGATCAGGCCGCTGAGGCCGATGATGTCCGCGCCGACTTCACGTGCGGTATCCAGAATCTTCTGCGCGGGCACCATCACGCCCAGGTCGATGACCTCGTAGTTGTTACAGCGCAGCACCACGCCGACGATGTTCTTGCCGATATCGTGCACATCGCCCTTCACCGTCGCCATCACGATCTTGCCTTTGGCTTTGGCGTCGGCAATGCCCAGCCGTACCTTTTCTTCCTCGATGAACGGCTCCAGATAGGCCACAGCGGCCTTCATGACACGTGCCGACTTGACCACCTGCGGCAGGAACATCTTGCCCGAGCCGAACAGGTCGCCTACGTGGTTCATGCCGTTCATCAGCGGGCCTTCGATCACATTGATCGGGCGCGGCAGGCTCTGGCGGGCTTCTTCGGTGTCCTCAACGATATAGGTGGTAATGCCCTTGACCAGCGCATGGGTGATGCGCTCCTGCAGGCTGCCGTTGCGCCAGCTCAGGTCTTCACCCTTGGCAGCGTTGGCGTCGCCTTTGAAGCGCTCGGCCAGCGCGATCAGGTGTTCGGTGGTGTCGGCACCATCGGCGCGCGCCCGGTTGAGCACCACATCCTCGATCGCATTGCGCAGCTCGGGTTCGACTTCTTCATACACCTCCAGCGCGCCGGCATTGACGATGCCCATGGTCATGCCGCGCTGGATCGCGTGATACAGGAACACGGCGTGGATCGCCTCGCGCACCTTGTTGTTGCCGCGGAAGCTGAAGCTCACGTTCGACACACCGCCTGAAATCTTCGCGTGTGGCAGATGCTGTTTGATCCAGCCTGTGGCTTCGATGAAATCCAGACCATAGCGCGCGTGTTCTTCAATACCGGTGGCCACGGCAAAGATGTTCGGGTCGAAGATGATGTCGGCCGGGTCAAAGCCGACCTCATCGACCAGAATCCGGTAACTCTTCTCGCAGATCTCGATCTTGCGCGCGTAGGTATCGGCCTGGCCGACCTCGTCAAACGCCATTACGATCACAGCCGCGCCATAGCGCTTGCACAGACGGGCGTGCTTGATGAACTCGGCCACGCCTTCCTTCATCGAGATCGAATTGACGATGCACTTGCCCTGCACGCACTTGAGGCCGGCCTCGATCACGCTCCATTTGGACGAGTCGATCATCACCGGCACGCGCGAGATATCGGGCTCGGAGGCGATCAGGTTCAGGAAGGTGACCATGGCCTTTTCGGCATCGAGCATGCCCTCGTCCATGTTCACGTCGATGACCTGTGCGCCGGCTACCACCTGCTGGCGGGCCACCTCGAGCGCGGCCGGGTAATCGCCGGCCAGGATCAGCTTGGCAAACGCGCGCGAGCCGGTCACATTGGTGCGTTCACCCACGTTCACGAACAGATCGCCATCGCCGATATTGAACGGCTCAAGGCCCGACAGGCGCTGTTTGGCCTCGATTTGGGGCAGCGCGCGTGGCTTCAGACCCGCCAGCGCCTGTGCCATGGCGGCGATATGGTCGGGCGTGGTGCCACAACAGCCGCCGACGATATTCACCAAGCCCGACTCGGCCCATTCGCGCACCTGCACGGCCATGACCTCGGGCGTGAGGTCGTAGCCGCCAAACGCATTAGGCAGACCGGCATTCGCGTGCACCGACACAAACGATTCGGAAACCCGCGCCATCTCTTCCACATAAGGGCGCAGCAAATCCGGCCCCAGCGCGCAGTTGAGACCGTAGCTGACAGCATCGGCATGGCGCAACGAGTTGTAGAAAGCCTCGGTCGTCTGACCCGTCAGCGTGCGGCCGGACTGATCGGTAATCGTGCCTGACACCATGATGGGCAAGCGCTCAATGTCCGGGCGTTCGTCGAAATACTTGTGGATCGCAAAAACGGCGGCCTTGGCATTCAACGTGTCGAAAATCGTTTCGACCAGCAGCAGGTCGGCGCCACCCACAACCAGGCCATCAATCGCTTCCAGATAGCTCTCGACGAGCTGATCGAAGGTCACATTGCGATAGCCCGGGTCATTCACATCGGGGCTGATCGAGCAGGTGCGGTTGGTGGGGCCGAGCACGCCAGCGCAGAAGCGCGGCTTGTTCGGGGTTTTGGCCGTCTGGGCGACGCACAGATCTTTGACCAGCCTGGCGGCCGCCACGTTGAGTTCGTGCACCAGCGATTGCATGTCGTAATCGGCCATGGCAATGCTGGTGGCGTTGAAGCTGTTGGTCTCGATGATGTCGGCACCGGCATCGAGATAGGCCTGATGGATGCCGCCGATGATGGCCGGCTGGGTCAGCACCAGCAGATCGTTATTGCCCTTGAGGTCGCTGGGCCAATCCTTGAAGCGCTCGCCACGGTAGTCCGCCTCACCCAGATTGTGACGCTGGATCATCGTCCCCATGCCGCCATCGAGCATCAGGATGCGGTCTTGTAGCAGGGCTTCGATCTGTGTGCGGCGCTGGGTCATGGCAAGTGGCTGATATTGCGAGGGAAACGGCGGAATTTTAGCACGCAGCAGGTGTGCGCCTTGAGACCATTCGGCCTAAGCACATGAATTCCCCTCATGCAGCCAGCCTGCTCAATCGGTGAAGCGTGTCCCAGCATCCGCCAGATAGACCCATTCGGCACCCACCTTGCACAGCGGATCGGGGAATACCAGATAGCCATCGGCTTCCGCACGCAAGACGCTGCCATCGCCAAAGGTGCCGATCAGCTCACCGGCCTGCACGGCATCGAAACTCTGCCAGGCGCGGCTGAATTGGTCTGCCTCGCTACGCCGCAGTATGGTCTGACGAAAGCGTACCGAGAGCGGCGCCTCGGCAGCAGCCGGCTCGGGCTCGTCCACCAGACCCAGATAGGCGAGCGTGTGGCGGATGGCGCGATACGCCACCTCGGGCGCGGCCGGGTCGGCATGCTGGCCGCACTCGAGCGTCAGGCCATATTTGCCATGCGCCCGCATCCAGTTGGCCATGCTGGCACCACCGGGCGGCGGCACTACGCGCTCGGTGCGGATGAGGCTGCCTTCCACGAATCGGCTCACGCCCAGATATCTGGCGAGTGCCACCTCATCCGCAGCGCGGACAAACGGGGTATCGGGCCCCAGCACCACAAAGGGCTGGCCGGGGCTCTGGAAGGAGTGCAGGTCCAGCAGCACATCGTGCGCCAGCAGCAGCGGCGCAAGCTGGTTGGCGAGGCGCTCTTCAAAGCTGGCGGGCGCATCACGCACGGCGATCTTGCGATTAAGGTCGCCCTCGCCCTCCCGCCGTCCCTGCGCATAGGCGAGCGGATTGCAAACCGGCACTAGAGTGAGCTGGCCACGGCACAAGGCCAGCTCGCCGCGATCCAGCTCGGCCAGCAACCGCTGGATTGCACGGGTGCCGCAGGTTTCGATGCCATGCACAGCACCGGTGATGATCAGACGGGAGCCGGGCTCGGCGTGGGCAAGGGTATGCCAGCGAAGTTGTGCGGGTGGCAGCATGAGCACTCGTCTAACGGAACGGGCTTTTACGATACGCCGCCACCGGGCAATACGGCCCTGCCGCTTTACCTGCCACCAATAACTACGATCTATTCGCCGCCAATTTCCCGCTCCAGATCCAGCTCCTGGATCTTGCGTGTCAGCGTGTTGCGGCCCAGACCTAGCCGCTCGGCAGCCTCGATCCGCTTGCCGCCGGTGGCCGCCAATGCACGCAGGATCAGCGTGCGTTCAAACTGGTGGGTCAGCGCCTCGATAAAGCCGCGCTCGCCCTGGCGCAGGCGGCGGTCGGCTTCCTGCGCGAGCTGCTCCACCCAATCGCCACTGACACTGCTGCTGCCTTCCTGCTTGAGTTCGGGCGGCAGATCGGCCGGGCCGACGGCTTGGCCCGGTGCCATCACGGTGATCCAGTGGCACAGGTTTTCGAGCTGGCGCACATTGCCGGGGAAGGCAAAGCCGGTGAGCACGCGCATGGCATCGTCCGTCAGCCGCTTGGCCTCTACGCCCAGATCACGCGCCGATTTGGCGAGGAAGTGGCGTGCCAGCAGCGGGATATCCTCGCGTCGCTCCTGCAATGAGGGCAGACGCAGGCGGATTACATTGAGGCGGTGGAACAAGTCTTCGCGGAATAGACCGTTCTTGACGCGTTCTTCCAGCGCCTGATGGGTGGCCGCAATCACGCGCACATTGGCCTTGATCGGCGCATGGCCGCCCACTCGGTAGAAGAAGCCATCCGAGAGCACGCGCAGCAGGCGGGTTTGCAGCTCGGGCGGCATATCGCCGATTTCATCCAGAAACAGCGTGCCGCCCTCGGCCTGCTCGAAGCGACCGGTACGCTGCGCCTGGGCGCCGGTAAACGCGCCGCGTTCGTGGCCGAACAGCTCGCTCTCCAGCAGATCCTTGGGGATGGCGGCCGTGTTGATGGCCACGAACTGGCGACCTGCCCGCGGGCTATGGCGATGCAAGGCACGCGCCACCAGCTCCTTGCCCGAGCCGGATTCGCCGGTGATCAGGACGGTGGCAGCGCTCTGGCTCAGCCGGCCAATCGCGCGGAACACCTCCTGCATGGCCGGTGCCTGACCCAAGATCGCCGGGGCGTCTTCGGGCACCTCGTCCTCGACATCCTGCTTGAGGCTCTCGTCGAGCGCACGGCGGATCAGCTCGACTGCGTGGTCCACATCGAACGGCTTGGGCAAGTACTCGAACGCACCACCCTGGAATGCGGCCACCGCCGAATCCAGATCGGAGTGCGCGGTCATGATGATCACGGGCAAACGCGGATGGCGTTCCTTGATCTGGGCAAGCAGGTCCAGGCCCGATTCGCCGGGCATGCGGATATCGCTGACCACCACGGCCGGTGTTTCGCGCTGCAGGGCATCGAGCGTTTCGGCTACCGAGGCAAAGCTGCGGAAAGCGATGCCTTCGCGTCCCAGGGCTTTTTCGAACACCCAGCGGATGGAGCGGTCGTCGTCAATGATCCAGACGGGTTTCATGGGCAGGCGATCTGTTCTATTTGCCGCCATTGACCGGCGAGTAGCCGTTCAGTGGCAAGGTCAGGGTGAAGCAGGTGCGGCCCGGTTCGCTTGCGAACTCGATGGTGCCGCCATGCTGCTGGACAAAGGTGTGGGCCAGATGCAGGCCGATGCCGGTGCCGCCGGGGCGGGCCGAGACCAGCGGGTAGAAAATCGTTTCGCGGATGTGCTCGGGCACGCCGGGGCCGTTGTCGATGATGTCCAGCGTCAGCCCCAGCGGAAAGCGCTGACGATTGAGCGTGACCTGGCGCGCCACGCGCGTCTTGAACACCAGTTGGCCCACGCCATGCATGGCTTGCGCGGCATTGCGGGCGATATTGAGCACGGTCTGGATCAGCTGTTCCTTGTCGCCGTACAGGTCGGGCGCACTGGTGTCGTAATCGCGGCGCACGGCCATATTGGGGAACTCGGCCAGCACCACGCTGCGCACGCGCTCAAGGACTTCGTGGATGTTCAGCTCTCCGAGCTGCGGCAGGCGATGCGGCGTCAGCAGGCGGTCGAGCAGGCTTTGCAGGCGATCGGCCTCGCTGGTGATCACTTGCGTGTATTCGCACAGCGCCGGGTCGTCGAGCTCCTTGCGCAATAGCTGCGCCGCGCCGCGGATACCACCGAGCGGGTTCTTGATCTCGTGTGCCAGATTGCTGATCAGCTGGCGATTGGCCTGCTGCTGCTTGGCCAGCCGCTCTTCGTTGGCAATGCGGCGCTGCTGATCGGTACGGCGGAATTCCAGCACCGTGAGCGCCGCCGCTTCCACCTCGCGAACCGTGAAACCCACGTGGATGATGCTGCCCAGGCGCACGGCCAGCGCCACATCATGCTCGGTCACGCTGGCGTTCTGGCGCTCAGCGGCATCGAGCGCGGCATTGATCTCGCCGGGCTCGGCAAAGCAGGCCGACAGCGGCCGACCCACCGCATCCCGCGCGGGCAGCTCGAACAGGTTCTCGGCGGCAGGATTCAGATGGCGGACAACACGCGCCGCATCGAGCACGATGACGGCGGTTTCCAGCAGATCGAGTCCGGTAAAACTGGCAGGTGACATATCAAGGTAAAAATCAGGATCAGGACAGGCCTTAGCAAGGAGCAGGCCAGCAAAAGTTCGCGATTTTTACCCAGCAATAACAAAGACTTGAAAATGCCAGGACGGGTTCGCGCCGTTTCGGCGCAGTGCGGCACGCCGTTGATGCACCATCTTAGTGCATTAACCGGGCGCGTGCTGAGCATGCACGTTTATTGAACGCGGGACATTTCCTTGCGCAGCGCTTCGATGTTCTTTTCGTGCATGAGCACGTTCTCGCGCTGGCGGGGATCGGACGGATTGGCGGCGTACTTCTGCCGTGCGGCATCGAGCAGGCGCTGCTCGCCGTTCATTTCGTCCTGGAGGATTTGCAGCTTGGTCATATCGCGCTGGCGCTGGGTGGCGCTATCGACACGCGGGAAGTAGCCGGGTGTCGGCGTGGCACTGGCGCGGGGGGCGCCGCTGCTGGTACCCGAACGGGGGCGGGGCGCCGGAACAGACATGGGGGAAGGCCCCAGGTCCAGCTTATTGGCGCCCTTGATCGGGATATTCGAGTAAGTGACCCGGCCCTCTGCATCCACATGCTTGTAGATATCGGCATGCGCGGCAGGCAGCACCAGTATCAGCGCCGTGGCAGGCGCAGCAAAAGACGTGGGGATCAGGTGGCGAAACAGCATGTGCGATCAATCAGTTAAATCGGCGGTGCATAGTATGCCGGCATCATCGGTTCAGACCAACTGCTTCGCCAACTGGTTCAGTACACGCCCCGCCATCGCCATGCCGAAACTGGCGGTCACGGCCACGGCCGACCCATAACCGGCGCAGTTGAGGCCGCCGCCGGGGGCATCGGCCTCACAGCTTTGCGGCGGGCGAACAATGGGCTCGGTGGAGTAGATGGCTTCGATGCCGAACTTTTTACCTTCGCGCGCGTAGCCATGCTTTTTGCGCAATTCGGCGCGCACGCGGGCCAGCAATGCATCGCCGCTGGTCAGCGCCAGGTCGGCCAGCGCCACGCGGGTGGCATCGGTACGGCCACCGGCACCGCCGGAGACGATCAGTGGAACCTTGTGGCGGCGGCAGTGCGCAACCAGCGCGACCTTGACGCGCATCTGGTCCATGCAGTCGACTACGTAATCAAAGCGCCCAGGCGCAATCAGCGTGGGCAGGTTTTCTTCGGTGAGGAAGTCGTCAATCTCGGCCACCTGCGCACGCGGGTTGATGGCGAGGATGCGGTCGCGCATGGCACCCGTCTTGGCCTGGCCCAGCGTATCGGTGCGCGCATGCAACTGGCGGTTCACATTGGACGGCGCGATATGGTCCATATCGATCAGAGTGAGCTGGCCGATGGCACTGCGTGCCAGCGCCTCCACCGCCCAGCTGCCCACGCCGCCGATGCCGATCACGCAAACGCGCGCGGCTTGAAACCGCGCCAGGGCGGCATCGCCATAGAGTCGCGCCACGCCACCAAAGCGGCGTGCGTAGTCCAGATCATCACTTGCAGTCATGGGTGGATTTTACCGTGCTTGCGGGTGAACCCACGCTTAACTGTGGGTCGCCGCGCGTAACTTCATCTGGCAGCCGGGATGGCTGGCGTTAGAATGCCGTTTTGCACCGGAATCCTGACCATGAGCGACGTTCCAGAGTCCGTCCGTCTATCCAAACGCATGGCCGAACTTGGCCTGTGTTCGCGCCGCGAGGCGGATGAATACATTGAACAAGGCTGGGTAACGGTGGATGGCATCGTCGTCGACGTGCTCGGCAGCCGGGTGTTGCCGCATCAGAAGATCGTGCTCGACAAGCGCGCCGAAGCCGCGCAGACGCAGCGCGTGACCATCCTGATCAACAAGCCCATCGGTTATGTCAGCGGCCAGGCCGAGCAAGGCTTCAAGCCCGCCTCCTTGTTGGTGCGTCCCGAAAACCGCTATGTGGGTGACCGTTCGGGTATCGAGTTCACCCGCCGTCATCTCAACGGCCTGGCGCCCGCCGGCCGCCTCGATATCGACTCGACGGGCCTGCTGGTGCTGACGCAGGACGGCCGTGTAGCCAAGGCGCTGATTGGCGACGATAGCAAGATCGAGAAGGAGTATCTGGTGCGTGTGGAAGGCACACTCAGTGACGAGGGCCTGAAGCTGCTGAACCATGGCCTGAGTCTGGATGGCAAGGTACTGCGGCCCGCCAAGGTCAGCTGGCAGAACGAGGATCAGCTCCGTTTTGTGCTGCGTGAGGGCAAGAAACGGCAGATTCGCCGTATGTGCGAGCTGGTGGGCATCAAGGTGATCGGCCTCAAGCGCATCCGCATCGGCCGGGTACCTTTATCGGATCTGCCCATGGGGCAATGGCGCTTTCTGGGGCCGCACGAGAAGTTCTGATCGGGCCGGGCGCAGGGCGTCATGACGCCGAAGGCTGAATCTCACCGTGGGTATCAGCCCTCCTCCGTACAGCACGAGTCGCTACGCTCAGGGCGCCCTACGGCTTAGGTTCTGACATAGGGTGCAATCAGGCCCAAAGACACATTGCACCGTTACACCCACGGATGCTTGGTGCATTGCGCTGCGCTTAATGCACTCTACATCCCTACAGCCTGCGCTCCGGTCTTAGACCTTGCCTTTGGCCGCCAATCGCGTCAGCGCCTGCTCGACCGTACCGCGGTCCAGCCGCGTCAGATGCAGCACGCTCTGGCGTACATCCGGCGACAGCACATAACGCGACTCAGCCGCTGCGGCGCGCAAGGCGCCGTTGAAGACCAGCTTGCCGGCATCGTCCTCGCTGGCAAAGCCGGCCTGTTTGAGTGTGCCGATAAAGGTGCGGAAGATTGCGCGGTCGAAAAATTCCGGGGCGCTGAATTCGCGCAACAAGGAAATCCGCTGCGCCAGCAGGTGACAAAGGGCTTCAAGCTCGTCGGCACTGATCGCGCCGCTACCCTGCTGGGTCAGCATCGATAGCGAGATGAAGTAACGTACCAGCGCCGGGCGTACGGCTTGTGCCAGCAGCGTGAGCTGGATGTATTCGTCGCTGATATTGTTGGGCGCCAGATAGATGCCTTCGCGGCCGCTGCTCTGCGTGAGCCAGCCCAGTTCCACCAGCGCAGCCAGGTAACGATCCAGCGCCTCGCATAGCGCTTCGGGCTGCCAGCGCAGGCACAGCTCGGCACGCAGGAAGGGGTACACGGTCTTGGCCAGATTGCCGATCTGTTCACGGCTCAGCTGCGCATTGCGGGTGAACAAGCAGGCGATCAGCGAGGGAATCGCCACGCAGTGGAGCACATTGTTCCGCATATAGCTGCACAACACGGCCTCTTCCTGCGGAAAGTGCATCACATCGCCCAGCGCATGTGGATGGCGTTGCAGCAGACTCAGGCGTTCGCAATGCTCGATGATGGCGCGGCCATCCATGCTGGTCAGGCGGGTTCGCGCATCGTAGGGCACCGCCTCCAGCAGGCGGCGATAGCCATCTAGCTGGGCGACGAGCTGGTCTTCATCCATCGCATGGCGCGGGGTGGCCAGCAGCGCCAGACTCAGCAGGTTCACCGGGTTCACCACGGCGGCATTGTTAATGCGATCGGCAATCTGCGCACCCACGCCACTGACGCACTGGGTAAACCAGGCGGGGCGCGTCTCGTCGAGCGGCGGTTCATCGCGCCAACCAGGATGGGTTTGTGCCAGCGCATCCGTGAGCTTGATGGGCTCGCCAAAGTTCACATGCACCTTGCCGAAGTTCTTCTTGAGCTCGCGCACCGTCAGCAGCAGGCTGAACAACGATTCCTTCTGCTTGGGCTTGCCCATCAGCTCGCCGATATAGCTCTTGCCCTCGAACAGCTTCTCGTAGCCGATATAGACCGGGATGAACACAATGGGTCGATTGCGATCCCGCAGATAACTCTGCAGCGTCATCGCCAGCATGCCGGGGCGCGGCTGCAGCAAGCGGCCAGTGCGCGAGCGGCCGCCTTCGACGAAGTACTCGATGGGGAAGCCCTTGGCGATCACCATGTGCAGGTATTCGTTGAACACGGCGGCGTAGAGCTTGTTGCCCTTGAACGAGCGGCGCAGGAAGAAGGCACCGCCACGGCGCAGGATGCTGCCAACCACAGGCAAATTCAGGTTAGCGCCCGCCGCGATATGCGGAATCATCAAACCTTGCTGGAACACGATATAGCTGAGCAGCAGGTAGTCGATATGGCTGCGGTGGCAGGGCACGTAGATGATTTCGTGATCGGGTGCGACGCCGGTCACCGTATCAAAATTGTGCAGTTCCACGCCGTCGTACAGGCGCGTCCACAGCCAGGTCAGGAAGCGGTGGAACACGCGCACGACCGGGTAGCTGTAGTCGGCGGCAATTTCCCAGGCGTAGCGACGGGCCTTGTCCTCGGCCTTGAGCAGCGCGTTGGGACCGCCGCCGTTCTCGGCTGCGAGTGCGCTAATGGCGCCGCGTACGGCCTCGGTCTCGATCAGGCCATCGACCTGGGTGCGGCGGTGCGAGAGATCGGGACCAATCGCCATCTCGCGTTGCTGGCGAAAGTGCACACGCAATACCCGGCCCACCTTGCGAAGGGCACGCTCCTGATCTTCGGCATCGCTGACCAGTTCGCGCAGCGAAACCGGCTGGCCAAAGCGCACCAGGGTTTGGCGGCCATGCAACAGGATGGTGAACAGTTGGCGGAAGCCGCCACGGGGCGACCAGCTCTCGGAAAAGATCACCTTCCAGATCGAGCTTTCCTTATCGGGCGTGCGGCCCCACAGGATCGTGACCGGCACGATCTGCACATCGAAATCGGGTCGGTTGCGCACCGCCTGCGTCAGCCGTTCCAGCCGTGGCGAATAGCCGACATCTTTGCGGCGGCCGAACCAGGGCTCACTGCGGCGGCTGAAGAAAAACGCGCGCGATTCGCGGATGCCATTGGCGGCAATGCCATCGAGCGGCGAGCGCAGGCCGGCGGCCATGACTTCGCGCTCCAGCACCAGGATATTGCTCACAAAACGCCGCGCCAGCACGTAGCAAACCGGCTTGTCCGGATCCAACCCCAGCGCCTGCGGGGTTTCGGACAGCATCTGTGTGCGCACCACGGTAAACAGCAGCTTGCGCGCGAGCAATAAAAACGGCCTGTCGAGGCCGAGATACTTGAGCATCAGATAGGGACAAAATCTGGGATAAGCGTGCAATTATATACCGCAGCCGGCCAAGCGCATGCTTGCTCGGCCAAACGGTGACGCTTTCCTGCACGCTCAGCTGCGAACGCCGTAGGGTGTCAATAGGGTCAGAGGCCGCATTGCACCGATGCCGTGCCCCGCCCCTTGGTGCAATGCGCTGCGCTTATTGCACCCTACACGGCCCTACGCGTCGAGCGCCTTACAGCCCGAGGCGCTGCCAGATCGTGGAGACGGCACCGGCCGAGTTCAGGGTATAGAAATGCAGCCCCGGTGCGCCGCCATCGAGCAGCTTGCGGCACAGATCGGTGATCACATCGAGGCCCAGCGCCTTGATGGACGCGGTGTCATCGCCATAGCTTTGCAGCTTGAGCCGCAACCAGCGCGGAATCTCCGCACCGCAGGTATCGGAAAACCGCGCCAGCTGGCTGAAGTTATTGATGGGCATGATGCCCGGCACGATGGGAATCTCCACCCCGCGTGCGCGCACTTCGTCCACAAAGGCAAAGTAGGCATCGGGGTTGAAGAAGTACTGGGTCATCGCAGAATCGGCACCGGCTTGTGCCTTGCGCACGAAGTTGGCGATATCGTCATGCGCCGTGCGGGCCTGCGGGTGGTACTCGGGGTAGGCCGCGATCTCGATATGGAACCAGTCGCCATGCTGCTCGCGGATGAAGGCGACCAACTCGTTGGCGTAACGGAATTCACCGAACTCGACCATGCCGCTGGGGATATCGCCCCGCAGCGCGACAATGCGGCGAATGCCGTTCTCGCGGTAAGTATTGAGCAGTGCTGCAACGTTTTCCTTGGTGGAACCCACGCAGCTCAGATGCGGCGCAGCCTCGAAGCCTTCGGACTGGATTTCCAGCACGGTATCGAGCGTGCCCTGCTGTGTGGTGCCGCCCGCACCAAACGTCACCGAGAAGAACTCGGGCTTGAGCTGGGCCAGCTGACGCCGCGTATTGCGCAGCTTCTCGATGCCCTCAGGGGTCTTGGGCGGGAAGAATTCGAAGCTGTAGGTCGGGTTCACGGCGAAGTCTCTGTGCAGTAGGTCGATGAATGCTAACACTGCCCTTTACGGCAGCTAATGAATTGCGTGCATGTACTTATGAAGCAGATCGCAAGGCTTGCCAGACGCCCAGCGACTCGGTGGACAAGGCGGCATCGGGCACCATGCGCAGCCGCCGGGCCAGTGTCTGCGACGCCGTATTGCCGGCGTCGATGCGGGCGATGACGCGGTCGGCGCCGATTACGTCAAACGCATGGGCCAAGGCAGCACGCGTTCCTTCAAGCGCATAGCCCTTGCCCTGGTGCATGGGCGCAATCAGCCAGCCGATTTCCAGCGCCGGATTCTCCGCCGGGTACATCAGCCCCAGATTGCCGATGACCTCGCCGGTATCACGCCGCTGCACCACCCAAAAGCCATAACCCCGCAACTGCCAGTGGCCCAGGTGTGCGGCCACTTTGAACCAGGCCGCCGTGCGGGTGGCGACACGCGTGTGCGGAATGAAATGCGTGGCCGCTTCGTCGCCATACAGCGCCAGATAGGCATCGGTGTGCGATTCGGTGGGCGGCACCAGATCGAGTCGGTCGGTATGCAGGCTGAGACTCATCGATTTGCATCCGGTATAGGCAACGCCCCGCAGGGCGCGGGGCGTTGCCGTACGGCTTAGTAGCGATAGTGATCCGGCTTGTACGGGCCTTGCTTCTGCACGCCGATATACGCCGCTTGCGCATCGGTCAGCTCGGTCAGCTGCACGTTGAGCTTTTTGAGCTGCAGGCGGGCAACCTTTTCGTCCAGATGCTTGGGCAGCGTGTACACACCGATCGGGTAATCGGCCGTACGCGTGAACAGCTCGATCTGGGCGATGGTCTGGTTAGCGAACGAGGACGACATCACGTAGCTCGGGTGGCCCGTGGCGCAACCCAGGTTCACCAGACGGCCCTTGGCCAGCAGGATGATGCGCTTGCCGTCCGGGAAGATCACATGGTCAACCTGCGGCTTGATCTCTTCCCACTGGTACTTCTCCAGCGCGGCGACTTCGATCTCGTTATCGAAGTGACCGATATTGCAGACGATGGCCTGGTCTTTCATCTTGGCCATGTGGTCATGGGTGATGATGTGGTAGTTGCCGGTGGCGGTGACGAAGATATCAGCCTTGTCGGCCGCGTAATCCATGGTCACCACGCGGTAGCCTTCCATCGCGGCTTGCAATGCGCAGATCGGGTCGATTTCGGTCACCCAGACCTGCGCCGACAGCGCGCGCAGTGCCTGTGCCGAGCCCTTGCCCACATCGCCATAGCCGGCGACCACGGCCACCTTGCCGGCGATCATCACGTCGGTCGCGCGCTTGATGCCATCGACCAGCGATTCGCGGCAGCCGTACAGGTTGTCGAACTTGGACTTGGTGACCGAGTCGTTGACGTTGATGGCGGGGAACTTGAGGTCGCCACGCTGGTGCATCTGGTACAGGCGATGCACGCCGGTGGTGGTTTCTTCGGTCACGCCCTTGATATGGGCCAGACGCGTCGAGTACCAGGTCTTGTCCACGGCCAGCTTGGCCTTGATGGAAGCGAACAGGATGGTTTCCTCTTCGCTGGTCGGGTGGTTCAGTACAGCCAGATCCTGCTCGGCGCGAGCACCCAGATGCAGCAGCACGGTGGCATCGCCGCCGTCATCCAGAATCATGTTGCTGTAGCCGCCATCGGCCCATTCGAAGATGCGGTGCGTGTATTCCCAGTAGTCAGCCAGCGATTCGCCCTTGACGGCGAACACGGGCGTGCCGGCAGCGGCAATAGCGGCAGCGGCGTGATCCTGCGTCGAGAAGATGTTGCACGAAGCCCAGCGCACCTGCGCGCCGAGTGCTTGCAGCGTCTCGATCAGCACGGCGGTCTGGATGGTCATGTGCAGCGAACCGGTGATGCGCGCGCCACGCAGCGGCTGGCTGGCCGCGAATTCTTCGCGGATGGCCATCAGGCCCGGCATTTCGGTTTCGGCAATCTTGATCTCCTTGCGGCCCCAATCGGCCAGGGAGAGATCGGCAATGACGTAATCTTTGAAGTCAGCCACGGTGTTCGTCCTTATAAACGTGAACAAAGTGGCCGGGATCTGGATGCATGAATCCAGCGGGATGCGGTTCTCACCTGTTGTGCATCCCGTGCCCGGCACGGGGTTGGTCAGGTGAGCGCAGTTTTGAAGATAACCGGGCCTGGGATCGAACGACCTCGCAGCGCTCCCCGGTAGGTGCGCATTCTAAAACAAAACGCCCCGCTGTGGCGGGGCGTTCATCTGCCAAATCAGCTGCTTACAGACCGGCGTCGGCGCGCAGCGCCTCGGCCTTGTCGGTAGCCTCCCAGCTGAATTCCGGCTCTTCGCGGCCAAAGTGGCCGTAAGCGGCAGTCTTCGAGTAGATCGGGCGCAGCAGGTCCAGCGTCTGCACAATGCCCTTGGGACGCAGATCAAAATGGCGCTGGATCAGTTCGACAATCTTCTCGTTCGGGATTTTGCCCGTGTCCCAGGTGTCGACCATGATCGACACCGGCTTGGCGATACCGATGGCGTAAGCCACCTGTACCTGACATTGGCGAGCAATGCCGGCAGCCACGATGTTCTTGGCAATGTATCGGCCCATGTAGGCAGCCGAACGGTCCACCTTGGACGGATCCTTGCCCGAGAACGCGCCACCGCCGTGCGGGCAGGCGCCGCCGTAGGTATCGACGATGATCTTGCGGCCGGTCAGGCCCGAATCACCTTGCGGACCACCAATGACGAAACGGCCAGTCGGGTTGATGAAGTACTTGATGTCGCCCTGCATCAGTTCGGGCGGCAGCACCGGCTTGATGATGTCTTCGATCACGGCTTCGCGCAGCGTTTCGTAAGCAATATCGGGGTGGTGCTGGGTCGACAGCACGATGGTGTCGATCGCCACCGGGCGGCCGGTGTCAGCGTTGTAGCGCAGCGTGACTTGCGACTTGGCATCGGGACGCAGCCAGGGCAGGCGGCCGTCCTTGCGCAGTTCGGACTGGCGCTGGACCAGACGGTGCGAGTAATACAGCGGCGCCGGCATCAGCGTCGGGGTCTCGTCGCAGGCGTAGCCGAACATCAGGCCTTGGTCACCCGCGCCCTGGTCAAGGTCGATACCCTTGCCTTCATCCACGCCTTGGGCAATATCGGGCGATTGCTTGTCGTAGGCGACGAGCACGGCGCAGCCCTTGTAGTCGAAACCGAGTTCCGAGCTGTCGTAACCGATCTTCTTGATCGTGTCGCGGGCAACCTGGATGTAATCGACATTGGCGTGCGTGGTGATTTCGCCGGCCAGTACGCACAGGCCGGTGTTGACCAGGGTTTCAGCCGCCACGCGGGCGTGCTTGTCCTGGCTCAGGATCGCATCGAGAATCGCATCGGATACCTGGTCGGCAACCTTGTCAGGATGGCCTTCCGAGACCGATTCGGAGGTAAACAGAAACTCGCGCATGGATTACTCCTCTTGTCGCTGGTGCCGCAGAGTGCGCGGCTGGGTAGGTAAACCCGCTAAAATAAGCAGATTCAAAAGAACGGTTATCGGATGCTGACTTTACTACTGAAGTGCCTGGCACGTCTGCCACTGTTCATGCTGCATGGCATGGGGGCACTGGTTGGCTGGTTGGTCTGGCGGGCGGATAAACGCTATCGCCAACAGCTCAGCCATAACCTTCGCCAAGCGGATGCCCAAAATTATAACCGTTTGTTAAGTCGAAGCATTGTCCAGCACGGCAAAGGGGCATTTGAGCTGCTCGCCGCCTGGGGCTTGCCTTCGGATCGGGTTTGCCGGCTGGTACGCCATTGTGAAGGTTGGGAACACGCCGAAGCCGCACTGGCCGCGCAACGCCCCATCATTTTCGTGACGCCACATCTGGGTGGTTTTGATATCGCCGGGCGCTATGTGAGCTCGCGCCTGCCTTTTCCGCTCACCGCGATGTACCGCCCGCCCAAGCTGAGCTGGCTGGAGCCGCTGATGCAGGCCGGCCGGATGCGCGATAACGCCAAAACCGCCCCCGCCACCGCGGCCGGGGTGCGCCTGTTGATGAAGGCGCTCAAACAGGGCGAGGCCACTGTCATCCTGCCCGATCAGGCACCCGGCGCCGGTGAGGGGGTGTGGGCACCGTTCTTCGGCAAACCGGCTTACACCATGACCTTGCTACCGCGCCTGGCGCAGGCTACCAACGCGGCCGTGCTGTTCTTTTACGCAGAGCGGCTCGATTGGGGTCGGGGCTTTCGCGTGCACATCGAGCCCATGACCAGCGAGTTCAGTGGTGACAAAGATGCGGACGCCCGTTTGCTGAACCAGCACGTGGAAAAGCTGATTCGCCGGTCTCCCGACCAGTACCTGTGGAGCTACAACCGTTACAAGCAACCAGCCGGTGCGTCGGCACCCCTGGGAGAGCAAGCATGATCCGTCTGCTGGCTGGCCTGATGTGGCTGTTCCGCTGGCTGCCTTTCCGGGTGGTGTATGTACTGGGCAGCGGCTTGGGCAATCTGCTTTACCTGCTTGCGCATGAGCGCCGCCGCGTCGGCCAGACGAATCTGCGGCTGTGTTTCCCGGACATGCCGGAAGCCAAACGTAATCAGGTACTACGTGAACACTTCCGGGCCATGGCCCGCACGATCCTGGAGTACGGCTACAGCTGGTTTGCGTCGCCTGACTGGCTGCGCAAGCATGTGCACCTGGAGGGACTGGAGCACCTGCAAGCACAGGAGGGCAAGCCGGTCATCCTGTTCTCCGGCCACTTTGCGGCGCTGGAACTGTGTGGCATGCGCATGGCACTGGAGACTCGCGTCGTCGATATCTACTCCAGACAGAAAAGCGCCGCGCTGGATGCGTGGATGCACAATCGCCGCTCGCGCTTGGGCAATGGGCTGCTGCTATCGCGGCAGGCCGGCATCCGCCCGGTACTCAAGGCTCTGAAGGAAGGTTGGCGGCTGTATTACTTCCCTGATCAGGATTTCGGCCCGCGCGATGCAGAGTTCATCCCCTTCTTCGGCGTACCGGCGGCCACCATTACCGGCCTGTCGCGATTGGCCAAGGCATCCGGCGCAGTCGTCTTGCCCTGCTTTGCCTCCCGCAACCCCTCGGGCATCGTGTTCCGCATCGAGGCACCGCTGGCTGATTTTCCCGGCGACGACCCGATTGCCGACACGCGCCGCACGGTCGCCCTGCTTGAAGCCCGCATCATGGATGCGCTGCCGCAATACTTCTGGCTGCACAAGCGCTTCAAGACCCGGCCCGAGGGCGAGGCGGGGTTTTACGACAAGGTGTGAGCCGCATCAAGGCCGCATAGCGCCAAGGCCATGCCAGCCATTGATGCAAGGCGCGTTGCTGATTGCACCCTGCGGCCCATGAAAAAGCCCGGCACATAACCGGGCTTTTCGTTTGCTGTGCGGGTCGGTGCCGTGATCAGAATGCGAAGCGCTCGGGCTGCGGCACGTTCTGCAGCGGCTGCACCACCGTCTCGAACAGCTTGGTCGCCACTACCGAGCCACCGGTCTTCGTATACAGCGTGGCCGTCATCACTGGCTCTTCGCCCACAATCGCGAACAGGCGGCCACCCTCGGTCAGCTGATCGAACAGGAAATCCGGCGTGGTCGGGTAGGAGCCCGAAGCGACGATCACATCGTAAGGCGCGTGCTTGGTCCAGCCACGGGCGGCATCGCCAATTTCAACCACCACATTCTGGATGCCGGCCTTGGCCAGCTTGGGGCGCGCGGCATCGGCCAAGGTCGCGTCGATTTCCACCGAGTAGACCTGCTTGCTCAGGCGCGCCAGCAGGGCAGTCAGGTAAGCACCGCCAGTGCCGATTTCGAGTACCCGCTCTTTGCCAGTGAGCGCCACTTCCTGTGCGATGCGCGCTTCGAGCTTGGGTTGCAGCATGCGCTGGCCATTGCCCAGCGGCAGTTCCATGTCCACCAGTGCCAGATCGCGATGCGCGGCAGGCACGAAGTCCTCGCGCTTGAGCTCCAGCAGCAAACCCAGAATGGTCTGATCCAGCACATCCCAAGGACGAATCTGCTGTTCCACCATGTAGTAACGGGCTTGTTCCCAATCCATCGCGGCTTCCTTTCGCTAGATGCCGCTGATCGCGGCACCGGTCAAAACAGGTATCAAATCCTTGTAATTATTCCACACTTGCCTTAGCTTCGCAGGCATTCTGCCCGCCTAGGGCCAGACGCCAGGGGTTCTTTCAGCATGACTGGAAGATGAGACAAACCCTCAGCACCTGATCCGGTTAATACCGGCGTAGGGAGCGCGTCGTAAGGCAAACCCGCCCCTCGCCCGCCCCTGCGCCGTTCATGGAGTACGCAATGAACGCGCCTCAGCAATTCCTCTCGCAAACCGCCCATGTCGACGAAGCCTCGGTGCAGCCGTTCCCGGCATCGCGCAAGGTCTACGTAGAGGGCTCGCGCCCTGATATCCGCGTGCCCATGCGCGAAATCACCCAGACCGATACACCCACCAGCTTCGGCGGCGAGCAGAACCCGCCCATCTATGTATACGACACCAGCGGCCCCTACACCGACCCGGCTGTCGCCATTGATGTGCGCAAGGGTCTGAACCCGCTGCGCGCCGGCTGGATTGCCGAGCGCAACGATACCGAACAGCTCGACGGCATGAGCAGCCAATACGGTCGCGAGCGCGAAGCCGACCATAGCCTCGACGTGCTGCGCTTCAATCTGCAACGCAAACCGCTGCGCGCCAAGGCCGGCGCCAATGTCACGCAGATGCATTACGCCAAGAAGGGCATCATCACGCCCGAGATGGAATACATCGCCATCCGCGAGAACCTGCAGCGCGAGCAGTACATCGAGTCGCTCAAAGTAGCCGGCGGCAAGCTTGCCGACCGCATGGTCGATCTGCTTACGCGCCAGCATCCGGGCCAGAGCTTTGGCGCGGCGATTCCACAGGTGATCACCCCCGAGTTCGTCCGCCAGGAAGTCGCCCGCGGCCGCGCCATCATCCCTGCCAACATCAATCACCCCGAATCGGAGCCGATGATCATCGGCCGCAATTTCCTGGTGAAGATCAACGGCAATATCGGCAACAGCGCCGTCACCTCCAGCATCGAAGAAGAAGTCGCCAAGATGACCTGGGGCACGCGCTGGGGTGCCGACACGATCATGGACCTGAGCACGGGCAAGAACATCCACGAAACGCGCGAATGGATCCTGCGCAACTCCCCCGTGCCGATCGGCACGGTCCCCATCTACCAGGCGCTCGAAAAGGTCAACGGCAAGGCCGAAGACCTGACCTGGGAGCTGTTCCGCGACACACTGATCGAGCAAGCCGAGCAGGGCGTTGACTACTTCACTATCCACGCCGGCGTGCTGCTGCGCTATGTGCCGATGACGGCAAAGCGCATGACCGGCATCGTCTCGCGTGGCGGTTCCATCATGGCCAAGTGGTGCCTTGCGCATCACAAGGAAAACTTCCTCTACACGCACTTCGAAGACATCTGCGAGATCATGAAGGCGTATGACGTCAGCTTCAGCCTCGGCGACGGCCTGCGCCCCGGCAGCGGCTGGGATGCCAATGATGAAGCGCAACTGGGCGAACTGAAGACCTTGGGCGAACTCACGCAGATCGCCTGGAAGCACGACGTACAAACCATGATCGAAGGCCCCGGCCACGTGCCGATGCAGCTGATCAAAGAAAACATGGACCTGCAGCTCGACTGGTGCGACGAAGCCCCGTTCTACACCCTGGGCCCGCTGACCACCGACATCGCCCCCGGCTACGACCACATCACCAGCGCCATCGGCGCCGCCCAGATCGGCTGGTACGGCACCGCCATGCTCTGCTACGTCACGCCCAAGGAGCACCTCGGCCTGCCCAACAAGGACGACGTGAAGGAAGGCATCATGGCCTACAAGATCGCCGCCCACGCGGCCGACTTGGCCAAGGGCCACCCGGGCGCGCAGATCCGCGACAACGCGCTATCCAAAGCCCGCTTCGAATTCCGCTGGGAAGACCAGTTCAACCTTGGCCTAGACCCCGACCGCGCCCGCGAATATCACGACGAGACCCTGCCCCAACAAGGCGCCAAGGTTGCGCACTTCTGCTCGATGTGTGGTCCGCATTTCTGCTCGATGAAGATTACGCAGGATGTGCGTGACTATGCGGAGAAGGAAGGGATTGCGGCGGAAGAGGCGTTGCAGAAGGGGATGGAAGTGAAGTCCATCGAATTCGTGAAGGCCGGAGCGCAGGTTTACCATAAAGCCTGATCATGGATGCCGAACTGCTCCTTGCCCACCGCATCATTCGCCAATATCTAGGCCTTGCCGGTCGAGATATCTAGTCGCTCGGCGGCGCTTAGCGTATTGCTACGACATTGGTTAATCGCGCTTGGTGGCTCGGTCTGAACCGCCAAGCGCGATTAACCAAGTCTTCGGTTCGGCGAACATGCTATGTCCCACGACGCTACCTTTTCGATCCGTGCCAGTAACGCTGACGCCGTACCCCATAGCTTCAATCGCGCACACTCTTCACTGTTTGCCGTCCTAACTCCGCTGAACTCGTGCCAGACGTGGTCGAATTCATTTGAAGGCTTGCTCCCGCATTCGCGCCAAAGTTTTTCACAAAGTGCGGGTACGCCAATCTGCTCGGCGATGAATAGCTCGCCGCCTTCAAATCGCGCGGACATCCGGGCAACTTCCTCATCCGTCAATTCGCCGTCCAGTAACAGCTCACCCCATGCCTTGAAGTTGCCAGCATCGCGGTAGAGGTACTCAAAGATGCTGTGTTTCATCCTATTGCCTTGCGGTTATCTATGAACGCTTCATTACGGTGACGGCTAATGAAAGCCGGATCGGGGATGAAACGATCAGGCATCGTGATCACGCCCCCCTCAAGTGGCAGGAAGACAGTGCGAATGAACTGGTCGTTGCGCCGCTTTAACTCATCAGACACGATCACCTTGAGATCGTCACTGAGTGTGATTAGCCCTTGATCAAAAGCGCGATCATGAATAGCCGACAAGCACAGACCATTACTCGGATTTAGCCGATTCTGCTTGTCCTTACTCCACGGCACAATGTGGCTGGCAATTAGCAAGCGTGGCTCAGCAACGCCCGACATGCAGCAGCGCCCACCGTAGCTACTCAACACAGCACGGCGAAAGAAGTGCTGCTTGATGCGCTGTTCCATCACAACCGTACGCGTTTCGCCAGTAAAGTCTTCCGACGTGAATAGCTCATCGGCTTCATCCATAGTCGGCGAAGGATCAAGATCGCGCCTAAGCATTTCACACTCAATGGCAAGCCCCTCCCAGTCGGCGTGAAACTCCACCCAGACCTCACGATCTAGATTGGATGCACCAGCCAAACCCTTGCGTCCAGTCGAAGTAATGGCGGGATCGAGGCTGGCGAAATTGACCAGTTTCATCGCGACGGCAGAAGGCGTGCGGCCAATCAGTGTGGCAAGGCGTATGACTTCTGGGTTGGTTTTGTGCAATTTGCCAAATGGCAATTGGCAGTACAAATGAAATGCCAACTTCAGCTGTGCTTTTGTCCAGTTCTTTGAGGTCGCCATGCTGTTCAGTGCCTTGGAGCGATTAACCGGTACCTTCCCTGCTCTTTGTATTCAGGGCCCTCAGTTTGACAGTAGTTTCAAGCAGGGGACGCTGAAGAAGGTTGAGTACCGGTTGGCGTTTACTTGCTCGGCACTCGGCGCACCTCATGATTCGTCTCTGAGCAAACGCCCCCACAGCACCGCCGATTCAACAATCTCCAATCCGGTAATCGGCGCCAGCGTCAGCAAGTCCGCGTCTCCACTGACGAGATAGTCTGCACCTGCAGCCAGCGCCGTATGGATGAACTTGTCGTCATCCACATCACGGCTGTGGGTCTGCGCGGTAATGGCAGGAAACGCGCTCAAATCCACCCAGTCGGCAATCGCGCCAAAGTCGTGTAACAGCGCCTTGCGCGTTTCCATGCTCAGGTAGCGATCAAACTTGGGTCGCCAGATGCGGGTTTCGAACTCGGCAAAGGTGTCGGCCGAGAACACGATGGTGCCGTTGGCCACAAACCAGCGCACGACTTGGGCTGGTGGCGTGTTGGCCGATAGCGCCGCGCTGATCAGCACATTGGTGTCGATAACGGCGCGCTTAGCTTTCATCGGCAAGCAGTTCGGCCAGCTTGGCGTCGGTCAGGCCTTGTTCCTGGGCGCGGGCGGCACTTTGGTCCAATGTGTGGCGCAGGCGGTCGGCATAGAAGGCGCGCATGGCCTCGTAATCGGCGGCGGATACCATGACGCCCACCACCCTGTCGCGGCGCATCACGCGCACGGGTTCGCGTTGCGCTAGGTCGATGAATTCGCCAAAACGGGTCTTGGCTTCGTTGGCGGTAAATGTCTGCATCGCGGGCTCCCAGTGGTGATCGTTGGCGATAGTTGACACTGAACAGTCTGATCGAATCGAACGATTCGTTCAATTCGATCAAGTACTTCTCCGATCTACGGTGTCATGCTGTGCCGCCGCCCAGCAGACAAGCAACCCTAAGCAATTGATTCTGTTACCATTGCGCCCCTTCCGAACCTATACATCGCGCATCCATGAGCCTGTTGCCCCATCAGCTTGAACTGCTTAGCCCCGCCAAGAACATCGAGATTGGTCGCGAGGCGATTCTGCATGGGGCGGATGCGGTGTATATCGGTGGGCCGTCGTTCGGGGCGCGGCACAATGCGAGCAATACGGTCAGCGAAATTGCCGAGCTGGTGAAGTTTGCGCATCGCTACCATGCGCGCATCTTTGTGACGCTCAACACCATCCTCCACGATGCCGAGCTGGAACCGGCGCGCAAGCTGATCCATGAGTTTTACGATGCCGGCGTGGATGCGCTGATCGTGCAGGACATGGGCATCATGGAGCTTGATATTCCGCCCATCCAGCTGCATGCGAGTACGCAGTGCGATATCCGTACGCCGGAGAAGGCGCGTTTTCTGGCGGAATCGGGCTTTTCGCAGGTGGTGCTGGCGCGCGAACTCACGCTCGACAAGATCCGCGCCGTGCATCAAGCCTTGCCGGCCGACACCACGCTGGAATTCTTTGTCCACGGTGCGCTGTGCGTGGCGTATTCGGGCCAGTGCTTCATCAGCCATGCCGATACCGGCCGCAGCGCCAACCGTGGCGATTGCTCGCAAGCCTGCCGTTTGCCTTACACGCTCACCGACAACAAGGGCGGCGTGGTGGCCTTCGACAAGCACCTGCTGTCGATGAAGGACAACGACCAGAGCGCAAACATGCTGGCGCTGGTCGAAGCCGGCGTGCGCAGTTTCAAGATTGAAGGCCGCTACAAGGAAATGGGTTATGTGAAGAACATCACGGCCCATTACCGCCTGCTGCTCGACGAGATTCTGGAGCAGCGCCCCGATCTGGCGCGCGCTGCCAGCGGGCGGACGGAAATTTTCTTCCAGCCCGATGTGGACAAGACCTTCCACCGCGGCCACACCGATTACTTTGTGAACGGCCGCGAAGACGGCGATATCGGCGCGTTTGACTCTCCCAAGTTTGTGGGTGTGCCGCTGGGCACGGTGACGCGCATCGGGCCGGACTGGTTCGAGGTGGAAACGACCGAGAGCATGGCCAACGGCGACGGCCTCAACTACATGCACAAGCGCGAGGTGGTTGGCCTGCAAGCCAACACGGTGAAGGCGCTGGGCGAGGGCCGCTGGCAGGTATTCCCCAATGAGCGCATTGGCGAGCTGGCCGGACTCAAAGTGGGTGTGGGCGTGAACCGCAACCGCGATCACAGCTGGGAGCAGGCGCTGAACCGCGCCTCCGCCGAGCGCCGCGTGGGGCTGTGGCTCAAGCTGACGGATGCACCGCAAGGTTTGGCGCTGACGCTGACCGATGAAGACGGCATCAGCGTTACCGAAGCGCTCGAACTCACGCTCGAACCGGCGCAAAACGTGGATAAGGCACTAGCCGGCCTGCGCGATAACCTCGGCAAGCTGGGCAACACCATGTTCCATGCGAACGAGGTGTTGATTGCGACGTCGCAACCGTGGTTCGTCCCCGCATCGGCTATCAACGGTTTGCGTCGCAGCGCGGTGGAGAGACTCGAACAGGCACGCATTGCGGCCTGGCAGCGCCCTGAGCGCAAGGCCGAAACCGTGCCGCCCGTGGCTTACCCGGAGACCTCGCTGAGCTATCTGGCCAATGTGTACAACGATGCCGCGCGGCAGTTTTACACCCGCCACGGCGTGCAATTGATTGAAGCGGCTTACGAGGCGCACGAAGAGCCGGGCGAAGTCAGCCTGATGATCACCAAGCACTGCCTGCGCTTCAGCTACAACCTGTGCCCCAAGCAGGCCAAGGGTGTGAAGGGCGTGCAGGGCCAGGTGCGCGCCGAGCCAATGACGCTGAAGACCGGCAACGAAACCTACACGCTGCGCTTTGATTGCAAACCCTGCGAGATGCATGTGGTGGGGGCGATGAAGAAGCACATCTTCAACGCACCACCACCCTCGACCGTGCCAGTGTCCCCGATCACTTTCTTCAAGCAGCGCCCAGGCATATAGGTAGCCTGGCGCCGCCTTTCTTAAGGGCAGGCCGGCCATACCGTCGACGCCTGCGGCCGCAGGCTGTACGCCGTTTGTCGCGACTCGCGACTACAATCTAAACCATCAGCCACCACCACGCGCGCAAGGCCGGCCGGCCAAGGCGCGATTTGCTCATCGTCCATGGATTTCTTTACCGAAGACCAACGCCTGAACGAGCTCGAATCGCGCTCGGGTAGTGGCAATCTCGCCATTGCCCAACGCGTCGAACTCGCGTGGGCTTTACGCCAGCGCGATGGGCAAAGGGCACGCCAACTGGCCGATGAGCTCAGTGCCGAGGTGGCGGTAGCGAGCCTGGAATCCGCACGACTGGATCTGGTGCTGGCCGAGGTGGCCGCATTGGCCGCCGAATTTGACAGTGCCGCCCATCATCTCGCCGAAGCCCGTCGCGTTTACGAACAACTGGGTGATGCGACAGGGCTGGGAGACGCCTACCTGCTGGCGACCCTGCTGCACACCTTGCAGGGTGATGTTGCCGCCAGCTTCAGCAGCGTCAATCTCGCCGCCAAGGCGTACCGGCTTGCCGAGGACCCGATCCGCCTGGCGCTGGCAGTGGCCTGGACGGCCTATATCAGCGTGCATGCTGCACCGGAGCAAGCCAACCAGCGGCTTGGCGAAGCGCGTGAGGTGAACCCCGAAAACGGCGTTGCCGCCACACTGATCATCGATCTGACCGAGGCCCAGTTATTGTTCGTGGCAGGCCGCGAACTACAGGCGGCCAACCTGCTGATGGCGCTCATAGAAACGGCCGAGCGCCATGGCATGGCCTACTTCCGTCTGCGCATCAGTATCTCGCTGGCGGCCGCATCAGCCAATGTTGAGGACTATGACGGCGCCAGCGCCTGGGGCGAGCAGGCACTGGCCTTCGCGCGGCGCTCAGGCTGGCCCCTGGCCATTGGTGATGCGCTGGCCCTCCTGGGCGGCATTGCCCGCGAGTTCGGCGATGCAGAACGGGCGCTGAGCCTGCTGGAAGAAGCAACACGCTGGCTGGCGGTGGCGCCGCAATTCCGCGGCAACGCTGTCGCTCAGGGCTATCTGGCGAATGCGGAGCTGGCCTGCGGCCATATCGAACGCGCAGAACGCTCGGCGGCCAAAGCGATTGCGTTGGGCGAGGCGGTTTCTGCCTGGAGTGCCGTGTTTGACGGTCAGATTGCGCAAGCGCGCGTGCTGGCCAAACAGGGGCGGCACCCAGAGGCCCGAGCCATGGCCAAAGCCGCACTGGACACGGCCAGTCAGCGCAACCTGAACGCCTGGATTCCCGAGGCCTGGCGAGCCATTGCTGATGTCAGCGGCGACCCGCAGGCCTCTCTCGATGCCCTGCAGCACGCACTGGATGCGGCACGGGCTACCCATGATTACCGGGCAGAGCTGGGGCTGTTGAGCGCCATGTCGCAGGCCGCGGAAAAGGCCGGCGACCTGCCCCGTGCCCTGAGCCTGGCAAGGGCCGTGGGCCAGGTCACCGTGGCATCGGAACAGCAACGTCAGAAAAACCGGATCGCCGCACTCGAAATGCATTACCGCACCGAGCTGCAGCAACAGGCCGCCGCCCATCAACAGCAGCTGGTCGAGATGGAAGCCTTGCGTGCCAAGGAGCTCCAGACCTCGATGCAGGTGCTGGAAAATCTCGGCCGCATCGGCCGCGAGATCACCGCCAGTCTTGATCTCGGCAGCGTGCTGCACACGCTGGTGGCGCATCTGGGCAAGCTCACGCCGGCCAACTATGTGGGGCTGCTGGTACTCGACGAAAGTGGCGAAATGCTCATCCGCCGCGCCGTGGAAGAGGGCCGCCCCTTGCCAGAGCGCCGCGTGGCAGTGAGCGACCCCAACTCCAATGCCGCGCGCTGCGCGCGGGAGCGGCGTGAAATCGTGATCACGAGCACGCCGGGCAAGACCTCCGCCTCCCATATCCCCGGCACGCGGGAAATGCGCACCGCCTGGTTCGGCCCCATGGTGGTCAACAATGAGCTGGTGGGCGTGTTGTCGATCCAGTCCACACAGGAAAATGCCTACGGCGCGCGCGAACAGCTGATTTTCCGTACTCTGACGGCCTATGTGGCGGTAGCCGTGGTCAATGCCCGCTCCTACACCCGCCTGCGCGAGCAGCATGCACGCCTGCAGGACGTGGAAGCCGAGATGCGCAAGCTCGCGACCACCGATGCGCTGACCGGCATTCCCAACCGTCGCCACTTTCTGGCCGCACTGACAGCCGAGGTCCAGCGCAGTCGCCGCAATGGCAGACCGCTCGCGGTGGTGATGGCAGATATCGATCACTTCAAACGCATCAATGATCGCCACGGCCACCCCGCCGGTGACATGGTGCTGGTGCAGATTGCCCGCGTGCTGGATCTCAACCGGCGTGGCAGCGATATCGTCGGGCGGCTGGGTGGGGAGGAGTTTGCCCTGCTCCTGCCGGAGACCGATACCCATCAAGCCGCCGAAGTGGCCGACCGGATGCGTCAGCGCATTGAACAGGAAACGATGGTCTGGGAAGAGAAGCCGCTCAAGGTCACCATGAGTTTTGGCTGCGCCGAACTCCCCAGCGAACTCAGTGATGGCAGCCTGAGCGAAGCCGCCAGCATTGAAGCGGTGCTGCAAGCCGCTGACGAAGCGCTGTACGAAGCCAAACGCGCCGGGCGCAATCTGGTCGCGATGCTGGATCATGGCCGGTGCAGCCTGTTTACCCAGGCACCCCGCAGCGGCGACACCGTCACCGCCCCTTAGCCCCGACATTGCCGGACACCCCACCATGCAGCATCTCCAAGCCCGCGAACTGGCCAATTGGCTCGCCGACCCGACCCGCACCCCACCCCTGCTGCTTGATGTACGCGAGCCTTGGGAGTTCGCGCTCTGCCATATCGACGGTGCCGAGAACCGGCCCATGCAGGGTATTCCCGCCAACGTAGGCGAACTCGACCCCGAGCGGCCTACCGTGCTGATCTGCCACCATGGCATGCGCAGCTATCAAGCAGGTGTATTCCTGGAGCGCGCAGGTTTTGATGAGGTGTTCAACCTCACTGGCGGCGTGGCGGCTTGGGCGGATGAGGTGGATCCGCAGATGGCGCGCTACTGATCCGCATGCGCTACGCGCTGCTTGCGCTCGTTCTCCTGCTGGCGGCGTGTTCGGCCGCCCCGGCGCCGGCGGAAGTCCGCGCGGGCTGGCGCAGCTCCGAGGCGCAACTGCTGGACCGCCATGGCACCGTGATCCAGCAAAGCCGTATCGATACAAACCAGCGGCGGCTCGCCTGGACGCCGCTCGATGCCATCAGCCCGGAACTGCGCGCTGCCGTCATTGCGGCCGAAGACCGGCGTTTCTATACCCATCACGGCGTGGACTGGACTGCGCTGGCGACGGCCCTGCGCGACACCCTGGGTGGCGATCCGCGTGGCGGCAGCACGCTGAGCATGCAGCTCGGCAGCCTGCTTGAGCCCGGCGACCGGCCATCGGGCATGCGCTCCCCTTGGCAGAAGCTGGCGCAGATGGTGACGGCACTTGGGCTCGAACGGCGCTGGCGCAAGCACGAGATCATCGAGGCCTATCTGAATCTTGCGCCTTGGCGCGGTGAGCTGGTGGGCATAGACGCCGCGAGCCGGATTCTGTTCGGCAAGTCACCGGCGCGGCTTGATCGCAACGAAAGCCTGCTGCTGGCCAGCTTGCTGCGCGCCCCCAATGCCAGCGCCGAACGCGTGGCCGGGCGCGCCTGTGCCTTGGGTCGCCAACTGGGCTGGCTCCGTGATTGCGTCACCGTGCGTGCCCTGGCCTTGGCCCGCTTGCACGGGCCGGGACAGACTGTTGATGCTCCCAGACTCGCGCCCGAGCTGATCGCCCAGCTCGCGCCTGCTGCCGGTGCGCGCGTGCTCACCACGCTGGATGGCCGGCTACAGGCGGCCGTGCGTCAGCAGCTGACCCTGCAGCTTGCGCAGCTGGCAGGCCGCAATGTGCGCGATGGTGCGGCGGTGATCATCGACAACGCCAGCGGCGATATCCTCGCCTGGGTCGGGAATCCCGGCGCGGGGAGTGGTGCGGCTTTTGTGGATGGCGTGATCGCCCCCCGGCAGGCTGGCTCCACGCTCAAACCCCTTTTGTACGCACTGGCCATCGAGCAAGGCCTGCTCACTGCGGCCTCTCCGCTGGCCGATACTCCCGTGGCACTGACCACCAGTGCTGGCCAGTACGTGCCGCAGAACTATGATCGCCGTTTCCGCGGCCCGGTGAGCGTGCGCACTGCGCTGGCCGCCTCGCTCAATATCCCGGCTGTGCGAGCGCAGATGCTGGTCGGGCTGGAACCCTTCCACCAGCGCCTGAACGATCTGGGCCTGAGCCTGCCACTGCCGGCCGCCCACTATGGACACGGGCTGGCACTGGGCAGCGCCGAAGTCCGCCTGATCGATCTCGCCAATGCTTACCGGGCGCTCGCCAACGCGGGTCGATTGAGACCATGGCGCCTGACACCCACTACCCCCTCGGCGCCGGGTCAGACCCTTATCTCGCCTGCGGCCAGCTGGATCATTGCCGATATCCTCGCCGATCCGCTGGCCCGCGCCAGCGGCTTCGGTCTGGATAGCCCGCTGGCAACCGCGCGTTGGGCTGCGGTGAAGACCGGTACCAGCAAGGATATGCGTGACAACTGGGCGATCGGCTTCAACGGCCGCTATACGGTTGGCGTATGGGTAGGCAATGCGGATGGCGAGGCGATGTGGGATGTTTCCGGGGTCAGCGGAGCCGCGCCCGCCTGGCGCGCCATCATGGATCTGCTACCCGGTACGGACGCACCGGCGATGCCCGCCGATGTAGTCCGGCAGGCCATCCACTTCATGCCGGCCATCGAGGCACCACGCACCGAGTATTTCGTGGCCGGCACCCAGCGCAACCGGATAGAACTCGGCAAAGGATGGGCTGGTCCGAGCATCCTGTACCCGTCCGACGGCATGATTTTGGCCCTGGACCCGGATATATCTGCAGGACGACAGCAATTATGGTTGCGTGCAAGCGACGCAGACGGTCTAATCTGGCAGATGAACGGTGAGAAACTGGGGCAAGCTCGCGCCAGTACCGCATGGCCGTTACGTAGCGGGCGACATACGCTGGCATTGCTGGATGCCCGCGGCGCGGTACGGGACACTGTGCGTTTCGAGGTTCGCGGCCAGACTGGCCGGCGGTGACAGGCTTATCCGGGGCCGTTCATCGTATACATGTCGGCCACCACCGTCCCTGTGGCAAGCCGACTAAAATCAGCCCGACCGGATCGGGAATGTACGTATACCGAGGTTTGGATCGTGGTGTTTTCTTTCTTCAAGAAAAAGGATGCAGAGGCAGATCTGCCCATGCCGCCGACGCCGCGGCTGGTCAAGCCCAAGCCTATTGCGCCGGCCACCGGTGAAGGTCCCGAAACGGCACCGCCGGCCGCCGTTGCTGCAACTGATGACGAACCGGTCAAGCGCGAAGACCTGCCCGCACTCGACTTCACCACCATCGGCCCGAGCACGCTGTCGGCCCCCCAGATCGAAGTCGCCGAATCCTCGGATGTGCTCTCCCCTGCCATGGAGCAGGCCGCGATCGCGTTTGCCAACGATCAGATCGACGATGCAATTGCCATCCTCGCCGCCGATATTCAGGACGCACATGGTCGCCATGCGCTGGATACCTGGTTGATGCTGTTCGACCTGTACCAGATGCGTAACCGCCATGCCGAGTTCGATGAGCTGGCACTGCAATTCGTGGTTGCGTTCGAGCGCAGCGCGCCGGTATGGCGCGATGTCGACGCCGACAAGAAACCCGCTCCCGCGCCGGCAGCCAAGGCTGGCGGCCCTTATTTCCTGTTTCCAAGCAAGCTCGCCGCCAGCGATATCGAAGCGTCGCTCGATCAGCTGGAAAAGCATCTGGCCGCCGGCGTAGCCGTTCGTGTGGATTTTGGCCGTATCGAGGAGCTGGATTCGGGCTCTGCCCAGGCCATCGTGGCGCGCTGGGCCAAGTTCAAGAAGAAAAAAGCCAAGTTCCAGCCCAGCGGCGGCCCCGCGCTGGCCGAGAAACTCAAGGCACGCATCGAAGTGATGCGCCGCGTCGATGACGAAGCGCCGTTCTGGCTGTTGTTGCTGGAAATCTACCAACTGCTGGGTCTGCACGATGATTTCGAGAACACGGCGGTGGATTACGC
The DNA here is from genome assembly GCF_027257935.1 of Chitinimonas sp. BJYL2. Lineage (NCBI taxonomy): Bacteria > Pseudomonadati > Pseudomonadota > Betaproteobacteria > Neisseriales > Chitinibacteraceae > Chitinimonas > Chitinimonas sp. BJYL2. Next base: position 1,190,722 of record NZ_JANZKW010000001.1, on the reverse strand, counting down.
CGTGACCTACGAGGTCTCGCCACCCTCCTGGGATGCCAATGCCAAGACCAAAACGGTGGCCGAGGTCGCTGCCGAGGAAGCCAAGCTGCGCGCAGAGGCGCCGCCGGCCGAGCTGGTGCAGGATGCCTATCGCTTTGAGGGTGTGATTGTTTCGGCCACCGAGGCGACCTTCGCGCCCCTGTTCGCCTATGCCGACAAGCACAACGAGGTGCGCGTCGACTTCTCCCATGTGCCCCGCGTCGATTTTGTCAGTGCCGGGATGCTGATGAATACCGTGGTTGCCCTGACGGCGCAGTCCAAACAGGTCACGCTGGTGGGCGCCAACGAACTCATCGTGGCGCTGTTCCGCATCATGGGTATCAATGAAGTTGCCAGTATCGTGCGCCGGAAGTAGTACGGCACCTCAAGCCAAGTGATTGTTTTCAGTACAGAAAGGGGTGGCAACTTGCCACCCCTTTTGTATTTCATCGCGCCACGCCGTAGTTCACGCCGCATTTGCTACACGTTGTCGCTTGGTACGCGCAGCTTTACCTGCACTGGATCAAGATGCAGTCATCGAAACCGCACACACATCCAGGAGCCACACCATGCAAACCCAAACCAACGAACTGTACTTCCGCGCCGCTACCGCTGTAGGCGTTGTCTTCACCGTGCTGGCCAGCATCCACGGTCTTGCCACCCTGTCGCACAACAATATCGAACGCAGCCTGGCACAGCAGCATCAGCACGCAACCGTGCAGACCGCCGCCCAGCAGAGCCAGCAACACAACGCCTGATCTGCCGACGATCCTGGCTCAATCCGCCTGCGGATAGGCATGCGCCTCGAAGTGCTGCTCCATCGCAAACAGTGCACCCAGCCCTAGCGGGGGCTGCAATACGATCAGCGCAGCAATGAGGATGCCCCAAGGTCGGGCCGGCGGATGCCGCCACACAGCGCGGCGCGCGCGCCACAGCAAAGACAGCGCTGCCGCCAGCGGCACTGGGGCAGCCCAGACCAGCAGGCTTAGCCCCAGCAAGGCAGGTTCGTCGAGACTGAACCACCAGATGGCGTAAACGGCCGCCAGCAGACCCATGGGCATGCCGGCCAGCCAGGCCGCCCGCCGGAGTCGCCAGCGCAGACGCGCCTGCCACGATGGCTGGATGCCCAGGGCACGCTGATTGAAGCTGAAGCCCAGTAGCAAGCCCAGCAAGGCCGGCGTCAGTGGCCAGATCAGCAGACAAAACAGCAAGAGCAGCAGCGCGGTCATGATCAGGCCTCGTTATCCTGGCCACCCAGCGCGTACCAGTCGATACGCCGTGTCAGCACCATCACCAGCGTCAGCAGGGCGAACAGCAGCACCGCGCCCAGCAGCAGCGCAATATCCTCGGCGCGCAGCAGCACATAGAGCAAAGCGAACAGGCCGCTGAGCAGGGCCGCAAAGCCGATGCCCCGCGCGCGGCTACCCAGCGCATGGGTCGCATAGAACCCGTTCTGCAATACACAGGCCGCGGCGGCCAGCACATAGGCCGGTGCAAACTGCCACTGCTCGGCAAACGACAGCAGCAATAGGAAGAACACCGCCAGCGACACGCCCACCAAGCCGTACTGCACAGGGTGGATGCTGACGCGCTTGAGGACCTCGGTCAGCAAAAAGGTGGCGAAGGTCAGCAGCACGAACAGGAAGCCGTACTTCACCGCACGATCCGATTGCAGGTACACATCCACTGGCTCGACCAGCCGCACGCCCAGACTGGCAGCACGCATGGCCGTACATTCGCGCGTGCCGGCACATTGCTCGAACAGCTCATTGAGGTTGCTGGCAAACCAGCTTGTACGCCAGCGCGCCTGGAAACCCTGTTCGCTGATCTGCCGGCTCTCGGGGAGGAAATTGCCCACAAAGCCCGGATGTGGCCAAGGCGATTGCAGACTGACTTCGGTATCACGGCCCAGTGGCAGCACGTGGAAACCATCCATGCCATCGAGCGTCAGCCGGAAGCTGAAGGGCACTGTCCGCGCCGCCCCCTCGTAGGCCGGCAAGCGTGCATGCACGCCTTTGCCGAGCGCAGCCAGTTGCGCGCCCGGCGCAAATGCTGCGGTTGCGCCGCCCCATTGCAACATGGGGCTGGTGCGGATGCCGCGCACATCTTCAATCCCCACGCTCAGATACGGCTGGCCCCAGGCATACACCCCATCGGCCGCCAGGCCGGCGCGCTCGGGCAAGATGAACTGACCGGTCAGGTTCAGCTCGTTCACATAGCGCTGGGTGTGGTAGATGCCGCGTTGCAGCGTTTCGGTACGCATGCGGCCGGCAATCGCCAGTTTGTCGGGCAGGATGCGGATCTGGCCATCGCGCCACACGGTGCGCTTGGTGCCGGCTTTCTCATCGACGACCTCCGTGAACTGCTGCCGGTAGGGCAGCACCCATACCGGCCCGGCCAGTGTCTGGCTGCTGGCGCTGCCCGTGGCAATGCTGCCGAGCGCTTCCTGCCGATAGGCCTGCCGCTCTTCAATCAGGCCGCGCACCATGCCCAGCGGGATCAGCAGCAGTAAGGCCAGCACGGCCAGGGTAACGAGCTTCCATTTTGCAGACATTGTTGACTCCCTGTTGTGGTTACGGGAGCCAGTCTGCAAGCCGTGTGTGCGCTGCTTGTGGCCTTATTGTGAAGTTGTGTGAAGTGGCAAACGCAGCATCGCCACCGCCCCGCCATCGGGATGGTTGCCCAGCACCACCTCCCCGCCATGCAAAGCCGCCACCTCATGCACCAGCGGCAAGCCCAGCCCGGTCGATTTGGGCCGGCCATCTGGGCGCGGCAAGGAGTAGAAGCGCTCGAAGACGCGGTCCTGCGCGTAATCGGGCACGCCGGGGCCGTGGTCGCGGACACGGATGTCGATATGCGATGGCGTGTTCTCGGCGCTGAGTTCGATGCGGCCGCCGGCCGGGGAGAAATCGATGGCGTTGTCGAGCAAGTTCGATAACGCCTGCTCGAGCAGGAAGCGTTCGCCGTTTACGGTGAGCGCCGGGGCTATGTCGATATCTACATCCAGCGCATGGGCGGCCAGCTGGGCGGATTTGCGTTGCAGCAGCTGCTCGCACAACACCCGCAGCGGCACCGGCTCCACATCGCTGAGCGCTTGCCGGCTTTCCAGCCGAGCCAGTTCCAGCAGACGGTCGATGATGCTGCTGAGCCGTTCGGCTTGCGCACGGATGGTGTCCAGAAAGCGCGTCTGATCCTGCACGGGCATGCCAGGTTCGACCAGCTCGGCGGCGGCGCGGATGCCGGCCAGCGGAGATTTGAGTTCGTGGGTCAGGCTGTGGATGTAGTGCTCTACATACTGCTTGCCCTCCAGCTTGGCACGCATGGCCTCCAATGCGCGGCCCAGCACGCGCACTTCGCGGCCCGACAGATCGGGCAGGCTGACGCGCTCGCCGCGCGCCACCGCGTGGGCATAGCCTTCCAGCCGCGTCAGCGAACGGGTGATCCACCACGACAGCAACCAGCCCGCCAGCAAGCCGGCGATCAGCACCACGATGCCGGCACGCGTCAGCCCGGTCAGCGCCTGCTCGAAGAAGGGCTGGACGCTGCCCGAGGCCTTGGCCACCGTCACCACACCGATCACCTTGCCCTCGTGGATGACGGGCGCGGCCACATGCATGACCGAGCCGGCTTCATCGGGACTGGTGCGCACGCCGTAACGGCCCTGCAGCGTCAGGTACACATCGTTCCAGCGCGAATAATCCTGGCCCACGGCGAGATGATCGGAGTCGTAGAGCACCGTGCCGCGCGCGTCGGTCAGGTAGATGCGGTGGCTGGGTTTGTCTTTGCGTACGCCCCAGATTTCGGCATTGAGCCGGCGCTCGGCAAACGCTTCGAGATTGCGGCCGAACTCGCCGCTGGCCACCGTGCCGGCCAGCACATCGCGGCGCGCGAACTCGGCCAGCAGGTTGGCGGTATCGACGAGCGTGTCTTCCATCGACTGGCGCAGCGCGGGTTGCAGGCGCTGGCGCGAGGTGTCGAGCAGGAACCAGGCGACCAGGCCGATCATCACGAAATAGCCTGCGAAGATGCGGATGCCGATCCTCATGGCGCGCGATCTGCCTGCCAGCTCAGGCTGTAGCCGAGGCCACGATGGGTGCGGATAGGGTCGCAGGCTGCATCGTGTTCGCGCAGCTTGGCACGCAGGCTTTTGATATGGGTATCGACGCTGCGCTCGAAGCTGGCGGCCGGGTCTTCCCACACCGCGTCCATCAATTGGGTGCGGCTGAACACGCGCTCGGGCTGGGCCAGCAGCAGGGCCAGCAGCCGGTATTCGTAGCGCGTCAGGTCCAGCACCACACCGTTGAGGCTGATGCGTGCCCGTGCCACATCGTGAGTCAGGCCATGCGCTGGCACAACCATAGCTACCGGCGCACCGCGGCGCAGGATGGCTTTCACGCGTGCCACCAGCTCGCGCGGGCTGAAGGGTTTGACCACATAGTCGTCCGCACCCAGCTCCAGCCCCACCACCCGGTCGATCTCGTCACCACGTGCGGTCAGGAAGATCACCGGCAGCGCATGGCGCTGGCGCAGCGTTCGGCATACATCGAACCCGCTCATATCGGGCAGGCCCACATCGAGGATCAGCAGCTCGGCGCCATCGGCATCGAGCGCGGCCAGGCCATCGCGGCCCAGGCTGTGCCAGTGCATGGCATAGCCTTCGCGTTGCAGCGCATAGACGATGGCATCGGCAATTGCCGCCTCGTCCTCGATCAGCAGGATGCGGGTAGTCATGGCGGCCATTATAGGGCGCGGCGTCGTTCATCCACGCGGATGTCATCCTGCACCACCAAAGCCGGCATTCATCGCAACGGCCGGGCATAGACATGCAGCGTTTGCGAAGATACGCCTATCAAATCAAGACATTGGAAGAGGAAGCCATCATGAACACTTGCACCAGAGACCTGATTGCCCGCCTTGGCTTCATCGCCGTACTGGCCCTCAGCGCCTATGCCAGCGTGCACACGCTGACGGAAATGGGCGGCCCACTGGGCGAGCAGGCCAACTATATGCAGGCGGCCATCCGCCCCATGGCCTGAGCCCGCGGCCCAAGCAGCCTCATAGATCCAGCTTGAGGCTCAGGTAAGCCCCGCGCTGGCCGGGCTTGTCGGCGATATTGCCCAGCTCGGCATGGGCCAGCGTCAGTGCAACATGCCGGTTGGGCACCCAGGCCACAAAGGCATCGGCAAAGCGTTGCTCGCGGAATGCCGAGAGATTGTTGTTCTTCTGCCGGTATTCGACCCCCACCATCACGGCATCGGTCAGGAATACGCCGGCACTGGCCTCGGCGCGCAGGCGGCGCGTATCGGAGCGATCTCCGCCAAAGCCCAGCAAGCCGATCTGGTTGGCGCGGGTATGCCGCACCGTGGCATTGAGCAGAGTGGTGCGCCCGGCCACACCGTCGAGCCAGACCTTGGTCAGCGCCACATAGGGCTCCACATCGCTGTCGTGACGCGCACCCAGCAGACGTGGCACCCGCGCAAAGTCCCGGTTCTTTTTCGCCATCAAGCCCAGCGCGATCTGCGGCATCGCGCGATCCTGATCAATGATGGCATCGCCTGCCACCCGCCATTTGATCCCCATCACGTCCTGCTGGATCTGCTCGCCGGGCACAGTGCTGCCCAGATCGAAGCGCTGCCGGGCAAACGACCACTCCAGCCTGTCGTACAGGCCCACCGCCACCCCGGCGGCCTCCAGCCGGAACCCCTGCGTGCCGACGCGGGTATAGAACGCATTGGCGCCCACCTCGTCACGGGTGCCGTAACCGGTAATCAGCGCCCAAGGCACCAGCCCCCCGCCACCTGCGCCCTCTATCTGGGTAACCCCGCCTGTTGCGGGCAAGCGTCCGCCAGCCAGTACCGGCGTCGCCAGCAGCACGCATCCCAGCCAAATGCTGTAAGCCATCGTGAACTCCTCAGACCAAGATGGGGTCGATACCCGATCCCCAGTCTATACTTCGACGACACGCCTGCACGAGAGACATGCATGTTCCATTACGCCGCCATCGCGCTTGCCGCCTGCCTTTGCGCCCTGCCCGCCGGGGCCGCCGGGGCCGATACGCTGTTCGAGCGGCTTGGCGGCCAGGCCGGCGTCACCGCCATCGCAAGTGAGTTGATGGACCGGTCGAGCCAAGACCCGGCTACCCGGCGCAGCTTCCACAAGGTGGACCTCAAGCGGGTCAAGTTCAAGCTGGCCGAGCAACTGTGCGAGATCAGCGGTGGCCCCTGCAAATACAGCGGCGATACCATGAAACAGGTGCACGGCGGCTTGCGCATCACCGATGCCGAGTTCTATGCACTGGTGGCGCAGTTGCGCGCGGTGCTCGACGCACGCGGCATTGCCCAACCGGACAAGAACGCCTTGCTGGCCCTGCTCGCCCCCATGCACCGCGATGTGGTGGAGCGCCAGCCATGAGCCGCCTGTTTGCCCTGCTAGCCAGTCTGTGTGTGTGCGCTGCCCATGCAGAGCGTATCGAAGTACAGGTCACCAATACCCAAGGCCAGGCAGTGAGCGAGGCCGCGGTCTACCTGGAGCCAGTGAGCGGCAAGGCGCCCAAGGGCAAGCTCAGCGGCGTGATCGATCAGATCGACAAGGAATTCGTCCCGCTGGTCAGCGTGGTGCAAACCGGCACCGCCATCCTGTTTCCCAACAAGGACAACGTACGCCACAGCATTTATTCGTTTTCGCCGGCCAAGACCTTCGAACTCAAGCTGTACAGCGGCACGCCTGCTGCACCGGTGGTGTTCGACAAGCCCGGCCAGGTGGTGCTGGGCTGCAATATCCACGACTGGATGACGGCCTACCTGCTGGTGGTGGAGAGCCCCTGGTTCGGCAAGACCGGTAAGGATGGCAAGGTTGTCCTCAGCGAGCTGCCTGCGGGTGACTTTGTCCTCAAGGTCTGGCATCCCTATCAGGTGGCTGCCGCGGCTGACCAGAGGGTCAAGGTCGGCGCAGGTGCCAATCAACGATTTGCTTTCCGGCTAAAGGTCGAGCCGCCCGCAAGCAACCGCAACGCCAGTTACTGAACGTGCGCCGACATAGCCTTGCCTTTCGTATCGTTGTCGTCTTCTCCGGCCTGCTGGCCGTAGTGCTGCTGGCCAGCTTTGTGCTGGTGAGCGTGGTCAACCTGCGCATTTCCCGGCAGACCGCCGCGCAGGCGCTGGAAACCGGTGAGCGCGTCTTCCGTCGCTTGCTGGATCAGCGTGGTGAGCAGCTTACCGTCGGTGCCCAGGTGCTGGCCCGCGATTTCGGCCTGCGCGATGCCATTGCCACGCGCGATAACGAGACCCTGTTGTCGGCCCTCGATAACCACGGCTCGCGCATCCATGCCGATCTGGTCATCTTCTCCGGGCTCGACAACATCATCCAGGCCGATACCGTGAACCCGGCCCGCGCAGGTCAGCCCTATCCTTTCGGCAGCCTGATTGCCGCGGCCGGCAAGCGCGGCGGCAGCACCGGGATCGAGCGGGTGGATGGGCGCCTGTATCAGCTCGTGGTGGTGCCGGTACGGGCACCCATCGTGATCGGCTGGGTCACCATGGGCTTTGAGATCAACGACCGCACGGTAGCGGATTTGCGGGCGGTATCCGGTTTGCAGGTGACCTTTCTGGGTGATGCCCCCGGCGATGGCCGCCGCGTGCTCGCCTCCACCCTCCCTGCCGCACAGCGCGATGCCCTGGGTGGCAAGATGACCGAGCTGCGCGCCGTAGGGCGGGCTACCCTGGGTGACGAAGACTACGAAACCCGGCTGGTCCTGCTGGGCGACAGTCTGGAAGGCCCGGTCGAGGTATTGCTGGCGCGTTCGCTGGCCGAAATCATGGCGCCGGTTTACCGCTTGCAGATCACCCTGGCCATGCTGGCCTTCGCCGCACTGGCTGTCTGCCTGCTGGCCGGGATGCGTCTGGCCGGCCGCATCACCCAGCCGCTGCGACAGCTCGCTGCCATTGCCGATCGCATCCAGCAGGGCGACTACCAGCAAGCCATCAACCGGCAGGATCAGAGCGAGATCGGGCAACTGGCGGGCAGCCTGGCGCATATGCAGACCGCCATTGCCGAACGCGAGGCCGAGATCCGCACCCTGGCATTTCAGGATAGGTTGACCGGCTTGCCAAACCGGCTGCGTTTCAATCAGCTGCTGGACGATGCGATCACCGCGGCGCAAACCAGCGGCGAATCTCTGACCGTGCTGATCCTCAATCTGGATCGCTTCCAGCAAATCAACGATACCCTCGGCCACCCCATGGGCGACCGGGTGCTGATCGAGGTCGGGCGCCGTCTGGTCGACGCAGTGCGGGATGAAGACACCGTAGCCAGACTCTCCGGCGACGAATTCGCCGTGCTGCTGCCGGCCATGGCGGTCGATGCTGCCTTGCCCGTGCTGGAACGCATCCACGGCATGTTCGATCATCCGCTGCAGCTCGATGGCCGGCCGCTCGATATCCGTGCCGGCATGGGTGCCGCCGGCTACCCCGAACATGCGCGCGTCTCCATCGACCTGCTGCGCTGTGCCGATCTGGCCCTGTACCGCGCCAAAGCCGCGCGTCAGCGGCACCTGATCTACAACAGCGGCATGCAACATGCCCGCGAGACGCATCTGTCGCTGCTGGGTGAGCTGCAGACCGCCGTGCAGCAGAATGAGCTCAAGCTTTGCTATCAACCCAAGGTAGCGCTGGCCGATAGCAGTGCCGATGAAGCCGAAGCCCTGGTCCGCTGGATACACCCGGAGCGGGGCTTTGTCTCACCCGGCGAATTCATCCCCTTTGCCGAACAGACGGGCTACATCAAGGAAGTCACCCAGTGGGTACTGCGCGCCGCCATCCACCAGATCGGCGTGTGGCTGCAGACAGGCCGCGCAATCAAGGTGTCGGTCAATCTTTCCACGCTGGATCTGCTGGACCCGGCGCTGCCGACTGCCGTCGCCTCCCTGCTCGAACAGGCTGGCGTGCCCCCGGCGCTGCTGTGCCTGGAGATCACCGAAAGCGGGCTGATGGAAGATCCGACGCTGGCCCTCGACACCCTGAACCGGCTCCGCAATATGGGGCTGGCGCTGGCGATCGATGATTACGGCACCGGCTACTCCTCGCTCGCGTATATCCGCCGCCTGCCCGTCACCGAACTCAAGATCGACCGCGCCTTCGTGATCGAACTCGCCCACAACGAGAGTGATGCACAGATCGTGCAGTCCACCATCGATCTGGGCCACCGGCTCGGCCTCAAGGTCGTAGCCGAGGGCGTGGAGGACCATGCCACGGTCGAGGTCTTGCGGCGGCTGGGTTGTGATCGCATTCAGGGCTATGTGTTTGCCAAACCCATGCTGGCCGATGACTTTGTGGCCTGGCACACAGCACACCAGCAGAAAACCGCACCCTGAACCGCATTTTGGCCTGCTGTCACAAGGGTGACAGCGAGTTTCTGATACCCTTGCGGCTACCCCGCCCAGCCCGAGTGACAGCGCCCGCATGCCCGATATTGGTTCTCCCGAATTCGTCTTCTGGTTCCGCCAGGCCGCGCCCTATATCCACGCCTTCCGTAACCGTACCTTTGTGGTCGCGTTTGGCGGCGATCTGGTCCGGGATGGTGATTTCTTCTCGCTGGCGCACGACCTCAACACCCTGGTCAGCCTGGGCGTGAATCTGGTGCTGGTTCATGGTGCGCGCCCCCAGATCAACGAGCGCCTGACGGAAGCGGGCCTACCCTGCCGCTTTGACCGTGGCGTACGGATTACCGACCGCGACAGCGTACCCGCCGTGCTCCAAGCCATTGGTCAGGTCCGTTTCGAGATCGAAGCCTCGCTGTCCATGGGTTTGCCCAACTCGCCCATGGCCAATGCCGATATCCGCGTCGCAGGGGGCAACTTCCTCACCGCGCAGCCCTTCGGTGTGCGTGACGGGCTCGACATGCAGTACAGCGGCGAGGTCCGCAAGATCGACGTCGCCGCCATGAAAGACCGGTTGGAATTCGGCGAGACCATCCTCCTCTCCCCGGTGGGCTACTCGCCCACGGGTGAGGCCTTCAACCTCACGGTGGAAGACGTCGCCACCAGCGCCGCCGTGGCCCTGCAGGCCGACAAGCTGATCTTCCTGCTGGACCAGCCCGGCGTGGTGGACGAGGAAGGCACCCTGCTCAACGAGCTGACCGCGGCCGAGGCCGAGCAGTACCTGCGCAGTGACCAGCATATCGCCGACGATATCGATTTCTACCTGCCTTGCTGCATCCGCGCCGTGCGCCACGGCGTGAAGCGCGCCCACCTGATCTCGCGCCATCTGGACGGCGCACTGCTGACCGAGCTGTTCACCCACGAAGGCATCGGCACCATGATCTCGCGCGAACCGCTGGAGACCCTGCGGCGCGCCACCATCGACGACGTGGGCGGCATCCTTGCGCTGATCGAGCCGCTGGAAGACCAGGGCGTCCTGGTCAAACGCTCGCGCGAGCTGCTGGAACGCGAGATCGAACGCTTTGCCGTGCTGGAGCATGATCGCAAGATCATCGGCTCGGTGGCGCTGTATACCTTTGAAGAATCCGATATCGCCGAACTGGCAGGCCTGGCCGTGCACCCCGACTACCGCGATGGCGGCCGTGGCGAACAGCTGCTGCGGCATATGGAGCGCGAAGCGCGGCGTTTGCGTATCCGCCAACTGTTCGTACTGACCACCCGCACGGCGCACTGGTTTATCGAACGTGGCTTCAAGCCCGCCGATGTGGAAGCCCTGCCCATGAAGAAAAAAACCCTCTATAACTGGCAACGGCGCTCAAAGGTGTTTATCAAGACCTTATAGCTTCACGCTGCTGCGCCCACGACCCGCCCGACATGGACGGACGGGCATACCGAGGAGACCCACCTTGCCGAGATTCCTGCTTCTGCTGGCCTGCTGCTGCAGCCTGCTTGTGCAAGCGGCCGGCAAGGAGATCCATATCGGTATTGAACCGTTCTTTACGCCGCGCCTGCTGGTGTCCAGCTTCCAGCCCATGCGCGACGCCATGGAAAAGCAGCTGGGTCGCCCCGTGGTACTGCTGACAGCGCCCGACTACCGCCAGTTCGTACGCCGCATCGAGCAACATGAGTTCGACCTTGTCATCATCGGCCCGCATACCGCGCGCTATGCCGAACTCCATGCCGGCTACCTGCCAGCCCTGATCGGCCGCACCCGGCTATCCGGTCTGGTGGTGGTGCCCCGCGGGGGCGAGGCGCTGCAGATCAGCGACCTCAACAAACAGACCATAGCCTTGCCCGATGCCCTGACCGTAACCGCCATGCTGGGCGAGGCCTGGCTCAAGAAGCAGGGCCTGCAGGTCCATACGCGCTACTACGCTTTCCACAATGCCGCCGCCATTGCCCTGCTGCAGGGGGATGCCCGCGCCGCCATCATCAATAAAACCGCTTTTGCCAACCTGCCGGTCGACATCCGCTCGGCGTTGCGTGTGGTGGGAGAGACCCAGTCTCTGCCCCATATGGTGGTACTGGCCGATGCCAAGCTGGCGCCAGCCGAACGCAAACGCTATATCGATAGCTTGGCAGGCTTTGTGAACTCACGCGAAAACGGCGACAGTTTTGCCGCCCGTCTGGGTTTCAGCGGGCTGGACCCGGTGAAACCCGGCGAGCTGGCCATCATGGAACCCTTTGTAACCGAACTTCAACGCCGTCTCGACACGGAATAGTCTGCTGACCATGCAGGTCCCCTTCTTCCGCACCCTGCGCGCACGCCTCGTCCTCTCCATCCTCGTGGTGCAGTTCGCCGTGTTGCTGGTGCTATTGAGCAGTGCCAACAAGGTCTGGTCGGAGATGGTGCTCAAGGCCACCGATGTGCGGGTGCAGGAGCTATCGCGGCTGCTCAATGCCTCGATCGCCCCGCACATGGCGGCGCTCGATTACGCGCCGGCCGCCGAGTTGCTCAATGGCGTGCGCTCAGCCGAGGGCATCGACTACCTGGTGCTGTTCGACCGTCAGAACAAGGTCGTGGCCAAGCAGGGCTGGGATATCGACAGCAGTGGCAATGGCACCCCCCTGCCGCCGGTCGATACCATCAGCCGGCTGGCCTCGGGCCAGCGTATTCCGACCGTGCTGCATATCAGCACACCCATCGAACTGGCCGGCCAGCAATACGGCACCCTGCGTTTCGGCATTTCCACCGAACTGCTTAGCGAATCCGCCGACCGTATCGTCTGGCAGATCGCCAGCGTGGTTGTCGTCGGTGCCGTGTTCTCCGCCCTGCTGCTGGCGCTGATCGGTTTCTGGCTGACCCGCCGCCTGTACAAGCTTATCGAGGCGGCCGAACAGCAGACCAGCAGCCATGTACCGAGCGTGATCGAAGTCGAAGGCAATGACGAGATCAGCAAGCTGGCGGAACGCTTCAACCAGATGTCGGCAGGCATCCAGGAACGACTGGACGCCCTCAAGCAAAGTGAGGAGAAATTCCTCGCCATTGCCGACTACACCTACGGCGTGGAACTGTGGCTCAACCCCGAGGGCAAGTTGGTCTGGGTGAATGCTTCGGTTACGCGGCTGACCGGCTATTCCGTTAGCGAATGCGTGGAAATGGCCCACTTTCCGGCCCCGCTCGCCGCCCTTGAGGAGCGCGCGCGTCTGGCCGATACCCTGCGCGAAGCATTGACCGGCACGGCCGGACAGGATTTCGAGTTCCGCGCCATGAAGCGCGATGGCAAGACCTTCTGGGCCGCCATGAGCTGGCAGCCCATTTACGATGCCCAGGCGCAATATCTGGGTATCCGGGCCTCCATCCGCGACAACAGCCAGCTCAAGGAAGACAGGCTGGCGCTCAAGCGCGCCGTCTACGAGCTGCAGCAATCACAGGCACTCAACGAAACCTATCTGAGCCGCGCCGAATCCGAGCGCGCCCGCCTGACCGCACTGCTCTCGGCCATGCGTCTGGGGGTGCTGTTTGTCGATAACGACAATGTGGTGGTGTTCCACAACCCCGCCTTCAAAACCCTGTGGCTGATTGACGAGAGCACGACCGTGGTCGGCAAGCCCATGGGGCAGATTCTCCAGAACGCGCTGAACCGGCCGCAGAACTACGACTTTGCCAGCCATCTGGTCGCCGACAACAACCCCGCCACCACAGGCGCCTTCCCCAGTGACCTGAGCATGAATGATGGGCGCATCCTGACCCAACAGTGCTACACGGTCTGTGACGATATGGGCATCTTCACCGGCAAGCTGTGGGTCTATGAGGATGTCACCCAGGCTCACTTCCTCAATGAACGCATGGTCTTCCTGGCCGAGCGCGATGCGCTGACCGGCCTGCATAACCGTCATGCCTTCCAGGAACAGCTCGAACGCATGCTGATTGACGCCGAACGCGCCAACGATGCCATTGCCGTGCTGTATTTCGACCTCGACGAATTCAAGTACGTGAACGATACCTTCGGTCACGGTGCAGGCGACGATCTGCTCAAGCGCGTGGCCCAGGACATCTCTCACCAGGTACGCCGCAACGAGTTCTTTGCTCGCCTCGGCGGTGACGAGTTCGCCATCCTGGTCCCCAACTGCAAGGAATCCGAAGTCGGCCATCTCGCCGGCCGGGTGATCAGTACCGTGGCCAATATCCAGTTCACGGTCGACAACCAGCAACTGCGCCTGTCTTCCAGCCTGGGCGTGGCCATGTATCCGCAGCATGCAGAAACGGCGGAAGACCTGGTGGCCCACGCCGACACCGCGATGTATCAAGCCAAGAGCGCCGGCAAGGCAACCTGGCGCATGTATCAGGCCGAGCGTGACGCCAGCCGCGAAATGGTCAACCGCCTGACCTGGAACGAACGCATCCAGCAGGCGCTGGAGAACGATGGACTGGTGCTCTACTTCCAGGGCATCTACGAGGCCACCACCCTGAGCGTGGCCCACCTTGAGGCACTGGTGCGGATGAAGGACCCGAGCGATCCGAACAAGATCATCCCGCCGGGCCACTTCATTCCGCATGCCGAGCGCAGCGGCAAGATTCTGGATATCGACCGCTGGGTCATCCGCGAGAGCATCCGCCTACTGGCGGCGCACCCGGAAATGCCCTCGGTCGCCGTCAATATTTCCGGCCGCAGCTTCGATGAAACCAGCCTGCCCGAATTCATCAGCGGCCTGCTGATCGAATACGCCGTTCCGCCAGACCGGCTGATGGTGGAGCTGACCGAAACCGCCGCTGTCAGCGATATGCGCGATGCCCAGCGCTTTATCGAGGCCCTGCGCGATACCGGCTGCACAGTCTGCCTCGATGACTTCGGCGCGGGCTTCTCTTCGTTTGCCTATCTCAAGCACCTCAAAGCCCATGTGCTCAAGATTGACGGCCTGTTCATCCGCGACCTCCCGCGTGATCACGACAGCCAGGTGTTCGTGAAGGGCATGGCCTCCATCGCCCGCGACATGGGCAAGCGCACGGTGGCCGAGTTTGTCGAGAATCAGGAAACGCTCGACATGCTGGTGGAGATGGGCGTGGACATGGTGCAGGGGTACTACCTCGACAAGCCCTCGCCGGATTACCTGGCCCTGTGCCAGCGACAGCGCGCCACCACAACGCACTAAGCCCCCGGATTCCGTAGGGTGCAACAAGGCCAGAGGCCGCACTGCACCACCGTAACGCCGGAACACGGGGGGGGATGGTGCAATGCGCGTTGCCTTGCACCTTGCGGTACTAAGGCACAATAGCGCCATGAACCGCCCCCATGTCATCCCCCTGCTGGCCCCGTTTGCGCTCGGCTATTTCTTCTCGTATGGCTTGCGCACCATCAATGCTGCCATTGCGCCACGGCTGATTGCCGACCTGGGCATCAGCGAGGCGGGGCTGGGCCTGCTGACCTCGGTCTACTTCCTCACCTTTGCCGCCGCCCAACTGCCCATCGGCCTCGCCATCGACCGCTTCGGGCCGCGCCGCGTCAATGCCACCTTGCTGCTGATCGCCGTGGCCGGCTGTCTGCTGTTTGCCGTAGGCCAGCGAGAATCGGTGCTCTTGCTCGCGCGCGCGCTGATCGGACTGGGGGTGTCGGGCGCCTTGATGACCTCGATCAAGCACAACGCGCAATGGTTCAGCCTGCGCGAGCTGCCGGCCATGAATGGCTGGGTGCATGTATGGGGGCTCGTCGGCGCCGTTGTCTCCACCGTGCCGGTCGCCTGGCTGGTCGGCACCACAGGGATCGTCGGTGCCTTCATGGCTGCGGCTTCGGTAGGGCTGGCTGCCAGCCTGCTGCTGTGGTTCGTCGCGCCGGAAAAGCCGCATGAGGGCGAGCATGAGTCGCTGCGCGAGAACCTTGCCGGCACCGTGTCGATCTTCCGCTCACGGGCGTTCTGGTCACTGGCCACCGTGGCCGGACTGGCGCTCGGTTCGCATATGGCGATGCAGGGACTCTGGGTAGGCCAGTGGTTGCGGCAAGTCGGCGGGCTCGGCGAGGCGGCGGTCGGGCAGGCACTGCTATGGATGATGCTGGCGGGTGCCGTCGGCGCACTCGGCTGGGGCCAGCTAGCCACCCGGCTCAGCGCTCATGGCGTGGCGCCGCTCACCGTGTATGGCACGGCCTGCGGGCTGCATGTGCTGGTGCTGATTGCACTGGCCGCCAACCCTGCCGTACCCGCACCGGTGATGACTGCGGCCTACGCCCTCACCGGCATGGGCGGCAGCCTCTGTTACGCCGTGCTCACCGCGCGCTTCCCGGTGGCGCTGGCTGGCCGCGTCAACACCTCGGTCAATCTGCTGATCTTTGCCGTGGCCTTCGGCCTGCAGGCCGGCGCAGGCTATCTGCTGGCGCTGCTGGGCAGCCAGTTCGGCCTCAGCACGCCGCAAGCGTATACGGCGCTGCTGCTGGGCCTGGCGGCCATCATCGCGACAACTCTGGCCTGGGCGCTGTTCGACAAGCCCCATCCGGGGCCGGCATCAGCCAGCTAGGCCGCACGGGCCTCGTCCAGATCAGCCGGGCTGCCGACATTGATCCACAGATCCGTGCAAACTTCGCCGCTGATGCGATCGCGCGCCGCAAATTCACGCAGATAAGTACCCAGTCGCGCCGATTCACCCGGCACCACCGCCGCCACGAGTTCGGGTTTGATCACGGCCAGATTGGCATAGGTGTAGCGCGGCGCGGCAGATTCATGCACCCGGCCACGCGGATCCAGATCAAAATCGAGCTGGTACTTGTCGGTAGGCGCCAGCACGATATGCGCGCTGCGGGAGGGATCGCGATCCAGCGCCTGCGCACTGGCAACAAGACGGGCGTAGTCGAAGCGGGTGTAGATATCGGCCGAGATCACGATATACGGCGCCTCCCCCAGCAGATGCCGCGCCTTGGCCAGCCCGCCTGCCGTTTCCAGCGCGGTGGCCTCGGGCGAATAAAGAATGCGCAGGCCGTAGCGGCGACCATCACCCAGCGTGGACTCGATCTGGCTACCCAGCCAGGCGTGGTTGATGATGACCTCGTCCACCCCCGCGGCCGCCAGCTTGCGCAGATGCCAGCCGATCAGTGATTCCTCCCCCACTGTCAGCAGCGGCTTGGGCGTGGTATCGGTCAGTGGCCGCATGCGCTCGCCGCGACCGGCGGCCAGGATCATGGCTTTCATGCGCGGTCTCCGTCGAAGAAGCGCTGGGCGACCGCAATGGCGGCATCTACCGCCGCGGCATCCACATCGAGATGCAGCACCCAGCGCTGCGCGGTGCCGATGCTGCTGACCATGATCCCGTTGGCCTGCAGATGCGCGCCAAAGCCATCAGCCACGGCCGCATCCACTTCCACGAACACCATATTGGTCTGCTGGCTGACGCTCAGGCCAGGCAGCTGCCGCAGGCCTGCGGCAAGGCGGGCGGCGTTGGCGTGGTCGTCCGCCAGCCGCGTGTATTGATGCTCCAGCGCATACAAGCCGGCTGCCGCCAGCAAACCCGCCTGACGCATGCCGCCGCCGAGCATCTTGCGCCAGCGCCGGCCCTGCTTGATGAAGTCGCGGTTGCCGGCCAGCACCGAACCAACCGGCGCGCCCAGCCCCTTGCTCAGGCATACCGAGACGCTGTCGAAACCCTTGGCAATATCGGCCGGCGCCACATTCGCGGCCACCGCCGCGTTCCACAAGCGCGCACCATCCAGATGGGTGGCGAGGCCCAGGCCGTGCGCCCAGTCGGTCACCGTGCGCACATAGTCTGCCGGCAATACCTGGCCGCTGATGGTGTTTTCCAGCGTCAGCAAGCGGGTGCGCGCGTAGTGTTCGTTATCGGGTTTGACCGCCTTTTGCAGCTTGGCCAGCGGCAGCGTGCCATCGGCTGCGTTCTCGATCGGCTGGGGCTGGATCGACCCCAACACCGCCGCACCGCCGCCTTCGTACTTGTAGGTATGGGCATCCTGCCCGACCAGATACTCATCGCCGCGCTGGCAGTGCGTCATCAGCGCGATCAGGTTCGATTGGGTGCCGCTGGGCACGAACAGCGCGGCCTCGTAACCCAGCAAGGCTGCGGTGTAGGCCTCCAGCCGCTGTACGCTCGGGTCGTCGCCCCAGACATCGTCGCCGACTTCGGCATGCGCCATCGCAGCACGCATGGCCTCGCCGGGGCGGGTAACGGTGTCGGAGCGGAAGTCGTACTGGCCGGTGGCGGCGAGGGGGTTGGCGTAGCTCATGGCGGGTATCCGGGAAAAACGGGAGATGGGGCGAAGTGCTTCAGCAGTTTGGTGCAATGCGGCCTTGGGCGTTATTGCACCCCGCGGTCTCAACCGAGCGCGAGGCAGACAACCCCGGCCACAATGATAGCGGCAGCCAGCACGCGCCGGCCCAGATCGCCTTCATCGAGCAGGCGCGCGCCGTACCAGGCGCCGATCATCATCGACAACTCGCGCGCCGGTGCCACATGGCTGACCGGGGCCTGCTGCATGGCAAACAGTACCAGCGTGTAACCCAGCGGCCCGAGCACGCTCACCGTGAGCGCGAGCCGCCAGTAGCGCCGCCACTCGGGCAGCAGCGCGGGGTGATCGGCTAGCGCGCGCGGGGTGAGGATCAGCAGGCGCAGCAGGTTGCCGAAGTAGTCGATCAGAATGGGCGACAGCAGCAGCACCTTCACCGCATAGCCGTCCCACACGGTGTAACACGCAATCAGCGCACCGGTGATCACGCCCCAATGCAGGCCGCGCCGCTCGGCACCGGGCTTGAACAGGGCGGGGCCGCCTGCGAGCAGGAAGACGCCGGCCACCACCAGAAAAGCGCCGCACGCCGCCACCCAGCCGGGTCGCTCACCCAGCACCAGCATCGCGCCAAAGAACGACACCAGCGGCCCGGTGCCGCGTGCCACCGGGTAGACCACCGACAGATCGCCCACCTTGTAGCCGCGCTGCAGACTCATCGAATACAGCGTGTGCAACACGGCGCTGCCGGCCAGCGCCACGGCCTCGGGCCAGCCGATGACAGGACGGGCGATGAGGAAAACCGCCAGGATCACCGGGAACCACAACACCACGGTGCCGGCCGAATACAGCCAGACAAAATGCCGGCTATCGGCCGCCTTCTTGGCCATCAGGTTCCACGAGGCATGGGTGAAGGCGGCGATGATGACCAGCGCCAGCGCGCTCAAGGGCATGGCTGCTGCTCGGTCATTGGCAAACCCTGAGGCTCCCTCGCGGCGGCGATACCCAGAGTTCTTGGCGCTTTGCGCCTAGAACGTGGTTCATGCACCGCTGGCGGGGGGGGCGTGGAATCAAACAGGGAGAGCCGCTCCGTGAACGTCGATGCCGACTTGCGCACGGGCTCCCCGGGCGCCTGTGCAACCGCTGCTGATTTCATGGATGCCAACAAGCGCTTCAGGCTCTCAAAAGGTGTAGCCGGTGGTCACCTGAAAGCCCGTGAGCTTGTTCAGCAGCTTGTACAGCGGATGCAGCTCGGCATAGCGCATGCAGGTCTCGCGCAGGTAGGCCAGCGCCACCGGCATGTCGTCGATATAGCGCGGCTTGCCGTCGCGGTGGGCCAAGCGGGCAAAGGTGCCCAGCGTGCGTACCTGGCGGAACACACCCATGACTTCGAAATCGAGATAGAACTGGTCAAAGGAAGCCGCGACCGGCAAGCCCGTCTTGCGCGCCTTTTCCCAGTAACGGATGGCCAGATCGAGACGGAAATCCTCGGGCCACTGCACGTACATGTCCTTGAGCAGCGACGCGAGGTCATAGCCCAGCGGCCCGACACGCGCATCCTGGAAATCGAGCACGCCGATACGAGCATCCTCGCTGCCCCCATCGGCCACCATCAGATTGCGGCTGTGGTAATCGAAGTGGATCAGCACCTTGGGCTGTGCCTGTGCCCGTGCCACCAGCAAGCTGCGGCTGCGCTCCCACACGGCCAGATCGTCGCCCTGCAGCGGCTTGCCGAGATGCTTGTCGGCGTACCATTCGGCAAAGCGGTTGAGGTCGTCGACCATTTGTTCGGCGCCGTAATCCGGTACGCCGTCCAGCGGGGTCTGCTGCAGGGCGATCAAGGTATCGAGCGCCGCCAGGTAGAGGCGGCCCGCGGCGGCCTCGTCCATGCCCGCCAGTGCGGTCTGCATATCGGCCAGGCCCAGATCGTCCAGCAGGAGGAAACCGGCCGCGGCATCAAACGCCACCACCGCGGGCACCCGCACCTGCGGGCGCAGGCGCTCGGCCATGCCCAGAAACGGGCCGCAATCAACCCGTTCGGGCGGCGCATCCATCAGCATATGGCGCCGGCCGTCGGGCAGGGTGACGCGAAAATAGCGGCGGCCGCTGGCATCGCCAATCGGCTCGGACAGGCTCAGGCCATCACCCACGGTGTGGTGGAGCCAGGTTTGCAGGGAGGCGTAGCGGTCCATGTGTTTGTAGGCAGCTCGAAAGTGTGCGATTTTAGCGCACTTCGTTTGCCGCCCTGTCCCTGTCTCCATGTCGCGTTTCCGTTTGCTGCAACTCTCTCTTGCCCTGCTGTGCGCCTGGCAGGCACAGGCCGATGACACCGGCCAACCCGCCGTGCTGCTGGCAGACAAGGTGGAGGGCGAAGGCAATACGCGCACCCGTGCTGAAGGCAATGTGCAGATCGATACCGGCGAGCGCCGTATCGAGGCCGACTGGCTGGAGCTGTTCAGCCAGACCAACGATATCCGCGCCGGCGACCGGACCCGCGTTTCCGAAGGCCCGGACATCGTCGAAGGGGGTGTGCTGCAGCTGAACAACACCACCCGCATCGGTGAGCTGGATGCGCCGGTCTACCGGCTGGGCAGCCGTCAGGGCCGCGGCGACGCCGTCAAGCTGCTGTTCGAAGGGCCAAAGCACTACAGCATGGATCAGGCACGCTTCACCACCTGCCAGGTGGGACAGGACGACTGGTTCATCACCGCCGGCAAGCTGGAACTCGACTACACCCGCAATATCGGCATTGCCCGTCACGGCACCATCGAGTTCAAGGGGGTGCCCTTCCTGTACACGCCCTATCTGGATTTCACCCTCGACGGCTCGCGCAAATCGGGTTTCCTGGCACCGTCCGTGGGCAAGGGCACCGGCGGCTTTGAGGTCACGGTGCCTTGGTACTGGAATATCGCGCCCAATATGGACGCCACCATCGCACCGCGCTTCATCAGCCGCCGCGGTGTGCTGCTCAATAACGAATTCCGCTATCTGGGGCAGGATTTCAACGGCCAGCTGACCGCCGACATCATTGCCAAGGATCGTCTGTTCAATGATGGCCGCAGTGCCTTCAGCTACCAGCATCGCCACACGCTGGCGCCGCGCTGGTCGGGTGAACTGAATCTGCAGAAAACCAGCGACGACCGCTACTTTGCCGACTTTGGCGATCGTATCGCCGTGGCATCGCAAACCTTCCTGCCGCGCGAAGGCAGCCTGAACTATCAGGGCAATGGGCTGCATGCCAGCCTGCGCATGCAGCGTTTCCAGACCCTGCAGGATCCTTCCAATCCGGTCGCTGTGCCCTACGCGCGACTGCCGCAACTCACGGTCAATTACCAGGCACCTCTGCCCGCGCCGTGGACACTGGGTGTTGCTGCCGAAGCCACTTCCTTCAGCCACCCGACCCAGATCGACGGCAAGCGTGCCGTGGCCTATCCCAGCCTGAGCCTCCCTTGGGAGCGCAGCTGGGGCTTCATCACGCCCAAGCTCGGCGCTCACCTGAGCCGCTATAACCTGAACGATGGCCGCAAGCTCAGTCGCAACCTGCCGATCTTCAGCGTCGACAGCGGCCTGTTCTTCGAACGGGAAGGCAAGTTCCTCGGTGAAGACATGGTGCAGTCGCTGGAGCCCCGCGCCTACTATGTGAATGTCCCCTACCGCGACCAGAGTGCCATCCCGGTGTTCGATTCAGGGGTGGCCGACTTCAATTTCGCCACCATGTTCAGCGAGAACCAGTACTCGGGCAGCGACCGCATCAATGATGCCAACCAGCTGACCCTGGCCCTGACCTCGCGCCTGTTCGAATCCGGTACCGGTATCGAACGCGCCCGTTTCGCCATCGGCCAGCGCTTTTACTTTGACAAGCAGCGCGTCACGCTGAACGAAACAGCGCGGGGCGACAAGGTCACCGCGTCCGACCTGATCGCCAGCGTGGGTGGGCAACCCGCCGAAAACTGGTGGATCGACACCTCCGTGCAAACCGACGACCAGCGCACCGGCACCCGCAAAGCCGCACTGAACCTGCGCTACCAGCCCGAAGCCGGCAAACTGCTGAACCTGCGCTACCGGCTCGACAAGCTGACCAAGATCGAGCAGGTGGACGTCTCCACCCAGTGGCCGGTGGGACGCAACTGGTATGTGGTGGCGCGGCAGAACTGGTCGCTCAAGGATCGACGTTCTTTGGAGCGGCTGGCCGGGGTCGAATACAATGGCGGCTGCTGGATTTTCCGCGTCGTCAGCCAACGCTTCGTGACTTCGAACAACCAGACCAGCAGCCCCTTCTTCCTCCAGCTTGAGCTGAACGATGTCGGCCGGCTTGGCTCCAATCCCCTGCAAACGCTCAAAGAGAGCATTCCCGGTTACAGCAAGCTGAAAACACCATGATCCTTCGCTCCCTGCTCCTCAGCCTCCTCGTCCTTGCCGGCCTTGCGCCCGTACAGGCCGCCGACCCCAAGCCCCTCGACCGCGTGGTCGCCGTGGTCAACAAGTCGGCCATCACCGAGATCGAGCTGAACGCCCGTATCCGCGCGGTGACCGCCAACCTCGCCCGCCAGAATGTGGCCGCCCCGCCGCTGGCCACCCTGCGGCAGCAGGTGCTCGATCGCATGATCAGCGAGAAGGTCCTGATCGATTACGCCAACGATACCGGCCTGCGCATCGACGAGCGCCAGCTCGACCAGACCATCGAGCGCATTGCCGAACAGAACAAGCTCACGCTGGCGCAATTCCGCACCGCACTCGACAAGGAAGGCACGAGCTACCCGGCCTTCCGCGAGCAGATCCGCCAGGAAATGGTGATCCAGCGGCTGCGTGAGCGTGAAGTCGATAACCGGGTCTATGTGACCGATGCCGAGGTGGATCAGTATCTGGCCGGCAATCAGGACCAGACCCGTGCCGAACTGGAGTACCGGCTGGCCCACATCCTCGTGGCCATCCCCGAAGGCGCCGGTCCTGACGTGATTGCCACCCGCCAGAAACGCGCCGAAGAAGCTGCCCGCCAGATTGCCGCGGGCAAGTCGTTTGGCGAAGTCGCGGCCACGTTCTCCGATGCCGGCGATGCCCTGCAGGGCGGCGAGCTGGGCTGGCGCGCGGCCGGCCGTCTGCCGCCGGCCTTCCTGCAGGTGATTGACACCTTGCCCGACAACGGCGTCACCCAGATCATGCGCAGCGCCTCGGGCTTTCACCTGATCAAGCTGTTTGAAAAGCGCCAGCGCGATGGCAAGGAAATCGTCAAACAGACCCGTGCCCGCCATGTGCTGATCAAGGTCAACGAGCTGACCTCGGATGCCGATGCCAAGGTGCGTGTCCAGGAACTGCGCAACCGCATCGTGGGGGGCGCCAGCTTCGAGGAAATCGCCAAGCTGCATTCCGAAGACGGCTCGGCC
Source organism: Chitinimonas sp. BJYL2 (assembly GCF_027257935.1). Classification (NCBI taxonomy): domain Bacteria; kingdom Pseudomonadati; phylum Pseudomonadota; class Betaproteobacteria; order Neisseriales; family Chitinibacteraceae; genus Chitinimonas; species Chitinimonas sp. BJYL2. The sequence goes on along the minus strand of NZ_JANZKW010000001.1, from coordinate 1,167,734 downwards.
CAGAAGGGCGGCGATCTGGACTGGATCAACCCCGGCGATACCGTGCCGGAGTTCGAGCAAGCCATGAACCAGCTCAAAGCCAGCGAGATTTCCGAGCCCGTTCGTAGCCCCTTCGGCTGGCACCTGATCCAGGTCGTCGAACGCCGCGAGCAGGATGTCACCAAGGACCGCCAGCGTCTGCGCGTGCGCTCCGAACTGCGCGATCGCAAGGCCGATGAGCACTACGAAGAGTGGGTGCGCCAGCAGCGCGATCAGGCTTTCGTTGAACTGCGGCTCGACGAGAAGTAAACGATGACCTTGCCGGGCTTTGCCGTGCTGTATCGGTGGCGGCTCAAGCCCGGCCAGGAATCACAGTTCATTGCGGCTTGGTCATTTCTGACTTGCCGCTATCGGGACCAGCACGGCGCAATGGGTTCCCGCCTTCATCGTGCGGAAGACGGTACCTGGTATGCCTACGCCCAATGGCCCAGCCCTGACGCCCGGACCATCGCCTTCGCTAACGAATCACCGGACCACGAAGCCCAGCATCACGCGGACCAGATGCACGCAGCCGTCGCTGAGTACTTTCCCGAAGTACGGCTCGCACCCGTGGCCGACTACCTGATCTGCCCGAGCATCACGGACCAGACCGCATGAATCAGCTCCCCCTGATCGCCATCACCACCGGTGAACCCGCCGGCATCGGCCCGGAACTTTGTGCGGCGCTGGACCCCAGCCTATTCGATGCGCGCCTCGTCCTGATCGGCGATCGCACACTGCTGCACGCGCGGGCCAGGCTGGCCGGCGGCAAGTCCCAGCTCGTTGACTACGCACCCGATCAGCCCCCCGCGCCGGGTACGCTGGAAGTGCTGCACCTCCCCCTAGCCAGGCCCTGCCAGGCCGGCGAGCTCGACACCCGCAATGCCGGCCATGTGATTGCCCTGCTGGATAGGGCGATTGCCGGCTGCCAGTCGGGCGAGTTTGCCGCCATGGTCACGGCGCCGCTGCATAAGGGTGTGATCATCGAAGGTGGCCATGCGGGGTTTACCGGGCATACCGAATACCTCGCCGAACAAACGGATACGCCGCAGGTGGTGATGATGCTCGCGGGCAGATGCGATGCCGTCAGCCCCGGTTTTTCACTCCGCGTCGCCCTCGCCACCACCCACCTACCCCTGCGCGAGGTGGCCGACGCCATCACGCCGATCTCGCTGACACAAACCCTGCGCATCCTCGATGCCGATCTGCGCCACAAGTTCGGCATCGCCCGACCACGCATCCTCGTCGCGGGCCTGAATCCGCATGCGGGTGAAGGCGGGCATCTGGGGCGCGAGGAACTCGACATCATCATTCCGGTACTCGACGCCTTGCGCGCCGAGGGCCTGCAGTTGATCGGCCCACTGCCGGCCGACACCCTGTTCAACCCGCCCGTGCTGGCGCAAGGTGATGCGGTGCTCGCCATGTATCACGACCAAGGTCTGCCAGTGCTCAAGCACGCCACCTTCGGCCAGGGCATCAACCTGACGCTGGGGCTACCGCTGATCCGCACTTCGGTAGATCACGGTACGGCACTGGATCTGGCCGGCTCGGGCCGCGCCGATGGCGGTAGCCTGCAGGCGGCCATCGCGCTGGCTGTATCGCTGGCTCGCACGGCTCAGGGTACGAATACAGCCTGATCGCGGCCCGCGTGCTTGGCCTGATAGAGCGCCCCGTCGGCGCGGGTCAGCGCTGCATCGATGCTGGTCTCATCCGGATGCACCATGGTGACCCCCACGCTGACAGTAAACGGCACCACGCTCAGGTCATCGGGCAGGTGCTCGTAGATTGCCTGCTGCAGCTTGCGGGCAATCGCCATGGCGTCGTGGCTATCGGGTGCCAGCCAGACAAACTCCTCGCCGCCGATGCGCGCGGGAATATCGCTGCCACGGGCAATCCGCTGCAGCAAGTCGCCCATGAACCGCAATACCCGATCCCCGGCAGCATGACCATGCTGGTCGTTGATGCGCTTGAAGTGATCCAGATCGAAATACAGCAAGGCCAGTGCACCGCCCTGCCTGTGCAGCCGGGCGACTTCGCGGTTGGCGGATTCAAAGAAATGGCGGCGGTTGACCAGCCCCGTCAACACATCGCGGGTGGCGAGCTGGAACAGGTGCCGAGCGCGTTCGGACTTTTCGCGCAGCAGGGCGCCGACAAGACAGGTGCTGATAATCGTGCCCACCACCACGGTACTCACATTGTCCGGCCGGCCAAACGCACGCATCACGGCCTCAAACACGGGCAGATTGGCATTGCCTGCCCACTGCAGCACGGCCAGCATGGTGAGATTGCCAAAGGCCGCGCCATGCAGGCCGTAGGCGAACGTCAGCAGCATGGTGGCCACATAGAGCATGGAGAACACCTGCAGCGGCGGAATCTGCGGCCACCAGCCTTGCAGCAAGGTCACCAGCACCACGGACATGGCCAGGGCCGATGCCAGTCCGCCCAGCCAGTAGCGGGATCGGCGGCCGCGTTGCCATTCATCATGGGTACACAGCAGGGTCAGGCAGACCAGTACCTGCAAGGTCAGCTCATGGACCAGTGAATCGGCGAGGATGGCCTGATACAGCCCCCACGAAAGCTGGAGCTGATCGGATGAGCGAAACAGCAGCAGGGTGCCCAGCGTACGGCTCAAGAGCTGATAGGCAACGAGTGCCACCAGCACCAGTGCCACCAGCCCTTGCGGGCTGCGCACCGGCAGACTGAAGCGCGTTCGCCGGAAGGCCACGGTGCAGGCATACACCACCAGCCCGTTCGACAACGTGCTCAACACCAGACTGCTGGGCGACACTCCCTCCAGAGCAGCATAAATGCCGTGGCCAACCAGCGTGGCCGGCAGGGCGCCAATGCCGAACTGCGCCGCCAGCATCAGCGCATACCCCTGCTGCAGGAAGAAATTACCGGCCAGCACGCCCTCCAGACCGGAAAAGAAGCTGGCCGTGCGCCCGGCCAACACATAGCCAAAGGCCAGCAGCAGGTGCACCCAGAGTGGCTGCCCCAGCCACACGATGGACAGGTAACGGCGCACGCCAGTCAAGGGTACGGGCCGATCCAGCACAGGCGGCCCGCCGCTGAGGGTTGTCATGCCACACGGCTCCAGCATATTGGTGGTGGAATCCTCACTTTAGGCCGGAAACGCACACCCTGCCCTGCCGTACGGCGCCCACACCGGAAATTGGGATACGGTGCAATCAGGCCGTAGAATAGCGACATGAGCACCCATATCCCCCGCAAGCGCTTCGGCCAGAACTTCCTGGAAGACCAGGCTGTCATCAACGACATCATCAGCTGCATCGGCCCGCAGGCAAGCGATGCCATGGTCGAAATCGGCCCCGGACTCGCCGCGCTGACCGCGCCGCTGCTGGCCAAGCTAGATGTGCTGCACGCGGTGGAAATCGACCGCGATATCGTGGCGCGGCTACAAGGCCGCTTTGCGCCGGGCAAGCTGGTCATCCACAACTTCGATGCGCTCAAGTTCGATTTCGGCGCGCTGGCTACACAACTCGCGCCGGGCGGGCAGATTCGCCTCGTCGGCAACCTGCCCTACAACATCTCCACGCCGCTGCTGTTCCATCTGGCCAGCTTTGCGCCGCAGATTGCCGATTGCCATTTCATGTTGCAGAACGAAGTCGTGCTGCGCATGGTGGCGGAACCCGGCTGTGCCGACTACGGTCGCCTGAGCGTGATGCTGCAGTACCACTTCCATATGGAAAAGCTGCTGGATGTCCCGCCCGAAGCCTTCAACCCGCCCCCCAAGGTGGATTCGGCCATCGTGCGCATGATCCCGCGCCCGTTCGAGCTAGCCGTGACGGACCTGGCCGGGCTGGAAAAGCTGGTGGCACAGGCCTTTGCGCAGCGTCGCAAGACCCTGCGCAATAACCTCAAGGGGCTGGTCAGCGACGCTCTTTTCGCCGAACTCGAGATCGACCCGACCCAACGCGCCGAAAACATTACCGTGCGCGATTATGTCCGCCTCGCCAACGCCCTGGCATAGGGAGCAATAAGGCCCAAGGCCGCATTGCGCTGGGATATAGGTGGATAGGTACGCCATCGCTGCTATGCGGCCAGGCCTTATTGCAACTTACGCCTGGATTCCCCTGCCCGGCTTTGCGCGCGAAACACAACATTAGGGTTTCCCCCCTTGTGGATCAGGGGCTTGCGATTGCACTCTGCGTCCTCGCCATGACGGCTGGCCATGTCGTAAACGCACTCGCGAACCGGGTGTAGCGACCGAGCCTGTTGCCAAGCCAGCGACTATAGTGCTGACACAGCCGCCCACCCACACCAGGAGATACCGCGATGCAAAAAACGTTGTTGCTGTCGGCGCTGGCCGCCGTTTCGATGACCGGCATGGCGCAAGCCGAGGCCCTGACCGGTACGCTCAAGAAAATCAACGATACCGGCATCATCACCGTCGGCCATCGCGAATCGTCGATTCCGTTTTCGTATCTGGATGCAAACCAGAAGCCGGTCGGCTACGCGATGGACCTGTGCAACCAGGTCGTGGCCGCCGTGAAGAAAAAGCTCAACAAGCCCTCGCTGGTGACCAAGCTGGTGCCCGTGACCTCGCAGACGCGCATCCCCCTGATGGTCAACGGCACCATCGATATGGAATGTGGCTCCACCACCAACAGCAAGGAACGCCAGAAGCAGGTCGCCTTCAGCAGCCACTATTTCGTGACGGCCGTGCGCATGCTGACCAAGGCCGATGCCGGCATCAAATCGCTGGACGACCTGAACGGCAAGCCCGTGGTCACCACCACCGGCACCACCTCGGATCGTTACATCAAGCAGAACGAGCAGGGCAAGGCCATCGACGTGAAAAATGTCTACGGCAAGGATCACTCCGAGAGCTTCCTGATGGTGGAAACCGGCCGCGCCGCGGCTTTCGTGATGGATGACATCCTGCTGGCCGGCCTGATCGCCAACTACAGCAACCCCAAAGCGTTTGCGATTGTGGGCCCTGCGCTGTCGGTCGAGCCTTACGGCATCATGCTGCGCAAGGATGATCCGCAGTTCAAGGCGCTGGTCGACGGCACGCTGGCCGGCATCTACAAGTCAGGCCAGATCAATGCGATCTACGACAAGTGGTTCCTCAAACCGATTCCGCCCAAAAACATCACCATCAACCTGCCGATGAGCGAAAAGCTCAAGGAAGCCATCAAAAACCCGAGCGACGTGGGCGTTTGATAGCCAACTGGTGATGGGCAGCAGGCGCATGCCGCGCTTGCTGCCGGAGAACGGCAATGGGTAATTACCAATGGAACTGGGGCATCCTCTTCGAGGAGGTCTACGGCACCGGTGAGTTCTACTACCAGTGGGTGCTCAACGGCCTGGGCTGGACGGTGGCCGTGGCGCTGAGCGCCTGGGTCATCGCCCTGCTCGTGGGTTCGCTGATCGGCACGCTGCGTACGCTCCCCAACAAGTGGATTGCCGGTCTGGCCACGGCGTATGTGGAGCTGTTTCGCAATATTCCGCTGATCGTGCAGCTGTTCCTCTGGTTCTTCGTGCTGCCCGAACTGTTACCCGAAGCGGCCGGCATGTGGATGAAGCAGCAGATGCCGCTGCCCGAATTTTTCACCGCCATGGTCGGCCTGGGCCTGTTTACCGCCGCCCGCGTGGCCGAGCAGGTGCGCACCGGCATCCTGACCCTCCCGCGCGGCCAGCGTTATGCCGGGCTGGCGCTGGGCTTCACGTTGGCGCAGACCTACCGCTACGTGCTCTTGCCCATGGCGTTCCGCGTCATCATCCCGCCGCTCACGTCCGAGTTCATGAATGTGTTCAAGAACTCCGCCGTGGCGCTGGCTATCGGCCTCACCGAACTCACGTTCCAGATGCGCCAGATCACCGGCGAATACGCACCCGCTAACCCGATTGAAGTCATGAGCATCGTCAGCGTCATCTACCTGATTCTCGCCTTCAGCGTGAACCGGTTGATGGCGTGGGTAGAGCGCAAGGCGCGGGTACCCGGCTTCATCAGCGCAGGGGGCAAATGATGCAGCCACTCGACTGGTCGGTCTTTTTCAACGCGCGGGATTTCCTGCTGCAGGGCTTCATGTATTCCCTGTCGCTCACCGCCTTTGCCACTGCAGTCGGCATCGTGCTCGGCACACTGCTGGCCATGGCGCGCCTGTCCGGCATTCAGCCACTGGCCACGATCGCCGCCGCCTATGTGAACCTGTTCCGCTCAGTGCCGCTGCTGCTGGTGATCTTCTGGTTCTACATCCTCGTGCCGCTGCTGGCTGGGGTGCCGGTGGGCGCCGACAAATCGGCCTACATCACCTTCGCCATTTTCGAGGCCGCGTACTTCTGCGAGATCATCCGCGCCGGTATCCAGTCGATACCCAAGGGGCAGGTCGCAGCCGGGCAGGCCATGGGTTTCAACTACTGGCAGAACATGCGCTTCGTGATCTTGCCGCAGGCCTTCCGCAATGTGGTGCCGCTGCTGCTCACGCAGGTGATCATCCTGTTCCAGGACACCTCGCTGGTCTACGTGGTTGGCGCCACCGATCTGTTCGGCGCCGCCAGCAAGGTCGCCAACCGCGATAACGCGCCGGTAGTCATGTATGCCGGTATTGCCGTGGTGTATCTGGTTGTCAGTTTCTCGCTGTCGCGCGCTGTCAAAGCGCTGCATACGCGCATAGCCATCATTCGTTAGTGTTTTGGACGAACGGGGATACGCTGATGTCAACCTTGATCAAGTCATCCACTTTTGCACTGTTTGTTGCCGGACTGTTGATGCTGGTGGTTGGCACCTACACCAATAACGGTGGTTTCCAGCTTGCCGGTGGCATGCTGGGTTTCATCAGCTTGATCATGTGGATCAGCAATGCCGGCCGGCGAAACGGCCAAGACTGAAACAGCCTGCAATCCAGGCAGACACTTTTCCGGGCGCAGCTTGATCACTGCGTCAACATGCCCAGCATCCGCATCAAGGATTCCCGATGATTTCCATCCAGAACATCTCCAAGTGGTACGGCAACTTCCAGGTGCTGACCGATTGCAGCACCGAGGTCAGCAAGGGCGAAGTGGTCGTGGTGTGCGGGCCGTCGGGTTCGGGCAAGTCCACGCTGATCAAGTGCGTGAACGCGCTCGAACCGTTCCAGAAGGGCGATGTGGTGGTCGATGGCATTTCGCTGTCCGCCCCCGATACCAACCTGCCCAAACTGCGTTCGCGCGTCGGCATGGTGTTCCAGCATTTCGAGCTGTTCCCGCACCTGACGATTACCGAGAACCTGACGATTGCGCAGAAAAAGGTCTTGGGCCGCAGCCACGAGGAGGCCATGGACAAGGGCCTCAAACTGCTCGACCGCGTAGGCCTCAAGGCCCAGGCCGCCAAGTTTCCCGGCCAGCTTTCGGGCGGGCAGCAGCAGCGCGTGGCCATTGCGCGGGCGCTGGCCATGGACCCGATCGTGATGCTGTTCGACGAGCCCACCTCGGCACTCGACCCCGAAATGGTCAACGAGGTGCTCGACGTGATGGTGCAGCTGGCCCATGAAGGCATGACGATGATGTGCGTGACCCACGAGATGGGCTTTGCGCGCAAGGTCGCCAGCCGCGTCATCTTCATGGATCAGGGCAAGATCGAGGAAGACTGCAGCAAGGACGACTTCTTCGGCCAGCCGCGTGGCGAGCGCGCGCAGCAGTTCCTGTCGAAAATCCTCTCGCACTGATCAACGCGCTGACTGGCAGCAGGCAAGGGCTTCGGTTAGGCTCCGGGGCCGTTTGCCAGCCCCTTTCCTGCCGATGATCCCGTTTTCCGCATCCCTGCGTCGTTTGGCGCTGTCGCTCGCCCTGCTGCTTGGCGCTCCTGCCACGCTCGCCGCCCAAGCCGATCCCTATATTCTCAGCAACACCGAGGTCATCGCCATCCCCGCCAGCAAGCTGGGCCGCGATTACGAGGTCTATGTCTCGCTACCTGCCGCCTACAAGCCACAAGGCAAACGCTACGCCGTGTTGTATGTGCCCGATGCGAACTACGGCTTCCCGGTGGTGCGCGCGATTGCCGACCGAATCAACCGCCACGGCGTGGGCCTCGAAGACTTCATCCTCGTCGGTCTGTCTTACGCCAAGGGCGACAACCCCGCCGATAGCCGCCGCCGCGATTACACGCCCACCAAGGGCCAGCGTGGCAGCCAGCCCGTACCGGGCCAGGCTGGCGAATCGGCCGCCTATCTCCAGTACCTCAAGACCGAGGTATTCCCGCTGATTGAAAAGCGCTACGCCGCCGACCCGGCGCGACGTCTTTTCATCGGCCACTCTTACGGGGGATTGCTGGGCTTGCAGGCGCTGTTCACCGAGCCCACGCTGTTCAGCCACTACATCCTGGGCAGCGCGTCCTTGTGGTTCGATAACCGCTATTTCTTTGCTGCCGAACAGCAGTACGCAAACGCACACAAGCGTCTACCCGCCAAGGTGCGGATGTATATCGGCAGCTATGAAACACCGGGCAAAGGGCCGCGCTACAACAAAGACACCGACATGGTCGGCGACCAGCGCGACTTCGTCCGCCAGATCCAGTCGCATCGCTACCAAGGGCTGGATTTGCAGGCCACGGTCTTGCAGGACGAAGACCACGCCACCCTGTTCCCGGCCATGCTGAGTCGCGGCCTGATGTGGGCACTGTCCAAACCCTGAGCGGGCCAGGCAACCAGCCTTAATCGCGGAACTTGGGCGCGGTGCCTGTAACCATGGCCATCGCCGCGGTCTGCAGATCATTAGACAGCAACATCGCCGCGTTCCAGGTGGCCACATAGCGCAACCCCTCCTCCACGCTGTGGTCGCGCGCGTAGTTAAGGTTTTCCTTCACGCCACGCACGGTGAGAGGCGGCTTGGCGGCAATCTGCGCGGCGATCTCGCGCACCGTGCTCAGCAGGCTCGCGGCATCGGCCAAGCTACGGCTCACCAGGCCCATGCGCGCCGCATCGTCGGCACTGAATTCACGCGCCGTGTACGCCAGTTCGCGCGTATGGCCATCGCCGATGATCTTGGGCAACCGTTGCAGCACGCCCACGTCAGCCACAATGCCCAGATCCACTTCCTTCAGGCAGAACAGCGCCTCGCTGCTCGCATAGCGCAGATCGCACGCAGCGATCAGATCGAGGCCGCCGCCGATACAACGGCCATGCACAGCGGCCATCACCGGCTTGCTGCAACGCTCGATGGCGGTGAGGCTGTCCTGCAAATCCAGGATCAGTCGCCGCAGCTTCTCGGCCTGCCGGCCCTGGCAGTCATCCTGGATGCGCGCCTGCACACCCATCAGCATTTCCAGATCAATCCCCGAGCAGAAGTTCGCCCCCTCGCCGCGAATGATCGCCACGCGCGCCGTGGGCTCAGCGTCCAGCCATTGCATAGCCTCGCGCAGCTCGCGCCACATGGCTTCGTTCATGGCATTGGCGCGCTTGGGGCGGTTCAGCGCGATCTCGGCAACATGCTGATCGAGCGTGATGGACAGGGTCGTGAATTCAGGAATCATGGTTCACCCAGATAGCGGTCAAGAATCTGTTGGTAACGGCCGTCAGCCTTCATGCGCCGCAGCCGGGCATCGAAGCGATCACGCAGGGCGCAATCTCGGAACGCCACGTAGTAGGGGGTAACTTTGGGGAACAGGTCGTGCACGGTCACCGGCTCGCGGGTGTCGAACTCTTGCGCCAGTTCGCGGCGATACCAGGTAAAGATGCGCTGATCGAGCAGCATGACTTCGTAGCGATCCAGCCAGAACAGCCGATTCTGTTGGGCTTGGTCACCCACTTCGGCGTAGCGCCGGCTATCGCGCACGCTCGGCGCGTAAAGGCCAAGCACCTCCGGGCCGAGACTGCGGTAGGCATCTTGCCAAGCCACCACAGTATGGCCGGTCAGATCAGCCACCCTCGACAGGCGGATACCATGCTTGGTCTTGCTGACCGCGACGTCGTGGTACTGACTGATCGACTCGCGCGAGAGGCAGACGATGCCGTTCTTGCCCGGCAAGACGGCCACCACCACATCCACCGAAGTATCCGCCAACGCCAGCGCAAAGCGCGCATTGGGCAGATGGCGGGTAACGATGACACGGCGCTCATCCTGCAAGGCAGCCAGCACCGCATCGGTCTCAATCCCCTGGCCGCGGCCATCGCGCTCGAACACATAGGGCGGCCGGCCCATGCCCAGCACGACCTGCAAGGGTGCCGCCCCGGCGGGGAGCAGCATGGCCAGCAGCAGGATCAGGGCCGGGCGGCACATCTCAGTTGCGCTTTTTGGGTATCCAGGCCCAGATCATTTCGCACTGGATCGGCTCATTGCCGGATTCGTCGGTCACCGTTACCGGCACCGTCACATCGCCCTTTTCCAGCGTACGTACCTGGGTGATCTGCTCGGCGGTCAGCGCGGCCACGGCCTTGAGATTGCCCTGGGCGCGCTTCTTGTATTCCACCTTCATGCTCTTGAGCAGCGGCAGCTTGTCGTCGGGCAGGTTCATGCCCACGGCAAAACCGGTGGCGGTTTCGGCCAGCAGCGCCATCGCCGCAGCATGCACGCCTTTGATGTGGTTCTGGTTCTTGCCCACGTTGTAGATATGGCAAACCACGCGCTCGCGGCTGACTTCCTCGAAGTCGATCCCGGCCGTACCGGCAAACTTCACATAGCCGCCAAACGCTTTCGAACGCGCCCAGCGACGCAGGAAGGCGGGTACGCGATTGAACTTGTCGTTGATACGGCTGAAGGCATTGCTGAACTGATCCACGGCAGGACTCCCTTGGTCCGATGGCAAGGCGCTCACTTTAACCAAGCAAGTGCTTGATATGCAACGAGCGTGCTGTCACATCATCACGATTGTGGTTGATATGCAGGCAATTTGCCGGGAATCCGTGCCGCGCTACAGCAAGGTGATCGCCGGCAGGCTGGCCGCGCAGGTCGCGCGCACCGTCTCCACGAAGTCTTCCACATAGGCCAGCGGGGCACGGCCCTTGGGCACGGCCGCATACAACTCGCCATACAGACGCTTCGACGTGATCGGTAGCGCGGTCACATAGCGGCGCTCTAGATACGGCGCCACCGCCCAAGCCGGCAGGGCGGCAATGCCACGGCGGCTGGCGACCAGCTGCAGTATCGCCACCGTCAGCTCGCTGCTACGCCGCTTGGGCGCAATGCCGGCCGGCGTGAGCACCTGGCGCATGATGTCCAGCATGGTTTCGGGCACGGGATAAGTGATCAGCGTTTCGCTGGCAAAGTCGCTGGCTTCGAGCCGCGCCTTGCCCGCCAGCGCGTGATCGTTGGCCACCAGGCCGACAATCTCGTAGCGGAACAGCGGGAAGTAATGCATGGGCTCATCCGTATCTCGCTCGGACACGATGGCGATATCGGCCTCGTCCTGATGGATCAGCCCGATCGGATCAGCATGAAAACCCGACACGATATCGAGCTCCACCTCGGGCCAGCGTGGCCGGTATTCATCCATGGCCGGCATCAGCCAGTCGAAGCAGGTATGGCACTCCACCGCCACGCGCAAACTGCCCACCGCCCCATCGCGGATACGCGCCACATCGCGGCAGGCATCGCCCACCTGCGGCAATACGCTCAGCGCCAGCGTATGCAGCCGCTGCCCGGCCGGCGTGAGCTTGAGCGGCTGCGATTTGCGCTCGAACAGGCTCAAGCCAAAGTGGTCTTCCAGCAGCTTGAGCTGATGCGACAAGGCCGATTGCGTGAGATTGAGCCGCTCGGCCGCACGCGCCACACCACCGGTTTCAACCAGGGCGGTCAGCGTGCGCAGATGGCGGAGTTCGAGCAGTGAGGACATGAGCAGAATCGATCCAGAACCGGAAAATCTTGCGCTGTGATCATAGACACCCCGCGCGCATCATGCAAATCGTTCATCCGAATCTGTATATATCGAAAGGAATGCTCATGTTGACCACGCATATTCTGGGGTTTCCGCGCATCGGCAGTTTGCGCGAGCTGAAATTTGCCGAAGAACGCTTCTGGCGCGGCGAACTCGACGAGGCCGGCTTGCTGGCCGTGGGCCGGGAGCTGCGTTTGCGCCACTGGCAGTGGCAGAACAGCGCGGGGCTGCGCTTTGTTTCGGTGGGCGACTTTTCCTACTACGACACGGTGCTCGATACCGCCGTCTTGCTTGGCGCGCTGCCAGCACGCTTCGGTTTTGATGCCAAAACGCTCACGCGCAGCCAGTACTTTGAACTGGCGCGCGGCAATGCGCAGCAGCCGGCCTGCGAGATGACCAAGTGGTTCGATACCAACTACCACTATCTGAAACCCGAGTTCGATGCCCACACGCGTTTTGATGGCGGCCAGAGCTGGCTGCTCGACGAGCTGCGCGAGGCACGGCTGGCGGGCTTTACCCCCAAGGTGCAACTGGTCGGCCCGCTGACGCTGCTCAAGCTCGCCCGCGTCAATGGCGTGGAGGCGCTGGCGCTGCTGCCGCGCTTGGTGCCGGCCTATGTGCGCTTGCTGCTCACGCTGCAATCGGAAGGCGCGGACTGGGTGCAGATCGATGAGCCGATTCTAGCGCTGGATTTGCCGCCGGCATGGCTGGCCGCCTTTGCGCCGGTGTACCGCGAGCTGGCCGACGCGCATCCGCATATCCTGCTGGCGAGCTACTTCGGCAGCGTGCGCCCGCATCTGGACCTGCTCAAGGCCCTGCCGGTGGCCGGCGTGCATGTCGATATCGTGCGCGGTGGCGATGTGCTGCCGGCACTGGCCGATTGGCCCCAGGGCAAGGTGCTTTCGCTGGGTGCGATTGATGGCCGCAATGTCTGGAAAACCAACCTCGACGCCGTGCTCGACCTGATCGCACCCTTGCAGGCACGGCTTGGCGATGCGCTTTGGATCGGCACCAGCTGTTCGCTGCTGCATGTGCCGATTGATCTGGCACAGGAAACCGCACTGGCACCGGGCCTGCGCGATGGCCTGAGTTTTGCCCGCCAGAAGCTGACCGAAGTGACCACGCTGGCGCGCGCACTGAGCCTGGGCCGCAGCGTCTGCTTCAGCACGCTGGAAGCCCAGCGCAATGCGCTGACGAACTTCCGCGCACTGGCAGGCCGCGATGATGCGCAGGTCGCTGCACGCCTCGCCAATCTGCCCGAAGTCGAACGTGGTTTACCGTATACCGAGCGCGCCAAGCTGCACCACGCGCGCCTGCAATTGCCGCTGCTACCCACCACCACCATCGGTTCGTTCCCGCAAACCGACGCAATCCGCAAGCAGCGTGCGGCCCACAAGCGGGGCGAGCTGGGCACGGCCGACTACGAAGCCGCGATGCGCAGCGAAATTGCGCTGGCCGTGCAGCGCCAGGAAGCGCTGGGTATCGACATGCTGGTGCATGGCGAGGCCGAGCGCTCCGATATGGTCGATTACTTTGCCGAGCAACTGGCCGGCGTGGCCGTATGCCAGCATGGCTGGGTGCAGAGCTATGGTTCGCGCTGCGTGAAGCCACCGTTGATCTGGGGCGATGTGAGCCGCCCCAAGTCCATGACCGTGGCCTGGACGACTTACGCCCAAAGCCTGACCCCAAAGCCGATGAAGGGCATGCTGACCGGTCCGGTGACGCTGACCCAATGGGCGTTTGTGCGCAACGACAAGCCGCGCAGCGAAGTGATGCTGCAACTGGCCTTGGCCCTGCGCGATGAAGTGGCCGAACTCGATGCGGCCGGCATTGCCGCCATCCAGATCGACGAACCTGCCTTCCGCGAAGGCTTGCCGCTCAAGCAGGTAGACTGGCAAAGCTATCTCGATACCGCTGTGCTGGCCTTCAAGCTCAGTGCCGCAGGATGCCGGCCCGAGACGCAGATCCACACGCATATGTGCTACTCGGATTTCGAGGACACGCTGGCGGCGATTGCGGCCATGGATGCCGACGTGATCACCATCGAAACCTCGCGCTCGGCCATGGCGCTGCTCGATGCGTTTGGCGAGTTTGCCTATCCCAACGAAATCGGCCCCGGCGTCTACGACATCCATTCGCCACGCGTACCGCCGGTGGAGGAAATGACCGCCCTGCTCGAGCGTGCGCTGACGGTGATCCCGGCTCAGCGCCTGTGGGTGAATCCCGACTGCGGCCTGAAGACGCGCGGCTGGGCCGAGACGGAAGCGGCGCTGGCCAACATGCTGGTGGCAACCCGCCAGCTACGCACGCGCTTGGCCCAGGGCGAAACGCCGTACCGCAGCGCCCTGCCGGCGGGCCACGGCCACGGTGCCTGCGATTGCCACACGGCGTAAACCCGGACGGGTAGCTTTGGCTTTGCTGGCGCTTAGCCCAAGCTACCCGGTGCCACACCGCCCGTCCCGCGTCATCAAAGCTTCATGCAGCCGTCACCGATGCGACACGCAGCCCGCGCACGCTGCAGCGGCATGAAGCGACTTGCCATCACTTTCGTCACCGAAACCTACCCGCCCGAGGTCAACGGCGTTGCCATGACACTCGGGCGCATGGTTGCCGGCCTGCGTGCACGCGGCCACCAGATCAGTGTGATCCGTCCGCGTCAGGCGCACGATGGCGGCGCAAGCGACGACACGCTGGTGCGCGGCCTGCGCATCCCCAACTACCCCGAACTGCGCTTCGGCTTGCCGGCCACGCGGCGTCTCGCGGCGCTATGGCGCGCGCAGCGGCCCGACTTGGTTGTGGCGGTCACCGAAGGGCCGTTAGGCTGGAGCGCCTTGCGCGCAGCCCGCCAACTCGGCATCGCGGCGATTTCGGAATTCCATACCAACTTCCACACCTACAGCGAACACTACGGCATGGCTTGGCTGGAACGGCCGCTGCGGGGCTATCTGCGCCAGTTCCATAACCGCAATCTAGCCACGCTGGTACCCAGCAGCGATGTGCGCGACCAGCTCGCCGCACAGGGCTTTACCGGCTTGCAGATTGTGGCGCGTGGCGTGGACACGCAGCTGTTTGATCCCGCTCGCCGCTCGCCCTCGCTGCGCGCCAGCTGGGGCGCCGGCCCGGATACGCTGGTGGCCTGCTATGTGGGCCGCATGGCACCCGAAAAGAATCTGCCGCTGGTACTCGCTGCCTTCCGCGCCATGAAAGCCATCCGCCCCGACAGCCAGCTGGTCTGGACAGGCGACGGCCCCGAGCGCACCGCTCTGCAAGCCGCTCATCCGGAGCAGTGCTTTACCGGCATGCAGCATGGCGAGGCGCTGGCGCAGCACTATGCGTCAGCCGATGTATTCCTGTTTCCCAGCACCACGGAGACCTACGGCAACGTCACCATCGAGGCGATGGCCAGCGGTCTTGGCGTGGTGGCGTACGACTATGCCTCGGCGCGCGCGCACCTGCGCCACAACGTCAACGGCTTGGTGGCCGAGTTCGACGACGACGCCGGCTTCATCGAACAGGCCAGCTACGCCGCCAGCCACCCGCAAGTGATGCGCGAACTGGGCAAAGCCGCGCGGCAGACGGCCGAGGCGATCAGCTGGGACAGCGTGGTAAGCCAGTTCGAAACCGTGGCACAAGCCGCACTGGCCAGCCACCGCCGGCCCAACGACCCGACCACCCGCGTCGCGCAGATGGAGGGTTGATCATGCGCCTGCCCCACACGCGCGCCGACTGGCTGGACTTGGACCAGCGCATGACCGCGCGCTGCAATCGAGCCAGCCGCATCGCCTTCTGGCGCGGCTTCTTTGCCGTGATCAGCCGGCTCGGCAATGGCGTGTTCTGGTACGGGCTGATGGCCTGTCTGCTGCTGGTGCAGGGCCGCGCCGCCTTGGTCCCGGTGCTGCAGATGGTGGTCGTGGGCTTGGTCGGGCTAGCGCTGTACAAATGGCTCAAGCACAAGACCTCGCGACCGCGCCCCTTCATGCGCTCGGACGCCATCCACCGCGCCTGCGATGTGCTCGACGAATACAGCTTTCCCTCGGGCCACACGCTGCACGCCGTCAGCTTTACGCTGATCGCGCTGGCCTACTACCCCGGTCTGGCTGGTTTGCTGCTGCCATTCACCGCCCTGGTGGCCTTGTCGCGGCCAGTGCTGGGCCTGCACTACCCCAGCGATGTGCTGGCCGGTGCCACGCTGGGCGCACTGCTGGCAGGGCTATCGTTCGCACTGATCTAGGCTGATGCCGCTGCTGCGGCAGACCCGTGGCATCATGCGGTCATGTACACACCGCCTTCCGACGCACAACTGCGCACCCTGCTGCAGACGACCCGCCGCATCGCCGTCGTCGGCCTCTCGCCCAACATAAGCCGCCCCAGTTACCGCGTCTCCCTGCAGATGCAGCGCTGGGGCTTCGACATTGTGCCGGTGCGGCCGGCGATAACCGAAGTGCTGGGCCAGCCAGCCTATGCCAATCTGTTGGCCGTGCCCGGCAAGGTCGACTTGGTCAATGTGTTCCGCCGTGCCGAGGAGGTCGACGCCATCGTCACCGACGCCATTGCCATCGGCGCCCCGGCGATCTGGCTGCAACAGGGCATCATCCACGAAGCGGCCGCCGAACGCGCGGCTGCAGCCGGCATGCTGGTGGTGATGGATCGCTGCATCATGGTGGAATACGCCCGGCTCTTTGTCTGAGCCAAGGCATCCCCCTCAGGCAAGCGGCCCGCAGCCCGGCTGCACTACCGGGTCAATCGTTCACAACGATGGTATCGCCTACGGATACCGCTCCGTTATCCAGTACATCCACACGCAAACCACCGCGCTTGACGAAGGCCTTGACCACTTGCGGCGGGGTGAGCCCGGTGTGGGCCAGATTCTCGCCCAGGGTCAGGCAGGGGTCGCATAACTCCACGCCATGGAGCCGTACATTGCCGATACGGAATGTACGACCTTCCAGTTCGTTGAGGCGGATACCGCGGGTTACGAGATTACGGCGGCTGGCATCCAGACTGATGGACGTGCCGTGCTCGGCATTGAAGGCCTCAATGACCTCCGCCTCGATAAGCGTCAGGTTCTGGCCTGGATAATCCTGCTCGCGACCGCGATAGCGGTCACCAACGATGCCCTCACCGGCGATCAGGGTCAGCGTTTGGCAAGCTTGCATGGGCGCGCCGGATTCGGGCGCGATGAAGGCAGCCATCAGATGGGGGGTTGTCTGCGACATGATCGGGCTCCACAAAACGAGCCCGAAGTGTAGCTGCTTGGCTAGCGGGCTTGTACTGCCAGGCGAGCGGCTGCATGGTGCGCGGCCAGCGTGCTCCGCTGCAGTGCCACATTGGCAGGCAGACATTCCCGCATGGCGGTCTCGATGACGGGGTGCAGTCCGGCGGCCCGGCCAGACAGCACCACGGGCCGGGGCCCGAAACGATGGATCAGTGCGCCCGCCAAGCGGGCAAGCTCCGCGCCGGCAGACCAGAGTATGTCGTGCGCCAGCGGGTCCGCATCACCGGCCTCGGCAACCGCCAGGGCCAGCTTGCCGATCTCACCCCGATTGGCGCCATACACAAATGCGCGCGAACTGGACCAGTCACTGCCGCCGATGCGTGCAAACAGTGCTTGCGCCAGCATGGATCGCTGCCAGGCACCAGGTTCTTCGTCCTCGGTGCGCCATATTTGCCTGAGCGCTTCTCGGGCAATCCAGTAACCGCTGCCGGCGTCATCCAGCAGGCCGCCATAACCACCTGCACGATGGAAGATGCCGGCCTCATCGACAAAGGCCGCAATCGAGCCTGTTCCTGCGTAAACCAGATAGCCCTCACCGGGTCCGAAAACGCTACGGTAGGCAAGCTCGATATCACTGAAGAGCCGGATCACGTCGGCATCGAGTTGCAGCGCACGGGCGAGCAGGCCACGCAAGCGCACGGCCACCGGCCCCTCGGGTTCGCCCATGCCGGTTACCCCGGCCACCAAGCGAACGGGCCTTGCCCCATGAGGCAGGCTGGCGGCCAGCGCGGTCAGCAAATCGGCAACCTGCACCTCACCCTCCGGACGCTGCAGGTCCAGTCCGCTGAAACCCGGCATGGCGCCTTCGGCAATCAGCGAGCCGTCCGGGTCAGCCAGTGCCCAGCGGGTCTCGGTTCCCCCCACATCGAGCCCCAAACCTAGCCGGGACGATGTCGCGGGATGATCAGCGGGGGCGAGCATCGGCTATCCGGGCACGCTCAAGGCGCGCTTTTACCACTGAGCACGGCATCAAGCTTGGCCGGGAAGTACTTTTCGACCAAGGCCAGTGCCTTGGCCAGCGTATGCCGTGTGGGCTTGCCGGTAACCTCGCTCTGATTGAAGTGGGCCTGGAAGGCCATCAGGTGCTGACGGGTCTGCAGATCATAGAGTCCGGTCACTTCAATCCCGTAGCCATAGGCCTTGAGCGCCCGCTGCAGCATGGCGACATCGGGTTGTACACCCTTGAGTGCCTTCCAGTGCTTGATCACCGTGGCGTCGTCATACCAGGCACCGATGCCGTTGCGGGCCAGCAACTCCCAAGGAAAGCGGGGGCCGGGGTCACTTTTGTACTGCGGAGCGATATCCGCATGGCCAACCACCCGTGTCGGCGTGATATCGGGGTTACGGGCAAGGATGTCCTTGCTGAGCTTGATCAGCAGTTCGATCTGCCTGGGCGAAAAGTCCGGGAAGAAGCATAGCTGCGGGTCCTCGGGCAGCAGGCCGTCTGCCGGCGTCTCCGGCTCGGCACAGCGGGCGCGATTGACGTTTTCGATGCCGATCGAGTGGTCATTGAGATTGACCCGGTCCTCCCAGCGCGAGGGCCCGGCATGCCAGGCACGCCGGGCTTCCGAGACCAGGCGATACACCTTGAGGTCCTGCTCGCCATAGCTCGCATCCTTATCCTCGGGGATCAGGTAATGCGAGCTGACCTCGTGGCCAACGACGGGCTGTGTGAGCACCTTGAGCGAGAGCGCGAAATCGCTGACGGTGAAATGCATGACCAGAAAGCGGACGCGCTCGTTCGCATTGGCCGAGGGCTGGTCCACCATGGCGTTGGCCGGCAGGATGCCGCCTGGCGGGGGGGCGATTTGCGCACAACCTGCGAGAAGTACAGCAAGGAGCAGGCAAGACAGTCGGAGGGGCGGGTTCATGGAGCTAACAATCCTGACTCTGTAGCGGCTTGGGCAGACGGCTTTTGTGTCGCGCTGATGTGACGAAGACTAAGAGAGAGCGTGCGAACGGCCCAAATAAGCGAACGTGACACGCCATAACCGCAGTCTATCCGTCTGTGCGCGTCAGCTGGATACCACGATAAGTGTTGCGCCTCGCCAACATGTCGCGTGGCTGAATGCCGATTGTAGCCAACATGCCGACAATGCCTCCCGAACCCGCCCGGCATGGCGCCAAGCCCTGCCATCAAGGCGATCTGGCCGAGTCGGCCTGCATGCAGCGGCTCGGCAGTGGCAGCACATAACACAAAGCTATGGATCAGACCCAAGCCGGCATTGGGCAGAGGAAAATATTGCTCACTAGTCTGTGCTTGCCAAGGGATCAAACCATCCTTTCCGGGCAGGACAAATGGACACGCAGCCGCCCACAAGCATGTGCTGTACGTCGACCGGTCAGCAGTGAGATTGCCGTCAAACAATTCGTAGTTCTGATTCAGTGCCAAACAGGGAGATACCATGAAGTTGAAGACTGTAGTGCAGTGCCTGACCGCTGTTGGTCTGCTGAGCCCAGCTTGGGCCGCGGCCGAGGAGGTCGGCACCGACAAGCCTGCCAAAACCGAGAAAATCCAGATCACAGGCTCCAGCATCAAGCGTGCTGCCAACGACAAGGCGCTGCCGGTTGAGACACTGACCCGCGTTCAGATCGAACAGCTGGGTATCACCAGCGCAGATCAGCTGGTCAACCAGCTCGCCGCCAACGTGGCCGGGGCCAACAACCCGGTGTCGACCAATACCGTGTTCGGTGCAGATCAGGATCGCCTCACCGGCGGTGCAGCCAACGCCAACCTGCGCGGCCTCGGCCCGACCGGTACCTTGGTACTGCTCAATGGTCGACGTGTCTCCACGCATGGCACCAGCGGCGGCTCTGTCGATCTCAACGCCATCCCCATGGACGCCATTGAGCGCGTTGAAACGCTCAAGGATGGCGCATCGGCCATTTACGGTACCGATGCCATAGGTGGCGTGATCAACTTCATCACACGCAAGAGTTATGAAGGTCTTGCCCTGAGAGGTAGCTACAGCTCCCCGGAAGCATCGGGTGGCGGACAACAGAGCCGCGTATCGGTCACGGGTGGCGTGGGCAACCTGGCCAATGATGGCTTCAACCTGATGGGCAGCCTGACACTGGACGACAACAAGATCCTGCGTGGCATCGATCGCGAATGGGCAACAGGCTACCAACCCCATCGCTACCTGACCCCGGATTCGACGAGTTCCTATCATGCGAACATCATCATGTCGGCGGGAACGGCGCTCAACCCGAACGGAGCGGGTACCGCGGATGATGGCACAGTCGTAGGCGCCACCGATCCGACGCGTTATACCAACCTGAATCTGCTGGCCATTCAGGGTCGTTGCGAAGAACTGCCGTACCAGGTTCCCCTGGCACCCAACACAACCATCTGGGACAACTTCGGCTACACCAAGGCCAACTCACAATATCGCTGCACGCGCGATTATGGCCGTACCTACATGCTGGCCGCACCGAAACAGGCCGCCAACGGCCTGATCAAGGGCACGATGCAGTTGGGTGACCATACCGCCTCGATCGAAGTCGTTGGCTCGCGCACTGAGGTGGATGGCGAGTACGCACCGTTCCAGTTCTCCACCACCAGCAACGCTGTCACGCATCTCCAACCGAGCAGCCCGCATTATCTCGATATGCGCGCGCTCGTCGGTGCCACCCAGTTCGACCCGACCAAGCCCATAGCCTATCGCCTGAACATGATGGACTGGGGGTTCCGCCGGAATACCAACATCTCCGAGAACCTGCGGGTACAAGCCACGCTGGACGGCACGATCGGCGCCTATGATTACTCGATCGGCGTGGGTGCAGGCTCGGCGGAGGCGTCGACCCAACTCAAGCAAGGTTATGCCGACACCAAGAAGCTGATCACCCTGCTCTCCTCGGGCCAGTACAACCCGTTCCTGAATCCGGGCGAAACGCAAAGTGCTGCCGTGCAAGCAGCGATCGAGGACATGCAGGTCAGGGGTCGCCTGTCTGGCGGCAAGACCAGCGTCAAGCAAGCCGATGCCACCCTGTCCGGCAATCTGGGCACGTTCTTTGGCGCCGAGTTTGACTTTGCCGTCGGCCTCAACCTGCGCCAGGAGACCTATGAGTTCTCCGGTGTCACTGCCTACAACTGCGTGTCCTCGTTCAGCACCGCCAACGCGGCACTGTCGAACTCGGTCATGGGTTGTGCCGGTAACGCCTCTTCGCCCAAGCTGAGCCGCGACATCGGCGCCGTTTACGGTGAATTGGTAGTGCGCCCGAGCCAGACGCTCGAAGTGACCTTGCAGGCACGCCATGACGAGTACCAGTCCATCGGCGGCACCACCAATCCCAAGATCGGCTTCAAGTTCACCCCCACACCGGAAGTGCTCATCCGCGCATCGGCGAACACGGGCTTCCGCGCGCCCACACCGCAGCAAGTCAAACTGGGCTCCACTGAGCTGAACTTGACGGGTGCCTATCGTGACCCTGAGCTGTGCGCCGATATCAACAATCCCAAGGATGCCACCCAGTGTAACCGCGCCGGTCTTCCCTATCGCCAGGGCGGTAACCCCACACTGACACCGGAGCTGTCCAAGCAAGCCACGGCCGGTTTCGTGCTGTCGCCGGCGCGTGATCTGCAAATCTTCGCCGATTACTGGCAAGTCAAGCTCGAAGACCGTATCCGCCAGCTCAGTGTCACCAACATGATCCAGAACTACGATCTGTTCCGCGGCAACTTCGTGCGTGATGCCAGCGGCGTGGTGCAGTACGTTCAAGCCGGCTGGATCAACGCAGCGTCCAGCGAGACGAAGGGTATCGACTTTGGCGTTCAGCACGCGATGAATGCCTTTGGCGGGCGCGTCAGCACGTCGGTGTCGGGCACCAAGATGCTCAGCCATAAGGAGCAACTGCTGAAAACCGCGCCCATGGTGGAGTACGTAGGCAAGTGGACCAATACCAACCTGTATCTGCCCTTGCGCCTGACCGCCAGCACCGGCTACCGCTCGGGTCCCTGGAACAGCACGGTGTCGGTCAACTACCGTGATGGTTACGAGGATGAAGATCGCAGCAGCTATACGCTCGTATCGCCAACCAAGCGCGACATTTCGTCCCACACCACGGCAAACCTGGTCACTTCGTACACAGGCATCAAGGGCATGACGATTACGGGAACCGTGCTCAATGTGTTCGATCGTCAACCCGAGTTCACCTGGCACAATGTGGACGGCGTCATCGGTGCCGGCTGGGACCCACGTGTAGCCGACCCACGCGGCCGCACCTACTCGGTCTCGCTTCGCTACGACTTCAAGTAAGCCTGTAGCCCTTCTTGAGGCCCCACCCCGGTGGGGCCTTTTTCATTGCACCCAGTCCGTTCAGACCCCACAAACAGCAAGGGCGGGAAAAACTTCCCGCCCTTGCTTGATGGCGACTTGTAGCGCCTGCTTGGCATCCCGCCGCTTGGCCTTGGCCGGTTTTCCATGCGCACCACCTACGCGGGCGCTGGCTGCCGGTGCGACCGAGTTGCGTGGTTTGGGTAATGGGATACGGATCTTCATGGGTAGCTCCTCAATGGAGGCGCCATTCTGCCACGGCTTTCCGTATCCCTTTGGCCTATGCCGACCAACGACAGGCGTAGCCCTAAGCTATTCGACCGTGACGCTCTTGGCCAGGTTACGTGGCTTGTCCACATCGGTCCCGCGTGCCAGCGCTGCATGGTAGGCCAGCATCTGCACCGGAATGGCATGGACCACCGGGCTCAGCATGCCCACATGGCGTGGGGTGCGGATCACATGGATGCCATCGGATTCGCCGAAGTGGCTGTCGAGATCGGCAAACACGAACAGCTCGCCGCCGCGCGCACGCACTTCCTGCATGTTCGACTTCACTTTTTCCAGCAAGGTGTCGTTGGGTGCGATGACAACAACCGGCATATCCTCATCAACCAAGGCCAAGGGGCCATGCTTGAGCTCGCCAGCTGCATAGGCTTCTGCGTGGATGTAGGTGATCTCCTTGAGCTTGAGCGCGCCTTCCATCGCAATCGGATAATGCACGCCGCGGCCGAGGTACAAAGCGTGCTGCTTGCTGGCAAAGCGCTCCGCCCACGGCCGGATCTGCGGCTCCAGATTGAGCGCATGCTGCACGCTGCCCGGCAGCTGCCGCAGCGCATCCAGGCACGCAGCCTCGTGATTTGCATCGAGCCTGTGCTTGAGCTTGGCCAGCGTGGCAGCCAGGGTGAATAGCGCAGCGAGTTGGGTCGTGAAGGCCTTGGTCGACGCCACGCCGATCTCTGCGCCTGCACGCGTGTAGAACACCATGCTGCTGGCGCGTGGGATGGCCGATTCGCGCACATTGCAGATGGCGAGCGTGTGTTGATGACCCAGTGACTTGGCGTATTTGAGCGCCTCCATCGTATCCAGCGTCTCGCCCGATTGCGAGATCGTCACGATCAAGTGATTCGGGTCCGCCGCCACATCGCGGTAGCGGTACTCGCTGGCAATCTCCACCGCGCAGGGCAGCTTGGCAATGCTTTCGATCCAGTACTTGGCGACCGAACCGGCATAGAAGCTGGTACCGCAGGCGATGATCTGCACACCGGTCACCCCGGCCAGTTGTGTCCCGTCGACATCACCAAACAGCGCGGGGCTGAAACCCTGCTCAAGCACCTGCTCGATCGTGTCGGCGAGTGCTTTGGGCTGCTCGTGAATTTCCTTCTGCATGAAGTGGCTGTAGGGGCCCAGTTCCAGCGACGCGAGCGAGACATCGGATATATGGATCGCGCGCGCAGCCGGTTGACCCTGCGCATCAAGCACCGTGAGTGAATCGCAACGAAGGGCGGCCACATCGCCCTCTTCGAGGAACATTACCCGGCGCGTTGCGGACAAGACGGCCGAGACGTCGGAGGCAATGAAATGCTCTCCCTCCCCCAAGCCAATCAACAAGGGGCAACCCATGCGGGCGCACACCAGCAGATCAGGCTGCGCCAGAGACACCACGCCGATCGCGTAGGCTCCGTGCAGATCGGCAACGGCACGGCGTACCGCGGCAAACAGCTCGCCGGTCTCCTGCAGATAATGTTCGACCAGATGGGCGATCACCTCGGTATCGGTCTGCGACTCGAACACATACCCTAGCGCTTGCAGCCGCTGACGCTGGGGTTCATGGTTCTCGATGATGCCGTTGTGGACCACGGCGACACCGCCCGACACATGGGGATGGGCATTGGGCTCGGTCACGCCGCCATGGGTTGCCCAGCGCGTGTGGCCAATGCCCAGCACGCCGCTGATACCGTCTTGCTGCGCCGCGGCTTCCATTTCCGCCACCCGGCCCACGCGCCGTACCCGGCGGATATCCTCGTTGACCACGGCAATCCCGGAGGAGTCGTACCCCCGATATTCCAGCCGCTTGAGGCCATCAATCAGATGACCGACAACATCCCGTCTTGCAATCGCACCCACAATGCCGCACATGATCTGCTCCGTTAATACTGGTATTGCTCAAGTCTAATCAGGAGTGCGCATGATGGGTGTATGTTTACGTCATTATTTTTTACCGACAAAAAATGTTATTTGCATAAACTAGTCCGCCTTGGGCTTGGTTGGTCGCTTCCAGCCTGTGACACTGCGCTGATCGCGCGCCCGGCAAATCGTCAACGCATCCGCTGGTGCATCCTTGGTAATCGTTGAACCGGCGGCCACATAAGCGCGCGGGGCAATCGTAACCGGTGCCACGAGCTGGCTATCCGAGCCGATGAAGGCATCGTCCCCGATGGTCGTCACGAATTTGTTGGCGCCGTCATAGTTACAGGTGATCACCCCCGCCGACACATTCACGCGCTCGCCGATCACCGCATCGCCCAAATAGGCCAGATGACCCGCCTTGGCGCCATTGCCCAGGCGCGCCTTCTTGAGTTCAACAAAATTGCCGATATGCACGCGCTCACCGAGCACGGAATCCGGCCGCACGCGGGCAAAGGGGCCCAGATCCGAACCGGCACCAATCACGCTGTCTTCAATCACGGTATTCGCCTTGATGACGACACCATCACCCAGTCGCACATTACGCAGATAACAGTTGGGGCCGATCCGGACACCATGGCCAAAGTGGTTGTCGCCTTCGAGAATCACGTTGACATCGATTTCCAGATCCTGGCCATGCTGAACGGTGCCACGCAGATCAAAGCGTGCCGGATCTATCAGTGTGACCCCGGCCGCCAACAGTCGGTCGGCTTGCTGGCGCTGGTATACACGCTCCAGCTCGGCCAGTTGCCGCTTGTCATTTACCCCCGCCGGCTCCCAGGGATCGGCAGCGAGAACGCCCGCCACACTCACGCCATCGGCCACAGCCATCGCGATGACATCGGTCAGGTAGTACTCGCCTTGGGCATTGGCGTTCTTGAGCCTTGGCAACCAGTCCCGCAGACGTGCCATCGGCGCGGCAATGAAGCCGGTATTGATTTCCTGAATCTGCCGCTCGGCATCGCTGGCATCCTTCTGCTCGACGATGCGGACAATCCGCCCTGCCGGATCACGGACAATCCGGCCGTAACCGGTCGGGTTGTCGAGATGTGCCGTCAACACCGCCATGCCACCATCTCCTGCCGCCGATAGCAGCTTTTGCAAGGTCGCAGGGCTGATTAAGGGACAGTCCCCGTAGAGAATCAGCGCCATGCCCTCACCGCATGCCGGCAGTGCTTGCGCCACCGCATGCCCGGTACCGAGCTGCTCGGCCTGAAGGGCCCAGCTAACGCCTTCGTCGCCCGCAAACGCGGCGCGGACCTGATCGCCACCGTGACCGTAGACCACGACCAGGCGGTCCGCCGACAGCTGCCGCCCCGTGGCCAGTACATGCGCGAGCATGGGCCGGCCGGCAATCGGCTGGAGCACCTTCGGCAGAATCGAATTCATGCGCTTGCCCTGGCCAGCGGCCAGAATGATCACATTGAGCGGCATTCAAGTATCCAGTCGGTACAAGTTGGTCCGGCATTATCATCGCCTGCGGACAAAAAGAAAAAGGCCAGCTTGCGCTGGCCTTTTTCTGGTGCTTCGGACTTGCCTGATCAGGCGCGATTCTTGAGCTTCTTGATCGCGGCCAGCTGGGCAACGGCTTCCGCCAGTTCGGCTTGCGCCGAGGCGTAGTCGATATTGCCCGTGCGGTTGACCAGTGCTTCCTCGGCCAGTCGCTTGGCTTCCAGCGCTTTTGCTTCATCCAGATCGCTGCCGCGGATGGCGGTATCGGCAAGCACCGTTACCACGTGCGGCTGCACTTCGAGGATGCCACCGGACACGTAGACCAGGACTTCCTCATCGTTGCTGTTGGCGACCTTGATGCGCAGCGCGCCCGCTTTGATGCGGGTGAGCAACGGAGCGTGACGTGGCAGCACACCGATTTCGCCCATCTCGCCGGGGGCGGCCAGGAATTCGGCCGTACCCGAGTAGATCTGCTCTTCAGCGCTGACAACGTCCACATGCATGGTCATGGCCATTTCCTACCCCTTATTGCAGGCCCTTGGCTTTTTCGACAGCTTCGTCGATGCCGCCGACCATGTAGAAGGCCTGTTCCGGCAGGTGATCGTACTCACCATTCAGAATGCCGCGGAAGCCACGCAGGGTTTCCTTCAGGGACACGTACTTGCCAGGTGCACCGGTAAACACTTCGGCGACATGGAAAGGCTGCGACAGGAAACGCTGGATCTTACGGGCCCGAGCCACGACCAGCTTGTCTTCCGGCGACAGTTCGTCCATACCCAGAATCGCGATGATGTCGCGCAGTTCCTTGTAGCGCTGCAGCGTTTGTTGCACGCCACGGGCCACCTGGTAGTGCTCTTCACCCACGATTTGCGGGTCCAGCTGACGCGAGGTCGAGTCGAGCGGGTCCACGGCAGGGTAGATACCCAGCGAGGCGATATCACGCGACAGCACGACGGTTGCGTCCAAGTGGGCAAAGGTCGTGGCAGGCGACGGGTCGGTCAAGTCATCGGCAGGCACGTAAACGGCCTGGATCGAGGTGATCGAACCGGTCTTGGTCGAGGTGATACGCTCTTGCAGGCGGCCCATTTCGTCGGCCAGCGTGGGCTGATAACCCACGGCGGACGGCATACGGCCCAGCAGAGCGGACACTTCGGTACCAGCCAGGGTGTAGCGGTAGATGTTATCCACGAAGAACAGCACGTCACGGCCCTTGCCGTTTTCGTCCTTCTCGTCGCGGAAGTATTCGGCCATCGTCAGACCGGTCAGCGCAGCGCGCAGACGGTTGCCGGGTGGCTCGTTCATCTGGCCGTAAACCATGGCCACTTTCGACTCGGCCAGGTTGTCGAGCTTGATAACGCCGGAGTCGGCCATCTCGTGATAGAAGTCGTTACCTTCACGAGTACGCTCACCCACACCCGCAAACACCGACAGACCCGAGTGCGCCTTGGCGATGTTGTTGATGAGTTCCAGCATGTTCACGGTCTTGCCCACACCGGCGCCACCGAACAGACCGACCTTACCGCCCTTGGCGAACGGACAGATCAGGTCAATCACCTTGATACCGGTTTCCAGCAGGTCAACGGTCTGGTTCAGCTCGTCGAACTTCGGGGCCTTGCGGTGGATGGACCAGCGCTCTTCAGACACCACGGGACCGACTTCGTCCACCGGGTTGCCCAGCACGTCCATGATGCGACCCAGCGTCGCCTTACCAACCGGCACCGAGATCGGGCTGCCGGTGTTGGTTACGGCCACACCACGCTTCACGCCATCGGTCGAACCCATGGCGATTGCACGGACCACGCCATCACCCAGCTGCTGCTGCACTTCCAGCGTCAGCTCGGGGTTGGCCAGCGTCAGCGCGTCAAATACCTTCGGCATGGCGTCGCGTGGAAATTCCACGTCAACCACCGGGCCAATGATTTGCACGATTTTACCTTGGCTCATCGTTGCATTCCTTAATGTTTAAATACTGTTCCGCGCTGCGATCAAACTGCGGCTGCACCGGCGACGATTTCCGACAGTTCCTTGGTGATGGCTGCCTGGCGGGTCTTGTTGTAGACCAGCTTGAGCTCATCAATCACCGTTCCGGCGTTGTCGGAAGCGGCCTTCATGGCCACCATCCGCGCGCTTTGTTCGGAAGCGATGTTTTCGGCGACTGCCTGGTAAACCAGCGCCTCGATATAGCGAACAAGCAGATCGTCAATCACCACTTCCGGCGCCGGTTCGTAGATGTACTCGAACGGATGGTCGCTCACCGGTTGCATGCGATCAGCCGGCACGGGGAGCAGTTGCTCCATCACCGGCTCCTGCCGCATCGTGTTGATGAAGCGGGTGTAGACGATATGCAGTTCATCGATCTGGCCGGCCACGTAAGCATCAAGCATGACCTTGACCGGGCCGATCAGTTTGTCGAGGTGCGGCGTATCACCGAGCTGCACGACGTGCGAAACCACACGGCCGCCAGCGCG
The DNA here is from genome assembly GCF_027257935.1 of Chitinimonas sp. BJYL2. NCBI lineage: Bacteria > Pseudomonadati > Pseudomonadota > Betaproteobacteria > Neisseriales > Chitinibacteraceae > Chitinimonas > Chitinimonas sp. BJYL2. The sequence continues at coordinate 1,139,249 of NZ_JANZKW010000001.1, read as the reverse complement.
CTGCATGAAGCCAAAGCCCTTGTTACCGATAGCCGTCACATCGACTTCGACGCCAGCCTGTTGCCAGGCCTTCATCTGGCCCAGCGCAGTACGCAACACGTTGGTGTTGAGACCGCCACACAGGCCCTTGTCGGTGGTGACCACGATAATGCCGGCGCGCTTCACTTGCGCACGCTTGGTCAGGAACGGGTGCGCGTAGTCCAGCAGGGCCTGAGCCAGGTGGGCAGTCACGTTACGGATCTTTTCACCGTAAGGACGTGCTGCCTTCATCCGGGCTTGGGCCTTGCGCATCTTGGACGCGGCGACCATTTCCATGGCGCGGGTGATCTTGCGCGTGTTTTGCACGCTCTTGATCTTGTTACGAATTTCCTTGCCGCCTGCCATGACTTGACCTTTCTCTCGTTAGATCAAATCAGAAAGCGCCGTTGGCCTTGAACGACTTGATGGCTTCCGCCAGCTTCTTGTCGTTGTCGCCAGACAGCTCACCCTTGCCGTCCATCTCAGCGATGATTTCGGCGTGGTTGGCCTTCACATAGGCATACAGGGCAGCTTCGAAAGCCAGGGCCTTCTCAACCGGAACGTCATCCGCCAGACCCTTTTCCACGGCGTACAGGGTCACGGACAGCTGCGACACCTTGAACGGGGCGTATTGGCCTTGCTTCAGCAGTTCGGTCACCAGGCGGCCGCGGTCCAGCTGCTTGCGGGTCGCTTCGTCCAGATCGGAAGCAAACTGCGCAAAGGCGGCCAGTTCACGGTACTGGGCGAGGGCGGTACGGATACCACCGGCGAGCTTCTTGACGACCTTGGTCTGTGCAGCACCACCGACGCGCGACACCGAGATACCGGCGTTGATGGCGGGGCGGATACCGGCGTTGAACAGGTCCGATTCCAGGAAGATCTGGCCGTCGGTAATCGAGATCACGTTGGTCGGCACGAAGGCGGACACGTCACCGGCTTGGGTTTCGATGATCGGCAGCGCGGTCAGCGAACCGGTCTTGCCCTTCACGGCGCCGTTGGTGATCTTCTCGATGTAGTCTTCGTTGACGCGCGATGCACGCTCGAGCAGACGCGAGTGGATGTAGAACACATCGCCCGGGTAGGCTTCGCGGCCCGGCGGACGACGCAGCAGCAGCGAGATCTGACGGTAGGCAACGGCTTGCTTGGACAAGTCGTCGTATACGATCAGGGCATCTTCGCCGATGTCGCGGAAGTATTCACCCATGGCGCAACCGGCGTAGGGCGACAGGTACTGCATCGCGGCCGATTCGGAAGCCGAGGCGGCAACCACGATGGTGTGATCCAGCGCGCCGTGCTCTTCGAGCTTGCGCACCACGTTGGCGATCGACGAAGCCTTCTGGCCGATAGCAACGTAGATACAGGTAACGCCGTTACCCTTCTGGTTGATGATCGCGTCCAGGGCCACGGCGGTCTTGCCGGTCTGGCGGTCACCAATGATCAGTTCGCGCTGACCACGGCCAACCGGCACCATGGCGTCAATGGCCTTGATACCGGTTTGCAGCGGCTGCGACACCGATTGACGGGCGATAACGCCGGGGGCGATCTTTTCGATCGGGCTGGACAGCTTGGCGTTGATCGGGCCCTTGCCGTCGATGGGCTGACCCAGTGCGTTGACCACGCGGCCACGCAGCTCAGGACCCACCGGCACTTCCAGGATGCGACCGGTACACTTCACTTCCGAACCTTCGGAAATGTGTTCGTAGTCACCCAGCACCACGGCACCGACCGAGTCACGCTCGAGGTTCAGTGCGAGACCGAAGGTATTGCCCACGAATTCGAGCATTTCGCCCTGCATCACTTCGGACAAGCCGTGGATGCGGACGATGCCGTCGGACACCGAAACGACCGTACCGGTGGTACGGCTTTCAGCACCTGCGGACAGGTTTTGAATCTTGCTCTTGATCAGATCGCTGATCTCGGACGGATTCAATTGCATTGTTAGCACTCCAATTGGTTGCTCAACCAGCCTTAGCTGGCGAGACGGGCCGACAGGGCAGCAAGCTTGCCGCGCACCGAGGCGTCAATGACGTCATCGCCGACCACCATGCGCACGCCACCGATCAATTCGGCATCGACGCTGACGACGGCTTCGACCTTCTTGCCAACACGGTTGGCCAGCATTGCGGTCAGTTCCGCAACCTGGGCCGCGTCAAGCGCGAACGCCGACTCGATGTGCGCCGTAACCGAGCCTTCTTCTGCTGCTTTCAATTGCTCGAACAGGTCGGCAATGTGCGGCAGCAGGGCAAAGCGGCGGCTTTCCAGCACGGTGGCAACAAAGTTGCCCACATGCGACGTGGCGCGCGCGCCCAAGAGATCGGTCAGGAACGCTTGAACCTGCGATACCGAGAATTTCGGGTTGGTAGCAAACGCGACAGCCTGCGGCTCGCGGCCCGCGGCGGCCAGAATGGCCAGCGCATCGGACCAAGCGCTCAGACTGTTCGTTTCCTTGGCCAGACGAAACACGGCTTCGGCATAGGGTCTTGCGACGGTGATCAGTTCAGCCACGGATTACAGCTCCGCTTTCAGGCCGGCCAGCAATTCGGCGTGACGGGCAGCATCGATTTCGCGACGCAGGATCTTCTCGGCACCGATAACAGCCAGTTCGGACACCTGCAGACGCAGGGTTTCCTTGGCTTGGTGAACCTGCTGATCCACTTCGGCGCGAGCGCCGGCGATCAGACGGTCACCTTCGGTACGAGCGGCATCCTTCGCTTCATCGACAATCTGCGTGGCACGCTTCTCGGCCTGGGCAATGATTTCTGCCGCTTGCGACTTGGCCTTGCGCAGTTCCTCGGCAGCACGCTTTTCAGCGAGCTCCAGGTCGTGCTTGGCGCGGTCGGCAGCGGACAGGCCCTCGGCAATGCGCTTGGCACGCTCATCCAGAGTCGCGATCAGTGGAGGCCAGATGAACTTCCACGTGAACACGATCAGGACAGCGAACACCAGCGCCTGCAAAATCAGGGACGCATTAATGTCCATTGTTGAACCTCGACTCGGTTATTAGATGAGCCGGAGTTAGCGAACAGCAGCCAGCAGCGGGTTGGCAAAGGCGAACATCAGGCCGACAGCAACCGAGATAATGAAGATGGCGTCAACCAGACCGGCGATCACGAACAGCTTGGGTTGCAGGGCAGCAGCCGACTCAGGCTGACGGGCAGCGCCTTCCAGGAACTTCGCGCCAACAAGGGCCACACCAATAGCGGCGCCAACGCCGGCCAGGCCGATCATCAGGCCGATAGCGATTACGGTCAGGCCTTGGATGTTAGCGATCAGAGCCAGGTTTTCCATTTACTTACTCCCAGAGGATGGTTAGTTAAAAACAAAAAGGTTGAAACGGAACTTGCGAAAACGGTACGACGAAATCAGTAGCAGCTTGCCGGTGAAGGCTTAGTGCTCTTCAACCGCCATCGAGCAGTACACGATGGTCAGCATCATGAAGATGTAGGCTTGCAGGATCACGATCAGGATGTGGAAGATGGCCCACACCGAACCGGCAACGATCTGGCCGAATGCGGTAGCCAGCGAACCGAAGTTGAAACCGGTCCAAGTGGCGCCCAGCAGGGCGATCAGCATGAACACCAGCTCGCCGGCGAACATGTTGCCGGCCAGACGCAGGGCCAGACTGAGGATGCGCGAGCCGTATTCGATCAGCTGCATGGCGGCGTTTACCGGGATCAGCACGATGGTCATCGGCAGGCTCTCGGCGTGGAACGGCGCGGTGAAGAATTCTTTGAGGAAGCCGCCCAGACCCTTGGCCTGCACACCCAGGAACAGGGTCAGGAAGATGACGGACAGCGACATGGCCAGTGTCTGGTTGATGTCAGCCGTGGGCACGACCTTCAAGTAGCCAAGACCGAACCAGCTGGCGACCATGGGCAGGAAGTCCACCGGCAGGAAGTCCATCGCGTTCATCAGCACGATCCAGACGAACACGGTCAGGCCCAGCGGGGCGACCAGCGTGCTCTTGCCGTGGAAAACGTCCTTGGTGGTAGAGGCCACCAGCTCGACCACCAGCTCGATGAAGAGCTGGAACTTGCCAGGCTTGTCGACACTGGCACGGCGCGCAACCAGACCAAAGATGGCCAGGAAAGCAAAACCGAGGATCAGGGAGATCCAGAAGGTATCGAGGTGGAAGGTCCAGAAGCCGCCGTCGTACTGCGGGGTGCGCAGGTTGACGAGGTGATGCTGGATATATTCGGTGGGATTGGCGGGGGCGTGATTAGCGGCCGACATAGGTTTAGCGTCAATCTCGATTACTTGGAAATCAGTACCAGCAAGTAGGCTGCGAGCACCACCACGAAGGCAGCGGCAAACCACAGCACATGCGCACCAAAGAAGAGATAGCCCGCGAGCAAGAGCACAAGCGCGATCACTATCTTGGCGATCTCTGCCAGCAGGAAGCGGGCAAGGATCGTCTTGGGTGCCGGAATTCCGTCGGATCGGCTGATCCGGCCATACGCCCACACCGCCACGATCTGGCTCAAACCACCACAGCTGGCGGCGAGCATCGCGCGGGGACCGGCGATAAAAAATGCTGTCGCGGCAACGACCCCGGTAAGGATCGACATCACGAGCAGCACGGCACGAATCTGTTTCCTGAGTTTCTCGGCCGGGTTGAGGGGTCGAGAAAACTCGCGGATGTTAGCGTTTTGTTGGTGCATAGGTCAAGCCGCGCGCCCTACTATTGGGCGTAATCGCCTGTTTTTTCGTGAAATTTTCTGCTCGTAAGCGCGACAGCCGCACTACGAAAGCAACGCCGGATGTCGCACTGCAACACGGCACACCGGCGCTTTGCGTGTCCGGCTTGTGTTTACTTATTGTTTCAGCAGCGCCAGCAAGCCATCGAGCTGATCCAGCGAGCCGTATTCGATGGTTACCTTGCCACGACCCTTGCGGCCGGCCGCGATCTGCACCTTGGCACCGAGCTTGTCAGATAGGTCTTCCTGCAGACGCGCCAGATCGGGATCGACCTTCTTCTCGACTATCGCCTTGGGGGCCGGTTGGCCGGCCAGCAGGGTCTGGGCAAGTTTCTCGGTTTCGCGCACCGACAGGCCTTTCTCGGCCACCAGTCTGGCGGTGTCGATCTGCTTGAGCACCGGCAGCGTCAGCAAGGCACGCGCATGGCCCATATCGAGCGCACCCTGCATCAGCAAATCACGCACCGGCTCAGCCAGATTCAGCAAACGCAGCAGGTTGGTCACTGCGGAACGCGACTTGCCGACGGCATGGGCGCAGGCTTCGTGGGTCATGCCGAATTCGTCGATCAGCCTTTGCAGACCGATGGCTTCTTCGAGCGGGTTCAGGTTTTCGCGCTGGATGTTCTCGATCAGCGCCATCACCAGCACGACTTCGTCCGAGACCTTGCGCACGACCGTGGGCACTTCGGTCAAACCCGCTTTCTGGGCGGCACGCCAGCGACGCTCGCCGGCGATGATCTCGTAGCGGTCCACGCCCAGTTCACGCACCAGTATCGGCTGGATCACACCCTGCGTACGCACGCTCTCCGCCAGATCGGCCAGGGCGTGTTCGTCCATATGGCTGCGCGGCTGGTATTTGCCCGGCTGCAAATGATGCACGGGCAGAATCTGCAAGCGATCTTCACCGACGGGTTCCGCACTGCCCAGCAGCGCGTCGAGACCGCGTCCCAAACCTTTGAGTTTTGCCATGTCTTATTTTCCGGGAAAACGTGCGATCAGCTCGTCGGCGAGCTCGCGGTAAGCCTGCGCACCGCGCGAGGACTTGTCGTAGGAAAAGATCGGTCGGCCAAAGCTCGGTGCCTCGGCCAGACGGATATTGCGCGGAATCACGGTGTTGAACACCTTGTCGCCGAAATGCTGGCCCAGCTGCGCCACCACTTGCTGTGCCAGTGTGGAGCGCGGGTCGAACAGCGTGCGCAGCAAGCCGTCGATCTCGATCTTGGGGTTCAGCGCCACGCGCACCTTGCGCAAGGTGTTGACCAGATCGGTCAGGCCTTCGAGCGCGTAGTACTCGCACTGCATGGGGATGATCACGCCATCAGCCGCGGCCAGACCGTTCACCGTCAGCATATTGAGTGCCGGCGGGCAGTCGATCAGGATGAAGTCGTAATCGCGGCGCACTTTCACCAACGCTTCGCGCAAGCGCAGCTCGCGGCGCTCAACCTCGATCAGCTCGACTTCGGCACCGCCCAGTTCGCGGTTGGCCGGCAGCAGATCGAAACCGTGTTCGGTCTTTACGCGGGCATCGTCGAGTTCAGCATGACCGAGCAGCAGGTGGTACACGCTGCGGCCCAGGCCGTGCTTGTCGACACCGCAACCCATGGTGGCATTGCCCTGTGGGTCGAGGTCGATCAGCAGCACGCGCTTGCCGGCCTGCCCCAGTCCTGCAGCAAGGTTGACGGCGCTGGTGGTCTTGCCCACGCCGCCCTTCTGGTTGGTGATGGCGATCACACGGCTCATGCCTTGGCTCTCATCCATACAATGCAACGCTCGGCACCGAGACCGGGCACGTTGAGGGGTTCGATCGTGCTGCTGATATCGGCCGGCAAGGCGGCCACTTCTTCAAACGGTTGCACGCCCTTGAGCGCGGCCCAGGCACCATCGGCCGTCAGCAACTGGCGCGTCAGTTTGACGAAGTCGCCCAGGTCGGCAAAGGCCCGCGAGGTGATCAGATCAAACGCTTGGCCCTGCACAGCCTCGACACGGTTACACACCACGGTGACATTCTTGAGGCCCAGCTCGATGACGGCCTGCTGCAGGAAGGCGGCCTTCTTGTTATTGCTGTCGAGCAGCGTCAGCTGCCAGTCGGGGCGAACAATAGCTAACGGAATGCCAGGCTGGCCGCCGCCGGAGCCGACATCCAGGATGCGGACTGGTCGGTGGCCGGCAATCGGCGTCAAAGCCGCGAGGCTGTCGAGCAGATGGTGCGACACCATGCGCTCGGGCTGGGTGATGGCGGTGAGGCTGTAAGTCTTGTTCCACTTGAGCATCAGGGCCAGATAGGCGAGCAAGCGCGCGATCTGCTCGTCGGGCAGCGGCAAATTCATGGCCGCCAGCCCATCCCTGAGCTGTTGTTCTTGTTGTGGGCCGATCATGCGGTCTTGGTCTCGGGCTGGTCTGTCTTGGTTTTGCCGGCGCGCTTGAGATGCACCAGCAAGAGGCCGATGGCGGCCGGCGTCATGCCTTGCAGGCGCGATGCCTGGCCCAAGGTCTCTGGCCGCTGCTGGCTCAGGCGCTGCTGGACTTCCTTGCTGAGGCCCGGCACCTGAGCGTAGTCGATATCGGCAGGCAGGCGCACCTCTTCAATATCGGCACGGCGGGCGACTTCGTCTTTCTGGCGCTCCACATAACCGGCGTACTTGACCTGGATCTCGACCTGCTCGGCCACCTCGGGCGCGTCCACGCCGGGGCCGGCCACCGGCAGGCTCATCAGGCTGGCGTAATCCACATTCGGGCGGCGCAGCAGTTGCTCCAGCGTGTATTCGCGCTCGATACCCTGGCCGAACACGCGCTCGGCATCGGCGGCCTCAACCAAACGCGGGTTGACCCAGGTCGATTGCAGGCGGCTCAGCTCCACGGCCACCGCATCGCGCTTGCGGCAGAACGCATCCCACTGCGCATCGCCGACCAGACCCAGACGGCGACCGTCCTCAGAAAGACGCAGATCGGCGTTGTCCTCACGCAGTTGCAGGCGGAACTCGGCGCGGCTGGTGAACATGCGGTAGGGCTCGGAGACACCGCGCGTGATCAGGTCGTCGACCAGCACGCCGAGATAGGCTTGATCGCGCGTTGGCGTCCACGCGTCCTTGCCCTGTACTTGCAGTGCGGCATTCAGGCCGGCGAACAGGCCTTGCGCGGCGGCTTCTTCATAACCGGTGGTGCCGTTGATCTGGCCGGCAAAGAACAGACCGTTGATGGCCTTGCTCTCGAACGTGGCCTTGAGCGCACGAGGATCGAAGTAATCGTATTCGATCGCATAGCCGGGGCGCAGGATGTGGGCGTTTTCCAGACCACGGATCGAGCGCACGGCGGCCAGCTGGATATCGAACGGCAGCGAGGTGCTGATACCGTTGGGGTAGAACTCGTGCGTTTGCAGACCTTCGGGCTCCAGGAAGATCTGGTGCGAATCCTTGTCGGCAAAGCGGTTGATCTTGTCTTCGATGCTGGGGCAGTAACGCGGACCCACGCCCTCGATCTTGCCGGTAAACATCGGCGAGCGATCGAACCCCGAGCGGATGATGTCGTGGGTACGCTCGTTGGTATGGGTGATCCAGCATGGCAGTTGCTGCGGATGCATGGCGCGGTTGCCGCGCACCGAGAATACAGGCCTCGGGTCGTCGCCGGGCTGGGCTTCCATCACGCTGAAGTCGATGCTGCGGCCGTCGATGCGCGGCGGCGTGCCGGTCTTGAGCCGGCCCACGGGCAGGTTCAGCTCGCGCAGACGACTCGACAAGGTAACGGAGGCTGGGTCGCCAGCACGGCCACCCGTATGGTTCTCCAGCCCCACATGGATCTTGCCGGCCAAGAAGGTACCGGCGGTCAGCACCACGGTGGGCGCATCGAAGCGGATGCCGATCTGCGTGACGACGCCGACCACGCGCTCGCCTTCGACGACGATATCGTCCACCGCTTGCTGGAACAGCGTGAGGTTGGGCTGGTTTTCCAGCATGTGACGGATGGCGGCCTTGTACAGCACACGGTCGGCCTGGGCACGCGTGGCGCGCACGGCCGGGCCTTTGGAGCCGTTGAGCGTGCGGAACTGGATACCGCCCATATCCGTGGCCAGCGCCATCGCGCCGCCGAGTGCATCGACTTCCTTGACCAGATGACCCTTGCCGATGCCGCCGATGGACGGGTTGCAGCTCATCTGCCCCAGCGTCTCGATATTGTGGGTGAGCAGCAGCGTGCGCACGCCCATTCGGGCAGCGGCCAGCGCAGCTTCGGTGCCGGCGTGGCCGCCACCGATCACGATCACATCGAAACGTTCGGGGTAGAGCATGGATGTTAAGTGCCTGAATCTGAACGGCAAAGGGGCTGCATTGTAAATCAGAATGGCCATGGCCGGCCAATCGCTTGCCAGCTGGCTAGCCGAGGACAAGCGGGCAGACTATAAAGTAGGCGTTCCCCACTTTCAGGACTTGGCTGCACACGCATGGAAAACTACGCTGTCTGGTTCATTCTGGCCTTGGCGCTGGCAGGCGCCGAGATGCTGTCTGGCACCTTCTATCTGCTGATGTATGCGGTCGCCGCCGGCGTCGGTGGGCTAGCAGCCTGGGCTGGCCTGCCCGTCCCGGCACAACTGGCGCTGGCCGCGGCATGCGCTGTGGGCGGCTCGATGTGGTTGCGCAAGTATCCGCTGCAACGCGCGGCCGGGCCGCAATCGCTCGATCTGGGTCAGCGTGTCGAAGTCGAAACCTGGCACAGCCCGACCAGCGTACGTGTGCGCTATCGTGGTACCAGTTGGGATGGCGAAACCGATGCACCGGCTGACGAAAGCGCTCGCCCCGCCACGTTCTATATCGTGGGCCAGCGTGGCAACACCCTGCTGCTGTCCGCCACGCCCCCGGCGAACGCGTAATAGCGCGTTCGCCATGACCCGCATTCGCTCTTAGCATGTCCCCGGAGAATTTGATGTCCACTACCGCCATCGTCCTATTCGTCGTCGCCCTGATCTTTGCGCTGAAGGCACTCAAAGTCGTGCCGCAGCAACATGCCTGGGTCGTGGAGCGGCTCGGCCGCTTTCATGCCACGCTGGAACCGGGTCTCAATGTGGTCGTGCCCTTCATCGACCGCATCGCCTACAAGCACGATCTGCGCGAAGTGCCGCTCGATGTGCCGAGCCAGATCTGTATCACCAAGGACAATACCCAGTTGCAGGTCGACGGCATCCTGTACTTCCAGGTCACCGATCCCAAGCAGGCGTCCTACGGCTCCAGCAACTTCGAGCTGGCCATCACCCAGCTGGCCCAGACCACCCTGCGCTCCGTGATCGGCCGCATGGAACTCGACAAGACCTTTGAAGAACGCGACGACATCAACCACACGGTGGTGACGGCACTCGACGAGGCCGCGTCCAACTGGGGCGTGAAGGTGCTGCGTTACGAGATCAAGGATCTGACGCCGCCCAAGGAAATCCTCCATGCCATGCAGGCCCAGATCACGGCCGAACGCGAAAAGCGTGCGCTGATCGCCGCGTCCGAAGGCCGCAAGCAGGAGCAGATCAATATCGCCACGGGTGAGCGTGAAGCCGCGATCCAGCGCTCGCAGGGCGAAATGCAGGCCATGGTCAACGAATCCGAAGGCGACAAGCAGGCCGCCATCAACCGCGCCACCGGCGAGGCCGAAGCGCTGCGGCTGGTCGGCAAGGCCACGGCTGAGGCGCTGGCCATGGTGGCGCAGGCCACGCGCATGCCCGGCGGCATGGAAGCCGTGAACCTCAAGGTCGCCGAAAAGTATGTGGAAGCCTTCGGCCAGCTGGCCAAGGAAGGCAATACGCTGATCCTGCCGGCCAATGTGGCCGATGTCGGCAGCTTGGTCGCCACCGCCATGCGTGTGGTCAAACAGGAAAACAGCTGACCTGCGGTGCTGGCGGTCATTGCGCCGGCAGATCTATACCCATAGTGATCGAACGAGCTTGAACAGGGAGTGCAACGATGTCTGATCGCAAGTTTCGCCTTATCACCCGCAGCGATTTCGACGGCTTGGTCTGCGCCGTGCTGCTCAAGGAAATCAATCTGATCGACGACATCCTGTTTGTCCATCCCAAGGACATGCAGGATGGCAAGGTCGCCGTGAGCGACCATGACATCAGCACCAACCTGCCCTTTGTGCCCGGCATACACCTTGCGTTCGATCACCACCTGTCCGAGACGGTGCGCAACGAAAAGCGCGACAACCATGTGATCATGCCCACTGCCCCCTCGGCGGCGCGCGTGGTGTACGAGTACTACGGCGGCAAGAAGGCCTTCCCGCGGGTACGCGACGACATGATGGAGGCCGTGGACAAGGGCGACTCGGCCGACTTCACCGCCGATGAAATCCTCAGCCCAGAAGGCTGGGTGCTGCTCAACTATCTGATGGATGCACGCACCGGCCTCGGTCGTTTCCGTGATTTCCGCGTTAGCAACTACCAGCTGATGATGGACCTGATCGACTACTGCCGTAACCACGGCATTGAAGACATCCTCACCCTGCCCGATGTGCGCGAACGCGTGGAGCTGTACTTCGAGCACGAACCCAAGGCCAAGGACCAGATCCGCCGCTGCACCACGGTCCACAAGAATGTTGCGGTCCTTGATCTGCGCAACGAGGACATGATCTACGCGACCAATCGCTTCATGATTTACGCCCTGTTCCCGGAAACGAACATCTCCATCCACGTCATGTGGGGCCGCGACAAGATGAACACGGTGTTCGCGGTGGGCAAATCGATACTGGATCGCGGCAGCAAGACCAATGTGGGCGAGCTGTGCCTGAAGTATGGTGGTGGCGGGCACTTGGCCGCGGGCACCTGTCAGGTCGATAACGACAAGGCGGCACAGGTGCAGGCCGAGCTGATTGCCAAGATCAACGCCGACGGCTGATCAGCTCGCGGCACCCCATCAAAACGGCCCGTAGCGGGCCGTTTTTGTTTTCATCCCCGCAGGGTGCGATAAGCGCAGCGCATTGCATCAGGTCGCGGCACCGACCGCTTGCGGTGCAATGCGGTCTTTGGGCTTATTGCACGCTACGGGACCCTGACTGGCCGGTTCATTCAGTGGGCATGCGGTTTGCCATGCCCATGCCCATGCCCGTGGTCGTGGTCGTGGTCGTGGTCGTGGTCGTGGTCGTGGTCGTGGTCGTGGTGAGCATGCTCGGGCGCCCCGGCCACCGGCACCAGCGGGATGACCTTGCCGGCGGGCATGACGCCGGGCCAAGCCGGTTGCAGCGTCACATGGTCAATCCCGAACTCCTTGGCCAGCAGGCTCTGAGTGCTGGCCAGCAGGCGTGGCCAGGTGTCGGCCGAATCGATCAGCACATGGGCCGAGAGCGCAATGCGGTCCGGCCCCAGATGCCAGACATGCAGATCGTGCACCGAGCTCACCCCGCTCTGTCCCACCAAGGCCTTGCCGATGGCCTCCATATCCAGATGGGCAGGCACGCCTTCCATCAGCATATGGCTCGATTGCTTCACCAGCGCCCAAGCCGAGCGCACGATCAGCACCACCACCAGCAAGGAGAGGATCGGATCGATCGGCTGCCAGCCGGTCTGCCAGATCACGAGGCCCGCCACGATGGCAGCCGCCGAACCGAGCAGATCGCCAAGCACATGCAGCAGCGCTGCGCGCGTGTTCATATTGTGACTATCCCCCGACAGCAGCCAGGCCGCGATCAGGTTGACGACAAAACCGACGGCGGCAATCGCCACCACCCCCAGGCCGTTGACCGGGGCAGGGTTGGCCAGGCGGGCAATCGCCTCGAAGGCAATCCAGCCCACCATGGCCAGCATGAACAGGCTGTTGACCAGCGCGCCGAGGATTTCGGCCCGCGTAAAACCATAGGAATGCCGCGCCGACACCGGACGCGCGGCGATGATGCGGGCAAACAGCGCCAGACCCAGCGCGGCGGCATCGGTCAACATATGGCCGGCGTCCGAGAGCAGTGCCAGCGAGCCCGTCCACCAACCACCGAATGCTTCGACGAACGCGTAGCCGGCCGTCAGCAGCAGGGCCAGCACCAGCCGGTTCCTGCTGGCATCGCGGCCATGGTCATGATGGCCATGGGCATGATCGTGGTGGTGGTGACTCATGCGGGGGCTGCTCCGTCGGCTTGGGGACTAAAGGTAAAACGCTGCTCGCCGGCAAACACGCCGTGATCAAAGCTGCGTTCGATGAACTGGCAATGGCCGGCCGATACACTCAGCACCGTGCTGGCGCGGGTGCCGTACTCAGGCGTGCGGATGAACAGTGCCGACAGCGCCCGCTCCCATTCGAGCGGCACGCCGGTGGACGGCAAGCGTGCGTCCGGCGCAATGGCCGTGTCGGCCAGCAGGGCAAATTGCGCCTCAAGGCTAGTGTCATCTGCCATGGCGGCACGCAAACGTTCGACCTTGGGCCAGGGGGAATCGAAACCGCCATTGGAGACGGCATGGGCACCACGGCCAAAGCGCAGGGTACGGTCGGTGTGGCTTTCATAGCCCAGCAGCAAGCGACCATCAAACACCAGCAGGTTGAAATCGTTGTAGGCGCTCGCACGGCCGCGCAAGGCATGCAGGAAGTCGGATGCCGTGATATCGCTGGCCAGAAAGTCGGCCACCAGCGCGCCGCGCGAGGTAGCGTCGGGCTTGTGGCGACGCGGATCTCGGTAGTTGGTCAGCGCAGCAAAACGACCGGTGCGGCTCAGGCCCATCCAGCTACCGCCGGCTTGCAGATCACGGCCGCCAAGGCGCTGGTCGTCATCCCACCAGGCCGCCGCCGCGGTGGGGCGCGCGTAGAACTCGTCGCGGTTAGCCGCCACGCGCAAGGGAACGGGCCCGTGGGGGTCCCAGTGAAAACCGATCAGGCACATGCCGGCATTGTCCGGCAGCTCAGAGCATCAGCCAAGCGCGCAGCATGCCGGCAAGCAGTCCCAAGCCCAGCACCAACGGCACCGACCCGCCACGCCACAGGAGTCCGAACCCCGCCAGCGCCAGCGCGGCCGCCAGCCAATCGATCTGTTGCTGCGGCCACAGCACATGCAGCGCCAGCATCAGGGCCAGCTGTGCGATCAGGCCGACAATCGCAGCGCTGATGCTTGCCAGCGGGGCCTTCACGGCGGGCAGATGGCGACTGGCTTCCACCAGGGGCGCCCCCGCCAGAATGAACACGAAGGAGGGCAGAAAGGTGAACAGTGTGGCCGTCAGCGCGCCCAGCCAACCCCAGCCCATGGGCGCCGCCGCCAGATAGCCGACAAAGCTCAGTACCATGATCAGCGGCCCCGGCGTGGTTTCGCCCAGCGCCAGGGCATCGAGCATCTGCGGCGCAGTGATCCACTGGTAATCACGCACAGCCGTATCGAAAAAGTACGGCAGCACCGCATAGGCACCACCAAAACTGACCAGTGCCGCCTTGCCGCATACCGAGGCAATTTCGCCGAGACGCCCGGTAGGTGCAAGCAGCAGGCAGATCGCCAGAAACACGCCGACAAACGCGGCAATACCAGCCAGTCTGCGACGAAAAGCCAGCGGTGGCCTGGCAGCCAGGTCGGGCTCGCGGTCGCGCTGCCACCAACCCAGCAAGCCTACCAGCAGCAAGAGCAGCGGGATCGGCAGCAAGGCCCACCAACCCACCACAAAGGCGCAGATAGCCAGCAGCCACGATTGTCTGCCCTGCAAACCCTTCTTGCCGAAGCGCCACAGGGCCATCGCCACCAGCGCCACCACCACGGGCTGCACGCCCAGCTTGATGGCACTGGCCACTGGCGTATCGCCAAAACCCACATAGAGCCAGCCCAGCACTAGCATCAACAGCAGCGAGGGCAGGATGAACAGCAGGCCGGCCACCAGCCCGCCACGGCGGCCATGCAATAGCCAGCCGGCGTAGGTCGCGAGCTGCTGTGCCTCTGGGCCTGGCAGCAGCATGCAATAGGCAAGTGCGTGGTTGAAGTGTTCGGCATCGAGCCAGCGACGGCGCTCGACCAGCTCTTCACGCATGATGGCGATCTGCCCGGCCGGACCGCCGAACGAGATCAGCCCCAGCTTGAGCCAGAAGCGGCAGGCATCGGCAAAGGGCGGTGGCGTTATCAAGGGACGCGTCCGGGTGGTGAGCGGCCGGCTAGAATGCCAGACATGTCTTATCGTCTGCTAGGTACTGCCGATTACACCGATATGCCGTGGAAGAACGGTGGCGGCACCACCTGTGAGCTGTTCCGGCTGCCCCACCCTGCACGGCCAGCGGACTTTGCCTTGCGCTTGTCGATTGCCACCGTGGCGCAAGGTGGTCCGTTCTCGGCCTTTCCCGGCGTAGACCGCACGCTCTTGCTGCTGGAGGGTGCCGGCATGGCGCTGCGCTTTGACGGGTCCGCACCCGTGCGGCTGGAGCAAACCTTGCAGCCCATTGTGTTTGCGGGCGAAACCCCGGTGGACTGCACGCTGCTGGACGGACCGTTGCGCGACTTCAACCTGATGGTGGCGCGCGACTGGGGCCGTGCCGCGCTCCAGATCCAGCAACTGACCGTCGGCGCATCGCTGACGTTGGCGGATGGGGCACAACATCTGGTTTATCTGCATACGGGTGAGTTCGGCCTCGGCGGCCAAACCATCAATGCGGGCCAATTGGTCCATACCAGCGGCACAGCCCTGACACTGCACGCCCAGGCAGCCGCCACCCTGATCATCATCGAAGTGCATCCTGCAGCGGCGTTATAATCCGGACTCCCCGATCCACCCGGCCCCTGCCATGTCTGCACCCGAAGCCAACCTCACGGTCGATCTGTCCGGCCTGAACTGCCCGCTGCCCATCCTGCGCGCCAAGAAAGCCTTGGCCGACTTGCCCAGCGGCACCGTACTGCAACTGATCTGCACCGACCCCGGCACGCCAGCCGACTTTGAAGCCTTCTGTCGCCAGACCGGCCATGCGCTCAGCCACCACGAAGTGGGTAGCGACGGCAAATTCCTGTTCTGGCTGACACGCCGCTGAGGATCAGGTCGGCGTGATATCGGGCCCGTGCAATTGCTGCATGCGCGCCAGGCCCGCCACGATCAGCTCTTCGAGCACCGCCATGTCCACCTGTGCCAGCGACTTGAGATAGAGGCAGCTCTTGCCCATCTTGTGCTTGCCGAGCCGCGCGAGGATGGCCTCGAAATCGGCATATCCGGGCATGATGTACACGGTGAGATCCTGCTTGCGCGGCGAAAAACCGGTCACGAAGCATTCGCCACCGTGGCCGCTGGCATAGCGGTATCGATACCGTCCGTAACCCACCATATTGCCGCGCCAGATTTCGGGCGCCCAGCCCGTGAGCCTTTGCATCAGCTCGGCCAAGGTACGGCAATCGGCCTGTCGTGCGGGGTCGGTTATCGCGTCCAGAAAATCGGCAATGTCTTGTCCCGTAGGCTGGGTCTTGTTCTCGGCCATGCTGATACCGCCTGTGACGCAATCAAGTCAGCTCAGTGTAGCCGCCGTCTCGCGATGCCGGGATAATCCGGGCATTCCCGATCTGAACTCTGGCGCGCCACCATGACCGAACTGACCCTGATCCGCCCCGACGACTGGCACCTGCACCTGCGCGATGGCGATGCCCTCAAGGCTGTGTTGCCCGATACCGCGCGCCGCTTCGGCCGTGCGATCGTCATGCCCAACCTCAAGCCACCGGTACGCACCGTGGCCGAGGCCGCGGCCTACCGCGAACGCATCGTGGCCGCGATTCCGGCCGGCATGCAGTTCGAGCCGCTGATGACGCTGTACCTGACCGACGTCACGCCGCCCGAGGAGATCGAGCGCGTCAAACAGAGCGGTTTCGTGCATGCGCTCAAGCTCTACCCGGCTGGGGCCACCACCAATTCCGATGCCGGCGTGACCGATATCACCAAGGTGCTGCCCACGCTGACCGCGATGGCCGAACTTGGTGTGCCCTTGCTGGTGCACGGCGAAGTCACCGATCACACCGTGGACGTGTTCGACCGCGAAGCCGTGTTCATCGACAAGGTCATGAAGCCGCTGCTGGAGAAGCTGCCCACGCTCAAGGTGGTGTTCGAGCACATCACCACCAAGCAGGCCGCGCATTTTGTCTGGGGTGCCGGCGCCAATGTCGCGGCCACGATTACCGCGCACCACCTGCTGATGAACCGCAACGCGCTGTTCACCGGTGGCATCCGCCCGCATCACTACTGCCTGCCCGTGCTCAAGCGCGAGATTCACCGCGAGGCGCTGATGGAAGTGGCGATCAGCGGCAATCCCAAGTTCTTCCTCGGCACCGACAGCGCGCCGCACGGCAAGTCCACCAAGGAAGCCAGCTGTGGTTGCGCCGGCATGTACACGGCCAATAACGGTATCGAGTTATATGCTGAAGCCTTCGAGACTGCCGGCGCGCTCGACAAGCTGGAAGGTTTTGCGAGCCGCTTCGGGCCGCTGTTCTATGGCCTGCCCGCCAATGGCGACACGATCACGCTGGTCAAGGAGGCCACGCCCGTACCGGCCGAGCTGCCTTATCTAGCCGGCGATACGCTGGTGCCGCTGCGCGCCGGCGAAACGGTAGGCTGGCGCCTCAAAGCCTGAGGGGCTTGACCGGGGTGGTACACTAGCAAGGCAAAGTTGGCCGGACAGTCGCTGCCTGCGCAAGCGGGGAGAGGAAAGTCCGGGCTTCACAGGGCAGGATGCCGGCTAACGGCCGGGCGCCGCGAGGCGACGGAAAGTGGAACAGAGAGCTGAACCGCCGATGGTTTGCGCAAGCATTCACAGGCAAGGGTGAAAAGGTGGGGTAAGAGCCCACCGCGGACGTGGCGACACGGACGGCAGGCTAAACCCCATCCGAAGCAAGACCAAATAGGCTGGCGCTGACGGGGCCCCCCGAGCCAGCGGGTAGGTTGCTTGAGGCGGTCAGCAATGGCCGTCCTAGATGAATGACTGTCGGTAGCGGGCAACCGCTACGTCACAGGACCCGGCTTACAGGCTGACTTTGCACTTATTCATGACAAGGCCGCTGCTTGCGGCCTTGTTGCATTGGCCTGGCCCGATTCGTGGGCTAAAAGTTTCGACGCAAATCCATCCCTTTGTACAAGCTCGCCACCTCATCCGCGTAGCCGTTGAACATCAACGTCTTGCGTTTGAGGAATTCGCCGATGCGGCGCTCGGTCGCCTGGCTCCAGCGCGGGTGATCGACCTCGGGGTTCACGTTCGAGTAGAAGCCGTACTCGCTGGGGGCGGCCGCCGTCCAGCTACTGGTGGGCTGGCGCTCGACCAGGCGGATCCGGACGATGGACTTGATGCTCTTGAAGCCGTACTTCCAGGGCACCACCAGCCGGATCGGTGCGCCGTTCTGCTTGGGTAAGGGCTTGCCGTACAGGCCCACGGCCAGAATCGTCAGCGGATGCATGGCTTCGTCGATGCGTAGGCCTTCAATATACGGCCAGTCGAGTACCCGGGTTTTCTGGCCCGGCATCTGCTCGGGCGCCAGCAAAGTGGTGAATTCGACGAACTTGCCGCGGCTGGTGGGCTGCACCTGCTTGAGCAGCGCCGCCAAGGGCAGGCCTACCCAGGGAATCACCATGGACCAGCCCTCCACGCAACGCAGCCGGTAGATACGCTCTTCCAGCGGCGCGAGCTTGAGCAGGCTGTCCAGATCGAACTTGCGGGCTTTGGCGACCTCGCCACTCACTTCCACCGTCCACGGTTCGGTTCTGAGCGTATGGGCGTTATCGGCCGGGTCGCCCTTGTCGGTGCCGAACTCGTAGAAATTATTGTAGCTGGTGACCTCGGTGAGGCTGTTTCTAGGCTCGTCGGTGCTGTAACGACTCTTGTAGAAGGTCGGCAGTGGGGCGGCCTGCAGCGGCGGCATGGCGGCGGCCAGTCCGGCCAGTGCTGCTCCTTGCATCAGGCTGCGGCGCTGCTGATAGATCGCTTCGGGGGTGATCTCGCTAGGCGCGATCAAGGGCGGGCGGTAAAGCGGCATGGTGGACACTCCGGCAGGGCTTCAGCGGTTCTGACCCGCCTTGGTCGGCGTGGTTCGTCCGATCTATCAGCGTCCGGTCAGCGGCTACGCCAAAGCTGCCAAGCCGCCATGGCGACCGAGCTGATCAACAGCAAGGTGGCGAACAGGGTGATCTGCTTGTGCAGCCGCTTGCGGGTGTCGGGCTTGAGCAGCATCAGCACCAGGGCCACCACACCGATCAGCAGCGCCAGCCGCGCGAGGTGCGCGCTCATATGCCTGCGCTCAGCGGCACTCGATCACGCCGTCCACATACTGGCGTGCGCCGAGCATCGTGTTTTCGGTGCCCGACTTGTAGGACACCAGCGCCCAGCTCTTGCAGCCCAGACGCTGGCTGTGTGCCTCGGCCCGGCGGCGGAAGAAGGTTTCTGCCTGCCCATCAAAGAACACCGACGAACCCACTACACGGATGTGGTAACGCTTGTTGCCCAGCGGGCGGATTTCGGAATCCTGCAGCACGCCATTGTTGTCAGCGACAGCACGGCCGGTCTGCTGCAATTGCGAGCAGGCGGCGAGGCTCAGCAGGGCAAAGGCACAGAGCAAGCGACGAGTGGTCATGGCGCGACAGGCATTCAAGTTAAAGCACTGGTTTCAGTGTTCCACATAAACCCTTATTTGCAAAGGACTATTTGCCGTAATGGCCTTAGCATAAATTAGCCGTAAGTGATTGTCGCAAAACGCAAAAAGCCCAATTTGCCAGCTTGACCGGCTTTGACCCCATGCCCTATAGTGGGGCGCAGTGGGTGAAAGTGGTGAAAAGTGTCGCTTCCGCCCATTTATCCGGATAAATCCTGAAAATCGCGACGGCGGTTTTCTCCCCCTCGGCGGGACTGGTTCAAGCATGTTTGGCGGCGTTGCACTTCTCAATCTCGACAGCAAAGGGCGTCTGGCCATTCCGGCCAGGCATCGTGACGCCCTGCTGGCGCAGTGCAGCGGGCGCCTGACCATCACGGTCGATCCCAGCCAGTGCCTGCTGATCTATCCCCAGCCCGCCTGGGAACCCGTGCGCGACAAGCTCAACAATCTGCCGGCCTTCAATCCGCAGGCGCGCGCCTTGCAGCGGCTGATCCTCGGCCATGCCGAAGAAGTCGAGATCGACTCCGCCGGTCGTATTCTCGTCTCGCCCACGTTGCGCCAGTTTGCCCAGCTCGACAAAGCCACGGCCCTCGTGGGTCTGGGCAGCAAGTTCGAACTCTGGGACGAAGCCCGCTGGCACGCCCAGACGGCCGCTGCGCTGGCCATGTCACCCGCCGATATCGCGGCGCAACTCGACGGTTTCGTGCTGTGATGGGCGCCCCCGAATTCACCCACCGCACGGTACTGCTGACCGAAGCGGTGGCCGCCCTCGCCATCCGTCCCGACGGCATCTATGTGGACTGCACCTTCGGGCGCGGCGGCCACTCGCGGCTAATCCTCTCGCAGCTGGGCCCCAAGGGCCGGCTGATTGCCTTCGACAAAGACCCGCAGGCGATTGCCGAGGCACAGCGTATCAGCGACCCGCGCTTTGTCATCGTCCACGAACCCTATGCCGCCTTCGATACCGGCCTGAGCGCCCAAGGCGTGACCCAGGTCGATGGCGTGCTGATGGATCTGGGCATCTCTTCCCCGCAGATCGACGACGGCGCACGCGGCTTTAGCTTCCGCTTCGATGCGCCGCTCGACATGCGCATGGATACCACCCGCGGCCAGACGGCTGCGGAATGGCTGGCTACGGCCAGCGAAACCGACCTCACGGAGGTAATACGCGATTATGGCGAAGAACGGTTTGCTAAACAGATTGCAAGCGCGCTTGTTAAGGCTCGGCTCGAAAACCCTGTCACGACAACAGGACAACTTGCCAAGATCGTGGCAACGGCCGTCCGCACCCGGGAGCCGGGCCAGGACCCGGCGACGCGCACCTTCCAGGCTATACGGATTCACATCAATCGCGAGCTTGAGGAACTGTCGCTAACCCTGCCGCAGATTCTGGGCAGATTAAGCACTGGCGGCCGACTGGCCGTCATTGCGTTTCATTCCCTCGAAGATCGCATCGTCAAGCGCTTCATGGCCAACGCGAGCACGGCAGACAAGCTGCCGAGCCGCCTGCCCGTGCGCGCAGCCGATATCGGCGAGGCACCGCTGAAGCTCGTGGGCAAGGCATTACGCCCCTCTGAGGCCGAGGTGAAGGAAAACCCCCGCGCCCGTAGCGCCATCCTGCGTGTGGCCGAGCGCACCGGTGCGGGCTTGTTTGCGTCGTGACGCGGTTGAATTTGTTGTTGCTCTTTGTCCTGATCGTTTGCGCGCTGGGGGTCGTCACCTCGCAGCACAAGGCGCGGCGAGCCTATATCGAGTTGCAGAAAGCGCAAGCGGAAGCCCGTCGGCTGGATGTCGAGTGGGGCCAGCTGCAGCTGGAGCAGAGTACCTGGGCGATGCACTCGCGCATTGAAAAGGAGGCCACCAACCGCCTTGGCATGCGCGTGGTCGATCCTACCCATACGCAGTTGGCACCCGTTGCCGCGGCAAACCCCTGAGGCTGCCGTGAGCTACCGGACCAATCGCAACCTCACGCTCAAGCTGCAGATGTGGCGTACCTGGCTGGTGCTGGGCGGCCTGCTGGCGCTATTCCTCGTGCTCATTGCCCGCGCCGCCTACCTGATGGGCTACAAGGAGGAGTTCCTGCGCGAGCAGGGTGAGGCGCGTTACAGCCGCAGACTCACCCTGGAAGCCAACCGCGGCATGATCACCGACCGCAATGGCGAGCCGCTGGCCATCTCCACCCCGGTGCAATCGGTGTGGGCCAGCCCGTCCGATGTGCCGGTGCTCAGCGCCACCAAACTGGCCAATCTGGCGCAGGCACTGGGGCTGCCCGCGCAGGACGTGCTGCGCAAGCTGTCAGACAAGAAGCGGGATTTCGTCTATCTGCGCCGGCAGATGAGCCCCGAGGATGCACAACGCGTGCTCGGCCTGGGCATACCCGGCATTGCCAAGCTCACCGAGTACCGCCGCTATTACCCGGCAGGCGAGGTGATGGCGCATGTGATCGGCTTTACCGGCATCGACAACAAAGGTCAGGAAGGCTTCGAACTGACGCGCGAATCCATGCTGGCCGGTAAACCCGGCAGCCGTCAGGTGATCAAGGACCGGCGTGGCTATATCGTCGAAGACGTGACCAGCATCGAGAAGCCGCGTGATGGCCAGACACTGGTGCTGAGCCTGGACAGCAAGATCCAGTATCTCGCCTACCGCGAACTGAAGAAGTCGGTGGAAGACAACCGCGCGCTGGGCGGCAGCATCGTGGTGCTGGACGCCCGCACCGGTGAGGTGCTGGCCCTGGCCAACATGCCGGCCTTCAACCCCAACAAACGGGAGAAGCTGGATCCTGCCACACGGCGTAACCGTGCACTGACGGATACCTACGAGCCGGGTTCCACGCTCAAGCCGTTTACCGCTGCCGCAGCGCTGGATGGTGGTACGGCGAAGCCCGACACGATCATCCAGACAGGCAATGGCAACTTCGCCATCGGCCCCAATGTGGTGCACGACACCAAACCTCACGGTGCGCTCACGGTGGAGCAGGTGATCCAGGTGTCGAGCAACGTCGGGACATCGAAACTGCAACTCGCGATGGACAGGGAATACCTGTGGAACTTCTATGACAGCTTGGGTTTCGGCCAGCTGCCCAAGAGTGGTTTCCCGGGTGAAGTGCGGGGCCGTCTAAGGCCCTGGAAGAACTGGGTGCCTATCGACCAGGCGACAATGTCGTACGGTCATGGCATCTCGGTAAGCGTGCTGCAGATTGCGCGGGCTTATCAGATATTTGCGACCGATGGCGAAATCCGTCCGGTCAGTTTTCAGAAATTGGTGGCGCCCCTGCCGGGGCGTCAGGTGATCAAGCCGGAAACGGCCCTGGCGGTGCGCAAAATGCTCGAAATGGTGACGCAACCCGGTGGAACCGCCCTCAAATCGAGGGTGGTCGGCTATCGCGTTGGCGGCAAGACCGGCACAGCCCACAAGCTCGAAGGCGGCACCTATGCCGCCAAGCGCTATGTGGGTTCGTTTGTCGGCATCGCCCCCATTTCCGAGCCACGCATCATCGTCGCGGTGATGATCGATGAGCCTACAGGCGGCAAGTATTACGGCGGCGACGTCGCCGCCCCGGTCTTCAGTGCGGTGGTGGCCGGCTCCTTGCGCATGATGGGCATTGCACCGGATGCGCAACAAAGCCAGGTCGTGGACATGCTCAATACCGAGACGACGGAGGAAATGTGAAGCCGGTCTCCATCCCCCTCCCGCCCCTGGATCTGGCCGCCATCACCCCCCTGGCGACCGGGCGCACCCTGCGCATGGACAGCCGCCAGATTCAGCCCGGCGATGTCTTTCTGGCTTTTCCAGGTGAGCGTGCCGATGGCCGCCAGCATCTGGTTGCCGCCATCGCCCGCGGTGCCAGCGCCATCCTGTGGGAAAGCGAAGGCTTTGCCTGGCCGGCCGAGCATGACGCCGTGTCGAATCTGGGCGTACCTCAGCTGCGCTTGCAAGCAGGCCTGATCGCCGCCCATCTGGCCGGCGAACCCAGCCGGGACATGTGGTGCGTGGGCGTCACCGGCACCAACGGCAAAACCAGCTGCGCGCACTGGCTGGCGCAGGCATTCGGCCTGCTGCAACACAAAGCCATGCTGATCGGCACCATCGGTTACGGCTTTATCGATGCGCTGGGAGATGCCAGCCACACCACGCCGGATGCCCTGACGCTGCAAACCCTGATCGCCGATTACCGTGCACAGGGCGCCAGCCATCTGAGCATGGAAGTCAGCTCGCACGCGCTCGACCAGGGCCGCGCCCACGGCGTGGCGTTTGATATCGGCGTGTTCACCAATCTGACCCGCGATCACCTCGACTACCACGGCGATATGGCCAGCTACGGCGCCGCCAAACGCAAGCTGTTCGAGTGGGAGGGCCTGAAAGCCGCCGTCATCAATGCCGACGACCCCTTCGGCGCGGAGCTGCTGGCCACGCTGCCCGCCGGCTTGGCGCTCGGCTATGGCATGGACGGCGGCGAGCTGCGTGCCACCCGCATCGATGCCAGCCTCGACGGTCTGCATATCGCCATCGACTCGCCATGGGGCAAGGCCGAGCTGCGCAGCTCGCTGGTGGGTCGCTTTAACGCTTACAACCTGCTGGCCTGCCTGGGTGTCTTGCTCAAGAGCGGGGTGTCGCTCGATACCGCCGTGGCCGTACTTGGCCAGATCGTCTCGGCCAAGGGTCGCATGCAGCGGCTTGGCGGCGACAGCAAACCTCTTGTGGTGGTGGACTACGCCCACACGCCCGATGCGCTCGAGAAGGCGCTGATCACCCTGCGTGAAGCCATGCCGCAGGTGGGCAGGCTGTATTGCGTATTCGGTTGCGGCGGTGACCGTGATCGCGGCAAGCGCCCGATCATGGGGCGCATTGCCTGTTCCTGGGCCGATACCGTGATCGTCACCAGCGATAACCCGCGTACCGAAGATCCCAAACGCATCATCCGCGACATTGTCGACGGCGTGGACGGTGCCGCAGCGGATACACAACTGCGCGGGGACTACACGGTACAGAGTGACCGAGCCGCCGCCATACGTTCCGCCATCGAGATCGCCCAGGTCGGCGATGTGGTGCTGATCGCCGGCAAGGGCCATGAGGAATATCAAGACGTGAACGGGGTCAAGCACCCGTTCAGCGATGAACACCACGCGATGGCCGCGCTAGCCGTCTGGAAACCCTTGAACTGATGTCTGCCATGCAAAGCCTGCACGCCGCCGCTCTGGATCTTGCCGCCCCGCTACGCGCGGGTGGCGAGGCCGTGTACACGCGCGTCAGCAGCGACAGTCGCGATATCCGTGCTGGCGATCTGTTCGTGGCCATCAAGGGCGACCGCTTCGACGGCCATGATTTTGTGGCAACCGCCTTGGCACAAGGTGCCGTGGGGGCGCTGGTAGAAGCGGGCCATCCGCGGCTGGCGGGCTTGCCGGCCGATGCACCGGTCATTGAAGTCGCCGACACCGTCGCAGCACTGGGCGCACTGGCCCAAGCCTGGCGCCGCAAGTTCAGCCTGCCTGTGGTGGCCATTACCGGCTCCAGCGGCAAAACCACCGTCAAGGACATGGTCGCCACCGTGCTTCGCCATGCCGTCGGCGACGATGCCGTGCTGGCCACCAGCGGTAACCTCAACAATCACCTCGGCGTGCCGCTGATGCTGCTGCGCCTGCGCGCCGCCCACCGCTATGCCGTGATCGAGATGGGCATGAACCATTTCGGCGAGATTGCCTACCTGAGCCGGCTGGCGCTGCCCGATGTGGCAATGGTCAACAACGCCGGCACCGCCCATATCGGCAACCTCGGCTCGGTGGCCGGTATTGCCCAGGCCAAGGGCGAGATTTTCGAGAGCCTCACCAATCAGGGTACGGCTTTAGTCAACCTTGACGATGACTTCGCCGACTACTGGAAAAGCCTCAATAAGTCGCGCCGCATCCTCGGCTTTGGCTTGCTGCAAGGTCAAGTACAGGCACGCGATCTGGCCGCCGGCGCACTCAG
The DNA here is from genome assembly GCF_027257935.1 of Chitinimonas sp. BJYL2. Classification (NCBI taxonomy): domain Bacteria; kingdom Pseudomonadati; phylum Pseudomonadota; class Betaproteobacteria; order Neisseriales; family Chitinibacteraceae; genus Chitinimonas; species Chitinimonas sp. BJYL2. Next base: position 1,114,050 of record NZ_JANZKW010000001.1, on the reverse strand, counting down.
CAGCCAGTTCACGCTGATCACCCCCACCGGCGAAGCCGCGCTGACCCTGCCCACGCCGGGCCTGCACAACGTGCGCAACGCGCTGGCCTGCGCTGCGGTCTGTCATGCGCTGGGCCTCGATGTGGCCGGCATCGCCGCAGGCCTGGCGCGCTTTGCCGGCAGCAAGGGCCGCTTGCAGCAAAAGCGTGCAAGCAACGGTGCGCTGGTCATCGACGACAGCTACAACGCCAACCCCGATTCGATGCACGCCGCGATGGATGTGCTGGCCAGCCAAAGCGGCCCACGCTGGCTGGTGCTCGGTGATATCGGCGAAACCGACAATATCGCCGCCCGCCATGCCGAACTGGGCAGCTATGCGCGCAGCAAAGGGCTACCCGCCCTGTACGCGGTGGGCGAGAGCATGCGCCATGCGGTGACCGCGTTTGGCGAGGGCGGCCAGTGGTTCGACAGCCACGCCGCACTGGCAGCGGCCTTGCAAAGCCAATTGACCCCCGACGCCACCGTACTGGTGAAGGGTTCGCGCTTCATGCGCATGGAACAGGTGGTCGACGCACTGACTGCGACCGAGCAGGAAGGACACTGATATGTTGCTCTGGCTTGCCAATCTGCTGGGCGAAAACGTGAGGGCGTTCAACGTCTTCAACTACCTGACCCTGCGCGCCGTGCTGGCGACGATGACCGCACTGGTCATCAGCTTTGTGCTTGGCCCTTGGGTCATCCGCAAGCTCACCGAACTCAAGGTGGGTCAGGCCGTGCGCGATGACGGCCCGCAAACCCATCTGGTCAAGGCCGGCACGCCGACCATGGGCGGCACGCTGATCTTGTTGTCGATCGGGCTGACCACGCTCTTGTGGTCGGATCTCAGCAACAAGTATGTATGGGTGGTGCTGGCCGTCACGCTCGGCAACGGCATCATCGGCTTCATCGACGACTACAAAAAGGTCGCGCTGAAGAATCCCAAAGGCCTCTCGGCACGTCAGAAGCTGGTCTGGCAGAGCGTGATTGCGCTCGCCGCGGGCGGCTTCCTGGCCAACACCGCGACCTTGCCGGCCAACACCGAGTTCATCGTCCCGTTCTTCAAGCAGATCGCCTACCCGTTTGGCGCGGTCGGCTTCGTGGTGCTGACCTACTGCGTGATCGTGGGCACCAGCAATGCGGTGAACCTGACCGATGGCCTCGATGGTCTCGCCATCATGCCCACCGTGATGGTGGCCTCGGCGCTGGCGATCTTTGCCTATGTAGCCGGTAACGCCAAGTTCGCGGCTTACCTCTTGCTGCCGCATATCCCCGGCGCCGGTGAGCTGGCCGTGTTCCTCGCGGCGATGGCCGGTGCGGGCTTGGGCTTTCTGTGGTTCAACGCCTATCCCGCCGAGGTGTTCATGGGCGATGTGGGCGCGCTGGCACTCGGCGCCGGCCTCGGCACCGTGGCCGTGATCGTGCGCCAGGAAATCGTGCTGTTCATCATGGGCGGCGTGTTCGTCATGGAAGCGCTGAGCGTGATGATCCAGGTGGCGAGCTTCAAGCTCACCGGCAAGCGTGTGTTCCGCATGGCGCCGCTGCATCACCACTATGAACTCAAGGGCTGGAAGGAAACGCAGGTGGTCGTGCGTTTCTGGATCATCACCATGCTGCTGGTGCTGGCGGGTCTCGCCACGCTGAAGCTGCGCTGATAGCGGAGAACGCATCGATGAACTGGCAAGGCAAACACCTCACTGTGGTTGGACTGGGCGCCACTGGCCTCTCGGCTGCGCGCTGGCTCGCGCGCCAGGGCGCTGTCGTCACCGTGGCCGACAGCCGTGCCGAACCACCAGGACTCGCCGAACTGCGCGCCAGCCTGCCCGATGTACCGGTCAAGCTTGGCCCGTTCACCGACACCACGTTTGCCGGCGCCGAGAGTCTGATCGTGAGCCCCGGCGTATCGCTGGCCGAACCCGCCGTGGCCGACGCAATCCGCCGTGGTATCGAGGCCATTGGCGATATCGAACTGTTCGCCCGCGCACTGCATACCAACAAATCGCGCGCCAAGATCATTGCGATTACCGGTTCCAACGGCAAATCCACCGTGACCAGCATGGTCGGCGCGATGTGCGAATCGGCCGGACTGATCACCACCGTGGCAGGGAATATCGGCGTACCGGTGCTCGATGCGCTGAGCGAAATCGACAGCGGCGCACGGGCCGAGCCGGATGTGTGGGTACTGGAGCTGTCCAGCTTCCAGCTCGAAACCACCCTGAGCCTGGCTCCGGATGCCGCCGCGGTGCTCAACCTCAGCGAGGATCACCTCGACCGCTACGACAGCATGCTGCACTACGCCATGGCCAAGGCGCGCATCTTTGAAGGTCTGGGCGCCATGGTGCTGAACCGTGAAGATGGCTACTGCCGCGGCATGGTGCGCCCCGGCAGGCAGGTGTTCTGGTTCGGGCTGGATGCGCCACGCTCACCGACCGAGTACGGCCTGCGCCCCTTCGGCCAGGGCCACGAGCTGGTCTGCGGCGATTACGCCCTGATGCTGGCCACCGAGCTGCCCGTCGCCGGCCTGCACAACGCCGCCAATGCGCTGGCTGCGCTGGCGCTCACCCGCGCCATCGGCCTCCCGACCATGCCACTGGTCAACGCCCTGCGCCACTTCAAGGGTCTGCCGCACCGCGTCGAGTTCGTCGCCCAGGTGCGTGGTGTGGATTACTACGACGACTCCAAGGGTACCAACGTGGGTGCGACCGAAGCCGCGCTCAGAGGGATGACACGCCCGGTCGTGCTGATTGCCGGTGGCGACGGCAAGGGTCAGGACTTCCGCCCGCTGGCCGACGCCGTGCGTGGCAAGGTGCGCGCCGCCGTGCTGATCGGCCGTGACGCCCAGCAACTGCACGATGCACTGGCCCCCAGCGGCATCAAGCTGATCCGAGCCGATAACATGGAAGCCGCTGTCAAACTGGCCGCGGCCGAAGCACACGACGGTGACGTGGTACTCATGTCGCCCGCCTGCGCCAGCCTCGACATGTTCAAGAACTACGCTCACCGCGCTGAAGTGTTCATTTCAGCCGTGAAGGCATTGGGAGCCTGATGCCGTGAAGCTGTTCCAGGCCATCCGCCAACGCCCCGCGATGCTCGGCTATGACCAGTCTCTGGTCTGGTCGGTCTTGCTGCTGCTCGCGATCGGGCTGGTGATGGTGTACTCGGCGTCGATTGCCGCCGCCGAGGTGGACAAGGACACGGGCTTTCGCTCGACCTACTATCTGGTCCGCCATGGCATCTTCCTGGCCGTGGCCATGACGGCGGCGGTGGTCGTGTTCCAGATCCCGCTCCGCTTCTGGCAGCAATACTCGCCGTACCTGTTCCTGCTGGGGATGGCCCTGCTGATCCTGGTTCTGATCCCGGGTATAGGCCGTGAGGTCAATGGATCACGGCGCTGGCTGAGCCTGTTCGTCGTCAACTTCCAGCCCTCCGAGGCGATGAAGTTCTTCGTCGTGCTCTACGCCGCGGATTACACGGTGCGCAAAGCCGCCTACATGCACAGCCTGGTCAAGGGTTTCTTCCCCATGTTCATGGTGATGCTGTTCACCGGGGTGCTGCTGCTGGCCGAGCCCGACTTCGGCGCGCTGGCCGTGATTACGGCGATCGCGATGGGCACGCTGTTCCTCGGCGGTTTCGACTGGCGGCTGTTCGGCGGTCTGGTGATCATGCTGTTGATGGGCTTTGTGCTGTTCATTGTCATCGAGCCTTATCGCATGGCCCGTGTGGTCGGCTTCATGGACCCATGGAAAGACCCTTACGGCAAGGGCTACCAGCTCAGCCACAGCCTGATCGCTTTCGGCCGTGGCGAGTGGACCGGCGTGGGCCTGGGCGGCTCGGTCGAAAAGCTGAGTTACCTGCCCGAAGCGCATACCGACTTCCTGATGGCCATCATCGGCGAGGAATTCGGCTTCATCGGCATCAGCGTGGTCGTGCTGCTGTTTGCCTGGGTCGTGTTCCGCGCCTTCGCCATCGGCATCCAGGCCGCCAAGCTCGAACGCTACTACGCCGCGCTGGTGGCGCAGGGCATCGGCATCTGGCTAGGCGTGCAGACCATCATCAATATTGGCGTCAATGTCGGCATCCTGCCCACCAAAGGTCTGACCCTGCCGCTGCTGTCCTTTGGCGGCTCCGGCATCCTGATGAACCTGGTCGCGCTGGCCGTGCTGTTGCGTGTGGACTGGGAAAACCGCCAGCTGATGCGGGGGTACACCGTATGAGCACGCGTACCCTCATGGTCATGGCCGGCGGTACTGGCGGTCATATCTTCCCGGCGCTCGCCGTCGCCAAGGAAATGCAGGCGCGTGGCTGGCACATCGTCTGGCTGGGTGCCGCCGGCAAGATGGAAGCCGACCTCGTGCCGCGCCACGGCATCCCGATCGAGCTGCTGCCCGTGGCCGGCGTACGCGGTCAGGGCCTTGTCCGCAAGCTGATGCTGCCGCTCGAACAAGCCCGAGCCTTGCTGAAAGCCTGTGCCGCCATCTATCGCCACCGCCCCCAAGCGTTGATCGGCTTCGGAGGTTTTACCGCCTTCCCCGGCGGCATTGCCTCGCTGCTGCTTTGGCGTCCGCTGGTGATTCACGAGCAGAACTCGGTACCGGGCCTGACGAATCGCGTGCTCTCGCATATCGCGCGCCGTGTGCTGGCTGGTTTCCCGAGTGCCTTCAAGGGCAAAGCCGAAGTCGTCGGCAACCCGGTGCGTACCGATATCGCAGCGGTGCCCGCACCCGCCGAGCGCTTTGCTGACCGTAGCGGTGCGTTGCGCGTGCTGGTGGTGGGCGGCAGTCTGGGCGCCGCGGCGCTTAACGAAGTCGTCCCCAAGGCGCTGGCACTGCTGCCCGAAGCACAGCGCCCGCTGGTTACGCATCAGGCGGGTCAGAAGCAGATCGACGCGCTGCGCCAGCACTACAGCGATGCTGGCGTGGCCGGTGCCTGCGTGCCCTTCATCGACAATATGGCGCAGGCCTATGCCGAGGCGGATCTGGTGATCTGCCGCGCCGGCGCGCTGACCATTGCCGAACTCTCCGCCGCTGGCGTGGGTGCCATCCTCGTGCCTTTCCCGCACGCGGTGGATGACCACCAGACTGGCAATGCCGCCTACCTGGCCGACCACGGTGCTGCCCTGCTGATCCAGCAGCGCGCACTGACGCCCGAGTGGCTTGCTCAACAACTGCAAACGCTGAACCGCGAGCGCCTCTTGGCCATGGCCACCGCCGCACGCGCGCAAGCCCTGCCCGACGCCACCCGCCGCGTGGCCGATGTCGTCGAGGAAATCATCCGATGAAACACAAGATCCAACGCATCCACTTTGTCGGCATTGGCGGCGCAGGCATGAGCGCCATCGCCGAAGTGCTGGTCACCCAGGGTTTTGCCGTCAGTGGCTCCGACCTTGGCGACGGTGTAGCCACGCAGCGCCTGCGCGCAGCCGGTGCACGCATTGCCATAGGCCACGACGCCGCGCATGTGCACGATGCCCAAGTCGTGGTCACCTCTACGGCCGTGAAAGCCGACAACCCCGAGGTCATCGCCGCCCGCGAGCGCGGCATCCCGGTGATTCCGCGCGCCATGATGCTGGCCGAGCTGATGCGCCTGAAGCAGGGCATCGCCGTGGCCGGCACACATGGCAAGACGACGACGACCAGCCTGATCGCCTCGATCCTGATGGAAGCCGGGCTGGACCCGAGCTACGTGATAGGCGGCAAGCTCAACGCGGCCGGCGGGAATGCACGCGCTGGGAATGGCGAGCTGATCGTCGTCGAGGCCGATGAGTCCGACGCCTCCTTCCTGCTGCTCTCGCCGATGCTGGCAGTGATTACCAATATCGATGCCGACCATATGGACACCTATGGTCAGGACTTCGACAAGCTCAAACAGGCCTTTGTCGATTTTCTCGGCCATCTGCCCTTCTACGGTCGCGCCGCCGTGTGCATCGACGACCCCAACGTGCGCGCCATCCTGCCGCGCGTGCAAAAACCGGTTACGACTTATGGCGTGGCCGACGACGCGATGCTGCGCGCAATCGATATCGAAGCCCTGCCCGGCGGGCAGATGCGCTACACCGCGGTGTGGAAGAACGGTATCGAGGTACGCATCCCCATCACGCTGAATGCTGCCGGCCACCACAACGTACTCAACAGCCTGGCCGCGATTGCCATCTGCCTGGAAGTCGGCGCTTCCGAAGCAGCCATCCAGAAGGCACTGGCCGAGTTCGGCGGCGTAGGTCGTCGCTTCCAGCGCTACGGCGAGGCCCCGCTGCCTTCGGGCGGCAGTGCCATCGTCATCGACGATTACGGCCACCACCCGGTCGAGATGGCCGCCACGCTGGCCGCCGTGCGCGGTGCCTTCCCTGAAAAGCGCCTGTTGCTGGCCTTCCAGCCGCACCGTTACAGCCGCACGCGCGACTGTTTCGAAGACTTTGCCCGCGTCCTGTCGAGCGTGGATGCGCTGGTGCTTGCCGAGGTCTATGCCGCCGGCGAAGCGCCCATCGTCGCCGCCGACGGCCGCTCGCTGGCCCGCGCCGTGCGCGTGCACGGCAAGGTTGAACCGCTGTTCGTCGAGGATATCGCCGCGCTGCCGCAAGCGATCCTCGACCACGCCCGCGATGGTGATGTGATCGTCACCATGGGCGCCGGCTCCATCGGCAATGTGCCGGCCAAACTGGTAGGACAAGCATGAAGCAATACGGAAAAGTCGCCGTCGTCATGGGCGGCACCTCGTCGGAACGCGAAGTCTCGCTGATGAGCGGGGCGGGCGTACTGTCGGCACTGAAATCGCGCGGCGTGGACGCGCATGCCTTCGATCCCAAGGACCAGCCGCTGAGCGCGCTCAAGGACGAAGGATTTGATCGCGTCTTCCTGATCCTGCACGGCCCCGGTGGCGAAGACGGCACGATCCAGGGCGCGCTCGACATGCTCGGCATGCCATACACCGGCTGCGGCGTGATGGCCTCGGCACTGGGCATGGACAAGCTACGCACCAAGTTGATCTGGCGCGCGCTGGGCCTGCCGATTCCAGCATTTGAACTGCTCGACGAGCACAGCGATTTTGCCGCCATCGAACAGCAGCTGGGCCTGCCACTGTTCGTGAAGCCGGCCACCGAAGGCTCCAGTGTCGGCGTGACCAAGGTGAAGGCCGCGGGCGAGCTGAAAGCCGCTTTCGAGGAAGCGCGCAAGTACGACCGCCTGGTCCTGGCCGAAGCCTTTGTGGGCGGTGGCGAATACACCGCGCCGGTACTGGGCGACGCCGTCAGCGGCTACACGGTACTGCCGATGATCAAGATCGAACCGGCTACAGAGTTCTACGACTACCAGGCCAAGTATTTCCGCGACGACACCGTCTACCACTGCCCGTGCGGCTTGGCACCCGCGCAGGAAGCCGAGATCGCCGAGCTGGTGAAGCAGGCTTTCTGGGCGATTGGCGGCAAAAGCTGGGGGCGCGTCGATTTCCTGATGGATGAAGTCGGCAACCCCTATCTGCTCGAAGTGAATACCGCCCCCGGCATGACCAGCCACAGCCTGTTCCCGATGGGGGCCAAGGCCGTCGGCATGAGCTACGAAGATGTCGTCCTGAAGATTCTGGACACCACGCTGTAAAGGACCCGCGACACACCATGTTCATCGCCACGACAAACCGCTGCCTGCATCGCACCGACGCCACGCGTCCGGTGGTGCTTGCGCGCGTGTTTCACGTGGCACCGGCGCAAGGAGGGACCCGCTGATGTGGGACAAACCCCAAGCGCTGAACTGGCTCGCCAATCTGCTGATCGGTCTGGCTGTACTGCTGTTCCTTTACACGGCCTTGCTGCTGGTGGTGCATTCGCCCTTGTTCCCGGTGCGACAGATCAAGGTCGAGGGCAAGCTCGCGCATGTCACGCGCGAGCAGCTGCAGTACATCGTGAAGAACGAGCTGCGCGGCACCTTCTTCACGCTGGATCTCAACAAGACCCGGCAGGCCTTCGAGAAGCTGCCCTGGGTGCGCAAGGTCAGCCTGCGCCGCCGCTGGCCCGACCGACTGGATGTGCAGATTGATGAACATGTCGCACTGGCACGGTGGGGCTCCGTCGGCTTGGTGAATACCCTGGGCGAGCGTTTCGATGCGGCCAGCAACGAACCCCTGCCGGTGCTCGAAGGCCCCGAAGGCAGTGAGGCGGATCTTGCGGCAGGCTATCAGACCTTCCGCGACCGGCTGGCAGCCATCAACCGCAAGCCTACGCATGTCTGGCTGTCTGCACGGCGCGCCTGGCGCGTACAGCTCGACCATACGCTGGTACTGGAAATCGGTAGGGATGATGTGGAGGAGCGCCTGGGCAAGTTCATCCGCGTGTATCCGACCACCCTGGCCACGCTGAAACGGCCCGTCAGCTATGTGGATCTGCGTTATCCGAACGGCTTCGCCGTGCGCATGCCGCAAGGTGCAAGCAGAGCGGCGGCAACAGTGGCAGCTGCGACAGCAACATGAATACGAACAGCAACAAGACGGCGACGACAGGCGCCGGCAACAAGACAAAGCAGTCTGGAGAACAACGGTGAACAAACCGAACGCAACACAAAACCTGCTGGTCGGCCTCGATATCGGTACCTCGAAGATCGTGGCGCTGGTGGCCGAGATCCAGCCCGATGGCCGGATGGAGATCATCGGCCTCGGCCAGGCGCCGTCCAAGGGCCTCAAGAAGGGCGTGGTGGTCAATATCGAATCCACCGTGGGCGCCATCCAGCGCGCGCTCGAAGAAGCCGAGCTGATGGCCGACTGCAAGATCCGCGAAGTGCTCACAGGCATTGCCGGCAGCCACATCCGCAGCTTCAACTCGCACGGCATGGTCGCCATCAAGGACAAGGAAGTCGGCCAGGCCGACGTGGACCGCGTGATCGAAACCGCACGCGCCATCCCGGTACCCACCGAACACCAGATCCTCCACATCCTGACCCAGGAATTCATCATCGACGGGCAGGAAGACGTGAAGGAACCGCTGGGCATGAGCGGTGTGCGTCTGGAAGTGAAGGTGCACATCGTGACCGGCGCGATCTCGGCCGCGCAGAACATCACCAAGTGCGTGCGTCGCTGCGGCCTGGAGATGAGCGATCTGGTCCTGCAACCGCTGGCCAGCGCCCACGCCGTGCTCAGCGAGGACGAGAAGGAACTGGGCGTCTGCCTGATCGACATCGGTGGCGGCACCACCGATATCGCCGTGTTCAGCGAAGGGGCGATCCGTCATACGGCGGTGATTCCGATTGCCGGCGACCAGATCACCAACGATATCGCGATGGCCCTGCGCACGCCGACCAAGGAAGCCGAGGACATCAAGCGTGCCCACGGCATCGCCCTGCGCCAGCTCGCCGATCCGCAAGAGATGATCGAAGTGCCCGGCGTGGGCGAGCGCGGTTCGCGGCAGATGGCCCGGCAGACGCTGGCCGATGTGATCGAACCGCGCGTTGAGGAGCTTTACAGCCTGGTGCAGGCCGAACTGCGCCGCTCGGGTTTTGAGGAGCGGCTGTCGAGCGGCATCGTGATCACCGGGGGATCAGCCCAGATGCAGGGCATGGTCGAGCTCGGTGAAGAAGTTTTCCACCTGCCGGTACGCCTGGGCGTGCCCAAGTACACCGGCAGTCTGGCCGAGGTGGTGAAGAACCCGCGGTTCTCCACCGTCGTCGGCTTGTTGATGATTGGCAAGCAGCAAGCGCACCGCAACGGCCTCAAGGCCATGCAGGGCGCCAGCCTGGGCAACCTCGTCGAACGCATGAAGGCGTGGTTCCAGGGCAATTTCTGATTTCCGGTTTTTGAGTGCGGCCCTTGGCCGCGTCACTTGTTCAATGTTTGAAGTTTGTAGGGCAACGAGGAGAGAGCAATGCCTATTTCGTTTCTGGAAGCAGCACAAGACGTGGTGCCGGTCGCCCGTATCAAGGTCGTCGGCGTCGGTGGTTGCGGCGGTAACGCTGTCGATCACATGATCGCCGCCGGCGTCACCGGCGTGGAGTTCATCTGCGCCAACACCGACGCACAAGCGCTCAAGCGCAACCGCGCCGACAACCTGGTTCAGCTCGGCGGTACGCTGACCAAGGGTCTGGGCGCAGGCGCCAATCCCGATATCGGCCGCGCCGCGGCCGAAGAAGACCGTGAACGCATTTCGGAACTGCTCGAAGGCGCCGACATGGTGTTCATCACCGCCGGCATGGGTGGCGGCACCGGCACCGGTGCTGCACCGGTCGTGGCCGAAGTCGCGCGTGAAAAGGGCATCCTCACCGTCGGTGTGGTGACCCGTCCGTTCGCTTTCGAAGGCAAGCGCCAGAAGGCTGCGCAAGCCGGTATCGAAGCGCTGCAGAAGCACGTTGATTCGCTGATCATCATCCCCAACGACAAGCTGATGCAGGTGCTGGGTGAGGATGTCTCGTTCAAGGATGCCTTCAAGGCCGCCGACGACGTGCTCAAGGGTGCCGTGGCCGGCATCGCCGAAATCATCAATGTGCCTGGCCTCGTGAACGTGGACTTCGCCGACGTGAAGGCCGTGATGACCGAGATGGGCATGGCCATGATGGGCTCGGCCCATGCCGAGGGCGTGGATCGTGCACGCCAGGCTGCCGAATCGGCTGTGAACAGCCCGCTGCTGGAAGACATCAGCTTGAACGGCGCCCGCGGCGTGCTGGTCAACATCACCGCCGACTACAGCCTGAAGATGAAGGAAGTCCATGAAGTCATGGACACCATCAAGGCCTACACCTCGGAAGATGCCCGCATCATCTTCGGTACCGCCTTCGACGAAAACATGGGCGACAGCATCCGCGTGACCCTGGTCGCCACGGGTCTGGGTGGCCGTGTCGACAAGAAGATGCCGAACCTGACGGTGGTGCAGCGTACGGGTACCGACGATGCCATGCCGGCCATGAACTACGACGAGCTCGATACCCCTGCCGTGTTCCGCACCGGCCGCCGCGCCGGCAGCGTGGGTGCTTCGGTGGAATCGTCGCGTGGCGCCGTGTTTGCCGGTGGTGACATGGACATTCCGGCCTTCCTGCGCAAGCAGGCTGACTGAGTCGGATGGAAGAGAATCTACTGCGCAACCCGTGACGCGGCCTGCGATGCTCGTCGTACATGACGTACGACTGCGCCTCTCGACCACGCCACGGGCTGCTCGCTACGATTCCTTTCCATCCTAACAGCGCTAGGTGGTAACACGACCTAACGCCGCAATAGCAAGGTTCAATCGGTTCCGGTTTTGCGATATGGCAAAATCGGTGGCTGCGTGCCCCTTGCGTCTGCCGCACGTCCGGACGTTCCGCCCTCTCCCGGGGCGTCCGGCGTACGATGGCGAGCGAGCATCCCGCCAGCAGGCCGGGGGTACATCACCGACTGGATGAGCCAGATGATTTACCAGCGCACCCTCAAAGAATCCATCCGCGCCGTGGGCGTGGGTCTGCACTCGGGCGACAAGGTCGAGCTGACGCTGTCGCCCGCGCCGGCCGATACCGGCATCGTGTTCCGCCGTGCCGATCTGGCCGACAAACCCTCGTTCAAGGTCGGTCCCGATCTGGTCAATGACACGCGGCTCTCGTCCACGCTGGTCAAGGATGGCGTGCGCGTGGCCACCATCGAGCACCTGATGTCGGCCTTTGCCGGCCTGGGTATCGACAATGTGATCGTCGATGTCACTGCGTCCGAGATGCCCATCATGGATGGCAGCGCAGCACCGTTCCTGTACCTGATCCAGCAGGCCGGCGTGAAGGAACAGAAACCCGCTCGCAAGCGCTATGTGCGCGTCAAGAAGCCCGTCGAAGCCGTCGAAGGCGACAAATGGGTACGTTTCAAGCCGCACGAAGGCTACAAGATCAGCCTGACCATCGAGTTCAAGCACCCGGCCTTCCAGAAGGCCGCGCAGACGGTGGAGCTCGATTTCGCCGAGACCAGCTACATCAAAGAGGTCGCACGGGCGCGCACCTTTGGCTTCATGCATGAGGTCGAGTACATGCGCACCAATAACCTGGGCCAAGGCGGCAGTATGGAAAACGCCATCGTGCTCGATGAGTACAAGGTGCTTAACCAGGAAGGCCTGCGTTTCGAAGACGAATTCGTGCGCCACAAGGCGCTCGACGCGATTGGCGACCTGTACATCCTCGGCTACCCGCTGATTGCCGCGTTTGAAGGCTTCAAATCAGGTCATGCCATGAACAACAAGCTCTTGCGCGAACTCCTGGCCGATCCGGACAACTACGAGTTTGTCAGCTTTCAGCACGCCGACGACGTGCCCGCCGCCTTCCACCGTTACAGCCCGGCCGCGATCTGAACCATGTTCACCCTGCTGCGCGTCCTGTTCCTCTTGCTCCTGCTCGCCTGGGCACTGTGCCTGTGGAAGGAGAAGCGCAGCGGCGATGCGCTATGGCGACGGCGTCGCCGCTGGGTCGGCTTCAGTGCACTTGGCCTGCTCGCCTTCATCCTGATCGGCCTGTTCCTGCAGCGACTGCTGGCCTGAGCCGGGTGGCGCCTTTGCCGCCTTCCTTTGACTAAACGCAACAGATCTTGCTTCGGGCTTGGGCAAATGCTGGCGTGCGCCCTATATATATAATTCCGCGCACACAAAAAACGCGATGGCAGCCCAACACAACCTATTTGATGACCCGGCGTTCTACCGGCGTCTGGTGGAGGAAGCGGAAGACGGAGTCTGGGTCATCGACGCAGACAGCCGGACCGTGTACGTCAATGCCACCATGGCACGGATGCTCGGCGAAGCCGAAGCGGCGCTGATAGGCCGTCCGCTATGGGACTTTGTCGAAGAGGGCGCGCGCCCCCAGGCCGAGGCGAATGTCGAGCGCCGCCGTAGCGGTGTGCGGGAAATTCACGAATTCCACTTCCGTCGCCGCGATGGCAGCTGCTTCTGGGGCGAGGTCTCCACCGCCCCGCTGTTCGATGCCGCCGGCAACTACGACGGTGCCTTTGCCTTTATTGCCAACATCGACAAACGCAAAGCCTCCGAGCAAGCATTGCAGGAACGCGAAACCGCGTACCGGCAGGTTTTCGAGCGCAGTCTCGCACCCAAGCTGGTGATTGATCCGGTGCAGGGGGAAATCCTCGCGGCCAATGCCGCGGCTCGAGCGTTCTATGGCTATGACAACGAAGCATTTCTGGGTTTGCGCATCGGTGAGCTGGCCACCGACGTCATCCGTGGCGATTTCCTGACATCGCTGGAACAGGCAAGGCTGGAGGAAGGACACTTTTTCATCAGCCGTCATCAATGCCGCAACGGTCGTGTGCGTGAAGTGGCCGTACACGCGATTGCGATTCAGGTCGGTGGCCGGCAGCTGCTGTATCTGATCATCCGCGATATCGGCCAGCAGCGCGAAACCGAGCAGCGCCTGCGGTTCATCGAGTTCACCGTACAGCAAGCCAGTATTGCCGTGATCTGGCTGAATCCGGACGGCACCCTGCGCGATGCCAATTTCCACACCGGCAAGATGCTGGAAATCCCTCACGATGCCTTGCTGGGGCGGCCCATCTGGGCATTTGATCCCAGTCTGGATGAGTCACGCTGGGCGTCGCTGTGGGACACGATCAAGGATAGCGGCGGGCACAGCTTCCGTAGCCACTTCCGCAGTGCGCGCGGACAGATGATCCCGATCGAGATCCATGCCAGCCATCTGGCCTTCGACGGCACCGAATGCGTGGTCGCCTATGCGCGGGGGATCGAAGAGGAACTGCGCTCGGAGCAGATGCTGAATCTGCAGCATGCCGTGCTCGGCAATATTGCCTCGGGGCAACCCCTGCGGGACATCCTGGATCAGATCACCCATAACGTGGAAATGCTGGCCCCCGATGCCCTGTGCTCGATCCTGCTGCTGGACGGCGATACGCTGCATACCGGCTCAGCACCCAGTGTCCCGGCCAGCTTCACTAGTGCGGTGGATGGCAGCATCATCGGTCCACGCTGCGGTTCATGTGGCACGGCGGCCTATCTGAACCAGGAAGTCAACGCGACCGACATTGCCACCGACCCGCGCTGGGCCGATTACGCAGAGCTGGCGCGCGAGCACGGCCTCGCTGCCTGCTGGTCGAGCCCGATCCGCGCCCGCGATGGCCGCGTTGTCGGTACCTTTGCCCTGTATTACCGGACAGCACGCGGGCCTGATGCGTTCCAGCGCCGTATCGTTGAAGCGTGCACGCATCTTGCAGGCATCGCCATCGAGCACCGCGAGGCAGAAGACCGCGTCCATGCGCTGGCCTTCTACGATGCGCTCACCGGCCTGCCTAACCGCTCACTGCTGGCCGACCGGGTCGAGCTGTCGCTGGCACAGGCTCAGCGCAATGGCTGGCCGCTGGCGCTGATGTTCGTGGACCTGGATCGCTTCAAGACCATCAACGATTCCCTCGGCCACGCGGTGGGCGACCGTTTGCTGCAGACCGTGGCCAAGCGTTTCGAGACCGTGCTGCGTGACTCCGACACCGTTTGCCGTCTCGGCGGTGACGAATTCCTGATGCTGCTGCCCGAGTGCGGTGCCGAAGGCGCCGCCGCCGTGGCCAGCAAGGTGATCGCCGCCGTGGCCGAACGCATCGATATGGACGGGCTGACCCTGAACGGCTCAGCCAGTATCGGCATCGCCCTGTTCCCCGAGGACGGGCAAGATTACGACACCCTGCTCAAGCATGCCGATACCGCCATGTACCGCGCCAAGGAACTGGGTCGCAACGCCTTCTGCTTCTACAGCCACGATATGAACGACGACGCGGCGGCGCGACTGGAAATGGAAGCCGCCCTGCGCCAGGCCATGCTGAACCGTGAACTGCGCCTGTTCTATCAGCCTCAGGTCGGCATCGCCACGCAACATCTGCACGGTCTCGAAGCCTTGATCCGCTGGCAGCACCCTAACTGGGGCATGGTCTCGCCAGCACGGTTCATTCCGATCGCCGAGGAAAGCGGGCTGATTGATGAGATCGGTATCTGGGTGCTCAACGAAGCCTGCCGCCAGCTCGCACAGTGGGATGCCGAAGGACTGGCGATCCCGCGGATTTCGGTCAACCTCTCGCCCCGCCAGTTCCGCCATGACGATGTGCCGGCGCTGGTGGCCGAGTGCCTCAAACGGCATGGCCTGCCCGCCAGCCGGCTGACACTGGAAATCACCGAAAGCCTGATGATGATGCGCGATGACAAGACGCTCAACGCCTTGTCACAACTGGACGAGATGGGTGTTGCCCTGGCGGTGGACGACTTCGGGACAGGCTATTCGAGCCTGGGCTATCTGAAACGCTTTCCGGTCAGTGAGCTGAAGCTGGATCAGAGCTTTGTCCGCGATCTGGGCGAGGATGAAGGCGACCGCGCGCTGGCCAGTGCCGTCGTCCGCATTGGCCAGAGCATGCGCATGACCGTGGTAGCCGAGGGAGTCGAAACCCTGGAGCAGCTCAACTTCCTCGATGGCGAGGGTTGCGATGTGGCGCAAGGCTACTACTTTGCGCGGCCCATGCCGGCTGCCGATCTGGCCGAGTGGGTCGCTGATTTCCAGACCACCCCTGCCTGACACTGGTCTCCGTGCGCGCCACGGGCCCACCGTGGCGACGCCACTGATCGCCTAGAAATCGTCCTGTGGATTGTCTTGGGCCGGCGCGGCATCACCGCGACGGGCCTCCAGCGCCTGCACACGGGCTTCCAGTGCTGCCAGCGCTTCACGGGTACGCGCCAATACGGCCTGCTGGACCTCGAACTCTTCCCGCGTCACCAGATCCAGTTTAGCGAATGCCGCCGAGAGTACCGCACGCGCATTCTTCTCGATATCGCGCCCAGGTCCCGCCGCCATCACTTCAGCTAGCTTGCCACTTACTTCATCGAACAGACGTTGAGCCAGCATGGGGACGCTCCTGCTTCACAAAGGGGATGACACAAGGATAGCAAATCGCACCGTGATCATGCGCGCGCACCAAGGGCAGGCAGGGCAGCGCCCGGGCGCACCAATGCGGTGCAATATTGCGGCGCATCGCCGGGGAAGGCGAAGCATCTTATTGATAATTAAGGATATATTTCCTTGGCACGACCCATGCTAACGCTTCCTACCGAAGCATTTTTCCGGGTATCCATTCAAGGAGCGAAGATGAAGTTCGTTAGCGCCATCATCAAGCCGTTCAAGCTTGACGAGGTCCGCGAGGCACTTTCCGCCATAGGCGTGCAAGGTGTCACCGTGACCGAGGTCAAGGGTTTCGGCCGTCAAAAGGGCCACACCGAGCTGTATCGCGGCGCGGAGTATGTGGTCGATTTCCTGCCCAAGGTCAAACTCGAAATCGCCGTGAAGGACGACCTGCTCGATCAGGTCATCGAGGCCATCGAAAAGTCCGCCAATACCGGCAAGATCGGTGACGGCAAGATCTTCGTCTTCGAGCTCGAACAAGTCATCCGCATCCGCACCGGTGAAACCGGCGCTGACGCGCTCTAAGCCTACGAGGGAGATGAGCCAAATGAAGAAACTACTGACCGCGCTGGCACTGGCCAGCGCCATGAGTTTCGGCAGTGCATGGGCAGAAGAAGCGCCTGCCGCCGCACCCGTCGCCGAAGCGGCTGCGGCCACGCCCGAGTCCGCAGCGGCCCCGGCAGCAGCACCTGCCGAATCCGCCCCTGTGGCAGCCGCCGCACCCGAGGCTGCCCCGGCAGTTGCCGCACCGGCCCCCACATTGAGCAAGGCCGATAACGGCTGGATCTTTGTGGCCACCGCTTTCGTCATCCTGATGTCGATCCCTGGTCTGGCCCTGTTCTACGGCGGCCTGGTGCGCGCCAAGAACATGCTCAGCGTGCTGATGCAGGTGTTTGTCGTGTTCTCGCTGATTTCCGTGCTGTGGGTTGTTTACGGCTACAGCGTGGCCTTCACCGATGGTGGCAGCCTCAACAGCGCCGTGGGCGGCTTCAGCAAGCTGTTCCTCAAAGGCGTAACGCCGGATTCCCTGGCCGCTACCTGGTCCAAGGGTATCTATATTTCCGAACTGATCTACGTGGTGTTCCAGGGCGCGTTCGCCGCCATTACCTGCGGCCTGATCGTCGGTGCCTTTGCAGAACGCGTGAAGTTCTCGGCCGTGCTTGCCTTCGTGGTGATCTGGTTCAGCTTCAGCTACCTGCCCATGGCACACATGGTCTGGTACTGGTCCGGCCCTGATGCCTATATCGATGCCAAGGCTGCCGAAGCCGCTACCGCTGCTGCTGGCTGGCTGTTCGCCAAGGGCGCGCTGGACTTCGCTGGTGGCACCGTGGTGCACATCAACGCAGCCGTGGCCGGCCTGGTCGGTGCCTACTTCGTCGGCAAGCGCGTCGGTCTGGGCAAGGAAGCCATGACCCCGCACAGCCTGACCATGACCATGATCGGTGCTTCGCTGCTGTGGTTCGGCTGGTTTGGTTTCAACGCCGGTTCGGCTCTCGAAGCCAACGGCATTGGCGCACTGGCCTTCATCAACACTTGGGTTGCCACCGCACTGGCCGCCTGTGCCTGGACCGCCGTCGAGTGGATCTGGAAGGGCAAGCCCTCCATGCTGGGCGCTGCCTCAGGCGCGGTAGCCGGCCTGGTTGCCATTACTCCGGCTTGCGGTTTTGTCGGTGTCGGTGGTGCCATGGTCATCGGCGCGCTGGCTGGTGTGGTCTGCCTGTGGGGCGTGCATGGCCTCAAGCGCCTGCTGGGTGCTGACGATGCACTGGATGTATTCGGCGTGCACGGCGTGGGCGGTATCCTCGGCGCCATCCTGACCGGCGTGTTTGCCGATCCGGCCCTCGGCGGTACCGGTGTGTGGGACTACGTCGCCAACGCCGTCGCCCCGAACTACTCGATCGCCTCGCAGGTCTGGATCCAGACCCAGGGCGTGCTGGTCACGCTGGTGGTGTCGGGTGTGGTCTCGGTCGTGGCTTACAAGCTGATTGATCTGGTGATCGGTCTGCGCGTGCCGGAAGACGAAGAGCGCGAAGGCCTCGACGTCACCAGCCACGGTGAGAAGGCTTACAACCTGTAAGCAGCTGCAGCTTTAACCCGGTCTGGCGGTGCCCTCCGCCAGTCGCCGGACAAAGAGAATGGCCTGTCACCTGACAGGCCATTTTCATTGGTGCGCCGCAACGGCAGCCGGTCTGTAAGTACCCTGCGACAGCTACAAATCCCCGTCGCATCATCGGCATATGGCGCAAAGCCGATTTTCGGTAGAATCCGCCTTTTGAAACAGGGGATTACCCGATGATTCAGGTCGGCCTGGTGATGGGCAGCAACTCTGACTGGGAAGTCATGCAGCATGCTGCGCGTCAGCTCAAAGCCTTCGGCGTGGCCTTCGAGGCCCGCGTCGTCTCCGCACACCGTACGCCGGACTTGCTGTTCGAGTACGCCGAGACCGCCGAAGCGCGTGGCCTGAAGGCCATCATCGCCGGCGCTGGCGGCGCAGCCCACCTGCCCGGCATGCTGGCCGCCAAGACCACCATTCCGGTGCTCGGCGTCCCCGTGCCCAGCAAGTACCTGCGCGGCGAAGACTCGCTGCTGTCCATCGTGCAGATGCCCAAGGGCATTCCGGTGGCCACCTTCGCCATCGGCGAAGCCGGTGCCGCCAATGCCGGCCTGTTCGCCGTGGCCCTGCTGGCCAACGAAATCCCTGAACTGCGTGCGCGCCTCAATCAGTTCCGCGAAGACCAGAAGAACACGGTACTCGCGATGGAACTGCCGGAAGTAGAGTAGGTCATGACGCAGCGTTATCCCCTGGTACGCCCCATCCTGCCGCCGGCCATGCTCGGCATACTCGGCGGCGGCCAACTCGGCCGCATGTTCACCGTGGCCGCCAAGACCATGGGCTACCGCGTCACCGTGCTCGATCCTGATGCCAGCGCGCCGGCTGCCGATTTTGCCGATGTGCATCTGTGTGCTGCGTTCAACGACCACGCCGCGCTCAAGGAGCTGGCCGAAACCTGCGCCGCCATCACCACCGAGTTCGAGAACGTGAACGCCGACTCGATGCGCTGGCTCGCCCAGCATGTGCCGGTGAGCCCCTCCGGCGATTGCGTCGCCATCGCCCAGGACCGCATTCAGGAGAAGTCCTGGATCCGCAAAGCCGGCCTCGCCACCGCACCGTACCTGGCGCTCGAAACCGTGGATGACCTGAACCACGATCTCGCGCCCTATTTGCCCGGCATCCTCAAGACCGCCCGCCTCGGTTACGACGGCAAGGGTCAGGTGCGCGTCAAGACAGCCGAAGAAGCCCGTGCCGCCTATGCCGATCTCGGCGGCCAGGCCTGCGTACTGGAAAAGATGATGCCGCTGGTGTGCGAAATCTCGGCCATCGTCACCCGTAGCAGCGCGCATGAAAGCGCCGTCTTCCCGGTCGCGGAAAACCGCCACGCCAAGGGCATCCTCGACATCAGCATCGTGCCGGCCCAGGTCGACATCCATCTCGCCGCGCAAGCGCAAACCATGGCGCAGCAGCTGGCTGAGGCGCTTGATTATGTGGGTGTGCTGGCCGTGGAGTTCTTTGTTCTCGATGGTGGCGAACTGGTCGTCAACGAAATGGCGCCACGCCCGCACAACTCGGGCCATTACACGATCGACGCCTGCCTCACCAGCCAGTACGAGCAGCAGGTGCGCGCCATGTGTGGCCTGCATCCGGGCAAGCCCGATCTGCTCTCGCCCGTGGTGATGGTGAACCTGCTCGGCGACGTCTGGAAAGAGGACGGCGGTGAGCCGAACTGGGATGTGCTGATGCAGGCGCCCAACGCGCACCTGCACCTTTACGGCAAGAAGCAGGCACGTCCGGGTCGCAAGATGGGCCACTTCTGCGTGCTGGCCGGCTCGGCCGAAGCCGCGCTGGAACAGGCCGAAGCACTCAAAGACACGCTGTAAAGCATTTGCAGGTCGGGGTTCAACCCGATACATCGAAATATCGGGTTCAAACCCGAGCTACGGGAATATGCACCATGGATGGCCTGACCACCACCAACCTCACCAGCCTCAAGAAGATCTACAGCGGCAAGGTCCGCGATCTGTACGAGATCGACGAGCGCCGCATGCTGATGATCGCTACTGATCGCCTCTCGGCCTTTGATGTGATCCTCAACGAACCGATTCCGGCCAAGGGCAAGATCCTCACCGCGATCTCCAACTTCTGGTTCGACAAACTCAAGGATCTGGTGCCCAGCCACTTCACCGGCGAGAAGGCGGAAGACGTGGTCAGCGCTGCCGATCGCCCGCAGGTCGAAGGTCGCGCCGTGGTCGTCAAACGCCTCAAGCCGGTGCCGGTCGAGGCCGTGGTGCGTGGCTATATCGTCGGTGGTGGCTGGAAAGACTACAAGGCAACCGGCGCGGTGAGTGGCATCCAGCTGCCGGCCGGTCTGGTCGAAGCACAGAAACTGCCCGAACCGATCTTCACACCGTCCACCAAGGCCGCCGTGGGTAACCATGACGAGCCGATCTCCTTCGAACAGACCTGCGACCTGATCGGTGCCGAGCTGGCCGCCAAGGTCCGCGATACCGCCATCAAGCTCTATCTGGCTGCTAGCGAGTACGCTGCCACGCGCGGCATCATCATTGCCGATACCAAGTTCGAGTTCGGTCTCGATACTGATGGCACGCTATGCCTGATGGACGAAGCGCTGACGCCGGATTCGAGCCGCTTCTGGCCGGCCGACCAGTACGCACCGGGCAGCAACCCGCCCAGTTACGACAAACAGTTCGTACGTGACTGGCTCGAAACCACGGGCTGGAACAAGACGCCACCCGCGCCGGCCCTGCCGCTGGAAGTGGCCGAGCGAACCGCCGCCAAGTACCGCGAAGCGCTGGAAAAGCTCACCGGCGCCTGAGCCTGCCCCCAACCCGGCCCAATATGGCCGGGTTTTTTCTTGCCGGTCATCCAACCTTTGGGTAATGGATTTGGGACTCTGCGACGGGCAAGCTATTCTGGTGATGCGTCAGGAAAAATAACCGCGAAACGGCCCTAGCCATGGTCTTCGGACTGATCAAAAAAATGTTCGGCGGCAACGATACGCCCGCCCCGGCACCCAGCCCCATCTCCTCACGTGCGCCCACTAGCGCGACGCCCGCGACCAGCGCGCTCGGTGCCGCACCCGGCCAGGCCGGTTTTGTGGCGGGCACCCCGGTCGATACCATGCTGCAGCGCGAAATCGTGCTCGACCGCGAACTCAAGGTCGTGGGCTACGACTTCCGCCTGCGCGAGAGCGTGCTCAAGCGCAAATCCAAAATTCCCCATTCGGTATGGAAGCTTTACGACGAAGTCCTGCTAAGGAATTTCATTGCCGAAGAATCCAGCAAGGCCTTCGGCCAGAAGCGCATCTTTCTGGAGATCTCCGTCTGGTCGCTCGACAGCCCGCTATTGAGAAAGCTGCCACGCGGCCGATTCGTGCTGATGCTGCATTACGATGCCGAGTTCTTCCGTGACCCCATGGCGCAGGCCGAGCTGCTCAAACAGGTCAAAGCCGATGGTTTCCAGCTGGGTTTCGACAACTTCCCGTTCGACCCGCCGTTGCTACCGCTGTTCAGCATTGCCGATTACCACAAGCTCTCGGTCACCGATAAGGATGTGACCGAACTCTCCAAGGCCATCTCGGCCACGGCCCATGCCGCGCCGGATGCCGAACTCTTGGTGGGTGATATCCATTTCTTCGAGGAGCTGCAGGTCTGCCGCCAGTTGCAGGTGCATTTCCTGCAGGGCAGCTATCTGCGCCGCAAGGAAATCTCCGAGGCCGATGCGGTGGACGCCAGCTATCTGCGCCTGCTCGAAGTCCTGAATCTGGTGCGCACGGAGGCCGAACCCACGGTCATCGCCAACGCCATGAAGTACGACCCCATGCTCTCGTTCAAGCTGCTGCGCTATGTGAATTCACCGGGTTCGGGGCTGCTGGCCAAGGTGGATACGCTGGATCGCGCGATGATCGTACTCGGCCACAAACAGCTTTACCGCTGGCTCACCCTGCTGCTGTTCAGCCACGAGCGCCAGGACGGCGATCACAACATCCTGCTGGAAACCTCGCTCCTGCGTGGCCGCATCATGGAAACGCTGGGCGGCAAGCGCTTCAAGCGCGATGAGCTGGATCTGCTGTTCACCACCGGCATGTTCTCTATGCTCGAAGCGCTGCTGCGCCAGCCCATGGACAAGATCCTCGAGAAACTCAACCTGCCGGCGGCCGTCAACGAAGCCCTGCTTTACCAGCGCGGCCCTTATGGCGGCATGCTGGCATTGGCATTGGCCTGCGAGGATGGTGACCTGCCAGACGACCCCGCGCTGTTCGAGGCTGCCGGCGTGACCCAGACCGAGGCCAACCGCGCACAGATCGAAGCGCTGCTATGGGTGGAAGAGGTGGTCTGAGTCCCGCCCGCGGACAAACAAAAAGCCGCGTGGGTCAACGCGGCTTTTTGTTTGTTGCGCCCTTTTAATCAGGCGGGCACTGAGGCCCTGATCATGCCGTACAGCTCGTCCAGCACTGCCAGACGCTGCTTCTTCATGTTCTCCAGTGTGACTGCATCGGTGCGCTCCTCACCGTTCTCGATGCGCGTTACCGCTTTGTCGATATGCTCGAAATCGGCCGCCAGACGGCTGAAGTGCGCATTTTCCAGCTTGAGGGCATGAATGGTATCGCGGTGCTCGGGAAACTCGGCAATCAGGGGGTGATGTTCAATATGCATGGTGGGCTCCTGGTTCAGACACCCTCATCCTGAACCCAAGGCCTGCCAGCCCCTTTGATATGCGTCAAGCGGCCTGCAAGCGTGCCTTCATCTGCTCGCAAGCCCGCACCAAGCCGCGCGTGATGCCCGGCTCCCAAGCCGAATGGCCGGCATCCTGCACGATTTCCAGTGTCGATCCCGGCCAGGCCTGATGCAGCTCCCAAGCAGAGACCGGTGGGCAAAGCACATCGTAGCGGCCTTGAATCGTGATCATCGGCAGGTGCTTGATCCGCCCTACGTTGTCCAGCAGGGCGTTCTCGGGCAGGAAGATGCGGTTCACAAAGTAATGCGCCTCGATCCGGCCCACGCCCAGCGCCACGCCATCGCTGCCGTAGTTGGCCTGCACCGCTGGATCGGGATGCAGGGTGGCACACTCGCCCTCGTACACGCTCCAGACCCGTGCGGCCGGCAGGTGGATATCCGGGTTCGGGTCGGCCAGCCGGCGGTGGTAGTGCGCGAGCAGATCGCCGCGTTCGACCTCGGGCAGATGGTTGGCAAAGCGTTGCCAGGCCTCGGGAAAGAACTGGCGCATGCCGCGCATGAACCAGCTGATCTCCCATGCCCGGCACAGGAAGATGCCACGCAAAACGAAACCCAGGCAGCGCTCGGGGTGGGCTTCGCCATAGGCCAGCGCCAGCGTCGAGCCCCAGCTGCCGCCAAACACCAGCCAGCGCGTCACGCCCAGCATCTCGCGCAGGCGTTCGATGTCGGCCACCAGATGCTGGGTAGTGTTGTCGTGCAGATTGCCCACCGGCGTGGAACGGCCCGCGCCACGCTGATCAAATATCACGATGCGGTAGAACGCCGGATCAAAGAACTGGCGATGCTTGGGGCTGGCGCCCGAGCCGGGGCCACCATGCAGGAACAGCACGGGCACCCCATTCGGGTTGCCCGATTCTTCCCAGTACATGGTGTGCACATCATCGAGCGGCAACCTGCCGCTGCGGTTCGGTTCGATGGGTGGGTACAAGGCATCGCGTTGGGTCATGAGATCAGTCCATAGAGCATGCGGCAGGCAATCAGGATCAGCAGTGCCGCGAAACACTTTTTCAGGGTAGGCACCGGCAAGCGGTGCGCCAATGCTGCTCCCAACGGCGCGGTGATGACGCTAGCCAGCACAATGGACGCCAAGGCCGGCAAGTAGACGTAGCCGAAGCTGCCGGGCGGCAGCTGCATGGCCCCCAAGCCGTTGAGGGCATAACCGGCAAAGCCGGCCATGGCAATCGGAAAGCCCAGCGCCGCCGAGGTTCCCACGGCACGCTGCATGGCGACATTACACCAGGTCAGGAAAGGCACCGATAACGAACCGCCACCGATCCCGACAAAACTGGATATCACGCCGATCACCCCGCCCGCCGCCGAGGTACCGGCCATGCCCGGCAGGGTGCGGCCGGCCTTGGGTTTGTAACCCGACAGCATCTGCGCCGCCACGATCAGGGCAAACACCACGAAAAACCACTGGAGCCCATGTGACGGCAATCGCGCAGCCAGCCAGCTGCCGGCAAAGGTACCTATCACCAGGCCAGCGGCCATACGGCGCACGGTAAGCCAATCCACGGCCTCGCGCTGATGGTGGGCGCGCACGCTGGAAACGGAGGTGAACAGGATGCTGGCTAGCGAGGTACCCAGTGCCAGATGCTGGATATGTGCCACGTGAAACCCGAGCGATTCGAACACCAGCACCAGCGCCGGCACGATGACAAGGCCACCACCCACGCCCAGCAAACCGGCGAGCACACCCGCAACCGCCCCGGTGCCCAGAAAAGCCAGTATCGCCAGCAGGCTCATGCCGGCTCGCCGATCAGCGCCATCACCGTGCGCCAGTGGGCTGGCTCCACCGGCGTGATCGACAGCCGGTTGCCGCGCTTGAGCAGGAGCATGCCTTCCAGTTCGGGCACGGCGCGCATGGCGGCCAGGCTCAGATAAGCAGTCTTCTTGACCAGCTGTACATCCACCTGCTGCCAGCGCGGCGCCTCGGGGGTGGATTTGGGGTCGTAGTATTTGTTGCTGGCGTCGAACTGGGTCGGGTCGGGGTAGGCCGGCGTGCACACGCGCACAATGCCGGCCACACCGGGTTCGGCGCAGCCACTGTGATAGAACAACGCCAGATCGCCGATCTGCATGGCATCGCGCATGAAATTGCGCGCCTGATAATTGCGCACGCCATACCATCCCACAGTCTGATCGGGCATGGCAGCCAGATCATCGATGCTCACATCGTCGGGTTCGGCTTTCATCAGCCAGTAGCGCATGTCTGTCTCCCGCGCGGTTTCTCTGCGCCGGGACTATCTCCCTTGCAGGTCAAGGCGGCAAGGTGGCAAGAGGAATATTTTCGGTCGCGAATGCCGACTCGCGCTACGGCGAATACCGGCTAGACTCTGAAGCGAGGAGGAAGTCCATGTCAGCCCATGCTGCATCGTCCCGTCCCGTGATTTATGCGCTGGGCGGCAACGCCCTGATTGCTATCGCCAAACTATGCGCCACCCTCTACACCGGCTCGGGCGCCATGCTGGCCAGCTCCGTCCATTCGTTTGCCGATTGCGGCAACCAGCTGCTATTGATCTGGGGCATCCGCCGCGCCAAGGCCCCGCCATCGCCAGACTATCCTCAGGGTTATGGACAGGCCATCTATTACTGGTCGTTCATTGCCGCACTGATGCTCTTTAGCCTGGGCGGGCTGTTTGCCATCTATGAGGGCATGCACAAACTCAGTGAGCCCGAGGAAATCGAAGCACCATGGATTGCCATAGCGGCCCTGCTGTTCGGGATGCTCCTCCAGTCGGCCTTGCTCTGGTGCTGCTGGAACGATATCCGCAAGGGGCAAGGCGGGCAGGCGCTGTGGCGCTGGGTGCGCCATACACCCCGACGAGCCCAGGTGCTCCTGGTGGGCGAACATATCGCCGCGCTGCTCGGGCTGCTGCTGGCTCTGCTGTCGATCGTACTGTCACTGCTTACCGAGAACCCGATCTTCGACGCGATAGGCGGGATAGTGATAGGTCTGCTGCTGATCGGGGTTGCCATCTTTGTCGGCGTCGAGATCAAGGGGCTGCTCGTCGGCCGGGCCGTGCCCCCTGAAATACGCGATGCGCTTCGCCGCCAGCTGGATGCGGACCCGGCCGTGGTGCGGGTGTTCAATCTGCTGGCACTACCCATGGGTGCCGGGCTGATGGTGGCAGTCAAAGCGGATATCCGTGCCGAATCCCCCACCGAGCTGGTCGAGGAGATCAATCGGCTTGAAGCGGATATCCGTGCGGCGTTTCCCCAGGTGCGCTGGCTTTTTGTAGCGCCCGACAAGGCCGATTGAATCTGGCTTACAAGCGGACAGGTTTGCGGCCATACCAGCCCAGTTCGGTCAGCACGGCATCCAGACGCCGATCATGCGGTGCCATGGGCACCACCGCCAGACGTTGACATTCAAACGCCACACCGATCAGGCGCGGCCGGCTGGTGTAACGGCGGAAAGCAAAGCTCGTGTCGTAGTAACCACCACCCTGCCCCAGACGACCGCAGTGTGCATCGAATCCCACCAGCGGCACCAGCACCGCGTCCAGCGCACGTGCGGATACCGTGTCTCGGCAACCATGCCGGATCGGCAATGCCGCAAATCGCAGACGACGCCCACGCCGCGGCACCATGGGTGCCAGTGCCTGTGTGCCACGCTGCTGCATCAGGGCCAGCACCCCGCGCAGATCCAGCTCGCTGCCCATGGCCAGATACACGCCGATACGTCGACCGCGCTGCAGCAGCGGCCTCAGCCGGCTCAGCACAGCCCGCTCGGCCCGCGCACGATCCGCTGGCGACAAGGCCTTGCGCCGCCGGCGCAGTTCGCTACGGAGGCGGGTTTTATCGTTCATGGGGGATTTGTGCGGGGTGGGGATCCCCGCGGGCGCCGTCCCGGCTCACATCTTGAACCGAACGGTTCAAGTGGTAACCAGCGATGCTGAAATCAGGCACCACCACAAACGGGTAGCGCACAACAGACGCATCTAGCCAGAAACCGAGGTCAATATATTGGTTCAAAGAATATCGAACCGGGTCGAGCGCCGCAGGGAAACTTGAAAACTGGTTGGGGCGACCATCGCTTGTTGCCGGCTCAGAACAGCTGCTGCTGTTCCTTGAGGGCCTCGTCAATGGTGTCCTGCATGGCGGTGATTCTACGCCGAAAGTCGGCCACGTCCAAACCGCCCGTCACCCGTGTATGCATGAATTCGTGGGCAATGTTCAGCGCCGCCATGATGGCGATCTTGTCGAGGCCGATCACATGGCCACCATCGCGGATTTCGCGCATCTTGCGTTCCACGTAGGCCACGGCTTCGCGTAGCGCTTGTTCTTCCTCGGGGGGGCAGGCAACGCGGAAGTCGCGCCCCATGATGTTGACGTCGAGCTGACGGGCTTCGCTCATGCGCTTTCTTCCTCTGCGTCGTCCTCGTCGTCGGGGAGCTGGCCGATCAGCTGCTCCACGCGGGTAAGGGTGGCGTCGAGTTTGTCCTGGACGCGCCGGTGCTCGTTCTTGAGTGCCAATGCAGACTGGCGCAGCTCAAGGTTCTCGCGGCGCAGCTGCTGGCACAGCATGGCCAGCGTGGTGACCCGGTCTTCTAGATTGCTGAGTTCGGCTTCCATGGGCTCGCGGTGATGACGGTTTGCCGGCGAATTCTAGTCGATTTTGCGCTGGCTGGCCTTGCGCAGCTTATCAAGCCTTGCACACAGGGTGCTGGCCGCGGCCAGCACACGGGGACCGGGGCGGCCCAACGTGTCGGGTGATGCGTCCAGCAGCGCCGCCTTCAAGGGCAGCGGCTGCCAGCGCTTGAGCCACTGCGCCGCCATGACCGGCTCTGCCAATGCCACTATCGCTTGCGGTCTGGCGGCCAGCAAAGCCTCGGCCGACAACAGCGGCACGGCGGCTACCTCGTCCGCAAACGGATTGCGCGTGCCGCAAGCGGCAAACACGGCACTCACGAACTGCCGTCCATTGACCGTCATGGCCGGTTCATCGCCCACCTGGGGCACCACCGTGAGTATCGGTCCGCGTGCATAACGGGCCTCGATGGCGCGCCATTCCTGCTCGAAGCGACGGGCGGGAGTGGCGCCATCGCGTCCGGTGAGTACACCGAAGGCGCGCATCGCAGCGGGGATATCGCGTACGGTCGCAGGCTGGCTGGCAAAAATGGGGATGCCCAGGCGCTTGAGCGTATCCAGCGCCGTGCCCGCGCGCGGGCCTTCCCAGGCAATGACCAGATCGGGCTTGAGCGCGATGATGGCCTCGGCATTGAAGGCGCCATACACCCCCACCACCGGCAGCGCCCGCGCAGCGCCCGGATAGTCGCTGGCGCCATCGCGCCCGACCAGCAAGGCACCCGCACCCATGGCATACAGCAATTCGGTCGCATGCGGGCTCAGGCTGACAATGCGCCGCGCCGGCTGAGACAGTTCAACCGTGCTGCCGCTGTCGTCACGCACGCTGACGCTTGCCAGCACCGGCGCCGCCATCAACATCCACAGCGTGCTACGCAGCCCGCTCATGCCTCGGCATCAGCGTCGCCGCTGGCGTAGGGTGCTTCGTCTTCGGTTTCGTGCAGATCGAGATCCAGCGCCTGGTCCGGACGCTCCAGCGAAACGCGGCCCAGCGTGGTGGCGCGGAAATCCGTAAGGATGCGCTCGGCGGTTTTCTGGTCATCGACGCGGTTGCCGCCAATCACATATCCCAGGCTGCGCCCCGCCTGCTCGAACAGCACTTCGGGCGGCTGGCTGGTATCGGCAAGGCGATAACGGGTTTTGAGCGCCTCGGGCGCATAGACCGACAACCACTCCAGCGCGTACCAGGCCACATCCACCGCATCAAAAGCATTACGGCCGATGGTGCCCGAGAGCGCGAGCTTGTAGCCATCGTTATTGGATGCGATCTTGGGCCACATCATGCCGGGGGTATCGACAAGGATGGTGCCGTCGGGCAGTTCGATGCGTTGCTGGCTCTGGGTCACGCCCGGCGTATCGGCCACCTTGGCCAGCTTGCGCTTGGCCAGTGCGTTGATCAGCGTGGACTTGCCCACATTGGGCACGCCCAGAATCATGGCCCGCACCGGCTTTTCGCCCCCCGTGCGATGCGGCACCAGCTCGCGGCACAGCTTGATCAGCTTGCCCATATCGCGATGCTTCGTGGCCTCTTCGAGGGTAATGACGGCGGTGTTGGCTTCCTGGCGGAAATGCTGCACCCAAGCCGCGGTGACTTGCGGATCGGCCAGATCGGCCTTGTTGAGCACCTTGAGACTGGGACGCTGACGATGCACCCGCAACTCGCGGATCAGCGGGTTGGTGGTGATGCGCGGCAAGCGGGCGTCGAGCACTTCGATCACCATGTCCACCTTGGCCATGGTATCGGCGATGTGCTTACGCGCCTTGTTCATATGGCCGGGGTACCACTGGATTGCCATCGCTGTGCTCGCTGTACTGAATAGGCGGCGGATTATACCGTTATGCGCAGAAAGGCCGATAAATCAATACAATACCGGCTTTGCAACTTGCCGGCCGATTGCCGATCCAAACGCCATCAGCCCGATTGCCCCAGACCATGAAATCCGCCTTCAAATTCGCCATCGGCGCCGCCGTGGCCGCCGCCGTAGCCAGCATCATCATCCTTGGCAACGCCGCCCAGCCTAGCGCTCCTGCCGTACAGTACGTTTCGATCAAGGGTCAGCAAACCAGCCAGGCCGCGCTCAAGGGCAAGGTGGTACTGGTGAACTTCTGGGCCACCAGCTGCACCGGCTGCATGGCCGAGATGCCCAAATTGATCGAAACCCACAAGAAATACGCCGAGCAGGGCTTTGAAACCGTGGCCGTGGCCATGAGCTACGACCCGCCCAACTACGTGTCGGCCTATACCGAGAAAGCCCAGCTGCCATTCTTTGTGGCACTGGATACCGACGGCAGCATTGCCAAGGCCTTTGGCGATATCAAACTCACCCCCACCACAGTGCTGATCGACAAACAGGGCAAGGTGGTACAGCGCTATCTGGGCGAGCCGGACTTCAAACAGCTGCACACGCTGATCGAACAAAAGCTGCGCGAGACATGAGCGGCTGTTAAGGCCGATCATACGGCTGTTGCGGTGCCGCAAGGCGCTGTCTAAGCTCAGGCAAGGAGAAAATATTCATGATTGCCTGGAAGACCTACTTTCAATACCAGATCGACTACCAGCACTGGGCCAACGAGCGCCTGTTCGAAAGCCTGGACAAGCTCTCGGACGATCTGCGCAAGCAGGATGAAGGCCTGTTCTACAAGAGCATCCATGGCACGGTGAACCACCTGCTGGTGCAAAACCTGATCTGGTCCGGTCGCCTCAACGGCGAATCGCCCGAACTGCGGCTCGACAGCCAGCTGCACGACGATTGGCGCGAACTCAAGCTCGCCCTCAAGCAAAGCGCCCGTCAGCTGCAGCACTGGCTGCAAGCCCAGCCGCCTGAGTTCTTTGAACAGGAACTGCGCTACCTCCAGGGCGGCACGCTCGAACATCGCCAGTGGGTACACGATGTGCTGACCCACTTTTGCCACCAGTGCGCCGGCATCCGCGGCCAGATCGGCGCCATCGCCACCCGCCTGGGTGCACCCGCGCCCGAGTTCGACTACCTGTTTTACCGCAGGGAGATGCAGGACAGCCTGGCGAATGCGCGACAGATTGCCAACGGTTGATGCCCTGTAGGGTGCAATAAGCGCAGCGCATTGCACCGCCTTGGTCATTGGTGCAATGCGGCCTGCGGCCTTATTCGTACCCTACGACACCAAACAAAACGCCACCCCGAAAGGTGGCGTTTTGTTTTTCACGCAGCCAGCAACTAGATGCGGATCGGCATGGCCTTGGCCACCGGCGCCGGCGTGGTGGCCGACTGATAGTCCTTGAGGCGCTTGTCCCATTCGGGCTTGAACGCTTCGTAAGCTGCCAGCTTGATGTGGCCATAGCCACGCACCTTGTTGATCAGGCCGATGATCTCGGCGGCCTGGGGCAGCTTGTCGGCGTTGAGGCCGGCCAGCAGTGCATCCAGACCCTGCTCGAATTCACCGATCAGACGGCGTTCCATCTGCCGGTCTTCGGCGCGGCCGAAGACGTCGAGCGCGGTGCCGCGCAAGCCCTTGAGCTTGGCGAGGACACCAAAGGCACCCATGACCCAGCTGCCGAAGCGGAACTTGCGCGTCTGGCCGTGCTTGGCCATCCATTGCAGCCAGGTCGGGCCAAGGCTGAAGTTGAGTTTGAAGTTGCCGTCGAACTGCTCGGCAATGCTCTTCTGGAACTCGCCGTCGGTGTACAGACGGGCGACTTCGTACTCGTCCTTGTAAGCCAGTACCTTGAAGTAGGCACGGGCCACAGCCCAGCTCAGCAGTTCCGATTCGGGCGTGGCGCGACGCTCGGCGTTGCGTACACGTTCGATCAGCGTGGTGTAGCGGGCGGCATAAGCGGCGTCCTGGTACTGGGTCAGGTCGGCCACGCGGCGGGCGATGAACTCGTCCAGCGTCTGGTTGGCCAGCTTGATCGCCATCTGCACCTGCGGGAAAGCGATCTTTTCAACGCGGATGCGATCCACGGCGGTATGGCGGCCCCAGATGAAGGCCTGTTTGTTCATGTCGATGGCTGCGCCGTTGAGTTCGATGGCGCGCAGGATCGAGGCCTCCGACACCGGAATCAGGCCACGCTGCCAGGCAAAGCCGAGCATGAACATATTGGTGGCAATGCTGTCGCCCATCAGTGCCGTGGCAATCTGCGTCGCATCAACCACATCGAAGTGCTGCTCACCCACGGCCTGCTCGATGGTCTTGAGCATGGAGTTGGCCGGGAACACCATGTCCGGGTTCTTGGTGATATCGCCCGTGGCAGCTTCGAAGCCGTTCATCACCGCATAGGTGTGATCACGGCGCATCTTGGCCAGACAATCGTTGGTGGCCGTAACCACCATATCGCAGCCCAGCACCACATTGGCGTCGCCCGCGGCAATACGCACGGCGTGGAGTTTGTCCTGCGTGGCGGCAAAGCGCAGGTGGGTGGTAACCGCACCACCCTTTTGCGCGAGGCCGGTCTGATCCAGCACCGTAGCGCCAATCTCATCCAGACGCGCGGCCATGCCCAGCACGCCACCAATGGTGACGACACCGGTACCGCCCACCCCCGTGACCAGCACGCTCCATGGGTGATCCAGCACCGGCAGCTTGGGCTGCGGCAGCTCGGGCAGGCTGGTGAACGCCTCGGCGCCCAGCTTGCTGCGCTTGGGTTTGACTTCGCCTTCCAGCGTGACAAAGCTCGGGCAGTAGCCCTTCAGGCAACTGAAGTCCTTGTTGCACGAACTCTGGTCGATCTTGCGCTTGCGGCCATATTCGGTTTCCACCGGAATCACGCTGAGGCAGTTCGATTGCTTGGAGCAGTCGCCACACCCTTCGCAGACGCGCTCGTTGATGACCACACGACGCGGCGGGTCGATCATCTTGCCGCGCTTGCGGCGGCGGCGCTTCTCGGCGGCACAGGTTTGATCGTGGATCAGCACGGTCACGCCGGGAATCTCGCGCAGCTGCTTCTGGATGGTCATCAGCTCATCGCGGTGATGCACGGTGATGCCCGCTGCGAGCCCCTGCACACCCTGGTACTTGGCCGGGTCGTCGGTGGTGATGATGATCTTGTTCACACCTTCGGCTTCGAGCTGGCGGGTGAGCATAGGCACGGTCAGCGTGCCGTCCACAGCCTGGCCGCCCGTCATCGCCACGGCATCGTTGTAAAGCAGCTTGTAGGTGATGTTGAGCTTGGCCGAGATCGCCTGGCGGATGGCCAGGATGCCGCTGTGGAAGTAGGTGCCGTCGCCCAGGTTCACGAACATGTGCTTGG
Organism: Chitinimonas sp. BJYL2; assembly: GCF_027257935.1. NCBI lineage: Bacteria > Pseudomonadati > Pseudomonadota > Betaproteobacteria > Neisseriales > Chitinibacteraceae > Chitinimonas > Chitinimonas sp. BJYL2. The sequence continues at coordinate 1,081,542 of NZ_JANZKW010000001.1, read as the reverse complement.
TGTCGGTAAACGGCTGGATACCGGCCCAGGTCACGCCTTCGCCACCCATCTGGCTGAACATCTTGGTGCCCGGCGTCACCCACATGGCCATGTAATGGCAGCCGATACCGGCCAGCGCCAGCGAGCCTTCGGGCAGCTTGGTAGACGTGTTGTGCGGGCAGCCCGAGCAGAAGTAAGGCTGACGCAGGATGATCTCGCGCGGACGCTTGAGCTGGTTTTCCTTCTCATCGAGAAACTTGAGGCGTTCCTCGATGATGGGGCTGGTGTAAAAGCGCGCGATACGGCTGGCGATTACGCGGGCGATCATCGCCGGCGTCAGCTCGCCCGCGGCGGGCAGCAGCCAGTTGCCTTCGGGCAGGGTCCACTCGCCTTTCTCGTCGAACTTGCCGATCACGCGCGGACGCACGGATTCCTGCCAGTTGTAGAGCTGTTCCTTGAGCTGGTATTCGAGTACCTGACGCTTCTCCTCGACCACGAGGATTTCGTCGAGGCCTTCGGCGAATGCATGGGTGCCGTTGGGTTCGAGCGGCCAGGTCAGGCCCACCTTGAAGATACGCAGGCCGATATCGGCCGCGAGCTTCTCATCGATGCCCAGGTCGTCGAGCGCCTGCATCACATCGAGATAGCTCTTGCCGGCGGTCATGATGCCCAGACGCGGCTTGGGCGAATCGACCACGATCTTGTTCAGGCCGTTGGCACGCACATAGGCGAGCACGGCGTAGAGCTTGTGGTGCAGCAGGCGTTCTTCCTGCACCAGGGGCGGATCGGGCCAACGGATATTGAGGCCGCCTTCGGGCATGTTGAAATCGGCCGGCAGCGTCACCTTCACGCGGTTCGGATCGATCTCGACGATGCTGGAGCTTTCAACCGTATCGGTAATCGCCTTGAGCGTGACCCAGCAGCCGGAGTAGCGGCTCATGGCCCAGCCATGGATACCGAAATCGAGGAATTCCTGCACGCCGGCCGGATTGAGCACCGGCACCATGAAGGCATCGAAGGCGTGATCGGTCTGGTGCGGCAGGGTGGACGACTTGGCGGCGTGGTCATCCCCTGCAATCAGCAGCACACCGCCCTGCGCCGACGAACCCGCCGCGTTGCCGTGGCGGATCACATCGCCCGAGCGATCCACGCCCGGGCCCTTGCCGTACCACATGGCGAACACGCCATCGTACTTGGCACCGGGGAACAGACCGACCTGTTGCGAACCCCACACAGCGGTCGCGCCCAGATCTTCGTTCACACCGGGCGTGAAGACGATATGGCGGGGCTCAAGGAATTTCTTGGCGCGGGCGAACTCCTGGTCCAGGCCGCCCAGTGGCGATCCCCGGTAACCGGAGATGAAACCCGCGGTATTGAGGCCTGCGGCGACATCGCGCTGATGTTGCAGGATGGGCAAGCGCACCAGCGCCTGCGTGCCGTTCAGAAAGGCGCGGCCCTGTTCGAGCGCGTACTTGTCGTCGAGGGAAACGGGTGCTCCCATCGTTGTCTCCTTGTCTACCGCTTGGCCCGGATCGGGATCGCAGTCTTGGCTAACTTCGTTGTAGCTTGTGGCTGGGTGAAGTCATAGGGCGTGGGACCATCGTCTGTTCGACCCCACGTAAGCGCGCGAATTCTAAGGGCTTTATAAAAAGTGCGCAGAAGTATTTGACGTTAACGTCAATTGCCACACACCCACCCTGCTTCCATACGTCTGATCCACCCCAAGACCGTGCGGGATAAGCACATGACACCTGCTGGAATCGTTACCAAGCAAGTGCTCGATTGACTAGCTGCGCGTGGCTAAGTATCTTTGCCGTCAACGACTTGGCCGGGCTGTCGAATCCGGCACGGCCACCTACAATGTGCTGAGACGCCGCCCACCAGAGCCGGCCGCTTCCCCGGAGACTTCCCATGCCGCACGCCCGTTACCCCCACCTGCTTGCCCCGCTTGACCTGGGCTTTACCACGCTGAAGAACCGCGTCCTGATGGGCTCGATGCACACGGGTCTGGAAGAAGCACCCAACGGTTTCGAGAAGATGGCCGCCTTCTATGCCGAGCGTGCTCGTGGTGGCGTGGGTCTGATCGTGACCGGTGGCGTGGCCCCCAACGAGGCAGGCCGGGTCTACGAAGGCGGTGCCATGCTGCACAACGCCGATGAGGTGGCCCACCACAAGATCGTGACCGACGCCGTGCACGCGGCCGATGGCAAGATCTGCCTGCAGATCCTCCATACGGGCCGCTACAGCTTTCAGAAGAACCCGGTGGCACCCTCGCCGATCACCTCGCCGATTGCCTTCTACGAACCGGTGGAAATGAGCGAGCAGATGATCCACGACACGCTCGCCGATTTTGCGCGCTGCGCCAAACTGGCCCAGGACGCCGGTTACGACGGCGTGGAAGTGATGGGCAGCGAAGGCTATCTGATCAACCAGTTCATCGCCGCCAAGACCAACAAGCGCACCGACCAGTGGGGCGGCAGCTACGAGAACCGTATCCGCTTCCCGATTGAGGCCGTCAAGGCCGTGCGTGCTGCTGTGGGGCCGAACTTCATCATCATTTACCGTCTGTCGATGCTGGATCTGGTCGACAACGGCTCGGTACTCGACGAAACCATCCAGCTCGCCAAGGCGGTGGAAGCCGCCGGTGCCACCATCATCAACACGGGTATCGGCTGGCATGAAGCGCGGATTCCGACCATTGCCACCATGGTGCCGCGCGCCGGCTTTACCTGGGTGACCAAGAAGCTCAAGGGCCACGTGGGCATTCCGCTGGTCGCCACCAACCGTATCAACATGCCCGATGTGGCCGAAGAAGTACTGGCCCGTGGCGATGGTGACATGGTGTCGATGGCGCGCCCCTTCCTGGCCGATAGCGACTGGGTCAAGAAAGCCGAGGAAGACCGCGCGCTCGATATCAACACCTGTATCGGCTGCAATCAGGCCTGCCTGGACCATATCTTCCAAGGCAAGATGACCTCCTGCCTGGTCAACCCGCGCGCCTGCCACGAAACCGAACTGAACTACACCCCTACAACGGCCAAGAAGAAACTCGCCGTGGTGGGTGCTGGCCCGGCCGGCTTGGCGTTTGCGTCGGTCGCCGCCGAGCGTGGCCACGATGTGACGCTGTTCGAAGCCAGCCACGAAATCGGTGGCCAGTTCAATGTGGCCAAGAAGATTCCCGGCAAGGAAGAGTTCCACGAGACCCTGCGCTACTTCAAGCGACGCCTCGACCAGACCGGCGTGAAGATCCGCCTCAACCACCGCGCCACCGCCGACGAGCTGACCGCGTTTGATGAAATCGTCCTCGCCACCGGCATTGCACCGCGCAAGCCGGCCATCGAAGGTATCGACCACCCCAAGGTGCTCAACTATCTGGACGTGCTCAAGCATGAAAAGCCGGTCGGCAAGTCGGTCGCCATCATCGGCGCAGGCGGTATCGGCTTTGATACGGCCGAGTACCTGACGCACGAAGGCACGCCGACCAGCCTCGATACCGACGCCTTCCTGCGTGAGTGGGGCATCGACAAGACGCTGACCGAGCGCGGTGGCCTCGCCGCCCAAGGTGCCAAGCCACACGCCTCGCCGCGCCAGGTCTGGCTGCTGCAGCGCAAGGCCAGCAAAGTGGGCGACGGCCTCGGCAAGACCACGGGCTGGGTGCACCGTCAGGCGCTGAAGATGAAGCAGGTCGAGATGATCTCGGCCGTGCAGTACGACAAGATCGACGATGCCGGCCTGCATATCCGCATCAAGGATCAGCCACAGCTACTGCCGGTGGACAATGTGATCATCTGTGCCGGCCAGGACCCGCTGCGCGAACTCGAAGCCGCCCTCAAGGCTGCCGGCAAACCGGTGCACCTGATCGGCGGAGCTGATGTGGCGGCAGAACTCGATGCCAAGCGAGCCATCAACCAAGGTTCGCGTCTGGCTGCCAGTATCTGATCCTTTACCGCGCCAATGCGCGGTGCTACGTGAAACCAGCGCGGGCCTTGTGCCCGCGTTTTTATTTTGCCCGCCAGCCGGCCCTTGACGCTACGGCCCCTACCGCCTAACTTGAGCCATGTTGCGGCGCACCATCGCGCCCGGAGATATGCATGGCCCACCCCTTCCCCACATCTTTCGATGCAAACCTTGGTGCCGCCGGCGAATACTGGCGCGACGCCATGGAGCGCAGCGTGCTCACACTGGATCTGCTGCGCCAGCGTGGCAATCTGTATCTCGAACACTCGCAGGCCGGCCAGCCGCCCGTGCTGGTATTCGATTACGAGATGGTGGTGGATGGCCGCACGCTGGAACGCCCGGCCAATTACGCGCTGGTGCGCATCGTGCCACCTGAGGGTTGTCGGATTGACGCCGACAAACGCCCGATTGTCGTCATCGACCCGCGCGCAGGTCATGGACCCGGTATCGGGGGTTCCAAGATCGACAGCGAGATCGGTCTGGCGCTGCGCAACGGCCACCCCTGTTACTTCGTGATGTTCTTCCCCGAACCCGTAAAGGGTCAGACGATCGAATGCGTGGCACGGGCCGAGGTGGCGTTCCTGCGCAAGGTGCGCGATCTGCACCCGGATAGCGAAGGCAGGCCGCTGGTGATCGGCAACTGCCAGGGCGGCTGGGCGCTGATGATCCTGGCCTCGGTCGCGCCCGAACTGGTCGGCCCGCTGCTGCTGGCGGGTTCGCCGCTGTCTTACTGGGCCGGGGTAGAGGGCAAGCACCCCATGCGCTACAACGGCGGGCTCAACGGCGGCACCTGGCCAGCTTCGTTCCTTGGCGATATCGGCAATGGCCATTTCGATGGTGCCTGGCTGGTGCACAACTTTGAACAGCTGGACCCGGCCAACACCTACTGGAGCAAGCTCTACAACCTGTACGCCAAGTCTGATACCGAGGGTGAGCGCTTTCTCACCTTTGAACGCTGGTGGGGCGGGCATTTCCTGCTCAACCGCGAGGAAATCGACTGGATCGTGCAGAACCTGTTCGTGGGCAACAAGCTCACCTCGGGCGAGTTGGTGAGCGCCGATGGCGAACATCAGGTCGACCTGCGCAATATCCGCTCACCCATCGTGGTGTTTGCCTCCTGGGGCGACAACATCACCCCGCCACAGCAAGCGCTGAACTGGATTCCCGACCTCTATGCCGATGTGGAAGACATCCGCGCGCACGGCCAGGTGATTGTTTACTGCCTGCACGACAAGATCGGCCATCTGGGCATCTTTGTGTCGGCCAGCGTGGCCAACCGTGAACATGCGCAGATTGTCAGCGCCGTGGACCTGATCGACATGCTGCCGCCGGGGCTTTACGAAGCCAAGATCGAAGACACGCGCCCCGACATGCCGAATCTCGAACTGATCGGCGACCGCTACCTGATCCGCTTTGAACCGCGCGAAGTCAGCGACATTCTGGCGCTCGGTGACGGCCGCGAGTCGGAACGGCAGTTCGAGGTGGTAAACCGGCTGGCCAAGATCAATCAATCCTTGTATGACCAGTTCGTATCCCCTTGGGTACGCGCCGGCAGTAACGAAATCACCGCCCATATCGGCCGCGCCCTGCATCCCTCGCGCTTCGAACGCTACAGCATTTCCGACCTGAACCCGCTGTGCTGGGGGCTCAAATCGCTGACCGAGCAGGTCAAGGCACAGCGCGCACCCGTGAGCACCGACAACCCTTTCCTGCAGCTCGAAAAGCAGTTCTCCCGGCTGGTGGAAAAGCAGCTCGATCACTACCGCGACCAGCGCGACCAGTTCTACGAGCAACTGTTCAAGCACACCTACGGCTCGCCCTGGCTGGCCACCCTGCTTGGTGTGGAACTGAACCGCCCGAACCCGGCGCGGCAGGCACAGTCACTGCGCAAGCAGCTGGAGCGGCTCAATATCAAGGAAGCGTTGCGCAATTTCGACCACGGCTCGGCGCTCGATGCCTTTGTACGCATCATGGCCTACATCGCCGAAGAGCACGCGGTGGATGAGCGCGCCTACAAACTGCTGCAGCAGATGGTAACGGACGGACAGGTGGAAACCGCCTCGCTGGCCGAATTCCGCGCCGCCGTGCAGCGCCAGTCGGTGGTGCTGATGCTGGATGAGGAGCGTGCGCTGGAAGGTCTGCCGAAGCTGTTACCCAAGATGGAAGACCGGCACCGGCTCATGGACGCGGTACTGCGCCTGTTCAGCGCGGCCGGGCCGATCAAACCCGAAGACTCGAGCGCCCAGCGCTATGCGCAGGTACGACGGATTCTGGAACTGGATACGGCGCCCAAGCCACCCGCCAAGGCAGACGCACCAATCCAGCCTGCGCCGAAAGTCGTCGCCAAAGCAGTCGCCAGCGCGCCAGCCAAACCCGCACCTGCCAAACGCGCGCCAGCGGCCAAGAAGCGTGCCCCAGCTAGCGTCAACGGCGCGGCCAAGCTGGCCAAGCCGGCCGACACCCCAAGCAAACCAGCCGCCGCCAGCAAAAGAAAACCCGCTACCAAGGGTTGATAGCCATCCAGGCGCAGCAAAAGCCCGCGTAGGGTGCAACCAGCACAGCGCTTTGCACCCTACGCGATGACGGCCTGCGCGCAACTCAAAAGCGGATACGCCCGGTGAGCATCTGCCAGAACATCACCCAGTCGCCCATCAGGCTGTAAACCGGGTGCTTGAACGTGGCGGGGCGGTTGTGCTCGAAAAAGAAATGGCCCGCCCAGGCAAAGCCATAGCCGATCAGCGGCAGCGCCCACAGCCAGCGCCATTGCGCCGTGACCAGCGCCCCGGCAAGCACCCCCAGCACCAGCGCACTGCCCACAAAGTGCAAGCGGCGACAGATGGTGTTCTGATGCTCCCCAAGGTAGTACGGATAAAACTCGCGGAAGCTCGCGTAGGCCACGGCCGTCTCCTGAAGTTGTACACACGTACTGTACCCACTGCCGGACGGTACTGACCATGCGCGCTGCAACATTCGCGCGCACGCCAGGCATGGCGTCACACGGCGGCTGGCCCTAATATGGGCTGTCACAATCTTCGATCATCATTCAACCCTCAGGGAGAGCCCTCAGCATGATCCACTCAGAACTCGAATTCCGGACCGTGGCAGCCGGTCGCGGCGCCGCCTGGATAAGCGAAGGCTTTGACCTGTTCCGGCGTCAGCCGGGCGTGTGGATCGGGGTGATCGTGATCTGGTTCATCGCGTCCTTGATGGTATCGGTCGTGCCCTTCGGTCAGGTGCTGGCCACGCTGTTCACGCCCGTCTTGCTGGGCGGCCTGATGATAGGCTGCGCACAACTCAAGCGCGGCGAGGAGCTGGAAGTGGCCCACCTGTTTGCGGGTTTCCAGAAGCCGTTTGCCCCCCTCGTCCTCATCGGCCTGATCCTGCTGGTGGCCCAGATCGTGTTGTTTGCCATCGTGATCGGCTTGGCCATGGTGGCGGGCCTGGGCGCGATATTCAGCGGCGTCTTCGCCGGCATGGGAGATAACCCGGTCGAAATGACCGCCGGTGCTGCAGGCTTGGGGGCCAGCGTGCTGCTGCTTGTGCTGATCGGCCTCATCGCCTTGCTGATCTATCTGATCATCCTGCTACCGCTGACCTTTGCGCCGGGCCTCGTCGCCCTGGGCGGTGCCGATGCCCTGCCGGCGCTGCGCGCCTCGATTGCCGCCATGCTGGCCAACTGGGCACCGTTGCTGGTTTTCAGCCTGATTTGCCTGCTGCTGATGATTGTGGCGGTGATTCCCCTGATGCTGGGCTTTCTGGTTCTGATGCCGGTCATGACCGCCGCCATGTATGCCGCTTACCGCGATATCTTTGCCGACATGCCCGAGCACATTCCTGAAGAGTGATTCGATGACTGCACCTAGCGAGAGCCCGTTCAAGGGCAAGACCGGCCTGCGCCGCCTGATCAACGCCACCGGTTATTCGATCGATGGCTTTCGCGCAGCCTGGCGGCATGAGTCGGCCTTCCGGCAGGTGTGCCTCAAGGCCGTCTTCGGGATCGGGCTGTCGCTGTGGTTGCCGCTGCCGGGCTGGGGTCGTGGGCTGATCGTGTTTGCCCACCTGCTCAGCGTGGTGGTGGAGCTGCTCAACTCGGCAATTGAAGCCGCCGTCGATCACACCTCGCTGGATCACCATCTGCTTGCCAAGCGCGCCAAGGACCTGGGCAGCGCCGCGCAACTGGCCAGCTTGCTCAATATCGCGATCATCTGGGCCATCGTGCTGCTGAATCGCTGAACCCACGAACCCGCATTCCCACCGGAACCTGTCCATGCATTTTGAAACCCACCTGCGGCGCTATCTGTTTGCCGGGGGCATCGCTTACCTCGCCAATATCCTGCTGGGCCTGTTCGGCGAGGCCTTTGTACGCAGCACCTTGATCGTGGCAGGTGATGCCATGGCGACGGCCAGCAATATCGCCCAGTCGCCCGGCCTTTGGCGCGCCGGGATCGCGGGCGATCTCGTCATGCAACTGCTGGATATCCCGCTGATCGTCCTGTTCTATCTGCTGCTCAGGCCCATCAGCCAGCCGCTCGCCCTGTGCGCGACGATCCTCAATATCGTCCAGACCGCCGTGCTCGCCGCCAACAAGCTGACCCTGCTGGCGCCATTGCTGCTCGCGGCTGACTATCTGGGCCCTGCTGCGGTGTCGCCGCAGTTGCATGCGGCCCTGACCCAGTTCGCCGTCAACCTGCATGGCCACGGCTTTGCCATCGGGCTGATTTTCTTCGGCTTTACCTGCCTGATACGCGGCTACCTGATTGTCCGTTCGGGGTTCCTGCCTGCGACCCTCGGCATCCTGCTGCTGGCGGCTGGTGTGAGCTACCTGATCAACAGTGCCGCCTTGCTGTTCGCCCCTGCACTCGCCGGCATGTTGTTCCCCTGGGTGCTGTTGCCGTCATTGATCGGCGAACTCGCCCTCAGCCTCTGGCTGATATGCCGTGGCATCAAGCTCGATGTCTGGCAAGCGCGCCTGCGAGCGATGCAACAACCCGCTTCCCTGCCTGCCTGATCAGTCTCAACGCCACGCCGACTGCGTGCTTTGGCGGGCCCGCAGCGGATTCAGGCTAGCTTGGCCAGCTTTTCGATGGCCGCGTCCAGCGTGACCTCGCGCTTGGCAAAACAGAAGCGCACCAAGTGCTGATTGCGGCCATCGGCATAAAAGGGGCTGAGCGGAATGCTGGCCACGCCGATCTCGCGTGTGAGCCAGCGCGCGAAGTCGATTTCCGATAGTTCGGGGCGGATGGCCGAATAGTCCGCCAGCTGGAAGTAAGTGCCCGCACAGGGCAAAAGCGTAAAGCCCGCCACCTGCAAACCGGTCGCCAGATGATCGCGCTTGGCCGCGTAGAACGGGGCCAGGGTCTGCCAGCTCGCAGGGTCGGCCAGATGCTGGGCCAGCGCCACCTGCATGGGGGTGGACACCGAGAACACCAGGTACTGGTGCAGCTTGCGGAATTCCGCCATCAGTGGCGCGCTGGCGATGCAATAGCCGACTTTCCAGCCCGTGGCATGGAAAGTCTTGCCGAAGGAATACACGGCAAAACTGCGAGATGCCAGTTGCGGATGGGCCAGCACGCTGCGGTGCGGCTGGCCGTCATACACCAGATGCTCGTAAACCTCGTCACTGAGCACCAGCAGATCATGGCGCTCGGCCAAGGCGGCCAAGGCTTCGAGATCGGCCGCGCTGAACACGCTGGTGGCCGGGTTGTTGGGGTTGTTGATGATGATCAGCCGGGTGCGCGCGCTGATGGCGGCATTGACTGCATCCCAATCGATCGCAAAAGCCGGCGCGCTCAGGCTGACTCGCACAGGCAATGCCCCCTGCGCGACGATGGCCGGCGCGTAGCTGTCGTACGCCGGTTCCAGAATCAGCGCCTCGTCGCCAGCCCGCAGTACGGTGGCAATCACCGTATACAGGGCCTGGGTGGCACCGGCCGTTACCGTAATCTCGGTATCCGGGTTGATATCGATGCCTTGCGTGGCTTGCAGCTTGGTCGCAATCGCCTGGCGCAGCGCCGGCAAGCCCGGCATCGGTGCGTATTGATTGTGCCCTGCCGCCATGGCGGCGCTGACGCCGTCGAGCAAGCCGGGCGAGACAGCAAAGTCGGGGAATCCCTGCGAGAGGTTGATGGCGCCGGTTTCCTGCGCCAGCGCGCTCATCTGGCTGAAGATGGTAAGGCCCAGACCGGGGAATTTGGACGTGAATGGCATGACAGGCATCGCAGTGCGGGGGACGCGTACATCGTGCCTGCCCATCCGCAGGCCGCCAAATACTGTTTGTGCATTTGCTTGAGCGGCGGCAAACCGACAAGCCGGCGGGCGCAGAAAAAAGAATGCCCCGCGCAAGGCGGGGCGAGTCTCTCGAAAAACGCCGGTCGTTGGCGGTCGAACGTTTGAAGCATGTTAGCCGCTGTTGACCATTTACGCGCAGCGAGGCGCTAAACGGTATTTGTTACATGCGTGTGACTTCAAAGACTTAGCCCAAGCGGTGAGCGGCAAACAGGCTCGCACGCTCGCCGGGACGGGGTTTACTGGACGATGGCAGCCAGCTTGCCCTGCTTGTACAGGTCGCTCATCTTTTCCATGGAAACCGGCTTGATCTTGCTGGCTTGCCCGGCACAGCCAAAGGCTTCGAAGCGTGCCTTGCAGATATCCTTGGCGGCGGCCGTGGCATCCTTGAGGAATTTGCGCGGGTCGAATTCGCTCTTGTGGGTGGCCAGGAAGCGGCGAGTCGCGCCCGTCATCGCCAGGCGGATATCGGTGTCGATATTGATCTTGCGTACGCCGTGCTTGATACCGGTGACAATCTCTTCCACCGGTACGCCGTAGGTTTCCTTCATCTCGCCGCCGTACTGGCGGATGATTTCCAGCCATTCCTGCGGCACCGAGCTGGAGCCGTGCATCACCAGGTGAGTGTTGGGGATGCGCGCGTGGATCTGCTTGATGCGCTCGATCGCCAGAATGTCGCCGGTGGGCTTGCGTGTGAACTTGTAAGCGCCATGGCTGGTACCAATGGCAATGGCCAAGGCATCCACCTGCGTTTTCTTGACGAAATCGGCAGCCTCATCGGGGTCGGTCAGCAGCTGGTCGTGGCTCAGCACGCCTTCGGCGCCGTGGCCGTCTTCCTTCTCGCCCATGCCGCTTTCCAGCGAGCCCAGGCAACCCAGCTCGCCTTCCACGCTCACGCCAATGGCGTGGGCCATGTCCACCACCTTGCGGGTCACGTCCACGTTGTAGTCGTAGCTCGACGGGGTCTTGGCGTCTTCTAGCAGCGAGCCATCCATCATCACGCTCGAAAAGCCCGAGCGCATGGCCTGGATACACACGGCCGGGCTGGCGCCGTGATCCTGGTGCATCACGATAGGAATATGCGGGTAGGCCTCGGCTGCAGCCAGAATCAGGTGGCGCAGAAAGGCTTCACCCGCGTACTTACGCGCGCCGGCCGAGCCCTGCATGATGACCGGGCTGTCGCACTCGTCGGCGGCCTGCATGATGGCCAGCACCTGTTCGAGGTTGTTCACATTGAAGGCCGGCAGGCCGTAGGCGTTGTCGGCTGCATGGTCGAGCAGCTGGCGCATCGAGACGAGAGGCATGGATGACTCCGAAGGTAAATGGTCGGCGCGGATTTTACCTGAGTTGTAGTGTTGTAATCCCGACTACATTTCGCTGATGTGCGGGGATACCCAAGCGCCCCGCCTGGCATCGCTCGATGGCGGGCGGGGCGTGGAGAATCAATCGGCGCGCTGGCCCAGAATTTCCACCGCCGGCAAGGTCTTACCCTCCAGGAACTCCAGGAAGGCACCACCACCGGTCGAGATATAGCTGATCTGTTCGGTGATGCCGTACTTGGCCACGGCCGCCAGCGTGTCGCCGCCGCCGGCAATCGAGAAGCCGGGGCTGTTGGCAATGGCCTGGGCCAGGGTCTTGGTGCCGCCACCGAACTGGTCGAACTCGAATACACCAACAGGGCCGTTCCACACGATGGTGCCGGCCTTGGCGACGATATCGCCAAGCGCCTTGGCCGAATCGGGGCCGATATCGAAGATCATGTCGCTATCCGTCACGGCTGCCAGTGGCTTGGTCACGGCGGGCTCGTTGGCGTCGAACTTCTGGCCCACGACCACATCGGTCGGCAGCGGCACATCGCCGCCGCGGGCGCGGATCTTGGCGATAACGGCGCGCGCCTGGTCGACCAGATCGGCCTCGGCCAACGATTTACCAATCTGTTTGCCCTCGGCCAGCAGGAAGGTGTTGGCGATGCCGCCGCCGACGATCAGCTGATCGACCTTGTCGGCCAAGGCTTCGAGGATGGTCAGCTTGGTCGATACCTTGGAACCGGCCACGATGGCAACCAGGGGCCGCGCCGGCTGGGCCAGTGCCTTGCCCAGCGCGTCGAGTTCGGCGGCCATCAGGATGCCGGCGCACGCCACCGGGGCGAACTTGGCCACGGCATAGGTCGAGGCTTCGGCACGGTGCGATGTACCGAAGGCGTCGTGCACAAACACATCGCACAGTGCGGCGTAGGCTTGGCCGAGCTCATCCTTGTTCTTCTTTTCACCGACATTGGTGCGGATGTTTTCCAGCATGACCAGCTCGCCGGCCTTCACACCATAGCCTTGCCAGTCGGCAATCACAGGCACATTGCGGCCCATCAGCTCACCAAGGCGCTTGGCCACGGGGGCGAGCTTGTCCTCTTCGTTGATCTGGCCTTCGGTCGGGCGGCCCAGATGCGTCATCAGGATCACGCCGGCACCGGCCTTGAGGGCGTGCTCAATGGTCGGCAGGCTGGCGCGGATGCGCGTGTCGTCGCCAATCACGCCGTCCTTGACCGGGACATTCATGTCCACGCGGATCAGCACGCGTTTGCCGGCCAGGTCGAGATCGGTGAGTTTCTTGAATTTCATGGGGAACCTCTAGGAAGCGGGATTGGATTCGGTCTTGGCCGCTGGCGCGCTCGCGCCACAGGCTGAGCAATAGGGGAAGAAAGCAAAGTTGCGGTGGCTGCATGCCCTGCACTGGGCAAACAGCGTCAGGCCACAGTGCGGGCAGTAGTTGGCCTGATCGCCGGCCATGCGGTAATCACGCTCGCAGCCCGGGCACAGGTGCTTGCGGTAAGCGATCATGGCGCGGTCGTAGGCAATGCCTTGCGCTCGCTTGGACTGGTTCTGCGCCTGTTCCTGCCGTTTGCGTTCGAGATAGCCCTGCAACCAGCGGATCAGGTAAACGCCCGCCAAGCCGGTGAGGCCGATACCGACCACGGCGCGGATATACCCGCCAAAGCTGGGCAGATACGGGGCCAGCTCAAAGAAAAACGCAAACAACGCAAAAAAGCCGAAGCCATACACAAACGGCCAGTAGCGGTGCTGGCGGTAGCGGCGGAACAGCCATAGCGCCAACAGCAGCAAGGGCAACACCACCACCAGCCGCAGTGCAAACACCTTGATCTGGTAGCTGCGCATATCGGTATCGAAACGATCTCGCGCCACACGCTCGGCTTGATAGCGCGCGGTATCCAGCGGCTCGATCTGCCGCGTCAGGGCCGTCACATCGTCCTGCGCGGTATTGAGCTTGGTGCGCCAGTCGGACGCCTCCTTGAGCAGACCGTCCAGCTCGCGCGTGCGGGCCAGTACTTCGGCATCATGCTGCCGATCGGCCGTGGTGCCGCGCGTGGCGATCCAGTTGTCGAAGGTCTGGCGGGTCTCGCGGTAGCGTTGCTCGGCGCGGGTGTGGTTCGTGGCAAGTAGCGACTCGGTTTCCCGCGCTGTACGCAACTGGTCATTGAGCGATTCACGTTGCTGCTTGAGCGTCTGGATCTCGGGCGTGTCCAGATACGCCGTGTACTGCGGCGGGCCATCGCCAGGCAGGTAGAACAGGTCACGGATGACCAGGCCGCCCAGGTAGTTGAGCATGATCGCGAACAGGATCGCGATCACCCAGGACGCAAAGCGGGCCAGTTTTTCAGGACGGGAAGTCGGTTGCGGGACGGTCTGCATGGGCATACTCCGGCACAGGTTCACGCATTGTAGGCAGCCCAGCGTTTGTGGCCCAGTAATACCGGACTACATGCCCCTCCATGTAGGGTGCAATAAGGCCAAAGGCCGCATTGCACCGATGCGTTATCCGAGACAGTTCCGGTGCATTGCACTGCGCTTGATGCACCCTACGTGTTTGCATCTGACGCAAAAAAGGCCATGCACAGCATGGCCTCTTCGCTGGGCGATACGGCTTACTTGGCCAGCATCATCGCGCGGGCGGTGTTGAGCATCTGCACCGAGAAGCCCCACTCGTTGTCGTACCAGGAACCGATCTTGACCAGATTGCCATTGCTGACCTTGGTCAGCGTGCTGTCGAAGATCGAGGCTTCGTTGGTGTGGTTGAAGTCGATCGACACCAGCGGCAGGTCGTTGTAACCAAGCACGCCCTTCATCTCGCCACCGGCCGCGTCACGCATCAGCGCGTTGATCTCTTCCTTGCTGGTGTTGCGACCGGCGATGAAGGTCAGGTCCACCATCGAGACGTTGATCGTGGGTACGCGCACGGCAAAGCCATCGAGCTTGCCGTTCAGTTCCGGCAGCACCAGGCCCACGGCCGCGGCGGCACCGGTCTTGGTGGGGATCAGGCTCTGCGTGGCCGAACGGGCGCGGCGCAGGTCCTTGTGGCGCACATCCGTGAGCACCTGATCATTGGTGTAGGCGTGGATCGTGGTCATCAGACCCTTCTCGATGCCGATGTGATCGTTAAGGATCTTGGCGACAGGTGCCAAACAATTGGTGGTGCACGAGGCGTTCGACACCACGGTCATGTCACCGGTCAGCACATTGTGGTTCACGCCGTAGACCACGGTGGCATCCACATCCTTGTCGCCAGGGGCAGAGATCAGCACCTTCTTGGCGCCAGCCTGCAGGTGGGCAGCGCACTTGGCCTTGCTGGTGAAGGCACCCGTGCATTCGAGCACGATATCGATGCCCAGATCACCCCAGGGCAATTCGGCCGGATTGCGGGTGGAGAAAAAGCGGATGTTCTCGCCGTTGATCCGCAACCAGTCGCCATCGGCCTTCACATCGGCGGCAAAGCGGCCGTGCACGGTATCGAAGCGGGTCAGATGCGCATTGGTCTCGATATCGCCCGAGGCGTTGATCGCCACGATCTTGAATTCTTCGTTGCGATTGAGCTCATACAGTGCGCGCAGCACATTGCGGCCGATGCGTCCGTAGCCGTTGATGGCGATGCGGATGGACATGCTGGGGGATCTCCGTGGCAAGGCCGGGCGACATGTAGTCGTCGCCCGCAAAACTACAAAGGCGCGATTGTACCCGCCCAAGTCCTTGAAAGGCGACTACAAACGCGACTTTTTGTTGCGCTGCAACGTGCGCTGGCCACGGAGAAATGCCGGGGCTGGGCCCCGGATCAGGCGGTGCGGAAAACCAGCTCCTTCATCCGCTGCAGTTTGGGATACACCACCGGGATCGTCAGCATGGTGCTGGCCACAGCCATCAAGAGCAGCGCGGTAAAGGTTTCGCTGGTGATGATGCCTTTATCCAGCAGGATATTGACGAAGATGATCATGATCAGCGCCTTGGTCTGCAACAGCCAGCCAATGATCGACGCCTCGCCCGGTGCCCAGCCCAGAATACGGCCGGCGATTCGGACGCCGATCAGTTTGCCGCTGACCGATGCCACCAGCAGCACGGCCGCCGCAATGAACACGGCCGCACCGCCCACTTCCCAGTTGGTACGCAGACCGGTGCTGAGGAAGAACACCGGCATCACCACCAGGAGGATATGGTGGCGCAGCTGATCCAGGGTTTCCTGCGCAAACCAGTCGGCATCGCTGACCGCACCCGCCAGGAAGGCGCCCACCATGTAATGCAGACCCGCCCAGTCTGCCGCAAAGCCACACAGCGCCAGCCAGATCAGGATTACGAACCAGCGGTCGCGCTCCTGCAGCTTGCTCATCAGCTTGCGATACAGCAGCGTGATGGGAATGAAGGCCAGCAGGAATCCCGCCTGGCGCCCCACACGCTCCCAATCCAGCAGGATCAGCGCAAGCACCCCCCAGATAGCAATATCGTCCACACTCGCATAACGCAGGATGCGCTGGCCGATGGGCTGGCGCAGGATTTCAAGCTTTTCCATCAACAGGATCAGGATCGGCAAGGCGGTGACCGCGCAGGCCATGCCCACACCCAGCACGAACTGCCAGTCCATGCCTTTGGGGCCGACCCAGCCGGCGTACTGGAGCATGCCGATGGCGGCAACAGCACCAAAGGCCAGTGGCGTCACCAGGGCAAATCCGGCGGTCACGAGGCTCTCGCGGCGGTGTTCCCAAGCCTTTTTCAAATCCAGCTCGATACCGGCAATCATCACGAAGATCATCACCGCCCACCAGGCAATCCCGTTGAGCGACTGGATGACGGCAGGCGTGAAGATGAACTGGTAGTACTCGGGAAACGCTTTGCCCATGACGCCGGGGCCCAGCAGGATGCCGGTGATGATCTGCACCACCACCAGCGGCGCGTAGTAATCCGTCTTCCCCAGCCGCCAGATCAGGTAGGGCAAGGTAAAGATGATGATCATAGCGAGCAGGAACAGCTCGGTGGTGTTCATGGCGTGCGACATGCGTCTCTCGTTTATATTTTCCTTGAAAGCGCTTTCTACCAGTTGATCTCATGGGCGTCAAAGCCGGATTTCGCGTGGTGTTAAAGACAAGAGTCGTCAAGACGAAGATTCAGCCTGCTCCAAATCGAGGAGCCACACTTCAAGGGATTGTTACGTCAACCTTGAGCCTGGCAACCACCGGCTTGCCCGCACGCAGCGGTGGGTGAAAGCGCCACTGCCCCAGCCGGTGCAGCACTGCCGCATCGATGTCCTCCTGCACTGGCGTGATGATTTCGGGCCAATGAACACGGCCTGTCTTGTCGACAATGGCCGAGGCCTCCACGGTCTTTCCAGACAGGCTCGGGTCGTTCACCTCCGGAATCTCTATCGCTGGCTGATAGAAAGCCTGCAGGGGCGCATCCAATGTCTCCACACCCGGCAGCGTGTCGTGCCGTGTATGCAGCAAGGCGGCACCGCCTTGGGCTACCTGGACAAAGGGATGCGCCAGATCGGATGGAAACTCCGCCACGCGCAAAATCATCGGCATGGTCAGCAGGGTAGTTGTGGGCTTGCCGTCGCGCTGGGCGGGTCGCAGTTTCCAGGTCGCCACCGCGGCTTTAAGGCTGGCAGCAAGCGTGGGTTCGTCCGCGCCCTCCATGCCGGCAACACTGACCGAGCCTTGCTCATCCACCAGCAACAGCAGGCGCGCCTTGCCTAGCGAGGCCGACTTTCTGAGCAATGCTGCCGGCAGCATGATCCGCTCTACCGTATCAAACGCAGGCGGCTTGTCGTACTGCAAAGCCGCTGGCCAGTTGGCGGGCGATTTGGCGGCAATGTTGAGCAGGACCTGATTGGTCAGATCCTCGGATTTATCATGCCGCGCACACTCAGGGAAGCTGCTATCGACACTCATCTGGAACGCGAATTGCATCCGGTGGGCTTGATCAGGCGGGAGGGCGCAGCGCAGAGGCGCAGCCATCAGCCCGTCAAACAGCATATCCGTCAGGTGCGGCAAGTCATTGCTGATGCGCTCAACCCGCAACCGGCCTTGCGCATCTGCTTTGACTACTACCTCCACGTCTTGATGGAATCTGCAAACGGTCAGCGATGCATAAGATCGTCTCAAACCTTTGAAAAATGCCTCAGAGAATGCGGCGGGGACACATGCTGCGTTTAACTTCCGTAGGTCCTCTGCGTAGTTGAGCAGTGGCATGATCAGCAGTGCTGTCCAGATCGATCGCCATTTCATGGCTTACTTCCTCCTCATCTATGTTGTTCGCGTAGCTTATGTTTGCTCGCGCATCGGCAGCCATAAAAAAAACGCCACCCTCAGGTGGCGTTTTTTTATGGCGTGGCCGTGGATTCAAGCGCAGTTGGCATTCCAGTTCTGGATCGCCGCCTTGCGCGTGCTGGCCTGATCGCTGATGGCCTTGCAGTTGCCATTGCGGCCGAACTTCTCGCATTCGACCCACCAGCGGTTGGAACCGGCCTTCATGACGAGGCCGGGAAAGCCGCATTTCTTGCACCGTTTGGGTTCAAGAGCTGGCGCTTCACTCATTGTTCTTTCCTTGCTCAATGCGGGCTGCCTGCAATGCACAAGCCGGCCCTCAGGCCGGCTTGGCAGGTTACGGCTGGCCGCGCGGGCTTACAGTACGGCGCGCGCCTTGGCGACCACGTTCTCCACGGTAAAACCGAAGTGCTTGAACAGCACGCCCGCCGGGGCCGATTCGCCGAAGGTGTCGATACCGACCACATCGCCGTCGAGGCCTACGTACTTGCGCCAGAAATCGCTGACGCCGGCTTCAATCGCCACGCGCACGACACCCTTGGGCAGCACGGCGGCACGGTAGGCAGCATCCTGGCGGTCGAACACATTGGTACACGGCATCGATACCACGCGCGTCGGCGTGCCTTCGGCTTCGAGCTGCTCGCGGGCCTTGATCGCCAGTTCCATTTCCGAACCGGTGGCAATCAGGATCAGTTTGGGTGCGCCGCCGGTTGCTTCGCGCAGCACATAGCCGCCCTTGGCGATATTGGCGGTTTGATCGGCGTCACGTGAAACAAACATCAGGTTCTGGCGGCTGAGGATGAAACTGCTCGGGCGCGACTTCTGCTCGATGCCATGCGCCCAGGCCACGGCGGTTTCGGTGGTGTCGCACGGACGCCAGACGTCCATATTGGGGATGTAACGCAGCGTGGCGGTCTGTTCCACGGCCTGGTGCGTCGGGCCGTCTTCGCCGAGGCCGATGGAATCGTGGGTGAACACGAACATCGGGTTGATCTTCATCAGCGCCGCCATGCGCAGCGCGTTGCGGGCGTACTCGCTGAACATCAGGAAGGTACCGCCGTAGGGGCGCAGGCCGCCGTGCAGCGTCATGCCGTTCATGATCGCGGCCATGCCGAACTCGCGCACGCCGTAGCTGATGTAGTTGCCGGCGCCGGTCGCGGCATCGATCCACTTGCTGCCGGTCCAGTTGGTCAGGTTCGAGCCGGTCAGGTCGGCCGAGCCGCCGACGAATTCGGGGAAGGACGGCGAGTACGCTTCAATCGCGATCTGGCTGGCCTTGCGGCTGGCCACGGTTTGCGCGGCGTCGCTGATCTTGGCGATGGCGGCGGCCTTGGTTTCAGCCCAATTGGCGGGCAGCTCGCCCTTCATGCGGCGCTCGAACTCGGCAGCCAGCGCGGGGTGGGCGGCACGGTAGGCGGCGAACTTGGCGTTCCACTCGGTTTCCAGGGTCGCGCCCTTGGCCTTGGCATCCCAGCCCGCATACACATCGGCTGGGATCTCGAACGGTGCATGCGCCCAGCCCAGTGCTTCACGCGTGGCGGCGACTTCGGCGGCACCCAGGGCGGCGCCGTGCACATCGTGCGTGCCAGCCTTGTTGGGCGAGCCCTTGCCGATGACGGTGCGGCAGCAGATCAGGGCGGGTTGGTCGGCATTGGCCTTGGCGGCGCGGATGGCGGCATCGACGGCGTCGACATCATGGCCATCGACCGCGCGGATCACTTGCCAGCCGTAGGATTCGAAACGCTTGGGCGTGTCGTCGCTGAACCAGGGTTCGACATGGCCGTCGATGGAGATGCCGTTGTCGTCCCAGAAGGCGATCAGTTTGCCCAGCTTCCAGGTGCCGGCCAGCGAGCAGGCCTCGTGGCTGATGCCTTCCATCAGGCAGCCGTCACCCATGAACACATAGGTGTGGTGGTCAACGATCGCGTGGCCAGGCTGGTTGAATTGCGCGGCCAGCATCTTTTCGGCCAGTGCCATGCCCACGGCATTGGTGATGCCCTGGCCCAGCGGGCCGGTGGTGGTTTCCACGCCGGGGGCGTAGCCGTATTCGGGGTGGCCCGGGGTCTTGCTGTGGAACTGGCGGAAGTTCTTCAGTTCTTCAATCGGCAGCGCGTAGCCGGTGAGGTGCAGCAAGGAGTAGATCAGCATCGAGCCGTGGCCGTTGCTGAGCACGAAACGGTCGCGGTCGGCCCACAGCGGGTTGCTCGGATTGTGACGCAGATGGCCACCCCACAGCGCCAGTGCGATTTCGGCCATGCCCATGGGGGCGCCGGGGTGACCGGAATTGGCTTGTTGCACAGCATCCATGGACAGGGCACGGATTGCATCGGCGAGTTGCTTGCAGGTTGCAGCCATCAGGAAAGGTCTCTTTAAACAGGAAGCAATAAGACGGGCCACCTTTATGCCGGGGTGGCCGTATAAGAAGCGCGCGCATTATCGCGTCTCAGGCCCGCGCAGGCAAGCCAAGTCGTTGATAAATAGCCATAATTTAGACCTCTATCGTAACTTTGCTACTCCGCAGGAATGGCAATTTGTTGAGTCCGACTACAAACGGCGGTGCAGCAGGTCTACACCAGCACCACCTCGGGCAGCGCAAAGCCATTGAAGCCGCTACTGCAGGCATTGCTGTAGGCACCGGCGTTGCGCACGTAGACGAGATCGCCTTCGCGCAGATCCGCAGGCATAGGCTGGGCGCGATGGCAGATATCCATCGAATCACAGGTCGGCCCGGCAATCACCCAAGGCACCCTGGGCCCGTGCCGCTCGGTGTACAGATCGTATTCAATCCCGGTAATGCTTTCGAGCAAACCTTGGAATACCCCCGCATCCAGATAGGCCCAAGGCTGACCCCGTCTGACCGTGGTACCGATCACACGTGTCAGCAACCAACCGGCTTCCGACACCAGAAACCGGCCCGGTTCGGCAATGATGTGCACCTCGTCCGGAACGCTGGCGAGCAACGTATTGACCTGCGCGGCGATGGTCTCGATATCAGGCACCGGTTCACGGTGGCGGACCGGGTAGCCACCGCCCAGATTCAACAACCTTGGCCGCAATCCGCGCTCACGCATCTGCCCGAATACCGCCAGCGCCGCACGAATGCCGATCAGCCAGTTGTCGGGGTTCAAGCACTGTGAGCCCGCGTGAAACGTGACCCCCGCCAGATCCGCACGCAAGCGCATCGCCTCATCCAGCAGCGGCGCAATATCTGCCTCCAGAACGCCGAACTTGTCCGATAGCGGCGATACCGCGCCTTCGTTGCTGGTGTGCAGGCGCAGATACAGGCTGGCGCCGGGGTGGATGGCATGCACCTTGTGCAGCTCTTCGATGCTATCAATCACAAACCACTGCACGCCCGCCCGCGCCGCTTGGGCAATGGCATCGCGCGCGCGAACCGGGTTGCTGTAATACAGTTCAGCCGCCGGCACCCCGAGTGCCAGACACCGTTGCAGCTCATCCGGCGAAGCGATCTCAAAACCTGCTCCGGCTGCCCGCAGCGTACGCAGCACAGCCGGATCGGGATTGCATTTGACGGCAAAGTGGGGGATCACGCGGGGCAAGGCGGCCCGGAAACGCTGGACCTGCGCTGTAAGCGTCGTCGCCTTCATCAGCAGCAAGGGCGTAGGGTGGCCCTGCGCCAGCGCATTCCGAAGCAGGGGCAAGTCGGGGTGTTCTTGAGGGTGCATGGGGGCCTTTACACAACACGGCAGCTTGGGCGCAAAGCATAAGCCGTCTGGCGACTTCCCTGCCAGCGCGTGGCTTGTGCCTGCCGTTCGTCGGGGCACTTGCAAAGATTTACATACCAGGCCACCTGCTTACGACTTTGTCATATTTTTAGCGCGCAAGCAGAATATACTGATGTCATATTTTTGATCGCCGCCCGGCGAGAAAGGGAATCGGCCATGGACACCCAGGACGTCATAGCGCCATCCGTCGATATTGCCGACACTCCGCCCGTCACAAGCCCGGCACCCGGCCTGGCCAGCGCGGCGCTCGCCGCCAGCTTGCTGGCCGCCTGCGGTGGCGGTGGTGATGGCGGCAGTGGCTCGCCGCCACCAGCAGGCGGTACCCCGCCCACGCCAACCCCCACGCCGGCGCCAAGCCCGCCTCCCGCTGCCATCACGGACCCGGACGCCGCGCGCTTTCTGATGCAAGCCGCACTGGCGGTCACGGACGCCGATCTGGCCCAGGTAAAGGCCGCGGGTTACAGCGGCTGGCTGGACGCGCAGTTTGCCCTGCCCCGCAATCAGGGCCACTGGGACTGGATGATTGCCCGGGGTTACCAGAACGACCCGAACAACGCGAACGGCTTCCAGGGCACCGATAACACCCTGTGGCGCAAGCTGATCAGCGCCCCAGACACGCTGCGCCAGCGCATGGTGCTGGCCTTGTCGGAAATCTTCGTGGTGTCCATGACCGGCCTGCCCGTGCCCTGGCGGGGTTTCTGTATGGCCGCCTATGTGGACACGCTGGAAGAGTATGCCTTCGGCAACTACCGCGGCCTGCTCGAAGCCGTGACCTTGTCGACCGGCATGGGCAACTACCTGAACATGCGCGGCAACCAGAAAGAAGATGCCAAGGGCCGTGTGCCCGACGAGAACTATGCGCGTGAAGTGCTGCAACTATTCTCGCTGGGCCTGTATCAGCTTAATAACGACGGCACGGTCAAAACCGGTGCCGATGGCAAACCGCTCGACACCTACGCGCAGGCCGATATCAGCGGTCTGGCCCGCGTATTCACCGGCTGGGACTACACGGCCTACGACAAGACCAAGCCCGATTTCCAGCGCCGGCCCATGAGCCTGGTCGCCAGCCGCCACTCCACCTTGGACAAGACGTTTCTGGGCGTCACCATCCCCGGCAGCACGCCGGGTGTCGACGCGCTCAAGATCGCGCTGGATACGATTGCCAACCATCCCAATGTCGGCCCTTTCATCGGCCGCCAGCTAATCCAGCGGCTGGTGACCAGCAATCCCAGCGCGGCCTATGTGGGCCGCGTGGCCACCGCCTTCAACAACACCAACGGCATCCGGGGCGATCTTAAAGCCACCCTGCGCGCGGTGTTACTGGACCCCGAGGCACGCAGTGCGCCGGCAGCGCAACCCGCCAGCTGGGGCAAATTGCGCGAGCCAGTACTGCGTTTCGTGCAGTGGGCGCGCACGGCGGCCGTGAAATCGCCGACCGATCTGTGGAATATCGGCGATACCTCCAGTGCCAGTACCCGGCTGGGTCAGAGCCCGCTGCGCTCGCCTAGCGTGTTCAACTTCTTCCGCCCCGGCTATGTACCACCCAATACGAGCCTCGGCACCACGGGGCTCGTCGCGCCCGAGTTCCAGATCACCAACGAATCCACCGTGGTGGCCTACCTCAACTATATGCAGACCGTGATCCAGAACGGTGTCGGCGAGGTGAAGCCCGACTACAGCGGCTGGCTCACGCTCGCCAACGATGCCGCGGCGCTCGTCGCGCGCTGCAATCTGCTGCTGGCGGCGGGCCAGCTATCGAGCAGCACGCAGAACACCATCACTAACGCCGTGAATGCGATTACGGCCAGCAGCGATGCGGCACGACTCAACCGGATTCAGGCTGCCTTGCTGCTGACGATGGCATCGCCCGAATACCTGATTGCCAAATAAGGAGCGCGACCATGTCACTCAAAGAGATCACCCGTCGCGAATTCCTGCGCCGCAGCGCCAGCCTGAGCCTGGCCGGTGCCGCCGCACCCTGGGCCATGAGCCTTGCCAGTATCGGTGAAGCTGCCGCAGCCAACGCCAGCGGCGGCTACAAAGCCTTGGTGTGCGTGTTCCTGTATGGCGGTAACGATTACGGCAATACGCTGGTGCCCTACGACACGGCCAGCTACAACGCCTATGCCGCAATCCGTCAGGCCCTTGCCACGCCACGGGACACCTTGGCGGCCACCGCGCTGAACCCCACGGTGGCCCTGCCCGACGCCCGTCAGATGGCGCTGGCGCCGAGCATGTCGGCGCTCAAGCCGATCTTCGATCAGGGCAAACTCGGCGTGCTGCTCAATATCGGCACCCTGATCCAGCCCACCACGCTGGCGCAATACAAGGCCGCCAGCGTACCCCTGCCGCCCAAGCTGTTCTCGCACAACGACCAGCAATCCGTATGGCAGGCGTCCTCCCCCGAAGGCGCCACCTCCGGCTGGGGTGGGCGCATCGGCGATCTGTTCCTGAACAGCAATGCCACCAGCACCTTCACCTGTATCAATGTGAGCGGCAACGCGGTGTATATGTCGGGTAAGGCCGCCGTGCAGTATCAGCTCAGTCCCAGCGGGGCCGTGGCACTCAATGGCGTGGCCAAGCCGCTGTATGGCTCAAGCGCCTGCTCCACCGCGCTGCAAAGTCTGATCACGGCGCAAGGCAGCAGCAATCTGCTCGAAGCCGAACACAGCACGGTGGTGCGGCGGGCGCTCAGCGCCAACTCGCAGGTCACTACGGCGCTGGCCGGGCTATCGCCGATTGCTACACCGTTCGACCCCGCCAACAATCTTGCCAGCCAGTTGCAGATGGTGGCCAAGCTGATCGCCGCACGCAGCGTGCTGGGCACGCAGCGGCAGGTGTTCTTTGTGTCGATCGGCGGTTTTGACCTGCACGATTATCTGGGCACTCAGCATCCGGGCTTGCTGGCCAATGTCAGCAACGCGCTGGCGAGCTTTTACAACGCCACGGTCGAGCTGGGGGTGGCCAACCAGGTCACTACGTTCACCGCGTCGGACTTTGGCCGCACGCTGAGTTCCAACGGCGATGGTTCGGACCACGGCTGGGGCAGCCACCATTTCGTGATGGGTGGCGCGGTGCAGGGCGGGCGCTTCTATGGCCAGTTGCCCAGCGTATCGGTCAACGGCCCCGACGATGTGGGTCAGGGGCGCCTGCTGCCGACCACCAGCGTGGATCAGCTCGCTGCCACGCTAGCAACCTGGATGGGGGTGTCGGCCTCGGAACTGCCACTGGTAGTGCCCAATATCGGCAACTTCTCTACCAGGAATCTGGGCTTTCTGGGCTAGTGCCTCAACGACCCAGGCGCATCTTGCGCCAGGCGCTCTGCTCACTTTTGTCGAGAAAGGTCCAAGCCACGAAGCGACTCTGCTTCTGGCCTTGGGCCATATCCACTGTATGGCTGACCACCGCGCCCGCTTGTTCCAGCGCCCGGTAGATGCCGGGCAGGCTAGCGACCTTGGAGACCAGGCTGGTGAACCAGACGCAGGTCGTGGGCAGGGTGGCACTCTCGGCAATCATGCGGCAGATGAAGGCTTCTTCACCGCCATCGCACCACAGCTCACCACCGTGGCCGCCAAAGTTCAGCACCGGCTGCTTGCCGGCCGCCTCGGCCTTGCCCAGGTTCTGCCACTTGCGCTGTGAGCCGGCCGTCGCATCGGCCAGCGAGGCATGAAACGGCGGGTTGCACAGGCACAGGTCGAACCATTCGCCGGGCTGGATCACGCCGTGGAAAAACTGCGTCGCCTCGGTCTGCAAGCGCAGCTCGATAGCCTGCTCGAAGGCAGGATTCGCGGCGAGGATGGCCGCGGCGTTGTCCAGTGCGAGCTGGTCTACCTCGGTACCGACAAAGGACCAGCCATACACCGCATGGCCGATCAGCGGGTAAATGGCATTGGCGCCAACGCCGATATCGAGCACGCGGATATCCGGCCCGCGTAGCAATTTGCCGTCCACGCTATCGGCCAACAGATCGGCCAGATGGTGCAGGTAGTCGGCACGACCAGGGATGGGCGGGCACAGGTAGTCGGCGGGGATGTCCCAGCCTTGCACCCCGTAAAACTGCACCAGCAAGGCACGGTTCAGGGCCTTGACCGCTGCGGGGTTGGAGAAGTCGATCGAGTCATCGCCATAGGCATTGATGGCGACAAAACCCGCCAGCTCGGGGCTGGCAGCCATCAGGGCCGGGAAGTCGTAGCGGCTGCGATGCGCATTGCGTGGATGCAGGCCGGCTTTCTCTGTAACGGGCGGGCGCGGCGAGGTCGGTTTTTTGGGCATGGGTTCCGGTCTGGCCGCAACGGCTCTAAGCTTGGATGCGTATTGTAAGGCTTGCAGGCCGCCGCGTCGGCATCGCCCGCAACCGCCGAGTGCCCGCCTGGACCCGAACTAGCCCAGCACGCGCCGAAACAAGCCCAGCGCCAGCTGATAGCCCAGCATGGCCAGCTCGGGGTCATATCGCTCGCCCTCGTCGCGCATGAAGGCGTGCTGGCCGTTGAATTCGTGCCACGTGAAACACAGGCCAGCGGCACTGAGTCTGGCGTACACCTCGGCCCGGCCGGCAGCCGGAATATGCGGGTCCTGCTTGCCCCAGATCATCAGCAGCTCGCCACCGATCTCGGCGAGGCGATCCATGCTGTGCTGGCCCGGCGCATCGGGGATGACATGCGTGTGCAGATCGGTGGCATAGAAACAAGCCGTCGCAGCTACACGCGGGTGGAGCGCCGCCCGGAAGGCAAGATGCCCGCCGAGGCAAAAGCCCATCGCCCCGACCTTGCCGCTGAAAAAGGGCTGCGTATCCAGCCAGGCCAGCATGGCCGCATTGTCGTCGTCGTAGGCCATGACCGGCTTGGCGGCCTTGTCGGCGTTGCCTTTATCGCGACCCGCATCGTCGTAGCCCAGCACAGTACCGATGGGGTTCAGTTCGTGGAAGACCTCGGGCACCAGCACCACATAGCCGTGGCCGGCCATGATCTTGGCCGCGCGCTCGATCGGCCCGGTCTGCTGGAAAATCTCTGAATAGAACAGGATGGCCGGGTAGCGGCCCTCGCCCGCCGGGCGGTGCACATAGGTGCGCATGGTGCCCGTGGGCGTGGCAAGGTCAACGGCGTGGGACTGGATCAGCATGGCGGCCTGGGTGGACAGTGGATCAGATCGCGATTCTAGCTGCTGACCAAGCCGGGCATGTAGCGCTGCCGCGTAGTCACAGGCAGGGCCTGCGCCAGCCCGAAAGCCATCTCAATGACCAGAAAGACGACGATGATGGCGCTGGCACCGTGGGCCAGTGCATAAATTTGCCAGGCCGAAAACAACGCCCGGGCGTAGGCATCGTAGCGGCCATAGCGGCGTTGTGGCGAGCGCAGACGCAATACCGACCACACACACACCACGGACCCCAGCAGATTGGCCATCAGGATATGAATCGGGTCGAATGCCGGCATATGGCCTGGCAAACCCAGGGTGGTATCCAGCCAGACCAAGCCTTGGTGTACCAGCGCAAAGGTCCATGGGGTAGCAAAGGGTGCGGTGACGATCAGGTCATAGGCTGCGCTGGCGCGCACGATCTGGCGATACTGCCGGAGTGTCCACATGGCGTCCTCGGGGGTAATGAAGAAGGACCGCCAATCTAAACCGTGGAGTATGCTCCAAGGTCAAGCAAGGAGAGGAGGCACCATGCGCATCGGAGAATTGGCCAGCGCCAGCGGACTGAGCCGCGACAGCCTGCGCTTCTATGAGCAACAGGGTTTGATTGCTGCGCGCCGCCGCGACAACGGCTACCGGGAGTACGCGCCCGACACGGTGCAGTACCTGCTGTATATCAAGACCGCGCAGAAACTCGGTTTCAGCCTGGCGGAAATCGGCGAAAACCTGCTGGCGCTGCGCCAGGCCGACGATCAGGCGGCGGCGATTGCGGCGCTGTTGCGCAGCAAGCTCGCCGTGGTGGAGGCAAAGATGGCCGAACTGGCAGCGCTGCGCGCCGATCTGCAAATCCGGCTGAACCAAGCTTGCCCGCTGCTGCCTGTACGCTAGGCGTCGGGTTCAGCCCTCGCGCCGTGCCTGCCGCGCATCAAAACCCAATGGATGCGGTTCGCCGCGCGCCTTGGCCAGATCGATCTGATGTTGGCGTTCACGCGCGCTCTTCAAGGTCTCTTCGCTGAGACTGTCCCAGCACCGCGGGCAGCGCACGCCGTTCTCGAACTTGTCACCCGCACGGTCAGCCGCTGACACGGGCTCGCCGCAGCCGTAGCACAGCGTGTATTCACCGGGCTCCAGATCGTGGCCCACGCTGACGCGCTGATCGAACACAAAGCAGTCGCCTTCCCACAGGCTCTGCTCCTTGGGCATGGTTTCCAGATACTTGAGGATGCCGCCCTTGAGGTGGAATACCTCGGCATAACCCTCGCCCAGCATATAGCTCGACGCCTTTTCGCAGCGGATGCCGCCAGTGCAGAACATGGCGACCTTTTTGTGCCGCTTGGGGTCGAAGTGTTGCTTCACGTATTCGGGGAATTCGCGGAACGTGGTGGTTTTTGGGTCGATCGCGCCCTTGAAGGTGCCGATGGCCACCTCGTAATCATTGCGCGTATCGATCAAGAGCACTTCCGGATCGCTGATCAGCGCGTTCCAGTCTTCGGGCTCCACATAGGTACCCACCGCCTTGTTGGGGTCTACGCCGTCCACGCCCAGCGTCACGATCTCTTTCTTGAGCTTGACCTTGGTGCGGTAGAACGGATGCGCGTCACAGTAGCTTTCCTTGTGATCGAGCCCGGCAAAACGCGCATCGCGCTTGAGCCAGCCCAGCAGGCTGTCGATGCCCTCACGCGTGCCCGACACGGTGCCGTTGATGCCTTCCTGCGCTAGCAAGAGCGTGCCCTTGATACCGAACTCGACCATCGCATCGCGCAGCGGTGTGCGCAGCTCGACGTAATCGGACAGGGTGACAAACTGGTAAAGCGCGGCAACAACGATGGGACCGGACATGCTGAATTCCTGAGAGGCTAAAAACAACGCGCCGACCGATACCGGTCAGCGCGATGGCGATTTTACTCGAAGAAACAGCGATTTACAGCATCAAGTCGTGCACCGCGCTTGATACAGCGCAAGGTAGCCGCTCAGCGCAGCACCAGATTATCGCGGTGGATCAACTCAGGCTCATCAATGAACCCGAGCACCGCCTCGATCTGGCTGGTCGGCAACTTGAGGATGCGCCGCGCATCGGTCGCCGCGTAGTTGACCAGCCCCCGCGCCACTTCCGCGCTGTCCGGCCCCACACAGCGGACGATCTCGCCGCGCAGGAACTCGCCCTCCACCGCCACCACGCCGATTGGCAGCAGGCTGGTGCCCTGCTCGCGCAGCGCCCGCACCGCGCCGGCATCCAGCCTCAGCTCGCCGCGTACCTGCAAATGATCGGCCAGCCACTGCTTGCGTGCGGCCAGACGGCTTTCGGGTGCCGTCAGCTGGGTGCCGATGGCTTCACCGGCGGCCAGGCGCGTCAGCACCTTGTCTTCACGGCCTGAGGCAATCACCGTGCTCGCGCCGCTGCGGGCGGCGCGCTTGGCGGCGATGATCTTGGTGTACATGCCGCCGGTACCTACGCTGGAACCTGCGCCACCAGCCATGGCTTCCAGTTCGGGCTTGCCGGCTTGGTACTCGCTAATGAAGCGCGCATCCGGGTTCTTGCGCGGGTCACTGTCGTAGAGGCCGCGCTGGTCGGTGAGGATCACCAGTGCGTCGGCATCGATCAGATTGGTGACCAGCGCACCCAGCGTGTCGTTGTCACCGACCTTGATCTCGTCGGTGGAGACCGTGTCGTTCTCGTTGATGATGGGAATCACACCCAGCACCAGCAGGGTCAGCAGCGTGGAGCGCGCATTCAGGTAGCGCGTGCGGTCGGCCAGGTCTTCGTGCGTGAGCAGAATCTGCGCGGTCTTGAGACCATGGGCACGGAAGCAGCGCTCGTAGGCTTCGACCAGACCCATCTGCCCCACAGCGGCGGCGGCTTGCAGCTCGTGCAACGCCTTGGGCCGCTTGGGCCAGCCCAGCCGGGCCACGCCTTCGGCAATCGCGCCCGAACTGACCAGCACCACCTGCTTGCCACTGCGCACCAGCGGCGCGATTTCGGCCGCCCAACGGCTCAGTGCGGCGTGATCCAGACCGCGACCATCATTGGTGACCAGGGACGAGCCGACTTTGACGACCAGACGCGAGGCAGAGGCGATACAGCTTTGCATGGGGAACCCGGAAGCGAGACGAGGCAACAAATGGGGCATTATGCCGTCAGACGTGTCTTCGTCGAACGACCAAAGCAGCATGACCAACCGTACGCTCGCTTATATCAAAGCCACCCTGTTCATTGCCTGCCTGCTGCCGCTGGCCCGCGCCAGCTGGATCGTGCTCAGCGGCATGGCCGTGAACCCGATCGAATTCATCACGCGCTCCACCGGCACCTGGACGCTGGTGATGCTGCTGCTGACACTCGCCATCACCCCGCTAAGGCGGCTGACGGGCCACAACGCGCTGATCCGCCTGCGCCGCATGCTGGGGCTGTTTGCGTTCTTCTACGCCTGCCTGCATTTCACAACGTATATCTGGCTCGACCAGTTCTTCGACGCTGCAGCCATCGTGCGCGATGTGTTCAAGCGGCCCTTCATCACCTTGGGTTTTGCGGCCTTCCTGCTGCTGATTCCGCTGGCCTTGACCTCGACCGACGCCATGATGCGGCGGCTCAAGCGACGCTGGGGGTTGCTGCATCGGCTGGTTTATGTGGTGGGGGTGCTGGGCGTGCTGCACTACCTGTGGCTGGTGAAACGCGACCTGAGCGAACCGCTGCTTTACGGTGCCGTGCTGGCGCTTTTGCTGGGGCTGCGTATCTATTGGCGCTTGTGGCAACGGCCGGCTTGAACTTCAATGAGGTGATGCAACGCATCATTCCTCCCAAAGTCTGGCTCGGCGACGACGGCATCCTGCGCGTGGACTACGGTTATCGCCCCCGTATCGATGAGGCATCGATGCGCTCGGCGCTGGAACAGCATCTGGCCATCGGGGTGTATCCGGTGCCGGTGATGATCTTCGGGCAGGGTGTGATGGCCGGCACCACCGAAGCCGAGGTCTTCGGCAGCGGGCCGGAAATCTGCGAAGTCACACTGGCGGTGGGCATGGTCATGAGCAATGCCTTGGCCATGCAAGCCGCCAAACTGTACCTGCGCTTTCGTCATCCACCCTATCCCTGCCAAGCCTTCTCGCGAGAGGCCGAGGCCTTGGCCTGGCTGCGTGGTTTCCTGCGCCCACCCGAAACCATCACGTTGCAGGCACAGAATCAGGCGTAGCGGGTTGGGTCGACGATGCCTGCGGCAGCAAAGCCTGCCTGGCGTAGACGACAGGCATCACACACACCGCAGGCGTGGCCTGCCGTATCAGCCTGATAGCACGATACGGTCTGTGCATAATCCACCCCCAGTGCCGTGCCGGCCTGGATGATCTCGGCCTTGCTCAGACGGATCAAGGGTGTACGGACATGCAGCTCCTCACCCTCGACCCCGGCCTTGGTGGCCAGACGGGCCATGGCTTCGAAGGCGGAAATGTACTCAGGCCGACAATCGGGGTAGCCCGAGTAATCCACCGCATTCACGCCGATGAAAATGTCGCGGGCGCCCAGCACCTCGGCCCAACCCAGTGCAAAGCTCAGCATGATGGTGTTGCGGGCCGGGACGTAGGTGACCGGGATTTCGCCTTCCACCACGCCATCGACGGGTACAGCGATGGTCGCATCAGTCAGTGCCGAACCGCCAAACGCGGCCAGATCGATCTTGGCCACATGGTGCGCGGCAGCGCCGAGGGACGTGGCCACACGGCGCGCAGCGGCCAGCTCGGCATTATGACGCTGGCCATAATCGAAACTCAGGCAGTAGGTCTCAAAGCCCTGGCTACGGGCCATCGCCAGCACGGTGGCGGAGTCCAGCCCGCCCGAGAGCAGGATCACTGCTTTAGCATTCATCATCAAACCCCGATCATTTGTTGCGCCGCGAAACGACAAGGTCGCGGCGACCCGGTATCGTAAAGCAAACCATGTCCCGATTACGAATCCACCACGCCGCCAGCCGGGTCCGCCCCTTCCTGCTCAGCCTGATGCTGATGCTGGGGGGTGAGGCCGTATGCGCTACGGTTCGCTACCCCAAGCCGCCGCCCAATGACGACAATGCGCGGCAGTACCATCTGCGCCTGCTGACGTTGGCACTGCAGAAGGCAGGGGCCGGGGATACGCTGCAAGCTGCAAGCCTGTGGATGCCGCAGGCGCGCTTGCTGGCGCAGCTACAGGCAGGCCGCGATATTGATGTGGTCTGGACCGTCACCTCGCGCGAGCGCGAGAAACAGTTGCTGCCCATCCGGATTCCGATCACCAAAGGTCTTAACGGCTGGCGCTTTGCACTGGTCAGCGAACAAAAACCCGACCTGCTGCGCGATGTCCGCCGCGCGGCCGATCTGGCTGCGCTTAGGGCAGGCCAGGGTCACGATTGGCCGGATACCGCAATACTCCGGGCCAACCGGCTTGAGGTGGAGGCCGTCTCGCACTATCCCGGCCTGTTCAAGATGCTGAAACTGGGCCGCATCGATTATTTCCCGCGTGCGGCCAGCGAAGTGTTCTGGGAAATCAAGGACCACGGGCACGAGGGCATCATGCTCGACCCGCACATCGCCATCTATTACCCCGGTGCGATGTACTTCTTTGTCCACCGCGATAACGTGGCGCTGGCTCAGCGGATCGAGAAGGGGCTCAATCTCGCCATTGCCGATGGCAGCTTCGAACGCCTCTTCCAGCAACAATACGGCGAAACACTCAAGCGGCTGGAGATACCCAAGCGCCGCATCATCGAGCTGGAGAACCCGGACTTCCCTGCCGAAGCCGCACCCATGCACCGGCCGGAACTCTGGTTCAGGCCCGCGACTCGCACTGATCGCACGCAGCTGAAACCACGCTAAAGCCCGACCCGCGTGCGGGGCGCCCCGTTCACACGCCGGGCTTATCGCCCCACAGGATCTTGTGCAGCTGCACCTGCACACGCACGGGCAATCGGTCTGCCAACACCCACTCCGCCAATTCACGCGGTGGCAGCGACTCCCATACCGGGCTGAATATCACCGGACAAAGCCGGTGCAGCTGGTTGTCCAGCAGCAGATCTCGCGCCCATTCGTAATCATGGCGATGCACCAGCACGAACTTGAGTTCGTCGTTGCCGTTCAGGTGCTGGAGATTGGCCCACAGGTTCTTGTCGACCTCGCCCGAACCGGGGGTCTTGATATCGACAATCCGCGATACCCGCGGGTCCACCACCTCGATGGGCAGATGGCCGCTGGTTTCCAGGCTCACCGAATAGCCGTCATCACAGAGCCGGGTCAGCAAGTCCAGGCAACCCGCCTGTGCCAGCGGCTCGCCGCCGGTCACACACACATAGGGCGTGCCGTACTGTGCTACGGCCTCGACGATGGCGGCGATGCTCATCCGCTCGCCGCCATGAAACGCGTAGGCGCTATCGCAATAACCGCAGCGCAGCGGACAACCAGTGAGCCGCACGAACACCGTCGGCAGGCCCAGCCGGCTGGTCTCGCCTTGCAGCGAATGGAAGATTTCAGTGATGCGCAGCGAAGTACTCATGGTGGCCCGGAAAACAGAACGGCATGGGAAACCCCCATGCCGCATGCAAAGGCTTGAATTGTCTCAGAAATCAGCGGCTACGCGAAGGCGTGGAGGGGATTACCCCGGCAGGCGCCGGCTCGCTGGCCCGCTTGCGCATGGCCTCGTCCGACAAAGTGCGCATCAGGTTATCCGCCAGCGAGTCGTAGGGCGGCCAGAAGTGGTCTGCGCGGAAGAACGACGGATCGGCCTCCAGCAGAGGATTTTTCACCGAGGTGGTGACGGCCACCATGCTGAGGCCTTCAACAACGCGCCGCTGGACCGGGTCGGAGAGCATGTGGTCGATAAACAGGTAGGCGGCATCGAGCTTGGCACCGCGCACGCGCGCAAGGATGTTCATGGTATCCAGCCACACGGTATGCCCCTCGGCAAAGCGGACCAGCGCCCAGTGCTGCCCTCGTGCGCGCAAGCCGGCAATCTCCGGCCCATAGCTCGCCACCAGCAGGGCGCCCTGATCAAAGCGCGGCTCGCTGACCCAGAACTGCCCGACCTGACGATAAAGCGCATGCAGGAAGCGGCGCGGTTCGCCGCTGAGCAGATACTGGCGGGCAGACACCCGCTGGCCGCGCTGGACCAGATTGTCCAGCTCGAAAGGCGGCAAACCCACGGCCAAGAACGCGAGCGCGACATTGGGTTGCACCTGGCCGCTGGTCAGGGAAAGCTTGCCCGTCCAGCGCGGTTCCAGCAGATCCGTGAGACGTCGTGGCAGGGCCTCTGGCCGAAGTTGGTCCATATTGGCCCAGATGCCGTAGGCACCACCACCAAACGGGACGTACAGCGGCCGATCCCCGGTCATGCCCATGGGGAGGCGCGTCAGCTCAGGGCGCAAACGGGCATAGTTGCTCAACCGTCGCGGATTGATCGGCTGCAGTAGTCGTGCCGTGCGGCCCTGCTGCATCTGCAGGTAATTGAGGGTGAGGAAGCTGACATCGGCCCGGCCTTCGCGCATGACCTTGAACATCTGTTCCGGCCCCTCCGCATACGGCGTAATCAGCTCGGCCCGCACCGCCAGTCCGCGCGCGGCATACAGACGGTTCACCTGCTCCAGATCAGCGGGGGTGACATAGCCCGGCCACGAGAAGATGCGCAGCACCTCTTGGGCACAGACAGGCTGACCCAGCAACAGGCATAGCAAGAAAACCCGCATCCACGGCATTGCCCACTCCCGCATTGGCTTGCCCAGTCACTATAGCCGGGCCTGCCAGGGGCGCAGGCCACCCATTGCGCCGGGCAAAGGGTGGCCGGTGTGCTCGATACGGTGTTCCCGGTGCGGCTCAGTCGCCTGCGCGGACAGTACCGATGCCCGATACGCTCTTGCTGACCTTGGCGGGCTTGCCGTAGTAGGTTAGCGATCCGATGCCTTCCACGTCGGCGCGCAGCGCCTCGCTGGCATACACGCTCACGGAACCGATGCCCTCGAGCTTGACCGTGACGTTGCGGGCCTTGAGCGCATCGAAATCGATCGCGCCGGCGCCTTCTGCATTGATATCCACGTTATCGACCTTGCCGGTTGCGGTGATCAGGCCGGCACCCTCGTACTTCAGGGCAAATCCTTCACCGTGAAGGTCGTGGAATGCCGTCTTGCCCGCGCCTTCATGGGTGTAAGCCGAGAGCTTGGGCACGGTCACTTCGATGCGCAGACTGCTGCCATCGCGCAAACGCACACCGACATCCTCCTTGAGGCGGATGGTGAGCTCATTCTTTTCGACCACCGTCTGGATCAGCGGCAAGAGATTGTCATCAGCCTTGATCCGGATGGAGGGTGCCGGGCCGACCCGCACATCCAAGCTCCAGGCACCCTCGCTGCGGATACTCTGGAAATCGGCCACTTCGCGGACTTCTTCCTTGACCTTGCCGTTGCCCTTCACCGTCTCGGCCTGGGTACATACCGTGGCGCCTAACATCAGGCTGGCAATCAGAATGGAGCGCATGCTGGAATTCCTCGGGTTCGTGATGAGGCCATTGTGGCCAAGCGCCCTGCGCCGGACAGCCTGCCTGCGACACAGCGCAGCTGGCCGCGATGAAATGCGGCTCGCCGCGATGCGCGCAGGGATGCGTGCTAGAAGCCCGCCAGCTTGAGCCCGCTGACCAGCGGCTTGCCCTTCTTGGCCCGCTTGCCGATATAGGGCGCCAGATCATTCGCATCAAAGGTCAGGCTCATCGGCTTGCCACCGCGGCCAGTGCCGTTGAGCACCAAGGTTTCTCCATCACTGATGGTGATAGCGGACAGCATATCGCCCTCGTCGAGCGCCATGGCGATCATGCCGCGACCACCGCCGCCCAAGGCCTTGAGTTCGCTGAGCGCAAACGCATGCAGGCGGCCCGACATGGAGAGACAGCAGACGAGATTGGTTTCACGTGGCGCAAACGTGGTCACCTTGACCAGCTCTTCGCCCTCGTCGAGCGAGACAAAAGCCTTGCCGGCCTTCTGGCGTGTCATCAGGTCCTTGAATTCGCAGTGGAAGGCATAACCCGAAGCACCGGCAATCAGCACGCCGGCATCGGGTTTGGCGACCAATAGCTGCACCACGCGGCTCTTGGCAGCCAGTTCGATCAGCGTTGCCACCGGGACGCCATCGCCACGCCCGCCAGGCAGGCTGGCGGCGGCCACGTTGTAGATGCGGCCATCGGAGCCGAACAGCACCACCGTATCGACCGAGCGACACTCCAGCGCCGCCATCAGCTTGTCGCCTTCCTTGAAACCGAGGTTCTGCGTATCGACACCGTGGCCACTGCGGGCACGTATCCAGCCCTTTTCCGAGAGAATCACCGTCAGCGGCTCATCCACCACGGTGGCCGTGACCGTCGCCCGCTCCTTGGCCTCGATCAGGGTACGGCGCGCGTCGCCAAAGGTTTTGGCATCGCCCTGGATTTCCTTGATGATGAGCCGCTGCATGGCGTTGCCATCGGCCAGCAGGTGTTCGAGTTCGGCCTTTTCTTCGCGCAACTTGGCCAGTTCCTGCTCGATCTTGATGCCTTCGAGCCGGGCCAGCTGGCGCAAGCGGATCTCGAGGATATCATCGGCCTGACGCTCGCTCAGGTTGAAGCGCGCCATCAAAGCCGATTTGGGCTCGTCGCTCTCGCGGATGATGCGGATCACCTCGTCGATATTGAGGTACACCACCATCCGGCCTTCAAGAATATGGATGCGGTCGTCCACCTGACCCAACCGGTGCCGGGTGCGGCGCGTCACGGTGGCAAAGCGATACGCGATCCACTCGCTGAGCAGCTGCTTGAGGTTCTTTTGCTGCGGCCGGCCATCCAGACCGATCGCCACCATATTGATGCTGGCGCTGCCTTCCAGGCTGGTGTGCGTGAGCAGCAGATTGGCGAATTCTTCGGGGTTCTGGGTACGGCTCTTGGGCTCGAACACCAGACGCACCGTGACATCCTTGCCCGATTCGTCGCGCACCGTGTCGAGCTGGCTCAGCAACAGCTGCTTGAGCTGCACCTGTTCCTGCGTGAGCGCCTTCTTGCCCTTCTTGATCTTGGGGTTGGTGAGATCTTCGATCTCTTCGAGGACGCGCTGGCTCGATGTATTGGGCGGCAGTTCGGTAATCACCAGCTGCCACTGGCCGCGTGCCAGATCCTCGATCTTCCAGCGCGCACGCACAGCCAGCGAACCGCGACCACTCTCGTAGGCCGCCAAGATCTGCTCGCGGCTGGAGATGATCTGCCCGCCACCGGGGAAATCCGGGCCGCGGACAATATCGAGCAGGTCGGCAATTTCCAGCTTGGGCTGCTTGATCAGCGCCACCGCGGCTTCGGCTACTTCGGCCAGATTGTGCGGCGGCATCTCCGTCGCCATGCCCACGGCAATGCCCGATGCGCCATTGAGCAGCAGCATGGGCAGACGCGCCGGCAGCAGCTTGGGCTCTTGGAACGCACCATCGTAGTTGGGGACGAAGTCCGAGGTGCCCATGTCAATTTCCGACATCAGCAGCTCGGCAATCTTGGTCAGCCGCGCTTCGGTGTAGCGCATGGCCGCCGCGCCGTCACCATCGCGCGAGCCGAAGTTGCCGTGGCCATCCACTAGCGGATAGCGCAGGGAAAAGTCCTGCGCCATGCGCACCATGGCCTCGTAGGCCGAGCTATCACCGTGCGGGTGGAATTTACCCAGCACCTCACCGACCACACGCGCCGATTTGACCGGCTTGGCCACCGCGCCCAGGCCCATCTCGTGCATCGCGTAAAGGATGCGCCGCTGCACGGGCTTCTGGCCGTCAGCCACTTCGGGCAGCGCCCGGCCCTTGACCACAGAGACCGCGTATTCCAGATAGGCACGCTCCGCATAGCGGCCCAGCGGCACCGTATCGGCCCCGGCAAAGTCGCTGAGGCTCGGTGGCGGCGGCAGGTGCTCGCCATTACCGCCTGCCGTGGCAGGTGCCTCGGCCTCGGTTTCCTCGGGCAGTTCGTCGTCTAGCGGGAGATCAGTCTGGTCGGTCATGGTGGCAAACAAGGGGAAGCTGGCGCGGATGATGGCATGGCGGCAGGCCGGGTATCAAATCCCGACCCGTACGTGAAGCGTAGGGTGCAATAAGCGCAGCGTATTGCACCTAATCCTCGGCCATGAAGCGGAGCAATGCGGCTACGCCTTATTGCACCCTACCACGAGATCCGTCTGCGCCAGAAAGCACAAAGCCGACCCGGAGGTCGGCTTTTAATGGCGTGGTGAAACGCTTATTCCTTGGCCTTCAGCGCTTCGACCAGGTCGATGTACTTCTGCTTGGCGGTATCGGAATCGGTACCGGCCAGCTCGGCCCAGGCGTTGTACTTGGCGCCGGCCACGAAGTCGAACATGCCGGGCTTGTCGCCCTTCACGTCGCCCTCGGAAGCCTGCTTGAACAACGCGTAGAGCTTGAGCTTGACCGAGTTGTCGGGCGCTTCGGACAGTTTGGTGACATCTTCAGCAGCGGTTTTGAACTTGGCGTCGAGATCGGACATGAGACGTTCCTTGTATCGGTTGGAGAGCGGACAAACCGCAATTTCAATCAAGCGTTTGCTTGAGTCAAGCATCCTGACGATAAACCACCTCGCCACCCACTAAGGTGTAGCGAACTTTGCCACGCAATTCCATCCCTGCAAACGGGGTGTGCTTGCCACTCGAACGCAAATTCTCCGGCGTGGCGCGCCAGTTGGCGTAGGGATCGAACACGCAGATATCCGCCGGCGCACCCACCGCCAGTTGGCCTGCAGGCAGACCCATCAACGCGGCCGGCGCGCTGCTGATCTTGGCCAGCGCCTGCGGCAGCGGCACATGTTTTTGCTCGGCCCAGGCCAGCGTCATCGACAGCAGCAGTTCCAGACCGGTGGCGCCCGGCTTGGCTTCGCCAAACGGGACCAGCTTGTCGTCGTTGCCGACCGGGTTGTGGTCAGAACAGATCGCGGCAATCGTGCCGTCGAGCAGGCCGTGCTGGATCGCATCGCGGTCGCTCACGCCGCGCAGCGGCGGGCTCAGGCGCATATTGCTGTCGAAATAGCCGATGTCGATATCGGCCAGATGCACATGGTTGATGCTCACATCGCAGCTCAGCGGCAAACCGTAGGCGCGTGCCGCAGCAATCATTTCCAGGCCTTCACGCGTGGACACGCGCTCCAGATGCACGCGGGCACCGCTGTCCTTCATCAGAATCACGATGGTCGAGATCGCCACGGTTTCGGCCACAGCCGGCACCGGTGGCAAACCAAGCCGCGTGGCGACCTGGCCTTCGTGGGCCACGCCGCCTTCGGCCAGGCTCACATCCTGCGGACGCAGGCGCAGCGTATGGCCGAAGGTGGCCGCGTATTGCATGGCACGCAGCAGGACGCGGTGGTCGGGCAGCGGCTTGTCGGCCTGGGTAAACGCCACGCAGCCGGCGCCGGCTAGCTTGGCGAATTCGGTCAGTTCCTTGCCGTCGAGGCCACGCGTCAATGCACCTACGGGGAGCACACGCGCCAGACCCAGCGCATCGGCCTTCTGGCGCAGCATCTGCACGAGGCTGGGCTGATCAAGCGCGGGCTTGGTGTCGGGCATGGCGCACAGCGTGGTCACGCCGCCGGCCACGGCTGCTTGCAGCTCGGAGCGCAGCTTGTGCTTGTGTTCGCCACCGGGCTCGCCAAGGCGCGCAGCCAGATCGACCAGACCCGGCATCACGGTCAGGCCCGAGGCATCGATGGCGCTGCCGGCGGCAAAGCCGGCCGGGGCAGTGCCAATGGCGGCGATCTTGCCGTCGGCAATGAAGACATCGGCGACCGTATCGAGGCCGCTGGCCGGGTCGATCACGCGGCCGTTCTTGAGGTGCAGGGACGTGGTCATGCGCGGGCCTCCGAAAGCAGGCTCATCACGGCCATGCGTACCGCAATGCCGAAAGTGACTTGGTTGAGGATGACTGATTGCGGGCCGTCGGCCACCGCGGAGTCGATTTCCACCCCGCGGTTCATCGGGCCGGGGTGCATGACGATGGCGTCAGGCTTGGCCAGTGCCACCGTGTCGCGGCTCAGGCCGTAGCACTGGTTGAATTCGTTGGCGCTGGGCAGCAGCGCGCCGTGCATGCGCTCGTTCTGCAGACGCAGGGCGATGATCACGTCCACGCCCTTGAGGCCCTCGCGCAGATCATGGAACACGCGCACGCCGAGTTGTTCGACATCGCGCGGCAGCAGCGTCTTGGGGCCGATCACGCGCACTTCGGGCACGCCCAGCGTGGTCAGCGCATGAATCTGCGAGCGCGCCACGCGGCTGTGCAGGATGTCACCGACAATCGCCACGGTCAGGTTCTGGAAATCGCCCTTGTAGTGGCGGATCGTGTACATATCGAGCAGCGCCTGCGTCGGGTGCGCGTGGCGGCCGTCACCGGCGTTGACCACGGCCACACCGGGCTGCACATGCTTGGCGATCAGGAAGGGCGCGCCCGATTCGGCGTGGCGCACCACAAACATGTCCGCGCCCATCGCTTCGAGGTTGTGAATCGTATCGAGCAGCGTCTCACCCTTGGCCGTGGAACTGGCCTGGATATTGAGGCTGTGCACATCGGCGCTGAGGCGCTTCTGGGCAATCTCGAAAGTCGTGCGGGTGCGCGTGGAGTTCTCGAAGAACAGATTGAACACGCTCTTGCCGGCCAGATCGCCGTGCTTCTTCTCGCCCTGCTCGCCGGCGGCCACATAGGTCGCCGCGCGGTCGAGTATGCGCCGCAGGATCGCGGCAGGCAGGCCTTCGGTGCTGAGCAGGTGGATCAGCTCGCCGTGGCGGTTGAGTTGGGGGTTGTACATCGTCCGATGCCTTTCAGATTGCCGCGGCCGTCAGGCGCTTCTCAAACGTGAAGCCGGGCCGCTTTGTATACCCTAGGTGTTCGTAAAACCGGTGTGCCTCTAGGCGATGCACACCCGAACCGAGACGCACGCGCAAATTGCCGAAGCGCTGGGTCCAGACCTCTGCCGCGTCCAGCAGCCGGGCACCCACGCCCATGCCGCGCGCGGCTTCGTCTACCACCAGCGCATGCACTTCCACATAACCGTCGGAGGCCAGCAGGTACACCCGTGCCATGTGGATCAGTCCAACGACCTTGCCTGCGCATTCGGCGACCAGCACGGCCTGTTTATCATCACCGGCGAGGTCGGCGTAACGTGCCAGTACCTGCGATTCGCTTTCGACCGGGTAGCCGAGCTGGTCGAGCAGGCCAGACACAGCCTTTGCATCAGCCTGGGCAAACGGGCGCGTTGCTAGGCAGGTCTGCATGGCTTACGACGCAGGCTGGTCAAACCAGCACTGCAAAATCCGCATCGCCGCCACCTGATCAAGCGCCGCCTTGCGCTTTTTGCCGAAGGTCTGCGCCTCGCTCAGCAGGCTGTCGGCTTCGACCGAGGTCAGCCGCTCGTCCACCAGTGCCACCGGCAGGCCGAAGCGGCCGTTGAGGCGATTGGCGAAGGTGCGGCTGAGGCGGCTCAGTTCGTGTTCCGTGCCATCAAGATGGCTGGGCAGGCCAACGACCAGCTGAGTCGGCTGCCACTCCTGGATCAGCTTGCCGATGGCCGCAAATTTTTCATCATTGCCGGCCCCCGTTACCGTAGCCAACGGGGTGGCGATACCGAGTTCCATGCTGCCGCCGGCCACGCCGATGCGGACCTCGCCG
The DNA here is from genome assembly GCF_027257935.1 of Chitinimonas sp. BJYL2. NCBI lineage: Bacteria > Pseudomonadati > Pseudomonadota > Betaproteobacteria > Neisseriales > Chitinibacteraceae > Chitinimonas > Chitinimonas sp. BJYL2. The sequence goes on along the minus strand of NZ_JANZKW010000001.1, from coordinate 1,040,193 downwards.
AAGTCGAAGGCCAGCACGTAGCCGCTCAAGCGTGCCCCGCCGTATCCGACAGCATGGCCATATCGATGCCCAGCAAACCCAGCGCCGCGTCGTAGCGCTTTTCGGCGGGCAGCTGGAAGATCAGTTCGATATCGGCTTCCACGGTCAGCCAGGCGTTCTGTGCGAGCTCGCCTTCGAGCTGGCCGGCTTCCCAGCCTGCGTAGCCCAGCGTGATGAACATGCGGTCCGGGCCTTCGCCATCACCCACGGCCAACAACACATCCTTGGACGTGGTGAGACCCAGATCATCTTCTACGGCCAGCGTGGATTGCCAGTTACCCAGCGGCTGGTGCAGCACAAAGCCACGGTCGGTCTGCACCGGGCCGCCGAAGTGGACTTCCTGCCCGGCCACGTCTTCGCGCTTGAGCTCGATATCGACCTGCTCGAACAGGGTACGCACATCCATGCCCAGTGGGCGATTGACGATCACGCCCATCGCGCCCTGATCGCTGTGATCGCAGACGAACACGAGCGCCCGCGCAAACAGCGGGTCGGCCATGGCCGGCATGGCAATCAGGAACTGGCGACTCAGGTTGATGGTTTCCATAAGGGGAATTATCGCATACGTGTTTGCCGCCTGCCGGGCTGTGCTGCGCGACCGACCCGGGCGGGTTAAACTAAATGAACCGTACAAAACATGGACACACCATGCCGCATTACACCACTGCCCTGGTCTGGCTGCGCCGCGACCTGCGCCTGCACGACCATGCTGCGCTGTTTCATGCGCTCAAGCAGTCTGCTGCCGTCATCCCGGTCTTCGTGTTTGATCGTGCCATTCTCGATGCCTTGCCGCGTGCCGACCGGCGCGTGGAGTTCATCTGGGAAACGATAGACGCGCTCAAGCGACAGTTGCAGGCTCGCGGCAGCGATCTGCTCGTGCGCCACGCCGTGGCGGCCGAGGCCTTGCCGCAACTGGCGCGCGAACTGGGCGCGCAGGCGGTGTACACCAATCACGATTACGAGCCCGCCGCCATCGCGCGCGATGCACAGGTCCAAGCCGCACTGGCAGCACAGGGTATCGATTTCCACACCTTCAAAGACCAGGTCATCTTCGAGCGCGACGAGGTGCTGACCCAGGCCGGCCGCTATTTCAGCGTGTACACGCCGTACAAGAACGCCTGGTACAAGCAGCTGAGCCCGTTCTATCTGCGCAGCTACCCGGTGGAGCGCTATCTGGACGCTTTAGCCAAGCGCGTGCCCGAACCTCTGCCCAGCCTGGAAGCACTGGGCTTTGCACGCACCAATCTGCTGGCGCTGGGCGTGCAGCCGGGGCCGGAAGGTGCATCGGCGCTTTTCGAAGACTTTTGCGATCGCATCGACCGCTACAAGGACGCACGCGACTACCCGGCAATCAAGGGCGTGTCGTATCTCTCGGTACATCTGCGTTTTGGTACGACCTCGATCCGCCAGCTGGCCAGTGCGGCTTGGGATCGTCAGACTGCCGGGAGCCTGGGCTGGCTGGGCGAGCTGATCTGGCGCGACTTCTATCACCAGATCCTTTACCACCGGCCCGATGTGGTCGAACACGCCTTCAAGCCCGAATACGAGGCACTGCCCTTCCCCAACAACGAGGACCTCTTCGCCGCCTGGTGCGAGGGCCGCACGGGTTACCCGATCGTCGATGCCGCCATGCGGCAGATGAACCAGACCGGCTTCATGCACAACCGCCTGCGCATGGTGGCGGCGAGTTTTCTGGTCAAGGATCTGCTGATTGATTGGCGCTGGGGCGAGCGCTACTTTGCCGAAAAGCTGATCGACTTTGATCTAGCCGCCAACAACGGCGGCTGGCAATGGGCCGCGAGCACAGGTTGCGATGCACAGCCGTACTTCCGCATCTTCAACCCGGTCAGCCAGAGTGAAAAGTTCGACGCCGAGGGCAAGTTCATCCGCCGCTATGTGCCCGAACTGGCCAAGCTGCCCACCAAGGCGCTGCATGCGCCATGGCTGGCCCGACCGATCGAGCTGGCCGGCGCCGGCGTGCGGCTGGGGGTGGACTATCCCGAGCCGGTAGTGGACCACGCCGTGCAGCGCGAGCTGGCGCTGGCGTTGTTCAAGCGCGGCTGATTCAATCCCAGCGCCAGATCATCTCGAACTGGCGCGCATTGATTTCCGCCCCGAGCCTTTGCAGCAAAGCCACCGAAGCGCTGCCCTCGGTCAGATTGATGAAACGCAGCGGCTTGGTAGAGCGACCCCGCAGGCTGGCAATCAGGGCGGTGCCCAACCCCAGGCGGCGGGCTTCAGGACGCACGGCAAACAGCGGCACATCGCCGGTATCGGGATGGAGTACGCCGATGGCCAGCGGCCGGCCGTCGCTCTCCTGTCGCAGCTGCACAAAGGGTCGCGGGCTGCGCGCCAGCGAGGCCGGGCTGTTCTGCCAGCTAGGGGCTTCCGCCAGCCAAGCCAGGCATGCCGCCGGCACAGCGGCGGCACTGACTTCGCGCAGCTGCACGCCGGCAGGCAGTGCATCGGGTGGCAGGATGGGCAGGGTCAAGCAATCAAAGCGGCGCACGGGTGCAAAACCGCAGGCTTCGTAACTGCGCCGTGCCGGCGTGTTGGTATCGATGACTTCCAGCACGCATTGCGTGAGACCCGCGGCTTGCCAGATCGGTAGAAGTTGGGTGAACAGGGCTTGGCTCAAGCGCTGGCCGCGCCAAGCCGGCAATACACCGGTGCCGGTGTCGTAGGCCGAGGGCCGGCCACCGTGTTCGCCCTTGCAGATCAGGTGGAACGCCACCAGCGTCTCGCCTGCAAACGCACCGGCCGACAAGGCCGCGTCAAAGCCGCGCCGTTGGAGCAAGGTGGCAAAACCGGCCTGATCCATCCGTATCGGCTCGCTGTAATCGGCGAACGCGGCCATGAAGGCCTCGTGCAACTGGGCAAGGGGCACGCCTTCCAGCGTGCGCAGGCTGGGCGCGCTCATGGTGCGGCCTCTGCCTTGCCATCAAAGCGCCGATCCAGCCATTGCACCAGCGCCTGCCAGACCTCGTCGCGGTTGGTTTCGTTGAACATTTCGTGGCGGCCGCCGGGGTAGATGGTGGTGTACACATCGCGCACACCGCGCGCGACATAGTGCTGTGCCAGCTGTTTGCAGCCCTTGCCACCCATGCTGACCGGATCGTGCGAGCCGGCCATCAACCAGACCGACAGTCTCGCGGGCAGCAGAGTGGCCAAGCTGCCTTCCCGCGCCTCCATGGCCACAATCGCCTCGAACAGGTCCTGCCAGAGCCGCGGCGTGCAATCGAAACCGCATTGCGGATCGGCGATATACGCATCCACCGTGGCCGGATCTCGGCTGAGCCAGTCAAATGGGGTGCGGGCTGGCAAAAAGCGCAGATTGAAGGTGCCGAACACCAGCTTGCGCAAGAAGGACGAGGGCTGGTCCGCACCGCGTCGGCCAGCATCCCAGGCCGCAATGCGCCCCATCCAGCGGGCCAGTCTGGCCTGGCGGAAGCCCGGCGCGGAGAGGATCAAACCATCCATCAGGCCGGGACGCTGCAGAACCAGCGAGCGCGCCACAAAGGCGCCCATGCTGTGGCCCAGCAAGGCCAAGGGCACACCGGGATGGCTGGCGCGGACGTTCTCCAGCAAGCGGATCAGATCGCCCACCACGGCGTCCCAGCCCGACGCATCGGCAAAGTGTCCCGGTCGCCCATGGGCGCTGCCACCGTGGCCCCGGTGATCCAGCGCCCACACGCTGCAGCCATGCGTGTTCAGATGGCGGGCCAGCGCATCATAACGGGCGGCGTGTTCGGCCATGCCATGGGCAATGACGACAAGCCGGCGAGGCGCAGCAACCGGCCAGTGGTAGCGCGTGATACGCACACCATCACTTGCTGTGAAAGTATCGATCTGCATGGGGACGTGGCTAGAATACGGAAATGAACGAAGTGGAGAGTAAACCATGAACCCGTGGCTCGTCGTCGGCCTTGCTGGCGTTGTCCTCGTCGGCATTGGCCTGACCTGGCGCCACTGGGCCACGCTGACAATCACGCTGCTGCGCAAGCGCGCCGGCTATGTGCGTCACACCATCGGCGTGGATGGCTTCGAGCTGGTCTACCACGAAGCCGGACGGCGTGATGCGCCGCCCATGGTGTTGCTGCACGGCTTTGCTGGTGACGGCGACAACTGGGTGCTGATGACACCCCATCTGGGCAAGGATTTCCGCATCCTGATTCCCGATCTGCCCGGTTTCGGCGAGACCGGCTACCTGCCGGGCCAATCGTATTCGCTGGATCGCCAGGTGGCGCGGCTCAAGGACTTCTTCGACATGCTGCATCTGGAACAGGTGCATCTGTGCGGTAACTCACTGGGCGGCTATTTTGCGGCGGCCTTTGCGGCGGCCTATCCGCAGCGGATTGCCTCGCTGGCCCTGTTCAACGCGGCGGGTGTGGATATGCCCAAGCGCAGCCCGTTCTACGAAGCCGCGATGGCCGGTGAAAACTGGCTGCTGGTGCGCAACGAGGCGGATTTCGACCGGGTGCTCAAGCTCGTTTACCACCGCCCACCCTGGCTGCCGGGCTTTCTGCGCGATTACCAGATCGACCAGCGCGTACTCGCATCGGATGACCAGGACGCGGTGTTCCACGAGATCTTCACCGAACGTGTGTGGCTGGATCAGCGCATGCCCCAGATCAGCGCTCCGACGCTGATTCTTTGGGGCGACGACGACCGTGTCCTGGATATCTCCTCGATCAAGCTGTTCCAGGCCGGCATTGCCAACGCGCAGGCTGCCATCATTCCTGCCTGCGGCCATGTACCGATGATGGAGAAGCCCGAGGCGACGGCGCGTGTTTATCTGCGTTTTCTGGCCGGGCTGACACAAACTGCCCCCGCGCTGGACTCACTGCAAGCGGCCGAGGCCGTCAGCGGCCACTGAAGCTCGCGGCGAGGCCCCCATGCACTTCGACACCCGCCGCGACATTCCTGCCTCGCCCGCTACCGTGTTTGCCGCCTTTACCGACCCTGCACGTCTGGCGCGCTGGTGGGGGCCTGCCGGGTTCAGCAACACGTTCAGCCACTGTGAATTCGAGCCCGGAGGCGCCTGGGTATATGTGATGCACGGTCCGGACAACAAGCACTATCCCAACGAAAGCCGCTTTGCCGAGATCGTCCTCAACGAACGCTTGGTGATCCAGCATGTATCGCAGCCGCGCTACCGGCTCACCATCTCACTGGCTCCGATAGATGGCGGCACAGGTACACAGGTTCGCTGGGTGCAGGTATTCGACGACCCACGCGTCGCCAGCGGCGTCGCGCATATCGTGGCCCCGGCCAATGAACAGAATCTGGATCGGCTGACAGCAGAGGTGCTGAGCCCCCCCGCTTGATGCACCCGTCTTAACCGGCGCGCCGGAACTCGCGCACCACATGGGCCTGACGGCGACTGACCGGCAACTTGTCGGCGCAGCCATCCAGCACGGCCACCCAGTGGCCTTCACCCTCATCATGGTCGCGTTCAAAGCCCAGCAGCTTCTCGCGGGCCACCAGGCAGTTGCGGTGGATACGCAGGAAGCGCTCGCCGAATTCGGTTTCGAGCTGGGTCAGTGATTCTTCGAGCAGGAACTCCGCCTCACGCGTTTTCAGGGTCACATACTTGAGCTCGGCCTTGAGATAGAGCACCGCGTCCACCGGCACCAGCCGCACCCGGCCACGCTCGGCCACACTGAAGTATCGCCGTGCACTGGTCGATAGCGCCGCCAGCGTGTCGTGGTTGGCATGGGGCATCTCGCGTGCCCGTGCCAGCGCGGCAGCCAGGCGCTCGATACGGATGGGCTTGAGCAGGTAATCGAGCGCGTGCACTTCAAACGCCTGCACGGCGAACTCATCATGCGCCGTGCAGAACACCACGGCCGGGCGGTGATGCAGGCGGCCCAGATGGCGCGCCAGCTCCAGCCCGTTCATGCCCGGCATGTTGATATCGGTGAGCACCAGATCGGCAGGGTGCTGCACCAGCTTCTCCACCGCCTCGGTGCCGGTCTGCGCCGTACCCACCACCTCATGCGGATAGTTGGGGCGGCACTCGGCCAGCAGATCCTGTAGCCGGCTCAAAGCGAGCGGCTCGTCGTCAACCAGAAAGAGTCTGAGCGTGGCGGTCATGATTTCGCTGGTCGGTAAGGCACGATGATATGCACTTGATAATAGTCGCTGCCTACGGTGGTTTTCAGGCTGGCTTCCGCATCAAAGTGCAGACTCAGCCGCTCGCGGATATTGCCCATCGCCATCTTGTTGCCGGCGTGGTGCCGTCCCCCCTCTTTGTAATAGGGGTTACGGATATCGATATGCAACTCATTCCTTGCGCGAAACACATTAATTGCGATCACCCCCGGCTGTATCGAGGGCTCGATTCCATGGTAGACCGCGTTTTCGAGCAACGGCTGAAGAATCAGTGGCGGCACCGCCGCATCGCCGGGCATGTTCTCCAGGTGCCATTCGGTCCGCAGGCGTTCGCCCAGCCTTAAGGACTCCAGACCCAGATACTGGCGCGCCAGTTCCACCTCGCGCTTCAGCGGTACCAGATCGCGGTTCTCGGCCATGAACACGCGGAACAGATCGGCCAAGTCTTCCAGTGCGCGCTCGGCCTTGCGCGGTTCGCTGCGGATCAGGCTCAGCACCGCGTTGAGGCTGTTGAACAGGAAGTGCGGGCGGATGCGAGCCTGCAGCGCCTGCAAACGCGCTTCGGTGAGCAGGGGCGAGAGCGCCCGGCCGCGCAGGCGGAAATACCCCAGCAGCACCAGTGTCAGTGCCGCCGCTATCACCAGGGTGCGGCCATAGGCTGCAGCATTGGTGGGAAACAGCATGGCCAGCGCCCAGTGGCTTAATCCTGCCGTACCCATGGCTAGCAGTAGCACCAGCAAGGCCCCCGCCGTGTAGGGCAACGCGCGCAGGGTGTCGCGCAGGCCGGCCAGCATCGCCATCAGGACCAACAAGGCTGGTTCGAGCAGGGCTGCGCCCGCCATGAAACGCGAGCCGCCATCCGGCAAGGTATCCGACCCAGCCAGGCTTACCGCCAGTGCAATCAGGTTGACACCCACCAGCACGCGCAACACCACGCCCAGATTACGGAAATCGGGCAGGCGATCAGGAATGGTGGGGGCTAAGGGACTATTCACAGGGTTATCTTGAGTGGCGTAGTGGGTAACACGTGAAACCATCCATGTCGGGCTTACCAACATAGCGGCAAGACCGGCCTTTACCAACCCCGGCCGCGCCGGACTGACGATGCCGCCGTCCAGTACGCGTGCTGTAATCCGCCGCAACTCGCCCTGAACAAGGAATCCGCATGTCGCTGGCCGTGCTCTACAGCCGCGCACTGAACGGCGTTGCCGCACCCGAAGTCGTCGTCGAAGCGCACCTTGCCAATGGCCTGCCGGCGTTCAACATCGTTGGCCTGCCCGATACCGAGGTCAAGGAAGCCCGCGACCGTGTCCGCGCGGCGATCCAGACGGCGCGCTACGATTTCCCGGCACGACGCATCACGGTGAATCTGGCCCCGGCCGACCTGCCCAAGGAGAGCGGCCGCTTCGATCTGGCGATTGCGCTGGGCATCCTCGCGGCCAGCGATCAGCTGCCGATGGCGGCATTGGCAGACTATGAATTTGCGGGCGAGCTGGCACTGACCGGCGAGCTACGCCCGGTACGTGGCGCGCTGGCCATGTCGCTGGCCGCCAGCCGGGCGGGCCGCGCCTTCATCGTGCCCAGCGCCAATGCAGCTGAAGCCGCATTGATTGCCGAGACCGCCGTATATGGCGCCGACAGTCTCAACGCCGTCTGTGCCCATCTGGCTGGTCACACCGCACTGGCGAGGGCCGAGGCCCCACCCTGCGATGCCCCTGCCGGCTACCCCGATCTGGCCGATGTCAAAGGCCAGCTCCCCGCCAAACGCGCGCTCGAAATCGCCGCAGCGGGCGCGCACTCGCTGTTGATGGTGGGCCCGCCAGGCACCGGTAAATCCATGCTGGCCAGCCGTCTGCCCGGCTTGCTGCCGCCCATGGCGCAAGCCGAAGCGCTCGAAGCCGCGGCCTTGCAATCGCTGGGCTCGCAAGGGTTTGACCCGGCACGATTCGGCCAACGCCCTTATCGACAGCCGCATCACACCGCTTCGTCGGTCGCGCTAGTGGGTGGCGGCTCCGACCCGCGACCCGGCGAGATCAGCCTCGCCCACGGCGGCGTGCTGTTTCTGGACGAGCTGCCCGAATTCGACAGAAAAGTGCTCGAAGTGCTGCGCGAACCGCTGGAAAACCGCCGCATCACCATCTCGCGCGCGGCACGTCAGGCGGAGTTCCCGGCCGCCTTCCAGCTCGTCGCTGCGATGAACCCGTGCCCCTGCGGCTATGCCGGCCACCCCAACGGCCGCTGCCGCTGCACGCCCGATCAGGTGAGCCGCTACAAGGGCAAGCTGTCGGGGCCGTTTCTGGATCGCATCGACCTGATCATCGAGGTGCCCGCCGTCTCGCAACTCGAACTGAGCACTCCGGTTCAGAGCGAATCCAGTGCCGCCATCCGCGCCCGTACCACCACCGCACGCGCACGCCAGCTGGCCCGGCAAGGCTGCGACAACGCCCGCCTTGGCAGCCGTGATCTTGATAGCCATGCATACCTCGACAGCGCCGGCCAGCAGCTGATGCACACGGCCATGACCCGGCTGGATCTCTCAGCCCGCGCTTACCACCGCATCCTGCGCGTAGCCCGCACGATTGCCGATCTGGCCGATAGCGAGCTGATCCTCGCCTCGCATCTGGCCGAAGCCATCCAGTACCGCCGTGCACTCTGAGCGCTGGCGCTTGGCCCCGAGCGGCCATCTGGACTAGAATCTGGACGTCCGAGCGGGCGTCGTATAATGGCAATACCCTAGCTTCCCAAGCTAGAGCCGTGGGTTCGATTCCCATCGCCCGCTCCACTCTCCCGCTGTAACACCACCCCGACGGCTTCACGCTACACTGCGACTTTGCGCCGGGAGACTTCCATGTACCAAGCCAACGCACGCCGCGTCGCCATCCTCGGCGCCAGCCGCATTCCGTTTTGCCGTTCCAATACCCTGTATGCCGAGCAGACCAATCTGGACATGCTGGCCGGGGCCATCAACGGTCTGGCTGATCGCTGCAATCTGGCCGGCGTGGAAATCGGCGAAGTCGGCGCGGGGGCGGTCATCTCGCACAGCAAGGACTGGAACCTCACGCGTGAAGCCGTGCTGTCGACCAAGCTGTCGCCACTGAGCACCGCCTACACCGTGCAGATGGCCTGCGGCACCAGCCTGCAAGCCGCCGCGCAACTGGCCGGCAAGATCGCGCTGGGGCAGATCGACAGCGCCATCGCCGCCGGGACCGACACCACCTCCGACGCACCCATCGTGTTCCAGCGCCGCTTTGCGCAGCGCCTGGTCAAACTCTCGCAAGCCAAGACCCTGGGCCAGCGGCTTGCTGCCTTCAAGGGCTTTGGCCTCGGTGAACTGAAGCCATTTGCACCGAACGCCGGGGAACCGCGCACGAAAATGTCGATGGGCCAGCATACCGAGATCATGGCCAAGCAATGGGGCATCGCCCGCGCCGATCAGGACAAGCTCGCCTTCGACAGCCACATGAAGGCCGCCAAGGCCTATGAAAGCGGCTTTTTCAACGATCTGATCGTGCCGTTCGCCGGCGTGAACCGCGACAACCATCTGCGCGCCGATTCCACGCTCGAAAAGCTGGCCACGCTCAAGCCCGCGTTCGACCGCGATTCGGGCCAGGGCACACTTACGGCCGGCAACAGCACGCCGCTGACCGATGGCGCATCGGCCGTGCTGCTGGGCTCGGACGCCTGGGCCGCCGAGCGCGGCCTGCCCGTGCAGGCCTACCTGACCCATGTGCGCACAGCCTCGGTCGACTTCATCGCCGGCGAAGGCCTGCTGATGGCCCCGACGGTGGCCGTCGCCCGCCTGCTGGCCGACACAGGCCTGAGCCTGCAAGACTTCGACTACTACGAAATCCACGAAGCCTTCGCCGCCCAGGTGCTGTGTACGCTGCGCGCCTGGGAATCTGCCGACTACTGCCAGAAACGCCTCGGCCTCTCTGCCCCGCTGGGCAGCATCGACCCAGCCAAGACCAATGTGATGGGCAGCTCGCTGGCCGTGGGCCATCCGTTTGCTGCCACCGGCACACGCATCCTCGGCGTGGCCGCCAAACTGCTGGCGCAAAAGGGTAGCGGCCGCGTGCTGATCTCGATCTGCACCGCAGGCGGCATGGGCATTGCCGCCATCGTCGAACGCCCCTGATCCCCGATGAAAACCATCCTGATCGCCAATCCCAAAGGCGGCGCGGGTAAATCCACGCTGGCCACGAATCTGGCCGTGCGCTACGCATGGCAACGCCAGCGGGTGCTGCTGGGCGATATCGACCGCCAGCAATCAACTCGCCACTGGCTGAGCCTGCGCTCGCCGCACTTCCCCGTGATTACGCACTGGGATTGCGACGAGGACGACATCGCCAAGCCGCCCAAAGGCAGCGATATCGCCATCCTCGACACCGCAGCAGGCCTGCGCGGCAAGCGGCTGGAAGCCGCGCTCAAGCTCGCTGATCAGGTGCTGGTACCCGTGCAGCCATCGAGCTTCGATATGTGGGCCAGCGAAGATTTCTTCACCCGCTTGGCCGAGGAAAGGCAGGTGCGCAAAGGCAAGGTGCAGATCGGCGTCGTGGGCATGCGCGTCAAGGCCAATACGCGCGCCAGCCAGCAACTGGTCGACTTTCTCGACCGCTTTGATCTGCCCGTACTCAGCTGCCTGCGCGATACCCAGTTCTACGTGCAGACGCTGCCACGCGGCCTTGGCATATTCGACCTGCCCGCCCCGCGTGTGGCGCGCGATCTTGAACAATGGCAGCCGATACTCGACTGGCTGGACGCATGAACCCCCAGCGCGTTCCGGTGAACCTGATCACCGGCTTTCTGGGCGTAGGCAAAACCACCGCCATCCGCCGGCTGCTGGCCGAGAAACCGGCCGACGAGTTCTGGGCCGTGCTGGTCAACGAGTTCGGCGAAGTGGGCATAGACGGTGCAGCGATTGAATCGGCCAGCGATCAGCTCAATGTGGTTGAAGTCCCTGGTGGCTGCATCTGCTGCACCACCAGCCCCATGCTGCGCGTGAGCCTCACCAAGCTCCTGCGCCAACGCCGCCCCGACCGCCTGCTGATCGAACCCAGCGGCCTCGGCCACCCGGCCGGCATCATCGACGTATTACGCGACCCTTACCTGCAAGCCGCGCTGGACGTGCGCGCCACGATCACGCTGGTCGACCCGAGGCAACTGAACGACAGCCGCTATACGACACATGCGATCTGGCGCGACCAGATTGCGCTGGCGGATGTGCTGATTGCCAACAAGTGCGACCGGACGGACGCCGAGGACGTGGATCGCTTTCTGGCGATGGCTGGGGCCCTGTATCCGCCCAAGCTGGCGGTGCGGACGACGAGCATGGGGGGGATTGCACGCGAGTTGCTGGATTTGGGTGACGATGCACCTGCAACTGAATCTACCCCCGCCTTTCGCGCCAGCGCAGCGCACCCAACGCGGCCGAGCCGCCGTGCCTCCAACGGCGACGCTGCGACAACCGTTAGCGCGCCGGTCACCAAGGAGCACCAAGAGCCCGGTCAATCCAGCCGTGGGTGGCTCTGGCCTCCTGAGCAACGTTTCTTCGCAGAAACCCTTGCTCAATGGTTTCAGCAGCTCCACCTCGCAGAACGCAAACTCCCGCAACTGCAACGCGGTAAAGGCGTGTTCCATACCGATCATGGCTGGCTGCTATTCAACTGGGTTAGTGGCGAGGTTTCGGCCGTCGAGATCGCGTGGCGGCGCGATTCACGCTGCGAGCTGATCGTGGCCAGTGATAAGCCCGATTGGTCCGTGGCTGAGGCATCGTTGTTAGACTGCCTGATCAAGGCATAGGCGCCGGAGAACAGCCGGCTCCAAGTCAGTGAAGCCATACTGTTTCATGTGAAACGCCCCAAAAAAAGCGCCGCCCCATCAGGGCGGCGCAATCGTCTGCGTAGACGTCTCTCGAAAAACAGCTTGTAAGGGGTCGATCAGTGCCCCACGGCCTTGATCATATCTTCGACCACCTTCTTGGCATCACCGAACACCATCATGGTCTTGTCCATATAGAACAGGTCGTTGTCGAGGCCGGCATAGCCCGCGCTCATTGAGCGTTTGACCACGATCACCGTGCGCGCCTTGTGCGCTTCGAGGATCGGCATGCCGTAAATGGGGCTGGACTTGTCCTTGAGTGCGGCCGGGTTGACCACATCGTTGGCGCCGATGACCAGCACGACATCGGTATTGCTGAAGTCGGCATTGATCTCTTCCATTTCCTGCACCTGCTCGTACGGCACTTCGGCCTCGGCCAGCAGCACGTTCATATGGCCGGGCATGCGGCCTGCAACCGGGTGAATCGCGTAGCGCACGTTCACGCCCTTGTCGATCAGCGCGCGGGCGTATTCCTGCAGTGCATGCTGGGCGCGCGATACCGCCAGGCCGTAGCCGGGAACAATGATCACCGAGTCGGCATTGCCCATCATGAAGGCGGCATCGTCGGCACTACCCGACTTGTAGGGCTTCTGCACCACCTCACCGACTGCCGCTGCTTCGTCGCCACCCATGCTGCCGCCAAAGATCACGCTGATGAAAGAGCGGTTCATGGCCTTGCACATGATGTAGCTGAGGATCGCACCGCTGGAACCCACCAGCGAGCCGGCAATGATCAGCACCGAGTTGCCCAGCGTGAAGCCGATACCGGCCGCGGCCCAGCCCGAATAGCTGTTGAGCATGGACACGACCACTGGCATGTCGCCGCCACCGATCGGGGCGATCAGGAAATAGCCGAGCACCAGCGACAAACCGGTCATGATCCAGAACGAGGTCAGCGATTCGGTCACGAAGTAATGCGCGCCAAAGCCCAGCATGCTGGCCGCAACAAGGATCTGCGCCGGCTTTACCCAGCCACCGCGCAAGGGCTTGGCCGCGAGCTTGGCGCTGAGCTTGCCCCAGGCAATGATCGATGCGGTAAACGTGAGCCCGCCGATAAAGCAGCCGATGAACAGCTCCACGCGCTGCACGGTGCTATGAGCCTGCTCGGGGTTGTGCACAGCGGCCAGCGCGATCAGCACGGCGGCCAGACCGACCAGCGAATGCATCAGCGCCACGGTTTCGGGCATTTGTGTCATCGGCACCGTCTTGGCGCGGTAGATGCCGATACCGGCACCGGCCAGCATGGCAATCGCAATCAGCGCCAGATTCGGGCTGGGTGCAATCACCAAGGTCACCAGCACGGCCAGCGCCATGCCGACCATGCCGTAACGGTTACCGGCAATCGCGCCGGTCGGGCTAGACAGGCCCTTGAGGGTAAAGATGAACAGGATGGCGGCGATCAGGTACAGCCAGTCTGCGTGTTGAGTGATCAGATTCATGGCATGCCCCTCACTTTTTCTTCTTCTTGAACATGTCGAGCATGCGCGATGTAACCGCGAAGCCGCCGAAGATGTTCACGCTGGCCAGGAACACCGCCACGGCACCGAGTACGGAGGTCAGCGTGATGCTCTGACCGCCGATATCGACCGTCTGCAACACCGCACCGACGATGATGATGCTCGACAGCGCATTGGTCACCGCCATCAGCGGCGTGTGCAGCGCCGGCGTGACGCTCCAGACCACGTGGTAGCCGATGAAGATGGCGAGGATGAAAATCGTGAAGGTGGACACGAACGGGGTTTGCACCAGCTGCTCGACCGGCAAGCTGGCAGCCGCCTGGGCGGCCTGGGTCGCGGCTTGCGCGACGGTTTCTGTGCTGCTCATGGGAGTCTCCCGGATTCTGGTTGGGGCGGCGCAGGAATGCGGCCCGGATCAAGCCTTTTTGCCGAACAGGACTTCACCGCCATGCGTAATCAGGCTGGCGGCGACAATGTCGTCCTCGCGGTTCACGTGGTAGCCCTTGTCCTTGTCAAGGATCAGCGCGGCAAAATTGAGCAGGTTGCGCGCGTAGAGTGCCGAGGCATCACACGCCACCAAGCCCGGCAGATTGCCGTAGCCGACGAGCTTTACGCCGCCCTCGGTGGTCACCACCTCATTGAGCTTGGATAGTGGGCAGTTGCCACCGTTTTCCACGGCCAGATCCACCAGTACCGCACCGGGCTTCATGGCAGCCACCGTTTCGGGCTGGATCAGCACCGGCGCTGGCCGGCCTGGAATCAGCGCCGTGGTGATGACGATATCGGCATTGCGGGCATGCTTGTCCACGAGCGCGGCCTGACGCTGCTTGTAGTCGTCCGACATCTCCCGCGCATAGCCGCCCGCCGTTTCGGCCTGCTGCTTTTCCTCATCGGTCAGCGCCACTTCCACGAACTTGCCACCCAGCGATTCGACCTGTTCCTTGGCGGCCGGCCGCACATCGAAGGCTTCGACCACCGCACCGAGCCGCTTGGCCGTGGCAATTGCCTGCAAACCGGCCACGCCCGCACCCAGAATCAGCACGCGCGCGGGTTTGACCGTGCCGGCGGCCGTCATCATCATGGGCATGAAGCGCGGATAGAACTCGGTGGCCAGCAGTACCGCCTTGTAGCCGGCGATATTGGCCTGGCTCGACAGCACATCCATGGCCTGCGCGCGCGTGGTGCGCGGGACCAGTTCCATGGCGTACATATCGAGCCGCTTGGCCGCATAGGCGGGCAGATCGGCGTTCCGATACGGGTCACACAGGGCCACCACCGCCGCGCCATCATCAAGGGCAGCCAGTTCTTCACCTGATGGTGCACGCACCTTCAGGATCAGGCCGGCACCCGCCACCGTGGCGGCGTAATCCGGCGCAATGCTGGCGCCGGCGTCGGCATACGCCGAATCCGGTTGCGCACTGTGTGTGCCGGCACCGCTTTGCACGGTCACCGTGTGGCCCAGGGCCAGATACTTCTTCACCGTCTCGGGCGTAGCGGCAACACGGGTTTCGCGTTGCGCCGACTCCCTGGGAATGGCGATTTTCATGGGATAGCACCTCTTCATTTCATTACCAAACCAAAAGTGCCCCACCTTGGGTTTGTTAACGAAACGGACGCGACTCCGCGTTTTACTGTAGTTGCTGAGTCCGCCATCTGCCGGAACTGGCATACGGCCTGCGCTGCCATGGGCGAGGACGGACAGGTACGCGCCTGGGGTCATCAGGCTTGGCATACCAAGACATCGCCGTCGGTGACGGCAGAAGAAGACAGCCGGGTTGTGCCCGGCCGGAGGACGCCAACGAGGCCGGGTAGTAAGACCCGACCCGTTTCAAACAAGCGTTTGAGCGGTTTGTCAATTCAAGCATGCGCTTGATTGAAATGGAAGGCCGTTCGGGTGATTGGATGCAAGCGCGGCGCAAATGTCGCGCGCATGCCACGGACCGGCGGCCGGTCTGACGCCTGATCCCCCGCCATGGCTACCTTAGCGGGGACCACGGGCCGGGTTTGCCGCTGTTGGCAAACCGCTACAAGGCGTGGCCGCGGCTCAAGCCATGGCGGTGCCTGCCAAATGTGTGAGGGCCAGAAGGAAGGATGAGGTTGCGACTCGCGCTACTTGCCGATGCAGAAGCGGCTGAAGATCTCACCGAGCAGATCGTCCGCCGTGAACTCGCCGGTAATGCTGGATAAAGACAGCTGCGCCAGCCTCAGCTCTTCAGCAAACAGTTCAACCTGCTGCCAGACCTCGGCCGCCGTCTGCAGATGCTGGCTGGCATGGCGCAGGGCATCGAGATGGCGCTCGCGCGCCAGGAATACCCCGGCATCCTCACCGCCCCAGCCCACCATCTCCAGCAAAGTAGCGCGCAAGGCGGAGAGACCGGCACCGGCCTTGGCCGACAGGCGGACCACCGGGTGTCCCGCCTCCTCGCCGCGCCCCTCGGGCTCGCCGGTCAGGTCTATCTTGTTGAACACATGCAGGCGCGGCAAGCGATCCGGCAGGCGCGCCAGAATCGCGGCATCGTGCTCTGTAATGCCCTCGCGACTGTCGATCAGCAATAGCGCCAGATCGGCCTTCTCCACCGCCGCCCAGGTGCGCTGAATGCCGATTCGTTCTACCGCATCCTCGGTCTCGCGCAAGCCCGCGGTATCGATCACATGCATGGGCACACCATCCAGCTGGATCAGTTCCCGCACGGTATCGCGGGTGGTGCCGGCAATATCGGTCACAATCGCCACATCCTCGCCAGCCAGTGCGTTCATCAGGCTGGACTTGCCCACATTGGGTTGACCGATCAGCACCACATGCATGCCCTCACGCAGCAGGCGCCCCTGGCTGGCGGTGGCCATCACTCTGGCAAGCTGGGTCGATATATCAGCCAGCTTGCCCCGCGCATTGGCGGCCTCTAGGAAGTCGATGTCTTCTTCGGGGAAATCCAAGGTGGCCTCGACCAGCATGCGCAGATTGATCAGCCGGTCGACCAAGGCGTGAATTTCGGTCGAGAAGGCGCCCGCCAGCGAGCGCAGTGCCGAACGCGCTGCGGCTTCGGAACCCGCGTCGATCAGGTCGGCCACACTCTCGGCCTGAGCCAGATCGAGCTTGTCGTTCAGAAAAGCGCGGCGGGTGAACTCGCCCGGTTGAGCCAGGCGCGCACCCAGTTCCAGACAGCGCCGCAGCAGCATCTGCATGACCACGGGACCACCATGGCCCTGAATTTCGAGTACATCCTCACCCGTGAATGAATGCGGCGCGGGGAAGAACAGCGCCAGACCCTGATCGATGACAGCGCCGTGGGTATCGCGTACCTCGGCGTAGTGGGCGTGACGCGGTTTGAGTGTCTTGCCGGTGAGCGTCTGGGCAAACGCGGCCAGACCGCTGCCCGACACCCGCACGACCCCCACTCCGCCGCGGCCGGGCGCGGTGGCAATCGCAGCAATCGTGTCTCGGTAGGCAGTTGGTTTGGGCATGGTGATCAGTTTAGGCATTCAGGGGCTGGATGTAACAAGGCCCGGCAGAACCGGGCCTTGTAGAAAACAACGCGACGCGCAGATCAGTGTGACTTGGCGCTATGGCTGTCTTCACGTTCGATCATGCGGTTCATGTACCACTGCTGACCGATGGAGAACACGTTGTTGACCACCCAGTAAAGCACCAGACCGGCCGGGAAGAACAGCGTGAACACCGAGAAGATCAACGGCATGATCTTCATCATCTTGTCCTGCATCGGATCGGGCGAGGGCGGGTTTAGCAGCGCTTGCACGTACATGGAAGCCGCCATCAGCACCGGCAGCACGAAGTACGGGTCAGCGACCGACAGATCCTGAATCCAGAATGCCCAAGGTGCCTGGCGCAGTTCCACCGCAGCCAGCAGCATCCAGTACAGGCCCATGAATACGGGAATCTGGATCAGGATAGGCAGACAGCCCGACAACGGGTTGGCCTTTTCCTGCTTGTACATTTCCATCACGGCCTGCTGGAACTTCATGCGGTCGTCGCCGTATTGTTCCTTGAGGCGCTGCATGCGCGGAGCCAGCTTCTTCATCTTGGCCATCGAGCGCGCGCTGGCAGCCGACAGCGGATAGAAGGCAATCTTGATCAACAGGGTAAAGACGACGATCGCCCAGCCCCAGTTGCCGATCAGGCCGTGGATCTTGTCGAGCGCCCAGAACATGGGCTCGGCAATCACCTTGAAAATGCCATAGTCCTTCACCAGTTCCAGACGTGGCGCAGCGGCTTCCAGTGCGCGCGTTTCCTGCGGACCGGCGTAGAGCGGCACAGCGATCTGGCCGGTAGCACCGGCGGCAATCGGGGCCAGATCCACAATCGCTCCAGCCGAGTAGTATTCACCCGCGGTCTTCACTTCAAAGCGACAGGCCTTGGCCGCGCACACATTGCTACCCTGATTCGGGCTCAGCAGCCAAGCCGAGGCAAAGTAGTGCTGCAGCATGGCCACCCAGCCGTCCTTGCCTTCTTTGGGGTAATCGGCCTTGCCCTTGTCGATATCGGAGAACGCCACGGTCTGCATCTTGCCAGCATCACTGCTGTACACCGCCGGACCAGTGAAGGTGTGCACGCCGAAGAAACCGCCCGTGCCTTCGAGTTCCTTGCCATCGCGCAGCAGGCGGTAGTAAGCCGAGAGGTTCAGCGGTGCGGCGCTGCCGTTGCTGACCTCGTACTTCACATCGATCAGATAGCTGCCGCGCTTGAAGGTGTAGATCTTGGCGACTTTGACGCCGCCGACTTCAGGCGCGTCGAGGCGTACCGAAACACTGTCTTCACCATCCTTGAGCGTGGCGGTACTGCTTGCGCTGGTGAACACGGTGCGGTGCGTGGGCAGATTGGGCATGCCCGATGCCATCAAGCCGGTCTGCGCCACATAGGTGTGCTTACCAGCTTCTTCAAACAGCACGAAGGGCTTGCTGGGGTCTTCAACCTGACCGTGCTTGAGGAAGCTCAGCTGACGCAGATCGCCCCCCATGGTATCGATCTCAGCCGATACCAGATCAGTGGTCACCTTGATGCGATTGCCACGCTGCAGCTTGCTAGCAGCGTCATTGGCGGTTGCGGCGGGGCCAGCGGGCGCGGCTGCAGCACCGGCATTGGCGGCAGGTGCCTTAGCCGTATCGGCCACCGGCGCAACCACGGGTTGCGGCGCCAGCCACTTCTGCCAGCCGAACAGGATGGCCACAGACAGCACCACGAAAATAACCAGACGTTTGATATCCATGGGACAGGAGCTCGTCGTAAGAATCAGGGCACAGGGTCGTGCCCGTGGCCACCCCAAGGGTGACAGCGGCAAAGCCGGCGGATTGTAAGCCATCCGCCACGCGCAGCGCCATGACGGCGCACGGCCATGACGGCGTACTCCGAACAGCTGGGCGTGTAACGGCAATTGGGGCCCAGGATCGGGCTAATCAAGTAGCGGTAGCCCAGAATGAGCCAGACCAGCAGGCGCGACATCAGCGGAAGCGTTCCAGCAGTTTCAGCAGCGCCTGCCTGGCGGCTTGCGCTTCGGTAGCACGGAAGCTGCGTTTGGCACGGACGATCAGGTCCAGGCTGGCCAGGCCGCCCGCCTCATGGCGGAACACTTCGCGGATGGTGCGCTTGATGAAATTACGCCCGACGGCGCGGCGCTCGACGCGCTTGGCCACCACCACCCCCAGACGCGGATGGCCCAGGGTGTTGGTTTTGCACCATGCCTGGAAGAAGGCATTGGTGTGGATACGGCGCAAACTAAAAACGGATGAAAATTCATCCGTTTTTAACAAGCGTTGCTGCTTGGTGAAGCGTAGCGTCAACCGTCGACCTTAGACGGACAGACGATGGCGGCCCTTGGCGCGACGGGCAGCCAGGACAGCGCGACCACCGCGGGTACGGCTACGCACGAGGAAACCGTGGGTACGCTTGCGACGAATGACGGAAGGTTGGTAAGTACGTTTCATGGCATTAGCCCCAGACTGGGTTCGTGTTCTTTAGAAAACGTGCGATTAAACGGAAAAAAGCCCTATTTGTCAATGACCTTATTTTCCACAGCCTGTGGATAAGCCCCCTGAAAGTGACTAGAATTGGCCGCCTGAAATGCCCGTTCCAGCGGGTCTTCGCAGCCTGGTAATCCGAGCGTTTCCCGGCTGCGTCCGGCGCGGGATTTCCCCACGGCCGCCAGACCTTGAGGCCGGCTGCGCCACACGATTCCAATAATATGACGACACCCGCCGAACAATTCTGGCCGAACTGCCTTGCCCGGTTTGCGGAGGAGCTTTCCGCACAGCAGTTCAACACCTGGATCAAACCGATCAGCTGCGCTGTGGATAGCGAGGCGGTGTACCTGTACGCGCCCAACCAGTTCTCGCTCCAGTTCGTGCGCGACCGGTTCATGGTGCGTATCGAGAAATACGCCACCGAATTCTTCGGCAACAATCAGCCCACGCTGGAACTGCGCGTGGCGGAAAACCGGGTGGCCAAACCGGCCAGCAATGGTGCCGCCCAGACTACCGGCAGCCCGGCTGTCGCTGCCAGCAAGCCCGTGCCGCAACGCTCGATGGCCATGGCCAACGAAACCACGCGGCTGAACCCGAACTTCACATTTGAAACCTTGGTCACCGGCAAGGCCAACCAGCTTGCCCGCGCCGCCGCCATCCAGATCGCCGAAAACCCCGGTTCTGCCTATAACCCGCTGTTCGTTTACGGGGGCGTGGGCCTGGGCAAGACTCACCTGATCCAGGCCATCGGCAATCTGGTGCACCAGCACAACCCCGATGCCAAGATCCGCTATATCCACGCCGAGCGCTATGTGGCGGATGTCGTGCGCGCCTACCAGCACAAGGCCTTTGACGAGTTCAAACGCTATTACCATTCGCTGGATCTGCTGCTGATCGACGATATCCAGTTCTTCTCAGGCAAGAGCCGTACGCAGGAAGAGTTTTTCTATGCGTTCAACGCCCTGATCGAAGGCCACCGCCAGGTCATCATTACCTCGGATCGCTATCCCAAGGAAATCGAGGGTATTGAAGACCGGCTGATCTCGCGCTTTGGCTGGGGCCTGACCGTGGCCATCGAGCCGCCCGAGCTGGAAATGCGCGTGGCCATCCTGCACAAGAAGGCCGAATCTGAAGGTTTCAAGCTCGATTCAACGGTGAGCTTCTTCATCGCCAAGCACATCCGCTCCAATGTCCGCGAACTCGAAGGCGCGCTCAAGCGGGTGCTCGCGTACTCACGGTTTACCGGTGAGCAGATCACCCTCGATGTGGCCAAGGAAGCACTGAAAGATATTCTGGCCTCGGGCAACAAGCTGATCTCGGTGGAGAACATCCAGAAGACGGTAGCCGACTTCTACAAGATCAAAGTGGCCGACATGCACTCCAAGAAACGCACACGCGATATCGCCCGCCCGCGTCAGATCGCCATGGCCCTGACCAAAGACCTGACCCAGATGAGCCTGCCCGCCATTGGTGAAGCCTTTGGCGGACGCGATCACACGACCGTACTGCACGCCTGCAAGACCATCGCATCGCTGCGCCAATCTGACGCCAATATGAATCACGATTACAACGTACTCGCGCAGATACTGCGCAATTGAAACAGGCCGAACAAGACGGTGTGAAATGTGGATAAGCTCCCTGTTAGTCACAGGCCCGAAAACGGGACACAAACCATGCACAGGCGCCAGCGCACACTATCCACAGCCAGATTTT
This sequence comes from Chitinimonas sp. BJYL2, assembly GCF_027257935.1. NCBI lineage: Bacteria > Pseudomonadati > Pseudomonadota > Betaproteobacteria > Neisseriales > Chitinibacteraceae > Chitinimonas > Chitinimonas sp. BJYL2. The sequence continues at coordinate 1,019,020 of NZ_JANZKW010000001.1, read as the reverse complement.
GCTGCAAGTAATTGAAAACGAACGGTAAATTGGCTTATCCACAGAAAATGGCCAGCTTTATCAAACTACTATCAGGAATCAATCAATCATGTTGCTGATACAAGCAGATCGCGATGCGCTCCTCAAACCGCTGGCCACCGTCACCGGTATCGTCGAACGTCGGCATACGCTGCCCATCCTGTCGAATGTGCTGATATCCAAGCAGGCAGGTGAACTGAGCTTTCTGGCGACCGATCTGGAAATCCAGATCAGCACTGCACATAGCGATACCGAAGGCGGTGATTTCCAGCTGACCATCTCGGCCAAGAAATTCCAGGACATCCTGCGTGCAATTACTGATGGCACAAAAGTGAGTCTCGAACAGGATGACAACCGCCTCACCGTGAAAGCCGGAAAGAGCCGTTTCAACCTGCAGACGCTGCCAGCACAGGATTTCCCCAAGCTCGCTATCGATACCAACGTGCGCAGCCGCTTCACTGTCGGTCAGCGTCAGCTCAAGGCACTGATCAGCCGTGTGCAATACGCCATGGCGCATCAGGACATTCGCTATTACCTCAACGGCCTGTTGATGCAGACCGAAGGTAACGAGCTGCGCCTAGTTGCCACCGATGGCCACCGTCTGGGTTTCATCTCCGGTGCCATTACCCAGAACATGGAGCGGCACGAAGTCATCCTGCCGCGCAAAACCATTCTGGAGCTCTACAAACTGCTGGCCGACATCGACGACGAAGTCGATATCGAGATTGCCCAGAACCAGGTCAAGTTCGCCTTCGGCAATATCGTGATCCACTCCAAGGTCGTGGACGGCAAGTTCCCCGATTACAATCGCGTGATTCCGGTTGGCAATGAAAAGCTGATTCCTTTGAACCGCCAACAACTGCTGGGCTCACTGCAACGCGCAGCCATCCTGTCGAACGAGAAATTCCGAGGCGTGCGTCTGGTGCTCAGCGATGGCATCCTCAAGATCATCTGTAACAACAGCGAGCAGGAAGAAGCAACCGAAGAGCTGGAAATTGCCTACCGAGGTGACCCGCTAGATATCGGCTTCAACATCGGTTACCTGCTCGACGTGCTGACCAATCTGGAACACGAAAACGTGGTGTTTGCCTTTGGCGACCACGCCACCAGCAGCACGCTGGTAACTGTGCCTGAAGAAGCCAACTTCAAATATGTCGTGATGCCGATGCGCATCTGAGGTAAAACAGTCCAACCAGCCGGCCAGCAACTTGGCCGGCTTTAGCATTTTTTTGGATGTACGTCCGATAAGGCGTGCATCCACAGCAAGACTAGGTGGAACACGAATGAGCGATCAGGAATACGGTGCAGACAGCATCAAGATGCTGAAAGGCTTGGAGGCCGTACGCAAACGCCCGGGCATGTATATCGGCGATACGCAGGACGGTACCGGTCTGCATCACATGGTGTTTGAAGTGCTGGATAACGCCATCGATGAAGCGCTGGCAGGCCACTGTAACGAGATCAAGGTCATCATTCATCCCGATAACTCGATCTCCATCGAAGACAACGGGCGCGGCATTCCCACTGCCATCAAGGAAGAAGACGAATTCAAGCGTTCTGCCGCTGAAATCGTGATGACCGAACTGCATGCCGGCGGCAAGTTCGACCAGAACAGCTACAAGGTTTCCGGAGGTTTGCACGGCGTGGGCGTGTCGGTGGTCAACGCTTTGAGCGATTGGCTCAAGCTGACGATCCGTCGCGACGGCAAGGTGCACCACATGGAGTTCCGCCGTGGTGATCGCGTCGAGCCGCTCAAGGTCGTCGGCCAGACCGAGCACCGTGGCACCGAAGTCCATTTCCTTGCCAGCACCGAAACCTTCGGCACCGTGGAGTTCCACTACGAAATCCTGGCCAAGCGGATACGCGAGCTGAGCTTCCTGAACAATGGTGTGGCGATCGTCCTCATGGACAAGCGCACCGGCAAAGAAGAGAACTTTGCCTATTCGGGTGGTGTACGTGGCTTTGTGGAGTACATGAACCGCAACAAGAGCGTATTGCACCCGAAGATTTTCTACGCACTGGGCGAAAAGGACGGCATGACCGTAGAAGCCGCCATGCAGTGGAACGATTCGTATCAGGAATCCGTGCAGTGCTTCACCAACAACATCCCGCAACGCGACGGTGGCAGCCACCTCACCGCACTGCGTCAGGTGATGACGCGCACGCTGAACCAGTACATCGAAGCCAATGAAATCGCCAAGAAAGCCAAGATCGAAACGGCGGGCGATGACATGCGCGAAGGCCTGACCTGCGTACTCAGCGTCAAGCTGCCCGATCCCAAGTTCAGCAGCCAGACCAAAGACAAACTGGTCTCCAGCGAGATCACTCCGGTCGTCAATGAAATCCTCTCGCAGGCGCTCAATGACTTCTTGCTGGAAAACCCCATCGACGCCAAGACCATCTGCGGCAAGATCGTCGAAGCCGCCCGTGCCCGCGATGCAGCACGTCGCGCGCGCGAACTGACGCGCCGCAAGGGCGTGATGGATGGTTTGGGTCTGCCCGGAAAACTGGCCGACTGCCAGGAAAAAGACCCGGCACTATCCGAAATCTACATCGTGGAAGGTGACTCGGCGGGTGGCTCAGCCAAGCAAGGTCGTGACCGCAAATTCCAGGCCATCCTGCCGCTGCGCGGCAAGGTACTTAACGTGGAGCGCGCCCGTTTCGACAAGCTGATTTCCAGCGAGCAGATCGCCACGCTGATTACCGCACTCGGTTGCGGTATCGGCAAGGATGATTTCGATCTGGCCAAGCTGCGTTACCACCGCATCATCATCATGACCGATGCCGACGTGGACGGTGCCCACATCCGTACCCTGCTGCTGACCTTCCTGTACCGCCAGCTGCCCGAGCTGGTCGAGCGGGGTTATGTCTACATTGCCCAGCCGCCGCTGTACAAGGTCAAGCATGGCAAGAACGAGCAATACCAGAAGGATGATCAGGAACTGAACCAGTACCTGCTCAAGCTGGCCTTGGCAGGCGCACAGCTGGTTCCACGTGAAGCCGCGGAACCGCTTGAAGGCTTGGCACTGGATGCCTTGGCACGCCAATACCTGCTGGCCCAGGCCGTGATCGAACGCGAGAAACGTCTGATCGACCCGGCAGTGCTCTATGCCTTGATCAAGTCCACACCGATCAATCACAAGGACGAAGCCGCCGCTCGTGCCTCATCCGCTGCCCTGGCAGCCGCGCTGAACGACCCGGCTTACACCTTTGATGTGGTGCACGACGACAAGAACGACAGCTGGATCATCAAACTCACGCGCGCCATCCACGGCAATATCGCCGTCCAGTATCTGGACCACGATTTCCTTGAATCGGGCGATTACCAGCAACTGCGTAAAACCGCCGACATGCTCACCGGCTTGCTCGGCGAAGACGCCATTGTCCGTCGTGGCGAACGCGAACAACCGGTTCGCGAATTCGGCGAAGCGCTGGATTGGCTGATGAACGAAGTCCGCCGCAATATGAGCATCCAGCGCTACAAGGGCTTGGGTGAAATGAACCCAGAGCAGCTGTGGGAAACGACGATGGACCCGACCGTACGTCGCTTGATGAAGGTGCAGATCGAAGACGCCATGGCGGCCGACGATATCTTCACCACGCTGATGGGCGACCAGGTGGAGCCGCGACGGCAGTTCATTGAACAGAATGCTTTGGTGGCGCGCAATATCGATGTTTGACGAGTTTCGGAAGCAAGGAACGTTGAGATTAATCGTCAACAACTGAACTGTGCCTCCGTAGTATCAGAACTAACTAAACAACGTTCGTCGAGAGGTGAACGTTGTTTTTTTTGGCTAATTAGCTGACTAGATAATCTGTCTTTCAAAGCTGATCAGATACCATTGAACTCATGAACCGCGACCAGCTAAAGAAACTAGAAAATGACCTTTGGAGTGCCGCAGATAAGCTGCGAGCAAACTCCGACCTCAAAGCCAGTGAATACAGCACACCCGTGCTTGGACTCATCTTTCTGAAGTTTGTCGACAATAAATACCGACAACATGAGGCCGCGATTAAGCAAGAGTACGAGAAGCTCAAAGATACGCGCCGCGAAAGGTCGATGGATGAGATTGCCATCGAAAAGTGCGGGTTTTATTTGAGGGACTACGCTCGTTACGACTACTTGCTCAACCTGCCGGACAAAGAAAATATCGCCAAGGCAATTCGGGATGCCATGGCCAGCATTGAATTCAGCAAACCCGAGCTTCTGGGCGTGCTGCCGCAGGAGGAGTACGACCGCTTCACCCGCAGCCCCAAGAACCAGCACATCCCCAAGGACCTGCTCAAGCTGTTCTCCGACATCCCGGTCGATGCCTCGGGTGACGTGTTCGGGCAAATCTACGAGTACTTCCTCGCCAACTTCGCGCTCAGCGAGGGCCAGGGTGGCGGCGAGTTCTTCACGCCGCGCTCCGTCGTCAAGCTGATGACCGAGATCATCGAGCCCCACGGCGGCAAGGTCTTCGACCCCGCCTGCGGCTCCGGCGGCATGTTCGTGCAGTCGGCGGACTTCATCCACCAGCACCAGGCCGACAAGGCCGCCGACCTGGACGTGTTCGTCTGCGGCACCGAGAAGACGCTGGAGACGGTGAAGCTCGCCAAGATGAACCTCGCCGTGAACAACCTGCGCGGCGACATCAAGCAGGCCAACACCTACTACGAAGACCCCTTCAACGCCTTCGGCGCCTTCGACTACGTGATGGCCAACCCGCCGTTCAACGTGGACGACGTGACGCTGGATGCCGTGGAGAAGGACCGCCGCTTCAACACCTACGGTGTGCCGCGCAACAAGACCAAGGCCAAGGGCGCGGCCGGCAAGGACGGCAAGGAGAAAGCCGTCGAGACCGTGCCGAACGGCAACTACCTCTGGATCAACCTCTTCGCCACGTCGCTCAAGCCCGGTGGCCGCGCCGCGCTAGTGATGGCCAACTCGGCCAGCGATGCCCGCCACTCCGAGGCCGACATTCGCAAGACGCTCATCGAGCAGAACCTCATCTACGGCATGCTCACGCTGCCGTCCAACCTGTTCTACACCGTCACCCTGCCGGCCACGCTGTGGTTCTTCGACAAGGGCAAGACCGATGACAAGGTGCTGTTCATCGACGCCCGCAACATCTTCACCCAGGTGGACCGCGCTCACCGCGAGCTGAGCGACGAGCAGATCCAGAACATCGCCCTCATCCCCCGCCTGCACAAGGGCCGCCACCAGGAGTTTGTGGATCAGGTGGACCGCTACCTGCACCAAGGCATGGCGCAGCTCAAGGACGCCGCCGAGCACCTGCCGGCCCTGAGCGACCGCCTGCTGGCCGTGCTGGCTGAAGAAGCGGCCGATGCCCAGACCAGCCAGGCCGCGCGCGACGCCATCGCCGCGCTGCAGGCCCAGTGGGGCCAGCTCGCCGCGCTGGCGCAGGCCCAGGACCAGCACGAACGCACCCGCGGCCAGAAGCACAGCGTGGAGGACCGCAACCAAGCACAGCACCTGCTGCGCGCCCAGTTCACGCCTTTCTTCGCCGGCCTGCACGCGGCGGTGAAGGCGCTGGACAAGGCCATCCGCGAGATGGACAAGCGCAAGGCCGAGGCCGCCAAGGCGGACGGCAAACGCGCCACCGCCAACCGCCAGACCAAGGGCGTGAAGGCGGCGGTGCAGGCCCTGCACGACGAGTTGAAGGCCGCCGAGCTGTACTACCAGCATGTGAGCTGGCTGCAGGAGCGCTTCCCCCAGGCCGCCTACGAAGACGTCACCGGCCTGTGCAAGCTGGCCAGCCGCGAGGAGATTGCCGAGCAGGATTGGTCGCTCAACCCAGGGCGGTATGTGGGCGTGGTGATTGAGGAAGATGGGAAGACGGAGGAGGAGTTCGCCGAAGAGCTGCTGTCGGCTCACGACGAGCTGTTTCAACTGACCAGGTCGGCGGGGGTGCTTCAAGACGTGATCGCGAAGAACTTGGCCGCATTGGTGGAGTGAACATGGCCTCCCGCGAGTCCGAATTCAAAACACTCACAGAAGTCGGAACCTTGGGCAGAGGTAAGTCCAAGCACCGACCGCGCAACGATCCTGACCTCTACGGCGGCGAATATCCGTTCGTCCAAACGGGTGACGTTAAGCACGCACCGTTCTATCTGACGGAGTACACCCAGACCTACAACGCCAAGGGCCTAGCGCAAAGCAAGCTTTGGCCGCCGGGAACTTTGTGCATCACGATTGCGGCCAACATCGCGGATACGGCGATCCTTGCGATCCCTGCGTGCTTTCCAGACAGCATCTTGGGGTTCACGCCTCATCCGCTACAAGCTGACGTTCGTTACACGAAGTACTGCCTTGATGCGTTCCGTGCACACATGGAGCAAATCTCCAAGGGCACGACGCAGGACAACCTCAGCATGGACAAGCTGTTGAAGTTGAGGTTCTGGTTCCCCGCCTACGAGCTTCAGCAGAAGATTGCCGCTCTGCTCACCGCCTACGACGACCTGATCGCCAACAACCAGCGCCGCATCGCCTTGCTGGAGTCCATGGCCGAAGAGGTCTACCGCGAGTGGTTTGTGCGGATGCGTTTTCCGGGTTGCGAGACCGCCACTTTCTCGAAAGGTATTCCGGAAGGCTGGGAAGTGGTGCCGCTTGGGCAACACTGCCATGTCGTTAAAGGCAAGTCCTACGCCTCGGACGATCTGGTCAATGACCCGACGGCCATGCCCTTCGTGACACTCAAGTCTTTCAATCGAGGTGGCGGCTACCGTGCTGTCGGTCTGAAACACTACAAGGGCGAGTTCAAGAGCGATCAGTTGGTCAAACAGGGGGACATTGTCATGGCGGTCACCGACATGACGCAGGACCGGGTCGTTGTTGGGCGGGCCGCGCGGGTGCCAGACCTCGGCGAGGGGGGCGCTGTCATTTCGCTGGACGTTGTCAAGCTGGTGCCGAAAGAGATTGACCCGACATATCTCTACTTGTTCCTGCGCTTCTCGGGGTTCGCAAACCACATCAAGGAGTTCGCAAACGGGGCGAATGTTCTTCACTTGAAGCCAGACCTCATCCCAGCGCAAGACGTGGTGATGCCGCCTCGTGCTTTGCAAGATCGCGTAGCGCTGATTGCAGAGCCCATGCTTCAACAGGCGGAGCAACTAGCTCAAAGCTGCAGGAGGCTGAGCGATATGCGCGATGCCCTGCTCCCCCGCCTGATCTCCGGCAAACTCCGCGTCGAAGCGTTAGACATCCAGTTCCCGCCCAGCATGCAGCCGCCGCCTGCAGAGGCCGCGCCGCGTGAGGCGATAGCCCTTTAGCATCTCTTCTTCTCCACAACCGGCAACACCAGGGAGGTGCCGTGGCCGCCGCGAAGAATTTCATCAGCGAGGACGACATCGAGCAGGCCCTGCTGCAGCGGCTGCAGCACCTGTGCGGCTTCGATGCGCTGAACTGCTTCACGGCCCAGCCCGACGATCTGAACGACGGCTCCGGCCGCGCCGACAAGCGCGAGGTGATCCTGGCCGACCGGCTGCGCGCCGCGTTGGAGCGGCTGAACCCGCAGGCCCCGGCCCACGTGGTGGATCAAGCCCTGACCCAACTGGTGCAACCGCGAACGGCGATGAGCCTGGCGGCAGCCAACCGCGAGATGGACGCGCTGATCCGCGACGGCGTGCCGGTGACCTACAAGCCCGAGGCCGGGCCGCAGGCGGGGCAGACGGTGACCGAGCGGCTGAAGGTGATTGACTTCGACGCGCACGACCCGCGCACCGGCCGCAACCACTACCTCGCGGTGAGCCAGCTCTGGGTGCGCGGCGAGCATGGCTACCGCCGGCCCGACGTGCTGCTGTACGTGAACGGCCTGCCGCTGGTGTTCATCGAGCTGAAGAACAGCAACGTCAAGCTGCGCGCGGCCTTCGACGACAACCTCACCACCTACAAAGCCGAGATCCCGCAGCTCTTCACCGCCAATGCGCTGTGCCTGCTGAGCAATGGCATCGAGACGCGGCTGGGCAGCATCACCGCGCAGTGGGAGCACTTCTTCACCTGGCTGCGGGTGGACGACGAGAAGGAAAAGCTGGACCGCCCGGCCATCGCCGCCCAGGGCCTGAGCGTGGAGCGGGTGGTGCTGGGCCTGCTTAGCCCTGAGCGGCTGCTGGACTACGTGGAGAACTTCTGCGTGTTCTACCGAGAGACGCAGAAGGTCATCGCGCAGAACCACCAGTTCATCGGCGTGAACAACGCCTTCGAGCAGTTCAGGCACCGGCGCGAGCTGGGCGGCAAGCTGGGCGTGTTCTGGCACACCCAGGGCTCGGGCAAGAGCTTCTCGATGGTGTTCTACACGCGCAAGATCTTCCGCAAGCTCACCGGCAACTTCACGTTCGTGGTGGTGACGGACCGGGACGACCTTGACGGGCAGATTTATCGCAACTTCCTGCATACCGGCGTGGTGGCGCCCAAGGACGATGTGCGGCCCAAGGGCAGCGCGCAACTGCGCGAGATGCTGGGCAAGAACAAGCGGGTGGTGTTCACGCTGATCCAGAAGTTCCGCTTCGAGAAGGGCAAGGACTACCCGCTGCTGTCCGACCGCGACGACATCGTCGTCATCGTGGACGAGGCGCACCGCACCCAGTACGCCGGCCTGGCCGAGAACATGCGCGCCGGCCTGCCGAATGCGAACTTCCTGGCCTTCACCGGCACGCCGCTGCTGGGCCAGGAGCGCAAGACGAATGCCTGGTTCGGCGATTACGTGTCGGAGTACAACTTTCAGCAGAGCGTGGAGGACGGCGCCACGGTGCCGCTGTTCTACGAGAAGCGCGTGCCGGAGGTGCTGATCCAAAACGACGACCTGAGCGAGGAGTTCGCCGCGATCCTGGAAGACGAGAACCTGGACGCGCAAGCGCAGGAGAAGCTGGAGAAGCGCTTCGCGCAGGAGATGGAGGTCGTCAAGCGCGAGGACCGGCTGGACACGATTGCGCGCGACATCGTCTACCACTTCCCCCGCCGCGGCTACCTCGGCAAGGGCATCGTCATCTCGGTGGACAAGTTCACCGCCGTGACGATGTTCGACAAGGTGCAGGCGCTGTGGAAGGCCGAGATCAAGGCGCTGAACGGCCGCATCACCGCGACCGCCAACGACGTGGAGCGCCAGCGGCTGAAGCAGCTCAAGGCCTGGATGAGTGCCGTGCAGATGGCTGTGATCGTCAGCGAGGAGGCCGGCGAGGAAGAGAAGTTCGCCAAGAAGGTTTTGGACATCAAGCCGCACCGCCAGCGCATGAACGAGCTGGACGGTCACGGTCATGACATCGAGTTCAACTTCAAGGACCCCGAGCACCCGCTGCAACTGGTCTTCGTTTGCGCGATGTGGCTGACGGGCTTTGATGCGCCCACGGTGAGCACGCTGTACCTAGACAAGCCCATGCAGGGCCACACGCTGATGCAGACCATCGCGCGGGCCAACCGCGTGAGCGGCCATAAGATCCTTGGCATCGAGAAGCGCCACGGCGAGATCGTGGACTATTACAACGTCTTCCGCCGTATGAAAAAGGCGCTGAAGGACTACGCCGCCGGCCCCGAGGATGACGAGCTGCCGGTGCGGGACAAGAGCCACCTGTTTACGCTGCTGGACGAGGCCATCGAGCAGGCCCTGGGCTACTGCCAGAGCCAAGGCGTGCCGCTGCACGAGGCGCTGGACCGCGGCGACGTGTTCACCAAGCTGGGCCAGTTCAACGGCTTTGCCGACACGCTGCTGGCCAGCGAGGAGCAGCGCAAGTCGTTCAACGTGTACGAGAACACGATCTCGTCGCTGTACGAGGCCTGCAAGCCCGAGGTGCTGGGCCAGAAAAAGGGCCGCGTGGTCTCGGCCTTCCAGTACCTGCGCGGCGTGATGGACAGCATCGTCGAAGGGGCCGACATCGACAGCGCGGTGCAGCGTATCGAGGCGCTGCTGGATGCCAGCGTGGTGGTGGATAACGCCGAAGCCTTCTCGGCCAAGGAATTCGCGGCGCAGTACAAGATCGTGCAGCGCGGCAAGGCCTGGGATCTGAGCAAGGTCAACGTCCAGAAACTGCGCGAGGAGTTCCAGCAGGCGCCGTTCAAGAATATCCAGATCGCCGACCTTCAGGCCTTCCTGCAGCGCAAGCTGACCGAGATGCTGTCGCTGAACACGACGCGGGTAAACTTCCTGCAGCGGCTGCAGAAGGTGATCGACGCCTACAACTCCGGCGCCACGTCCACCGAGAACTACTATGACGAGTTGACGGCATTTGCTCAGGAGCTGAAGGACGAGGCAGAGCGGCATATCCGCGAGGGCCTGAGCGAAGACGAACTGGAGCTGTTCGACTTGTTGAAGAAGGATGCCCTGACGCAGGACGAGACCCAGCGTGTGAAGCTGGCGGCTAAACACCTGCTGAAAAGGCTGGTGGAAGAGCAACCCAAGGTGCTGGTGCAAAACTGGCACCAGAGTTCTCAAACTCAGAAGCAAGTCCGTGCTGAAATCGAGCGAGTATTGGACAAGGATTTGCCAGATGCCTACGACCGGACGACGTTCAAGCAGAAGTGCGACAACGTTTACGACCTGATGGTTGAGTACGCCGTTCGGGGCAGGAAATGGGCAGCTTGTTAGTGGAATGGCTTTCTGTATTGCTGAAGATTGCCGAACAGGCAATCCGCCTATGGGCATGGCTAAAAGGCAAGCGTCAGGTTCGCACCGAGACGATTACGGAGCGGTTTATCCGACTGTTCGAAAGCCATAACGTCCATCGAAACCAGATCCCACGTTTCTTTGGTCAAGGCTTGACCTTGCAAGATGTGCAAAGCGATACCGCGCTGATGGCTAAGCTTGATGAAGCGGTACTTCAAGCTGCGTGCGATTTGTTTGCAGTACGCCGTGAGTGGCTGGATGGCGCCGAGCCAGCGGTTTATGCGTGTCACGACTTTTATAAGTCGCCCGAGTTGGTAGGCGATTTTCTGGAAACACTCAGGGCAGCCAATCCCGACGGTGATCTTTACGGCGTTGTTTTTGCGCCGGAATCAGCCGATGGTGAGGCGTTGATCGTGCTCTATGAGACGGTCGGGTGGGTTGGCGATAAAGCCATTTATCGGTATCACTTGCTGCACAACTGGACGTTCAGCTACTGGAAGGCCAGAGCCTATCTGGCTGCGTGCGTGGCCATTGCCTGGAAGCATGGTGTCTATCTTCGTGGCGAGTATCTGGCTAGCGCCGATATTGCCGCGCTGGCCGATGGCTCAAGTTTGATTGGGGAGCAGGACCAAGGGATTTACAGCTATGGCGGGAGGAAGTGGTATCCCGAAGACATGGCCATCAAGCCCGAGGTTTTTCTGGAAGGGGTTGATCCCGAGCGCGATAACTTTGGTGTGCGGGCGGCTTTAGGTCTGTGGTTGGAGTTGGACGCACAAGGCTTTATGAACCCGCAAGTTGGCTCTTATGACAGGGCTGACATTCGCGCGGCATTTGTTGCGGCCCAAGCAGGGTAGGCCATTCATCCCGCGAGCTTAGCCGTGAAGCCTTGCTATAGCCGGTGAGCGTCTGCAACCTGCGGCAGTAGTCGGTTGCTCAGCGAGCATGCACCACAGTATCAATTTAGTAACCAGTGTTGACGGCGGGCGGCCTTCTTTTCTTGCCCTATTTGTTCCGTAGACGTAACATGAATTTACTATTGTTCCGTTTGCGTGACTTCGTGTTCACCCTGCACAGCCTATCCACCGATATAAAGAGCCGGCGAAAAAACCTGGGCATGACGCAGCAACAGGTGGCGGAGGCCGCCTGTATCAGCCGGCAGAAGGTAATCGCCATCGAGCGGGGTGAGCCTACGGTAGCCTTTGGCTACTACCTTAAAGTGGCCGATGTATTGAAGATCAATATCAAAGCCGAACCCGCGCGCATGCCAACCCTGGCCGAGTTGCAGAAGATGAATCATGGCCGTTGATATCACGGCGGCGGGGGTTTACGTTGCCGGGCAAGCGACGGGCAGTGTGTACCGCACAGATGGCGGCTTTGGCATGCACTACGGCCACGGTACACAGGGTACGCACAGCGTGTCGCTGACCATGCCGGTTCAGGCGGAGCCGATCCCCTCGCCCGATCTGCACCCGATCTTTGGCATGAATCTGCCAGAGGGCTACCTGCTCGCCAAGCTAACTGATCGGCTCAATAAGCTGGGCTATCGGTCTGAGCTGGCCTTGCTGGCGCTGATAGGCCGGGGGCACCCGATAGGCCGCGTGGCGCTACGCAGTGAGGAAATCGACGGCCGGATTGATGGTGATGCGGTAAGCAAGGGGGAGTCTCTGGACGAAATCCTCCATGACGATGGCCAGGCGCCCTTGTTTGATGAGCTGCTGCATCGTTACATGGCCTACTCGGGCCTATCGGGGGTCCAGCCCAAGGTGGTGGTGCCGGTAGAAACCACGTCGCCCGATGATCTTGAACCAGGTAGCCCAAGGAGCTCATTGCCGTTCCGGGACATGATCGTGAAGTCGGGGCGGGACGAATACCCGGGCCTCGCGATCAATGAGTTCCTCTGCATGTCGATTGCGAAGGAAGCGGGCTTGGCGGTGCCCAGCTTCTACTTGTCCGACAAGCACGATATCTTCGTGATGGAGCGGTTTGATCGTCTGGCCGATGGCACCCAGCTCGGCTTTGAGGATTTTTGCGTGCTGCGGGGTTTGTCCCCCACAGGCAAGTACACCGGCAGCTATGAGCTGCTGATGGAAACCCTGAGCTATTACCTGCCGCCGCAAGACCTAGTGAAAGCCCGCGCACAATTGTTCGATGCGCTGGCGCTGAGCTTGATCGTGAAGAATGGCGATGCGCACCTCAAGAATTTTGGCGTGCTCTATGCCGACCCATCGCGTGAGGATTCCATCCGACTAGCGCCGGTGTACGACATTACCAATACCACGGCTTATATCCAGACCGATAGCCTGGCCTTGTCGCTCGGTGGCCAGAAGGGCTTCTTTGCCGGCTATGTGGATCTGTTCGAGTTTGCGGCAAAGTTCCAGATTCCGCATGTGCGAAACAGAATCGAAGGCCTGCTCACGGCAGCGCAGAACATCATGTTTGCGCGAGCCGACTTGGCGGCCGAAGTGCCGGATGTGGCTCACGAGATTTGGCTAGGCATGCAGCATATGGAGCAAGCGTTACAAGGCTTCAAACCACGCAAGTCTGGATAGCGCTGCTGCTGGGGTGCCGGTATCAACCGCATCAACACGTCAAATCTGTTTTTGTGAGAGTTCCACATGTGCACCAGCTACACCCCGCCCGCGCTTGCAGCACTCCAAGCCCGCTTCGGCGTGGAAGTCGGGCATCTACCGGGATACCCCGCGCAGTCGTACAGGGACTACGCCGCCCCCATCATCCGCAAGTTGCCGGACGGTACGCTAACCGCTGATATGGCCAGCTTCGGCTTTACACCGCAGCGGCATATTCCTGATGGCGTGAAACCTTGGGACTCGATGAATGCACGCGCTGAAACCATCGCGACCAAACCTACTTTCGCGCGGGCCTGGAAGAGCTGTCAGCTGTGTCTGATTCCCATGAACTCGCTCTGGGAGCCGTTTTACGGCAGCAATGATGTGCTCTGGGCAAACGGCATGGGTGAAGGTCGTCCGGTCGACGCGAAAGAGATCGGTAAATCTGTCCGTCATCGCATCTGCACCGCAGATGGCCAGCCATTTGCCGTAGCGGGCCTGTGGCGTGAATGGCAGGAAGCGGATGGGTCGACTTCGTTGTCGTTCACCATGATTACCATCAACGCAGATAGCCACGCGATCTTCAGGCAGATGCACAAGCCGGACTCGCCGCCGGACAAACGCAGTGTGGTCATCATTCCGCAGGGTGAATGGCATGACTGGCTAGACTGCAAAAACCCGGAAATCGCACGCACGTTTCTCAAGCTCTACCCGGCAGACTTGATGCAACACGCGCCCGATCCGCTACCGCCGCGTATCAAAAAGCCCAAGCATGATCCGTTTGACGACATGCCGGACCTGTTTGGCTGATGGCATAGCCGCGCTGGCTGCTGTACGCGATAGCTATCCCGTACAATGCCCGCAAACCCTGCCTGAACGAAAGCACGCATGAACGAACTCCCCAAACTGCTGGATATGCTCGACACCGATCTGGTGGCGCATTACCTCGACAAGCACGGCGCAGCACTGGTGCTGGTGGACGGCAGTTACGCGGTATCGGTCCATGGCGAGCTGCAAGTGGGCGAGCAGCGCATTCCGTACCATCTGGTGCCGGACGACGGTTTTCTGGGCAAGACCGGCAAGTGGCGCAAGCTCGATGCGGCCGAGCGTTACGGCATGGTACAGGCGCGCTGGAATGATGATGCACGGGCGCGGCTTGAAGCGCAGTTGCGCAAGTGCGTGGATGAAGTTCTCCGGCGTACGCAGGAGTTGGGCGCAGATCCATCCAGCTCCTTGCATGCTCTGGTGGCCAAGTACGAGCTGGCACGGTTCCGTTGCCAGGTGGCGCTGGACCGGGTGGAAGTCGCCAAGGCCAAGAAGCAGGCCAGCAAGCAGACAGATCTGGCGCGCGACGCGGTGAACCTGTCGCTGTATCCCGAATCATTCAAGCTGGCGCAGAGTATGAAGCGTCACTTCATTGCGATTCTGGGGCCGACCAATTCGGGCAAGACGCACGCGGCCATGGAACATTTGAGCCGCGCCAAAACCGGTGTTTATCTTGCGCCGCTGCGTTTGCTGGCGCTTGAAAACTACACCCGCTTGCTCGATGCCGGTGTGGCGGTCAGCCTGATCACGGGGGAGCAGCGCAAGATCCACCCCGAAGCCACGCATACGGCCAGCACGGTGGAGATGCTCAATCCGAACCGGCCGCTTGAAGTGGCCATCATCGACGAAATCCAGCTGCTGGATGACCCGGATCGCGGCGCCGCGTGGACGGCGGCGGTGTGCGGTGTGCCAGCCGAGACGGTATATCTGCTTGGCGCACCTGAGGCGCAGGAGGCGATTGAATCGTTGATCCGCCGCGTGGGCGGAACGCTGGAGATCCGCACGCTCAAGCGGAAGACCCCGCTGGAGATGGACAAGCAGCCATTGGGCTCGCTGGCCAATCTTCGTGCAGGTGATGTGCTGATCGCGTTCTCGCGCCGCGAGGTGCTGAACTGGCGCGACCAGGTAATGACGCGCGGTTTTCCGGTGTCGGCCATTTACGGCAACCTTTCGCCCGAGGTACGCCAAGCGCAGGCGGATCGCTTTCTCAGTGGCGAAACCCAGATCGTGGTGGCAACCGATGCGATAGGCATGGGACTGAACACACCGGCGCGGCGTATCGTATTCACGACCGCACGCAAGTTCGACGGCGAGAGCGAAGGCATCATCGACGCCGCGCTGGCACGTCAGATTGCCGGCCGCGCTGGGCGCTTTGGCGAGCATGAGATCGGCCATGTAGCCGGTATCGATGCCCAGACGCACAAAACGATTGCCGCCCTGCTGCGACAGAAGCTGGAACCCTTGCCGGACACGGGCTTCTTTGTGGCACCCAATCTCGAATACCTCAAGCAGATCAGCGAAGCCAGCGGGCAGACCAAGTTGCACAAGCTGCTGGAGCTGTTTGCCAAGCATATCGACCTGCATGACGAGTTCTTTCTGCCGGCCAACCTCAGTGAACAGATCGAGAAGGCGCGCTGGCTGGACATGCTGAACCTGAGTCTGGGCGATCGCTTTACCTTCAGCCTGTGCCCGATTTCGACCAAGGTGCCGTTGCTGGAGCGTGCCTTGCAGGAGTGGGCCGGCGCGCGCGCCGAAAAGCGCACCGTGCCTTTGAACCCGGTGGGTGTGCAGACCGGCCGGTTTGCGCTGCAATCACTGGAAGACAGCTGCAAGCTCTATGCAGCCTATGCCTGGCTCTCATACCGGATGGCGGAAACGTTCCCGGATCAGGAGAAAGCGCAGGGCCTCATGCAGAGTACGTCTGAAGAGATTGATCGCCAGCTGGCGATGACCAACCAGAAACGCCGCGATCAGCGCGAGCGCCATGAAAAACCGCGCGGTGGCCGCAGCGGCGGTTTTCGCAGTCGGCGTTAAGTGTCACGTGAAACAAAAAGGCCGGCATGATTGCCGGCCTTTTTGTTGATGCATGCCCAGCGCATCACGCTGCGCGGCGCTCCAGCAGCTGGACGTTGTCGCCGCTATTGATCAGCACCTTGCGCGGGCGCATGGCTTCGGGAATCTCGCGGATCAGGTCGACGGTCAGGATGCCATTCTGCAGGCCGGCCGATACGACCTTTACATGCTCGGCGAGCTGGAAGCGGCGTTCGAAATCCTGCGTGCTGATGCCGCGGTGCAGATAGTTGCCTTGCGTTGCCGTTGCCTTGTGGCCGCTGATTTTCAGGGTATCGCGTTCTGTTTCGATATCCAGTTCGTTTTGTTCAAAACCGGCTACCACCATGCGGATACGGTAGGCGTTTTCCTCGACCAGTTCGATATCGTAGGGCGGGTAGCTCGGTTGGGTATCCACACGCAAGGCATCGTCGGCCAGACGAGCGAGGCGGTCAAAGCCGATCGCGGACCGGTAAAGGGGGGTGAAGTCGTAAGTGCGCATGATTTCGTCCTCCAGTTGGTTCACGGGTAAGCAACGGCAGGACGATCCTGCCGTCTCGTGAACCTAAATGGATATCGTGCCGGACGATTTCAAGTCCTCTTCATGGGGCTCCGGAATCAGGAATGGCTGGTTGAGCACCAGCCATTCCTGGAATTGATCCACGCGCAGGGGGCGCGAGACCAGGTAGCCCTGGATCTCGTCGCAGCCGGCCGCGGCAACACGATGCCAGTCATCAATATCCTCTACGCCTTCGGCCACGGTGCGAAGGCCCAAGGTCTTGGCCAGCGCGACGATGGCAGCGATCAACACGCGGCCACGCTCGGCCTTGCCGGCGGTGGCGACAAAGGAGCGATCAATCTTGACCTCGTTGACGGGCATGTCCTGCAGGTAAGCCAAGGCGGAGTTGCCTGTGCCGAAATCATCCAACGCCAGCTGAAAGCCCATGGTGCGCAGGGCCTGCATGCTGTCTAGCGCGAGTTGGGGGTCGCGGACGATTTCACTCTCGGTGATTTCCAGCGTCAGCATCCGGGCATTGGCCTGGCTGTGCATCAGGAACTCGGAGATGTGCGCAGGCAGGTTCGGGTCCATCAGATCGCTGGCCGACAGGTTGACTGACAGACGCAGCTCGCGCCCCTGTAATTGCCACTGGCGCGCCAGCTTGAAGGATTCGAGCAGCAGCCAGCGTGTCAGCTCCACGATCAGGCCGGTGCGTTCGGCAAAGGGCAGGAAGTCGCGCGGGGCCACCAGACCCAGTTCGGGGTGCTGCCAGCGCAGCAGGACCTCGGCTCCCGTCACCATGCCGCTGTGGATGGCGATCTTGGGCTGCAGATGCAGTTGCAGCTGCCTTTCATCGACGGCCGTACGCAAGGCCGACAGCAGCGACAGCTGGAATCGCTGATCGCGCTCGAGCGCATCGCGGTACAGCAAGGCCGATTGCTTTTCCTGCTTGGCGTGCTGCAGCGCCAGTTCGGCACGGCGCATCAGTACATCGATATCGGGCGCGTGGCGCGGGTATAGCGCGGCGCCGCAGCGCAGGCGGATATCGAGTGTCTGGTCTTCGATATTGAGCGACTGGCGGCTGATGGCACTGCCCAGCATCTGCAAGGCAATCTGATCATTCCCGTCGCTGAGCAACACTGCGAACTCGTTGCCGCCCACCCGTGCCAGCAGCGCCCCCTTGCCCAGACGGTGACGCAGACGCACTGCGGTTTCGCGGAGCACGGCATCGCCGGATTCATAACCCAGGGTGTCATTGATGGCGGCAAAGTCGGCAATATCAAACACTGCCAACGTCTTGACTTGCGGCCCGCCGGCATTCAGCTGGCGCTGCCCTTCGAGCAGGAAGTAGGCGCGATTGACGAGGCCGGTGACCTTGTCCGTCATGGCCTCGTGCTCACGGGCCTGGCGCCCCTGCGCAATGCGATAGGCCAGTGCCATGGCAAAGATGGCAGCCTGAGCCAGCAAGGCAACCTGGCGCGTATGTGCCTGTGCGATCCAGTCGGGCAAGAGGCCGATATCACGCAGCCCTTGTGCCATGAGTTTGAGCCACTCGGGGTAACCGGGGGTCACGGGGACGAAATACAGCAGCAGGCCAGTCCAGCTCAGGATCACGGGCGACCAGGCGATCAGGAACATCAGACCCGAGCGACGGGAACCGAACAGCACGGCCGCCGCGGCCGGCAGCAGCATGGCGGGAAACGCGATCAGGGCAAGCAGATTGAAGTAGGCAACCACGGGGCCATACCAGCCGGGAACCAGACCCAGCACGCAATAGGCCAGCACCCCCCAAGCCAGCCAACGCAGCACTTTGGCGAGGCGGGGTGCGTAAAGATCGGTGCGGCAGAAGCTGAGGGCAAACTGGAGGCTGAAGAATAGCCCGGCACCATAAGCCGCCAGCAGCAGCCACAGGGTCAACAAGGGTTGGCTGAGTGCCAGCCCGCTGGGCTCGATGGCATAGCCGCTGAGGAAGGCCCAAACCAGCGTCACCGCAAGCGTCAGTCCCGCATACCAGCCGACGGCCGGGTCCTTGAGCGCCCGGGCAAACAGGAAGCTGACGATGCCCATGGCGCTCAGCAAGATCAGCAGCGCACTGCGGAACTGGCTATTGAAGCTCTCGCGGGCCAGAAACGCGCTGGGTGGCTCGATGCGGATACCGATCTCGCTGCCGATGGGGAGGACCACCATCAGCTCGATCTGGACGCGCGCTTGCTCGCGTGGCGCGAAGGCGGCGCTGCGTGAATCGCGCCAGACATGATCCGCACTGGGCCGGCCGGAGGGGGCATTGAGTACGCGGACCTGGGATTGGGCGATGGCCGAGAGGGTCAGCCAATGACCTTCGGGCACCTGGGCCTCAAACACGCAGCGACGGCCCCGTGCCCAGTCGGATTCCGCAATACGGAAGGGCGCCGCCTTGCTGAGCGTGTGGCGCTGACCCTCAGGCTCGCAGCGGTACTGAACCTGCCCGGTGAGCGCATCGGCTGCGTGGCTGCCGACCAGGGTCAACAGCAGCATGGCCAGGGTCAACAGCAGGCGTAGAGCCGTTTGGCGGAGCATAAAGGGAGCAGTAGTAGACAGGGGATGATCAGCGCTGTCTGTAGCTTAGCTGCCCTCGCCCTGTTCGGCCATCGCGGCCAGCAGTTCGGCCTGATGTTCGGTCTGCAGCGCCTGGGTCAGCTCGAACAGATCGCCATCCATGATGGTGTCGAGCTTGTACAAAGTGAGGTTGATGCGGTGATCGGTCATCCGCCCCTGCGGGAAGTTGTAAGTACGGATGCGCTCGCTGCGATCACCTGAGCCGACCAGGGACTTGCGCATGGCGGCTTCCTTGGCGTGGGCGTCACGCTCCTGCTGGTCCTTGATGCGTGCGGCCAGCACGCGCAGGGCCTGCGCCTTGTTCTGATGCTGGCTACGGCCGTCCTGGCACTCCACCACCAGCCCGGTCGGGAAGTGGGTGATGCGGATGGCCGAGTCGGTCTTGTTGATGTGCTGACCGCCGGCACCGCTGGCGCGGAAGGTGTCGATACGGATATCGGCCGGGTTGATGTTCACTTCTTCGAGCTCGTCGGCCTCGGGCATCACCGCCACGGTGCAGGCCGAGGTATGGATACGGCCTTGCGATTCGGTAGCCGGCACGCGCTGTACGCGGTGGCCACCGCTCTCGAACTTGAGCTTGGAATACGCGCCCTGCCCCACGATGCGTGCAATCACTTCCTTGTAGCCGCCCAGATCCGATTCATTGGCCGAGACGATTTCCACCTGCCAGCGGTTGCGTTCGGCGTAGCGGCTGTACATGCGGAACAGATCGCCGGCAAACAGCGCCGATTCATCGCCACCCGTGCCGGCGCGGATTTCCAGATAGATATTGCGCTCGTCGTTGGGATCGCGCGGCAGCAGCGCTGTTTGCAGCTCGGCATCAAGCGTGGCCAGCCGCGTTTCGCCATCGGCCAGCTCAGCTTCGGCGAGTTCCTTCATGTCCGGGTCGTCCAGCAGCTCGCGGGCGGTGGCCAGATCGCGTTCGGTCTGCTGGTAAGTGTGGAACAGCGCCACGATCGGCGTGATTTCGGCATGCTCGCGCGAGAGCTTGCGGAACTGGTCCATATCGCGCGTGGCTTCCTCGCTGGCAAGCAAGTGGTTCACTTCTTCGAGCCGGTCGGCCAGATTGGCGAGCTTGTGGGCGATGCTGGGCTTCATGGAGCAGGTTTCCGGTAAGGATTGGGCACGGCGCGTTCCATCCAGCGCTCGGGGGCGGCAAGCGCGGTGTAGCCGGCTTGCTGATAAAGGGCGTGTGCGTCGCGCGTCAGCAGTATCCAGCGGCGCAGGCCTTGCAGATCGGGGTGGGCGTCGATGCAGTCGAGCAGCCAGCGCGCCAGACCCTGGCCGCGGTGTGCCTCGGTGATATACACATCGCCCAGATAGGCAATCGTCGCACCGTCGCTGATCACGCGGGCCAGGCCGATCAGCTCGCCCGCATGGTAAACGCCGAAGGTATACGCGCCTTCCACCGAGCGGCGGAAGGTCTCGAACGGGATGTCGGCGGCCCAGTAGGTGCCGGCAATCATCTGGTGGGCGGCGGACAGATCGAGGCGGGCAAGGTCGGTGCTGACCTCATACGCGCCCCGGGACCAGGTCACTGGAGCGGCGCGCATCGCTATTCCTCGTCGTGCAGGTGGTAAAGGCGGCGGACGGCGTCGATCAGATCGCCGTGCTGGCTGGTGGCGGCTTGATTCAGCGCGGCCAGTGGGGCATGCAGGAATTTGTTGCTGAGCGACAGCGAAAGCGATTCGAGCACGGCCGCCGGGTCCTCGCCCTTTTGTAGCAGCTTGCTGGCGCGTTCCAGCTCATGGCGACGCAGGCGCTCGGCATGATCCTTGAGCGCGCGGATGGTGGGGACGAGCGCACGGTTATCGAGCCATTGCATGAACTCGTCGGCACCCTGCTCCACGATCACGCTGGCAGCTTCCACCGCCTGCACACGCTCGGCGCGGCCCTGGCGGACGACTTCGGCCAGATCATCGACCGAGTACAGATACACGTCGGGCAACGCACCGACTTCGGGTTCCACATCGCGCGGTACGGCCAAGTCCACCATGAAGATGGGCCGGTGCTTGCGCGCCTTGACCGCGCGTTCGACGGCACCGAGGCCGATGATGGGCAGCTGGCTGGCGGTGCTGGTGATGACGATATCGAACTGCGGCAGACGGTCCGGCAATTCGGCCAAGGCAAAGGCCTCACCGCCGAATTGCTGCGCCAGTGCCTGGCCCCGTTCCACCGTGCGGTTGGCCACGGCCATGCGCCGCGGGCGTTTGGCGGCAAAGTGGGTGGCGCACAGCTCGATCATTTCGCCGGCACCGATGAACAGCACATCGAGTTCGGCAATATCGGGAAAAAGGCGCTCGGCCAGTTTGACGGCTGCGGCAGCCATCGAGACCGAGTTGGCACCAATCGCGGTCTGCGTGCGCACGTCCTTGGCTACCGCGAAGGCTTTCTGGAACAGGCCGTTCAGCGAGGCGCCGAGCCCCCCGGCTTCTTGCGCCTCGCGCACCGCATCCTTGAGCTGGCCAAGGATCTGCGTTTCGCCCAAGACCATGGAATCGAGACCGGCGGCCACGCGGAACACATGGCGGGCAGCATCGCGCTCGGGCAGGCGGTATAGATAGGGGGTGATGGTGGCGCGGTCGAGCTGGCGAGATTGCGCCAGCCAGTCGAGCAGGATCGCTTCGTCCCGTGCGCTGGCGTAGAGCTCGGTGCGGTTGCAGGTGGAGACAATGGCCGCTTCATGTACGCCATGGGTGGCGACGAGTTCCGCCACGGCCGCACGCAATTCCTCTGGCGAGAAGGCGAGCTTCTCCCGCACCGAGATGGGTGCCGTCTCATGATTGAGGCCAAGGGCAAACAGCGACATGCGTGGGGAAGGCAGCGGCAAAGGGGCTGAATTCTACCCCAGCCCACCCCTTAGGGCCAGAAAGGCTTATGCGACAAGGACTTGGCGGGCCTTGCTGCGAGCATGACCCGCAAGCGGCCTAAGCCGGCGCGGCTAGAAGCGCAGGGGCAGGCTGAACTTGCGCGAGCCCAGCGGCTGGCCATCAAGAAAGGCCTCCACATAAACGGGCGGATCCACATGCTTGCCCAGCTCTTCCACCAAGCGCTCAGGCAGTTGCACCACGGCCGATTGCTTGTCGCTGACGTAGATGCCATCAAAATCCCGGCTCTGGATCCCCAGTGAGCGCAGCAAGGGCGCATCGCTGGCCGAGAAGCGCAGGGTGAAGCAGGAGTCATCGTGCGGCGGGGTCTGCTCGCGCGTGGTTTTACCCAGCTCGATCCACACCGGCCAGTGACCCGCCGTGCGGCGGAACTGGCGGCTGCCGGTCAGGGCAGATTTTTCTGCCTCGGCCGAGGCGGATTTGATCCCGAACAGGCCGGTAAAGGCATTGAGCAAATTGGAGAACCAGCTCATCGGGATCGTCCTGGTCAGTTGATGGGTTACGCCTTGCGGCTCAAGGCGCGGAAGCCGATATCGCGGCGATACTGCATGCCATCGAACCGGATGCCCTCAATCACATCATAGGCCCGTTTCTGCGCGACTTTCACACTATCGCCCAGGCCGGTGACGCAGAGCACGCGCCCGCCGCTGGTCACGATATCCGCACCCTGCCGGGCGGTGCCGGCATGGAATACCAGCGCATCGTCGGCATGCTGTGCCGGCAGGCCATGGATCACATCGCCCTTGCGCGGGGCATCGGGGTAGCCGGCGGCGGCGAGTACCACACCCAGGGCAACGCGGCGGTCCCACTCGGCCTCGGTCTGATCGAGCGTGCCATTCACTGCGTGTTCGACCAAGCCCACCATATCGGACTTGAGCCGCGCCATGATCGGTTGGGTTTCCGGATCGCCCATGCGGCAGTTGAACTCGACGACATTGACGCTGCCGTCGTCGTCCACCATCAGGCCCGCATACAGGAAACCGGTGTACGGGATGCCGTCCTTGGCCATGCCGGCCACCGTGGGCAGGATCACCTCGCGCATGGCACGGGCATGCACTTCGGGTGTCACGACTGGGGCTGGCGAATACGCGCCCATCCCTCCGGTGTTGGGGCCGGCATCGTTATCCAGCAGGCGTTTGTGATCCTGGCTTGAGGCGAACGGCAACACATTCTTGCCATCAACCATCACGATGAAGCTGGCTTCCTCGCCCTTGAGGAAATCCTCGATCACCACGCGCGCGCCGGCATCGCCCATCTTGTTATCGACCAGCATCAAATCGATAGCCGCGTGGGCCTCGTCGAGCGACATGGCCACGATCACGCCCTTGCCGGCAGCGAGGCCATCGGCCTTGATGACGATGGGTGCACCGCGCTGGGCCACATAGGCATGGGCTTGCGCTGCATCGGCAAAGGTCTGGTACTGGGCGGTGGGGATGCCGTGGCGAGCCATGAAGGCCTTGGCGAAATCCTTGGAGCTTTCGAGCTGGGCAGCGGCCTTGGTCGGCCCGAAAATCTTCAGACCCTCGGCGCGGAAAGCATCCACGACACCTGCAGCCAGCGGGGCTTCGGGGCCCACAACCGTGAGGGCCACGTTCTCGCTTTTGGCAAAAGCCACCAGATCGGCAATTGCCGTAACGGGCACATTGGTCAGACCGGCCTCGCGTTCGGTGCCGGGGTTGCCCGGCGCGACGAAGACCTTGCCGACGCGCTTGGATTGCGCAATTTTCCAGGCCAGCGCGTGTTCGCGGCCGCCAGAGCCGATGACAAGAATGTTCATGGTTTACCTCGGTAAGGGGTGAGGACTGAGCAGCAGGCGCGCTGCATCTCAGTCCTGACACCTCACTGCGTCGGGTTTCACATGAAACCCCACTAACGTCAGCCTTGCGCCGCCAGTGTCTGCAATTCGGTACCGGTCAGCCGGCAGATACGCCAATCCGGCATCACGGTTGCGCCCAGGCTTTGATAGAAGCGGATGGCGTTCTCGTTCCAGTCCAGCACGCTCCAGTCAAAGCGGGCGCACTGCCGTTCGGTCGCGAGTTTGGCCAGCGCCGCCAGCAAGGCCTTGCCATAGCCCTTGCCGCGCCCGACGGGTTTGACATACAGGTCTTCCAGATACAGGCCGCGTTTGCCCAGAAAAGTCGAGAAATTATAGAAGTACAGCGCGAAGGCCACGGGCTGATCGTTTTCCAGCCCCATCAGGCATTCCACGCCGCCCTGCGCGCCAAACAGGTGGTCCAGCAGATCCTGCTCCGTGGCGACCACCAAGTGCGACAACTGCTCGAAATCCGCCAACTCACGGATCATGCCGAGTATGGCGCTGACATCGGTCGCGACGGCGGGGCGAATCTGGAAGTGCTGGTTCATCGGCAGTTTCGGTATGGGCTGATCGACGCCGGGCATGGCTTGGCGACCATGCCCGGCAGAAGCTACTGCTTAGTGGCGGAAGTGGCGCACGCCGGTGACCACCATGGCAATGCCATGCTCGTCAGCCGCGGCGATCACTTCTTCATCGCGCATCGAACCGCCCGGCTGGACGATGGCGCTGACGCCGTTTTCGGCGATCACGTCCACGCCGTCGCGGAACGGGAAGAAGGCATCGGACGCGCAGACCGAACCCTTGAGATCGAGCCCTGCACCCTTGGCCTTGATGGCGGCGATCTTGGTCGAATCCACACGGCTCATCTGGCCGGCGCCTACGCCCAGCGTCTGGCCGCCACCGCAGAACACGATGGCGTTGGATTTGACGAACTGGGCCACGCGCCAGGCGAACAGCAGGTCCTTGAGCTGCTCGGCCGTCGGGGCCTTCTTGGTGACGACCTTGAAATCTTCCACGCTGATGCGGTGCACATCGGGCGTCTGCACCAGAATGCCACCACCGACGCGCTTCAGGTCAAAGCGGTTGGCACCGTTTTCCAGCGGTACTTCCAGCACGCGCACGTTCTTCTTGGCAGCGATGATGACTTTGGCCTCATCGGTAAACGCCGGGGCGATCAGCACTTCGAGGAACTGGCCGGTCACGGCCTCGACGGTCGCGGCGTCAACCACGCGGTTGAAGGCGATGATGCCGCCGAAAGCGCTGGTGGTATCAGTCGCAAACGCCAGCTTGTAAGCCGTGAGCGTATCGGCCGCGATGGCCACGCCACACGGGTTGGCGTGCTTGACGATCACGCAGGCCGGCTCGTCAAAAGCCTTCACGGCTTCCCAGGCGGCGTCCGAATCGGCGATGTTGTTGTAGCTCAGTTCCTTGCCCTGCAGCTGGCGGTAGTTGGCCAGCGAGCCGGCGGCCGGGTCCAGATCGCGGTAGAAGGCGGCGCTCTGGTGCGGGTTTTCGCCGTAGCGCATGTCCTGCACTTTTTCGAACGACACGTTCAGGCGCTGCGGGTAGGTCTGCTGCTCGCCGCTCTCGGTCAGCGAAGTCAGGTAGTTGCTGATCGCGCCATCGTAGGCAGCGGTATGGCTGAAGGCCTTCTTGGCCAGCTTGCGGCGTGTGTTGATGCCGAGGGCGCCATCGTTGGCCTTCATCTCGCTGATCAGTGGGGCGTAATCGGTGGCATCGGTGACGATGGCGACAAAGGCGTGGTTCTTGGCGGCGGAGCGCACCATGGCCGGGCCGCCGATATCGATGTTCTCGATGGCATCGTCAAAGGTGCAATCGGGATTGGCAATGGTCGCTTCAAACGGGTACAGATTCACGCAGACCAGATCGATGCCGCCAATGCCATGCTCGGCCATCTTGCTGACATGGCTGGCCAGATCGCGACGGCCCAGGATGCCGCCGTGGATCTTCGGGTGCAGGGTTTTGACGCGGCCGTCGAGCATTTCCGGGAAGCCGGTGTAATCGGCCACTTCGGTGACCTTGATACCGGCCTCGGCCAGCAACTTGGCGGTGCCGCCGGTCGAAAGGATGTCCACGCCGAATTCGCTGAGGGCACGGGCGAAGTCGAGAACGCCGGTTTTGTCGGAAACGCTGATCAGCGCACGCTTGATGTTGACCATGATGGGTACCGAAGTAAGAAGGGATGAAATCGTTCTGTCGGCACAACCCGCATGCTCACGGGCGTGCCGGAGGTATGGGGTCAGAGCAGGTCGTGTTCCTGCATCTTCTTGCGCAAGGTATTGCGGTTGATGCCCAGCAACTCTGCGGCGCGGGTCTGGTTGCCCTGGGCCTTGCCGAGGACCACCTCAAGCATGGGCTTTTCGACCTTGGCCAAGACCATGTCGTAGATGGCCTGGGGCGCTTCGCCGTCGAGGTCGCGGAAATACTGTTCCAGCGCGTCGCGTACGGCGAAACAGATCTGATCATGCTGAGCCATGGTGTCTTTCTCTCCCCTGGGGCTGCTAAGCGGCCGCTAAGGCCGTCTCGTCTTGGTAAGTCAGTCGTTCGTGTTGCCGGGCCAGCTCGGTGAAATACGCATCCACCGCCGCCAGTTGTTCGGTCGTGGTTTCCAGTACATACATGCGCTGGCGGAAGGCATTGGCGCCGTGCAGGCCGTTGGTGTACCAGGCGATATGTTTGCGGGCGATGCGGCAGCCCGAGTACTCGCCATGGAAATCGTAATGGTCTTGCAGATGCTCGATCAGGATCGCGTGGATTTCACTCACGCGTGGCGCGGCCAGCAGCGTGCCGGTATCGAGGTAATGATTGATCTCGCGGAAGATCCACGGTCGGCCCTGCGCAGCGCGGCCGATCATGATCGCGTCGGCACCGGTCTCGTGCAGTACCTGCTGTGCCTTTTGCGGCGTGGTGATATCGCCGTTGGCGATCACCGGGATTTTCAGCATGCGCTTTACTTCGGCGATCAGGCCGTAGCGTGCAGCACCGTTGTACATGTCTTCACGCGTGCGGCCATGCAGGGCCAGTGCCGCGATCCCGGCATCCTCGGCCAGTTTGGCGACACGCAGGATGTTCTCTTCGCCGTTCTTGAAGCCCAGGCGCGTCTTGAGCGTGACCGGTACATCGACCGCGCCGACCACCGCATCGAGGATGCGTTTGACGCGGTCTTCGTCCTGCAACAAGGCAGAGCCGGCCAGCACATTGCAGACCTTCTTGGCCGGGCAACCCATATTGATATCGATGATCTGCGCACCCGCCGCCACATTATGGCGCGCAGCCTCGGCCATCTGTGCCGGGTCTGAACCCGCGATCTGTACCGCCACCGGCGCCAGCTCGCCATCGAAATTGGCGCGCCGGCGGGTCTTGGCGCTGCCATAGAGCATGGCATTGCTGGTGATCATCTCACTCACGGCATGACCCGCGCCCAGCCGCTTGCACAGCATGCGGAACGGGCGATCAGTGACGCCGGCCATGGGCGCGACGATCAGGCGGTTGCGGAGTGGGTAGGGGCCGATATGCATCGAGTTTTGAAAACTCTTGTTAATAGTGGCTGCCAACTCGCGATAGCGAGTCAATCTCTGCTGTCCTATGGGTACCCGGCAGGCAAAGCCTGCCACCCATCAGGCCCCTCGCGGCGGCGAGGGCGGGGGGTGTGGATTCAATCAGCGAGGGACCGCCGTGTATCACTGCTGGTTAGCACCCGGCTCTGCCGGGTGTTGCATTGCACGTGATGCGCTAGATAACGCGTATTCGTGACCAGTAATGCAAAACCGCTGGGAGACGAAAGGCGTAAACGACTTTGGCTTCCAGCGGTAACAGGCGCGCATTCTACCGGCAGGCGGCCAGAATGCGTAGCGATTTCGCTTAATTTTTGAGCAGGTTTCGATAGCAAGAAGGCAATCGTTGCCGGCAACGGTGGCGAGTTGTCGCGATTGGTTGCTTATTCCTTTGTCATGCGTTGACGGGTGCCGCCAGACGGCGTGATCCGGTTGGGTGCGCTGTTCATCGCGGATGCAGCCGGCTACGCGTCGGGTGCATTAAGGCCTGTGGCCGCAATGCACCGCTGCTTGTTACCCCGGCTTTGGTGCCTTGCGCATTTGCTGAATGCACCCTACGGGCTGTGGATAAACAAAACGCCGCTCCGTGAGCGGCGTTTGTCGGAACGATGGATTGGGCTATCAGCCCGGTGCAGCTTGCGGATCGGCTGCGCTTGCCGGGCTATCGCTGGGCTCGGGCTGCTTGTCCGGAATCTTCACGATCAGCGCGAGCACCAGCACCGGAATCGCCGATACCACGCACCAGATGAAGAAGTCGTGATAACCGAGCCATTTCTGGATCGTGCCGCTCATCATCTGGAACAGCACGAAACCCAGCTGCATGATGCCCGTGCCCAGCGCGTAGTGGGCCGTCGGGTATTTACCGGGCGCGACAACCTGCATGATGTACAGGATCAGCCCGGTAAAGCCGAAGCCGTAGCCCAGCATTTCGATACTGAGCACGGTGGTGATCAGGTAGATATCGGTGGGCTGGTAGGCGTTCAGGTACCAGAAGGTCAGGTTGGGCAGGTTCATCGCCACGATCAGCGGGAACATGGCTTTCTTGAGCCCGCGCCACGCGGCAAAGTAACCGCCGAGGATGCTGCCGCCTATGAAAGCCAGTGTGGCGAAGGTGCCGTAGGCAATGCCCATCTGCTCGGTCGTCAGGCCCAGGCCGCCCAGTTCGGTCTTGTCGAGCAGGAACAGCCGGCCCACGGTCTGCACCTGGCCTTCGCCCGCGCGGAACAGGATGATGAAGGCCACGGCCAGCCAGATACCGGGTTTCTGGAAGAAGGTGACGATCACGTCCTTGAGTGTCTCGGCCACATTGGCGACCGAACCGGCCGCCACCGGCGCGGCGTTGGTGGTACGCGGCATGGCCCACAGATGGTAAACACCCAGCGCGATCAGCAATGCACCGGTGCCGCCGAGCACGGTGGACCAGGCCTGCGCCACGCCGATGCTGGCTTCCAGCTTGCCGGCCACCACCACCACACCGCCCTGCACGAACAGCTTGCCGCCGTTCCAGAACGCACCGAGCCAGCCCGAGTACAGCGCCTGCTGCTGACTGCTGAGGTTGCTGATATACGAGCCATCGGCCGCGATATCGTGCGTGGCCGAGGCGAATGCCACCAAGGTGAGCAGTGCCACGCTGAAGGTAAAGAAGCCCGGCAGGTGAAGCGTGAGTGCCGTGGCGATCATGCACAGGCCGCCGAGCAGCTGGAACAGCACCACCATGGCCTTCTTGCTGCCCACCATTTCCAGGAACGGGCTCCACAGCGGCTTGAACACCCATGCCGAGCCCAGCAGGCCGGTCCAGAAGGTGATTTCCTCGTTGGAGATGCCCAGTTGCTTGTACATGATGCTGGCCATGATCATGACCACGGCAAACGGCAGCCCTTGGGCAAAGTACAGCGAGGGCACCCAGACAAGCGGGTGGCGCGAGGTGGCAGTGGTCACGGCAGTCTCTTCCTGTTTTCTGCCCGGCTGGCGCGGCTTAAATGCCACTATAAGTCCAGAAAGGCGAAATATCTGCAATTGGTATTGCCGATGCTAGGGGAGTGGCCAGTGGACTGCAAGTGCTTTCATCGGGATGTCTTGGCCGGATGCGCCGCTACAACAGGCTTTGCCGTCGTTAAAGACTGCTGCCGAACATGGCGCATGATATTGACGAAGGTATCAGTCCAATAAATGGTCTTATGTTCGGCCAGATAGCGCACCAGTCCTTCGTGGGCTTCCCGGCTCACGCTCAGGTAGTCGCCACCTACGCCGTGAAAGGTCAGGCTCGCCATCGTGCCTTTGCGGGCAGCTTCGCGCACGATGGCGATCATCTCCGCCGCGCTAAGCCCCTCGGGTCCCATCGAACCAACCCTGTAGCGGTTGAGCGTGGTCATGGACGGCGTTACACCGCCGATGGCGGTCTTCATGCCGACAAACTCGGGCTCGATGAGCGGCAGGTAGTCCTCGCCGCCGGCTTTGTCTTCGGCGCAGGGGGCTGTGAAGGTGCGCTCGGTCTGGCCGTCAATCGCCGTCAGCATCGTGTTACCCACGCGGATTTCATCACGCAGTTGCGCGGCGCTGATGCGATCCAGATCATGGTGCGGCTGCACCCAGTTGCGGTTCGGTTGGCTGCGCGCGCACTGGTGGAACAGGGTGTGGTTGCCCAGCTCATGGCCGCGTGCGGCGGCGGCGCGCCAGTCGGTCATGCGTTCGCGCACCGTGGGGCTCGATAGCGTCAGGTAGAACGTGGCTTTTATACCGTAGCGATCCAGCGTGGGGATGGCGTGATCGAGCTGGGTGTTGGTTGCGTCGTCGTAACTGAGGCTGACGGCGGCCTTGGCACCGTTGGGCCAGGCAAAGGCGGGTGCCGTATCGGCCTGCGCCGTGGTGGCAACGAGCAAGGCAGACAGGAAACCGTAAATCGGCATGCGCATCGCAACTCCTCCCGCTGGGAATGTGCGTTGCATCTTAGCGGCGTAGTCGAAGCGGGCCGGACAACAATGCAAAACGCCGGGGCTAGCCCGGCGTTTGCGCGTTGCAGATCGCGGTGATCAGCCCAGCTTGCGCTTGAGGATCTCGTTGATCGTGGCCGGGTCGGCCTTGCCCTTGGCGGCCTTCATGCACTGGCCGACCAGCGCGTTGAAAGCCTTCTCCTTGCCGGCCTTGAACTCGGCCACCATGGGCGCGTTGGCGGCGAGAATCTCGTCGACCATCGCTTCAATTGCGCCGGTATCGGTGGTTTGCTTCAGGCCCAGCTCGTCGATCAACGCATCGGCACGCTTGTCCGATTCCCACATGGCCTTGAGCACGTCCTTGGCCGATTTGTTGTTGATGGTCTTGTCCATCACGCGAACGATCAGCTCGGCAAGGCGCTGGGGCTCGACCGGGCAATCGGCGATGTCTTTCTCCTCGCGGTTCAGCGCGGCGGAAATGTCGCCCATGATCCAGTTGCTGGCGAGCTTGGCATCGGCGCCAGCCGCGACCGTGGCTTCGTAATAGGCCGCCGTGGCCTTGCTGGCGGTGAGCGTGGCTGCGTCGTAAGTGGGAATGCCATACTGCGATTCAAAGCGCGCCTGCATGGCTTCGGGCAGCTCGGGCAGGCTGGCCTTCACGCGCTCGATCCAGTCTTCACCAATCACCAGCGGTGGCAGGTCCGGATCGGGGAAGTAGCGGTAATCGTGCGCATCTTCCTTGCTGCGCATCATGCGGGTTTCGCCCGTATCGGGGTCGAACAGCACGGTGGCCTGCTGGATGGTGTGGCCGTCTTCAATCTGCTCGATCTGCCACTGGGTCTCGTACTTGATCGCCTGCTCCATGAACTTGAAGCTGTTCAGGTTCTTGATCTCGCGGCGCGTGCCGAACTCCTTCTGGCCCTTGGGGCGCACCGACACGTTCACGTCACAGCGGAACGAGCCTTCCTGCATATTGCCGTCGCAAATGCCGATCCAGGTCACCAGGCTGTGCAGCGCCTTGGCATAGGCCACGGCCTCGGCCGCGGAGCGCATTTCGGGTTCGGACACGATTTCCAGCAAGGGCGTACCGGCGCGGTTCAGATCGATACCGCTCATGCCGTGGAAGTCTTCATGTACCGACTTGCCGGCATCTTCTTCCAGATGCGCCCGCGTCAGGTTGATACGCTTCTCTTCATTGCCCACGCGGATGGTGACCGCGCCGCCTTCCACCACCGGCAGCTCGAACTGGCTGATCTGGTAGCCCTTGGGCAGATCGGGGTAGAAGTAGTTTTTACGCGCGAACACCGATTTGCGGTTGATCTTGGCGCCGATGGCCAGGCCAAACTGGATGGCCTTCTCGACGGCAGCCTTGTTCATCACCGGCAGCACGCCGGGCAGGGCGATATCCACCGTGGAGGTGTGCGTATTGGGTTCCGCCCCGAAGGCCGTGCTGGCGTTGGAGAAGATTTTCGATTGGGTCGAGAGCTGGGTGTGGATTTCCAGCCCGATGACGACTTCCCAAGTCATGTGTGTGTCCTTATCCGGGTTACAGCGACGGCGCGCGGGTGTGCCAGTCGGTGGCGAGCTGGAACTGATGCGCCGCATTCAGCAAGCGCGCTTCGGCAAAGTAATTGCCGATCAGTTGCAGACCCACCGGACGGCCATTGGCACCGAAGCCAACCGGGTGCGACAGCGCCGGCAGGCCGGCGAGGTTTACGCCCAGCGTATAGATATCGGCCAGATAGTTGGCGACCGGGTCGTTGGCCTTTTCGCCGATATTCCAGGCCACTGTCGGGGCGACCGGGGAGGCGATGATGTCGCAGCCGGCGAAGCCCTTCTGGAAGTCCTCGGCCAGCAGGCGACGTACCTTCTGGGCCTTGAGGTAGTAGGCGTCGTAGTAGCCGTGGCTCAGCACATAGGCGCCGGTGAGAATGCGGCGTTTGACCTCGGCACCGAAGCCTTCGGCGCGGCTCTTCTCGTACATATCGTTGAGATCGGTGTATTCGGCGGCTCGGTGGCCGTAGCGCACGCCGTCGAAGCGGCTCAGGTTGCTGCTGGCTTCGGCCGGGGCGATCACGTAGTAGGCGGGGATGGCCAGCTCGGTACGCGGCAGGCTGATTTCCACGACTTCGGCGCCGAGCTTCTTGTACTCGCTCATGGCCGCTTCAATGGCGGCAGCGACGTCACTGGCGAGGCCCGCGCCGAAGTATTCCTTAGGCAGGCCGATGCGCAGGCCGGCCAGCGGCTTGGCCAGATCGCGCGTGTAGTCTTCCTTGGCTTGCTCAAGACTCGTCGAATCGCGTTCGTCGTAGCCGGCCATCACGTTCAGCAGCAGCGCGCAGTCTTCTGCGGTCTGGGTAATCGGGCCGCCTTGGTCCAGGCTCGATGCATAGGCCACCATGCCATAGCGGCTGACGATGCCATAGGTGGGCTTGAGGCCGGTGACGCCGCAGAAGCCGGCCGGCTGGCGGATCGAGCCGCCGGTATCGGTGGCCGTGGCGGCAGGGGCCAGTCGTGCGGCGACCGCAGCAGCCGAACCGCCGGAGCTGCCGCCGGGTACGGCGCTCGGGTCCCACGGGTTCTTCACCGCGCCGAAGGCCGAGTTCTCGTTGCTCGAACCCATAGCGAATTCGTCGAGGTTGGTGCGGCCCAGCGTCACCAGCCCGGCCGCGTTGCAGCGCTCGATCACGCCGGCATCGTAAGGCGAGACGAAGTTTTCCAGCATTTTCGAGCCGCAGGTCGTCTTCCAGCCTTCGGCACAGAAGATGTCCTTGTGGGCGATCGGCACGCCGGTCAGCAGGCCGGCATTGCCCGCAGCCCGCGCGGCATCGGCAGCGCGGGCCATGGCCAGCGTCTTGTCGGCATCAACTGTGATGAAGGCGTTCAGCGCGCTGTTGGCGGCGGCAATCTTGCCCAGGTAGTCGGTGGCCAGTTCAACGGCGGAAGTCTTGCCGCCGGCGAGCAGTTCGGCAGCGTGTTTGAGCGTATGCGTCATGACTGTACTTCTGTATATCCGAGACCACGTTCGACGAGGTCGATCAGGATGTGGATGACCTTGATATGGATTTCCTGGATGCGGTCGGCGTAACCGAAGTGCGGCACGGTAATGGCCGCATCGCCCAGCCCTTTGAGCTGGCCGCCATCCTTGCCCAGTAGCAGGATGACCTGCATGCCCTTGGCACGCGCGGCTTCCACGCCACGCAGGATGTTTTTGGAATTACCGCTGGTGGAGATGCCGAGGAATACATCGCCCGCCTGCCCTACGCCTTCGATAAAGCGCGAGAACACGAACTCGAAGCCGTAATCGTTGCCCACGCAGCTCAGGTGCGAAGGGTCGGACACCGCAATCGCACCCAGTGCGGGGCGGTTGTCGCGGTAACGGCCGGTCAGCTCTTCGGCAAAGTGCATGGCGTCGCAGTGCGAGCCGCCGTTGCCGGCCGAGATCACCTTGTGGCCAGCGCGGAAGGCGGCAAGCAGCACTTCGCTGGCCTGCTCGACCGCGGCAATGAAGCCTTCATCCGCCAGCACGCGCTCAAGCAGTGACTGCGATTCGGCCAGCGTAGCGCGGATATGCGCGGCAGCGCTCATTCGATCACCTTGGGGACCAGATACAGGCCGTTTTCGGCAGCGGGTGCCACGGCCAGGAAGGCGTCGCGGCGATTCGGTGCGCGAGCTTCGTCTTCGCGCAGGCGCAGGGCCACATCGCGGGCGTGGCTCATCGGTTCGACACCCTCGGTATCAATCGATTGCAGTTGTTCGATCAGGCCGAAAATGCCGTTCAGTTGCCGGCCGGTTTCGACGACTTCGGCGTCGGTGACGCGCAGTCGGGCCAGGCGGGCAATACGGCGTACATCGGAGTCGGTCAGGGACATCGCCGAAACCTTTCAATTGTTTAGATTTGCAAGCTCATTAGGGTAACATACCGGGTTTATCGCGCCCAAGACTCGGGGAAACGCGCGCCTGCTCCGGCAGCGACGCAAGGCGTTGACTCCCAAGGACAAAACCAACAAGGCCGGTGAATAAAAGGGACATCCAGTGCAGTGGCTGCCTCGCGGCCATTGCTCCCGGCGCCTCGCGCCGCACGACCACAGATACGGAAGCGCATATGTTCGGAAGCTTGAGCGGTTACTTTTCCAATGACCTGGCCATTGACCTTGGCACGGCCAACACCCTGATCTTTGTTTCCGGCAAGGGCATCGTCCTCGATGAACCCTCGGTTGTCGCCATCCAGCAGGAAGGCGGCCCCAGCGCCAAGAAAACCATCCTCGCCGTCGGCGCCGAGGCCAAGAAGATGCTGGGCCGCACGCCCGGCAGCATCACCGCCATCCGCCCCATGAAGGACGGTGTGATCGCCGACTTCACGATTACCGAACAGATGCTCAAGCAGTTCATCAAAAAGGTGAACCCGAGCCGTTTGTTTGCCGCCAGCCCGCGCATCGTGATTTGCGTGCCCTGCGGTTCGACCCAGGTGGAACGCCGCGCGATCAAGGAATCGGCCCTCGGTGCCGGTGCCCGCAAGGTTGAGCTGATTGAAGAGCCGATGGCTGCTGCGATCGGTGCCGGCCTGCCGGTGGAAGAAGCCACGGGCTCGATGGTGGTCGATATCGGTGGCGGTACCACCGAAGTGGGCGTGATCTCGCTGGGCGGCATTGTGTATGCCAACAGCGTGCGTGTGGGTGGCGACAAGTTTGACGAAGCCATCATCAATTACATCCGCCGCAACTACGGCATGCTGATCGGTGAAACCACCGCGGAGTCGATCAAGAAGGCCATTGGTTCGGCCTTCCCCGGTGCCGAAGTGCGCGAGATGGAAGTCAAGGGCCGTAACCTGGCCGAAGGCATTCCGCGCTCGTTCACGATTTCCAGCAACGAAATCCTCGAAGCGCTGACCGAGCCGCTGAACCAGATTGTTTCGGCTGTGAAACAGGCGCTGGAACAGACCCCGCCGGAACTGGGTGCCGACATTGCCGAAAAGGGCATGGTACTGACCGGTGGCGGCGCGCTCCTGCGCGATCTGGACCGTCTGCTGATGGAAGAAACCGGCCTGCCCGTCATCGTCGCCGACGATCCGCTGACCTGCGTGGTACGCGGCTCGGGCAAGGCGCTCGAGAAGATGGACAAGATCGGCACGATCTTCACCAACGATTGACCGGCCGTTTTTTGCGCGATGCTGAGCATCAGCTATGGGCCGGCAAAGCCGGCCTCTTTCTCGGTGGGTGTTAGTTCGGGCCGGTCCCTGCTTTCATCCCCATCCCCCCGCCCTTGCCCGCCGGCAAGGGGGCCTCGCTGCGCTCGTATTGTCTCCGTAGCGTCTGTTTCGGCACGTCGTCCATTCGCGTCGGCCGTGTTCATGACGGATTGAGCCGCAATGGCCGTTTCCCACCAGCCCGTTTTCTTCAAGCAGGGGCCGCGGCCGCATATCCTGCTGATGATCTACGCCAGCTTATCGGCGGTTCTGCTGCTGGTAGATGTGCGCTGGCATGTCTTGCAGCCGGTGCGCGAGCTGGTCTCGATGGCGCTGTATCCCTTGCAACGTGCGGCGACGGCGCCGGTAGCCGCCGCCCGTACGGCCGGGGACTTTCTGACCTCGCAAACCAAGCTGCTGCAGGAGAACCGCCGCCTCGAAGACGAACGCCTGCGCACCAGCGCCGAGCTGCTACGGCTCAATGCCTTGCGCGAAGAAAATGCCCAGCTACGCAGGCTGACCGCGACACGCGATAGCCAGCACGGCAAAGGCGTACTGGCGGAAGTGCTTTACAACGACCGTGATCCCTACACTGCCAAGCTGGTGGTGGACCGGGGAGAAACCACGGGCGCCAACCTGGGGCAGGTGGTAATCGACCCGCGTGGCGTGGTCGGGCAGATCACCCGCGCCCAGCCGCTGACCTCGGAAATCACCCTGATTACCCATCGAGACCACACGGTGCCTGTTCAGGTGGTACGCAATGGCCTGCGCGCGATCATCTACGGGCAGGGCAACCAGCATCCGATGATCGTCCGCTGGCTGCCTTTGAACGCGGATATCCAGGAGGGTGACGAACTGGTCACCTCGGGTATCGATGGCACCTATCCGGCCGGTTTGCCGGTAGCGCGCGTGGTCAAGGTGGATCGCAATCCGGGCGTGGCCTTTGCGCAGGTCCGCTGCGCACCGGCTGCCGATATCGACAAGCACCGCTTCCTGCTGATACTCGACGAAACCCGACCGCTGCCGCCGCGCCCTGCTGATGCCGACGCGGCCGTCGCTAAACCTGCCAAGGAAGCGTCCTGATGCCGGTTTCCAGTCAGTTGCTCAAGCCGGTCAAGCCCGGCTTCATCGTGTTCAGTTTCATTGTGGCTGTCACCCTGACCCTGATTCCCTGGGGGCCATGGTGGCGTGCCCTGTTGCCGGATTTTGTTGCCCTGACGCTGTTCTACTGGGCCATGAACCAGCCGCGTCATGTGAGCGTGGGTTGGGCGTTCTGGCTGGGTCTGATTCTGGATATCGGTGACGGCAATGTGTTCGGCCAGCATGGATTGGCCTACTGCACGACGACCTGGCTGATCAGCGCCCGGCACCGTCAGCTTGGCATGTTCCCTCTGTGGCAGCAGGCGCTTTATATTGGCCCGCTGCTGCTGACCAACCAGCTGATCATGCTGGGCGTGCGCGCGCTTACCGGCAGTGCCTTTCCGGGCTGGAGCTATTTTGTGGGCGCCATCACGGGTGCCTTGCTGTGGGCGCCCGTCAGCCACTTGCTGCTGGCACCGCAGCGGATCGACAAGCCTACTGAAATCCAGTCATGAGCCGCTACACCGTTCTGCGCGACCATCACGGCGAGCGCTTCAGCTTCCAGCGCCGCCTGCTGGTGGTGCTGAGCGTGGTGGTCACCGGGTTGCTGGTGCTGTTCGGGCGCATGGTCTATCTGCAGGTCATGCAGTACCAGAAGTACCAGACACTGGCGGAATCCAACCGCATCTCGCTGGTGCCCATCCCGCCTTCGCGCGGCATCATCACCGACCGCAACGGGATTGTGCTGGCGCATAACTACTCGGCCTACACGCTTGAAATCACGCCCTCCAAGCTGCCCGGCAAGCTGGACGATACGATTGAATCACTGGCCGGGCTGATCGAGATCACGCCCAAAGACCGGCGCCGTTTCCGCAAGCTGCTCGACGAGAGCAAGGAATTCGAGTCGATCCCCATCAAGACCCGGCTCAATGATGAGGATGCGGCGCGTTTTGCGGCCCAGGCCTTCCGTTTTCCCGGTGTCGAGATCAAGGCCCGGCTGTTCCGCCAGTACCCGATGGGCGAATCGGCCTCGCACCTGATCGGCTACATTGGCCGGATCAACGATGCCGACATGAAGCGTCTCGAAGCCGAGAGTGATATCGCCAACTACAAGGGCACCGACCATATCGGCAAGTTCGGTCTCGAAAAGAGTTACGAAACCGTGCTGCATGGCAAGACAGGTTACGAAGAGGTTGAGATTGATGCCGGTGGACGTGCAGTACGTTCGCTCAGGCGCACGGCGCCGGTGTCAGGCAACAACCTGATCCTCTCGGTCGATATCAAGCTGCAACAAATTGCCGAGCAGGCCTTCGGTACGCGCCGTGGCGCGCTGGTGGCGATGGAGCCAGCGACGGGCGGTGTGCTGGCGCTGATCTCGCGGCCCGGTTTCGACCCCAACCTGTTTGTCGACGGGATCGACCCGGTGTCGTGGAAGGAGCTCAACGAGTCGCCAGACCGGCCGCTGAACAACCGGGCCATCCAGGGTCTGTATCCCCCGGGCTCAACCTTCAAGCCCTTCATGGCGCTGGCTGCGCTCGAAACCGGCAAGCGCCGTGCGCATGATTCGATCGGGGATCCGGGTTTCTTCATCCTGGGCAATCATCGCTGGCGGGATGACAAGGTGGATGGCCATGGCCTCGTGGACATGAACAAATCCATCGTGGTGAGCTGCAACACCTATTACTACAAGCTCGCCAACGATATGGGCATCGACCTGATTGCGGGCTTCATGGGGCCGTTGGGCTTTGGCAGCCGCACGGGGATAGACCTGCCTGGCGAGAAGGAAGGCATCCTGCCCTCGCAGGCCTGGAAGCGGCGGGCCTTCAAGCGCAAGGAGCAACAGCGCTGGCTGGCGGGCGACACGATTTCCATCGGCAATGGTCAGGGTTACAACAGCTACACCATCATCCAGCTTGCCCAGTCGGTATCCACGCTGGTCAATCATGGCGTGCAGTATCGGCCGCACCTGGTGCAGTACATCGAGAACAGCAGCACCCGCGCGCGCAAGCAGATGGAGCCGCAGCCGATCAAGCGGCTGCCGTACAAGCCCGAGCATATCGAGGTGATCAAGCAGGCCATGGTCAACGTGAACCTGGCGGGCACCTCCTCGCGAGCCTTTGCTGGCGCGCCCTATGGCTCGGGCGGCAAGACCGGTACGGCCCAGGTGTTCAGCCTCAAGGGCGCCAAGTACAACGCCAGCACCACGCGCGAAGACCTGCGTGACCATGCCCTGTTCATTGCATTTGCCCCCGCGGATCAGCCCCGCATTGCGCTGGCGATGATTGTGGAAAACGCCGGTTTCGGCGCTCAGGCGGCCGCGCCGATTGCGCGCCAGGTGTTTGATTACTACCTGCTGGGCAAGCTGCCGGCCAAACCGGCGGAACCCCTGCCGGATGAGGCGCCGGCCGACTCGGCCGAAGGCACGCCGTTGGAGAACTTCATGCAGCAGCATCGCCATGATTAAGCGACTCTTCCGGCGTCTGGCCGAACCCCTCGATCCCTGGTTGTTCCTGTTTGTCGGCCTGCTGATCAGCGTGAGCCTGATCACCATCTACTCCGCCTCCAATGGCAGCGTGGACAAGGTCACCAACAAGATGGTGTCGGTTTCGGTGGCCTTGCTGGCGATGTGGCTGGTTGCCAACCTCAAACCCGCACAGCTCATGTGGCTGGCGCCGCCGCTCTACCTGCTGGGGGTGGTGCTGCTGGTGGCGGTGGAGCTGTTCGGGATTACCGTCAACGGGGCGACGCGCTGGCTCAATATCGGCATCGGCCGCATCCAGCCGTCCGAGCTGCTCAAGCTGGCCGTGCCCATGATGGTGGCCTGGTACTTCCAGCGTCATGAATCCTGGCTGCAGCCGCGCCACTATGCGGTGGCGGCAGCCATCATCGGCGTGCCGGTCTTGCTGGTGCTCAAACAGCCCGATCTGGGCACGTCCTTGCTGATCAGCGCGGCCGGGTTCTATGCCTTGTTCCTCGCAGGCCTGTCATGGCGCGTGATCCTGCCGCTGGTGGCCATGTTTCTGGCCACCATCTGGTTCGTGGGCGATTTCAACCGCTGCGCATCGGTGTTCCATGATTACCAATGCCATCGCGTGCAGGTACAGCTGGACCCGATGGCCGATCCGCTGGGCAAGGGTTACCACATCATCCAGGGCACTATCGCCATCGGTTCGGGCGGCATCACCGGCAAGGGCTGGATGAATGGCACCCAGACCCGGCTCGATTTCATCCCCGAGCGCACTACTGACTTCATCTTCGCCGTTTACAGCGAAGAGTTCGGCCTGATTGGCTGTGCGCTGCTGCTGGCGCTGTACCTGTGCGTGATCGTGCGCGGGCTGATGATTGCCAACAGTGCTTCCAGCCTGTTCGGCCGCCTGTTAGCCGGCGCGCTGACGCTGTCGTTCTTCACCTATGCCTTCGTCAATATCGGCATGGTGGCGGGCCTGCTCCCGGTTGTGGGGGTGCCGCTGCCGCTGGTGAGTTACGGGGGCACGGCAATGCTGTCCATCCTGATCGGTTTCGGTATGCTGATGTCCATCCAGCGTGACCGAAAGTTGATCAAGCGTTGAGCCTGCGCCACTTAGCCGTCCTGCTAGCCCTGTTGCTTGCCGCGTGTGCCACCCAGACACCGCGGCCAGCCCCCGTTCGTTCTGCGCCGCTGCCAACGCCTGCTCCGGCGCCGGCGACGCCCCTGCCACCGCCCAAGCAGGAACAGATCCCGCAGGAGCTGGGGGGCTACTACAAGGATGACGGCCCGGTGGCCGAGGTGCCCTACGATCTGGATGCGGTGCCGGAGCCGGCACCACAGATGGAGCCGCTGCACCGTTACGCCAATCGGCCCTACAAGGTGTTCGGCAAGACCTATGTGCCGCGCAAGACACTGGGCGATTACCGCGAAGAGGGCATGGCTTCCTGGTATGGGCGCAAGTTTCACGGGAAACGTACCGCCAGCGGCGAACCCTACGATGTCTTCAAGCTGACCGCTGCGCACCCCACCTTGCCCATTCCTAGCTATGCCCGCGTGACCAGTTTGGCCAATGGCAAATCCGTGGTCGTGCGCATCAACGACCGCGGCCCGTTTCACAAGGGGCGAGTGATCGATCTCTCCTACACGGCGGCCTACCGGCTGGGTTATCACCATGGCGGCAGTGCCCGCGTGCGGGTTGAGGCCTTGCTGCCCGGTGAGCAGTCGGCCCCACTCCCGC
The DNA here is from genome assembly GCF_027257935.1 of Chitinimonas sp. BJYL2. Lineage (NCBI taxonomy): Bacteria > Pseudomonadati > Pseudomonadota > Betaproteobacteria > Neisseriales > Chitinibacteraceae > Chitinimonas > Chitinimonas sp. BJYL2. The sequence goes on along the minus strand of NZ_JANZKW010000001.1, from coordinate 978,193 downwards.
CGGTTACCACGCTCTTGCGCGAGGTAGAGGCCGCGCCGGGCCGCCCGCCCGAGACGCTGACGGGGACCAGCGATCCGCTGGCTGAGCTGGCCGAACGGGTCAGCCGGGATGTGGCAGAGCCCGCACCCGCGCCGGTCGAAACCCAAGGCGCCTTGCGCTGGGTGCAGTTGGGCGCCTTTGGCACGGCGGCGGCGGCTGAAGCATTCCGCATCAAGACCACTGACAGTCTGGCGTGGTTGGGCAGTACACCAGTCATCGTGCACAGCGGTGGGGTATGGCGAGTCCGGGTCGGCCCCTATGCCAACCGCGAGCAGGCGCAGCAGGTGGTTGACCAGATCGCCGAGCGTGCGGATCTGCGTCCGGCCGTGGTGCAGTAGACCGACGTCTCCGCGAACACAAAGCGCCCGGCGTGAACAAGCGCCCGCGCAATGACATCGCCCGGCAGGGGCGGGCGAGGGTCTGGCTATCCGGCAGGCTGATCCTGCTTAGCGACCCATGCCGATCACCTGCTGAACCGGCACGCCCAACTCGGCCTTGAGCCGCTCGCCCAGAGCTTTTGCATCGGCTGCGCTGGCCAGTTGCTCCACGCTGACCCGATACTTGCCATCTGCCATGGGCCGGACCCGGGCGGGGTAACCCGCAGCCCGCAGCCGGTCATACCAGCCCAGTACTTGTTCCTGGGTGTCCGATTGCACAAGCACCAGGCGCCACTTGCCGGTGGCCGACATCAGCCCCTGGCCTGCCTGCGGTTCGGTTTGCGGTGCCCACTCATTGATCACCTTGTTGATGTCCACCTTGGCAATCGGCAGCGCCGGCTTACCCTTGGGGGCCACGTAGAAATCCAGCGGGGAGTCCATGGTCTGGAAGCCCTGTTCACCCTCATGGGCAACCGAGATGCTGCCCTCCAGCAGGCAGACCAGGTCTTTCTCGTTATCCGATTTGCCCCAGATATCGGTGCCGCGAATGCCCGCGGTGATGGTGGCAACCTTGATGTCCACTTCACGCTGGCGCAGCTTGTAAAGGGCGCCGGTAGTAAAACGGAATGCCCCCTGCAGGACCTGCACGGCGGCGCTGAAGGGCGATTTCCTGCCGTCGGACACATTGAGGTTGTCGGCCCGGAAGACCGCCTGCTCACCCAGCTTGATCTGGCTACCTTCGGGCAGGGTCAGCAAGATGCGGCCGCCCTTGCCGGTACGCAGCACATCGCCCGCCTCGAGTGTCTGGCCCGGCATCAAGGGCCGCACGGTGCTGCCGCGCTCAATCCAGGCCGGCAGATTCACGGCGCTCACCGAGGCCGGCGCCGCCAGGCCGGTACTCAAGAGCAAGGTGGAAAACAGGGCGACAAGCACATTGCGCATCATTGACTCCGGACGGATTGAACAGGGTCGCTCGGTTATAATCGGCCTTTCAGCCATTTCACCGCCGCGCATTTGCCGCGCAGCACCGCTTCAGGATAGTCCAGATGCAAGAACAGTACCTTCCGTCCAGCGTCGAAGCCGCCGCCCAGCAACACTGGGAAGCCCGCAACGCCTACCGCGTTGTTGAGGACAAGAACAAGCCAAAGTACTACGCCTGCTCGATGCTGCCCTACCCCAGCGGCAAGCTGCATATGGGCCATGTACGCAATTACACGATCAACGACATGCTGGCCCGCCATTTGCGCATGAAGGGCTACAACGTGCTCATGCCCATGGGCTGGGACGCCTTCGGCCTGCCGGCCGAAAACGCCGCCATCGCCTATGGCAAGCCGCCGGCCGAATGGACCTACGCGAACATCGCCGACATGAAAGCGCAGATGCAGCCGCTGGGTCTGGCCTTCGACTGGTCGCGCGAAGTTGCTACTTGCGATCCGGATTACTACAAGTGGAACCAGTGGCTGTTCCTGAAGATGCTCGAAAAGGGCGTTGCCTTCAAAAAGACCCAGGTCGTGAACTGGGACCCGATCGATCAGACCGTGCTGGCTAATGAGCAGGTGGTGGACGGCCGCGGCTGGCGCTCGGGCGCGATCGTCGAAAAGCGCGAGATTCCCGGTTACTACTTCGGCATCACCCAGTACGCCGAGGAGCTGCTGGCCGATATCGATAAGCTCGACGGCTGGCCCGATCAGGTCCGCGCCATGCAGCGCAACTGGATCGGCAAGTCCGAAGGCGTGCGCTTTGCGTTTGCCCACGACATCAAGGATGCGAACGGCCAACTGATCGGCGACGGCCAGATGTGGGTGTTCACCACGCGCGCTGACACCATCATGGGCGTGACCTTCTGCGCCGTGGCCGCCGAGCACCCGCTGGCCTCCCGCGCTGCCGAACTCAAGCCGGAACTCGCGGCATTCATCGAAGAGTGCAAGCTCGGCGGCACCACCGAGGCCGAACTGGCGACGCAGGACAAGAAAGGCCAGCCCACCGGCCTGTACGTGACCCACCCGCTGACCGGCGCGCAAGTCGAAGTCTGGATCGGCAACTATGTGCTGATGAGCTACGGCGATGGCGCGGTGATGGGCGTGCCGGCGCACGACGAGCGCGATTTTGCATTTGCCAACAAGTACGGCATTGCCATCAAGCAGGTGGTGGCCGTAGAAGGCCAGACCTTCGATTCGACCGTCTGGGCCGAGTGGTATGGCGACAAGACCCAGGGCGTTACCGTCAATTCGGGCAAGTACGATGGCCTCGCCTACAAGGCGGCGGTCGATGCCGTGGCCGCTGATCTGGCTGCGCAAGGCATCGGCGAGAAGAAAACCACCTGGCGCCTTCGCGACTGGGGTATCTCGCGCCAGCGCTACTGGGGCACGCCGATCCCCATGATCCACTGCGAATGCTGTGGCGACGTACCCGTGCCTTACGATCAGCTGCCCGTGGTGCTGCCGACCGATTGCGTGCCCGATGGCTCGGGCAACCCGCTGAACAAGCGCGACGACTTCCTCAAGGTCGATTGCCCCCAGTGCGGCAAGCCGGCTCGTCGCGAAACCGACACCATGGATACCTTCGTCGATTCGAGCTGGTATTTCATGCGCTATACCTGCCCCGATGCCGCCACCATGGTCGATGAGCGCCATGATTACTGGATGGCCGGTGGTATGGACCAGTACATCGGCGGTATCGAACACGCCGTCCTGCATCTGCTGTACGCCCGCTTCTGGACCAAGGTCATGCGCGATCTGGGCCTCGTGAAGATCGACGAGCCGTTCAAGCGCCTGTTCACCCAGGGCATGCTGCTCAACGAGTCGTTCTACCGTGAAGATGCGGCGGGCAAGAAGACCTGGTACTACCCGAACGAAGTCGAAGTCCAGCACGACGACAAAGGCCGCCCGATTGCCGCCACGCTGAAGGCGGACGGCCAGCCCGTGGTCATGGGCGGCATCGAGAAGATGTCCAAGTCCAAGAACAACGTGGTCGAGCCCAAGGACATCATCAGCCGCTTTGGTGCCGATACCGCGCGCCTGTTCACCATGTTTGCCGGTCCGCCCGAGCAAAGCGCCGCGTGGAGCGATAGTGGTGTCGAAGGCGCATCGCGCTATCTGCGCCGCCTGTGGGCCTTTGGCTTCAAGCACGCGGCTGCCATCAAGGCGGCGGGTGCCGTTGAGGCTTCCGACAAGGCGGACAAGGATCTGCGCTTCGAACTGCACAGCACGCTCAAGCAGATCAATGCCGACTACGACCGCCTGCAGTACAACACCGTGGTGTCGGGCTGCATGAAGCTGCTCAACGCGCTCGAAGGCTACAAGGGCAGCAATGCCGGCGTGCTGAAAGAGGGCTTGGGCATGCTGCTGCGCGTGCTCTACCCGGTCGCCCCGCATATCTGCCAGGCGCTGTGGACCGAGCTGGGCTACAGCGGCGAGCTGATCGACACCGCCTGGCCCGAACCGGCTGCTGACGCGCTGACGCAGGACGAAATCAAGCTGATGCTGCAGGTCAACGGCAAGCTGCGTGGTGAACTGCTGGTGCCGGCCAGTGCCGACCGCGCGGCCATCGAACAGATTGCACTGGCCAGCGAAGCCGCCCAGAAATTCCTGGAAGGCCAGACGCCGAAGAAGGTGGTGGTGGTGCCGGGCCGTCTGGTGAACCTGGTGGTGTAAGCCGCAATGCGTAGGGTGCAATGCGCGTAGCTTTTGCACCCTACGGTTGCTCGGGTTTGAATGTTGTCATGTCTCGCTGATCTGGATCGCTCATGAACCTGCGCCCTTTCCTGTTTACCGCCTGCCTGGCCCTGTCGGCTTGCGGCTTCCATCTGCGCGGCGAGGGTGGCGCAAGCGCCTTTGCCTTCCGCGATATCAGCCTGCAAGGCTCGGCCACGGGGGTGGGTGGCGTAGTCCAGCGACAGCTCAGTCTGCGCCCCGAGCTCAAGCTGGTGGGTGCAGAGGCGGCCGAGGTGCAGCTGGCGGTGGAGAGCGAGGCGCTGGACAAACAGATCCTGACCGTGAACCGCTCAGGCCGCGTCAGTGAATACCAGCTCACCCTGCGTGTCCGCTTTGCGGTGCGGCAGGCGGGCGTGACGGCCATTCCCAGCACGGAACTGACGCTGCGCCGTGATTACTCCTTCGACGAGAACAACCTGCTGGGCAAAGATGCCGAGGAGCAGGCGCTGGTGCGCGACATGCGTCAGGACGCCGCCCAGCAAATCATCCGCCGTCTGGCTGCGCTCAAGCCGGTTGCTGGCGTTTCACGTCCGGCAGCCTGATGCAGATTCGTCCCGCCGACCTGCCGGCCAGGCTCAAGGGTGCGCTGGCGCCCCTCTATGTGGTGCATGGCGAAGAGGCCCTGCTGGTGCTGGAAGCAGCGCAGGCCGTCCGCGATGCGGCGCGAGCCGCAGGCATTCTGGAACGCGAAGTCCTGACGGTCGAATCGGGCTTCAAATGGCACGAACTGGCGGCCGCGGGCCAGGCCATCTCCCTGTTTGCCGAGCGCAAGCTGATTGACCTGCGCATCCCCAATGGCAAACCCGGCACCGAGGGCGGCGAGGCACTGCAGCAATACGCGGCCAATCCCTCGCCCGACAATATCCTGCTGATCCAGCTGCCCAAGCTGGACAAGCCGCAGCTCAGCAGCAAATGGTTTACTGCGCTGGAGTCGGCCGGCGTAGTCGTGCAGTGCCAGACAGTGGGCCGCAACGAGCTGCCGGCCTGGATTGCCGAGCGCCTACAACGCCAGCAACAGCGGCTCAGCAGCGAGGCAATGGCCTGGCTGGTGGCGCGCGTGGAGGGCAATCTGCTGGCGGCCAAGCAAGAAATCGACAAGCTGGCGCTCTTGCATCCGCCCGGTGAGCTGGATCTGACGGCCGTGACCGACGCCGTCGCCAGCGTGGCCCGTTACGATGTCTGGGGCTTGGGCGAAGCACTGGTTGCGGGCGATGCCGCACGCTATATCCGCATGCTCGACGGACTCAAGGGCGAGGGCGAAGCACCCCATCTGGTACTGTGGGCGTTGTCTGACGAAATCCGCGCCCTGATGCGCGTGGGGCTGGGCCGTGCCCAAGGCGGCAATCTGCAGCAGCTCTACCGCGAAAACCGCGTCTGGGGCGACAAGCAGAAGCGTTATCCGGCTGCGCTGGATCGGCTCAAGGCCAGTCAGCTCAAGGCCGCGCTGACCCACGCCGCGCAGATCGATCGCACTGTGAAAGGCGTGGGCGAGGGCGATGCTTGGGAAGAGCTGGTCAAACTGGGTTTGCGCTTGATGCCGGCGCCGCGTTGAACCGGCCGGGCAAGACCTCAAACCCCAGCGGGTCAGGCCCGCTGCGGTTTAAGGTTTTGGCAGAGTCATCATGAAAGAACACATCCTGATCAACGTCACGCCGCAGGAAACACGGGTGGCGGTGACGGAAGAAGGCGTGGTCCAGGAGCTGCATATCGAGCGCAGTGCGCAGCGCGGCATTGTGGGTAATGTGTATCTGGGCGTGGTCAAACGCGTATTGCCGGGCATGCAGTCGGCCTTTATCGAGATCGGTCTGGAGCGTGCGGCGTTCCTGCATATTGCCGATGTGATCGAGCAGCGCCAGCACCCCAACGAACCACAGCGCATCGAGCGTTTGCTGTTTGAAGGCCAGAGCGTGATGGTGCAGGTGATCAAGGACCCGATCGGCACCAAGGGCGCGAGGCTCTCTACCCAGATCAGCATTGCCGGCCGTTTTCTGGTGCTGCTGCCGCAAGAGCACCATATCGGTGTGAGCCAGCGTATCGAGCATGGCGAAGGCCGCGAGCACCTGCGTGAGCGTTTGGCGCAAATGCTGCCCAAGGATCACAACCATGGTGGCTACATCATCCGTACCTCGGCCGAGCACGCTACTGAGGGCGAGTTGCGCGCGGATATCGATTATCTCAACCGTATCTGGGCTGACCTCAAGCTCAAGGGCCAGACCCTCCCGCCCGAGTCCTTGCTGTACCAGGACCTGAGCCTGCCGATGCGGGTCTTGCGCGATGTGGTGCGTGATGAAACCCAGAAGGTGGTGGTGGATTCCCGTGAAACCTTCCAGAAAATGAGCGAGTTCGCCGAGGCCTTCGTCACCAACGTTGCGCCGCGTGTCGAGCACTATCAGGGCGAGCGGCCGCTGTTCGAGCTGCATGGTGTGGAGGCCGAGATCGAGCGGGCGCTGGCACGGCGGGTGAACCTCAAGTTCGGCGGTTACCTGATCATCGACCAGACCGAGGCGATGACGACGATCGATGTGAACACGGGCGGCTTTGTGGGTACGCGCTCGTTCGACGACACGATTTTCAAGACCAATCTGGAAGCGACCCAGGTGATTGCGCGCCAGCTGCGTCTGCGCAATCTGGGCGGGATCATCATTGTCGATTTCATCGACATGGATAACCACGAGCACCGCGAACAGGTACTGGCCGAGCTGCAAAAAGCCATGGCCAAGGACCGCACCAAGGTCACCGTTTCGGGCTTCACCAGCCTGGGTCTGGTCGAGATTACCCGCAAGCGCACGCGCGAAAGCCTGGCGCATATCCTGTGCGAGCCCTGTCCGGTGTGCGAGGGCCGTGGCGAGATCAAGACCGCGCAAACCGTGTGCTTTGAAGTGCTGCGCGAGATCCTGCGCGAGGCGCGTCAGTTCAATGCCAAGGAATACCGGATTCTGGCCAGCCAGACCGTGATCGACATGTTCCTCGATGAAGAAAGCGCCAATCTGGCCATGCTGGCCGACTTCATCGGCAAGCCGATTTCCCTGCAGGTGGAAACGGCCTACACCCAGGAACAGTTTGACGTGATCCTGGTGTAGGCCGCGCCGTCAGGCCTAGCGTGTCACCAGATTCGACCAGCTGGTCGGGCAGCGCACCTGCCCCATCAGCTTGGCGTGCTCGCCCGATGCAATGAGTTTCTTGAGGCCACCGTTGAAAGCCTGCAAGCGGGCACGACTCTCTGTGAGTTTGCGCGGCAGCATCAGATGGGTGGTGAACTTGTCGGTCATCAGCTTGGGGTGGGCGCGCAGGCGGTTGGCCTCACCCTCGCTGAAGTGGCGTGCCAGCAGGTCACAGGCGACATTGCGTTCCATGGGCGAGATATCCACACGGCCGCTGACCAGCTTGCGCAAGGCAGCCAGGTCGTCCGGCGTGCTGTCAGTCTTCAGTTCGCCTGACTGTGCCATGGCCCAGATTTCAGGGGTGTAGGTGTAATCCTTGATCATGGCGATCTGGTAGGGACGTAGATCCGCCAGCGTCCGCCAGTCCAGATCAATGGTCTTGCGATACACAAACACCCACTGCTCGGTCAGTACATTGTCACTGAGCAGGAAGCTTTGTTCATGTTCGGGCTTGTGGCCCCAGTAGGCGGTGCCATCCCAGCGGCCGGACTTGGTTTCGGCCAAGGCGCGCGACCAAGGCAGGAAGGTGTATTCGACCTTGTAACCACCCAGCTCGAAGGCACGGCGCACAATGCTCAGGGCAATGCCCTGGTCTGGCCGGCTCTCGGTCGCGTAGGGCGGCAACTCCCCGGTGGCGATGCGGATTACCCGGCTGTCTGCCGCCTGCGGCAGCAGGCTGGCCAGCAGGCAGGACAGGGCGAAAACATGACGCAGCATGGCGACGCTCCTTGAGTCGGTTTCTTTCTGGATCACACCCGGAACCGGCGCCGGGCCGTGTTGTAGGCATCCTTGAGTTTCAGGTACTTCATGCTCGCGGGCTCCAGCGTCTTGACCCGATCCAGATAGGTCTGCGCCAGATCCATGTATTCCTGATGCCAGCCCAGCCGTGACACATAGGCCAGCATGGCGTTCACGGCGTTGAGCATCACCTGCACATTGGCCGGCATCTCCTCGACGGCCTGGTTGAACTTCTGCACCGCGCCTTCCAGATCGCCGGCCTGCGCCATGCGCACGGCCTCGTTGTTGATGGCGACGATGGCCTTGGCGGTGTTCTCGATCATGGCCTGGCCCAAGTCGGCCCGGCCTACCGCCTCGTACATGGCGGAGACCTTTTCCAGTAGCGCCGTGTCCTCGTGATGGTTGCGCACCATTTTCTGGACGATCTCGCCGGCCATGGAATCCTCACCCAAGGCGTAACAGGCTTCGGCCATTTCCAGCGCAAAATGATCGGGCAGCTCGTTGCCCACCGCCTTGAACTGCTCCTTGGCCTTGTTGAGGATCTGCTGGGCACGGCTGTCGCTGCCCTGCTTGATGGCGACCTGCACTTCCATCACCGTGGCAAGTAGCTCGGCTTTCTGGTCATAGCGGAATTCCCGGCGCACATCGGCGGCGACCTTGGACGCTTCGATCACGTTGCCGGTGCCCAGGTGGGCCTTGGCCAGGCTCGAGTAATCCCCGGCATCGCGCCAGAACGAGTACTTGGCGACATTGATCGTCTGCTGGAAAGATTTGACCGCGGTATCGAAGTCGCCATTGCGCATGGCGACTTCGCCGAGCTTTTTCTGCCGCGACACATTGGCTGCCGACAGCCCGACTGCTTGCTGCAACAGTTGCTGGGCTTCCTCGTGTTCGTGCTCGGCCTGATGGATCTTGGCCAGCCAGTCGTAGGCCTCCATCACCCGGTCGTTTTCCTTGAGGATAGTCTGGAACAGTTCGCGTGAGGTGGCGTAGTCCTTCAGATGGAACAGCGCCTTGCCCAGCCCCATGCGCGCCCAGGGAATGTCCTTCACATCGAGCACGGCTTCATAGGTCGCGCGCGCCATGGTGTAGTCGCCGATATTCAGTGCGATGCGACCCTTGATCTTGAGGAAGTCGAGCAAGAAGGGGTCCTTGCGGGCGATGCGTTCATTGCACTCGGCCAGTGCCTTGAAGTAGTCATCATTGAGCATGGCCGCGTCGAGTGATTCGAACTCGACCTTCTTGTTGTAGATGCGGTCGAGCCGCTGCTTGAGCTCCTCGCCGGTAAACGGTTTGAGCAGGTAATCGTCGGGGGCCAGTTCGGCGGCGGAGATCACCATGCGCGCGCGGCGCTCGCCCGTCACCACCATGAAGATTGCCGAGGGCTTGATCAGGTTGCGCAGTTTGAGTTCTTCGAGCAGGTGCAGGCCGTCGTAGCCGTTGCCCAGGTCGTAATCGCAGAGGATCACGTCAAAGTCGCCGCGCTTGATCATGCCGATGGCTTCAGTGGCGCGGTGGGCGTACTCGATCTTGGTCACGCCGAAGGTAGACAGCGTGTTGTTCATGGCGGCGCGCATTTCCTGCACGGCGTCGATCACCAGAAAACGCTTGGTAGCGTAGTCGATCTCGATCTGGCCCTTGCGCGCAGCCTGGTACACCTCGTCATGGCTATCGTCGCCCACGGCACGCGCGGTGCGCGCTGCAAACAGGGCCGAATTGCCGGCTAGATCCGCCATTGCTTACATCCTCCGTCGACTCGCCGTGTGTCCTGCTTCCGCTACGGGATGCTTGAGAGGCGCGCACCGGCGCCCCGAAACAACGTGGCCTCAGTTAACCAGTGTAAGCCGCGCGTACTCAAGCGCAAGCCACTTCACCCCGGCAGCACCGAAGTTCACCTGCACATTGGCGTTGAGACCAGTGCCATCGTAATCAATCACTACACCGCGACCGAACTTGGGATGCTCGACCGACGCGCCCATGCGCAAGCCATGCTCGGGCGCCGATGATTCCGCCTTGCGCGCCGGCATGGCCGCCGGGGCATAGCCGCGGTTGATCCACTTGAGCAGGTCTTCGGGGATTTCGCTCAGAAAGCGCGAGGCAATCGCAAAGCGCGTCTGGCCGTGCAGCATGCGGCTCTGCGCGAGGCTGATATAGAGGCGGCGGCGTGCCCGCGTGATCGCTACATAAGCCAGCCGGCGCTCTTCTTCGAGCCCTTCGGGGTCGTTAAGGCTGTTGTCGTGCGGGAAAAGGCCCTCTTCCACGCCAGTGAGGAACACGGTGTCGAACTCCAGCCCCTTGGCGGCGTGCACGCTCATCAGTTGCAGCGCGTCCTGGCCCGGCGCGGCTTCGTGTTCGCCGGCCTCCAGGCTGGCCTGGGCCAGGAAGTCGGTCACGCTGTCTTCGTTTTCCTGCACGAAACGCGCAGCGGCAGCGGCCAGCTGATCCAGGTTTTCGAGCCGGTCCTGGCCTTCCTTGTCGTTGCGGTAGAACTCGATCAGCCCGCTTTGCTCGATGGCCAGTTGCACCAGCTCGGGCAGGCTCAGGCCCTCCATCTGCGCGCGCAGGTTTTCGATCAGGCCCACAAACTTGCCCACGGCCGCGGCACTGCGCCCCGCCCCCCCGCCACAAGCGGCCTGCCAGATGCTGGTGCCGGTGCCGCGTGCGGTTTCGCCCAGTATCTCCAGCGTGCGGTTACCGATGCCGCGAGCGGGGAAGTTGATCACGCGCAAGAGCGCGTTGTCGTCGTCCGGGTTCACCATCAGGCGCAAGTACGCCAGCGCATGCTTGATTTCCTGCCGCTCGAAGAAGCGCAGCCCGCCGTAAACGCGATAGGACACGCCGGCCTGGAACAGTGCATGTTCGAGCACGCGCGATTGCGCGTTGGAGCGATACAGCACGGCCATGTCGCTCAGCGGCAGGCCATCACGGTGCGACTGGCGCACTTCATCGACGACGAACTGCGCTTCTTCGTAATCGGACGCGGCTTCGAATACGCGGATCGGGTCGCCTGCGCCGGCTTCGGTCCACAGGTTCTTGCCCAGGCGGCCGCGGTTGTGGGCGATCAGCGCATTCGCGGCGTCGAGGATATTGCCTTGCGAGCGGTAGTTCTGCTCCAGGCGGATCACCGTTTCCACCGCAAAGTCGCGCTGGAAGTCGGCCATGTTGCCCACATTGGCGCCACGGAAGGCGTAGATGCTCTGGTCGTCGTCGCCCACGGCAAACACGGCGGCGGTTTCGCTGGGGGCATCGCCGCCGGCGACGCGGCCCAAGAGGCCGGTGTAATCGTCCTTGCCGGCCAGCAGCTTGAGCCAGCGGTATTGCAGCCGGTTCGTATCCTGGAACTCATCGACGAGGATATGCCGGAAGCGCTGCTGGTAATGCACGCGCAGGGGGGCGTTGTCGCGCAGCAGCTCATAGCTGCGCAGCAGCAGCTCGGCAAAGTCGACCACGCCTTCTCGCCGGCACTGGCGCTCGTATTCCTCGTAGAGCTGCTTGAGCTGGCGCGTGTAGTCGTCCCAGGCTTCCACCTCATGCGCGCGCCGGCCTTCTTCCTTGTTGGCGTTGATGAAGTGCATCAGGTCGCGCGGCGGGTACTTTTCGTCGTCCACATTCAGCGCCTTCAGCATGCGCTTGATGGCGGCGAGCTGGTCGGCCACATCGAGAATCTGGAACGCCTGCGGCAATCCGGCCTCGCGCCAGTGCATGCGCAGGAAACGGTTGCACAGGCCGTGGAAGGTGCCGATCCAGATGCTGCGTGTGTTGATGGGCATCTGTGCCGAAATGCGCGTGAGCATTTCCTTGGCGGCCTTGTTGGTAAAGGTCACCGCCAGCAAACCGTGCTGGCCCACCTGCCCGGTGCTCAGCAGCCAGGCGATGCGCGTGGTCAGCACGCGGGTCTTGCCAGAGCCAGCGCCGGCCAGGATCAGCGCGGGAACCGGTGGTAGCGTCACGGCGGCGAGTTGTTCGGGGTTCAGACCTTGGAGCAGGGAAGAAGACATGAATGGCGCCAGATGCAGGGTGGCGGCATTTTAACAGCCGCCGTGCAGTGCACAGGCTTCGTTCCATCGCCGCGTGCGGCATGCGTGGCGTAGACCGAAATCCTTGTCGGCTCAGTGACTTGTTGCTCAGGCGGTGAGGGCGTAGATTGCAGGCTCTACCGGATCATCGCGGGGGCGCACGCATGCACAATGCACCAACCATATACTGGCGCATCCTCAAGCACATCGGCTTTGTGCTGGCCTTACTAGGGCCGCTGCATGCGGTGGGCGGCTTTTTTGTGGGCGGTTATCACGCCTGGCATCTGCTGGTGGTGGCCTTTGTGATTTCGCCGCTCATCGATGTGGCGCTGGGCGAAGACCCGACTCCGCCGGGACAGGAAGGCCTGGCGCGTCGCCACCTGTGGTTTGACGGCCTCTTGCTGGTCTATGTGCTGGCTTACTGGACGGCGCTGGTGCTGGGGCTGATCCAGTCGGCGCAGGGCGATTGGTCTTGGGCTGACCGCGTGGGTGCCACGCTGTCGATGGGCGTAGTGGGCGGCATCGGCATTGTGGTGGCGCACGAGCTGGGACACCGCAAGACCCGTACCGAGCGCCTGTTTGCGCAGCTGCTGCTGCAACCGGTGTGTTACGGCCATTTCACGCTCGAACACAATCGCGGCCACCATGCTTGGGTGGCCACGCCGGGCGACCCGGCCAGCGCGCGGCTGGGCGAGAGTTACTACCGCTTCTGGTGGCGCAGTGTGCGGGGCACTTGGCTATCGGCCTGGCGGCTGGAGTTCGAGCGCATGCAACGCCTGCAGGTATCGCCTTGGTCCTGGCGCAATGCGATGTGGCGACACACAGGTATCCCGGTGCTGATCGCGGCGGCAGTGACTGTGTGGCTGGGCCCTTGGGCGCTGTTGTTCTGGCTGGGCCAAGCCGTCATGGCGTTTTCGCTGCTGGAGGTGGTCAACTACTTGGAGCACTACGGCTTGCAGCGCCGCGAGACCGGGCCGGACAGGTATGAGCCGGTGCGGCCGGTGCATTCGTGGAATTCCAATAGGCTGTTTTCGAACCTGTTCCTGTACCAGTTGCAGCGCCATTCCGATCACCATACCCGCCCTGCCCAGCCGTATCAGGCTTTGCAGCCTTGCCCGGATGCGCCGCAACTGCCTTCGGGCTATACGGCGATGATCCCCTTGGCGCTGATTCCGCCGCTGTGGTTTGCGGTGATGAATCCCCGCGCCGAGCGGTGGCGGCAAGTGCTTGAAAATGCATGACTAGCGGGGAGGCGGGGGGCCGGCGGCTCGGGTATAATCCGCGCCCTCCCCCATCTCCCCGCGCCCTTGCGGCGTGCCGGCATGAACGTATTCTTCGAAGAAAGCGGCGACTTCAAGGTTGCCGCCATCATGAGCGAGTCGGACGCCAACCTGCAGGTCGAGGATGCGCGCGGCAAACGCAGCAAGATCAAGGCCCACGATGTGCGTGTGCGCTTCGACAAGATCGCGCTGGCCGACTTCATGCCGCAAGCCAATGCGCTGGCCGAGGACATCGACCTGGACTTGATCTGGGAAGTGGCCGGTGGCGAGGAGTTCGGTTTCCTCGATCTGGCCAAGGAATACTTCAGCGCCAGCCCCAGCACGCTGGAGCAGGCCGCCATGGTGCTGCGCCTGCACAGCAACCCCATGTACTTTTACCGCAAGGGCAAAGGCCGCTACAAAGCCGCGCCTGAGGACAACCTGCGCGCCGCCAAGGCCGGGCAGGAAAAGAAAGCCCGTGAAGCCGAGATGATGGCCGGCTGGCAGGCCGAGCTGCTGGCCGGCAAGCTGCCCGAAGCGCTTAAATCGCATGTGAAGGCGTTGCTGCACCGGCCCGACAAGAACACCATCGAATGGAAAGCGCTGGCCGCCGCCTCCGACGCCGCGCAAAAATCGCCGCTGCGTTTGCTGGAAAGCTGCGGCGCGATTCCCGATCTGGAAGCCTGGCTGCGCGATGGTTTCCTGAGTGAATACTTTCCCAAGGGCACGGGCTTTCCCGATATCGCCCTGCCTGCGGCGCCGGCCGACTTGCCCGCTGCTGGTGTGCGCGCGTTCAGTATTGATGATGCTGCCACAACCGAAATCGACGATGCCTTGTCGGTCACCCCGCTGGCCGACGGCCTGACTCGCGTCGGCATCCATATCGCCGCGCCCACGCTGGGCGTGGAAAAAGACTCGGTGATGGAGCAGGTGGTGCTGGCGCGCCTGAGCACCGTTTATTTCCCCGGCGACAAAATCACCATGCTGCCCGATGCAGTGGTCGAGGCCTTTACCCTGGCCGAAGGCCGCGACTGCCCGGCGGTGAGCCTGTATGTGACGGTGGATGCGGACTTCAACATCGTGACCAGCGAAAGCCGGCTCGATGTGGTGCATATCGCCGCCAACCTGCGCCACCATGATCTCGACCCGGTATTCAACGAAGACACGGTCAATCTGCCCGATGGCGGCCCCGATTACCCGTGGAAGACCGAGCTGCTGTATCTGCACCGCTTTGCGATTGCGCTGGAGAAGGCGCGCGGCAAGCACGACCCGAACCGCGTCGAGCGCCCCGACTACAGCTTTGCGATCGATGCCCAGGCCGATGGCAGCAAGCGCGTGCGCATCTACCCGCGCAAGCGCGGCAGCCCCATGGACAAGCTGGTCGCCGAGCTGATGATCCTGTGCAACAGCACCTGGGGCAAACAGCTGGCCGATGCGCGCATCCCCGCCATCTATCGTGCCCAGGCCATGGGCCGCGTGCGCATGACCACGCAGCCCTCGCCGCACGTGGGCCTGGGCGTGGCGCAATACAGCTGGGCTTCGTCGCCGCTGCGCCGCGCCGCCGACTTCATCAACCAGCAGCAGCTGGTGGCAATGCTGACTGGCGAAGCACCGCGCTATGTCGCCCGCGACCCGATGCTGTTCGCCGCGCTGCGCGACTTTGACCAGACCTACAACGCCTACGCGGATTTCCAGAGCAAGATGGAACGCTACTGGTGCCTGCGCTGGCTGGAGCAGGAAGGTGTGCGCGAGATTGGCGCCACGGTCATCAAAGAGAACCTGGTGCGCTTTGAAGGCCTGCCGCTGATCATGCGCATTGCGGGTCTGCCGGAATTGGCGCGCGGCACACCGGTCAAACTACAGACCATCCGTACCGATTACCTCGATCTGGATCTCGAATGCCGCCTGCTGGAAACCGGCGAGCCGGCGGCCGTGGTCGAAGAGGAAGAGGAATTGCTGGAGGTGGCCGACGCCGCCGAACTACCCGAAGAAGCCGAAGCAGCACCCGCCGACGCCACCGCCGGCGTAATGCCCGCTGCTTGAGTCATCATCATGCGACCCACCGACAGACTCGATCATTTCCTGCCTATCCGTTACCGCAATGGCACGCTGGTGCGCCAGTTTTCCAAACCCTGCGAGCAGTGTGGCCATGTGCTGCATGCGCGGGATATGCACGGTATTGCGCGCCTGCTGGACGACCATCTGGGCATTGCGGCCACCGCCCATTGCCCGGTTTGCCATCACCAGTTCGGCATTGCCTGCGCGGTCGATAACCAGAAGCATGTGCGCCGTGTGACCCTGCCGGTGGCCTTCTTCAAATTCTATCTGCGCATCTTGCCGCAGCATCCCGCTGAAGCGGCTGCCCACGAAGCCGGTCTCGCCGAGGTCGCGGCCGAGCGCGCCGCCCACCCGGAGGCCTCGCCGGCAGCACCGAGCGTTGACTATGAGCGCGCGGAAGCGGTGCTGGGACGCTATCAGGACAAGCCCATCCCCGCCTATATCGTGGTGGAGGGCACCGAGGTGCCGTTTGACCGTATCGAACCGGATGGCCGCGTCGGGCAGGGTGAGTACCTGCTCGATGGCTGTCTGGTCTATAAACCAGCCTGACCCAGGCCGGGCAGGTTCGAATGCCGCCTGCGCCCGCACAGTATCAAGGCGGGCGGAGGACGGTGACGGACTATCCCCTGATTGCCAAAACCGATTCTCACAAGGAAGACAACATGGCGCACCGCACCCCCCTCTTCGACGCTCACCTCGCCTGCAACGGCAAGATCGTGGACTTTGCCGGCTGGGAAATGCCGATCAACTACGGCTCCCAGATCAAGGAACACGAGGCCGTGCGCAACGACGCCGGCATGTTCGATGTCTCGCACATGACCGCCGTGGACGTGAAGGGCGCCGGTGCGACTGCTTTCTTCCAGAAGCTGATCGGCAACGATGTGGCCAAGCTCGGTTTTGAGGGCAAGGCGCTGTACTCGGGCATGTACAACGAGGCCGGCAAGGTGATTGACGACCTGATCGTCTACCGTACCAGCTGGGGCTACCGCGTGGTCGTCAACGCCGGTACCACCGACAAGGACCTGGCCTGGATGGGCAAGGTCGCCGCCGATTTCGACGTGAGCCTCACGCCGCGCCGCGATCTGGCGATGATCGCCGTGCAGGGCCCGCAAGCGATTGCCAAGGCGCAGGCCGCCAAGCCGGATGCCGCCGAGCTGATCGCCGGCCTGCAAGTGTTCCAGGGTTTGCCGCACGGTGAGTGGTTCTTCGCACGCACCGGTTATACCGGCGAAGACGGCCTCGAAATCTCCATGCCCGCTGGCGAGGCGATTGCCTTCTGGCACAAGCTGGTCGAAGTGGGCGTGGCCCCGGCCGGTCTGGGCGCGCGCGACACGCTGCGCCTGGAGGCCGGCATGAACCTGTATGGCAACGAGATGGACGAAACTGTCTCCCCACTGGCCGCTGGTATGGGCTGGACGATTGCCTGGGAGCCCGCCAGCCGTGATTTCATCGGCCGTGCCGCGCTCGAAGCCGAAAAGGCCGAGCGCGCCGCCAAGGGGCCGCTGCTCAAGCAGGTGGGTCTGGTGTTCGAAGGCAAGGGCGTGCTGCGCTCGCACATGAAGGTGGTCACCGCTGGCGGTGAGGGCGAGATCACCTCGGGTACATTCTCGCCCAGCCTGCAGGTATCGATTGCCATGGCCCGCGTGCCGCTGAGCGTGCAGGTGGGTGACAGCGTGCAGGTCGATGTGCGCGGCACGCTGCAACCGGCGCGCGTGGTGCGCATGCCCTTCGTGCGTCATGGCAAGAAGGTGTACGAGTAAGCAAACCCGGGGTGTACGCCGCGGCAAGTGCTTGTAACAGCGGCGGAATCCCCTACAGTTTTGGTAGAATCTGCGCCGGCCGTGGCCTATCCGGCCAGCGCACCGATCCACTTGGCTCTATCGGGCCAACACATTCGAGAACAGCATGAGCACCAATATCCCCAGCGATCTGAAGTACGTGTCCAGCCACGAGTGGCTGCGCCTTGAGGCCGACGGCAGCATCACCGTGGGCATTACCGATCACGCCCAGAGCCTGCTTGGCGATGTGGTGTTCGTTGAAGTCCCGGCCGTGGGCGCCAAGCTCGCCGCCGACGCCAGCGCCGGCGTGGTCGAGTCGGTGAAGTCCGCGTCCGACGTGTACGCCCCGATTGCCGGCGAAATCGTCGCCGTCAACGAGTCGCTGGCCGATGCCCCCGACACCGTGAACAGCGATCCCTACGGCGCCGGCTGGTTCTTCAAGATCAAGCCCGCCAACCCGGCTGATTACGCCGGCCTGATGGACGCTGCCGCCTACACCGCCGAAATCGGCGCGTGAACCGCATCAAGCATTGCGGGTGAGTCAATCCGCAGTGCAGGCACCCGGCAGAGCCGGGTGCTGGGCGGCAGTGGCGGGTCCGACGCGCTTCGCTGATGGATTCCACTCCCCCCGCCCTCGCCGCCGCGAGGGAGCCTCGCTGACGCTCGTTGCGGTTCTGCTCGACGCCAACTTTGCTCCCCCAATGACCGGTCGCCACAAGCGGCCGGTTTGCCATTGCATCAAACCGCGCCGCCCGCGCTTCACTACGGAAGTCTTACCATGACGCCGCTGTCCGCTCTCGAACACCACGACGAATTCATTCACCGCCATATCGGCCCCGACGAAACCGAAATCGCTGCCATGCTGGCGACGGTGGGTTCGGACTCGCTCGATGGACTGGTCAAGGACACCCTGCCCGCCGCGATTCTGGGTGGTACACCAGTCGCCCTGCCCGGCGCGGTGACCGAGGCGGATGCGCTGGCCGAGATCAAGGCGATGGCAAGCAAGAACGTGATCGCGCGCAGCTTTATCGGTATGGGTTACCACGAGACCATCACCCCCAAGGTGATCCTGCGTAACGTGATGGAAAACCCCGGCTGGTACACGGCCTACACGCCTTACCAGGCCGAGATTTCGCAGGGCCGCCTGCAAAGCCTGCTCAACTTCCAGCAGCTGGTGCTGGATCTGACCGGTCTGGAACTTGCCAATGCTTCCTTGCTGGACGAAGCCACCGCCGCGGCCGAAGCCATGGCCATGGCCCGCCGTGTCTCCAAGGCGGCCTCGAACCGCTTCTTTGTGGACCGCGATGCGCTGCCGCAAACGATCGATGTGATGAAGACCCGCGCCAAGGCGTTTGGCTGGGAGCTGATCTACGGCTCGCCGGCTGAAGCCAAGGATCACGAAGTGTTCGGCGCGCTGTTCCAGTACCCGAACGTGAATGGCGAAATCGGTGAACTCGAAGCTGCGATTGCCGCCATCAAGGCCATGGGTGGCATGGTGGCACTGGCTACCGACCCGATGGCACTGGTGCTGCTGAAGTCGCCGGGTTCGCTCGGTGCCGATGTGGCGCTGGGTTCGGCGCAGCGCTTTGGCGTGCCCATGGGCTTTGGCGGCCCGCACGCGGCTTTCTTTGCCACGCGCGACGAATACAAGCGCTCGGTGCCTGGCCGCATCATCGGCGTGTCGGTCGACAGCGCCGGTAACCCGGCCCTGCGCATGGCCCTGCAAACGCGCGAACAACATATCCGTCGCGAAAAGGCCAACTCGAATATCTGTACCTCGCAGGTGCTGCTGGCGAACATGGCCTCGCTGTACGCCGTGTACCACGGCCCGGTCGGCCTCAAGCGCATTGCCGAGCGCATCCATCGCCTCACCGCCATCTTCGCCGAAGGCCTCAAGCGCGTGGGTGTGAATGTGCAGACGCGCCGCTTCTTCGACACCGTGGTCGTGGACCTCGGTGCCAAGGCGCACGCTGCTTTCAACGCGGCACAGGCCGCTGGCTACAACCTGCGCCATATCAGCAGCAGCCAGCTCGGCATCAGCTTTGGCGAAAAAGCCACGCGCGATGATGTGAAGGCGCTGTGGACCGCTCTGCTGGGTGATGCCGCCAAGGCACTCGATGTGGACACGCTGGATCAGGACCGCGTGACGCGCCTGCCGGCAGATGTGCTGCGTACCGACGCGATCCTGACCCACCCGGTCTTCAACGCCCACCACACCGAAACCGAAATGCTGCGCTTCATGAAGAAGCTGCAGAACAAGGATCTGGCGCTTGATCACGCGATGATCTCGCTGGGCTCGTGCACGATGAAGCTCAACGCCACTGCCGAGATGATCCCGGTGACCTGGCCCGAGTTCGGCGATATCCACCCGTTTGCGCCGGCCAACCAGACCGAGGGCTACCTCGAACTGATCGAAAGCCTGGCCGAGCAGCTCAAGGCGATTACCGGCTTTGATGAAATCTGCATGCAGCCCAACTCGGGCGCGCAGGGCGAATACGCCGGCCTGCTGGCCATCCGCCGCTATCACGAGGCGCGCGGTGACGGGCATCGCAATATCTGCCTGATTCCGCAATCGGCCCACGGTACCAACCCGGCTACCGCGCAGATGATGTCGATGCAGGTGGTGGTGGTGGCCTGCGACGAGAACGGCAACGTGAACGTGGCCGACCTCAAGGAAAAGGCCGCGGCGCACAGCCAGAACCTGTCGTGCCTGATGATCACCTACCCGAGTACGCACGGTGTGTTCGAAGCCGCGATCCGCGAAATCTGCGACGTGATCCACAGCCACGGCGGCCAGGTCTATATGGACGGCGCCAACCTCAACGCCCTGGTGGGTTTGGTGAAGCCCGCCGAAATCGGCGCTGACGTCAGCCACATGAACCTGCACAAGACCTTCTGCATCCCGCACGGTGGCGGCGGCCCCGGCATGGGCCCGATCGGTCTGAAGGCGCATCTGGCCCCGTATATGGCCAACCACGTTGTGTCGCCGATCGACGGCCCGCACCGCGGCCAGACGGCCGTGAGCGCTGCGCCGTTCGGTTCGGCCAGCATCCTGCCGATCTCGTGGATGTACATCCGCATGATGGGTGGCGTGGGTCTGCGCAAGGCCACGCAAGTGGCGCTGCTTAACGCCAACTACATTGCCAAGAAGCTGGCCGAGCACTACCCGATCCTGTACACGGGCCAGAATGGCCGTGTGGCGCACGAATGTATCGTCGATCTGCGCCCGCTCAAGGCCGCCAGCGGCGTGACCGAAGTCGATTGCGCCAAGCGCCTGATGGACTACGGCTTCCACGCGCCGACAATGAGCTTCCCTGTGCCCGGCACCTTCATGATCGAGCCGACCGAGTCGGAGTCGAAGGAAGAGCTGGATCGCTTCATCGAAGCCATGATCAGCATCCGCATGGAAATCGACATGGTCCAGCAAGGCGAGTGGCCGTTGGATAACAACCCGCTGCGCAACGCCCCGCACACGCAGTTTGCCGTTGTCGGTGAGTGGGAGCGCCCATACGGTCGCGAAACCGCCGCCTACCCCTTGCACTGGGTACGCGACAACAAGTTCTGGCCCAGCGTAGGCCGCATTGACGACGCCTACGGCGACCGCAATGTGGTTTGCTCGTGCCCGAGCATCGACGCATACCGCTAAGCCACCGTAGGGTGCAATAAGGCGCAGCCGCACTGCACTGTTACGCCACGAAGGGCGCTCCCGCAAAGAGCGCCCTTTGTCTTTGTGGCGCGCCGCAAGGGCGCTATGCTGGCGACCTTGATTTGAACAAGCCGGTTCCTCTGCCCATGCGCCTTGCCCCGTTTGCCCTGCTGACTGCGGCCCTGTTTGCCAGCCACGCCATCGCCGCACCCAAGCCCGCCAAAGTACCCAAGAACATCATCTACATGATCGGCGACGGCATGGGCCCGGCTTATCTGGCGGCGTATCGCTACTACATGGACAAGCTCGAGACCAAGGCTGTCGAGCGCACGGTGTTCGACGAGCTGTGGGTAGGCAATGCCAGTACCTATCCCGATGACGACACGGTGGTCACTGATTCCGCTGCTGGCGCCACTGCGCTGGCCACGCGGCACAAGACCTATAACGGCGCGATCTCGGTCGATAAACAGCATCAGCCCCTGGAAACGCTGTTCGAGGTAGCCAAGCGCCGCGGCAAGCGCACCGGTGTGGTGGTGACGTCGCCGATCAACCACGCCACACCGGCGAGTTTTCTAGCGCACAACCCGCACCGCAAGAACATGAATGCGATCGCGGATGCATATGTGGATCGCAAGGTGGCGGGCCATTTTGTTGCGGACCTGATGCTGGGTGGCGGCACCGATTCCTTTGTCCGTGCCGACCGCAATATCGCGAAGGAATTTCAGGCCGCGGGTTACCACTACGCGGATAGCTGGGCTGCCATGAAAGCCCTGCCGGCGTTACCGGCACTGGCGCTGCTGGCACCGTACGGATTGCCGCCCACCATCGATCACCCCGAAAAACTGCCGCTGACGCAGATGACCAGCAAGGCCCTGGCCTTGTTGGGCGGCAGCAAGCAGGGCTTCGTGATGATGATCGAAGGCAGCCAGATCGACTGGTGCGGCCACGCCAACGACATTGCCTGCGCCATGGCCGAGATGCACGACTTTGGCGAGGCCATCAAAGTGGCCCGCGCCTATGTGGATGCCCACCCCGACACCCAGCTGGTGATCACGGCCGACCACGAAACCGGCGGTCTCTCGCTGGGCGCGCAGGGCCGCTACGAGTGGAAGCGCGATGTGGTGCGCGGGGTGCGCCAGAGTGCCGACGTGCTGGCACAGCGCCTGCTGCCACTCGCAGACGACAAGGCGCTGTACCAGGGTTGGCTCGATGGCACGGCTATTGTGCTCAAGGACGCGGAGCAGGCCGAGCTGGCTGCTGCACGTAGTGCCGGCATCAAGCCGCTGACCAAGCTGGCCAAACAATTGGTAGACCGCTATTCGAGTACGGGCTGGACCACCGGTGGCCACACGGCTGCCGATGTGCCGGTGCTGGCCTACGGCCGCTGGTCACGGGATTTTGCTGGCTTCCAGGACAACACCGAGATTGCCGCCCGGCTACTGCGCTATCTGGATCGGCACTGATGCCTGCCGGTCTGGCACACAGGTTGTCGGATTCTGTGTTGCCTTGGCGCCATCTGGACTAAGCTGCTAGCCAGGCTACGGGCTGATTCACGTGAATCGTCCATGACCCGCCACCCCGACCCCGACCGGCCCTGCGGCTGGTCTGCCGCCGAGACTGCCATGACTGCCCTGCCCGCCATCCTCCACGAACCCATCCAGGCCCTTCTTGATGAAGGCGACAAGCTGTTCGACAAAGGACACTTTGATGCTGCCCTGGCGAAATACGAGGAAGCCCGCGCGCTCCTGCCCAGCGATCCCGAGCGCTGGGAGGCGAGTACCTGGGTGCTGGCTGCGGTGGGGGACGCCTGTTTCCAGCTGGCCCATTTTGGCCGCGCCCGGGAGGCACTGGCCTTGGCGCGCAGTTGCCCTGAGGGGGAGGACAATCCCTTCATCCTGCTGCGTCTGGGGCAATGCGAGCTGGAACTGGGCCAGACCGATAGCGCGCGCGATTGCCTGCAACGTGCACATCTAAGTGGTGGGGATGACGTCTTTGAAGACGAAGATCCCAAGTACCGAGCCTTGCTGGTGCATTAATCCGGCGCTGTCTCGCTGGCCGGTTCCGGCAAGGGGGCCACGCAAGTCTGGTTACGCCCGTTGCGCTTGGCGGTGTATACCGCCTCATCCGCACGCTGGGTCAGGCTGGCAATCGTGTCACGGCGGGCCGCGGCAATGCCGATGCTCACCGTGACATGGCTGGCTGCTGCCGAGTAAGCATGGGGTAGGCTTTCGATCCGCAACTGGCGGTGAATCTGCTCCGCAATCCGGCAAGCGCCTTCGGTATCGGTATCGGGAAGGAGCAGGGCAAACTCTTCCCCACCCATGCGTATCACCAGATCAGCAGGGCGATGCACAGCCGAGCGCAGGGTGCGCGCCAGAGACTGCAGGACCAGGTCGCCAGCAGGGTGGCCGTAGTGGTCGTTGTACTGCTTGAAGAAGTCCACATCCAGTGACAGCAGGCATAGTGGCGTACCGAGCCGTGCGTGGCGGCGCAGCTCCAGATTCACCCGGCTATCGAAAGCACGACGGTTCGCCAGTTGGGTCAGCGGGTCGGTCATCGACAGCACCTCCAGCTCGCTCACCTGTTCCTCGATCACGCCCAGCAAGACGTTGATATCGCGCCCCAGCGCGGCCAGCTCATCCTGCCCACGAGGCAACGCCAGCCTGTCTGACCACTGGTGCGATGCCCCGATGGCCTGCAGGCCCT
Source organism: Chitinimonas sp. BJYL2 (assembly GCF_027257935.1). Lineage (NCBI taxonomy): Bacteria > Pseudomonadati > Pseudomonadota > Betaproteobacteria > Neisseriales > Chitinibacteraceae > Chitinimonas > Chitinimonas sp. BJYL2. The sequence goes on along the minus strand of NZ_JANZKW010000001.1, from coordinate 954,702 downwards.
GTCCCAGCTTGCGCAGCCGCCGGACCATCAGCACGTGCACCCCTACGAGCAAGGCCACGCCATTGAGCAGGGCAACCATCAGCAGGGTACGGATGACCTGCCAGGTAACTTCCTCGCCTTGCCGCGTCACCTCGCGCGGGAACTGTAACTGCACCTGCGCAACCGGGGAGGCATCCAGATCCAGCAGCAAGGCCTCGATCACCCCGGCCGGTTCGTTGAGGAAACGGACATTGCGCGGCCCGATGCGGCTACTGGCCGTGGTGCCGCTGCCCGCCAGCGAGAGCCCCGGCGGCAGGGTGGAGACGGTGAAGGAAAGGTCGCTTTGCTGACGGATACGACCAAGAATCGTGGCGTCCAAGGTGCGGCTGAGCACGACGACACCGCTGGATTCACCGCCGCGATCCGCGCGGTGGATGGGTTGCCAGCACACCATCAGTATCTGTTGCGCCGCCCGCGTGAGCCCGCAACCATGGGGCGTACCGCGGCGGGCGAATTGTCTGGGCAGGGTCGTGAACAGCGGGGCGTAAGCGCGAAAATCCGCGGCGGGCTGACCATTGCCATCCACGGCCACCACCACCAGCTGACGTCCGCCACGGTCAAACACGGTCATCATGCTCAGTGCGGCGCTATTGATGGCGCCATGGCCCAGGTCGCTTTCGGCCCCGGCCAGATCACCCGTGCGGGCGAACTCGTACATGGTGTCCCAGTTCGCCCAGTCCACGGTGATCTGGTTCAGATGTTCCAGCTCGGACTCGACATTGCGAACCAACTGGTTCATCTGCTCCAGCGCGTTGTTGCGTTCGATGTCGGCAAAGCTGCCGTGCAGGCTGCGGAACAACAGGGTGATGGCTGCAAAGGCCATCAAGCCAAAGCAGGTGAAAAACAGCAGCAAGAGCTTGGCGCGCAACCCCATCACGGGCACCAGGAGGTGAACAGTGATTTCAGTCTAGATCGGGCTCGGCATTCCTGCTCAGGTGCATGAACAGGCACTTGACAAGACCGTGGGCCGGCGTAAGCGCCCGCCCACGGCAGACGCCGGGATCAGCGGCCGAACCGGGCCTCGGCGATGCGATCAGCCACCACGCTGGTCGGCAATTGCTCACGCTGTGCACGCTCGAACACTTCGCGCAGTGTGTCGCCAATCTCACGCACATGGCCCTCCACCTCGGCTTCGGGCTGGCCCAGATGCTCGTAGCAGACCTTGATGATGCCGCCCGCGTTGATCACGAAGTCGGGCGAATACAGCACCCCGCGTGCGCGCAGTGCTTCGCCGATATCGGCCGTGGCCAGCTGGTTATTGGCCGCGCCGGCCACGATCTTGACCTTGAGCCGCGCCAGCGTGGCCGGGTTCAGCGTGGCACCGAGTGCGCAGGGCGCGTAGATATCGGCGGCTACGTCGTAGATCGAATCCACTGGCACCACTTCGGCACCAAATTGCGTGCGCGCCTGTTCCAGCCGGCCGGCATCGATATCGGCCACGACCAGCTTGGCACCGGCCTCATGCAGGCGGCGTGCGTAATCAAAACCCACATGACCCAGACCCTGCAAGGCCACGACCAGGCCTTCCAGCGAATCGCGGCCGAGCGCGTGTTTGACGGCAGCCTGTGCGCCGACAAAGCAGCCCAGCGCGGTGTAGGGCGACGGATCGCCGCTATCACCCAGGCCGGCCACATGGCGGGTGCGCGTGGCCACATGGGCCATATCGGCTGGGCTGGTGCCCACGTCCTCGGCCGTGACGTAACGACCGTGCAGGCGCTCCAGCGCCTCGCCCAGTGCCTCGAACAGAGCGGGCGTCTTGTCGGTTTTGGGATTGCCGATGATCACGCTCTTGCCGCCGCCAATCGGCAGGCCGGCCACGGCATTCTTGTAGCTCATGCCGCGTGAGAGGCGCAGCACATCGGTTGCGGCTTCCTGCTCGCTGGCATAAGGCCACATACGGCAGCCGCCCATGGCAGGGCCCAGTGTGGTGCTGTGGACGGCGATGATGGCCTTGAGGCCGGCCTTGGGTTCGGACACGAACACGACTTGCTCGTGCGCGTCGAAATCGGGGGAATCAAAGACAAAGGCGGTCATGCTTGTGGCTCTCCGCAGGCGCAGTCGGCGGCGGGCCGCGAGGTGCCCTGCTGCTTGCCGGTACGCAAATCACTGAATCACGGCAGCGCAAACGGTAGTCGGCACTGCCACCTTGCACGCGATTGTGTCGCGGGCAGGCGCGATGCTAAGCCGAGTGGGCGCGCAGGCCAAGTGCGGGAATACCCGGCGCGCGCCTGATGGAGGTGTTAGTCAGTGCGCACGCAATGCCAGGCTTCGGTGCGATAGGGAAAATCGATGGTCTCGCGCTCGCGCAGATCGGGGTGCGTGGCAATCAGCCTGCGCAGTGCCTCGCTGACGGCTTCGCGCTGCGCATCCGGCAGGGCGGCGATGAAACTCACCGACAGAAAGCGGTCGATAATGACCTGCTCGGCCGGCCCGTGATGGCAATGCGCCAGCGTGTGTAAATCCAGCGGCCCAAAGCCGGGATGTGGAAACACCGTGCGCCAGGCACCGCTGCGATAGCGCGGTGTATCGCCCTCTAGCGGGTTGATCAGGCGGGAGATTTCGGCCACCCAGTCCAGGCTGTCTTCGCGCACATTCCACACCAGCCCCAGCCGGCCACCGGGCCGCAGCACGCGGTGGATTTCATCCAGTGCTGCCGGCGTGGCAAACCAGTGAAACGCCTGCGCGCAAACGACTACGTCCAAGCTGGCATCGGCCAGGGGGATCGCATCCGCCGTACCGGCGTAGATACGTACATCAGGCAAGCCGGCCTGCATCTGTGCGCGCATTGCTTCAACGGGCTCTACCGCCATCACCGTGGCGCCGGTTGCCGCCAGCGAGCGCGTGAACTTGCCAGTACCCGCACCCAGATCAAGCACGCGGGTATCTGGGCGTACACCCAGCGTGTCGCGTAGCCAGCCATCGAGCGCCGTGGGGTAATCCGGCCGGCCGCTCGCGTAGCGCCCGGCGCTTTGGGCAAAGCCGATGGCGGCAGCGTGGTGGACCGATACACTCACCGGCGAAATGCCCCCAGCAGCACACCGGCACCCACAAATGCGGCACCCGCCGTGCGATCGAACCAGCGCATGCGGCTACCCTGTCGCAGCCAGTCGGCCAGCCGTGCGCCGCCACCGGCATAGATGCACATGCAACCGGTCTCGATGGCGATGAAACTGAGCCACAGAATCGCTGCCTGCGGTGCCATGGGTTGGGTGTGATCGATGAACTGCGGAAAGAAGGCCACGCCGAACAGGATGGCCTTGGGGTTGGACAGCGACACCAGCACGCCGATACGGAAGCGCGCCCAGGCGTGCTCGGCATCGGGCCGGCCTTCGGTGCTCAGGCTCCCGCCGGCGCTGCGCCAGGTCTTGATACCCAGCCAGATCAGATAGGCCGCCCCCACATACTTGATGATCTCGAACGCCAGCGTGGACGCGAGCAGCAGCGCACCCAGCCCGCCCAGCGAGATACCGAGAATGATCGCCAGCCCGAACAGGAGGCCCGGCATGGTGCTGCGCACCGTCGCACCCAGGCCGTGGTGGATGCCGTGCGTCATGCTCAGCAGCATATTGGGGCCGGGTGTGCCGGAGATGACGACAACAGCGGCGATATAGGCGAGCCAGATTTCGAGCGACATGGTGGGCTCCGGAGCGGATGGCCCACCATGCTAACGCGCGGCGCCCATCCGGCAAATGGGCGGATTGATCGTACACTTGCGGCTCGCCATCGCCTGCCCCCTCCATGTTTGCTTACGCCCGTTCCAGACTGCATGCCGTGTACAACCAGACCGATGGAGCATGGATCATGCAAGTCAAAGCCCTGTTGTTGTGTGTGGCCGTGGCGGCCGCGCTGAATGTGAATCTATCCGCGGCTGAACAACCGGGGGTGCCCAAGGGCTGGACGCTGTCGCCCGACGGCCTGGCACATTATCAAGTGGGCTACAGCCCGGCCAGAGAGGCCAGCTATCTGCGCGCCCAGAGTGCGCCGGATAAAGCGCTTGGTGCCTTGTATCAAGCCATCGAAGCGCCGGGGAACAGTGCGGGCAAATTGTTGACGGTGGAAGCCGAGGTGCTGGTTGAGAAAGATGCCACGACAGCGATGCTGTTTTTCCGTTGCCGCACCGATAAGGCTCAACCCAGGTCGTTCAGCAGCGTGAAACCGAGCGGCAAATGGGAAACGGTGAAAGCTTCAATGATCTCGGATGAGCAGAACCGTATCGAGAACTGCGACTTCGGCTTGGCGATGCTGGGCAATGGTGAGGCTTGGGTGCGCAATATGCGCTTCTCGGTCACGACGCCCAAGCCCGACCATCCTTCGAGGCGCATGCCCAATCTGAGCAGCCTGCCGGTGCTTGTGAGCAAGGCGCAGCCAGAGAATCTGGAATTGCGTCCATGAGCCACCTCGAGGCCGTGGCTGCCTTAGACACGCCACCGGCATCTGTGCCAGCCACCCGGCCAGCCCGGGTAACACAGGCACTGCTGGCAGCCGGCTTGGGTGTGCTGGTGCTGGCCGTGCAGCTAGGTATCCACGTGGTCGGCCAGCAGAAGTTGCTGGCCGGCCTGGTCGTCATGACGCTAGTCATGAGCATGCTGGCCGGCTTGCTTTACCGCATGGCCCGGGGCAGCAATGTTGCGCGCCATATACTGCTGGTTATAGTGCTGACGTGCTTCAGCGCACAGGCTTACTTTTATCTGGTGGGCAAAAAGCCCTGGTCCACGTCTGATATCGGCGTGCTCGTGCAACTGCTTTTGTATGGTTGGGCGGCTTCTCGGGTGTTCAGCGCGCAGGTCAAGCCTTGGTTCACGGTCGATCATGATCCCGAGTGGTCACTGGTTCTGGCTCTCTGGCTGATCCCGCCGATCATCCTGCTGACCAAGCTATGGCCACATGGCTTTGCGGTTGATCTGGCGACATTGTGGGTGGCCTATGTCACCTTTCTGATGGTGCCGGTTGCACCGCCACGGGTGCCTTGGAACAGCTGGCGCGTCGCGGTCATGTTGGTGCTCGCTATGGCGGCCAGTCTGCTGTCAGGCATGCTGACCCAAGTGATCGTGCACAAGCCGAGCGTCACTCACGCTGATACCTTGCTGGCCAGCGGGCTGGGTAGACATCCTCATGTGCTGGGCGGGGTACTCCTGCTGCTGATCGGGCCTGGCCTGATCCGCCGCTGGCTTGCCTGGCGTGAAGCGCGAGTGCTGGCTGCACAGGCCGCGCGCCACGCAGCCGAGCGTACCCTGCTAGAAGCCCGCCTCGCCGCCCTGCAAGGCCAGATCGAACCGCACTTTCTCTACAACACGCTGGCCAATGTGCAGTACCTGCTGCGCCGTGATGGTGAGCGTGCGGACCAAATGCTGGAGCGGCTGATTGCCTATCTGCGTGCCGCCCTGCCCGAGCTGCGCCAGCAGCAGACTACGCTGGGGCAGGAACTGGAGCGTGTGCGCGCCTATCTCGACATCATGGCCATCCGCATGGGCGAGCGGCTGCATTACCGGATTGAGTGCCCGCCCGAGCTCAGCGAGCAGCCTTTGCCCCCGCTGGCTTTGGCGACGCTGGTCGAAAACGCTCTCCAGCACGGTTTGGAACCCAAGCCCGGTGGTGGGCGGATCGACATTGTCGTGAGCCGCGATGCCGGTTTCTTACAGATTGAAGTCTGCGACGACGGCGTGGGTTTCAGCGAAACCGGGGCTGGCGGCGTAGGCCTGCGCAACCTGCGTGAGCGCTTGACCTTGCAGTTTGGCGAACAAGCCAGCCTGGTGCTGGAGGCGCGTGAAGGCGGTGGTGTGCGTGCGCGGCTCTGTTTGCCCTGGCAACCCCAAGCCAGCTAATCTGGCTGCCCATGTCACCCACCGCTCTGATTGCCGAAGACGAACCGCTGTTGCGCGCCCAGCTAGGCGAGGCGCTGGCCTTGCTGTGGCCCGAGCTGCAACTGGTGGCCGAAGCCGCAGATGGCACGACCGCCTTGCGCGCGATTGCTGCTCAACGACCTGAGATTGCATTTCTGGATATCCGCATGCCGGGTCTGAGCGGGCTGGATGTAGCCCGTGCGGCGGCCGGGCGCTGCCATGTGGTGTTCCTGACGGCCTACGACGAGCACGCGATTGCGGCGTTTGATGCCGGCGCGGTCGATTATCTGCTCAAGCCGCTTGATCTGGCCCGGCTGGCGCTGGCAGTGGACCGGCTCAAGGCGCGCTTGGCCACGCCGCCGGCGGACCTCTCGCGCCTGCTGGCCAAGCTGGGTTCCGCCGAGCCCGCCTGGCTGCGCTGGATACACGCGGCCAGCGGTGCGACCACGCGCATCGTGGCGGTGGAGGAAGTGGCCGGCTTTGTGGCCGAAGCCAAGTACACGCGCGTGCTGGGCGTGGACTTCGACGCGCATATCCGCAAGACCATCAAGGAGCTGGCGGCCGAGCTGGACCCGGCCTGTTTCCGCCAGATCAGCCGCAGTGCGGTGATTCATCTGGGCAGGATAGAGCGCGTGCACCGTGATGGTAGCGGCGGCATGAGCGTGGTGGTGGGCGGCGCGACGCTGACGGTGAGCCAGCCCTATCAGGCGCAGTTCCGGCAGATGTAGCGCAGACACGCAGGAAAAGAAAAACGCCGGCATAACCGGCGTTTTCTTGGGGGGTTGAACGCACCTTAGCTGGTCAGCCCGTCCAGCATGGTTTGCAGTTCACCGTTCTGGTACAGCTCGCTCATGATGTCCGAACCGCCGACGAATTCACCCTTGATGTAGAGCTGTGGAATCGTCGGCCAGTTGGCGAATTCCTTGATGCCCTGGCGGATCTCGTCGTCCATCAGCACGTTCACGCTGGCGTACTGGGCCACGCCGCAGGCCTTGAGAATGCTGGCAGCTTTGGCCGAGAAGCCGCATTGCGGGAAGGTCGGCGTGCCCTTCATGAACAGCACGACGGGGTTCTCGGTGACGAGCTGGCGGATTTTTTCCTGGGTATCCATGGCGTATTCCTTGCTGCCGCGCGGCGCGGACAAATAGTCGATCAATTCAGTCGGGAATTTTACGCGGTGCGGGCCGGGCCGGGCAAGCTGTGGATAACAGCAAGCCGGACCGAGCACGGTTTAGCCCCTCTCCTCTCGGGAGACGGAGTCCAAGTTGCACGGGCTTGGAGGGGTTGGGGTGAGGGGGCGTCGTCTAATCATTGCGATAGCGACTGATCAACCGCCGCTCCCTCACCCTGCCCTCTCCCGGTAGGAGAGGGTTCCAAACCCTAGTCCCAAAAGTGAAACCCCGGGTGCAATAAGCGCAGCGCATTGCACCTTGGCAGCGTTGGGCAGGGTGTTGGAGAAATGCGGCTTTGCCTTATTGCACCCTACGCTTTGGCTGGCGCGGTTCAGAACAGCGGCAGGCTGGCGTAGCCAGCATGTTCGCGCTCGAACTGCAACAGCTGCTGCTTGAGCGGCAGGCCGCCCGCGTAGCCGGTCAGGCTGCCGTCGCTGCCGATCACGCGGTGACAGGGCACGATCAGCGCAATCGGGTTGGCGCCATTGGCCCGGCCCACGGCGCGTACGGCGGCGGGGTTGCCCAGTAGCCGGGCTTGTTCGAGATAGCTGCGGGTTTCGCCATAAGGGATGCGCAGCAGCGCTTGCCAGGCGGTTTGCTGGAACGGCGTGCCTTGCGGGGCCAGGGGCAGATCGAAGTCGCGGCGGCTGCCGCTGGCGTATTCAGCGAGCTGTTCGCGTACCCGTGCCAGCCGTGCGGGTGCGTGCACCGCCTGTGCGGGAATGCGCTGCGGGCTGTCGGCGCCGATATGCAGCGAAACCAGCGCATTGTTGCTATCGACGACGGCCAGCATCAGGCCGAAGCGGGTGTCGATGATGTCCCAGGCCGGGCTCATGGCTGAGCATCTTTCAATCCCGCCCACAAATGCGCGGTGGCCAGACTGCGGTAGGGCGCGTAGCGGGCCATCAGGGCCTGTGTCTGCTTGGCATCGGGGCGTTCGGGCAGCTGGTGCTGGCGTTGCAGGGCGGCCGTGAGGCCGGCGTCGCCGACTGGCACGCAATCGGCAAAGCCGACGCCGCGCAATAGCGTGTACTGCGCCGTCCACGGGCCGATGCCGTGCAAGGCTTGCAGGCGCTGCAAGGCTTGCGGGGCCGAGCCGTGCTCCAGTGTTTCGATATCCCAGTCGGCGTCGCGCAGATATTGCGCCGTGCCGATCAAGTACGCTGCTTTGCTGCGCGAAAACTGGCGTGCGCACAGTTCGGCCGGATCAAGCGCCGCAACCGCCGCGATATCTGGGTGGGCGATCATGCCATCGCCGGCGGGCTGGCCAGCCAGCTCGATCACGCGGCGGCGCAGCGTGGCGGCAAAGCTCAAATTCACCTGCTGGCCGACAATGGCCCACAGCAAGGCTTCCCATACCGTGGCGCTTAGCGGCAGACGCAGGCCGGGGCGAGCGGCGGCCAGTGTGGCCCAGGCACCGCGCAAGGTTGGCATAGGCTGTGTCAGCCCGAGGCAGCGCAGGGCGATGTGCTGGGCCTGGCGCAGGCTGGCAGCATCGGGCCGGGGCAGATCCAGCACGGTGATTTGCGCGGCATCGGGCTGCAGATCGAACTGCAGGCGCACGGGCTGGCCCTTGAGCAGCAGCGCCTTGGTTACGCGTGCGCCATCGCGGCGTTCGGCCGGGCCGTCGGCATCACGGCCCAGGTAGGCGAGCGTGATCCCGGGCTCGTAACCGTCTGGCAGGCGCAGCGTGAACGAGGTGCTGTGGCCGAGTGAGCGATAGGCAGCCGGGGTCATCGCGTAATGGGCGAGGAACTGGCGGTGGAACACGGCCTCGCTGGCAAAGCCGGCGGCGTAGCCGATATCGGCCACCGCATCGTGGCGGGCCTGCAAGGCGTGTGCGGCCTGCCTCAGCTGGGCGCGGCGCAGCAGTTCGGCCGGCGTGCAGTGGCCGTGCTCGCGGCACAGGGCGACCAGTTTGCTGCGCGCTACCCCGGCCTCGCGGGCCAGATCGGCCAGGCTGCGGAAGGCGGCGGGCTCGGCGTGGATGCGCTGTTGCAAGCTTTCAAAGCAGGCGGCATCGATATCCACGCCGCGGTAATGCAGATCGGGCCGGCAGCGTTTGCAGGCGCGCAGGCCGGCGGCCAGGGCCTCGGTTTCGGTCTCAAAGAAGCGCACGTTCTCGCGCTTGGGTTTGCGCGCGGTGCACGAGGGCAGGCAGTAGATGCCGGTCGTGAGCACCCCGGTAATGAAGCGGCCATCGTAGCGGGCATCGCGGTCGAGTATCAGCTGGTAGCGGCGGGCGTCATCCATGGCCGCAGTGTAAGACAGCGACGCCGGGCACGACTGTCGAATCGGCCGGCGTATTTTTAAGCTGCCCCTTAGCCGGTCAGGCCACAGCCGCCCGGCCGCGTGCAACGTTGACCTTGGCCAGCACCAGCAGACCCAGCACGAAATACAGGCCGGAAATCAGGATGGCGAGCCGGTGATCGTTATGGGTGATCCAGGTAACCAGCCCGTAGGTAGGCGGGCCGATGATGGCGGCGAGGCCCATGGCCGCATTCCACAGGCCGTAAAACTCGGCACGGCGATCGGCTGGCGCAAAATAGCCCACCAGCGCGCGGCCGGCCGATTGGCTGGCGCCCATGCACAGGCCGGCCAGATTGGCGGCAAGCCAGAAGGCGGCAACCGAGCTGGTGGTGGCTGCAATCAGCACCATGCCTATCCAGCCGATCAGGGTGATCGCCAGCGTGGGGCGGTGGCCGAGGCGATCCTGCACATAGCCGAACACGAAGGCGCCGATGGAAGCAGTGATATTGACCAGCAGGATCAGCATCATGGTCTGCGCCATCGTGAAGTGCATGACTTCCTGCGCATAGATGGCGGCCAGCGCGATCACCACGGCAATGCCGGCCTGATACAGCAGCCCGCACAGCAGCAGCCAGCCAAAATCGCGGAACTGACCCAATTGCTTGAGCGTACGGCTCATGCCGCGGAACGACGCGCTCAGCGCCGTGCCCAGGTCGGCATGGGTTTGCGGCTGGGCGCGTTCGCGCAACCACACGAACATGGGGATGGCGCTGATGGCGTACACCGCCGCGACGATCAGCATGGTGATGGGCACATATTGCGGCGCGCTGGCACCGGCTGCCTGGGCAGAGAGCACATAGCCCAGGCACAGGGCCAGCGAAAACAGGCCGCCCAGATAGCCAAAGCTCCAGCCCCAGCCCGATACCTTGCCCAGCGTTTCGGGTTTGGCCAGTTCCGGCAGGAAGGCGCTGTTGAGCGCAATGCCGGCCTGGAAACAGAAGTTCGACACGATGATGGCCCCCACGGCCAGCGCCATGTCGCCCTTGTCGGTCAGCGCCAGCGCGGCCGTACCCGCCACGCAGCCGACGGTGACGACGGCCAGCGCCTGCTTCTTGCGCGCGTAGAGGTCGGCATACACGCCGATGGCCGGCAACAGAAAAAAGGCCAGCGCACTGGAGGCAGCCAGCGCCAGCGTCCAGGCCAGGGTGGGGTAAGCCAGATGGGCGGCAATCACACCCACGAAGTAGGCATTGAACACCGCCGTGAGCACCACGGTGGTGTAGCCGGAGTTGGCAAAGTCATACGAGGCCCAGGCCAGCACTTCACGGCGGGGCACATCATCGAGCAGGGCCTGACGGTCGAACAGGGGCATGCGCTGAACTCCGGTGGAATGCGCTCATGATGGCGCGGATGGGGCTGAATGCAAGGCGCTCAAGCGCGCCAGATACCGCCGCTGACGCGATCATTGCCGCCGAGATCACCCCAGCTCTGCACTTGGGCAAAGCCGGCAGCCACGAGCAGGGCTCGGCTGGCCGCAGCCTGGTCATAACCGTGTTCGAACAGCAGCCAGCCACCGGGGTGCAGCCGTGTGGTGGCACCGTTGATGATCTGCCGTATATGGGCCAGCCCGTCGGCTTCATCGGTGAGCGCGCTGCGCGGTTCGAAACGCAGGTCGCCCTCATCCAGATGGTGATCGCCGTTGGCGATATAGGGCGGATTGGAGACGATCAGATCGAAGGTTTCATCACCCAGCGCGGTGTACCAGTCGCTTTGCAGCAAGCGCACTGTTACGCCGTGTTGCAGCACATTGCGCGCGGCAATCGCGAGCGCAGCGGGCGAGACATCGACCGCACTCATCGCAATGGCGGGCCGGTGCTTGGCGAGGCAAACAGGCAGGATGCCCGAGCCGGTGCCGAGGTCGAGCACGCGCAACGGGGTATCAAGCGGGAGACGTTCGAGCGCCAGTTCGACCAGCAACTCGGTATCGGGCCGGGGGATCAGCACGCCGGGCCCGACTTCAAAACGCAGGCTGAAGAATTCGCGCTCGCCGATCAGGTAGGCAATGGGTTCGCCGGCCGAGCGGCGTGCCAGCAACTCGCGGTATTGCGCGGCTTGGGCGTCATCCAGTTCGGTTTCCGGTCTGCCGGCCTGGTGGGCGTGATTCAGGCCGCTCACGTGGCTGAGCAAAAGGCGCGCATCCACACTGGCGAGCCCGAGCTGGCGTGCTTGCGCCAGCAGGGCGGCGACCGTGTTCATACCGTGAAGCGCATGCTGCGGGTGGCCATGGAGATCGTGCTGAACTGGTTGCGGTACACAAAGCCCTGCACGCAATCCACGCCTAGCGCATGGGCCAGTGCGAGGTCTTCGGGGCGTTCGATGCCTTCGAGGATGACCTTGCAGTTGCACTCGTGGGCAAAGGCGATCAGGTGATTGAGCACGGCGCGGCCCTTGCTGTCGCGGGCGCGCGCCAACCAGGAGCGGTCGAACTTGAACCAGTCCACTTCCATCATCACATCGATGGAGATCATCGAATTGGGTGCGCCGATATCATCGAGCGCCAGCCGGATGCCATGGCGCGAGAACGCGGCGGCGAGCTGCTGCGAGAGGTAGGCGTCCGAGACATCCGAGTTTTCGATGATCTCGACCACCAGCTTGCCGCGGCGGGCAGAGAGCAGATTCAGCAGCGGGTCTTCGGCCTCGTTGGCGGTGACACCATAGGTATCGGGATCGAGATTGACGAACAGCAGGTCGGCATCAAGCGGGGCAAAGTCGAGCTGCAGCTGTTTCATGTCGTACTCGACCTGATACAGGCTCAGCGGGCTGTGGTGGAGCGCGTCGAAGACGGTCTTGGGTGCCAGCGATTGGCCATCCGCGGCATAGAAACGGGCCAGGGCCTCGTAGCCGATGGTCTCATTGGTCTGCAAGTGCACGATGGGCTGGTATTCCACGCCATAGCGGCGGTGGCGCAGCAGATCAAGCAGCAGACTGGCCGGGAGCCGAGATACGGGGGCATGCAGAATGCGCTCAGGCATTGGGGAAAACATGGTGCCCCCTGCGAGTTAGATACCAGTACAACGCCACGTATAACCCTTTGTGTAAGGCCTTACAAGCCCAATGTAACAAACAGATGAATCACAGCACGCGCAGCAGGAACAGTGTGGCCAGTCCGTAGAAGATCAGGTTGCCCATGCCGTCGGTCATGAAGGTCAGGAACACGCTGGAACCGTAAGCCGGGTCGCGCCCGAAGCGGTCCATCAGGATGGGCACGAACAGGCCGACGATGGCTGCGACCTGGAAGTTCAGCAGCATGGCGCCGCCCATCACCAGCCCCAGACCGGGGCTGCTGTAGATCAGCCAGGCCACGATGCCGAGCACACTGCCCCAGAGCAGGCCGTTGCACATTGCGATACCCAGCTCCTTGAGCACCAGCCGGCGCGTGTTGGCGGCATTGACCTGACCCAGCGCCATGGCGCGGATGATGATGGTGGCGGTCTGCGAGCCCGAGTTACCGCCAATGCCGGAGATGATGGGGGCGAGCGCGGCCAGGGCCACGATCTGCGCGGTGGTGTGCTCGAAGGCGCCAATCACGCGCGAGACGATGATGCCGGTGACGATATTGAGTGCCAGCCAGGGCCAGCGGTTCTTGGCCGAACTCCATACCGAGCTGAACAGGTCTTCGTCTTCCTTCAGGCCCGAGAGGCTCAGCACCTCGGCTTCGGATTCCTCCCGGATCACGTCCACCATCATGTCCACCGTCAGGCGGCCGATGACCTTGTGGGTGCTGTCCACCACCGGGGCGGATACCAGGTCGTAACGTTCGAACGCCTGGGCGGCGTCGCCCACGTCTTCATCGGGACGGAAGATCACCACGTCCCGCGCCATCACGTCGGCAACCTGGGCTTCGGGGTCGGTGACCAGCAGCTTCTTGACCGAGAGCACACCTTTGATGCGCTGGTCGTTATCGACGACGAACAGCTTGTCGGTGTGGTGCGGCAATTCATCAAAGCGGCGCAGGTAGCGCAGCACGACTTCGAGCGTCACATCGTCGCGGATGGTGACCATGTCGAAGTCCATCATCGAGCCGACCTGATCATCGGCATACGACAGCGCCGATTGCAGCTCGGCACGCTCCTCCTCTTCGAGCGAGCCCATCAGCTCGCTCATCACATCGGGTGAGAGGTCAGGCGCGAGGTCGGCGAGCTCGTCGGTATCGAGGTGCTCGGCGGCGGCGAGGATTTCCTCGCGGTCCATGTCCGCCAGCAGGGTTTCCCGCACCGAGTCCGAGACTTCGAGCAGCACATCGCCTTCGACTTCGGGCTTGACCAGCCCCCACACCATCAGACGTTCGTCGAGCGGCAGGCTTTCCAGGATGAAGGCGATATCGGCCGAGTGCAGCTGATCGAGCCGGCTTTCGAGCTCGGCCAGGTTCTGCTTGTGGACCAGCGTTTCCACCAGTGCCTGCCTGGGCATATCCTGCTTGTGCACGAGGTTTTCCACCAGCTTGTGACGCTGGAGGATGCGCAAAACCTGCTGCAGGGTTTCCTGCGGGCTCTCCTTGGGCTTGGGGGCGGGAGCGGTCATGGCGGCACTCGGGTGGAAGAATGGAAAGCGGTGCCCCAGCGGGGCCGCGCGAGTGTAGCACGGGCGAGACTTGAAACCGGCCGCGAAAGCCCTATCTAAGCCAGATGCCGCCCAGCGGCATGTGGCCGAGGCCTACCCTGCCATCGGCCTGTCAGGAATGCCGGGGAGAATCGACTATCCTGCAATCCGGGCGCTCCACCCACCTACCAGACAGGTTCCGCCATGCATGTTCCCCGCCTTGCCACTGCCCTGACCGGCCCGCTGCTCGATCTGGAGCGCAAGATGCTCCAGTCGCAATGTGAAATCGAAGCCTGGTTCCGCAGCCAGTGGCTCGAACACGCGCCGCCCGTATATGGCTCGGTGGATTTGCGCAACTCGGGCTACAAGCTCGCGCCGGTGGACATGAATCTGTTCCCCGGTGGCTTCAATAATCTGAACCCCGATTTCACCCCGCTGTGCGTTCAGGCCGTGCAGAGCGCGCTGGAGAAGATCTGTCCCGATGCACGCAAGTTGCTGCTGATTCCCGAGAACCACACGCGCAATCAGTACTACCTGCAGAACGTCGCCGCACTGGCGCGCATCCTCAAACTGGCCGGTCTGAACGTGCGCCTGGGTTCGCTGAACCCCGAGATCACCGAGCCGACCAGCTTTGCTCTGCCCAATGGTGCGCAGCTCACGCTTGAACCCATTGTGCGCAACGGTCGCCGTGTGGGCGTGGCGGGGTTCGATCCTTGCGTGGTGCTCCTCAACAACGATCTCTCGGCCGGCATTCCCGCGATTTTGCGCGGTATCGACCAGGCCTTGCTGCCGCCGCTGCACGCGGGCTGGTGCGTGCGCCGCAAGACTCACCATTTCCGCGAGTACGACGGTGTGGCCGCCGAGTTTGCCGATTTGCTGGGTATCGACCCGTGGTACATCAACCCCTACTTCGGCCAGGTCAGCGGTCTGGATTTCCAGACCCGCGAAGGCGAAGAGCGGCTCGCTGCGGAGGTCGAGCGCATCCTGGGCCTGACAGCCGCCAAGTACCGCGATCTGGGTATCGATGCCGAACCGTATGCGATTGTGAAAGCCGATGCCGGTACCTACGGCATGGGTGTGATGAGCGTGAAATCGGCCGAGGAAGTGATCGGCCTTAACCGCAAGCAGCGCAACAAGATGGCCGTGGTCAAGGAAGGCCTCGAAGTCAGCGACGTGATCGTGCAGGAAGGCGTGCCGACCTTTGAAACGATTGAAGACTCCGTGGCCGAACCGGTGGTGTACATGATCGACCGCTTTGTCGTCGGTGGTTTCTACCGCGTGCACACCGAACGCGGCGCCGACGAAAACCTCAACGCCCCCGGTGCGTTCTTTCAGCCGCTGGCCTTTGATACCCCGCTGACCACCCCCGATTGCGACGGTAGCCCCGATTGCGCCCCGAACCGTTTCTACGCCTATGGTGTGGTCGCGCGTCTGGCGCTGCTGGCGGCCTCGCGTGAGCTGGAGACGACCGAATCGGCGCATGCGGAGCTGAGTCTGGCTGTCTGAACCCGTTTGTCTGGTGTTTGCTGCGACGGGAATCCACTGGCCGAAGTTGCCAGCCCGTCTATGCTGAATCCAGGTGCGGCATCAGCAGGTCTCCCGTCCCCGTGCGGACGCGCCGTACCGGTTTCCCCATACCGACAAGAGGAGCTAGGCCATGACCCTGGAAGAAATCTTCGACAAAGCATCGGGCCGCATGCCCATGGTGCCCAAGGTAGTGCAGGAGCTGCTGGCGAGCTTCGAGCGATCGGACACCAATGTCGACCAGGTTGTCGAACAGGTGTCGCACGATCAAGTGCTGTCCGCCAAGGTGCTGCGGCTGGCCAATAGCGCGAAGATGAGCGGCGGCAAAGCCGTAAAGAGCATTGATGACGCCGTGGTCCGCATGGGCTTCGATAACCTGCGTTTGCTGGTGGTGTCCTCGGGCATGTCGGGCATGAGCGTGGACAGCCCCGGCTTTGATCGCAAGGTGTTCTGGCTCAAGAGCTTCAAGACTGGCAATCTGGCCCGCTGGGCGGCCAAGCTCGGCGGCTTTGATGGCAATACCGCCTACACCTGCGGCTTGCTCCACAATATCGGTGAGTTGCTGATCCATATCGCCGCCCCCGGCGAAATGAGCAAGATCGACAAGATGGTCGTAGCCGGCACCGATCGCGTGCAGGTCGAGAACATGGTGCTGGGTGTGGACTTGGCGACCGTAGGCGGTGAGCTGGCGCGTCGCTGGCAATTCCCCACCGAGATTTCACGTGCCATCACCCAACACCAGAACCCTGCGGCCCACGAGCCGTTCGAACCCTATGCAGGCCTCGTGGCGCTGGCCAACCTGATTGCCGCACAGTTCGATGTGGGGCTCAGCAATGCCGAAATCGCCGAACTCTTGCCCGCCAAGCTACTCGACAAGCTGGGCCTCGATCCCGCCAAGTTCGTGGCCGATCTCGACCATGCACGGGCATCGTGCGAAGGGCTGGACGACTTGATCTGACCGGCCTTGGCCGATTTCCCTAACCCGGGCGGGCCTGCGAGCCCGCCCTGATTGTCTGTATACCCATGCATATCGCTTTTCTTGCCGACCCGCTCTCCAGCTTCAAGACCTACAAAGATTCCACTTTTGCGATGATGCGCGAGGCCGCCAGCCGCGGCCACGTGCTCTATGCCTTCGAGCAGCGCGATATGCGCGTGGTCGCCGGCAGGGTGCTGGCCGATGTGCAGACGATCACCCTGACCGGCGATGCCGACGACTGGTATCGGATCAGCGCCACCGAAACGCGTGATCTGGCGAGTTTCGATGCGGTAATCATGCGCAAGGACCCACCGTTCGACAGCGAATACCTGTACGCGACCCATCTGCTCGAACACGCCGAACGCAACGGTGCTCGTGTATTCAACAAGCCGCGCGCCCTGCGCGACTACAACGAAAAGCTGGCCATCCTGCGCTTTGCCCAGTTCACCACGCCGACGCTGGTGACGAGCCAGTCCGACGCGATCCGTACCTTTCTGGCCGAACACCACGATGTGATCCTCAAGCCGCTTGATGGCATGGGTGGCGCGGGCATTTTCCGCCTGCGTGAAGACGACCCCAACATCGGCGCCATCCTCGAAACCCAGACGCTCAACGGTGCGGTCACCGTGATGGTGCAGCGCTATCTGCCGGCGATTGTGGACGGTGACAAGCGCGTGCTGGTGATTGCCGGTAAACCGGTGGACTGGTGTCTGGCGCGCATCCCCAAGCAGGGCGAAACGCGCGGTAATCTGGCCGCGGGCGGTACAGGTGTGGCAAGGCCATTAAGTGCGCGTGACCGCGAGATTGCCGAGACGCTGGGGCCGCAACTGGTCGCCGATGGTTTGCTGTTGGTGGGTCTGGACGTGATTGGCGAGAACCTGACCGAGGTCAATGTGACGAGCCCGACCTGTTTTCAGGAAATCACCGCGCAGTCGGGCATCAATGTGGCAGGGCTGTTTGTTGATGCGCTTGAGCAAGCGGTCGGGCAGCGCTGATAGAATCGACCACTACGCATACATCGTCTGGTTTTGCCATGGTAGGAATTCTGTTGGTCACGCACTACGGCCTCGGCGAAAGTCTCGCCGAGTGCGCTGCGCATGTGCTGGGCCGCCCCTTGCCGCAGCTGCGCTATCTGCCCGTCTATCGCTCGGATGATCCCGATGTGGTGCTGGGCCGCGCGCAGGCACTGGTTAATGAACTCGATACCGGGGCCGGCGTGCTGGTGCTGTCCGATATTTACGGCGGCACCCCATCGAATGTGGCTTACCGCCTGGTGCATGCAGGCAAGGTCGAGGCCGTCGCTGGCGTCAATCTGCCCATGCTGGTGCGTACACTCAATTACAGCGAACAGGCGCTCGACGTGGTCGTCGGCAAGGCCGTTACTGGCGGCTTGGAGGGCGTGATGTACATGCTGCCGCCCAGCCGCGAATCCAATCACGAGGGTTGAGTCATGGTTCAGCAGGAAGTCGAGATCATCAACAAGCTGGGCCTGCATGCCCGTGCATCGAGCAAGCTCACCCAGCTGGCCAGCCGCTTCCAGTCTGAGGTCTGGCTAACGCGCAACGGCAAGCGCGTCAACGCCAAGAGCATCATGGGCGTGATGATGCTGGCCGCAGCCAAAGGCAGCCGCGTGCAGATCGAGATCACCGGTGCCGATGAAGAAACCGCGATGCAGGAAATCACCGCGCTGATCGCCAACCGTTTCGACGAATCCGAATGAGGCCGGCCGCATGACCATTGCCCTGCACGGGATCGGCATCGGTGGCGGCATCGCCATCGGCCGCGCCCACCTGGTCAGCCATACCGATCTCGAAGTCGCGCACTACGAGATCGAACCCGCCGAGGTCGCGGCAGAACTCGCTCGTTTTGATGCCGCGGTCAAAACCACGCGCAAAGAGCTGGAACAGCTGTGGGGCAGCATCCCCGAGAACGCACCGACCGAGCTGGGCGCCTTTTTGAGCCTGCACGTGATGCTGCTCAACGACCACACCATCAGCCGTGAGCCGCGTGACATCATCAGCGAGCAGCTGTGCAACGCCGAATGGGCGCTCAAGCTGCAGCAGGATCGCCTGCTCGAACAGTTCGATGTGATCGAAGAGGAATACCTGCGCGAGCGTCGCAACGATGTGATCCAGGTGGTCGAGCGCCTCTTCAAGGCCTTGGCCGGCAAGGGTGGCACGCAGTATGTGGCCCCGGAGGACAGCCGCGAGCGCATCCTGATTGCGCATGATCTGAGCCCGGCCGATATGGCCCTGTTCAAGAGCGCGGACTTTGCGGCCTTCCTGACCGATGTGGGCGGGCCGACTTCGCATACGGCGATTCTGGCGCGCAGTCTGGATATCCCCTCGGTGCTGGCGCTGCACAATGCCCGCCAGCTGATCCGCGAGGATGAATGGCTGATTGTGGATGGTACGGCGGGCGTGGTCATCATCGAGCCCAGCGAAACCATTCTGGTTGAGTACCGCAAGCGCAAGCAGGGCCTCGCTGCTGAACGCAAGAAGCTGCAGAGCATCAAGAAGACCGCCGCCATCACCCTGGATGGTACGGCCATCGAGTTGCACGCCAATATCGAGAGCCCGGACGATGTCAGCCATGCCCTGGGTAATGGCGCGGCAGGTGTGGGTCTGTATCGCTCCGAGTTCCTGTTTCTGGGCCGCGACGACCTGCCCAGCGAGGATGAGCAGTGCGCGGCCTACACCGCGGTGCTGCAAGGCATGAAGGACCAGCCCGTTACTATCCGCACCGTGGACCTGGGCCGCGACAAGATGCCCAAATGGGCCGAGGAAGACGTCACTGCCGCACCTAACCCTGCACTGGGTTTGACGGGCGTGCGCCTGTGTCTGGCCGAGCCGCATATCTTCCGCACCCAGCTACGCGCTCTGCTGCGCGCCGGCCTGCATGGCAAGCTGCGTTTGCTGGTGCCCATGCTGGCGAATCTGGCCGAGGTGAACCAGGTCTTGTTCCATGTGGAACAGGCCAAGGAAAGCCTGCGCGATGATGGCCTGCCCTTTGCGGCCGATGTGGAAGTGGGCGGCATGATCGAAGTGCCCGGCGCCGCGCTCACGGTGGGGCATCTGATCAAGAAGCTCGATTTCATCTCGATCGGCACCAACGACCTGATCCAGTACACGCTGGCCGTGGACCGCGGCGACGATAGCGTCAGCCACCTCTACGATCCCTTCCACCCGGCCGTGCTGCATCTGATCGGCCATGTGATCCGCACGGCCAACCATGCCGGCGTACCGGTATCGGTGTGTGGCGAAATGGCCGGCGATGCACGCTTGACACGCCTCTTGCTGGCGCTGGGTTTGCGGCGCTTCTCCATGCACCCGGCCCAGTTGCTGAACGTCAAGCGCATCATCCTGCAAAGCGATCTGCGCCTGCTCGATAAACTCTGTACGCGTATCGAGGCGGCTGCCGATTCGGACGAGGTGCGCGAACTGCTGGACGAGGCCGCCGTATGACAGATGTACCCGCACCGCCCCAGCGGCCTATCCCGCCGGACGATAACCTGTGCTGCAAGAGTGGCTGTGTCCCCTGCGTCTGGGATATGTATGACGAGGACCTGGCGGAGTACCGCAAGGCGCTGGCGGCCTGGGAGGCGGCTTACGGGCCAGCCTCGCCACCGGTCAGCGTGCCGGCATCGCCCGGCCGTTAGATATCGCCCTCGGCGAGATTGCCGTTTTCTTCGAGCCAGGCACGCCTTGAGCTGGCCTCGCCCTTGCCCATCAGCATGGTCATGATGCGGCGGGTGTCGTCTTCAATCGCATCGAAATCGACCTGCAGGGTGCGGCGGGTATCGGGGTTCATGGTCGTCTCGAACAACTGTTCGGCGTTCATTTCGCCCAGACCCTTGAAGCGGCTGATGCTCCAGCTGCCTTCACGCACCTTCTCCAGTCGCAGCTTGTCGAGGATGGCTTCCTGTTCGCCGTCGTCGAGTGCATAGAACTTGCGCGGCGGTTTGTTCTTGCCGCTGCCGGGCACGTCGATGCGGTACAGCGGTGGCTGGGCGATATGGATGTGGCCGTTCTTCACCAGCAGCGGGAAGTGGCGGCAGAACAGCGTCAGCAGCAGCACCTGGATGTGCGAGCCGTCCACATCGGCATCGGACATGATCAGCAGCTTGCCGTAGCGCAGGCCGCTGAGGTCGGCAGGTTTGTCGATGGTGTGCGGATCCACGCCGATGGCGACGGCAATATCGTGGATTTCGTTATTGCCGAACAGCTCGCCCTGATCCACTTCCCAGCTGTTGAGCACCTTGCCGCGCAGCGGCAGGATGGCCTGGAAATCCTTGTCGCGCCCTTGCTTGGCGCTGCCGCCAGCCGAGTCACCCTCAACCAGGAACAGCTCGCGGCGGGCGACATCATCGCTGGTGCAGTCGGTCAGCTTGCCGGGCAGCACGGCCACGCCGCTGCTGCGCTTCTTGATCACGGTCTTGGCCGCCTTCATGCGGCTCTGGGCTTGGCGGATCGCCAGCTCGGCCAGCTTCTTGCCGTAATCCAGGTGCTCGTTGAGCCAAAGCTCGAAGGGGTCGCGCACCTGGTTGGAGACAAGGCGCAGCGCGTCGCGGCTCGATAGTCGCTCCTTGGTCTGGCCCTGGAACTGCGGGTCCAGCACCTTGGCGGAGAGCACGAAGCTGGCGCGCGCGAACAAATCCTCGGGCAGCAGCTTTACCCCCTTGGGCAGCAGGTTGTGGTGATCGATGAAGTTCTTCACGGCATTGAACACGCCGTCGCGCAGGCCGGTTTCGTGGGTGCCACCCGAGGGTGTGGGAATCAGGTTCACATAGCTCTCGCGGGCAATGCTGCCTTCTTCAGACCAGGTGATGACCCAGGCCGCCCCCTCGCCCGCCGAGTAGTTTTCGCTGGCCTCGGTGAGGTAACGCTCGCCACGGAACAGCGGTACCAGCAGATCCTGATCGGCAAGCTGCTCGTTGAGATAGCCCGCCAGACCATCGGGGTAGTGCCAGGTTTGCGTGTCCTGGCTGCCATCCTTGCGCTCGATCGTGAGGGTCACGGTGACGCCGGGTAGCAACACGGCCTTGGAGCGCAGGATGTGGGTGAGTTCACCCAGCGGGAAGGTTGGCGAATCAAAATACTTGGGATCGGGCCAGCAGCGCACGGTAGTGCCGGTGTTCTTTTTGCCTACAGTACCGATCTGCACCAGGGGCTCGATCACGAAGCCGTCGCCAAAAGCCAGCGCGTGCTCGAAACCATCGCGCTTGACGCGAACTTCCAGCCGCGTGGACAGCGCATTGGTGACGCTGACGCCCACGCCGTGCAGACCGCCCGAAAAGCTGTAGGCGCCACCATCCTTTTTGTTGAACTTGCCGCCCGCATGCAGCTGGGTGAACACGACTTCTACCGTGGGTACGCCCATCTCGGGATGGATGCCCACTGGAATGCCCCGGCCGTTGTCGCTGACACTGATCGAGCCATCCTGATACATCACCACATCGATATTGCTGGCGTAGTTGGCCAGCGCCTCGTCAGCGGCGTTATCGATCACTTCCTGCACGATATGCAGCGGATTTTCCGTGCGGGTGTACATGCCCGGCCGGTGCTTGACCGGTTCGAGCCCTTTGAGCACCTTGACCGAGGATTCGTCATACTGGGGCGCGGCCATGGGAAAAGTCCTTCTGCTGCAGTAAGTGGGGCGGATGGGCCGCGAGTCTAGGGGCCGACACTGCGGCGGGCAAGCACGGCGGCGTTGTGGGGCACGGGCTAGTTGCTGCTGTGCAATATCAGATTGAACTCCTGCCCGGCTTCGATCTGGATGGCGGGCAGCAGGGTTTCGATATTGCGTACTTCGCGCACGGCGTCGCCGCTGACATTGAGCTTCTTCTCGCCCATATCGTCGGCCAGATTGTCCGTCAGCCCCATCGAGGCCCGGCCCAGTGCCGACTTGAAGGTGCGGACCAGAAAGTTCTGCTTGGCTTGCGCGCCGACACCCAGCAACAACAGTTCCTTGGCGGTGGCGCTCCAGATGAGCTTGCCACGCACACCGGTGCGGGCATCGCTATCGACGGCGTAGCCAGCCACGGCGCGACTGGCCAGTTCCTGACCATTGCTGTCAAAGCAGCGGACGCGGCGTGGTTTGACCGAGATCCGCTCCGAAGCCAGCGAGGCCCAGGCCTCGGCATCCACGACGCATTGGGCGGCGCCGGTTACCGCCGGCCGCAGCTTGCCCAGCTGCTTGACCTCCAGCAGCAGGCTGTCGGGAAAGGCTTGTGCATTGAGACCGCTGGCCACATCGGCACCCACGATGACGCTGACCGGAATGGCATGTTGCCATTGCGGCGGCGGGCTGGCCGGCGCCGGGGTGTCGGCGGCCTGTACGGTGGCCGCTGCGACAAGCGTGGCGAGAATAAGGGGGGTACGCATGATGCCTCCTGATTTTTTGTGGTGTTGATGGTCCACGATACACCAGCATTGCCGGCGCGCACTAATGGCTTGGCGCCTCGCCCAGCGTGTTCAGCAGCGACCGTGCTGCATCATCAAGGGCGTGACCGGGATCAATCTCCAGCCGGTGTTCGGCCTGGCGGTGGCGCGTGGGGTTGCTGCGCCGGTAGGCGGGGTCGTAGTGCAACTGAAGCAGCTCGGCAAAGAGTTCGTCGATGGCGCGCGCATCCACCAGCTGTTGCCAGCGATGGATAGTGTCCTTGCCCTGCAGTTCGGTAAGCCGGGCCAGCTGCTGCTTGAATAGCGCAGGTTCATCGAACCAGTGAGCATATTCCTGGCACAGATAAGCCAGCCGGGCCGGCTGGCTGGCGGTGATCTCGATCAGGCGGCCCTGCTGCATGGCCGTCATCAGCGTTTTCGGCAGGTGAACCTGGCCGACACGCTTGCTCTCGGCTTCCACAAAGACGGGGCGGCCAGGATCCAGCGTCGTCAGTTGGCCCACCAGCAGGCTGTCAAAGCGTTTCTGCCCCGGCTGCGCCTGCGTCGGCCATGCTCCGAGCAGCGAGCCCCGATGACAGGCCAGTGCTTCGAGATCGAGCACTTGGGCGCCCTGCTCCGCCAGCGCCTGCAGCAAACGGGTCTTGCCTGTGCCGGTGAGACCGCTGAGCACCACCCACTGGTGCCGTGCAGGTTCGGTGAGCAGAGCATCCAGCACCCATTGGCGATAGGCCTTGTAGCCGCCCTCCAGTTGCCGCGCGCGCCAGCCGATCAGGTTCATCCACGCGGTCATCGCGCCAGAGCGTTTGCCGCCGCGCCAGCAGTAGATCAGCGGGCGCCACTGCGGCGGCCGGTCGGCAAACAGGTTATCGAGATGCTGCGCCAGATTACGCGCGACCATGGCGGCGCCCATGCGTGTGGCGGCAAACGGGTCCTGCTTGTACAGCGTGCCGACGACGACGCGTTCCTCATTGCTGAGCACCGGGGCATTGAGGGCACCGGGAATATGATCGTCGGCGAACTCGGCCGGCGTGCGCACGTCGATGATCTCGTCAAAGCGGGTGCGCTCTGCTAGCGTCGCAAGCTGGTCTTTCAAGAGGTAGTCCCATGTCGGTTCGACTGACCCAATTGTCCCACGGTGGCGGATGCGGCTGCAAAATTGCACCGGCCGTGCTGGCCGAAATGCTGGCACAGTTGCCCGCGGCACAGGCATTCCCGCAGCTGCTGGTCGGCACCGAGACGGCTGACGATGCGGCGGTTTACCAGATCAACGCCGAGCAGGCCGTGGTGGCCACCACCGACTTCTTCATGCCCATCGTCGACGATCCGTTCGACTTTGGCCGCATTGCCGCCACGAATGCGGTGTCCGACATCTATGCCATGGGCGGCACGCCATTGATGGCACTGGCGATTGTGGGCATGCCCGTGAACCAGCTACCCATCGAGGTTATCCAGCGGATTCTGGCTGGCGGTGCAGCCGTGGCGCAGGCGGCGGGTTTCCCCATTGCGGGTGGGCACTCCATCGACGCACCTGAGCCGATCTATGGCCTGGCGGTCGTGGGTTTGGTGAATCCAGCCCATCTCAAACGCAATTGTGATGCACGGGCGGGTGACTATCTGGTGCTGGGCAAGCCGCTGGGCGTGGGTGTCCTGGGTACAGCCATGAAGAAGGGACTGCTGGATGAGGCCGGCTATTCGGCGCTGCTGGCCACTACCACGCAGCTCAATGC
The DNA here is from genome assembly GCF_027257935.1 of Chitinimonas sp. BJYL2. Taxonomy (NCBI): domain Bacteria; kingdom Pseudomonadati; phylum Pseudomonadota; class Betaproteobacteria; order Neisseriales; family Chitinibacteraceae; genus Chitinimonas; species Chitinimonas sp. BJYL2. The sequence continues at coordinate 930,174 of NZ_JANZKW010000001.1, read as the reverse complement.
CGTGGGCAGCACCCTTGCGCAACTTCCCGGGGTGCATGCCATGACCGATGTCACCGGCTTTGGCTTGCTGGGCCATTTGCTGGAAATGTGCCGGGGCAGCGGCTTGAGCGCCCACCTCGACATGGCCAGTGTCCCGCTGCTGGATGCGGCGGTGGCCTTCGCTCGCCAAGGCATCGGCCCGGGCGCCATCGAACGCAATCTGGCCAGCTTTGGTACCGATATCGACTTCGGATCGCAGATCGCCACCTGGCAGCAAAGCCTGCTGGCCGATGCGCAGACCTCGGGCGGATTGCTGGTCAGTTGTAACGCGGCAGCCGTGCCGACGGTGCTGGCGGCATTTCGTGAAGCAGGATTTGCCCACGCTGCCGAGCTGGGCCGCCTGGATGAAGGCCCAGCACGCGTTGTGGTCAGTTAGTGGGCTTGCCGGCCAGGAAGGTCAGCGGAATCGCCAGCCTGGCGCGCCAGTCCCGCTCGGTGTGGTCGGCTTCGGCAAACACCCGAGTCTGCCAGTTGGCCTCGGTGTAGCCGCGCTCGCGGATCAGCTCGTCGGCAAATGTTTGCGCCGGGCCGTAGAGCGCGTCCAGTCCCTGATTGCCGCGGTCAAGATACAAGCGGTGTGTCTTGGGGTCCGGCAGGTTTTGGGCCAGATAATTGAAGACCGCGAGCGGCAGGCTGGCATTGGCTGAACGGGTGCCGATCCAGTGCGTGGACAGGCATGCCGCCGCCCCGAATACCGCCGGGTACTCGCTGATGGCGTAAAGCGAAATGATGCCGCCCATGCTGGAACCCATGATGTACGTGGCATCCCGCTCGGGCCGGGTCGCGTACTTGCGGTCAATGACCGGCTTGAGTTCCTCGACGAGGAAACGCAGATAGGCATCGGACCGCGGTTTGCCGCCCAGTGCCTGATCGATCAGGGTCTGGCGCAGCGGTGCTGGCACCGTGGCCAGGGTCTTTTCCGGGAAGTACTCGCTGTGGCGAAGCGGGCCATTGTTCCAGATACCCACCACGATCAGGTCATGCAATCGCCCTTCGCGCAGCAAGGCGCCGGCGACTTCATCCACGCCCCACTCCTGCTTGTTCCAGGTGCTGTCGGCATCGAACAGCATCTGCCCGTCGTGCATATAGAGCACGCGATAGCGCTTGTCGGGGCTGTAGCCATCCGGGAGCCACACATCGACATGGCGCGGGTCTACGTGGCGTGATGGAAAATCAGCGAGCCGCTCCACGCGACCGATGCTGACCTTGGGCAGGTCGGCAGCCTGCAGGCATAGCGCAGCCAAGGCTGCGGCCATCAAGGCAAAGGGTTTCATCGGGGTCACTCCGTCTCTGGCGTATTGTGGTGATGATGGACACCGGGCCACATCGAGGTGACCCGGCGAATATCTAAGCGCCAGCAGCCGAGATTGTCAAAGCGCGTCGGTTACACCGCGCTTAGGCGGGTGTCTGCCTCCGGCAAGCCCCAAAACGAAAAGGCCCCAGGTGCTTGCGCGCCTGAGGCCTTGATGTTCTTGGTTGCGGGAACAGGACTCGAACCTGTGACCTTCGGGTTATGAGCCCGACGAGCTGCCAACTGCTCCATCCCGCGACAGAGAGGCCGGATTATGGCGAGCTTGTTGCGATGCGTCAAGTCTTTGCTGCGATTTGTGGCCCAAGCTGGGTTCAGGCGGACCAGTTTACCCAGCCGGTGTAGGCGGTCAGCAACACCAGGGCACCGAAGCCAATGCGATACCAGGCAAAGGCCACAAAGCTGTGGCTGGCCACAAAGCGCAGGAGTGCACGCACGGCGATGAGCGCAAAGATGAAGCTGGCGACAAATCCCATGGCAAACACAGGGATATCGCTGCTGTTGAGCAGATCGCGATGCTTGATCAGGCTATACAGCGAGGCGGTGCCCAAGATGGGAATGCCGAGCAGGAACGAGAACTCGGTCGCGGCGCGCCGCGACAGACCGAATAGCAGCCCGCCGATGATGGTGGCGCCGGAACGCGATGTGCCGGGGATCAGGGCGAGGCACTGCGCGAGGCCGACCTTGATGGCGTCTCTCAGGCGCATATCGTCAAGCTGCGCCAAGGTAACGGTGTGCGTACGCTTCTCGGCCCACAGGATGATGATGCCACCGACAATGAAGCTGATGGCTACCGCTACCGGATTGAAGAGCACGGCTTTGATCTGCTCGCCGAACAGTTTGCCGGCGGCCAGCGCCGGAATGGCCGCCACGGCGAGATTGATGAGCAACTGCCGACCCGGCCCCGGCTCGCGTGCGTGGGCCACGGCGTGAATCAGCCGCGCCCGATACTCCCAGGCAATCGCGAGAATCGCGCCCAGCTGAATGAAGATTTCAAAAACCCCGCGCTTTTCCTTGTCGAGGAAGTCCAGCAGATGGCCTGTCAGGATCAGGTGTCCGGTACTGGAGATGGGCAGGAACTCGGTCACGCCCTCGACTGCGCCCATGATCAGCGCCTTGAACAGCAACAGGTAATCCATCTTCAAGCCAGGCCAGAGAAAGGCGTGCAGTATAAAGCGGGTGAACAGACAGGTGCGTAGTGGCCTGCGGGACAAGAATATATAGACTGGATCGTCGGCGTCGGTCTGGTCGTGAACTAGACTGAACACAAGAGACTAGCTCGGCGCAGACCGGCTTTTGGGGCAACGACAGATGATCAAGTACATACCCTCATCCGAACTCCGCGTAGGCATGTATATCCATGACCTGAATGCGGACTGGTCGCAGCATCCGTTCATGCGTTCGGCGTTTCCGGTCAAATCCGATCAGGAGATCGACACCATCCTCAAGTGCGGTATACACAACGTGTATATCGATACCGAGCGCGGGCTGGACGTGCCGGATGCTCCTACCAAGGCCGAGGTGCAGAAAGACCTGCAGGCCGAGATGATCGCCATTGCGGAGAGCGAGCCGGCACTGAAGATCAAGATTTCCACGGCCGAGGAAATGGGCCGGGCCAAGGCCATCAAGAATCAAGCGGCCAATCTGGTACGCAATGTGATGGCGGATGTGCGTCTGGGCAATGCGGTGAACATGGAGGCGGTGGAGCCTGTGGTAGCGGGCATTACCGAATCTATCCTGCGGAACTCGGGTGCGCTGATCGGGCTGATGCACATCAAGAACAAGGATGAGTACACCTTTCTCCACTCGGTCAGTGTGTGTACCTTCATGGTGGCGTTCTGCCGCTCGGTGGGGCTGGATGCCGAAACCACTCGGCAGGCGGGACTGGGTGGTCTGCTGCACGATACCGGCAAGGCGCTGGTGCCCGATGAAATCCTCAACAAGCCCGGCCGGCTCACGGATGAGGAGTTCGAGATCATCCGCAAGCACCCGCGCGACGGCTACGAGATTCTTCTCAAGACACCGGGTATCGGCCCCATACCGCTGGACATCACCCTGCATCACCATGAACGCGTGGATGGCTCCGGTTATCCCGAAAAACTCGCCGGGGAAGGCATCAGCACGCTATCGAAAATGGCGGCGATTGTGGACGTGTATGACGCGATCACTGCCGATCGTTGTTACCACAAGGGCATGCCCCCCACCGATGCGCTGCGCAAGATATTCGAGTGGAGCAAGCACCATTTCGACCCCACTTTGGTGAAGGCCTTCATGCGCTGCGTGGGTATCTACCCGGTGGGTACGCTGGTGCTGCTGGAAAGCGGCCGGCTCGGGATCGTGGTCGAGCACAATGAGGAAAGCCTGCTGCAGCCCAAGGTCAAAGTCGTGTTCGACACCAAGAAGGGTTATCTGCCACCGAGCGAGATCGATCTGGCCAACCCCACCGGCAAGACCGGTAGCGACAAGATCATCAGCCACGAGAGCCCGACCAAATGGAAGATCGACGTACAGCGCTTCATGTAAGCGTGGGGCGTCCGCTGCCGGTTTCCCGTTCCAGCCAGGTTAGGTAGTGAAGCGCGTCGTCCCGATGCTGGCCGCACATTTCCGGGTGTGGCATCAGGCTCAGGCAAACGGCGGGACGGTCGGCTTGTCCGAACAGTTTGCAGCCTAGCTGGGCATCGAGTTGTACGCAGGGGACCCCTGCGGGTTTACCGTCAGGCATACCCGGTATGGGGCTGGAAATTGAGGGGGCGATGCAACAGGCAGCGCAGCCGGGGCGGCAATCCATAACGGCAGTCGGTTCGCGAAGTCAGGGGTGGCAAGCAAGCGGTTGCGGCATCAGCCGGCCTGAAAGGCCGGGCTGGCCGGATCGTAGTAGATCACACTATTGCGGCCACCATGCTTGGCAGCATAAAGCGCCTGATCCGCCTGTTTCATCAGCACTGCCAGCGGGAGGTCGTGGCTGCTGGCCAGCGTGCAGCCTATGCTGACCGTGATGTTCAGAATCTGCCCATCGGCGAGCACCAGCGGCTGCTCGGCCAAGGCGGCACGAAGGCGTTCTGCGGTTGCCGTCAGGGTGCTGCGATCGTACTCCATCAGTACGATGCCGAACTCCTCACCGCCGAGGCGGCCGAACAGGTCACTGTCGCGCAGCTTGCGTTTGACCACCGAGACGAAGCCCTGGAGCACCTGGTCGCCTACATCATGGCCATAGGTGTCGTTGACCTGCTTGAAGTAGTCAATATCGAGCATCAGCATGCCCAGCTTGTGGCCGTAGCGGCGCGCCCTGTGCCATTCCTGCTCCGCACGTTCCAGAAAGTAGCCCCGGTTGGCGACGCCGGTTAAGGGGTCGATGGTGGCTTTTCGCCACAGCGTTTCATGCGCGGCCTTGCGCTCGCTGATATCCATGAGGCTGAGGAAATAGGCCCGCCCGTTCTGATACTGGATGACGGAGCCCGACAGCCCGACCCAGAGAGGCTCCCCGTTGGCCGCCCGGAACTTGAGTTCGTAGTCAGTCACCGCCTGTCGCTCGACCAGTTGCTCCACGATCTTGTCGTGATGCTCCGGCCGAACATAGAGCGAAGGCAGGGGCTGGCCGACGAGCGCGGCGGCCGGCTTGCCGACCAGCTCGCCAGCGGCATGATTGGCAGCGAGGATCATGTCGCTGTCGGCACGTACCAGCAGAATCGGGCGAGACATGGCATCCAGCGCGCGCAGGATGTGCGCATCCTGTTCCTGCAGCCGGGCTGCGCCCAGCTCCACGGCCAGGGTCAGCTGGTTTTCCCGCCAGCCTCGCCAGGCCATCGCCACGGCAAACAAGATCAACATGACAAATGCGGCCAGATAGGCAGATGCCTTGCGCCACCAGTCGCCAAAGTAGTTCTGATCGGGCAGGCCGATCAGCAGGATGAAGGGAAAGCCCTCCAGCCGCTCAAAATGATAACCCCGCAATAACCCGTCGGTAGGTGAGGTGAACACGGTGTAGCCACTGGAACGACCGTTGACCCATTCGCTGATCCGGTCGGCCAGTGGCAGCGTCAGTCCGATCCGGGCCGGCTGTTCCGGATAGCGCGCCACCAGCACGATATCGTTATCGATCAGGTTGAATGTGCTGTTCTCCGCCGCATCCAGGCGGCGTGCCAGCTGGCTGTAGTACTCCAGTCTGACCAGCGCGTAAACCAGCCCGGCCAGCTTGCCGTTGTCTGAGGCTATCCGGCGGGCCATCACGAAACCGAGCTCATTGTTGCCGCGCAGACGAACGGGCCGTGAGAGCACCATTTCCTGACCGGGGTTGTCACTGAGCTGGGCAAAAAGATCGCGCAGGATCGGGTCTGCCAGCGTACGTTTGCCATCCGCCATGGCCCACAGGCCATCGCTGGATACCAAGCCCACCATCTCGGCTTGCGGCAAGGTGGCACGCTTGCCGTCGAAGAGATTGAAAAGAGAACTGCGCTGTGCGGGGAGCAGGGAGTCCAGCTGGGAGAGTTGCGCCGGGCTTACCCGGCCTGCAAGATCGCGGAGCACCAGATCCGTTTCGCGAAACGCGCCTTCGAGCTGCTCCTTGAGCAACAGGGCGAGATTCTTGGCATCGCGCTGCGAGTCCAGACGTGCATCGCGAAACGACTGGCGCAGCTCCCAGCCAAAAAGACTCGCCACCAGCAGCGCCACCACCGCAATCCAGCCCAGCAGCCTACCCCGCGCCCGCAAAAAAGCAGGCGCGTCAGCGAGCGTCACAGTGCGTGCAGCAGTCGGCATGGCGATGACGTACCACGAGCGTGGTCAGGGACGGTTGCAGTATAGGCACCCCGCGCGCCAGCGAAACCCGCGCAAGCGGGAACTAGCCTTTAAGCCAGCGCGCAGCCTGCGGGGCGAAGTAGGTCAGTACCCCGTCGGCTCCGGCGCGCTTCATGGCCAGCAGGGCTTCAAGCGCCACGGCGCGCTCATCGAGCCAGCCGTTCTGGGCAGCAGCCTTGATCATCGCGTACTCGCCAGACACCTGATACACGTAGGTCGGTGCGCGGAACTCATCTTTCACGCGGCGCACGATATCCAGATACGGCAGGCCCGGCTTCACCATCACCATATCGGCGCCTTCGGCCAGATCCAGCGCTACCTCATGCAGCGCTTCGTCGCTGTTGGCCGGATCCATCTGGTAGTTGTACTTGTTGCTCTTGCCCAGATTGCCGGCCGAACCTACCGCATCGCGGAACGGGCCGTAGTAGCTGGAGGCGTACTTGGCGGCGTAGGACATGATGCGCGTGTGGATGTGACCGCCCGCATCCAGTGCCGTGCGGATGGCGCCGATGCGGCCATCCATCATGTCACTGGGGGCGACGATGTCAGCGCCGGCCTCGGCATGGCAGCGTGCCTGCTTTTGCAGCACAGCCACGGTTTCGTCATTGAGCACATAGCCGCTGGCATCGATGAGGCCATCCTGGCCATGGCTGGTGTACGGGTCCAGCGCGACATCGGTGATGATGCCCAGCTCAGGGAAGCGTGACTTGAGTGCACGCACCACGGTAGGGACCAGGCCTTCGGGGTCGTAGGCGGCTTCGCCCGTGGCGGTCTTGTTGCCGGTAATCACCGGGAACAGGGCCAGCGCCGGAATGCCCTGTTCAAGCGCCTCTTCGGCGCGTGGCAGCAGGGTCTCCAAGCTCACGCGGCTGACGCCGGGCATGGAGGCAATGGCTTCCTCGCGCTGGCCTGCGCCTTCGAGCACAAACACCGGCCAGATCAGGTCATCGGCCGTGAGCACGTTTTCGCGCATCAGGCGGCGGCTGAATTCATCGCGGCGCATGCGGCGCGGGCGGTAGGCGGGGAAGGCGCGGTTGCTGTGCATGGCAATCCTCTGGGCTGGAAATGAACGCGCCGGCGTGGGCCGGCGCGAATAACGGTGTGAGGTTCTGGGTGCTTACGCTTCAGCGATACGCGCACGGGCGCGGGCAATCGCGGCGCGTACCTGATTGGGTGCCGTGCCGCCGATATGGTCGCGGCTGGCGAGCGAGCCTTCGGGCGTGAGCACGGCGAAGACATCCTGACCGATCAACGGCGAGAAAGTGCCCAGCTCGACCAGACTCAGTTCGGCCAGATCCTTCTTCTGCTCGCCAGCGTAGCGTACAGCCTGGGCCACGGCTTCATGTGCATCACGGAAGGCCAGGCCCTTCTTGACCAGGTAGTCGGCCAGATCGGTGGCGGTGGCGTAACCCTGCTTCACGGCACGGCGCATGGCTTCGGGCTTCACGACCACACCGCGCATCATGTCGGCGACGATGCGCAAGGTGGCGGTCAGCGTATCTACCGTGTCGAACAGCGGTTCCTTGTCTTCCTGGTTGTCCTTGTTGTAGGCCAGTGGCTGGCCTTTCATCAGGGTCAGCAAGGCCATCAGGTGGCCGTTGACGCGGCCGGTCTTGCCGCGCACCAGCTCGGGCACATCGGGGTTTTTCTTCTGCGGCATGATGCTGGAGCCGGTGCAGTAGCGATCGGCCATGTCGATGAAGCCGAAGCGCGGCGTCATCCAGATGATCAGCTCTTCGGAGAGGCGCGACATATGCGTCATTATCAGCGCGGCGGCAGCGGTGAATTCAATCGCGAAATCGCGATCGCTCACGGCGTCGAGCGAGTTGTAGCAAACCTCGTCAAAGCCCAGCTGGCGGGCTACGAATTCACGGTCGATCGGGTAGCTGGTGCCGGCTAGCGCGGCCGAGCCCAGCGGCAAGCGGTTGACGCGACGGCGCACGTCACGTAGGCGTTCGGCATCGCGCGCCAGCATTTCCACATAGGCCAGCAGATGGTGGCCAAAGGTGATCGGCTGGGCTACCTGCATATGGGTAAAGCCCGGCATCACGGTTTCGGCATTGCTTTCGGCCAGATCCAGCAGGGCGCCCTGCAGGTCCTGTACCAGCAGCAAGAGGCCGTCGATCTCGTGGCGCAGCCATAGGCGGATATCGGTGGCGACCTGATCGTTGCGCGAACGCCCCGTATGCAGACGCTTGCCGGCATCGCCGATCAGGTCGGTCAGGCGCTTTTCGATGTTCATGTGCACGTCTTCGAGATCGAGCAACCACTCGAAGCGGCCTTCGCGGATGGCGGTAAGGATGGTGGTCATCCCGCCCGTGATCGCGTTCAGGTCGTCGGTGCTGAGTACGCCGACCTTGTTGAGCATCTGCGCATGGGCCAGCGAGCCCTGAATGTCGAATTCGGCGAGGCGCTTGTCGAAGAACACCGAAGCGGTGTAGCGCTTGACCAGATCAGCCACGGGCTCGGAAAAACGGCCCGACCAGGCCTTGGGCGATGCGTCTTGCATGAACGCGTTTCCACGAAAAGACAGAATAGAACGGGAATTATACCCATGCTCACTGCCTTGGCGCCCCTAATCCATGGATATTCGCGCGTCACGTTCCGGTCAGCGGTATCGCCGTCATCCTGTGTCGATCGAGTTGCAGACCCCTGCTGTTGTGAGCCACTTATGCTGCAGGTGCCGGGGTTCCAGTCCCGACCGGCGTGTACGGTGAGCGCGTGTCTCCCGTCGGTACGGCACCTGGCTTGCCTGAGCACGGCCACGGCAAGCCTTCGTGCGGCATCAACCTTAGGCACGAGTACCAAGCGCTTAGTCAGCGACGATTCAGTCCGGATCGCTATAATGCGCCGTCACGCGTGGTGCGTACGGCGCCGCTGATTCGGGAGCATCATGAGCAAGGATTATAAGCAGGGCAGCAAACGCTCTACCTCGGGGGGTAAGGGAGGTAGCGGCGGATCGGTGCTGACCGGGCTGTTTATCGGTCTGTGTCTGGGTATTGCCATTGCCGTTGCGGCAGCGTTGTATATCAACCGGATTCCCAACCCCTTCGCCAGCAAGGCCGGAGGGGCTGCGCCGGCACAGCCAAGCACTGCCCGACCTGATGCGCCACCTGAAATCCTGACGCCGGGCGGGGCGGCCAAGCCGACAGCACCCGCTACCGCAGCGCAAGAACCCAAGCGTTTCGACTTCTATACCATGCTGCCCGAACCGGGCGGGGAACCGAAATCGCCGGCCAAGGCCAAACCCGCCGATGCTGTGCCGCCCGCCACGGTGGAGCCCGCCAAGGGAAGCTACCTGCAAGTGGGCGCCTTCCAGAACGAAACCGATGCCGACAACCTCAAGGCCAAGCTCGCCTTGATGGGCATGGAAGCCAGCATCCAGACCAGCGAAGTGGGCGAAAAAGGCGTATTGCACCGTGTGCGCATCGGCCCGCTGGCCAGCGCTGCCGATATTGAGCGCCTGCGTACCCAGCTCAAGCTCAACGGGATGGAGTCGGCGCTGATCAAACAATGACCTGCGCGATTGCACGCCCGCCCCCAATCCAGTTAACCCAATAGGATCAGGAGAACCACATGGCCATTACCCGTACGCTTGCCCGCCTGCTCGCCGCCGGCCTGGCATTGCTGGCCCTCAACAGCCAAGCCGAACCCAGAGCGGGCGTTGACTTTGAGTACCTGCCCGCGGCGCAAGCTACCGAGGCGCCTGGCAAGATCGAGGTCATCGAGTTTTTCTGGTTTGGCTGCCCTCACTGCTATCACCTGGAGCCCAAGGTGCAAGCCTGGGAAAAAACCCTGGGCAAGGATGTGGTATTCCGCCGTGAGCACGTACTCTGGAACGGCCGCAGTGATATGGAAGGCCATGTCCGTCTGTTCGCCACGCTGAAAATGCTGGGCAAACTCAATGCGCTGACGCCGGCCGCTTTCGATGCCATCCAGCGCGACCGCATCGAGCTGCGTGACGAAGTGAAACTGTTCGAGTGGGTGGCTGCACAGGGTATCCCGCGAGAACAGTTCGAGAACGCCTATCGCTCGTTCGGTGCGCAGGCCGGTCTGGCCCGGGCTCGCCAGCTGACGCTGGATCACCGTGTCGATGGCGTGCCCACCTTCATTGTCAACGGCAAGTACAAAACCTCTGTTACCAAGACTGGCAATGAAGACAAGCTGTTCGTTGTCGTCAACGAGCTGGTGGCCAAAGAACGCGCCACATTAAAGCCCGCCAAAAAAAGTAAATGACCGCAGAAGACCGCATGAAAAAAGCGCCCAACGGGGCGCTTTTTTTCTCAAGCAACCGTCTTTTTCTGGATGAACTCGATCTTGTAACCGTCCGGGTCTTCCACGAAAGCAATCACCGTGGTGCCGTGCTTCATGGGCCCGGCCTCGCGCGTAACCTTGCCACCACGGGCGCGGACTGCATCACAGGCAGCGTAGGCATCATCGACCTCAATGGCGATATGGCCATAGCCACCGCCCAGTTCGTAGCGCTCGGTATCCCAGTTGTGCGTCAGTTCAATCACGGCGCCCTCAGACTCGGGCTGAAACCCTACAAAGGCCAGCGTGAAGCGACCTTCGGGATAGTCCGAGCGGCGCAGCAGCTGCATGCCGAGCACCTCGGTGTAGAAGGAAATTGACTGCTCCAGGTTGCCGACTCGCAACATCGTGTGCAAAATGCGCATCTTGGTACTCCGGTAGGGGACATTCACTGCGCTTAGTTTAACGCGCGCAGCCAAATGTGCCTTGGCGGGCTCGGGGCATTGACACCGTAGAGAACGACGCTATAATGCGCGGCTCCCTAGGGTCGTTAGCTCAGTTGGTAGAGCAGCGGACTTTTAATCCGTTGGTCGCAGGTTCGAGTCCCGCACGACCCACCAGGGAACCTTCCGATAAGGAATATCGGGGCGTTAGCTCAGTTGGTAGAGCAGCGGACTCTTAATCCGTAGGTCCACAGTTCGAATCTGTGACGCCCCACCAGAACAAAGAAAAGCCCGGCTTGATGCCGGGCTTTTTGCATTGGTGCTGTCATGGCTTCAGCGCCGCCCGGCTTGCCGCCAGCGCTCCATCAGCTTGGCGTATTTCACGAAGGCAAAGAAGCTGCCTATGGCGATGTGCGCAAAGCCGGCGCTGCCATCCATGAAGCCGCGGCGAACGATGTAATACCGGATGAAGCGTGCCAGTGGTGAGCCGATCAGCTTGCCGATGCTGGCGCGCTTGCCGGCGGCAAACAGCATGTCGGCCTGGGTGTCGGTATAGCGGTTCTGTTTGGCGAGATAGGTGGCTAGGTCTTCTGCCGAGTCGTGAAGCAGGTCGCCGTTTACGGTGCCGACATCGCCCTGGGCGACGACTTTTTCGTGTACGGCGTCCTCGCTCCAGTTCGCCTGACGGCGGTCAAACAAGCGCAGGTTCCAGTCCGGGTAGGCTTCCCCGTGGGCGAGATAGCGGCCAAAAAACCGGTTGCGTCGGGCAAACCGGTAGGCGCTGTAGGTCGGGTTCTGCAGGGTGTGACGAATGCTGGCGACCAGCTCGGGCGTGAGGCGCTCGTCGGCGTCGAGGCAGAGTACCCAGTCGTGCTGCGCCAGACTGACCGCGAGCCGCTTTTGCGGCCCGAACCCCAGAAAGGGTTGATGCGTGACACGTGCACCCGCTGCTTGGGCGATGGTGACCGTCTCATCGTTGCTGCCCGAATCGACAACTACGATATCGTTGGCCAGGTCGCGCGCGGAAGTCAGGCACGCGGGCAACTGACTGGCGGCATTATGGGTGATGAGAACAAGACTGAGTGGCTGCATGGCAGCGATTCTAGACTAGCTGCGGCGGTACTTGCGCCCTGCCTTATAATCGAGCCATGCCTCGCATACTCCTGATCCGCATGTCGTCGATGGGCGACATCATCCACAACTTTCCTGCCGTCACCGATTTGCGGGCGCATTACCCGGATGCCGATGTGCATTGGGTTGTGGAGGAGGCATTCGTTGGTCTTGCCCGTCTGCATCCCGGTGTCACCAAGGTGGTGCCGATTGCTTTGCGCCGCTGGCGCAAACGCCCTTGGGCGCCGGCTGTGCGTGCGGAGATGTCGGCATTCCGGCAAGCCCTGCAGGCGGCGCGCTACGAGGTGGCGATTGATAGCCAGGGGCTGATCAAGAGTGCCGTGGTCGGCAAACTCAGTGGCGCGGCACTGGCCGGCTATAGCCGCAAGACAGCACGCGATCCGCTTGCCACCCTGTTCTACGACCGGCGCTTCGATATTCCGCCCGTGCATGTGATCGAACGCAATCGCCAGCTCACTGGCAGTGTGATGGGTTACGCGCCCGAGGGCGGGCTCGACTACGGCATTCAGCCCTTACCCGGCCGCCTCGACTGGCAACCTCATGGCGCCTATGTGGTCTGCCTGACAGCAACCGCACGTGACGCCAAGCTGTGGGCGGAGCCCAACTGGATTGCGTTGGGCCAGTGGCTGTTGGCGCAGGGCTTGCAACCGGTGTTTCCATGGGGCAGTGAGGCTGAGCGCCAGCGCGCCGAGCGAATTGCCATGACTTTGCCGGGCAGCATCGTGGCGCCGCGCTTTTCCTTGGTGGATGCGGCACGTCTCTTGGCCGATGCGCGCGCTGCCATCGGCGTAGATACCGGCCTGATGCACTTGGCCGCAGCTGTGGATACCCCCACCGTAGGGATTTTTGTGGACTCCGATCCGCATCATGCCGGTGCCCGTGCGCGAACCTTTTCGCAAAGCCTGGGGGGCGTACAGCAGCCACCTTCTTTCGAGGTCGTACGCGCAGTTGTTGAGGCGGCTTTGGCGGCCAAAGGCTGATATGGCCATGCTCTGGCGTCTGCTGTACCGATTGGCCTGGTGGCTGGCTTTGCCCTTGGCGTTTGTCTACCTTTGGCGGCGAGGCCGCCAGCAGCCCGCCTATCGGCGCCACTGGACGGAGCGTCTGGGTATTTACCCGCCGCACCAAGGTGCCCCGTTGATCTGGCTGCACGCCGTCTCGGTGGGCGAGACGCGTGCTGCCCTGCCACTGATTCGCGCACTGCAGCAGCGCCATCCGGGGCATCGCATCCTGCTCACGCAGATGACGCCCACAGGCCGGGATACCGCTCGCACCCTGCTGGGTGATGAGGTGCTGCTGGCGTATCTCCCCTACGACCTGCCCGGCGCCGTAAGGCGCTTCCTGCGCCACTATCGTCCGGCCTTCGGTGTGCTGCTGGAAATGGAGCTGTGGCCCACCCTCCTGCTGGAGGCCAGCGCGCAAGGCGTGCCGGTCTATCTCGTCAACGCGCGTCTGTCGGCGCGATCCTGGCAGGGCTATCGGCGAGTACGCGGCCTGCTTGCGCCGGCATTGCGTACGTTGAGCGGTGTGGCGGCGCAAGCGCAGGCCGATGCTGATCGTCTGCATGAACTGGGCGCGCCTTCGCCGCTGGTTGCCGGCAACATCAAGTTTGATTTTGAAGTCGATGCCGCCATGCAGGCCCGAGGCCGCCATTGGCGTACCTTGTTCGGCTCGCGTCCGGTCTGGGTGGCGGCCAGCACGCGGGAGGGCGAAGAGGCGATGTTGCTGGCGGCGCTCAGCAAAGCAGCGTTGCCGCCGGATACCTTGCTGTTGCTGGTGCCACGGCATCCGCAGCGCTTTGATGAGCTGGCGGGCATGCTGGATGCGGCGGGCCTGCCGTTCATGCGGCGCAGTGCCTGGCCTGCGGATGCACCCTTGCCGGCGGAGATTCTGGTGATGCTGGGCGACAGCATGGGTGAGATGACAGCCTACTATGCGGCAGCCGATGTTGCCTTTGTGGGTGGCAGTCTGGTGGATGTGGGCGGCCAGAGCCTGATCGAACCCTGCGCGCAGGGTTTGCCCGTGCTGATGGGGCCGTCGTGTTTCAACTTTGCCGAGGCGGCCAAAACAGCGCGTGAACTGGGCGCCTTGCGTCAGTGTGACAACGCCGACACCCTGATGGCAGAACTGGCGACGCTGCTGGCGGATCCCGCGCAGCGACAGGCCATGGGTGAGGCGGGGCATTGCTTGATGGCCGCAAACCGGGGTGCCTTGGCGCGCGTAATGACTCTGCTGCCTTAATCTGATCCGGGGAGCCCTGCGCCGTGGCCTAGCCGCGCCGACTCCGTTTGGCAACCAGCGCAGCCAGCGCATCTTTCAAGGGCGAAGGCGGCAATTGCTCGGCTGCATCGCGCAGCGTGGCCAGTGCCGGGGCACTGATTTCATGTCCCCGGCGTATCTGCTTCTGTTCATGAGGCAGGCGCTCGACTTGAATTTTGCAACGAATTGCATTAATTTTCAGTCCCTTACCAATCAGTTGCTGCACCAGCCGCGCTTCCATTTGCCGGATTTTGGCTGCCACCGCCGCACTGCGAGTGGCGACGATCAGGCAGTCGCCTTCCACATTCACCACTTCGGTCAACTTGACCAGCCCGATGGGCAGGACGGATTGCCAGTCCGCAGCGAGTTTGCGCTGGCTGGCGATCTGGCGCCCCAGTCGCTGCAGTTCGGGGCTGTGGAGAAATTGCTGGAAGGCGCGTGTACTCATGATTTGGCGCGGTGAGGCAACAAGGCTATATCGGTAACTATGAATATCATTCTAGTCTCCAACCGGATGTCGCATGCCGTTACCCTCGGCCCGCGCCATGTATGGCTTGTGGGTATTGTTGTCGGCCTTGCTGTCTTGGGCTTGTTAACAGCGGCCAGCTGGGCGACCTACAACCTCACCCGTTCCTTCGGGATTTCGATTCCCACCTTGCCGGGCACGTCGGTATCACAACAGCGGCAGATTGATCTGCTGGCTGTGCGCCTGGGGCAGATGCAGGCGCAGCTGACCCGGCTGGATGGTCTGACCAAGCGGGTTGCCGACCGTACCGGCATTGATGCCAAGCCATTCCAGAGCACCGTGGCAGCACCGCAGGGCGGCGCGATGTCGACGATGCCGCAGCATACGCTAAGCCTCAAGGACCTGCAGGTGCTGGTTGGCCAGACCGACAAGCAGATCGAGGAAGTCATCGATCAGTACGGCCTGTTCGATACCGTGCTTACCCAGCGCAAGCTCAATACCTTCCAGGCGCCGGCCAACCTGCCGCTTGCCGCGGGTTTGCGTTCTTCTGCTTACGGCTGGCGCATCGATCCCTTCAATGGCCGGCAGACTTTCCATGAAGGTATCGACTTTGTCGGTGATGTCGGCAGCCCGGTTGCCGCAGCCGCAGGCGGGCGGGTGATCGCCGCGGAGTGGCATAACGAGTATGGTAATATGCTCGAAATTGACCACGGCAATGGCATCACCAGCCGCTATGCCCACGCATCGAAACTGCTGGTGCGGCAGGGCGAGCAGGTGAAGACCGGGCAGCGCGTTGCCTTGCTGGGCAATTCGGGCCGCTCCACCGGACCGCATCTGCATTTCGAGATCCGTTACAAGGGCATTCCGCAGAATCCCCTGTACTTTCTCAATCTGGCGGGTCGATCCGCTGTGGACAAAGTCGCGTCAAATTAGGCAGCACTTGCAATCATCCGGCGCCATCCCCATCTGGGGTGGACAGGCTGGCATGCATTGCCCGGAACAGACTGCACGGCGGATCGGTTTCCCCGGTCCGCCGTGTTTTTGCGCATAGATTGGTGGCCCTGACGGGCCCGTCTGGAAACACGATGATCGCTTCTCTCCTCAAGAAAGTCTTTGGCAGCCGCAACGACCGTCTCCTCAAGCAGTATGCGGTTCAGGTGCGTGAGATCAATGCGCTGGAAATCCGGATGCAGTCGCTGTCCGATGCCGAACTCCAAGCCAAGACACCGGAACTCAAGGAACGCATCGCCAAGGGCGAAACCCTCGCGGCTCTGTTGCCAGAGGCATTTGCCGTTTGCCGTGAAGCATCGCGCCGCGTCATGGGCATGCGTCACTTCGACGTGCAGCTCGTTGGCGGCATGGTGCTCAATGACGGCAAGATTGCCGAAATGCGCACCGGCGAGGGCAAGACCCTGGTCGCCACCCTGCCCGCCTATCTCAATGCCCTGACCGGCAAGGGCGTGCACGTGGTGACGGTGAACGACTACCTGGCCCAGCGTGACGCCACCACCATGGGCAAGCTGTACAACTTCCTGGGCCTCACGGTGGGGGTCAACCTGAGCCAGATGGGGCACGATGCCAAACAACAGGCTTACGGCGCTGACATCACCTACGGCACCAACAACGAGTTCGGTTTCGATTACCTGCGCGACAACATGGTCTACGCGCCCAATGATCGGGTACAGCGTAGCCTGGCTTTTGCCATTGTCGATGAGGTGGACTCCATCCTGATCGATGAAGCGCGGACGCCGCTGATCATCTCGGGCCAAGCCGACGACAATATCGAGATCTACGCCCGCATCAACGAAATTGCGCCCAAGCTGACGCGGCAGGAAAAAGAAGATGGCGAGGGCGATTTCTGGGTCGACGAGAAGGCTCATCAGATCGTGCTGTCCGAGTCCGGTCATGAGCGCGCCGAAGAACTGCTGGCGGCAGCCGGCTTGCTGGCCGAGGGCGACAGCCTGTATGCCACCACCAATATTGGTCTGATGCACCATCTGAATGCCTCGCTGCGTGCCCACAACCTGTTCCACCGCGATCAGCACTACGTGGTGCAGAACGGTGAGGTGGTGATCGTGGACGAACACACCGGCCGTCTGATGTCCGGTCGCCGCTGGAGCGAAGGCCTGCATCAGGCCGTGGAGGCCAAGGAAGGCGTCACGGTCAACAAGGAAAACCAGACCCTCGCCTCGATCACCTTCCAGAACTACTTCCGCATGTACGGCAAGCTCGCCGGCATGACGGGTACGGCTGATACCGAAGCCTACGAATTCCAGCAGATCTATGGTCTGGAAACCGTGATCATCCCGACCAATCGGCCGATGATCCGCAAGGACATGAACGATCAGGTGTTCCGCACCGCCAACGAGAAGTTCGCGGCCATCATCGCCGACATCCGTGCCTGCCAGGAGCGCGGCCAGCCCGTGCTGGTGGGGACGACCTCGATCGAGAATTCCGAGCTGATCGCGAACAAGCTGATCGAAGCCGGCTTCAAGACGGGCGACTTCAATGTGCTGAACGCCAAGCAACATGCGCGTGAAGCCGATATCGTGGTGCAGGCCGGCCGCCCTGCCCAGGTCACCATTGCCACCAATATGGCGGGTCGCGGTACCGACATCGTGCTGGGCGGCAATATCGAACCCGATATCAAGGCGATCGAAGCTGACGAGAGCCTGTCTGATGCCGACAAGCATAGCAAGATCGCCGCCCTGCGCGCCGACTGGCAGCTGCGTCACGACGCCGTGCTGGCTTCGGGCGGCCTGCATATCATCGGCACCGAGCGCCACGAAAGCCGCCGTATCGATAACCAGCTGCGTGGCCGTTCGGGCCGTCAGGGTGATGCCGGCTCGAGCCGCTTTTACCTGAGCATGGAAGACCCGTTGCTGCGCATCTTTGCCGCTGAACGTATCGGCGCGCTGATGCAGCGCCTCAAGCTGCCCGAGGGCGAGGCGATTGAATCGGGCCTGCTGAGCCGTGCCATCGAAAACGCCCAGCGCAAGGTTGAAGGCCGCAACTTCGATATCCGCAAACAGCTGCTGGAATACGATGATGTGTCCAACGAGCAGCGCAAGGCCATCTACGCCCAGCGTAACGAGCTGCTGGATTCGACGGATGTATCGGCCACCATCGGCAATCTGCGCGATGGCGTGATTGGCGACCTGGTTGACCAGTACATCCCGCCGGGCAGCATGGAAGAGCAGTGGGATCCGGCCGGGCTCGAAAAGGTACTTACCGAGTTCCAGTTGCAACTGCCGATCAGCGAGTGGCTCAAGAACGAAACCACGCTGGAAATCGAGACGCTGCGCGAACGTATCGTCACGGCAGCCCGTGAAGCCTACGAGAGCAAAACCGAGGCCGTGGGTGTGAGCGTGATGCACCAGTTCGAGCGTGCGTTGATGCTGCAGATCGTGGATCAGCAATGGCGTGAGCATCTGGCCGCACTGGATCATCTGCGTCAGGGCATCCATCTGCGCAGCTACGGTCAGAAGAACCCCAAGCAGGAATACAAGCGCGAAGCCTTCGAGCTGTTTGAAGGTCTGCTGATGCGTATCCGTCGCGACGTGGTCCAGCTGGTCATGACCGTGCAGATCCGCTCACCCGAAGATGTGGCCGCGCTGGAGCAGCACGAAGAGCCGGCGGATATGCAGTTCCATCACGCCGATTACGATGAGGCGCTGGCCCAGGCCAATGCCAATGCTGCCGATCCGGCGCAGGCCCAGTTGCGCAACTATGACAAGATCGGCCGCAATGATCCTTGCCCTTGTGGTTCGGGTCAGAAATACAAGCACTGCCACGGCAAACTGAGCTGATCTCAGGCACGCCGGGCAAAAGAAAAGGCCACGCATCAATGCGTGGCCTTTTTCATGGGCTGTGCCGCTGCAGCGGCCTGTGCTGCCCGTCCGCTTTTCAGCCGTAGGTTTTGAGCAGATTGGCCAGCTCCACGGCAGATTTCACGCCCATCTTGTCGAGCACCCGTGCGCGGTGCACCTCTACCGTCTTCATGCTGATCGCCAACTCGTCCGCAATCTGTTTGTTGAGCTTGCCGTCCAGAAACAGGACCATCACTTCATGCTCGCGCGGGGTTAGTTCGCTCAGTCGCTGCCGCACCAGGCCGCGTTGCTGGTAGGTGGCGCGCTGCGCGACATCCAGTTGCAGGCAGTGTTCGACCAGGCTGACCAAGGCGTTGTCATCAAACGGCTTTTCCAGAAAGTCGACCGCACCGAGCTTGAGCGCAGCGACAGCCTGCGGGACATCGCCATGGCCGGTGAGGAACACGGTCGGCGGGGTGTAGCCCTGGGCCTGTAAGGTCTGCAGCAAGGCCATGCCACCCATGCCGGGCATGCGCAGATCAAGGATCAGGCAGGCAAAGCGGCTGGGGTCGCGGTCACTCAGCAGGGCCTGGGCCGAGTCGAAGGGGGTGACGGCATGGCCGCGCGAGGCAAACAGCCAACGCAAGGCGTCGCGCACGGCGGCATCGTCGTCGACCAGGGCGATACGGGATTCAGAGGAACCAGTTGAACTCATGCGCGATGCACCAAGGAGATTTCAGGAGTGTCTGACCCGGCTTCTCCCGAGGCCTGTGGAGACAGCGGCAGACTGACGACAAAACGACTACCACCGCCGGGGCGAGGCAGGACGGTAAGCCGGCCATCATGGTTTTCGACGATGGTGCGACAGATGTTCAGGCCCATGCCCATGCCTTCTTCCTTGGTGGTGTAGAAGGCGAGGAACAGCTTTTCCACCTCATCCGGCGCAATGCCGGGGCCGCGATCTGCCACGATCAGATCAACCCAGCCGTCGCGAATGCGGCTCTGAAGGCTGAGTTCGGCGGGGTCGGTACCTGCCTGTGCCATGGCCTCAATCGCATTTTTGCCCAGATTGAAGAGTACCTGTTCAAGCAGCACCGGGTCGGCCGAGAGGATGGCCTCATCGGCGTCGCGCTCGCGCACCACGCGCACAAAATGGCGGTTCAGCGGTGCGGACAAAAGCAGCAACACGGTATCGACCAGATCGCCCACACGGCATGGGCTGCGCTGCGGTTCACGTTTGCGCACGAATTCGCGGATGCCGCGCACGATGGCGCTGGCACGCCGCGACTGTTCAACAATCTTGCCTAGCGCATCGTCGAGCTCTGCCGGACTCAGCTGACCGCTGGCCGTTAGGTTACGGCAGGCGGTGCAATAGCTGGAGATGGCAGCGAGTGGCTGGTTCAGTTCGTGCGCCAGACTCGATGCGATTTCGCCCAGCGCGATCAGCCGTGCGGTTTGCTGCAGCTTGTCGGTCTGCTGACGTTCACGATCAGCTGCGAGCTTGCGCTCGGTAACATCGGTCGCAATATCCAGCCACACTGCCGGTCTGTCGACCCAAGGAACTGCCCGGCGGTGATGCTGATACCAGCGCCCGGTGATCGCATCGAACCATTCGCCCTCAGCCGCTTCTCCCCTTAGCGGGAGCACACACAGCGCCCCGGTCTGGTCGATCTGGTCAAAGGCTTCGCGGAAGGCACGGTTGCTCATCAGCAGCTCGCCGCTATCGCAATCGGTAACCGCCACCGAGGCATCCAGCCCATCCAATACCGCCACAAAGCGTTCGTGCGAGCCCTGCAGGGCCTCGCGCTCACGCTGCAACTCGCTGACATCGGCAAACGAGGCCACCCAGCCGGTGTGTTGGCCATCGGCGTCGATCAGCGCGCTGGCGAACAGGCGCAGATCCAGCCGGCTGCCATCGGGGCGCATCACCCGCAGCGCCATCCCCTGTGCTGGGCACTCCCCGCGGAGAACCGCCGTAAAAGCCTGTGCACACTGATCGTGGGATTCCGGTGGCCAATAGGCAAACGGCGGCTGGCTACCCAGTAAGGCCGCGGCCTCCAGTCCGACCATCTGACAGAACGCCCGATTCACGTGCAAGGTGCAGCCACTGCGGTCCAGTGCCAGCACCCCGGCGGTGAGGGAGTCTTCCATTGCCTGCCGAAGATTGGCCTCGCGGACCAGCGCGCGTTCCGCGTTCAGGCGTTCACGCATATGGCGCTTGAGTACCCACAGCGACCACAGCATCACCACCGAGAGTGCGCCCAGCAACCCGTAGAGCACCTGCTGCCACCATGGCCAGCCGGTCTGCAGCAACTGGCCTTGCAGGCGCAGACCATAGCCGGGTGGGTCGAACAACATGGCCTGCACCGGGGCATCGGCCTCGGGCGCGGCTTGCTCAGGCCGCGCCGCGAGGGTGCGGCCTTCGAGATCGACCACGCTGATCTGGTAGCGCTTGGCGATCCACCAGGGTACATGCTGACGCAGCAGGCCTTTGACCGAGATCACGGCCACAAAGGCCCCCAGCGTCTGGTTACCGCGCACGGCCGGGTGCGCCAGCGCAAACGCGGCGCCTGCCCCGGGGTAGT
The DNA here is from genome assembly GCF_027257935.1 of Chitinimonas sp. BJYL2. NCBI lineage: Bacteria > Pseudomonadati > Pseudomonadota > Betaproteobacteria > Neisseriales > Chitinibacteraceae > Chitinimonas > Chitinimonas sp. BJYL2. The sequence goes on along the minus strand of NZ_JANZKW010000001.1, from coordinate 909,088 downwards.
CGAAGGTTGGCGTACTGGCCGGAATGCCGATGCGTGCGGCACGCTGGATCGGTTCGATGACCGCAGCCTGAAGTTGCAGCGGCTCGGCTGCTTCAGCGGGATAGCTCCAAACGGCCTCGCCATATTCGTTCACATAGGCCAAGGAGAGCAGCTCGGTATCGGCTGCCAGAAAGATGGCCGCACGGCGGTAGAAGCCGGCTTCGTCGAGCTCGCCACGCGTCTGGTCGTTGGCCAGGGTTTGCAGCAGGGTCTGGCGGGCATCGAGCTGTGCGGCCAGCGTCTGTTCCTGCCACAGCAAATCATCGACCAGCGTGTCGTACTGGCGCTGGTGTTCGTGATGGCGCACGAACAGCAAGAAAGCTACGCCCACTGCCAGAAAGCAGATCAGGGCGAGGTTGGGCATGGCCCAGAGCCAGCGGGCCAGGCGAGGCGGAGGGGTGCCGTAAGCCATGTCCTCCACCTTACGCCCGATGGCCGCCAACGCCGCTTGGGGCTTTCCCTGATGGGTGTGGCTCATGGGTCGGGATCGGATTTCGCGCGTGGATGCGCGGCGTCGTAGACCTGTGCCAGATGGCTGAAATCGAGCCGCGTGTAGACCTGTGTCGTGGCGATACTGGCGTGGCCCAGCAGCTCTTGCGTGGCACGCAAGTCCTGGCTGCCTTGCAGGAAGTGGGTAGCGCAGGCGTGGCGCAGGCGGTGCGGGTGGAGCCGATCCGCGAGACCCAGCTTGTCCGACCAGTCATGCAGCCGCGCCTGTACGGCGCGCGGGGTCAGCCGCTTGCCGGTTTTGCCCACGAACAAGGCGGCTTCGCCGGCCTGTGCCAGCGTGGTGCGGATAGGCTGCCAGCGCGCAATGGCCGCCAGCGCGGTTTCGCCGACCGGCACTTGGCGCGTTTTGCCGCCTTTGCCCAACACAAGTAGCGTCTGCCCGCCGTCACGGAAGTCGTCGAGATTCGCGCCCACCAGTTCGGACACCCGCAGGCCGGATGAATACGCGAGTTCAAAGATCGCGCTATCTCGGATGCTGAGTGGATCATCCTCGCGGCCCAGCGCATCCAGAAAACCCTGGGTTTCGTCCACGCCGACCGGGCGCGGCAGCTTGCGGGCCGCACGCGGTGCGCGTAGGCCTTCCACCGGGTTGTGGGTGTAGCCCGCCTCGCGTACCAGCAGGCGGAACCAGGTGCGCCAGGCCGATAGTCGCCGCGCAATGCTGCGCGCATCCTGCCCGCGCAGCTTGAGTGTGCGCACGTAGCCGCGGATATCGCGCGGGTGCAGGGTGTCGAGTGCGCGATCGCCCGCCAGCTCCAGCAGCAGGCGCGCGTCGGCCAGATAGGCCGCGCGGGTGGCGCGCGACTTGCCGTGTTCGCCGGTCAGGAAGCGTTCGAGCCGTTCCAGCGGGGTCATGGCTATGCCGCCCTTCCGGGGTTCAATCCAGACAGCGAGAAATCGCAGCAGCAGCCAGCTCGCCGATGCGCGCGAGATACAGCGTGCCCATCTCGGGATAGAAGCGTTGTGGGTCTTCGCTGGCTAGCACGAGCACGCCGAACACGCCGTTCTCGCCCTTGAGGGCCACCTGCGCAAACGATTTGAGGCGTGGCGCGGCCTCGCCCAGCCAGGCCATGACTTCGTCGGTCACATAGGGGCCGCAGTACGGCGTACCGAGATTGTTGACCAGGGTTTTGACCTCATCGCTGACCGGCGCAAATTCGCTCAGCGTTTCGTCGGCTTCGCCGCCCCACAGGCGCACGGCCACATGGGGCACGCGGAAGCTCTCTTGCAGGTGGTAACCCAGCGTACCCAGCACGCCGGCCAGATCGCGCGCGGCCAAGAGGCCCGTGGTCAGGCGGTGGACCTTGTCGCCGATCTGGTCGTTTTCTTCACCGAACTGCAGCAGCTCGCCCAGCTTGGCTTCGATCAGGCGGTTCTTTTCGCGCAGCGTGAGAATCTGCCGCTCGGCAATCGGGATGGCCCGGCCGCCATGCGGATGGGGGATGAAAATCTCCGCGATCAGGTCGGCATAGTCTTCGAAGAATTGCGGATTGGCTTGCAGCCAGGCGGCGATATCGGCGCTTTGCATAGCGGTGATTTCCTTGGAGACGGGGGGATGGCCGGGCAGGCGGAACTGCTCGGCTTCAAAACGGGGTTGGCAGGCGAATTCGGCTTGGGCGCTCATAGCTCGATTTCGCCCTCAAACACGGTGACGGCCGGGCCGGTCATCAATACGGGCTGGCCAGGGCCGCCCCAGCTGATGTCCAGATCGCCGCCGCGCGTATGCACGAGCACGCGGCTATCGAGCAGGCCACGGCGGATGCCGGTGACCACGGCGGCGCAGGCACCGGTGCCGCAGGCCAGGGTTTCGCCCGCACTGCGCTCGAACACGCGCACACGGATTTCGCCGCGGTTGATGATCTGCATGAAACCGGCATTGACCTTCTGCGGGAACAGCGGATGCGCCTCGATGGCCGGGCCATCGGTGCTGACCGGTGCGGTATCGACATCGTCGACGACCTGCACGGCATGCGGGTTACCCATCGAGACCACGCTGATATCCAGAGGGCGACCGTTGACGATGATGGCGTGGATCACGGTATCGGCATCGGCAATGAACGGAATCTCGGCGGGTGCAAAGCGCGGTGCGCCCATGTCCACGGTGACGAGGCCATTGTCTTCCAGCTTGGGCGAGATCAGCCCGCGCGCGGTTTCCACGCGGATCTCGCGCTTGTGGCTCAGACCCTTGTCATGCACGAAACGCACAAAGCAGCGTGAGCCATTGCCGCATTGCTCGACTTCGCCGCCATCGGCACCGTTGAAGATGCGGTAGCGGAAATCGGCATCGGGGTGATGCGGGTTTTCAACGAGCAGGATCTGGTCGCAACCGATGCCGAAGTGGCGATCACCGAGCTTGCGCAACTGCTCGACGCTGAGACTCAGCGACTGGCTGACGCCATCGAGCACGACAAAGTCGTTACCCAGGCCCTGCATCTTGGTAAAGCGGAGTTTCATGCGCGACTCGTGACGGGGATTACAGAGAGCATTTACCGGCTGGCTGCCAGCGCGTCAACCGCCAATCACGGATTGTGTCTGGCCCGCGCCAAGTGTCCGGTAACTTGTCGTCCCTAGTCGAGCAGATAGCAGCATCCTGCCGAATGCTGCTTACACGCCAAGGCAATTCACTCCTGCTTCTTGCCGAAATCACCATCGATGCGCGCGAGCAGCGCGACCAGCACCGTGGGGACGACCGCGATGCACACCCAGATGAAGTAGTGGGTATAGCCGATGGCCAGTTGCAGCTTGCCGGCGTAGAAGCCCGGAATGGTCATGCTCAGTGCCATGAAGCCGGTGCAGATGGCGTAGTGGGCGGTCTTGTTCTCGCCGCGCGCGATCATGATCATGTAGATCAGGTAAGCCGTGAAGCTGAAGCCGTAGGCGAACTGCTCGATGCCGATGGCGGTGGCAATCAGTGGCAGGTTGGTGGGCTGGGCCCAGGCCAGCCAGACAAAGGCTGCATGCGGCACATTGCCGATGATGATCATGGGCCAGAGCATCTTTTTCAGGCCGTGGCGCGAGATCACCCAGCCACCCAGCAAGCCGCCCAGTGTCAGGGCAATGGCGCCCACCACACCGTAGATGAGCCCCACGTTCTCCTTGCTGAGTCCGAGCCCGCCAGCCTCGCGCGTGTCCACCAGGAAGAGCTGCGCCACCAGTTGCAGATTGGCTTCGCCGAAGCGGTAGAACAGCAGAAAACCGACGATGACGAGGATGCCGGGCTTCTTGAGAAAGTCGACGAAGGTGGCTAGAAAGGCGGCAACCGGGTTGTCGGCATGGCGCACGGCATGGTCTGCCGGTGTACGCGGCAAGGCGAACTGGTGGTAGAGCGCGATGCCGATCGAAAGCGCAGCCATGCTGCCCAAGGTGATGGCCCATACATGGCTCGCGGCCACGCCGGTGTTGATGAGATGGCCCACCAGCCAAAGCACGCCGCCGGTCACGAACAGCTTGGCGAGGCGGAAGAAGGTGGAGCGCACGCCCACGAAGGCGGCCTGCTCGTGTTCCTTGAGCGGCAGCATGTAAAAGCCGTCTGCGGCGATATCGTGGGTGGCGGAGCTGAACGCCACCAGCAGCAGCATGGCCAAGGAGAACTGCACCGCGAAGCTGGTCTCGATGGTGAAGGCGATCATTGCGTAAGCAATGCCGATCAACGCCTGCATGGCCACGATCCAGCGCCGCTTGGTATGGAACAAGTCGATCAGTGGGGCCCAGAAAGGCTTGAGTACCCAGGCCATGCCCAGCCAACCCATATAGAGGGTGATCTGGTCATTGGGAACGCCAAGGTCCTTCCACATGAACAGCGCCAGCGCCGTGACCACGAAATAAGGCAGCCCTTGATAGAAATACAGCGAGGGCACCCAGAACCAGGGTGAGCGGGAGGTAGCGGGCGGCGTGGGCGTGGATGGGTTCATGGCGTCTTCATGGATTGGGCATCAAGTAAGGCTTCGATGCTCTGGTAGGGCAGACCGGTGTGCGTCTGCAGACCGATCTGGCAGGTTCGACTGCTCGATGCCGCAGCATCGCAGCCCTGTTGGCGCTGGCGCAAGTCGCGCAGGGCGTGGGCGTTGAGGGCGGGCTGCGTCAGTCCCTTGTCGCCGGCAAAGCCGCAGCAGGCAATGCCGCTCTCGACAACCTCCTCCGCCGTGGCAGCAGCCAGCATGCGCAAGGCGTGGCCACCATCGCTGAGGCTGGCGCTGCAGGGCACATGTAGCGCCAGCCGCGCCACCCGTTGGATATGGAGTCGCGGCAGCACATGATCACGCAGAAAGGCCGGGCCCGCGTGTAGCTGCAGGCGCGCATCGAGCTGGCCGGCGCGCTGCGCCGTCAGTAACCGAAGGCTGCAGGGACCGTTGTCGAGATAGACGGGGTGGCGTCCCTGCGCGCTGGCGGTGAGCAAGGCAGCATTGGTGGCAGCCAGTGCGGCGTCGGCAGCACTGTGGGCGTTTTTGGAGGCAAATGGTTGGCCGCAGCACAGGCTCTCGGTGTCCGGCGGATAGACAGGTGCGAAGCCGGCTTTGGCCAGTAGCGACAAGGTCGCGACCAGCTCGCTGCGCTGGCCGTCTGCGCCGGCCAGGACGCGATTGACACAGCTGGGGAACAGTACGACGGGGCGACCTTCGTCATGAGGGGCGAGCGCGGGTGTAGTGCCGGCCTTGAGTGCGCTGGGCACCAAGGGTATGAGCGGGAAGACGCGCCTGGCCTCGCGATTGATGGCCGTGAGTACAGGCTCACCGAGCAGTCGCCGCAATCCATGCCACAAATAGAGCCCCTGGCGCGCCGCCGAGCTTGCCAAGCGATAGTGACGCTGCCCCCAGTTGGCCAGCTTGCCATCGTGGGCCTTGGCGAGCTGCTTCATCAGCGTACCCGTGTTGATGCCTACGGGGCAGCGCGTGGCGCACATGCCGGTGGCTGCGCAGCTATCGATACCATGATGGCGATACTGGCGCAGCCAGCGCTTCCGCGTTGTCTGGTCCTGTCGTGCGCCCATGGCCTGGATCTCGCGCCACACCACGATGCGCTGGCGCGGGCTAAGCGTGTAGCCATGTGCCGGGCAGGCGGGCTCGCAAAAGCCGCACTCGATGCACTTATCGACAATGGGATCGGCTGCCGGCATGGGCTTGAGGTTCTGCAGATGCAAGTGTGGGTCGGCATTAAGCAAGACGCCGGGGTTCAGAATCCCGGCCGGATCGAACAGCGCCTTGATCGCCTGCATGACCGCATAGGCCTCATCGCCCCACTCGGTGCGAACAAACGGGGCCATATTGCGGCCGGTGCCATGCTCGCCTTTGAGTGAGCCGCCGAACTCCACCGCGACCAGCTGTACCAGCCCCTGCATCAGCGCGTCGTAGCGGGCTACCTCGGCGGGGTCATCAAACCGTGGGGTGAACACCATGTGCAGATTGCCTTCCAGCGCATGGCCGAACAGCAATGCTTCGTCGTAACCCAGTTGGGCAAACAGGGCACGCAGGCCGGCAACCCCGGCGGCAAGCCGCGCAACCGGGAAGGTGACATCCTCGATGACCACCGTGCTGCCGGTCTCGCGTACCGCGCCCACGGCCGGAAACAGACCCTTGCGGACTGACCAGTAGGTGTCGATGGTGGCGGTATCGGTGGAAAAGCCGGTATGGCGTGCGGCGGCGAACGGCGCCAGGCAGGCCTCGATGGCAGCCACTTGCTGTTCCAGCGTGGCGGCATCCGGTGCGCGGGTTTCGATCAGCAGGCCGGCGGCAAAGTGGCGATCGCCAAGGACGGTCGGCAATTGCTTGGCGACGGCTTGCAGGCTCAGGCCATCCATCAGCTCTACCGCACTGACGGGCGCATGGGCCAGGGCGCTTACGGCATCGCAGCAGGCATCGAGGGCATCCCAGAAAACCAGTGCCGACGCTTTGTGCGGATGATCGGGCACGGTGCGATAGGTGATGGCGGCGATAAAGCCCAGCGTGCCTTCGGAGCCGATCATCAGGTGGCTGAGGATATCCACCGGGTCATCGAAATCGACCAGGGCATTGATGCCGTAACCGGTAGTGTTCTTGAGCCGGTATTTGTGGCGGATGCGCTCACAAAGCGCGGTATTGGCCCGCACCTGGGCCGCCAGCGCCGCCAGCCGGGCCAGCAAGTCGGCATGGCTGTGACGGAACGCGGCGACCGAGCTGGCATCGGCCGTATCCAGTATCGCGCCATCGGCCAGCATGACGCGGATGGCCGCCAGCGTATGGTAGCTGTTGTCCCGCGTGCCGCAGCACATGCCCGAGGCATTGTTGGCCGCAATGCCACCGATCTTGCAGGTGTTGATCGAGGCCGGGTCCGGGCCGATCTTGCGGGCAAAGGGTCGCAGCCAATCGTTGGCCTGCTGGCCGATCACACCGGGCAGCAGGCGGATCCGTTCACCGCCATCCAGGATCTCGCCGGCATGCCAGCCATCGCCCAGCAGCACCAGTACGCTATCGGTGACGGCCTGGCCAGACAGACTGGTTCCGGCAGCGCGGAAGGTGATGCCCACCCGGTGGGCACGGGCTGCCGCGAGCACCGCGGCCACCTCGGCTTCCGACTCCACCTTGACGACCATGGCGGGGATCAGGCGGTAGAAGCTGGCATCGGTGCCATAAGCCAGCCTTGCCATGGCGTCGGTATAGCAGCGCGCTGCGGGCACATGGCCAGCCAGATCGGCAGCAAAGGCGGTGATGGCGTCGGTGTGGTCCATGGCCGTCTAGGCTAAGCCGCCTGCAGCCGGTCGTAAACCAGCTTGGCGAGGGCAATGTCTTCAAGACCGATGCCGACGCTCTTGTAGACCACGATGGCCTGATCGTCGGCTACCGCTGGCTGCGCCAGCAGCGTGCCGAGTTCCACCACCTTGGCCGGGTCGATCACCCCGGCGCCAGCCCGGACGAACTCGCCTGCCTCGCTCTGTGCAGCGGGTAGCCACTCAACGACGATACGTCCCGCCTGGCTGAGCAAGGTGTCGTCCAGCTCCCGTGCAACCGGCTTGCTGGAGCCCACGGCGCAGACCAGCGTACCCGGTTTCACCAGCCCGCCCTCGAACAGCGGCTCGCTGGCGCGCGTACAGGTCACGATCACGTCCGCGGTTGACGCTGCTGTGGCGGCGGATACTGCGTTGACGGGCACGCCAGTGCGGGCCTGCAGCTCGGCGGCGAAGGCCTCGCCACCACTGCGCGCACAAACCAGCACCCGGCTGAATGGATGGACCAGCAGCAGGGCTTCCGCATGGGCGCGCGCCTGGGTACCGGCACCGAAGATCGCCAGTACTTGCGCTGCCGGCCGGACCAGTGCGCGCGCTGCGACGGCGGTGGTGGCGGCGGTGCGCTGACGGGTCAGCTCGTTGGCGGCCAGGGTGGCCAAGGGAGCGCCGGTTGCGGCGGAGAACAGATTGATCACGAACTCGAACTGGCCGTTGACCGTGGGGTACACCTTGGTGCCCACCACATCGCTGGCGGGCAGTGCCGCGCCCATGGCGCTGATCGTGACACTGGCACCGGCATGGCTGGCCGTTGCGCGGTTGCGCGCCAGCACGGCGCCGGCCCCCTCGCCAAACTGGGTAAAGGCAGCATGCAGCGCAGCAATCGCATCGGGCAGGTTCAGGACACGGGCAACATCGGCATCAGTAATCAGACGCATGGAGAGCACTTTCAGGGTTGGGGCCGCGCAGCACATTGCGCAGGCGGACGAAAGAGGCGGAACAGGTGGTTGAGGGCCGTGCCGGCCGCACCCATTAGCAGCCCGGCCAGCAGGCCGGCCACATGGGCTTCGGGCAAGAGGGGCACGCTCAGCCATGTCGGGGCGGGCAGGGTCTGGCTGAGTTCGAGCCAGACCTTGCCGAGCAACAAGGTAAGCAGCATCAGTGCCGTCGCGCGCTGGCCGTGACGGTACAGTGCGATCAGCAGCCAGGCTGCCAGGCCATGCAATGGACCCGACAGGCCGACCATCCAGCTGACCGTGCTGTCGAGCAGGAGCAAGACACTGCTCCCCACGCACAGCCCGGGCAGCAGCCACGGCGTGACGGGCAGATTGCTGCGTCGTGCCAATACCAGCAGCAGGACCAGCCCGACCCCATTGGCGCAGGCGTGCAGCAGGTCGGCATGCAGCAAGGGGCCGCTGAGCAGGCGCCAGTATTCACCCTGCAGCAAGGCGGCGCGTTCAAAGCGCAGCAGGGCCTGCGTGCTGGCGGGCAAAAGCGGTAGTAGCCCGATCAGCACCAGGCATGCGATGGCGCTTGTGGTAGCGGGGGCTGCGGGTTTCATTGCGGCTTGCGAACGCGGCGCAACGCCACGCAGGTACCGGCCAGCAGCAACAGCATCAGCGGCGATACTGCCCCGCCGCCGCCCTTGCCGGCGGGTGGTGGTGCGGGCGGGGCGCCCTTCAACGTGACCAGTTGTTCGGCACTGGCGGTCTGGCCGCGATCGTCCGTAATGGTCAGGACGATCTTGTAGCTGCCGTCGGCAGCAAAGTGATGGGACTGTGTCGCCGCTTCGCTCCTTGTGTCGCTGCCATCGCCCCATTGCCAGGCGTACTGGCTGAGCCAACCATCCTCATCGCTACTTTGCTTGGCATCGGCTGTGCAACTGCGTTCGCTGCAACTGACCGACAGCCGCGCCAGCGGTGCCTGATTGAGCGGCAGGGCCGCACCATCGGTGAGCAGGCTGTAATAGCGCGGCCAGTCCCAGTGCGTGCCGGGGTCCGTATGCGTCTGGTCGGGATAGTGCTGATGGCCCTTGATGGTCAGGTTGCCGGGCAGGGTGACTACCTTGTGCCAGCCCATGCCCACATAGGCACGCTGGCAGTCGATGGCATGGCGCACGCAGATCGACCGGCCCAGTCTGGCCGAGGCCTGATACATCGCTGCGGTATACCAGCTGGGATTATCCACAAAGCCTTCATGCTCGATGCCGATGGTGTAGGCGTTGGCACTGGCCGCGTGCCAGGCTTTGTCTGCCTCCCGCACCATCTGGGTGATCTGGCCGTCCGCACTGCGGATCACATAATGGGCCGAGACCTGCGAGACCGGATTGGCCAGCCAGGCAATGCTCCCGCTATAGGCCCCTTGGGTGGTGTGGACCACGATATGGCTGATGCGGCTGCCTGCGCGGCTGCTGAAGTTGTTGGTGGGCGACCACAGTGCTTCAGGGTAATCGACAGGCGTTTCCATGGCTGCCAGCGCAGGAGGCTGCGTCGGCGTGTCCAGCCTCAGCTGGACCTGTGGTGCGCGCAGCAGCTGCAGCGTGGCGGGGTTGAATGCACGCGACCAGTCGATCGGCCGGGCAGCAATACGGATGGTTTCGCTGTCTACGCCGCGTGCGAGTACCAGCAGGGCGGAATAGGCATGACTCTGGCGTGCGTAGTCGTTGGCTGGTGTGCCGGCCACAATCCCGCTCAGCGTTGCGAATGCCGGGGTCAGGGTTTCGACCCGGGGTGTGTCACCCGTCAGTTGCCTATCCAGCCAGGCCGCAACGGCCTCCACATAGGTCGGCAGATCGGCCAGCATGGCTGCAGGGCGGGTGCCCGCCACTGTGGCGACCTGGCTCAGCGTGTCTGCGTAGACCGCACTGCTGCCATCGTGCAGACCGAAGACGCCGATGCCGGCTGGCATGCCATGGTGGCGTTCGGTGGCGGGTCCCGGGAGGCGGTGCTGCCAGCGACTTGCGGTGAACGCCAGCGCTTCGAGGCTGCCAGCGGGCAAGCGCGGATAGCGCACATAGGCGCGCCGAAATGCTGCCGCCAGTGCGGCGGCGTCGCTGGTGGTGATGGCACTGACCGCGGCAGGTCGGCCGACGCCCAGCTCGATAGGCGGGGCAGCAGGACCGGATAGCGGTTCGGCCCCGGCGGGCAGCAGGCCCAGGGTGAGCAGCACTAGGCAAGGCAGCACTAGGCAAGGAAACTGTTGTTGGCGGGCCATGCAAAAACCCCGGTCGGACGGATGGTGCAGCCTAGCGAGACCGGGGCGCGCGCTACCAATGAAAGCTGCGCGGGCGCCCATAGCTTGGGGTGAGGGGTGTCATCGGGCTTGGCGTTTGCAGGCTGCTAGCGGCGTGCCTCTACAGCACTGATGACAGGAAGCACTTCGGCAAGGCTGACCGGGGCGGCTTGGGTATCCAGCTCCACCACGACCAGATATCCCCGATCCTGCCCCTGGCGGGTGAACGCCTTCAGCAGCGCCAGCTGATCGCTGTGCATGAGGGTGCCATCCGGTCCCCAGTATTCGGATGCCACCAGACAACCCGCCGACGGCGTACCAGGATACCAACTCGTGCCGGCATAGTAGTCCGGCGAGATGGTGGTGCCATGCATCAGCATTTCACTCCGGCCCGCCCGCCCCGCCAACCAGGCTTCCCGGATCGGTAAATAGTCCCGCCAGCTTGGTGGCAGCCACGCCAGATAATGATCCAGGCGCCACTCGCCTTCGACTGGACGGTGTGCGAACTCGGCCAGCGAGGCCTCGATGGGGACTTTCGACTCCAGATACGGCGTCGGTCCGATCCAAGGGTTGTCGGCGGTACCGCTGCCCACGATCGTGTAGATGCCCTGTGGAGAGTTGCCGAGGGTGATCGTGCCGGGCAGATTGCTGCTGGCCAAGGCCAGTTGCGGGCGGTGGAAGAGGTTGCCATCGGCCTCCCTGACAAAGCGGCCATCTGCCCCGCGCACCATCACCAGTCCCGGATGGCGGCGGTCCTGGCGCTGCAGGCTGAATACCACCGGATAGCCCGGTGTCAGTGGTGCCGCAAGCAAGTCTGCCAGCGGCGGCCGAGGCGCTGGGCGGGTCGTCAAGCGTGTTGCCAAGGCAAACAGGCGCGGCTCGTTTTGCCAATCAGGAAACGCCTGGCGTAGCTGAGCCATCAGCCAGTCGTGCTCTTGAGGCCGGGCTGCCAGGATGGCGTAGGCGGCTATCGCAAATTCCCGCGGGGTGGTCAGCCGGGGTAGCAGGCGTTTGAGTGCCGGCCGGCTCGCTTGCGGATAAAAGCGGTAGGCCGCGCTCAGCAGTGCCCGCTGAGCGTCGACAGGCTGGCTGGGCAGGCGCTTGAGGGATGCCAGCAAGGCCGGCAAGGCCGGGGCGGGATCGAGATGGAACAGTCCGATGGCGTAGAGGGCTCCCGGCAGTGCGGCATCGCGCTCGGGTCCGGCGGGCAATGCCAGCGTGGCACGCACGCGCGCCACTTCCTCGGCACGGCGGGCGCGCTCGACGCTATGCGCGGTGAAGGGATCGCGGATTGCGCTCGCTTGCAGGGATTGCAGCGCAGCGGGCGACCAGCGCTGCTCGGGTAGCGGTTCTGCCTGGCCTGTCGCCAGCAGACTCGCGGCGCACAGCAGCGTGAGCAGGCGGGTCATCAGCGCAGTACCTGGGCGAGGTGATCGCGCAAGCCATCGATGAATTGCTGCACCTTGGCCGTGCCGCGAGAACTGGAGGGATACACCGCCCAGAGCTGGTCATCACCATAGCTCTCGCTGGAGAAGTGCCACTGGCTCAGGCAGCGCCGTAAACGGCCATTGCGGACATGGTGCGCCACGCTCCAGCCGGGGCAAGCCAGCACGCCGTCGCCAGCCAGCGCCAGGGTAATCAGGAAATCGTTGCTATCGCTCTCCAGTGCGGCCCGCGGTTCGATCAAGCGCTGCTCGCCTGCATGCGTCAGCACCCAGCGGGTGTCCAGACTGGGATAGTGGTAGACCAGCATGGCGTGCTGGTCGAGGTTGTCCGGGTGTTCCGGCATGCCCGCGCGGGCAAGGTAATCCGGGCTGGCGCAAAGCCAGGCGCTGTTGTCGCACAGGGGGCGGGCAATCCATTGGCCGCCACCGCGTTGCTCATGGCGGATGGCCAGATCGAAGTCGGTTCGTGCCAGATCCACGTAGTCGTCAGAGAGCGATACTTCGACTTTCACGTCGGGGAAGCGCTGATGAAAGGTGTGCACATAGTGAGCCAGCGCCGCCGTGCCGAACAACACGGACGTGGTGATGCGCAGGCGGCCAGAGGGGTGGCCCCGCTCGGTGGCAAGCCGGTCTTCGGTCTCGCCCAGCGCGTCACGGATGCGACGGGCGGCATCCAGATAGACGAGGCCGGCATCCGTCAGCCGCAGGGGCCTGGCCTGGCGATCCACCAGAGCGCAGCCGAGCTGCTGCTCCAGTGCCGTGAGCATCTTGGAAATGGCCGAGACGGTTTTACCCAGACGGGCGGCCGTGATCGACAGACTGCCTGCGGCATCGATTTCCAGTAACAGGTCCAGCGGATTCAAGCGACTCATCGTTGCAACGTTTCCTGAGTGGAAAACCGGGTTTAACTCACATTCATGTCCCACCCCGGTAGCGATAAAAACATCGGGGTAGACACGCGGCTCCTCCGGGCTGCGGCCTGATATCACGGGCCTTTGGATATATTCTGCAGCGTATCGGACGCAGTGTAGCGGGCTGTCACAGCCATGCAAACCTGCGGGGATGTCGCAAATCCATAACTAATTGGCATGGACTAAAAAGGAAATCTCAGTCGTGATGGCGGCGATTTGATCCGAGATTGCAGCCCATGGTGTCGCGACACAGCGCTTTCCGGTCGGCCACCCAGGTTTCTTCACTGCCATACGTAAACGACCTTTAACAGGAGCAGACACATGCAGTTCAACCTCAAACCCGTCGCCGGTGCTGTCGGTACCGCATTGATGATGCTGGCCATGCCGGCATTTGCAGCGGACACCGCCGCTGAACCCACCGAGGCCGCGGCGCAGACCGGCAAGAAGCGTGACACCGATGCAGAGAAGGTCGTGATCACGGCCTCCAAGCGTGCCCAAGTGGCCAGCAAGGTGCCTTACAACGTCACCGCCATCGGTGAACAGGTGCTGCGCGAAGAGCAGATCACCGATGCCAAGAAGCTGATCCAGCAAAGCATCGGCATCAGCGCGCCGGATAACAGCGCCCGTCTGGCTGACTCGGTTACCGTGCGCGGCCTGAACGTCTCGCCGGTGAATGCCAACAACCTCGAGTCCTTCACCCGCAGCACGCTGGCTTATTACCTTGACGACACCCCGTTGCCGAACATGGGCTACCGGATCAAGGACGTGGCGCGTGTCGAAACCCTGCTTGGCCCGCAAGGCACGCTCTATGGTGCCGGTAGCCTGGGTGGTACGGTGCGCTACATCACCAACAAGCCTCAGCTGGGCAAGAACTCCTTCTCCGCGCACATGGGCGCCTCGCACACCAAGGGTGCCGGTGGCATTACCTGGGATAACGATATCGTCATCAACAAGGCTATCGGCGAGAACTTCGCCCTTCGCGCCTCGCTGGCCAACCTGAACGAGCAAGGCTACACCGACCGGATGTCCAATCCGCCCTGGCGCAAGGATGCAGCATCGCCGGCCTCGAAGACCAGTGCCTGGACCCCATCGCCGAATGCCAACCAGAACTTGTACGCCGACGATGACTTCCAGGAAGTGTCAGGCGGCCGCCTGTCGGCCCTGTGGCGCGTCTCGCCCGGCTTCGAGGTGCTGGTTGCCCACGCCGAGCAAAGCCAGCTCGCCCATGGCCTCACCGGCGCCAGCCTGCTGCCGCTGGATCGTGCCTGCGCCGGCCTGAACCCTTGCCCTTACAAGGATCGCTACTCGACGCCATTCGCGGTGAACGACAGCACGGTGCTGGGCCGCTACGAGGAATATGCGGACCGCGACTTCAAGCTCGACTCGATCGATGTGGATCTGGATCTGAGCTTCGCCCGCCTGCATTCCAGCACTTCCAAGTTCCGCGATACCCGCGCCGGCCAAGCCGATTACGCGAACCAGGGTTTTGCCTACTATGGCTGGATGGGGCATGGCGAAGGCAGCGGCCGTTCGGCTTACATGACCTTCGACAATACCTACGAGGGCATCAGCCACGAGACCCGTCTGGTCTCCAAGGACAGCGGCCCGCTGAGCTGGATTGCCGGCTACTACTACACCAAGCAGGACAAGAGCCTGAAGTTCTCGGAAATGCTGCCGGGTCTGGACACCACGGGTGACTTCTTCTACGTGGATACCGGCGCAAAGGGCCGTCTTACCGACGAAGGCTATCGTGAAGATCTGGCCAGCACGTACACCGAGCATGCTGTGTTCGGCGAGGCGACCTACCGCCTGACCGACGCCTGGCAAGTCACCGGCGGTGCCCGTGTCTTCAACTATGAAGACCAGGCCAAGTCGCTGATCAATGACTACACCGGCTTCACCAACGGCTACAACAACGCCAAGACCGCCGAGAACGGCAAGTCCTACTTCAAGTTCAACACGTCTTACCAGCTTACCGGTGACATGCTGGCCTACTTCACCTATTCGCAAGGCTTCCGCCGCGGCGGGGTGAACGGCTTCAAGACCCCCTACAAGTCGCAGACGGCAGGCTGGACCAAGGAAGTGCGTCCGGATGTGCTGAGCTACCAGCCTGACTCCACCGATAATATGGAGCTGGGCCTGAAGGGCTATCTGTTCGATCGCCAGCTGTATCTGGAGACCAACGTCTACCGCATCGACTGGAACGATGTGCAGACCTACTTCTCGCAGAGCATTGGCGATCAGTACACCGGCGAAATCTTCCCGATCAATGGCACGACCAATGGCCCCAAGGCCTACACCCAGGGGTGGGAGTTCTCGGCACGCTACAAGCTCAACGACAACTGGTCGTTCAGCTACAGTACCGCCACGACCGAGGGTAAGTGGGATGAAACCGCCACCAAGTGCATGTACGTGGGGGATAACACCACGGGTTGCCGTACCTGGGAAAAGGGCGGTGTGCTCGGTGGCGCACCCAAGTGGAAACATAACTTCGGTACCCGCTTCAGCACCACGCTGGATGACGGCACCAACCTGCACGCCAGCCTGAGCGCACGCCATACCGGCAAGATCGGTACGGATCGTTCCGACAGCGTGGATGACAACAGCACCTTGCGCTATCGTCCGGCCTATACCCTGTTCAATGCCAATGTGGGCATGAGCCGTGATGACTGGTCGCTGGGTCTGTGGGTGCAGAACCTCGCCAACAAGCGGGTTGAGGTCTCGGCGCAGGAAGGTGGCGTCATGGGTGTGCGTCTGATCCAGTCGCGTCCGCGTACCATCGGAATGAATTTCTCCTACTGGTACAACTAAGCACCAAGCCCCGCACACCCGGGGTGTGCGGGGACCGCTTGTCTACAAAACAGGGCCTGGTGCCCTGTTTTGCCTTTTCAGTCCGTTCCGGCGGAATGCGGGAACGCGACGACGTAGCGTGGGTATGTGCAATGAGTGATTTTCTCTATCTGGGCGACAACAGTCTCAAGGGGGCCGCCGCGTATCTCGCCGGCGTGCTGGATCTGGTAGGCTGGTCCGTGCACCATGTCGGCAGCCAGGAAACGGCTTCTGCGACGCTGTTTGATACCCCCTACCGTGCCTATGTGATCAGCGACTACCCCGCTCAGCGCTTGGCGCCCGAGCTGCAAGCACGCTTGCTGGACGAAGTGGCGCGGGGTGCGGGCTTGATCATGATCGGTGGTTGGGCATCGTTCCAGGGCAGCAGTGGCGGCTGGCACGGTAGTCCGCTGGCGGCGGCGCTGCCGGTGGTGATCAGCCCTGCGGACGATCGGATCAATTGCGATCAGCCGGTGGTGATTGCTGCGCACGATGATGAGCATCCGGTGACCCGTGGGCTGCCCTGGAGCAATCGCCCTTCGCTGATCGGCGGCTTCAACCGCGTGCAGGCCAAGGCAGACGCCCAGGTATTGCTCGACGCGGTATGCCTGCAGGCACGTTGGGCGTCGGGTCGGCTGGTACTGAATGAAGAAGACCGCGCGCCACTGCTGGTCTGCGGCCAGTACGGCCAGGGCCGGGTGGCCGCGCTGGCGACGGATGTGGCACCCCACTGGGTCGGCCCCTGGGTGGATTGGGGGACTGGCCGCGTGCGTGCACAGGCACCCGATGCAAACCCGGTCGAAGTGGGCGATCTGTATGCGCGCTTCCTGACCCAGCTGGGTGGCTGGCTACGCGGGGAGCCGGCCTGATCGGCCTTGGCGATATCGCGGGGCGTTTGCGCCTCAAGGTGGCGTTGCGGCGGACCTAGTGCCGAACAGCACCACTGAGCTGACCGCCCGCACACCCTTGGCATCACTGGGCCGGGTGATCAGGCGGCCTTGCACCCACATGGCGCTGGAGCCACCGCCATCGAGATTCACGGCCTGCACCGCACCCTGGCTTTGCATCAGCGCGGCGAGCTCCCGCGTATCTACCCCGCCACTTGCTTCGCTGCGGCCTTCGACCACCATCAGGATCAGTTGCCCGTCGCGCGTGCTGCCTATTGCCGTGCGCGGTGCCGGGGCATCCGGGATGACGCCGCTGGCGGCGTCGAATACCTCGGCGTCGGCATGATTGCGTACGTGGCCGTCCTTGATGAGCAAGGGGCCGCCACCGATGGCGGTGCGCATGGTCCAGTGCGGTGATGCGGCATCCGGCGCTTGGGCGGGGTTGCTCAGCGTGGTCGTGTAATACAGCTGCGGGGGCGCGCCCGCAGCAAATACCCAGTCGGCGCTGAAGGAGCCATCGAGGCGTTCGCCGAATGCACCCCGACGCGGGTACAGCGTGTGGCCGCCGCGGATGAGTTGGGTCAGGCCCGGCGCGCGCAGCTGGCCATCCTGCACGATCAGGCTTTGCGAACGCAGCGGCTTGCCACCGAAATAGCCGCCGTTGACGAGCACGCTCGGCGTATCGCCCACGCTAGCGGCCAGCTCGGGCGGTGGCAGCACCCCTTGTTCCAGACTGGCGACCTGCCAGCTCGGCGCCCCGGCTACGCGTCTATCCAGCAGCGCGCAGGCCACGCGTAGCGGCTGTCCCGCTGCATTCAAGCCGGTACCCATGTGCACGCTCACGCCGGGCGGGAGGGGGTGTTCAGTCTGCAAGGGCTCCCAGCGCAGCTCGGCATGGCAGCGGATGGCCGCCAGCAAGACCAGCAGGGGCAGCGCGAGACGGATCACGCTGATAGCTCGGCCATGGTTGGCAGCGCCGCAAACGCGCCATAGCGCGTGCACGCGAGTCCGCCACAGCGGCTGGCAAAACGCAGGGCGCTCTGCAAGCGGGAGGCGTCGCCTAGCCAGGCATCCAGGGCGGCCGCGGTGATGTCATCCCGTGCCAGCTGGTAAAGCAGGCCTGCCACAAAGGCATCGCCCGCTGCCGTGCTGTCGAGTACCGGCACAGCTTCCACCGCCAGCGTGCCGGCACCGTCGCGGGTGATCCAGCGCAGCGGCTGCGAGCCATCGGTAATCAGGATCAACCGGGTCTGGCCGCCCAGGCAGTGCGCTATGAGCGCGGCCTCGTCTCCCTCTGCCAGCGCCTGCCATTCTTCGAGACTGCATTTGAGCACCTGTACCTGTGGCAACAGCGTACGGATACCGGCCAGATCGGGCGTGCCGGCAGGCCACAGCGAGGGACGCAGGTTCACATCGAAACTGATCAGGCAGCCATGCTTGGTAGCGAGCGCGAGGCCGGCTTGGGTGCTGGCGCGGATATCGGCATGGGTCAGCGTGTTCGAGCAGAAGTGGTAGAGCGGGGCATCCGCAAACGCGGCCGCGTCGAAATCAGCGGGGCTGAACAGCAAGTCGGCCGAAGGCGGGCGATAGAAGTGGAAGCTCCGCTCGCCGTCCGCGAGCGACACCACGGCCAGCGCGGTGTTCGCGGCGTCGGTATAGCTTAGCCAGCGCGTATCGACCCCAAAACCGGCAAGTTCGGCCTGCAGGAACTGACCAA
The DNA here is from genome assembly GCF_027257935.1 of Chitinimonas sp. BJYL2. Taxonomy (NCBI): domain Bacteria; kingdom Pseudomonadati; phylum Pseudomonadota; class Betaproteobacteria; order Neisseriales; family Chitinibacteraceae; genus Chitinimonas; species Chitinimonas sp. BJYL2. The sequence continues at coordinate 890,825 of NZ_JANZKW010000001.1, read as the reverse complement.
AGCTGTCGCGCGCCAGCATGCCGATGAAGGCGGCCGGCCCGCCGAGTTTGGCGAAACCCACGGCGACGTTGGCGGGCGCCCCACCGGCGTTACGGTAGTAGCGGCTCGGTTCGGCGGGGTCTTGCAGCAGATCGATCAGGGCTTCGCCGAAGGCGAGGAGGGGTTTCATCGCTCAGCCTCCCATCCGCTTCAACACATCAATCACCTCATAACACGCACCCATCGTGTGGTAATCGGTCTTGCCGGCCGGGCTCTTCTCGCGGCTGTATTTCTCGTTGCGGCGGTTGAGGATGCGATACCAGGCACCGTACTGATGGTCGACCATGTGTTCCCAGCTATAGGCCCAGATACGTTCATACCAGCGGAAGTAGTGGCCGGGTACGGCAGGGGTTTCGCCGGCGGCTTCGGCCAGCAGCGCGGCGGCGGCGAAGCTTTCGGCCTGGACCCAGAAGTACTTGTCGTCATCGCACACCGTACCATCGGGCGCGATGCCGTAGACGAGGCCGCCATGTTCGTGGTCCCAGGCCAGCTCCACCGCGGTGTTGAACAGCCTTGCCGCACGGTCGACCAAGGCAGGGTTCGGGCGCAGGCGGTGCAGGGTGACCAGCAGCTTGGCCCATTCGGTCTGGTGGCCGGGCTGGAAGCCCCAGGGGCGGAACAGGTGCTTGGGGTCGTCGAGGTTGTACTGCCAGTCGATCTGCCAGTTGGGGTCGTAGTGTTCCCACACCATGCCTGATTTGGGGTCGGCCAGCCGGCCGGTGATGCCCTCGGCAATGGTCAGCGCGCGCTCAAGGTAACGGTCTTCGCCCGTGGCTTGATACGCAGCGATATGCGCCTCGCAGGCGTGCATATTGGCGTTCTGGCCGCGATACGGTGCCAGCACGCTGAAGTCGGCGTTGTATTCATCGGCAAACAGGCCGTGCTCGGGCAGCCAGAAGCGCTGTTCCAGCAGCTGGTAGGCGGATTCCAGCCCGGTACGCGCATCACCGATGCCGGCCTTGAGGGCCTCGGCATGGGCCAGCAATACAAAGGCGGCGCCGTAGCAGTGATTGGTGGCATCGACGACCTTGCCCGCATCAAGCAGCCAGGCATAGCCGCCCGTGGCCGGTTGGTAGTGGGCCGATTGCAGGAAGTCCAGACCATGACGCGCCCAGTCGCGGTAATCGGGGCGGCCAAAGTGCACGGCGGCACGCGCGTAGTTGAAGACGAAGCGTGTGCTGCTGACCAGATGGCGCTGCGTGCGGTCGTAGATCTCGCCGTCGTCCATATAGAAATGGAAGAATCCACCGGCAGGATCGAGGCAGCGCGGGTCGTAAAAGGCCAGCGTGTGGCGGATATGGTTTTCCAGCGTGGAAACCGAGAGGAAATCGGGCAGGTTCATCGGGTGCTCCTATCAAAACAAGGGCGCCCTGCGCGCAGGCAGGGGCGGCGTGTCAGGTTTTCCATAACCAGCCACGCCGGGTGGCCAGTGCGGTCAGCAGGATGACCAGTGCGGTCAGCAGCAGCGGCTTGAGCAGACCTAGTGCGGGGTAGGTGGCCAGCACGCCACCCAGGCCGCTCAGCGCCAGCAAAGGCAGCAGCACAAAGCCCGCCAGCACATAGGCCAGCAAAGGGTTCTGGCCGCAATCGCGCAGCGCGCGCCAAAGGGCTGTGGGCGCCAGCCTGGCCTGCGCGGCATCGAGTGCCAGCCAGGCGCAGATGGCCAGCCCGCTGCTCAGGAACCAGTAGCTCCAGGACGAGGGGTCTTTCTTGATGCCGCCATCAAGCGCTTCAAAACACAGGCCCAGTGCAATCCAGTACAGCGCCCAGCCGGCCAGCTGGCGATGCAGGAGCGAACCCCGGCGTGCCTGCCACCACAGGGCCATGCCCAATGCGAGCGTGAGCAGCAGGTTCAGGCCGATCTGGCGGGTATACAAGCCATAGAGATTGACCAGGATCAGCGCCAGCGCCAGCCAGCCCAGCCAGGTTCGACGAGGCGCGCTGGACGGTGAGCGTGCAGCTGTCAGCAGCAGGTCGCCAACGATGCTGCCGGGGATGACGATGCACAGGTACTTGAGGAAATCGGGCCGGTACAGCCATTGCAGGCCATCACCCAGCCGCCACAGCTTGTGGTTCCAGCTGCCTTCCACTCCCTGCGTGAGCCGCAGTGCCGCGAACATCGCGATCACGCCAAGCCGCAGCGGGATATTGCCGCGCGTCAGCAGCCAGACCAGCCCGCCGAACACGGCCATATTGGCGAGCACCATGAGGATGATGTCGTTGCGCGCCGGATCGAAGGCCTTGCTGCCCTGATGCCACCAGGCCAGCGCACCGAGCAAGCACGCGCCGAGCAGCCCAGCCCACCAGCGACCCCGTTTTGTACCGGGCCAGCCGGCCAGCAGCAGGCCGATACCGGCAAAGGCGGCGATACCGCTGGCCCATTGCAGTTTGCTGGGTGCCGCACTCAGATGCAGGGGACCATAGCGATGGATGGCCAAGGCCAGCAGCGCCAGTAGGCCACCGCGCTTGAGCAGGCCGAGCAAGCGATCGGCGTGGCTGTGCTGGTCCCATCGGGTTTCGAACGCCAGCGGCAGCGCCGCACCCAGACAGAACAGGAAGAACGGGAACACCAGGTCCACCCAGCTGATGCCGGGCACATCGGGATGGAACTTGAAATCGGGCGGCCCGACCTGCGCGTGATACATCCAGCCCGGCAGGCTGCCATCGTGCGGCAACAAGCCAGACAGCACCATGCCGACGATGGCGAGACCGCGCAGCAGATCGAGTGCGTCGTTACGGGGGGCGGCGGTCATCGGTGCTGACCCTGGGACTTAGCGTTGGCGTGCCGGCATCGCACGCATCGCGGCGCGCCGATCCAGCAGCAGTTCGACGCGCTCGAAGCGTGCCGGTGCAATGAACCGCACCTTGTCGCTGCCCGCCACAGGCGTCGCCAGACGCTGCTCGTCCAGATAGTGCCAGCGCTGGCCATCAAAGCCGATCAGCCGGTAGTCGCCGGCGGCGATGGCGCCGGTGTTCTGCCAGGCAGCCGCGTTCGTATCGTTCCCGGGCTGGCGCTCCAACGCAATCGAAGGCTGCCGCCAACCCGCTGGAAACCAGGGCGAGATCGCCGGGCCGGATGCGCGGTAGTACTCGGTCAGCTCCTTGGGATACAGATCGAGCACGCCACGGCTGAACCACAGCACATGGCCGCCATTGCCCTCGCGGCGAGTCAGCTCGATGGAATCCTTGAGCTGCTGCCAGCTCGAATCGGCCCCGTCACCCACAATGCGGATGCCGGCCAGCAAGGACTTGGGCTGGTAGTTGCCAGCGGCCTTGAGCCCGGCAATCTGTTCTTTCCAGGTGGTCTCGAAAGCGGCATAGCTGAAGCGATAAGCCTGCGGGATGTATTCATCCCAGCGCGGGTTCTGGTCTTGCGCACCGGCAACCTTGAACGGCGCATCGGTCAGCCTGTCGGCCTGCTGCCAGGCGCTCCAGGCGGGCCAGTCGAGCAGGTAGTTATCCCAGCTCCACGGGTACACGCCGGGGCTGAGCGAGATCACCAGACCGGGCTTCTTGGCGCGGACTTCCTGCACGAACCATTTGCCGTATTCGTTCACCTTGGCCGCACGCCAGCGCATCCATTCGGGGTCCTTGTGGTCGGCGGGCGGCTGCTGGCCATTGTGTTCGCGGGCGTAGGCGGCGCGCGTGTAATCGTCGTAGCCCATGGTGATATAGGGCCAGACGATGCGGTCGTCGAGCTGCACGCCGTCGAGGTCGTAACGGTCCACGGCTTCGAGCACCAGATCGAGCAGGAAGCGGCGTGCCTCGGGGTGCAGCGGGTTCATCCACACAAAGCCGTTGGGGGCGACCTCGTTGCCTTTGATATCGCGGCTCAACCAGTCGGGCTTTTGCTTGCGCAGATGATTCATGGTGCCCTGATGCGCGGCCATGAAGCCGTATTCGAACCAGCCAATGCTGATCAGGCCGTTGCGGTGCAATTCGATCAGGGTTTCCTCGACCAGATCACGGCCGGCGCTGCTGGACGGCTTGTCGCTCGGGTCCTGCTGAGCCAAGGCAGGGCGTCGGTCTACGCCGATGGTGCGCTCCAGCACCTTGGACGGGAATTGGGTATAGCCATTCTTCCAGTTCTCCACATACACCGTGTTGATGCCGATCTCGCGAAGGCGACGCATGGTGCGCGCCGTATCGGCCGGGGTGGTGATGGCCTGATTGGCTGTGGTGGTGACCCAGGTACCGCGGACTTCTGTCATGGCTTGCGGTTTGGCCGCCGGGCTGGTCGGCAACTGGGCACAGGCACTGCTCAGGGCTAGCGCGATCGCCGATGCCGCAAGCAATAGACGGCGCGGGAGACCTTGGCAGAGTGGGTGAGCGGGCATGACATTCATCCTGACAGGTGCAGCAATCCAAAAAAAAGCGGCCCGCCGGCCAAGCCGGCGGGACCGGGGAGTATGCCCCCGCCGGTGGCGCGGCGAGGGACTTCCCGAGTGGTACAACAGGAGACGGTTAGTACTTGAGACGATTAGTACTTCAGGCGAGCGGTCAGGTAGTACTGGCGACCGTTCTTGAAGTAACCCCAGGGCATGGCTTCGTCGAGGATGTAGTACTTGCGCTGTGGATCGGTGAGGTTGTTGGCATCGAGCGTCACGCGGAAGTTGTCGGTGAACTTGTAGCTCGCCGACAGCGACAAGCTGCCCTGCGCTTCGGCCAGCAGCATGCCGTTGCGCGCTGCGGTGGTGCTGGGGCCAGTCACGGTACCGTTGCCGAAGAAGCCGGTGGCGTATTCGCTGCGGTGGTTCCAGGCCAGGCTGGCGCTGATGGTGTCGTTCTCGAAATAGCCGCGCAGGTTGTAGGTCAGCTTGGAGGCATTGAGCAGCGGGGCCTTGTCCTGGTCCTCGCCATCCACGTAAGTGGCGTTGGCGATGATGCCGAAGCCCTTGCCGATCGGCGTTTCACCCGACAGTTCCACACCACGTACCTTGGCACGTACACCGCGGAACGAACGCAGCTCAAAGTCTTCCTCAAGCTGGGTATCCGGGTTGATCAGCTTGCCGTAAGCGGTACCCGCCTTGACATAGTTCTGCAGCTTCTGGCCGAAAATACCGGCCTGCACATAGGCGCGCGTACCAAAGTAGTAAGCGACCGAGGCATCGGCATTATTGGCCATGATGGGCTGGAGGTAGGGGTTGCCGGTGGTGGCGAACTTGGGCGTGGCGGTCAGGTTGAACGAGGTGCCGCGACCCAGTTCGCTGTACTCGGGCCGCGCCATGGTGCGCGACAGGGAGCCGCGCACGACCAGCTTGCCATCGGGCGCCCAGCGCAGGTTCAGGCTGGGCAGCAGGGCGTTGTGATCGGTGCTGCTGTATACGGGCATGTAGCCACCCATGCGCGAGCTGCTGATCGGGTTCTTGACCGGGGCGACATTGGGGTTGATCGTCGGGCAGCTCACGGCCAGTGCGGGACAAACCCGGTTGGCGGCCAGTGCGGTGAACTGGGTGACGTCCAGATCCGTATTCACCCAGCGCACACCCATATTGCCGCTCAGATCACCGTGTTCGAAATCGCTCATCAGGTATAGGGCGGTGTTCTTTTCACGAACTTCGGCGCCTCCGGTCCAGACGCGGTTGAGCACCGGGTCGTAGTTGATGTTGGCGAGACCGAACTGGCGCACGGCTTCCATGTCCAGCAGCGCCGCATCACGCGGGAAGTTGCCACCTACGCCATCAAGGAAATCAGCAGGGAAGCTGCCGGCTCCGGCGAATGGCAGGCTGCTGGACGGGAACTGGGTTTGCAGCTCGGCCAGCGAGGCACCGCCCGTGCCGGTCGTCTTGAAGTTCCAGGCACCGTTGGTTTGCACGCGCTCGTTGAAGTGCTTGCTGGCGCGACCACCAAAGCTCAGCTTGGTAAAGATCCCGCGATCCAGATCGTACTTGCCGTCCAGATAGGCATAGGTTTCCTTGTCCAAGGTGCGGAACACGCCCTGGATGTCGGTCTGCAGCTTCCAGTCGGCTGTGTTGAGCTTGGTCTGGTCCAGATTCTGCACGGTCCAGCTGAAGCCATCGGTGCCGCTGACGTCGTAGCTGATCGGCTTGTTATAGGCGCGGAAGATCACGCCCGGGCTGGCCTGGGTTTCGCCCGTGCCTTCGGTATGGCCGATCTTGGCGGTCCAGCTCAACTTGTCGCTCTGGCGGAACTTCACGTCAAAGTCATAGAAGGCGGCGGTCGAGCCCGCACCAAGGCGGTTCTGGTGACGCGAGTCTGCCGCCCAGTTATTGCTGCCTTGCGCGGCCAGGTTGGCGGGCACGCTCAGGTCCACCACGCGCACCGGATTTGGGATCAATGTGGCCGAGGTCACCACATCGCCGTTGACCTTGGTGTTGGTCAGCAGACCACCGAGGTTCAGCTGGTTCATCCACATGATCGAGTTATTGATCGTGTTACTGGCCTCCAGCTCCGAGTGGAAACCCGACAGCGCCAGATCCCATTGGGCGTTGGGACGGAACTGGGCACTGATGAAGCCGCCCGTACGTGTGCGCTCACCCTGGAACAGCGAGGTGAACAGGCCTTGCGGGACGCGCTTGCCCTTGAGATCAGCATTGCCGCAGTACTGCTGGCCGCCGCTGGTGAAACACTTGGTCGGATTGGCTGCATCCTGATTCAGTAGGGTGACCGAACCGAAGTTTTCCAGGCCATCACGACGCAGGTGACGGTCTTCCTTAAAGCCCTGTACCAGCACGCCAAAGGTGTTGCTGGCGTTCTTCCAGTTGGCCAAGACACTGAGCTGGCCATCCACCTTGTCGGCCTTGGTCGAATACACGCCGCCCAGTGCCGCTTCGGCTGTCAGGGGCGCCTTGAAATCCAGCGGCTTGCGCGTGACCACATTGATGGTGCCGGCAATGCCGCCTTCGGTGATATCGGCCTGACCGTTTTTGTACACGATGGATTGGCCGATCAGCTGCGAAGGCAGCAGACCAAAGCCGACGGAGCGCGTGCCAGTGCTCTGGTCGCCCAGATACCAGTCGCCCGAACTCAGCGAGTGACCATTGATGGTGACGAGGTTGAGCTTGGTGGGCGTACCGCGAATCTGCACGCGCTCGGCTTCGTCAAACGCAAAGGCAGCGCCGTAGGCGATGTTCACACCGGCCAGGCGAGACAGGGAGTCGGCAATGTTCTTGTCGGGCATCTTGCCCACGTCTTCAGCCGTAACCACTTCCACGTTGGTCATGGCGTTCTTCTTGGCGGCGATGGACTGCTGCTGCGAGGCACGGATACCGGTAATCACGACTGTTTCGTTGGCGGTGGCGTCGGTGGCGGCATACAGCGGCGCCGCGCCGCTGACTAGGGCGAGGGCAATAGCTGAAACAAGCGGCTTGCGGGTGAACATGATGCTGACTCTCCGTTATAGGGCTGAACACAGCCTTGGCGATGGCCGGACTCGATACCGGGCGTATCGATGTAGACCAGTGGTATACATATTTTCTTCCGGTCTATCTTGTTTGGCTAGTTTTTTACGGAGAATCGTGCCGAAACCCAGCCGTTGGCAGTCATCCGTCAGCAAGCGGCATGCAGAATTCGGCCAATAATCGACCAATTCCCGCATCGCATCGGGATGCCTGGCGCGCCGCACCCTGATGCGATCGGGCATGTGGCATGAGCAGAGGCGAGGAATAATTTAGTCCTCTGGTCTTGTTGATGTTTTGTGTTGTCCGTGTGCGACAGGGTGCCCTGCTTGGTGGCGTTGGTGGCCGGGAGCGCCCGTAAAAAAGGCCCGCATCTGCGGGCCTGATCATGGCAATGAACCAGAGAATCAATACTTGGCCTTGAACGAGAGGAAGTACTGGCGGCCGTTCTGGTGCCAGTAACCTGGCGCATTCTGGTCGATGAAGTAGGTGTGGCGGACTTCATCGGTCAGATTGTTGGCATCCAGCTGCACGCTGAAGGTGTCGTTGATCTTGTAACCGACCGAGGCGGAGAGGCTGGCGGCACCCTTGTAGAAGTGCGCACCGTTGACCTTGCTGATGCCGGGTTGGACGTTCGAGCCATCGCCCAGCAGGCCGATGGCGTAATCCGTGCGGTAGTTGTAGGCCAGGCTGGCGTTGAACTTGCCGTCCTCGTAGTAGCCACGCAGGTTGTAGGTCCAGTCGGAGACGCCCAGCATGCGCGCCCCTTGGGCATCTTCACCCTTGGCGTAGGTGGCGTTGGCGATCAGGCCAAAACCGTTGCCGATGGGTGTTTCGCCACCGATTTCCAGCCCCCGGATCTTGGCTCTGACGCCGATGCGCGAGCTGACCTTGTAGGTGTCGTAGCGATTGAAGGTCAGGTTGTAATACTCGACATCCGAGGTGCCGGGCTTCACGTAATCCTTCATCTTCTGCATGAACACCGCGCCCTGTACGTACTGACGCGGGCCGGTGTACCAGGCCAGTGAGAGATCGACATTGTTCGAGGTGATCGGCTTGAGATTAGGGTTGCCGCTGGAGCCGGTGAGCAGCACGTCGTTCAGAGAGACGGCGCCGGCCAGCTCGCTGTAGTTGGCGCGACCCAGGGTGCGGGTCAGGCCCAGGCGGGAAATCACACCCTTGCCCATGTCCCAACGCGTATTGAGGCTGGGCAGGTAGGCGGTATGGGAAGACTCGACCAGTTGCGGCAGGTAGGTGGCGTAGCGCGAACCGACAATGGCGCCCGGCACGTTACAAGGCTTGAGTGCACCGCAGGTTGCGGCGGGCAACGCTTGATACGACAGGGAGGCCAGATCGGTTTTCACATAACGCAGACCCAGATTACCGGTGATATCGCCGAACTCGTAATCCACCTGCGCGTAGGCTGCCTGGTTCTTTTCTTCGACTTTGTAACCCGAGGTCAGGATGCGGTTCAGATTACGGTCCCAGTTTGCGTTGGTGTAGGAAAAGTCCTTGATCTGGTCGGGGTGGTAACGGAACAGATCACGCGGGAAGGCGGCATTCAGGCCATCGGCATAGTTGCCGGGGTAGCCGGTGGCCGGCGTCGGCGTGCTAGTGATGAAACAAGCCAGCCCGCCCGGTGGGCATGTCGGCGCGACCGGGTCGAGTGCATTGAAGCGACCACCCCAGACCTTGTATTCACGGGTGTGTTCGGCTGAGCGCACGCCGAACTTTGCCTTGGTAAGCCAGCCCAGATTCAGTTCGTAGGCGCCGTCCAGGTGCAGGTAGGACTCCTCGTCCGTAGACTCGACAGCGGCCGCCATGATGTTCATGAGCTTGAGCTCGGCTGGCGTCGACAGATTGGCCTGGGTGCCGTTGTCGTAGAAGAGGCTGTAGTCGGTGGGGCGCGTCGTGTTGATCTGGTACGACATATTGGTGTTGTACAGACCCCAGAACAGGCTGGGCTGATTCTGCGTGACACCGGAGCCCTCGGTATAACCAGCTTTGGCCGAGAGGGTCAGGCTGTCGGTGGCCTTGTACTTAACGTCCAGATCGTAAAATGCGCTCTTCGATTGGGCGCCGGCACGGTTGTTATGGTCGAACTGCAGGGTCTGGACGGGCTGGGTGACCGGGTTGCGTGTGGTGTCGCGAACCAGCGTCGCCTTGGTGATCACGTCGCCTTCGACGGTGTAATTGGTGATCTTGCCGCCGTTATTGATGATATTGCCAGGCAGCGCGTAGGCCGAGCTGTTGTAGTTCTCGGCATCCAGCGTGGCGCTGAAAATGCTGGCGTTGATATCGAGGCTGCTGCTGGGCTTGAACTGCAGGCCAAGATAGCCGCCACTGCGTTCCCGCACCCCTTCGAACAGCGCCGAATTCAGGCTGCCCGGCAGGCGCTTGCCTTCGAGCGCCGGGTTGCCCGAGCGATCAGCCACGGCCTTGCTGACGGTGGTGAAACTGAAGGTTTCCTGCCCGTCGCGACGCAGGTGGCGGTCTTCCTTGAAGGCCTGCAGCAGCACGCCGAAGGTGTTGCTGTCGTTCTTCCAGTTAACCAGCCCGTGCACCTGCGGGTCAGTCTTGTTGGCCAGTTCGGCATAAACCAGACCCACCGAGAGGTCGCCGGTCAGGGGCTTCTTGAAATCCAGCGGCTTGCGGAAGACCAGATCGACGTTACCGGCAATGCCGCCTTCAACCAGTTCCGCCATCCCGGTCTTGTTGACTACGGCGCGCGCAATCAGCTGCGAGGGCATCAGGCCAAAGCCGACGCTACGGCCGCTACCCGCCTGGTCGCCCACGTGCCAGTCGCCCGAGCTTAGGGCGTGGCCGTTCACGGTGGTCAGGTTCAGGTTGGGGCTGGTGCCGCGAATCGCGATGCGCTCAGCCTCGTCCATGGCGAGCGCGCCGCCGTATTGCACGTTCACGCCGGAAAGACGGGACAGCGCGTCGGCAATATTCTTGTCAGGCATTTTGCCCACGTCTTCCGCCGTGACGATTTCCACGTTGCTGGCGGCATTTTTCTTGGCCGTGATCGACTGCTGCAGCGAGGCGCGGATACCCGTGATCTGGACGGTCTCGGCCGCCGTGGTGTCGTCAGCCGCAGCCTGGGCGGCGATGCTGCCGCCGAGCAGCGCAAGGGAAACGGCGATTGAGAGGCGATTGGGTCTGAACATCGTGGTCTGGCTCCATCCATCTAACGTGGTGATGAGGCCGACAGGCGTCGGCGGTCGGCGTGAAAAACGCTAATCGCATGCTAGACCATTGGTATATATGATTTAACAGGCCACCCATACCAGTCGCGGTGGCAGTCATGAGCCCTGGTTAAGGCGTGGTGCGAGTGGGGTCGCCCAAGGCGCGGCTGAACCAGCCGGTGACGTGTTCGGTGCGGGTAATGGCCGTGCCTACGGTGACGGCCCAGGCGCCAGCAGCAATGGCATCGCGCGCTTGTTCAGGGGTGTTAAAGCGCCCTTCCGCCATGATGCGGGGCGCGTGGGAGGCCAAGGTGCGGATCAGGGCGATATCGGGCTGGTCGGGTACGGCGCCGCCGGTATAACCCGACAGGGTAGTGCCGATCACATCAAAGCCCAGTGCCACAGCGGCCAGCGCGTCGTCTTGGTTGGAACAGTCAGCCATGGCCAGACCGCGGCCCGTCCGGATGGTGCCGAGCAGTTCGGCCACCGGCACGGGGCGGACGCGCTGGGTGGCGTCCACGGCAATAATGTCTGCGCCGGCCTGCAGCAGGGCTTGCACGTCCTCGATCAGTGGGGTGATGCGCACGGGGGATTCGGCCAGATCGCGCTTGATGATGCCGATGACGGGCACCTCCACCGCCTGACGGACCAGCCGTACCCGATTGGCGCCCTCGATCCGCAAGGCGCCGGCACCGCCCGCCACGGCGGCCTGCGCCAGCCGCACCACCACTTCGTCTGCATCCATCGGGCCGTCATCAACGGGCTGGCAAGACACGACCAGTCGGCCACGGAGATGATGATCCAGTTCGTTCAGCTGCCAATCCCGCATCAGGCCACATCCTCTTCATCCGCGCGGGGTTCGGCGTGCAGGCCGGGGCGCAGTACTTCGATTTCAAAACAGTAACGATCAGCGCGATACAGGCTCTTGCCGTATTCGACGATATCGCCGTTCCCGGTGGTGACCACGCGCTCGATCAGCAAGGACGGGCTGAATGGCGCCACATCCAGCAGGCGGGCCTCGTCTTCGCTGAGCACGGTGGCCTGCATCTGCTGGCGCGCAGACACCAGCATCACGCCGCAGTCTTTTTCCAGATGGCTGTAGAGCGAACCGCTGGCAATCACGCCGGGGTCGAAGCCCGGCAGACGGTCACGCACCAGATACACAGTTTCCAGCGCCATGGGCTGGTCGTTGGCCAGGCGTAGGCGGCGGATTTCATGCAGCTGGGCGCCGGGGCTGAGCTTGAGTGTCTGCGCCAGCTTGGCGCCGGCGGCAATCAACTGGGTGCCGAGCAGCTTGCTCGATGGTGACAAGCCGCGCTCGCGCATGTCTTCCGAGAACGAAATCAGCTGGAAGGGTTTGGCTTGCGTCTGCCCGGCCAGGAAGGTGCCGGCGCCGTGCTTGCGCTGCACCACACCCTCTTCTTCCAGCTCGTCGAGCATGCGTCGCAGGGTCTCGCGCGCCACGCCGAATCGCTCGCTGAGTTCGCGCTCGGAGGGCAGGCGGCTGCCGGCAGTTTGCCGTTGTAGCAGCGCCAACAAGGCCTGCCGCAATTCACTGCGTCGTTGTGCTCGGATGGACACGGGTGTCTCCGCGGTTGGGGACCATGGGTCGATGAAAGCATTCTAGCACCGAAAACAAAAAAATAGACCAAGTGGTTTGTTTTTTTGATCGATTGCCGGTATCGTCTTGCACCATATCACCCCCAATGGCCTGTTGCCTGCACTGCGGCGGGGTGCTTGGAAGACGCGTTCAGCGATGTTCACAGAAGGCATGAAGATGATCCCGGCACGGCTGACTATCCTGCGTTGCGCCCTGGCACTGGCGATGGCCTTGCCGGGGGTGCAGGCCATGGCGGCGCGCCAGATCAGTTTCTGGACGATGCAGCTCTCGCCGACACACGACGATTATGTGCACGGGCTGATTGCCCGCTTTGAGGCGGCGCACCCAGGAGTGAAGGTCAAGTGGGTCGATGTGCCCTGGTCGGAGATGGAGCGCAAGACGCTCACGGCCATTGCCGCGCGGCGCGCCCCGGATGTGGTCAACCTCAATCCGCAGTTCGCCGCCAAGCTGGCAGAGTTCGGTGTCTTGGCCGACCCCAAGCGGTATCTGCGCGCCGACGAGATTGCGGCCTACCTGCCTTCAGGTTGGCAGGCCAACCAGCTGGGTGGGCGGCAGTTCGGCGTGCCCTGGTATCTCACCACCAATATCACGCTCTACAACCGCGAAGTGCTCGCTCAGGCCGGGGTAGCGCCACCGCGCACCCAGGATGAACTGCTGGCGGCCGCCCGGCGCATACGCAGCTCAACAGGTGGCTACGCTTACTTTCCCGCGCTCGATGGCAGCACACCGCTGGAAGTCATGGCCGCCAGCAGCCCGCTGACCACGCCGGACGGGTGCCGTGCCGGCTTCCTGAATGCACGGGGTGGCGCTGTATTCGATTACTACCGGACCCTGTACCGCGATGGCCTGGTGCCCAAGAGCGTGCTGACCGAAGGACACCGCGAGGCCGTCGCGCTGTTCATGAGTGGTCAGGTGGCGATGATTTCCACGGGTATCCAGTTTCTGGACCATATCCGCAATGCCAATCCGGGCTTGTACCCCAAGATCGGCGTTGGTCCGCAGATCGGCTCGGGCCTGAGCCGGCCAAATATCGCGGCGATGAATCTGGTGGTGCCCAGCGCCTCACGGGAGCCTGCACTGGCTTTCCGTTTTGCCCAGTTCGTCACCAATGCCGAGAACCAGAATGCGCTGGTGGCGCGCGTGCCCATCCTGCCGTCCACGGTGGCCAGCTACCAGTCCCCGGCCTTTACCAAGTCCAGCGGCGATGCCCTGCTGGATGCGGCCAAGCGGGCCTCGGTGGCGCAGGTTTTTGCCGGTACGGTGCTGGTGCCGCCCATGCGCCACTACAGCAAGTTGCAAACCAGCTATCTGCGCAATCTGCAGGCCTACATGCTGGGCAGCAAATCCCGCGACGCCGCGTTTTCTGAAATCGACCGTAGCTGGGCGCAAGCCTTGGGGTGCAAGTGATGAATCGGGTCTGTCTGGCCGCCGATCTGGGTGGCACCAAGATACGCACGGCGCTGATCGACGACACGGGCCGCGAACTGCTGGGCGATACGACGCCCACCCAGGCCAGTGCCGGCGGCGCCCGGGTACTGGATAACCTGGTGGCCGCGCTGACGGACCTGCATGCCCGTGCCGGTGCGCCTGAGCTGGCGGGGATCGGGATTTCTTCGGCCGGCGTGATCGACCGCCACACGGGCGTGGTGCTGGATGCGACCAATGCGATTCCCGGCTGGGCCGGTACGCGTATCGGCGACACGCTCCACCATCGCTTTGGCTTGCCGGTGACGGTGGAAAACGATGTCCATGCGGCCTTGCGGGGCGAGTTGTGGCGTGGCGCGGCGGCGGGTTGCGAGCAGGTCGCCATGCTGACGCTGGGCACCGGGCTGGGTGGTGCCTTGGCGATCGGGGGCGATATCGTCACCGGCAGCAGCCATCTGGCCGGCCACTTCGGGCGCCAGCAGATCTGGTCGCGCCACGGTGGCTGGATGACACTCGAATCCCTGCTCTCCGGCACCGGCCTGCAGCGTCTGCACCATTTGCATGGCGGGCAGGGTGAATCGGGTGAGGCCGTGATTGCCGCCGTGCAGGCTGGCGAGGGCGCGGCCATGCAGGCACTGGAAGAATGGCTGGATCTGCTCGCCGCCCAGATCACCAATCTGCACTGGACCTACAACCCCGCCCGCATCGTGCTGGGCGGCGGCTTGATCCGGGTGGACTGGGTCTGGTGGCCCGGGCTGAGCCTGCGTCTCAAGGCCGATGGCATCCCGGTGAACGTCGTGCCTGCCAAGCTGGGCAACGATGCGGGCGTGATCGGTGCGGCCTGCCGGCTGTGGGCACATCTGGAGTCCCCGTCATGCGCCTGAGTCATCCGCTGCTGCCCTATCTGTTCCTGATACCGGCCTGTGCCATTTTGGGCCTGTTCGTGCTGTATCCGGCCGGCAAAGCCATCTGGCTCAGCTTTACCGATTTCAACCTGATCACGTCATCGCACTTTGTCGGCTGGGACAACTATGTGCGCCTGTGGGCCGACCCGTTTTTCTGGGGCGCCTTGCGCAATACCTTGCTCTATCTGCTGGTGGCGGTGCCGATGCTGGTGATCCTGCCGATCTTTCTCGCCCTGCTGGTCAACAAGGCCCTGCCCGGCATTCGCCTGTTCCGTGCTCTGATCTACCTGCCGGTCGTCACCTCGCTGGTGATCAGCGGTCTGGTGTGGAAGTGGGTCTACGAGGAGCGTGGCATCCTCAATCACTTTCTGCTCGCCACTGGCCTCACCGATAACCCCGTGGCCTTCCTCACCGATCCGGCCAATGCCTTGTTCAGCGTGATGGCGGTGACCATCTGGGCCGGCATGGGTTACTACATGGTGATTTACCTCGCCGGCCTGCAGGCAATTCCGCGCCATCTTTACGAGGCGGCCGAGGTGGAAGGGGTGAGCCGCTGGCAGCAAACCCTGCATATCACCCTGCCCATGCTCAAGCCCTCGGTGGCCGTGGTCACGGTCATGTCCTCGATCGCCGCCATGAAGGTCTTCGAGGAAGTGTATGTGATGACGCGCGGCGGCCCGCTGGACAGCAGCAAGACGCTGGTGTTCTACCTCTATGAGTCCGCCTTTGTGGAGTTCGAGATGGGCTATGCCGCCGCGATCGGCGTGGTGCTGTTCGCGGTGACCCTGATCCTCTCGCTGGTGAACCTGCGCCTGTTGAAGCAGGAAGGCTGATACCGATGACCCTGCCCCGCTGGACCCCTGCCCAGAAGCGCCGCCGTGATCTGCTCGATGCGGCCTTGCGCTATGCCGGTCTGCTGCTGGTCACCCTGCTGACCATCGGCCCTTTCCTGTGGCTGCTGAGCACCTCGCTCAAGTCTGGCAGCGAGAACCTGTTTGCCTATCCGCCTAGCCTGCTGCCGGCCGAACCCACGCTCAGCAACTATGCGCGGGTATTCGAGGGTCAGCCCATGCTGCGTTATCTGGCTAACAGCCTGATCGTGGCGGTGCTGGCAGTCAGCTCGAACCTGATCTTTGCTTCGCTGGCGGCCTACCCGCTGGCAAGGATGCGCTTTCGCGGCCGCCGCTGGGTGTTCGGGGTCCTGCTGGCCTCGATGATGATTCCATTCCAGTTGCTGATGATCCCGGTCTACGAGCTGGCGATTGCCCTGGGACTGCAGAATTCCTATCTGGGTCTGGTGGTGCCGCATGCCTGCACGGCTTTCGGCATTTTCTTCATGCGTCAGGCCTTCAGCACCATTCCGGCCGCGCTGGAAGAAGCGGCCATCATGGAGGGCGTCTCGCGGCTGCGCATCTGGTGGCATGTGCTGCTGCCCCTGTCCAAGCCCTCGCTCGCGACGCTTGCGGTGTTCAGCTTCATTGCGGTCTGGGGGGACTTCCTTTGGCCGCTGATCCTGATTGATGACCCGCAGCTCTATACCTTGCCGCTGGGTGTCAACCGGCTGGCCAGCGCGTTTTCCATGGACTGGCGACTGGTTGCCGCCGGTGCGGTGTTTTCGCTGATCCCGATCCTGATCGTCTTCGGTTTCAGCCAGCGCTTTTTCATTGAAGGCGCACTCAAGGGAGCCGTCAAAGGATGAGCACGTATCAGGTGGGGGTCGTGGTCCAGACCCATTGGGATCGCGAGTGGTATTTCTCGCATCAGCGCTTCATGGCCCGCTTGCTGGCGGTGATGGAAACCGTGGCCGGCCAGCTGGAGCGTGGCGAGCTGCAGTATTTCTTGTTCGACGGCCAGACCGCCGCGCTGGAAGACCTGCTGCGCGAGGCCGAGCCTGCGCTGGCGCAGCGGGTCCGTGCCCTGGCGGCAGCCGGCAAGTTGCAGCTTGGCCCCTGGTATGTGATGGCGGATGGCTTTCTGGCCCACGGTGAAGCGCTGCTGCGCAATCTGGAGCTGGGCTTGCAGGATGCGCGCGCGGCAGGCAGCAGCGCCTTTGTGGGTTATCTGCCGGATACCTTTGGGCACCCGTCGCAGATGCCGCAGCTCCTGCGTCATATGGGGCTGGACAGTGCCGTGTTATGGCGCGGGCTCGATCATCCGCATTCGGAACTCGACTGGGCCGCACCCGATGGCAGCGTCGTGCCGACCTTGTATCTCACCCAGGGCTACTATCAGCATCCGCTCAATGTGGCGGACTGGGAGGGCGCGCTGCAGCGCTATCTCGATCAGATCCGCCCGCGTGCCCTTACCCCGCACCTGCTGCTGACCCAAGGCGGCGATCATCTGCTGCCGGTGGAAGGCATAGCGGAAAGAATCGCCCGCTGGAACGCACAGCACCCGGATTGCCCCTTGATCGAAACCAGCTTGCCCGAGCAGGTTGCCCGTACGCTGGCAGCGAGCGAGGGGCGGCGCGGAACCGTACGGGGCGAGTTGCGCGCCAATATCGCGCCCTATGCCTTTGTGCTGCCGGATGTGTTGTCGACCCGCCGTTACCTCAAGCGCCTCAACCAGCAGGCGGAAGACCGGCTACTGGGCGAGATCGAGCCGCTGTGGGCCGCCTTGACCGTGGCGGCCTGGCCGGCACGTTATCTGGAGCACAGCTGGCGATTGCTGATCCAGCAGCAAGCCCATGATTCGATCTGCGGCTGTAGCGTGGACAGCGTGCACGACGAGATGCTGACCCGCTACGCCCAGCTCGATGAACGCCTCGATGCCTTGCGCGATCAGGCCCTGAGTGCGGGCGGGCTGATTGCCCTGCGCCAGCATGAAGCGCATCCGGGCGGGGTGTTTGCCGATGACAGCCGCCTGACCTTCTTCAACCCCCTGCCCCAGGCGCGGCGTGAAACCGTGCTGATCAGCGTGTTTCTGGCCGGTACCGCCCATGCAGGGCTCACCCTGCGCAGCCCCTGTGGTGAGGCCATGCCGACCGCGCTGCTCGATTGCATGCCGGCGCGGGTGTTCCGCTCGCCACTGGACGATTTTCCCGATGTGGTCGAAGGCCATCGCTACACGCTGGCTGTGCCGCTGGCACTGGACGGACTGGCCACATCCGCCTGTACCGTCGAACCGGCAGAGGGCGCGGCCAGCCCGCCGATGACGCCGGGCGTGATCGCCAATGGCCACGTCCGTATCGCACTCGATGCCGACGGCCGCCTGCACTGGCAGGACCTGCGCCTCGGCGATGCACCGCTTGCGCTGTGCCTGCTGAGCGAGCTGGATGCGGGCGACAGCTACAACTACGCCCCCCCGCCACAGCAACATGCCGTGTTGCATGAACGCTTTACCCTGGAATCGCAGCACCATGCCGGGCTGGTGCAGGAACTGGTGCTGGCGTTCAGCATGACGGTTCCGGCCGGGCTCGATGCGGATCGTCAAGGCGCCAGCGCCGAGCAAGTCAGCAATACCGGCACCCTGCGCCTGCGCCTGATCGGCGACAGTGCCGAGGTCGATGTCCAGCTGGTCTGGACCAATCGCGCCAAGGATCAGCGCACGCGGCTATTGCTGCCCTTGCCCGCCGAGACACCCGGCAGCTGGGCCGACAGCGCATTTGACTGGACCTGGCGCCCGCTGCGCCGTGCTTGCTACCCGGCCAGCCCGAGCAAGCAGGAAATGCCGGTGGCCGTAAATCCCAGCAACAGCGCAGTATTGGCGGCGGACCGCTATGTGCTGCACCGCGGTTTGCAGGAGTTCGAGCTGCTGGAACACGCCGGTCGGGCCTGGCTGGGCCTTACGCTGGTGCGCAGTGTGGGCTGGTTGTCACGCCGGGATCTGGTGACCCGTGGCGTGGGTGCCGGCCCCGATATGGCCACGCCGGGCGCCCAGTGCCTCGGCGAGGACCATGCCGACTTCCGCCTGGGCCGCCTCTTGCCCGGCGAAGCCGCCCATGCCGTGCTGACCCGGGCGCAGGCTTTCCGCCGACCGGTGCTCACCCTGCGCGGCCATGGCACCCAATGGGGTGCGCCGCTGGATATCGCCAACCCCACGGTACAGATCAGCGCACTGCGCCGCGTGGGCGATGTCCGCGAGCTGCGGATCTGGAATCCGACCGATACGGTGCAGGATTTCCAGTTGCCTGCAGGCTGGACCCGTGTGAACGGTCTGGGTCAGGCCATGCCTGAGCAGATACGCCAGCTGGCACCGCGCCAGCTGCAAACCTGGCGAGTGAAATCATGAATCCCCGTATTGTTGCTTTGCCGGTCGATGGTCGTCCGGTCGTCCGGGAGCAGGTGCAATGGCTGGTCGACGCAGCCGGCTGGCAGCTACGCACGCCTCCGGTGGCGGCGCTGGGTCATCTGCGTACGCCGGCAGATCGGCGCCTCCTCAGCGACTGGCTGATCGACGAGGCCGAGCAGGCCGAGGGCTTCGTGATCTCGCTCGACATGCTGTGCTACGGCGGCTTGGTACCCTCGCGCTTCATCGAAGACAGCTTCGAGGACCTGGTGCAGTGGCTGGCCGTGCTGTTCGAAATCCGCCAGCGTTACCCGGCCAAGCCCATCTACGCTTTTGCCGCGACCATGCGGCTCTCCAACAACAATGTGAACGAGGAAGAGAAGCTGTATTGGCGCGAGCATGGCGAAACCATCTGGCGCTGGTCATTTCATCGGGATCGCTTTGAACAGCTGGGTCAGCCCGACGACGAGCGCGTCGCCGAAGCGGCCGAGGCCGCCATTCCTGCCGCCATCCGCCAGGACTACCTGCTCACCCGTACCCGCAACTACGCCCTCACCAAATTGGCGCTGGAGATGGTCGAGCACGGCGTGATCGACCGGCTGATCCTGCCGCAGGACGATACGGCCGAGTACGGTTTCAACATTGCCGAGCGGCGCCAGTTGCAGGCGGCCGTCAGCGAGCGTGGCTTGGCGGACCGGGTAGCCATCTATCCCGGCGCTGATGAAGTCATCCATACCCTGTGCGCCCATCTGCACGGACGCTTGAGTGGAACGCCGGCACTGCGTGTGTATCTGCATCCCAGCGATCCCGCCCATATCGTTCATCTGCATGCGCTGTATGAGGATCGGCCGGTTCTCGAATCCGTGAGTGGCCAGATTGCGGCGGTGGGCGGCGAGATCGTGACGGACGTTGCGCAAGCCGACCTGATACTCGCCGTGCACACCCAGGGTACGGCCCAGGGAGACTGGGCCATGCGCAAACCCTTGGCGCATGCGCCGGGGGTGGCTGTGCACTGGTACGCGCAACTGCTGCGCTGGCATGAGGAAGGCAAGCGGATTGCTGTCGCGGATCTGGCCTATGCCAATGGCGGTGACCCGCTGATGATCAACGCACTGGCCGAAGCGCTACCGCTGAATTGTCTGGCGGGCTACAGCGGCTGGAATACCGCCGGCAATACGCTGGGGGGCTTGCTGGCGCAGTGTGCCCTGTGCCGCTCGCCAGACAGCAGTGCCAATCGCCATAACCTGGCGCTGCGCCTGTTGGAAGACCTGTTGTATCAGGCGGTGCTGCGCCAGACCTTTCGTATCGGGGTTGATGAATCCCAACTGGATGCCGAGGCGCGGCGGGTGCGGATTGCCGATCTGTTCATGCCCTTTGCCGAGGCCTTTGCACAGCACCACCAGCTTGGCTACCGGGTGTGTGATGTGTATCTGCCCTGGGATCGCAGTTTTGAAATCGGACTGCGACTGGAGGCGACGGCATGATCGAGTTGCAGACCGATATTGCCGTGATTGGCGGTAGCCTTGGCGGCGTGATGGCCGCCTGGCAAGCCTGCCGCGCCGGCCGTTATGTGGTGCTGACCCATGAGCACGACTGGCTGGGTGGCCAGCTTACTGCCCAGGGTGTGCCGCCGGATGAACACAGCCTGATCGAAACCGCGGGTGCTAGCGCGAGTTACCGCGCTTTCCGCGCCGCCATGCGGCAACACTATCTGGACCAGCCGGATTTCGTGGATCGCACCGAGATGACCGAGGGGACCAATCCCGGCGATGGCTGGGTCAGCCGCCTCTGCATCGAACCACGGGTTGCCGCGAGCTATTTGCAAGCCTTGCTGCAACCCTTTGTGGACCGCGGTCTGCTACGCATCATCCGTACCGCTGCGGTGGTCAGCGCCTGGCGCCAGGAGCGCCGTGTCGAGGGCGTGGTGGTGCGGGCTGCCAGCGGCGTGGTCTCGATCCGCGCGCGTTACGTGATTGATGCCACCGATACCGGCGAGGTGATTGCGCTGGCGGGCCTGCCTTACCGTCTGGGTAAGGAAGCCCAGTCCGATTTCGGTGAGGCTGATGCCCCCGCGCTGGCCCAGACGGCTGATCAGCAGCCGGTCACACAGGTACTGGCGCTGCGCCGCGAGGCGTCGGCAGGCCCGCTGATGGCCAAGCCGGAGGCCTATGACTTCTGGTGCCGCTACCTCTTGCCGCACTATGGGTATCCGCTCTTCAGCAACCGCATTCCGGGCAGTGGTCGCGGCAGCTCGATTGCCCTGCCCTGGTTCGGTGAGGGACAGACACTGGACCTGTGGCGCTATCGTCGCGTGGTGAGTGCGCGGAACTGGCGCACGCCACGCGCCGAGGTCTCGCTGATCAACTGGGCGCAGAATGATTATGCCTTGCAGCCTTTGCTGGATGGCGGCCTGCCCGAGGCGGAGGTGGTAGCCCACGCCCGTCAGCTCTCGCTGAGCTTTGCCTACTGGTTGCAGACGGCGGCGCCGCGCCCTGACGGCGGTACCGGCTATCCCGAGCTGCAGCTGGCCGGCGATGTGCTGGGCA
Organism: Chitinimonas sp. BJYL2; assembly: GCF_027257935.1. Classification (NCBI taxonomy): domain Bacteria; kingdom Pseudomonadati; phylum Pseudomonadota; class Betaproteobacteria; order Neisseriales; family Chitinibacteraceae; genus Chitinimonas; species Chitinimonas sp. BJYL2. The sequence continues at coordinate 869,516 of NZ_JANZKW010000001.1, read as the reverse complement.
CGTCCGATGGTCTGGCACAGCAGGTCTACGTACGCGAATCACGGCGTATTGTGGGTCTGGATTGCCTGAACCAGACCGACATCGCCTACGACGGCGGCTTGCTGACCCCGGTGAACCGCCCCGACAGTGTCGGCACTGTCTGGTACAACATCGATATCCATCCCACCTGCGTATCCGGCCACGGTACCAATGCACGGGCACGGCCCTTCACGCTGCCGCTGGGCAGTTTCATCCCGGCCCAGTGCGACAACCTCATTCCAGCCTGCAAGAACATCAGCGTCAGCCATCTGGTCAATGCCGCAACCCGCGTACACCCGGCGGAGTGGCTCATCGGCGAGGTCGCCGGCCTGCTGGCGGTCCACGCGCTCGACAGCGGACTCCAGCCGGCCTTGATCCACGCAAGCGACGCACGCCGAGCCGAATTCCAGTCCTGCCTTACCGCTGCCGGCATTCCGCTGGCCTGGGATGCGGCGCAGGTCGCCACCCGCACTGCCTCGACACACTGAAACCACCATGGCCTCTCTCTCCCTTCAAGGCGTCGTCAAGACCTTCGGCAGCACCACCACCATCCATGGCGTAGACCTGCATGTTCATGATGGCGAGTTCATCGTGTTTGTCGGTCCCTCGGGCTGTGGCAAGTCCACATTGCTGCGCATGATTGCGGGTCTGGAGGACATCAGCGCCGGCACGCTGACCATGGATGGTCAGGACCTGACCCACGCACCGCCCTCGGCCCGCCAGGTCGCCATGGTGTTCCAGTCCTACGCGCTGTACCCGCACATGACCGTGCGTGACAACCTGACTTTCGGCATGCGCATGCGTGGCGAACCCAAGGCCGAGATCGCCAGCAAGCTGGATCGCGCAGTCCGCATCCTGCGCCTGGAGGCCTATCTGGATCGCAAACCCGGCGAACTCTCGGGCGGGCAATGCCAGCGCGTGGCGATCGGCCGTGCACTGGTGCAGAACCCCGGCCTGTTCCTGTTCGACGAGCCGCTATCGAATCTGGATGCCGAATTGCGCCTGCGCATGCGGGTCGAAATCGCCGCCCTGCATCGGGAACTGGGCACCACCATGATCTATGTGACCCATGATCAGGTCGAGGCCATGACGCTGGCTGACCGCATCGTGGTCCTGCGTGATGGCCGGATCGAGCAGGTGGGTGCGCCCATGGACCTGTATCGCCAGCCTGCCAACGCTTTTGTCGCCGGCTTTATCGGCTCGCCCGCCATGAACTTCCTGCCCGCGAGCTGGCAAGCCGCGCCAGCACAGGTACAGCTTGGCGATGGTACGACCCTAGGCTTTACGCCGCTGGCCACCGTGCAGGGCAGTGGTCAGGGGCAGCTCGGCATCCGTCCCGAGCATTTGCAACGCGATCCGGAGGGCCCTCTGGTCGTGACCGTGGAGATGGTAGAGCGGCTGGGCGCACTCAACTATGCCTATGCCCGTCTTGGTAATAGCGCCCTCTGCTTTGCGCTGGCGGATAGCGATGTCGTCACCGCCGGCGATACCGTGCGCTTATCCGCGCGGCCTGGCTGTGTCTATGTGTTTGACGACGCGGGCCAGACGCTCTCGGACCATGCGGCCTGATATGAGCCGCGTCCGATGCCGGCTGCTGCAATGCCTGTGTTCCCTGCTGATGGTACTGATGATGCCTACCCATGCCGCACCCCTGCCCGACGCCCTGAATCCGGTCGCCCAAACGGCAGACTGGACCGCAAGCTGGTGGCAGTCTCGCCATGAAGCCAAACTCGCCGAGGTGCGTACCCGGCCGCCCGTGCGCGTCGTGATGCTGGGTGACTCGCTGACCCACGAGTGGGAACGCGACCACCCGGCCAGCTGGCAGCAGCACATGGCCCCATTGGGCACCTTGAATCTGGGCTTTGCGGGAGATCGCACCGAGCACCTGCTGTGGCGCATCCAGCAAGGCACGCTGGACGGGCTGCGGCCCGAGTGGGTGGTGTTGCTGATCGGCACCAACAATGCCGGCTTGCGCCGCGATCCCCCGACGCTGATGCATCAGGCGATCGCCGCGCTATTGCAGCAGATACAGCAAAGACTGCCCGACGCACGGATCGTGCTGATGGCCATTCCCCCGCGCGGCGCCACGCCCGAAGACCCTTTGCGCCAGCACAATCACGCCGTGAATGCCGCCCTGCGCCCCCTTGCCGATGGCCAGCGGATAGTCTGGCTGGATATTGCGCCGCAGATGCTGGAGCCCGGTGGCCATACCGGTGCAGCCTACCTGCCCGACAGCATTCACTTTTCTGCCGAAGGGTATGCGCGCTGGGCCCGTGTGTTGTTGCCCCTGCTCGCACGCTGAACCGCAGGCAGAAAAGAAAACGGCCCGTTGACGGGCCGTTTTTCATGAGCGAACGCAGGGTTCAGGCATCGAAACGTGCGTTGTGCTGCGCCAGATAGAACCACTCCTCGCCCGCGCCAGCCTTGGCATTCGGGAACACGATGCGTCCATCGCACTCGGCCTTGACCACCTCGCCATTGGCGCGTGTGCCGATCACTTCACCGGCGCTGACCGCATCGAAGCTGGTCCAGGGTTTGGCGAAGGTGTCGGCGGCGTCGAGTTTGTCGATCACCGTAAACAGGTGCAGTGCTTCCACCTCGCGGGCCGGGGCCGGGTCGGCCTCAGCCACCAGACCCAGATGGGCCAGGGTGTTGCGGATGGCGCGGTAGGCTACTTCGGGGGCGTGCGGATCGTTGTGCTGGCCGCATTCCAGGGTAATCGACCAGCCACCCTGCGAGCGCATGTACTCGGTGGTGCCGACGCCATACTTGGCGTCGGCCAGCAGCAGATCCTTGCGGCTGGCGTTGTTGCCGAGTCGCGCCAGACGTCGCTCCACACCGCCTGCGTAGGTTGCCAGCCAGCCATCCACGATGCGGTCCACACCTAGTCGCAGTGCCAGTGCTTCTTCCTTGGCCGCATGGCTAAAGGGTTCGAGCGGACCCGTATTGTCCAGCGGGCCGATCATGGCAAAGGCCTTGCCCTGAGCCTGGAAGGAATGCAGGTCCAGCAGCACTTCATGCTCGGCCAGCAAGGGGCAGAGCCAGTTGGCGATCTGATCCTCGAACTCGTTGATGTCCTTGGTCGGGCTGAGGTTACGGTTGAGGTTGCGGTCCCCGGCGCGCTGCTGCTTTTCGTAGGCCAACGGGTTGGTGATGGGCACGAAGGTAACGCGACCCTGGGCCAGCGCTACCTGGCCGGACTCCAGTTCCTCGATGACGCGCAGGATGCCCTTGGTTCCCGCCAGCTCGTTGCCGTGAACGGCGCCCAGCACGATCAGGCGCGGGCCGGGTTGGGGGCTGGCGTAAGTGATGGACTTGAAATGCATGGCAGTGATCGCGGCAGGCAGGGGTGGAGAGGCGCGCAGTATAAACCCCGCACCGACCCATATCGATCCCGACGTAGGGTGCAATCAGCCCAGCGCATTGCACCGTGGCGCGCCGGGTAGCAAAGACGGTTCGGTGCAATGCGGCCCTGGGCCTTTTGCACCCTGCGCTCAGCGTACTGCCGGGCTCAACATCGCCAGCGTGCCGGCATCGGCGTCGATCTCGACTGGCAGGCCTACGGGCAGGGCGAACTTGGGTTTGATGTGGCCGATCATGGCGCCGCTGTAGACGGGGATACCGAGGTCCTTGAAGTATTCATCGAACACTTCATCCAGCGTCAGTGTGCCGTAACCGCCCTCGCCGGGGCCGCAGTCGGTGAACTGGCCCAGTGCCACGCCGGCCAGCGATTTGAATGCCCCGGCCAGACGCAGGTGCGCGAGCATGCGGTCGATGCGGTAAATCTCTTCGTTGATGTCTTCGAGAAACAGCACGGCCCCCTTGAAATCGGGCTGCATCGGCGTGCCCATCAGCGTGGTCAGCACGGTGAGGTTGCCGCCGACTAGCTTGCCGCGCGCCTTGCCGCCGCGCAGGGTCTGCACGCGGTACTGGGTTTGCACCAGACCCCCGCTGAGTTCAGCGGGATTGCGGAAGGTGGCGGCCTCGGCGTTCATCAGCACGCGGCGTACCGAATCGACGCTGATGGTGTTCCATTCCGAACCGGCGACCGGGCCATGGAAGGTGATCAGGCCGGTTTGCTGGTGGATGGCATTGAGCAGGGCAGTGATGTCGCTGAAGCCCATCAGCACCTTGGGGTGACGGCGGATGGCGGCGTAGTCGATACGGTCGAGCAGGCGCGTCGCACCCGAGCCGCCGGTCATGGCAAGGATGCCGTGGACCTCGGGGTCGGCAAACATGGCGTTGATATCGCCGACGCGTTCGGTATCGGTGCCGCCGAACTGGCCATAGCGGCTGCGCAGATGGGGCGCTTCCTTGACCTTGAAACCCAGCGCCTGCAGCGATTCGATGGCGACCGTCAGCGGTTCGCGCCGGTAGGTGGCATTGGACGGGCTGATCAGGCCGAGGGTGTCGCCGGCCTTGAGTCGCGGCGGCAGCAGTAGGCCGCTGGTGTGTTGGGCGGCATGGCTGGCGGCGGGCAGTGCAGCGGCACCGGCGGCGAGGGCGATCTGCTGGAGGAAGCGGCGGCGGGGGCTATGGTCCATATCGGGCTCTGTTCTTTGCTGGTGTAGACGCTGCCGGCTGAGGTGTCAGCTCATTCGATCCGCAAATAGCGGCGCCGGACTTCATCGCGGTCGCCGTGATCAAAGTGCCACCACTCGCTGTTGATCCCGCGGAATCCCCCCACCGTCATCGCACTGCGCAGCAGTTGGCGATTGGCAATCTGCGCCTCGGTGATTTTGCCGAGGATCAGATGGCCTTCTTCGAGGGCGGGATGCGAGAGTTCGCTGAGGTCATCAAAGGCCGTGCCCATGTCCAGTTCGCGGCCTTCGGGGTCCAGCACGGTCACATCGACTGCCTTGCCGAAGGAGTGGATCGAGCCGCGCGCCGGGTCAGCTACGTACATCTGCATGGGGGTGCCGGCCAGAAAGTCCCAAAGCTCGATCTGGACCCGGTGCGGGCGCAGTGCATCCAGCACTAGCAGGCGATGGCCCGGCGCGGCATCGGCAAGCCAGCGTGCGGCTTGCATCAGGCCATCGGCCGCTTCACGGTGTAGCCAGGCGCAGTCGACGCGACCATACAGATCGCGGCCGACAAAGTTGTCGGCGCTGGCATAGCGTAGCTCGGTGACGATGCCGTCCAGCGCGGGTAGCGCCACAAAATCCGGATGGCCCGGCAGGTCTTCACAACGCATCGATCAACCCGCCTTGATGGCCTGCAGGCAGCTGCTGGCGGCATCGCGGATGCAGCGCACCAGATAGCGCGCCGATTGCGACAAGGGCGCGGCATTGGCCGTCAACAGGTACAGCTCGACCGGAATGGTGGGCGTCAGCGGCCGGCACTGGGCGCGGGCCGGGTCGGCAGTGGCAGCGGTGAACGGATCGATCACCGCAGCGCCCGCACCGTTCTCCACCAGCGAGCGCGCCAGTTGATAGGTTTGCACCACGGTATGGGCATGCAGGGCCAGCTCGTGGGCGGCACAGGCATCGGCGACCCGGTTGCCGAGCGGATCATCGGCGGGCAGGGCGATCAGGTCGCGCGGCAAATCGGTGATCGCCAGCGGTGTACCCACCTGGACGGGTGGCCAGGTGCCAGCCGGTGCGATCACGGTCATGGGGGCACTGGCCAGCGATTCAGCGACGATGCCAGGGTGTTGCGGGTCTTGCAGCGACAAGGCCATATCGGCCTCGCCCAGCAGCAGCTCGCTGACAATCTCGCGGGTGTGCTGGGTGCCCAGCTTGCAATGCACATCAGGGAATTTGCGCCGCCAGCTGGTAATGGCCGCAGGCAGGATGGACATGGCGAGCGTGGGGGTGGAAACCAGCCGTACATGCTCGGCCTGACGCAACTTGAGGCTGGAGGCCAGCCGGCGTACCGACTGCAGATCACGGTTGAGCTTGTCGACTTCGAGGAACAGCTTCTGTGCCTCGGGCGTGGGATATAGCCGCCCTTTGACGCGCTCGAACAGGGGGAAGCCCAGTTGCAGTTCGCAGTGCTGCAGTACCTTGGAGACGGCGGGCTGCGAGATATACAGCAGCTGTGCGGCACCGCTGATGGTGCCGGCCTGCATCACCGCGTGGAAGACTTCTATGTGGCGTAAGCGCATGGCAAAGACCCTGTGAGGCGTTGGGTGTAAGGCGAATGGAAAAGGGCTGTGGCAGCGGATCGGGGGTTATGCCCGGCCCTTCCATGTCGCACCCTTACCGATAGACATTCTCGAAATCCACGCTGCCGTTCGGGGCCATGACGAAGCCCTGCACATCCTTCTTCATGGGGATATACACGGTTGAGTGGGCCAAGGTAATCCAGGGGCGCTCACGTTTGAAAATTTCCTGCGCCTTTTCGTAAATCTTGATCCGTTTGGCGGGGTCGGTCGTTGCCCGGCCTTCTTCGACCAGCTTGTCGAACTCGGCATTGCAGAACCGGGTGCCGCCCTGGCTGGCGGCACAGGTGAGATTGGGTGCCAGGAAGTCGTCCGCGTCGCCGTTATCGCCCGACCAGCCACTCATATACACCCCATGCTCGCCGTTCTTGGCGCGTCGCAGGTATTCGGCAAACTCATAACTCTTGATATTGACCTTGACGCCGATCTTGCCCCAGTCGGCCTGCAGCATCTGTGCCAGCAGCAAGCCGTTGGGGTTGGTGGGGCGCACCACCGGCAGGGCAAACAAGTCCAGCTCGAAACCATTGGGGAAGCCGGCCTTGCTTAGCAGCTGCTTGGCTTTGGCGGGGTTGAACTCGTTCTTCAGACTCTTGTTGTAACCGACAATCGCAGGCGGGAAGGCGCTCACGGCCTGCATGGCATCACCGCGCGGGAACAGGGTCTTGAAGACGGCGTTGCGATCGACGCTGATGTCGAGTGCCTCGCGCACCTCGCGTTTGGACAGGGCCGGATGCTTGAGGTTGAATGCCAGATAGGAGAGGTTGAGTGCCTGGATCTTGCCCAGTTTGATATCGGGCCGGGCCGTCAGCGTGGCCAGGTCGACATCGCGGGCCGAGGCGGCGATATGGCACTCGCCATTGACCAGCTTCTGCAGGCGCACATTGGCGTCCTTGGCGATCAGGAAGATGAGTTTTTTGGTCTGTTGTGGCTTGCCCCAGTAATCGGGGTTCGCTTCCATGCGTACCGCGGCATCCTTCTGGTAGGACACAAAGCGGTACGGGCCCGTGCCGACCGGGTAATTGTTGATGTTGTTGGCCTGCTTGTTGCGCAGCAACTGGTTGCCGTACTCGGCCGAATGGATGCCGGCGAACGCCATGGCCAGATAGGTGGCAAAGGTCACATTGGCTTTGCGCAGCGTGAAGCGGACCGTGTAGTCGTCCAGCTTCTCGACCTTGTCGATCTGGTCGTTGAAGTTGAGGTTCTGCGGATAGATGAACAGCACGCCCGGCATGGCGAGGTTCATCGGGTGCTTGGGATCGAGGAAGCGCTGGAAGGTGAACAGCACATCATCGGCATTGAACGTGCGCGTGGGCTTGAAGTACGGCGTGGTGTGGAATTTCACCCCGCGCCGGAGCTTGAAGGTGAACACCTTGGCATCGGGCGAGACTTCCCAATGGGTGGCCAGCTGGGGCTCCAGCGCCGTGCCGCCGCGCTTGAATCCGACCAGGCCCTGGAACATCTGGGCGGTGGTGTTGTTGGTGCCGGCAGCATCCCACATGCCGGGGTCGAAGCCTTCCGGGGCTGCATCGGCGCAGTACACCAGCGGTTTGGCTGCCAGTGCCGGCGCCATCAGCAGGCTGCCGAGCAGGGCGGGAAGGAGCAGGCGGGTGCAGGGCTTCAACATCAAACAACTCCAGTCGGTGAGGCGGGACCGTGTGACGGCGCCCGGGTTATTCCAGATGCTGCTTCAGCCAGGTATCGACGGCAGCACCGATTTGCGGAATGCGCCAATCGGTGGCGCAGACGGCATCGGGTGCATAGCGGGTACCCAGATTCGTCAGCAGGGCAATCAGGTAACGGCGACCCCCCTTGCCTTCTACCCAGCCGGCATCCGATACGTAATTCTCGGTGGTGCCGGTCTTGTGGGCAAATCGGACGGTCGCACGGGCGTTTTCGGGGCGTACATCAGCAGGGAAGTCATAGTCGTCGGCCCGCACGCTGCCATCGGACTGGATCCAGCGCGTCGGCAGCTGCGCCGGTATGCCGCGCTGCCAGCCGGCCACGCCGGCCAAGGCCGTAGACGAGAGGATTTCGTGCAGTGCCTGATCCTGCATCCAGCCCCAGAAGCGCGCGCGGCTAGCGGGTGACAGCGGTGCGGTGGTGCTGGCAGGCAGCCAGGGGGCGGCCGGCAGGGTATCCAGCAATAACCAGAGCAGGCGTGCACTGTCCCAGGCGGTCATGTGCAGATGGCCTACACCGGCACCGTCGCCATTGCGCCAGCCACCGTCGGCCTTGGTGTTGTTGAGTTGCAGGGTGGGCAGTCCCAGCTGGCTGAACAGGGTATTGAGACCGTTGTGTACTTCGCCGCTGGCGTCGCGGGTGATCAGGCCGGCATGATGCAGCAAGGCGACCATGGCCGAGGTGGCGTCATTGTTGCTGGTGACGATCATGGCGTCGCACCAGGCAGCGATGGTCTGGGTTTGCTCGCCATATACCCAGGGCTGCGACCAGTCGTAACGGCCGGTATCGAGCAAGCGGCAGACGCCCACAGCGACCATGACCTTGAGCAGGCTGGCCGGATAGGGGGCCACGTGGCGATGTGGCCCGGTGCCTGCCAGCGTGGTCCAGTTCAGTTGGTCCCAATGGCTATCCGGCGCCCAGACGATGCAGTTGCGCGCGGCATCGGTCTGGTCGGCGAGGAAATGCACATTCGCGAGCGAGGCGCCATCGGCAGGGATCTCGCCGATCAGCCCGTCCGGGTATTCGCGGGAGAACAGCACATTGGCCCAGACAGGTGCGCCCTGCTCCGGAAAAGCGATCACGGCCAGATCGAGGCTGGGGTGGTGGCGCACCGGGGCGCCATCCAGCAGGCTATCGCGCACCCCGCCCAGATCGACCTTGCGGACGATATCCCGCAAGGCTTGGGCGAGGGCGATGTGGTTCAGTGGTTTTTCCATGTGAAGCTGTCGTCTGCCAATGGGCTGGGTTTGCCAAGCATTTCGGCTGCCAGTATGCGTGCGGTGCCGGTGGCAAAGGTGAAGCCCAGCGGGCCGTGGCCCAGATTGAACCAGAGACCCGGTACCGGCGTCTTGCCCACGATGGGGGCGCCATCCGGTGTTGCGGGGCGCAGGCCTGCCCAGGGAATGGCGCGGCCATAATCCCCAGCGAGCGGCATGTCGGCACGCGCCTGTCGCATCAGGGTATCGATCCGTGCCGGGTCGATACGTTCATCTTCACCGACCAGATCGACCATGGCGGCGATGCGCAGACGATCACCGATCCGTGCGTAGAGGATCTTGCGCTCAAAGTCGGTAATGCTGGCAGCGGGCGGCGTGTGCACGCCGTTGATCGGCGCGGTCAGGCTATAGCCCTTGAGTGGGTAAATGGGCAGGCGCAGGCCCAGGCTGCGGGCCAGATGGCGGCTCTGGATGCCCGCGGCCAGCACATAGGACTCGGCCTCGTGATGGCCCGAGCGGGTTTGCAGCACCAGTCGGCCATGCGGGTTGTGGCGGAAACCGGTCGCTTCGTCATTGATCATGCCGGCAAAATTGGGGTGCTGGCGCAGCTTGCTCATCAGCGCCAGGCAGAAGCCTTGGCAATCGGCCACGGCCTCGTCGCGGGTGTAGATGCCACCTTGCAGGCGATCCGCCAGAGAGGCGAGCACGGGTTCCGCCTGCAGACATTCGGCGGCATTGAAGACCTGTTGCTCGGGATGGGTGCCGGTGCTGCGTACAGCTTTGCGGAAGATGGATTCGGTGCGGTAGACCACCAGCTTGCCGGCTTCTTTCCAGTCGAAATCGGGCAGCTGATGTTCGTTGATCAGGGCGCCGATGCTGGCCTTGCTGAGTTCACCCAGACGGGCGAGCTTGGCGGTGGTCTCGCGATTGGCCTGGCCATGGCAGCGCTGCAGGAAGCGCATCAGCCAGATCCACTGGTCCATGTCGAACGAGGGCCTGAAACGCAAGGGCCCGTCACGGTCCATCAGCCAGCCCAGTGCCTTGGCGGGCACGCCCGCATCGGCCAGCGGCGCCACATAGCGGTAACTCAGCTGGCCACCGTTGAGGTAGCTTGCGCCCGTACCCACGGTAGCGGCGCGCTCCAGCAGACTGACCTTGAACCCGGCCTCAGCGAGATACCAGGCGCTGCTCACGCCCACGACACCTCCGCCGATAACGCAAACCTCGCGCATGAAAACTCTGCCTGCTTTGTTGTTGACCATCCAAGCCTAAGCTACGCCCGGAGTGCCTCACCAATGCTGGCTTGCGCTCAGGTCATAACCCTTTGGAATGGTCTGCCCGTGGCAGGGGTGCCGGTGCGGGACAATCCAGCTCAAGCTGGGTGGGTGCGCTTTCATTGCCCACCCGATCTACTGCGGTAACCGAGACCCGGCTCGCGCCAAGGGCGCTGACGGTGGTCTGGTTTGCCGGCACCGAGTCAAAGCGCCATACGTGATCTTGCATGCGCCATATCGCAAAGCGAACGGCCGGCTTGCCCGGTGCGGCGCGTACCTGCAGCGCGCTGGCACGGGCCTGTCCGGCTTCGCAGACAGGTGTCAGCCACGGGGCCAGCGGTGCAGTGGCATCCAGCCAGGGGCTGGCCGGGACCAGCGCTGCCTCGGCGTACAAGCCCTGTTGCAGCTGGCTGCGTATGCCTTTGCGATCCTGTAGCAGCGCGATCATGCTGAAGTGGATCTGGCCGCTGGCACCTGGCTGGGCGCGGCTCAGTTCGATCTGGCGGAGAATTTCCTCGGCCGGCCAGCTGCGGTTGGAGCCGGTGAGGGCGCTGGTGTACAGGCCGGGCCAGAGGTGACGGCGTTTGACGTTTTCCTTGTCCCAGCCTGCCAGCAGGACGGGGAAGGCCTGCTGCGGCGGGTCAATCGCCCAATACAGCTGCGGTGCCAGATAATCCAGCCAGCCTTCGCGCAGCCACAGCTCGGCATCGGCATAGAGTTTGTCGTACTGGCTGAAGCCGACCAGACCGGGTGCACGGCGATCGGGCTTGCCCAGACCAAAGGGGCTCACACCTACCTTGACCCAAGGTTTGACCGCATGCACAGCACGGTACAGGTGCTCGATCAGGCGATTGACGTTATCGCGGCGCCAGTCATCGCGGGCCAGCTTGCCGCCGCCGGCCACATAACGCTGCCAGCTGGGCTCGTCGGGAAAGGGGACTTCACTGCCATTGGCGGCGTTGACCGGGTAGGGATAGAAATAGTCATCGATATGCACACCGTCGAGGTCGTAGCGGCGCACGACATCGGTAATCACGTCGAGCGCACGTTGTTCAGCGGCGGCCTCGCCCGGGTCCATCCACAGATAATCGCCATAACTTTTGACAAGTTGCGGGTGGGTCTTGCTGATATGGGTCGCGGCGGCCGGGCTCTTGGCATTGGCGTGCCGTGCGCGGTAAGGGTTGAACCAGGCATGCAGCTCGATGCCGCGCTTGTGCGCCTCTTCTACCCAGAATGCCAGCGGGTCATACAGTGGTTGCGGTGCCTTGCCCTGTTCGCCGCTCAGGTATTCGGACCAGGGTTCGAACGGCGAGGGGTAGATCGCATCGGCGGTGGGGCGCACCTGCAGGACCAGTGCGTTGAGATTGGTCGCGACGGCGCTGTCCAGTATGGCCAGTGCCTCGGCCTGTTGTTGCTCGCTGCTCAATCCCGGCTTGCTGGGCCAGTCGATATTGGCCACGGTCGATACCCATGCGGCGCGGAATTCGCGTGGCGCGGGCGGTGGCGTCGGCGTGTCCACCCGGTTGGGCGCCGCGGCGGGCGCGCCAGGCATGGCGGTTGGTACTGGCGGCGTGGCGCATCCGGCCAGCAGGAGCAGGCCCGCAAACAGGGCCATGGGTAGACGACTGGCGGTGGCGGCAATACGGACGGTAGGCATGTTTGAGCGAGGTCAGGCAGCAGACAAGGCCAGACTGTAGCGCAGCTCCCGCTCGGGCTGCGTAGCTGACCAAGAAAAAACAGGGTACCCGAGGGCACCCTGTCGAGAATCCCGCCGTACTTGGAGAGCGGCAGCGGGGGATGGAGACGGTTTGGGCAAGGCGCAGGCGCTCGCGTTCCCGAGCGTTACCGGCCGGACGACGCCAATGCCAGCCGGACGCTGCCCTGCGTGGCGTCCAGACGGACGCGTGCCGCATCGGGGGAGAGATTCAGACGCAGCGCCACAATCGCCAGTTTGACGTGGTGATCACAGGCCTTGAGCATGGTTTCGGCTTCCTGCTCGCTAGCCCCGCTGGCCAGCGTGGTCAGGGCGATGGCGCGCCGACGCAGCTTGGCATTGGTGGCCTTGAGATCGACCATCAGGTTGCCGTAGACCTTGTTGAGCCGGACCATCAGGGCGCTCGAAAAGGTGTTCAGGGCGATCTTCTGCGAGGTGCCGGCCTTGAGCCGGGTGCTGCCGGAAATCACTTCGGGGCCGGTATCTAGCGTGACGCCGACTTCGGCCTCGCGGGCGACCGGTGCGTCGGGATTGTTGGCAAAGCCAACCGTCAGCGCACCGCAGTTGCGGGCAGCATGCAGCGCACCCAGCACATAGGGCGTGGCGCCGGATGCCGCCAGCAGGAGCACCACATCGTCTGCCGTGGGCTGATGGGCCAGCAGATCGGCGGCACCTTGTTCGCGATTGTCTTCGGCGCCTTCAACGGCAACGAACATGGCGTCGCGACCACCTGCCAGCACGGCCAGCGCGCGTTCATTGGGCCAGGAGAAGGTTGGCAGCAGCTCCACGCCGTCGAGCACGCCCAGTCGTCCCGAGGTGCCCGCACCCACATAGATCAGCCGGCCGCCGCGCAACATGCGCGGCAGGGCGAGTGTCAGTGCTTGCGCCAGTGCGCCGCTGGCCGCCTGGACGGCATCGACGGCCTGATGCTGGTCATGGATGAACGCGGACAGCAGGGCCGCATCGTCGTACTGGTCGAGATCGGCGTGTACGGTGCTGGGGGTTTCGGTGCGCAACATCGAGAGGGCTTTGTGAGCTGGGGTTAAGCCCACTCTAGGACCACTGGCGCAGCCGCGCCAATGCCGGCCCAGTGCCGCGCCATAACATCAGGGAATGGTCGGGCGTACCAGATCGATGCATCCGTACTGGTTCAGCGGCCGATAAGTTGCCGCAAGCTGGCCAGCAGGCGGAGCTCGGCACGTGCATGCCGTTCCACATCCGGGCGCTCCAGCGCGGCCCCCTGGCGCGGGACCTCGGCGGGTGCCAGGCCCAGCGCGGCACACAGGGCCAGTGCCTCGGGGCTGACGCTGCTTGGTGGCGTCTCGGGGTGGACGAGCTTGCAGGCGGGTACGGACAGATTGGCGGCTGCATCGTCAGCGGCCACCATCAGGTTGCCGAAATGGGGCTCTTCGGCTTCGATCATGGCGATCAGGTCGTTGGCGACGATGACTTCGCCGACCACGACGCAGTGCTCGGTAACGACACCCGCCATGGGTGCCGGCACCAGCAGATCACCGCTGGCGAGCGACAGCCGCACCAGCGGGGTGTCCGTCAGCACCGTCGCACCTGGATGCGCGAGCCATTCGATAACCGTGGCCACCGTGGCCAGGTCATCGGGTGCACAAACCAGGTGCGTGGTGGTGTCGGGCATCAGCGTGCCTTGCGGCGCTCTGCCACGGCAGCTGCGAGTCCACGCAGCAGGGTCACGCTGTCATCCCAGCCCAGGCAGGCATCGGTGATACTGCAGCCGTATTGCAGCGGCTTGCCCTCGACGAGGTCCTGGCGACCCTCAACGAGATGGCTTTCGACCATCACGCCGAAAATCGCCTGGTTGCCGGCGGCAATCTGCCCGGCCACGTCCTGACCCACGATCGACTGACGGCGGTAATCCTTGCTGCTGTTGGCGTGGCTGAAATCCACCATCACCTTTTCCGGCAGGCCGGCGGCGGCGAGTTCCTTGACCGCGGCATCCACGAATTCGGCGCTGTAATTGGGTGTCTTGCCGCCCCGCAGGATCACGTGGCAATCGGGGTTGCCGCCGGTGGCGACAATAGCCGAGTGGCCGAACTTGGTCACCGAGAGGAAGTGGTGCGGCACGCTGGCGGCGCGGATCGCATCGACGGCGATCTTGAGGTTGCCATCGGTGCCGTTCTTGAAGCCGACCGGGCTGGAGAGGCCCGAGGCCAGCTCGCGGTGCACCTGCGATTCGGTGGTACGTGCGCCGATCGCGCCCCAGCTGATCAGATCCGCATAGTATTGCGGTGTGATCATGTCGAGGAATTCGGTGGCGGCGGGCATCCCCATGTCGTTCAGGTCCAGCAGCAGCTTGCGGGCAATGCGCAGGCCGTTGTTGATATCGAAGCTGCCATCCAGATGCGGGTCGTTGATCAGGCCCTTCCAGCCTACGGTGGTGCGCGGCTTTTCAAAATACACGCGCATCACGATGATCAGGTCGCGGCTCAGTTCTTCGCGCAGCGCCAGCAGGCGGCGGCCATAATCGAGCGCGGCTTCGGGGTCGTGGATCGAACACGGGCCGACGACCACGAGCAGGCGGTCGTCTTCGCCAGCCAGGATGCGGTGGATCGCCTGGCGGGTTTCGTATGTGGTGGTGGTTGCAACCTCGCTGACCGGAAACTTTTCCAGCGCGGCGATAGGGGGAAGCAACTCCTTGATTTCCTTGATGCGGACGTCGTCGGTCTGGAACAGCATGGTCTGGATATTCGGTTGGCTAGTACGGGGAAATCTAGGGTAAGGGTAAGCCGTGTTGCGGTGCAAATAACTTTGCTTGATGGGTTTGATAGGCAGGCTGAATATGAAAACAGGGACAAGGTCGCGGATTCTGCAGGCATTGCAGCGCGTGCTGGCCTGGCTGACCTCGCTGGCCGCCTTGCTGCTGGCGGCGATAGCGGCCTACAGCCTGCTGAGCACGCTGTGGCGGCAGCTGGCCTATGGTGGCGATGCCTATGGCTCCGCCTGGGCGCGAATCGGCCTGCAGGCTGGCTTGCTGGTGCTGGCGGGCATGCTCTGGTGGGGATTGCGCCGCTGGCGCTTGCCACCATTGCGATAGCAAAAAAACAAAACCGCCGGTCATGGCCGGCGGCTGTGTGGGTGCTGCGAATACCGTCAGACGCTCAGTCGGCGTACTGCTTTTTCATCCGCTCACGGCGCTCCTGCGCTTCCACGCTCAGCGTGGCCGTCGGGCGGGCCAGCAGGCGGGCGAGACCGATGGGTTCGCCGGTGTCGTCGCAGTAACCGTAGTCGCCTTCGTCGATGCGCTTGACCATGGAATCGATCTTGGCCAGCAGCTTGCGCTCGCGGTCGCGGGTACGCAGTTCCAGCGCGTACTCTTCTTCCAGCGTGGCGCGGTCGGCAGGATCGGGCGTCGCTTCCTGTTCTTGCAGATGCTGGCTGGTGGCTGTTGCGTTGGCGAGCAGTTCAGCCTTCATGTCGAGCAGGCGTTGGCGGAAGAACGCGAGGTGATCCTCGTTCATGTAGTCGTCGCCCTGCCATTTGAGGATGTCTTCCTCGGTGAGCTTCTTGGCCATGCTGGCTCCTCCACGCTGGTTGAGGGTCTGGCAGCCGGTCTGGCCGGACATGCCTCCCAAATTGGGGCGCGAGCTTAACGGGCTGACCCTGCTCTTGCAACCGTCATAATGCGACAGTGGCCGGCCATGCCACACAGGCTGGCCGGCAAGCCGCCTTGCTGCTTACTTCTGCGACAGAATCCACTTCACGATTACCTTCAAATCTGCTTCGCTGGCGGTCTGTGGTGGCATCGGTACCGGCCCCCAGGTACCCGAGCCGCCCTTCTTGATCTTGCCGATCAACATGGCCTCGGCGTTTTTCTGGGCTGCATATTTCTTGGCCACATCCTTGTAAGAGGGGCCCACGACCTTGGTGGCTACCTGGTGACAGGCCATGCAATTGTTCTTGGTGGCCAAGGCCAGGCCATCAGGCGCAGCATGGGCACTCAGGGCAAGGCCGGCAAACAGGGCAAGCGGAAGCAGCTTCATGGTGGGTCTCCGGGGGAAGTGTTGGTTGTTGGGAACGATCTTAGACCTGCCCTGCGGGCGATGCAAACGAGCGGGCGAGCCGTCCAAGACGGCGTGCTACACTGCCCCGCGACCGGTTTCACCCCGCTCCGATGTCTACTCCGACCCTCGAAATACGCCCTTCCAGCAATCGCCCCTTCATCGTCGCCGTCAGCTTGTCGGTGCTGACGCACGTCGTTGTGATTGCCCTCGTCCGTTTTGAGCCGCCCGATCCGCGCACGCTGTTCAATCGCCTGCCGATGGAAGTGGTGCTGGTCAACGCGCGTGCCAAGACCGTACCGGTCAAGCCCGACGTGCTTGCGCAGGCCAACCTCGATGGTGGCGGCAACACGGATCGCCTCAACGAGCGCATCAAGACGCCCTTGCCCGCACAAGACGTGGTATCGCCCAGTCACGAGCTGATGCAGGCCAGCAAGCGCGTCACCGAGCAGGAAACCCGCTTGCGCAAGCTGCTGGAGGCCTCCAGAGAGGGGGCGAAGCTGATCGCCGAAGCGCAGAAACCCAAGCCCTCGCCCAATGACAATCCGCTCGAAACCGACGCGCTGCGCAAGCAGGCCAGCGAGATCGCGCGCATGGAGGGCGAGATTGCCCGTGAGCTGTCGGCCTACCAGAGCCGGCCGCGCAAGGCCTTTGTCGGCGCGCGGGCACGCGGGGTGGTTGAAGCACGCTATGTGGATGACTGGCGCATCAAGGTTGAGCGTATCGGCACACTCAATTACCCGACCAGCGGCCGGGGTGAGCGTCTGTCGGGCAAGTTGTTGATCACGGTGGAAATCCACGCCGACGGTGCCATCGGCGCGATCAGCATCGACCACTCATCCGGCAATCCCGAACTCGATGCTGCGGCCAAGCGCATCCTCAAGATGGCGGCTCCGTTCCCGGCCTTGCCGCGCGGCATACTCGATGCGCAGGGCAAGCCAGCCGATATCCTCTCGATCACCCGCGCCTGGACGTTTGCGCGTGGCGATTTGCAGTCGTCGGCGGCAACGTCGCAATAGGGCGAACAAGGCGGCCGGGGCGTATGACCCGCAATGTATAAACGGCGGGGTGCGTTGCACCGGCGCGCGCGGGAATCAGGTAACCACCATGGTGCGATGCAAGGCGGCTTCTGGCCCGATGGCCCGCCCGAGTCTTAAGGCGGCAGATCGCGCTGGGCCCCGGCCTTGAGGAATTCGCTGGTGGCCCCCACCAGCCGGCGCGCCTGCTCGACCGCGCGCTTGAGATGGGGCAATGCACGCTCCACATCGGCCGGGTTGCGCTCCAGGATCTGCACGATCTGGCGCAGCTGGTCCAGCGGTGCGGTGAGCCCGCCGCTCACATTCTCCAGCAGCTTTTCCTTCATCAGCATGTCCGCTTCAAGTGCTTCCTTGTCGCGCTTGAAACGCTGCTCGCTGAGCCGCCAGGGGCCGATATCCTGCGCGATCACGCTGTAGCCCTTGAGTGCACCACCGCGCTTGTGGGCGATCAGGGTCAGCATCACAGGCAGGTTGCGCCCGTCGCGGCTGACCAAGGCCATCTCGCCGCGCCATACGCCGTCCTTGGTGGCCAGGGGCAGGCAGGTCTGCAGAAAGTGAGGTTGCGCCCAGGCGGGTAGCAGATCGGTCAGAAAAAGATCGTGTACCGCCTCTTCGCCGATGCGCAGCCATTCGTGACCCGCCGGGTTGATGCGCTGGAGCTGCCCGGCCGGGTCGGCCCAGGCCATGGCATCGCGGCTGCGCTCGACCAGTTCGGTCGCCAGTATCTGGCGCTCATGCTCGCGTTGGCGCTGGTCGGTATCGCGCAGGATGGTGAGCACGCAGTCGCGGTCGGCGTGCCTGAGCGGGGTAGTCATTGCCTCGACCCAGCGGGGTTCGCCTTCGCGTGGCACCAGTAGCCAGTCGTAACGTTGCGGCTGGCCGCGACGGGCGGCGCTGATATGGCTGGCTTCAAGCCTGGCATCAAAGCCCTCGGTCACAGCCGAAAAATCCACCAGTTTCTGGCGCAGCAGTTCGGCGCGCGAGCAGGCGAGCATGGCCAGCATGGCGGCATTGCCATCCAGGATGTCGAGCGTGGCGGCATCGCGCACCAGCAGCGCATCGCCGGCCGAGGAGAACACGGCATTGCCGATCTCGTTACGACGCGGTGCCGCGCTGCCCGCCGTGGTGGGCGATACCAGGCAGTCGAAACGCAGGGGCTGGCCGGATTCGCTGTGTGCAATGCGGCAGTGGTGTTGCACCCAGGTGATGTCGCCATCGGCAGCGACGAGCCGGTAGACGAACGCGGCTTCGCTGCCGGGAGCTTGGGCGACTTTGTCCATGCCCAGCCACACGGCGGGTTTGTCTTCGGGGTGGATCGCCTCAAGCCAGAAGTTGGGATGGGCGCTGAGCACTGGTACCGGCTCACCATAGAGTTCGGACGCCGACTGCGACAGGAACAGCAGTTCGTCGCGAGCCAGGTTCAGCGAGAACACCACGCTGCGCAAGCTGCTGAGCACGGCACCGCCCTGCCGGAATGCCTCGGCCATGGCCTCCTGGCTCAGATTGGGGTTGCTGGGAAAGTATTTGCGAACCATGGGCGTTTGTCTCAGTCGCCGTGCTTGGAGCCCGGACACGTATAATCGGCAGGATACACCGCGACTTGAAGGAACTCCCATTCGTATTCTCGGCATCGACCCCGGTTTGCGGACCACCGGCTTCGGCGTGATCGAGGCTGTGGGCCAGCAGCGCGTCTATGTGGCCAGTGGCTGCATCCGCTCCGGCGAAGGCACGCTGCCCGAGCGCCTCAAGGTCTTGCTCGACGGCATTGCCGAGGTTTGCGAGCGCTACCAGCCGCAGCAATCGGCGGTGGAGCAGGTGTTCGTCAACGTCAATCCGCAATCGACCCTGCTATTGGGACAGGCGCGTGGCGCGGCGCTATCGGCGCTGGTGCTGGCGGGCTTGCCGGTGGCTGAGTACACGGCGCTACAGGTCAAACAGGCCGTGGTTGGCAACGGCCATGCGGCCAAGGAACAGGTCAGCCATATGGTGCAGCGCCTGCTCAATCTGGCCGGCGCGCCACAGGCTGATGCGGCCGATGCGCTGGCCTGTGCGCTGACCCATGCCAACCATGCGACGGGCGGTTTGGCGAATGTGGGTTTCAAGTCCCGCCGCGGCAGATGGGTCAGCCTGTGAGCGGTAGAGTAGGGTGCAAAGGCTGCGCGCATTGCATCATTTCACTCGTCTGGGTGCGCCAGGTTCGGTGCAATGCGCTGCGCTTATTGCACCCTACGCAAACATCATCCGATATTCCTCAACGCTGACGGACACCCCATGATCGGCAAACTCACCGGCACCCTGCTGGAAAAGCACCCCCCGCAAATCCTGCTCGATGTGGGTGGCGTGGGCTATGAACTCGATGTGCCGATGTCCACGCTATATGTGCTGCCGCATGCGGGTGATGCGACCTCGGTGTACGTGCACATGGTGGTGCGCGAAGATGCCCAGCTGCTCTACGGTTTTGCCACGCGCAGCGAGCGCGAGACCTTCCGGCAACTGATCAAGATTACCGGCATCGGCCCCAAGATTGCCCTGGCTGTGCTCTCGGGGATGACGGCCGATGAGCTGGCCAGCACCATCGAGCGCGAGGATGCCGCCCGGCTGGCCAAGGTGCCCGGCATCGGCAAGAAGACGGCCGAGCGCCTCGTGCTGGAATTGCGCGGCAAGCTTGCCGGTACCAGCGCGCCGGGTGCCAAGCCGGCCGATGCCTTGTTCATCCGGCCCGCCAGCGCCCGTGACGATGTGGCCAATGCCTTGCTGGCACTGGGTTACAACAGCAAAGAAGCCGAGATGGCGATCAAGCTGCTGCCCGAAGAAGTGGGCGTGAACGACGGCATCCGCCTCGCACTCAAATCGCTGGCCAAGGGTTGATCCCGGGAGTACACCATGAGCAATGTCGCCGTACTGATCGATGCCGATAATGTATCGCCGCGCTGGATACGCGCAGTGCTGGCCGAGGCCGCCACGCTGGGCACACTGGCGCTCAAGCGCGTGTATGGCGACTTCAGCCGTGCCAACCATCAGGAATGGCGCGAGCTGTGTGCCGAGTTTGCGATCCAGCCGATTCAGCAATACCCGAACACCAAGGGCAAGAACGCATCCGATATCGCCATGGTCATCGACGCGATGGATCTGCTGCATGCCAATCGCTACAGCGCGTTCTGCCTGGTTTCCAGCGATTCCGATTTCAGCCGGCTGGCCACCCGCCTGCGCGAGAATGGTGGCCATGTCTGGGGTTTTGGCGAGCAGAAGACGCCCAAGGCCTTTGTGGCAGCCTGCACCCGCTTTGTTTACGTGGAAGTGCTGACCGACGAGGAAGAACCGCGTCCCGTGGTGGAAGCGACGAGCACCACACCCAAGGGCAAGCGCGGCAAAAACAAGCCCGCTGCCGAGACCAAGCGTGATGCACCACCGGCCCCTGCCGCCCAGCAGCGTGTGCTGCTGCCCTTCGACAAGCCGGTCAAAATCCTGCTCAAAGCCGTGGTGGCACGCAGTCTGGATGAAGACGGCTGGGCCAGCATGGGCGAGGTGGGCAGCCTGATCAACAAGCAGCAACCGGCATTCGACTCGCGCAACTATGGTTTCGGCAAACTCTCCGACATGCTGCGCAAATCGGGTCTGTTCGAGCTGCAAAGCCACCGCAACGGCTTGATGGTGCGGCCCAAGGCTGGCAATGGCGGTGTGGCGCCGACACCGTCTGCACCCACCGAGCCCGCTCGTTCCGCACCACTGACCCAGGCTGATTACGAGCAGCAGCTGCGCGCAGCCATTACGCGTCACAAGAAGGTCAAATGGGCTTCGCTCAAGGCGGTGCGCGCTGATCTGGATGCTGCGCTCGCCCGCTATGACAGCAGCAGCTTTTCGCCCGAAGCCGTTTATGGCGGAAAATGGCCGGCCTGGGTCGAGATGGTGGGTAACAACTCGATCCGCATCAAGGAATCAGCGTGATCCAGACCGACAAACTTGCTACCGCCGCGCCCGAACGCATTGTCACCCCTAGCCGCCAGTCCAGCCAGGAAGAGGCGCTGGAGCGCGCGCTGCGGCCCAAACAGCTCGATGAGTATGTGGGTCAGGAAAAAGCCCGTGGCCAGTTGCAGATTTTCATCGAGGCCACCAAGAAGCGCGGCGAGGCGCTCGACCATGTGCTGCTGTTCGGTCCGCCGGGTCTGGGCAAGACCACCCTGGCCAACATCATCGCCCGCGAACTGGGCGTGAACCTGCGCCAGACCTCGGGCCCGGTGCTGGAGCGCGCTGGCGATCTGGCCGCCATGCTCACCAATCTGGAACCGCACGATGTGCTGTTCATCGACGAAATCCACCGCCTGAGCCCGGTGGTGGAGGAAATCCTTTATCCGGCACTGGAGGACTTCCAGCTCGACATCATGATCGGCGAAGGCCCGGCGGCGCGCTCGGTCAAGCTCGATCTGCCGCCGTTCACGCTGGTGGGCGCGACCACCCGCGCGGGCATGCTGACCAACCCGCTGCGCGACCGTTTCGGCATTGTGGCGCGGCTGGAGTTCTACACGCCCGATGAGCTGACACGCATCGTCACGCGCTCGGCGGGCCTGCTCAATGTGGAGATCGACGCCGACGGCGCCTTCGAGATTGCTCGCCGCTCGCGCGGTACGCCGCGGATCGCCAACCGCCTGCTGCGCCGCGTGCGCGACTTTGCCGAGGTCAAATACGATGGCCGCATCACCCGCGATGCCGCCGATGCCGCGCTGACCATGCTGGATGTGGACCATGCTGGGCTTGATGTGATGGACCGCAAGCTGCTCTCCGCCGTGATCGAGAAGTTCGGCGGCGGCCCGGTGGGCCTCGACAATGTAGCCGCGGCGATCGGCGAGGCGTCCGATACCATCGAGGATGTGCTGGAACCGTATCTGATCCAGCAGGGTCTGTTGCAGCGTACGCCGCGCGGGCGCATGGCGACCTTGCTGGCGTATGAACACTTCGGCCTCAAGCCGGCCAGCCGTGGCAATGATCTGTTTGGCGACTGATATGCCGGCTTTTGCGATAATGCCCGACTTGGCTGGGCGGGCATGAGCTACTACCTGATCAAACTCGTGCTGGCGGCGCTGATGCTGGTGGCCGTGACCGAGGTGGCCAAGTGGAGCCCCGGCTGGGGCGGGTTGATCAAATCGCTGCCGCTGGTGTCGCTGCTGGCCCTGGCGTGGGTGTATGTGGAGCAGCGCAATGTGCAGGCCGTGGCCGAGATGTCCTGGTCCACGCTCTGGTTTGTGCTGCCCAGCCTGCCGTTTTTTGTTGTACTGCCTTTGCTGCTGCGCCGTGGCTGGTCTTTCTGGGCCAGTTTCATCGGCAGTCTGGCGGTCATGGTGATCTGTTATCTGATCGCTGCCCGTCTGGCTCGTCGCGTCGGCATCGATCTTGGAATCTGACCCGCAAGGAATACCCCGTTGGAAGCAACATTGACGACTAATGACATGTCCATCTTCAGCCTCATCGCCGAAGCCAGTGTGGTGGTGCAGATTGTCATGGGCATCCTGTTCCTGATGTCGCTGCTGTCGTGGTGGCATATCTTCGTGAAGTGGTTCGGCCTGCGTCATGCCAAGGCCAAGACCGATAGCTTCGAGTCCTCGTTCTGGAGCGGGGCCGATCTCAATGCCCTCTATCAGCAGCTGAGCCGCGATGGCCACGGCGTGGGCATGGAGAAAATCTTCGAGGCTGGCTTTACCGAATTCCTCAAGCTGCGCCGTCAGGCCGGCATCGATATCGGTGTGCTGATGGAAGGCACGCGCCGCGCCATGAAAGCCGCCTGCCAGCGTGAGGTGGACCGCCTTGATGCGCACACCAACTTCCTTGCCACCGTGGGTTCCATCTCGCCCTATGTAGGTCTGCTGGGCACGGTGTGGGGCATCATGAATTCCTTCCGCGGCCTCTCCAATGTGGGTCAGGCCACCTTGTCGCATGTGGCACCCGGCATTGCCGAGGCGCTGGTGGCCACGGCCATCGGCTTGTTCGCCGCCATTCCGGCCGTGGTGGCCTACAACCGCTTTTCGCACGATGTGGACCGTCTGGCCAACCGCTTCGACAGCTTCATCGAAGAGTTCAGCAACATTCTGCAACGGCAAGTCGGCAAATGATGCGCATCCTGGGCGCGCTGCGCCTGCTGTTCTTCTGGGTACTGCTGGCGGGCGTGGCAAGCGCCGCGCAGGCCAAGTCGTTTCTGTGGGAAGCCGAGCGCGACGGCGAGCGGGTATGGCTCATGGGTTCCATCCATGTGGGCCGCGCCGATCTGTACCCGCTGGCCCCGGCGATTGAGGCGGCCTACAAGGAATCGGACGCCGTGGCTGTCGAGGCCGATGTGACCGACTTCACCGCAATCGCGCCGCTGATGGCCATGGCCATGCTGCCGGCCGACCAGAGCGTGGGCGCGATGCTGAGCCCGGCACAGAACCGCCAGCTGGATCGCGTACTCGCGCGCATCAACCTGCCGCGCGTGGCGGCCGACCGCATGAAGCCCTGGCTGCTGGGTTTGATGCTGTCGATCATGGAAATGCAGCGCCTTGGTTATCAGCCACAGAACGGTATCGACATGCACCTGCTGCAGCGTGCGCGTACCGACGGCAAGAAGGTGGTGGAGCTGGAATCCCTCAAATCCCAGTTCGACCTGCTCGACGGGTTGAGTACGGAAGAGAGTCTGGCCGTGTTGCTGGGGGCACTGGAGCCGATTGCCAAGCAGCAGTTCAAGCCCATGTTCGAGGCGATGGTCGTGGCCTGGCAGAACGGCAATGTGGCCGCCATGCGCCGTCTGATCGAAGAGAACATTCCCAACGATGCGGTAAGCCGTCGCCTCAACGACAAGCTGCTGGCGCAGCGCAACCGCGGCATGGCCGAGCGCGTGGTCAGTCTGGCTGGTCCCAAGCCGGCACTGGTGGTCGTGGGCGCCGCCCATCTGGTGGGGCCAGATAGCCTGCTGGAACTGCTCAAAGCGCGCGGTTTCCGCATCAAACAATACTGAGTGAGCGGGCGCGCTGCCTGCCACGCACAAGGAAAACAACATGGCCCGCCGACAACGCCGCGCCAAGGCCGATATCAATGTCGTGCCCTATATCGATGTGATGCTGGTACTGCTGGTGATCTTCATGGTTGCCGCTCCCATGCTGCAACCGGGTGTCGTCAATCTGCCCTCGGTGGCCAAGGCGGATCGCGCGCTCAATGAAAAGCCGTTGCGGGTGATGGTGGATCGCGACGAGCTGATGCAGCTGGACGATGCCGGCATCAAGACGAAGATCAACGACACCGAATCCCTGATTGCCACCATCAAGTCGCGCATGGCGGCGCAGAATCGCCCGGTGCTGATCAGCGGTGACAAGGAAGTCCGCTACGAGGCCATCGTCAAGGTGATGGATGCGCTCAAGAAAGGTGGCGTCGAGCGCGTGGGTCTTGAGGTCATGCCCAAGTCATGAGCGCAGCAGCACAAAGGATCAGCACGGCCGTCCAGCGCGGTGAGCACCCGGGGCTATCGTTTGGTCTTGCGGTGGCCGTGCATGCGCTGATCGGGCTGATGCTGTACGTGGGCGTGCAATGGCGCACCGAGCCGGTGACGCCGATGTCAGTCGAGCTGTGGTCGGAAGCGCCGCCGCCTCCGCCTGCGGCTGAACCGCAGGTCGAGACGCCGCCGGCACCTCAGCCGCCCGAGCCCGAAGTCGAGCCCGAGCCAGCGCCTGAACCGGCGCCGGTCAAACCCGATATCGAGATCGAAAAGCCCAAGCCCGTCAAAAAGCCTGAGCCCAAACCCGAACCGAAGAAACCCGAACCGAAAAAGCCGGAACCCAAGCCGGAGCCCAAAAAGCCCGAGGCCAAACCCAACAAGGTGCTGGCTGAGCTGGCCAACAAGTTCGAGCGCCCGCCGGTGGATGCGAGCGTGTCACTGGCTGCCCTGGCGGCGCGCCAGCAGGCGGCTGAGGCCTCGGCGCGTGCCGGGGCGATGGATGCTTACTACGGCAAGGTACGCAACCTGATCCGCCGCAACATGAGCTACCCGGACGATGGCCGCGGTAACCCGGAGGCCGAGTTCGAAGTCACCCTGCTGCCCGACATGACCGTGATGGGCGCAGAACTCAAGAAATCCAGCGGTGTGGTGGCGTTTGACGACGCCGTGAAGCGCGCCATCCTGCGTGCAGGCCAGTATCCTGCACTGACGGCGGGCGCGGACTTCGGCAAGCTGCGCAAGCACACCCTCAAGTACCGCTTACGTGATGAATAGACTGCGTGCGGCGCTGGCCGCCTCCCTGATCCTGATCCTGGTGCTGGGCGCTTGCGCCAAGCCCTTGCCGCCGCCCGCACCTCTTGCCCCGCCGGTGGAACCTGCGCCCCCGGTGGTGGTCGAACCGCCACCTCCGCCGCCGCCCAGCCGCGAACAATTGCTGGGTGAGTATGTGGACAAGGTACGTCGTTTGATACGCGGGCACATGCTGTACAAGCCCAAGACCCTGCCCCGTGGGAATCCGGAAACGCTGGTACAGGTTGTACTCGGGCCGGATCTGCGGGTACGTTCGGTCAAGACCGTCAAATCCAGTGGCGTGAAGGCTTTCGATACGGCGGTGCGCCGTGCCATCGAAAAAGCCGGGCGCTATCCGGATATGCCTGCCGGTCTCGACCCCGCCCCTTTCCAGACCCACAAGATCAAATACCGGCTCCATGACCTTATCTAAACGCTCATTCCTGCGCCTTGTCAGCCTGCTGCTGGCCAGTGTCGCGTTCAGTGCCCAAGCGGATATCACCATCGAAGTCACCGGTACCGGTGCGCGTCAGTTGCCGGTAGCGATTGCCGGCTTGACTGGCGAGGTGGTGCTCAAGCAATCCATCAGTGATGTGATCCGCGCCGATCTGGCCAGTACCGGGCGATTCCGTCTGGTGGAAGCCGGCAGCGTGCCGGTGGCCGAAACGCCGGCCAAGCCCGAGCTAGGCAACTGGAAAACCCGCGGGGCCGATGCGCTCGCGACCGGTTCGGTCACTCCCAATGCCGATGGCTCGGTCCAGGTGCGCCTGCGCCTGTTCGATACCCTGAGCCAGAAGCAGCTCGCCGGCTTTGAATTGCGCGCCCAGGCTGCGGACACCCGCCGTGCCGCGCATCAGCTGGCTGACCAGATCTACGAAGCGCTGACTGGTGAGCGCGGCGTATTTTCGACGCGCATTGCCTATGTGCTCAAGCAGGGCAAGCGCTACCAGCTGCAGATTGCCGATGCCGATGGTCACAATGCGCAAACCGTGGTTGATTCGAACGAACCCATCCTGTCCCCCGCTTGGTCGCAGGATGGCCGCAAGCTCGCCTATGTGAGTTTCGAGCGCAAGAAACCCATCGTCTACACGCAGGATCTGTATGCCGGTACACGCCGCGCGGTTGCGGCGTTCAAGGGCAGCAACAGCGCGCCGGCATTCTCGCCGGATGGCCGCACCCTGGCCGTCACGCTGACACTGGACGGCATTTCGCAGATCTACGCCGTGGATACCGGAGGTGGTGCACCGCGCCGTCTGAGCCGCAGTTTCTCGATTGATACCGAGGCCAGTTACTCGCCCGATGGCAGCCAGATCGCGTTTACATCGGATCGTGGTGGCAGCCCGCAAATCTATCTGATGCCGGCCTCGGGTGGAGAAGCCCAACGCTTGACCTTCGAAGGCAGCTATAATGTGTCGCCGACTTTTTCGCCCGATGGCCGTTCGATGACGTTCATCCGGCGTGAAAATGGTCGATTTGTGGTTGCTACCATGGATCTGGCTACCCGCCAGACCCTGACGCTGACTAACGGCGGCGCGGATGAATCGCCCAGCTATGCCCCCAACGGCAAGCTGATTCTCTACGCCAGCCAGGCTGGTGGTCGCGGCGTACTGGCTACCGTTTCTGCGGACGGCCAGTTCAGCCAGCGACTCTCCGCCAGCGGTGATACCCGCGAGCCAGCCTGGGGGCCGTACGCGACCCCGCTTGCCGTCAGCCGGCTGCCGTAATACCGTGATTTTGTTTACATCTAACTGTTCAGGAGTCGAAACATGATGAAGAAAAGCCTTGCCAGCCTGGCCCTGCTGGGTCTGCTCGCCGCTTGTGCCAGCACCCCCAAGGAAGCCCCGGTTGAGTCCAAGCCGGTTGAAACTGCACAGGCACCTGTGGTTGCCCCGGTGAAGCCTGCCGAACCTGCCAAGCTGGACCCGCTCAAGGACCCGAACAACGTACTGTCCAAGCGCGGCATCTACTTCGACTACGACAAGTACGACATCCGTGCTGACCAGCAAGCGCTGGTAGAGGCCCATGGCCGCTTCCTGGCCGCCAACCCGAACCGCTCGGTTCGCGTTGAAGGCAATGCCGATGATCGCGGCAGCCGCGAATACAACCTGGCCCTGGGTCAGAAGCGTGCTGAAGCCGTCCGCAAGGCCGTCGCCGTGGTTGGCGCCAAGGAATCGCAAGTCGAAGCCACCAGCAACGGCGAAGAAAAGCCGCGTGCTACCGGTGCCGATGAAGCCAGCTGGGCTGAAAACCGTCGTGCCGATGTGATTTACGACGGCGAGTAATCGCGTCCCGCGCTGCTTTGCATTACGCTACGCCCCGTGCCCGTCACGGGGCGTAGTCTTTTGGGAATGCCGCAATGAAGCCATACAGCCTGAAGCCAAACAGCATGAAGTCGAACCGCCTGCTCCGTCTGGCCCTGGTGGCCGCCCTGATCCTGCCTGCCCAAGCGGGCCTGTTTGACGACGATGAAGCCCGCAAGCAGATCAGCGAGCTGCGCGCCCAATCCGAAGCCCGTCTCAGCGCGATCGAACAGCGCGTCAGCGAACTCGATACCCGCAATGCGCAGAAGCTGCTCGAAGTGGTGGGACAGATCAGCGAGCTATCGCAGCAGATCGCCCAGCTACGCGGTGAGCTGGAAGTGATCGGTTTCAATCTGCAGGGCCTGCAGAAGCGTCAGCAAGATCTGTATGTCGATCTCGATGGTCGCCTGCGCGCCATGGAGGAAGGCCGCGGCCAGACCGGCACGCCGAACGCCGAGGCCCAGAAAGCCCAGGTCGAGGCCGATGCGGCTGCCGCGTACGAGGCCGCCTACAACCTGTACCGCGACGGCAAGCTCAAGCCGGCCGTGGAAGCGCTGGGCCAGGTCGCTGGCAAGTATCCGGCCACGGCCGCGGCACCGAGCGCCCTGTTCTGGCTGGGCATGGCGCAGGCCCAGGCCGGCAATGGCACCGCCGCGCAGCAGAGCTGGCGCAAGCTGGTGGATGGCTACGCCGAGCACCCCAAGTCACCCGATGCCTTGCGCGCCATTGCCAGCGTGCAGCTGGAAAAGGGCGACAAGAAAGGGGCGATCAAGACGCTCAAGGAACTGGTTGCGGCTTACCCCGGCACCGATGCGGCCAGCGAAGCGCAGAAGCAGTTGAAGAAGCTGTGATCGGCTGATTGAACAGGGACGGACGAGCCATGCTTCGCCACGCGATTGCCCTTGTCCTGACCCTGCTGGTGCTGGCCTGTGGCGCCAAGGTCGAGTACCCGCGCCTGGCTGGTGGCGCCACCGTGCTGGCCTTTGGCGATAGCCTGACCTACGGCACCGGCGTGCAGCCGGCACAAAGCTATCCTGCCGTGCTGCAAGCCTTGATCAGCCGCGAGGTGGTCAATGAAGGCATTCCGGGCAATACCACGGCAGATGGCCGCGCGAGGCTGGCCGAGGCGCTGGATGCACATGCGCCCAAGCTGCTGATACTGTGCCTGGGTGGCAACGACTTCCTGCGCAAACAGCCTGAGGCCGAGACGGTTGCCCATCTGCGCGCCATGCTCGATCTGGCCAAAGCGCGCGGCGTGCCAGTATTGCTGGTCGCCACGCCCAAGCCGGGGCTGGGCCTGAGCGTGCCGGACTTTTATGCCGAGCTGGCCCAGGAGTATGGCGTGGCGCTGGAAGACGAGGTGCTGGCGGAAGTGCTGGCCGACCGCAATCTGAAGAGCGATCCCATCCATCCCAATGAGGCAGGTTACCGGCAGATGGCCGAGGCAATTGCCGCCGCCTTGCGCGAGACCGGCGCAATCTGAGCCGGCTGCGGTATCAGAACAGGGCGGTAAACCGCGCGGCCTGTGTGGCCACGTCTTCTGCATCGAACAGGCCGCCGATCACGGCAAGCCGTTTTACCCCGCAATCAATCAAGCGGGCGCCATTGGCGACGGTGATACCACCGATCGCCACCACGGGCGCGTCCAGCGTGGCACAGGCCCGGCGATACAGATCGGCCTCGGCACGCACGGCCTGTGGCTTGGTGCCCGAGACAAACGCCGCGCCAAAACCCACATGGTCAGCCCCGGCGGCGAGCGCCGCCTGCGCAAGTTCGATACGGTTGTAGCACGAGGCCCCCAGCAGCTTGTGTGGCCCGAGCGCTGCGCGGGCGGCGGCCAGATCGCCGTCATCCCCCCCCAGATGCAGGCCGTCGGCATTGATGGCCAGTGCCAGATCGAGGTGATCGTTGATGATCAGCGGCACCTGCGCTGCGTGGCACAGCGCCAGCAGCGCGCTGGCCTGCTCATGGCGCAGCGCGGCGTCCGCGAGCTTGTTGCGATACTGGACAATGCGTGCGCCACCTTGCAGCGCAGCGCTGACGGCGGCGACCAAGCGCGGGCTGTCTGCCCAGTCCGGCGTGATCGCGTACAGGCCCTCGGGCAGCGTCATCAGTCTTCGCTGTCGATACCGGCATCGGGCGCGTCCTGCTGCGCCCAGTAAAGCCGGTTGGGTATCCACTGGCCCATGCCGGGGCGGAAGCCCTGCTTGAGGGTATCCCAGGTGTATTCCTGCGCCTTGCGCACCGCCTGGCTGATTTCCAGACCATTGGCGATAAAGGCCGCAGCCGCGGAGGCCAGTGTGCAGCCCGAGCCGTGGTAGCTGCCCGGCAGGCGATCCCACGAATCCACACGGACGCGGCCCGACTGACCGAACAGCACATTGCTGACATTGGGCGTCTGCTCGTGCGTGCCGGTCACCAGCACGTATTCGGGGCCGAACTGGCGGATGCGCAGTGCGGCCTCATCCACGCTGAGGCCATCCTGCTCGTCCTGGTCATCCGATGCCAGCCGGCGGGCTTCCAGGCTGTTGGGTGTGAGCAGGGTGGTATGCGGCAACAGCAACTCGCGCATGGCGCTGACCAGGTCGTCGCCGGCAAATTCATCACCCTCGCCGGTGGCAAACACCGGGTCCAGTATCAGCGGGATGTGCGGATAGTCTGCCGCGATCTCGGCAATCACGGTCAGGTTCTCGATGCTGCCGATCACCCCGACCTTGATGGCGGCGATCTGCATGTCTTCCAGTACGAAGCGCGCCTGATCCGACACCAGATCCGCCTCGGTGGCGACAAACTCTTCCATGCCGGCCGTGTCCTGTACGGTGATGGCGGTAATGACCGGCAGCGGGTGGCAGCCCAGCGAGGCCAGTGTCAGCAGGTCGGCAGACAGACCGGCGCCGCCGGAGGGGTCGTTGCCGGCGAACACCAGAACAATGGGGGGAGTGGCGGTCATGAGGGGGACGATTCTCGGGAAAGTGGGGCAGAAAACGCCCGGATTTGATCAGATGCAGACAGATGGTGCGGCAATCGCGATGGCGAAGGTCGCTTCGGTTAGAATTCTAGCCGATTCGATTCCCGGACCCGGTTTAAGTCATGAAAAAATACATGTGCCTGATTTGCGGTTTTATCTACGACGAGGCGGAAGGCCGCCCCGATGATGGTATTGCGCCCGGTACCCGCTGGGAGGATGTGCCGATGAACTGGACCTGTCCGGATTGCGGCGCCCGCAAGGACGATTTCGAGATGGTTGCCATCTAAGGAGCCCGGGCCATGACGACCCGTCCGCAGGGCAAGACCTACTACGCCGTGCTGGGCATCCCGCCCACTGCGAACGAGGCTGAGATCCAGCGTGCCTATGACGAGCTGCAGAAGGTGGTGGGCGAAATCATCGACCCGCAACAACGCGCCGCGCGTCTGCAGCAATTGCAGCAGGCTTATGAAACCCTGATGAGCCCGGTGCGTCGTTCGGTTTACGACGCCAGTCTGCAAGCAGGCCAGGCCGCTACCATCGAGCTTTCCAAGGCTGAGTCCGTGAGAACGGCCCGTCAGGGCGGTACACCGGTCTGGCTCATGCTGGGTGGCACCTTGCTGTTGGCCGGGTTTGCCTTTGCCGGCTGGAAGCTATGGGCCAAATACGCCGCAGATCGCGAGTATCGTGACACCTTCCGTATTGCCCAGCGTCAAGCAGATACCTTGCGTGCCGAAGCCGAGCACCTGATCGCGCGGGAAGCCGAACAGACCCAGCGGTACGCGCCGGCCAGTCAGGATCCTGACTATGAAGCGCGCAGGGCCCAAGAAGCCCGTGACAGAGACTATGCCGCCTGGACGCGCCAGAAAGGCTACGAGGCCGAGTCTGCCAGTCGCCGGGCGCAGTATGAGGCGGAGATGCGAGCGTCTAGGGCCGAGCGGGAGGCCAACCAGCAAGAAGAGCGCAGCGAGCGCGAGGCCCGTCATGCGCAGGAGCGCGTCGAGCGTGAGCGTCAGTACATGCTGAACAAGCTCATCAATGAGCGCCGTTTCGATGAGGCCCGCAATATCGCCAAGACCAGCTACGAGCTCGATCGTATCCGCCAGATGGAAAAGTAATACCGAGCGTTGCAGATACAGGACTCAATATCCACCATGACCGCTTCCTTCACCCGTCGTTTGCTTTTGGCCGCCATGGCGACATGGCTGACGGCCTGTACCCAGGTTTCCACCACCGAAGGTGGCGCTATCGGCGTGGAGCGCAAGCAACGCATGTTTGCCCTGCTCTCCAACGAACAGGTGAACCAGATGGCGGCGCAGTCTTATGCCGGCTCGCTGGATCAGGCGCGCAAGCAAGGACGCCTGAATACGGATGCGGCCATTACCAAGCGCGTCCGGGCTGTGTCGCAAAAGCTGATCCCGCAAGTCGTGGCGTTCCGCAAGGACGCGCTGGGCTGGCCTTGGGAAGTCAACGTCGAGCGCAATGATGAACTCAACGCCTACTGTGCGCCCGGCGGCAAGATCATGTTCTTTACCGGCATTGTCGAACGGCTCAAACTCAGCGACGATGAAATCGCCGCCATCATGGGCCACGAAATGGCCCACGCCCTGCGCGAGCATGGCCGCGAGCGCATGAGCGAGGTTTACGCCAAGCAGATCGGCCTGCAACTGTTCTCGGCGGTGACCGGTGGCGAATACGATCAATACCTGAGTCTGGCTGACCAGGTGGCCACGGTGGCCTACAGCCTGCCGCACAGCCGCAAGCATGAATCCGAAGCCGATGCCATTGGCCTTGAGCTGGCTGCCCGTGCCGGCTATGACCCCCGTGCCGCCATCACCCTGTGGCAAAAAATGGCCGCCGTGGGCGGTGGCCAGCCCCCCCAGTTTCTGTCTACTCATCCCTCCAACGACACGCGTATCCGCGAGATGCAAGCGCTGATGCCCCGCGTTGTCCCGCTCTATGAAGTCGCCCGCAACAAGGGCTAGTCACCTCTCTTTTTGCTAGGAATTTTTATGCTCTGGGTCAAAGCCCTGCACATCATTTTCGTCATCAGCTGGATGGCGGGTCTTTTGTACCTGCCACGCCTGTTCGTGAACCATGCCATGGTCGATGACGTGGCCACCAAACAGCAACTGGCGCTGATGGAATCCAAGTTACTACGCTTTACCACCATTCTGGCCAAGCTCGCCGTGATCTTCGGTGTCTGGTACGGTTTCCTGCTGGGCTGGGAGTTCGTTGGCGGCGGCTGGATGCATGCCAAGCTCACGCTGGTCCTCGGTCTGGGCGCCTTCCATATCTATTGCGCCAAACTGGTGCGCGATTTTGCCGCCGGCCGCAATACGCGTAGCCATGTGTGGTTCCGCTGGTTCAACGAGATCCCGACCGTGCTGATGATAGCCATCGTCATCCTCGTCGTCGTGAAGCCGTTCTGATGGCGCAGGAAATCGAACGCCGCTTCCTGCTCAAGACCGACGCTTGGCGCGGGTTGGCCGAGGGCGAATGGCTCAAGCAGGGCTACCTCTCGGTCGAGCGTGAACGCACCGTGCGCGTGCGCATCAAGGGGGAGCAAGCCTGGCTCACGCTCAAATCGAACATCAGCAATGTGTCGCGCCACGAGTTCGAGTACCCGGTGCCGCTCGCGGATGCCGAGACTATCCTCGCCGCCATGTGCCCGATGGTGGTCGAGAAGAAACGGCACCGCATACCCTTGAACGGCCACATCTGGGAAGTCGATGAATTCTTCGGCGATAACGCCGGGCTGGTACTGGCCGAGGTGGAGCTCGGCAGCGAGGACGAGACCTATGTGCGCCCCGACTGGCTGGGTGAGGAAGTGACCGAAGACCCGCGCTATACCAATTCGCACCTGAGCCAGCACCCCTGGCCCACGTGGAGTAAGGCCTGAACACGTGGCCGACGATCTGTTGATCCGCCGCGTGGCGGCCCACGAACGCACCGCCGCCCATACCCACCGCGGCAGCAAAACGAGCAAGCAAGGAAACACCATGAGCAAGAACGATCAGCTGTTTGAACGCGCCCAGCGCCATATTCCCGGTGGCGTGAACTCGCCGGTGCGCGCCTTTGGTGCCGTGGGTGGCACGCCGCGCTTTTTCAAGAAGGGCAGCGGCGCCTATGTGTGGGATGCCGACGACAAGCGCTATATCGACTACGTGGGCTCCTGGGGCCCGCTGATCTTGGGTCACACCCACCCGGCCGTGGTCGAGGCGGTGCAGAAGGCGGCGGCCGAGGGGATGAGCTTTGGTGCGCCGACCGAGCGCGAGATCGATCTGGCCGATTTGCTGTGCGAAATGCTGCCCTCGATGGAAAAAGTGCGCTTGGTCTCCAGCGGCACCGAGGCGACGATGAGCGCGATTCGCCTGGCGCGCGGCTTTACCGGCCGCGACAAGCTGATCAAGTTTGAAGGCTGCTACCACGGCCACTCCGACAGCCTGCTGGTCAAGGCCGGCTCGGGCCTGCTGACCTTCGGTAACCCGTCCAGCGCCGGCGTGCCAGCCAGTGTGGCCGAGCATACGATCGTGCTGACCTACAACGATGTCGCCCAGCTCGAACAGGTGTTTGCAGAGAAGGGCGACGACATCGCCGCGATCATCGTGGAACCCTTCTGCGGCAATATGAATCTGGTCCGCCCCAGTGCCGAGTTTGTCGCCGCCATGCGCGCGCTGACGCAAAAGCACGGCGCACTGCTGATCTACGACGAAGTGATGACCGGTTTCCGCGTCGGGCTCGGCTGCGCACAAGGCCTGCATGATGTGACGCCGGACCTGACAACGCTGGGCAAGGTGGTTGGCGGCGGCATGCCGCTGGCCGCGTTCGGCGGCCGTGCCGATGTGATGGCCAAGATCGCCCCGCTGGGCCCGGTGTACCAGGCCGGCACGCTCAGCGGTAACCCGGTGGCCGTGGCAGCAGGTTTGAAGACGCTGGAACTGATCAGCGTGCCGGGCTTCTTTGACAGCCTTACCGCCAAGACCAAAGCACTCGCCGATGGCCTGCAAGCCGCCGGTCGCGCGGCCGGCCAGACCTTCTCGGCCGATGCGGTGGGCGGTATGTTCGGTGTGTATTTCACGCCGCAGCCACCCAAGACTTACGGCGAAGTCATGAGCACCGACAAGCCGCGCTTCAATGCGTTTTTCCACGGCCTGCTCGACGAGGGCGTCTACATAGCGCCCGCGCTGTACGAGGCTGGTTTTGTCTCGGCCGCGCACAGCGATGCCGATATCGCCGACACCATTGCTGCCGCAGCACGGGTTTTTGCCCGGCTAGATCGCTAACCCCGTCGGGAGACCGGGCATGTCCATTATTGCCGTACCCAAGCCGTTCATCATTGCGGGCACGGTCGTGCTCGGTTTTGTCATGGTTGTCGCGCTCAACATTTTTGTTCAGTCGGGCCGGCAGGAGAACATGTGCCGCATCCGTGCCAGTCTGCAAGCCATGGAGATGGGCGACAACGGCATGCAGGTGGCGCAACAGATGGCTTCGTGTGTCGCCAAGGAAACCGGCTGGGCGGGCAGCGCCGAGGCCGATGAAGTGTTGCGTATTCTGGCGGCCATGCCGATCGCGCCTTGCCGTTATCAGGGCGACTGGATCATGGTGCGCAAGCACCACAGCTTCCTGATCCGCCTGGCACCCGGTGGCAAGTTCAAAGCCTGGCCGATCGGCAAGGAAATCGGCGGCGACACTTTCAGCGGCAATTGGAGCGTGTTCGAGAACAAGTTTGTCTGGATGCCGGCATCCACCGTGGTGTGGCCGCTCGACATCAACAAGATGCGCCCCTCTTCCAGTGAAGATGCCTTCACCCTGGAGGAGCGCAACGGTGATTTCTCTCACTACTTCCGCATCAGCGAGCCTGTGACGGAGGGCTGTACCGACAAGCCATGAGTCACCACCACACCGCCTCGGACCTGTTGGCTTGGCTTGCAAGCAAGCCGGGCCTGGTCGCGCTGTGTGAAGCCTGTCCCGACGATTGGGCGCAGGTGCAGCAGGAACTCGCCGGCGTGTTCGAACGCCGCGACCCTGCTGAACTCAAGGCTGTGGCTGAGCGGGCTGCGGCCCGTTTACAGGCCGCCCCCAACTTCCTCAGCGGCGAGCGCGACGGCCGCGCCTTTGCGGCCCTGGTACAGCAGCAGGTACGCCAGCGCATGACTGATCTGGCGATACGCCAGTACGCCTTTGCCTCTGCCACGGGCGTCCATTCTGGCAAGGCCCGCTTCAATTTCTACAACGGCTTTGTGCTCCAGCGTCTGCTGTTTGCGGGCGGCCTCAAGCGCAAACCGGTAGGCCTGCGCGTCTTTCATCTGGTCTGGCCGCTGATCACGCAAAAGCGCCTTTTGATGCCGCTGGTGGAAAAGCGCGGCATCTACTGCTTTTTCAGCCGCGAACTGATTGCCGCGCTGGCGCAGATCATCGGCACGCGCACATGCAGCGAGCTGGCAGCTGGCGATGGCACATTGAGCCGCTTTCTGCGCGCAGCCGGCGTGGATGTCCGCGCCAGCGACGATGGCAGCTGGTCGGCACAAACGCATCCATCGGACGACGTGGCGCGCCTCGATGCCGTCGACGCGCTGCGCCAACAGCAACCCGAAGTCGCGATCTGCTGCTGGCCCCCGGCCAACAACCGCTTCGAGCGCCAGGTATTCCGCACCCGCAGCGTGCAGACCTATATCGTGATCGGCAGCCGCTCGCAGTTCATGACCGGCAACTGGGCCGACTACCGCAGCCAGACCCTGTTCGACATGCAGGCGCGTGAGGACCTCGCCCGGCTGGTGCTGCCACCGGGCTTGGGGGCGATGGTGTGGGTGTTCGAGCGACGCGTTGCCGAAGGCGCCGGTCAATGAGCCCCGCCGCCATCCGCATCCGTCCGATCAACCCGGCCAGCGACATCGAAATCACCCTCGTCGCTGCGCGCATGCGCGCCACGTTGATCGAGGTGGAAGGTGAAGCGGCCGGTACGGCGATGTACAGCCTCGACTGGTTGCAGGATCGTGTGCGTTTCCATCTGGATGGCCGGGCCCAAGCGGCGCAGGTGCTGCTGGCCGAGTTACCCGATGGGCAGATCGCGGGCCATACGATTGTGCGCGTTGAACAAGCCGGGGAGGCGGGGCACCATGGTTTGTTCTCGACCAGCTATGTGGCGCCAGAGCACCGCCGCGGCGGTATTGCCAGCGCTTTGCTAGGGGCTGGCGAGGACTGGTTGCTGAGCCAGCACGTACCCGAACTGGCGACCTGGACATCGGCGACGAATCACGGGCTGATCGCACTGTATGCGCGTTTTGGCTATGCGGTCACCGAAACCCATCCGCATGCGACAACCGGCACCGCCATGGTGCGGCTGACACGGCGGGTATAGACCGCCCGCCTGTCAGGAGACCTGCAAACGTTCGGCGAGCCCGCTCTCACGCCGGTTCTCGCGGGCAATCGCGGCGGCCAAGGTGGTGCCCGATCCCCACAACACAAATCGCTCGCGTGCCCGCGTGATGGCCGTGTAGACCAGCGCGCGGCTGAGTACGGCGGCATCGTCGTCGGGCAGCAGCAGCCAGGCTTCGCGGAATTCCGAGCCTTGCGATTGGTGCACGGTCAGCGCAAACGCGGTGTCGTGGGCCGGCAGGCGTGCCGGGGCCAGTGCGCGCCAGCCGCCTTGCTGCGGGAAATGGACGCGCAGGCCATCTTCTGTGCTCAGGGTCAGGCCGATATCGCCGTTGGCCAGGCCCGTGGCAGCGTCGTTGCTGCGGATGATGACGGGGCGTCCCGCATACCAGGGCTGGCGGCGCGGGTCGGCGCGCCACAATCGGGTTTCGATCAGGGTGTTGAGGGTGTTCACGCCGGCGGGGCCTTCGCGCAGCGCGCACAGCAGGCGCAGCTGGTCGAATCCTGCCCAGGCGGCCGCGATATCCTGCGCTTCGATGGCGGCGCGATACGGTGCCAGCTGGCTGGCTAGCGTGGCGAGCAGCTTGCCCTGCCATTCGGCGACGCGCCCGGCGTGCCAGTGCAGATCAGCGTGGCTGTCGGCTTGCAGCAAGGCGAGCGCGCTGGGTACATCGCCTTGGTTGGCGTGGCGGGCGAGTGCGCCGATGCCGCTGTCGGCGTGGAAGCGGTGGCTGACGGTGAGCATGGCGACGGCGTCGCCAAAGTTGGCCTTGCTTGCTGTGGCTGTGGCCGATGGCGTGACGGTTGCACCGGTGGCGATCCCGAGTCGCGTCGCACCCTCGGCACTCAAGCCCGCCAAACCCACCAACTCGGCAAACGCGCTACCGGCTTCCACCGCATCGAGCTGATCCTTGTCGCCTAGCAGAATCAAGCGAGCATGCGCGGGCAGGGCGTCGAGCAAGGCGCGCAGCAGGGCCAGGTCGATCATCGAGGCTTCGTCCACGACCAGCGCATCGAGCGCCAGCGGGTTGTCGGCGTGGTGGCGCGGTATCGCGCTGTCGGGGCGGAAGCCCAGCAGCCGGTGCAGGGTGATGGCGGTATCGGGCAGGGCGGCCAGGGTGACCAGATCGAGGCCCAGCTTCGCTTTGGCACCGTTGAGTGCCTCAAGCATGCGTGCGGCGGCTTTACCGGTGGGGGCGGCCAGGCGGATGCGGCTGTCGGGTTCCAGCGCGACCATTGCGGCCAGTACCTTGGCGACCGTCGTCGTCTTGCCCGTGCCGGGACCGCCGGAAATCAGGGCGATGCGGTTGAGCAGCGCGGTGGCAGCGGCTTTGCGCTGACCGTCGTCGCTAGTTGTGCCGGCAAACAGCGGGTCGAGCGAGGTGCGTACCTGCTGCGGCCACTTGGCGTCGCCGATGGGCTGGGCGCGAATGCGCAGCTGCTCGGCCAGCGTGACTTCATCGGCCCACAAGCGGCCCAGATACAGGCGCGTGCCTTCACGAATCAGCGGGGTGAAGTCGCCGGCCTTGCCGACAAAGCCGCTGGCGTCGAGTGCGGCAAGCCACTCGTCGAGCGCTGGCAGCAGCACACTAGCCCACTGCTTGCCGGTTTCGGCATCCAGCCGGATGCAGACATGGCCTTCGCCCGCGCGGCTGGCGCAGAGCGTGGCGGCGGCCAGTGCCGAGGGCGCGGCGTTGGGGAAGGCGCGCGCCAGCCAGTCGCCCAGGCTGGCGGCCAGCGGTGACAGCAGTTCAGCCTGCATGGGCGCCGCCTCCATCGAGCAGGGTTTCCAGCGCCTCGATCAGCGCGAGTGGCGGTGCATAGGCCCACACACCCTGGCCGGGCATGGCGGCCTCCAAGCCACGCAGGAACAGGTAACTGGCACCGCCAAAATGCTGCTCGTACACATAGCCGGGTCGTCGCCACTTGAGGTAGCGGTGCAGTGCCACGCAGTAGATCAGCGCTTGCAGGTAGTAATGGGCGTTGGCCATCTCGGTGGTGATGGCGTCCATCGTGTAGTTGGCCGTGCTGTAGCCGAGCTTGTTGGATTTGTAATCGATGATCCAGTAGCGGCCATCGAGCTCGCAGGCCAGATCGATGAAGCCCTTGAGGTAACCGCTGCCAACATGGCTGTCGAGTCGTGCAGCCGCATCGGCAAACTCGCGCGGCAGGCCATGGGCCGGGTCGGCCAGCAAGGCCGCGAGCCGCGACCAGGCAAACGGGCGCAGACCGAAGGTGAATTCCAGCTCCACGCGTTTTTGCGCCGGCGTCACGCCAAACAAGCGGTCGCCCGCAGGTGTGATCGGCACGGCCAGCGTGGTCTGCACCATGCGCGCCACGCAAGCCGCCCAGCCGGTATCAAAGCCATGCGCGGCCAGCGTCTGTTCGCTGTGTTGCACCAGCGCGGCGTGGTCGTCGCGGGCAAAGTCCCAGGTTTCGAACAGCGCGTGCAGCATCACCCCGGCGCGCGCGCCGGCGGGGAAGCTGGCGATGTCCTGATACGGCAGGCTGACGATATCGGCCAGCGGCACCACGCTGCGGCGGTCGTGATCGGGCTGTTCGTCGTGGGCATTGGCAGTCAGGCTGGAAAAGCTGTTCATCTGCCAGTGCCAGCGCAAGGTCCGGTTTAGTTTCGCCAGTGTGATGACGGGCGCGGCGGGCTGTGCGTCGGCGGCAACGTCAGGTGTGGGCAGGTCCAGCCAGCCCATTTGTTCGGGGTGCTGGTTCAGCAGCGCATCGACATGCGCATGCCAGTCGGCCGGTTCGCGTTGGGCCTGCTCACCGCCGCCCAGCAACCAGCCCAGCGCCGAGCGCTCTGCCTGGCTGATACCGCCCCAGCCCAGACACAGCTGCGATTCGGCGCGCGTGAGCGCTACATACAGCAGGCGCAGCTTTTCGGACACGCGCTCGCGGCGTGCCTGCGCCAGCCGCATGGGCCGTTGCGGTGAACCGAAATCGAGCACGGCCGTGTGGTTTTCGTGCGCGACGGCGAGGGTGGTGTCGTTGACCAAATCCGCCGCGTCGAGCAGCGCGTCGCCATCCTGCCCGTCCCAGACAAAGGGACAGAAGACGATCGGGTATTGCAGGCCCTTGGACGCATGGATAGTGACCAGGCGCACCCGCGCGGCGTCGCTTTCCAGCCGTAGCAGCTCGGCATCGGCATCCTTGTGGCCACCGGCCAGCGCGCGGCGCAGCCAGGCGATCAGCGCGCTGGCGCCCAGATGTTCGCGCGCGGCTTGTTCGACCAGTTCGAACAGTTGCAGCAGATTGGCCAGTCGCCGTTCGCCATCGCGCCAGCCGGCCAGCCGTTCGGCCACGCCGGTATCGAGCAGCCAGCTCTCCAGCGCCGCCAACGGGCCGCGTTGCTGCCATTGCTGCTGCCAGCGGCGGAACAGTGCGAGCTGCGGTTCCCAGGCGCTGTCGTCGTCGGCCAGCGTCAGCAGGGTGGCGGCATCAAAGCCGCACAGATGCGTGGCCAGCGCGGCGCGCACGCTGCGGTCCACCGGGTTGGCCATGGCCAGCAGCACTTGCAGCAGTGCGCCGGCTTCTTCGGTGGCAAAGATGCTGTCCTGGCCGATGCGCACACTGGGTACGCCGAGTGCGCCCAGTGCCTGTTGCAGCGTGTTGAGCTGGCGGTGGCTGGTGCCGAGTACGGCGATATCGCCGGCGGCCACATGGCGCTCGCCCAGCGTGGCGCGGCCAGCCCGGCCCAGGGTCAGCAGGGTGGCGATCGTGCGTGCCGTATGGGCGCAGGCGGCGTGCAGGCCGGCTTCTTTGCTGAGGGTGTCGGTGCCCTCACCATCATGCAGCCCCCGCAAGGAGGACGCCACGGGGTGCCCGGCGCCTGCGGCGCCACCCTCGTGCAGCCACTGCCAGCTCAGGCCGGCCAAAGGCCGCGCATCAATGCAGAGTCGCGGCTTGTCGTCGTGCGCACCGACTTCGGGGTAGTCGAGCGCATCGAGCAGGAACGGCGCATCGGCCATCCTGAACAGCTGGCGCACGCCCGCCACCAGCTCCGGCGTGGAGCGGTGGTTGGTGCCCAGCGTGTGGCGCGCATCGGCGCGTTCGCGTGCGTCGAGATAGGCGTACAGATCGGCGCCGCGGAACGAATAGATCGCCTGCTTGGGGTCGCCCACCAGAAAGGTCGGCGCGGCCTGATCGACGAAGATGCGCTCGAACACGGTGAACTGCAGCGGATCGGTGTCCTGGAACTCGTCGATCAGTGCGGCGCGGTAACGCTCGCCGAGCTTGCTAGCCAGCGCTGGGCCGTGTTCGCCGTTGAGCGCAGCAGCCAGGCTCAGCAGCAGGTCGTTGAAGCTCATCACGCCACGGCGTTGCTTGCCGGCGGCCAGCGTGGTGCCGACTTCGCGCAGCACCTGCGCTTGCAGGGCGGCGATCTGCGCCTGGCGCAGGGCGAGCAGCTGCGTACGGGCATCGAGCAGGGTGTCGAGCGCTTGCCACAGCGGCGGTAGATCGGCTGGGGTCTTGAGCGCTTCGTTCAGCTGTGCCATGCCGACGCGGCGCAGGGATTTCTCGTCGTACTTGTCGGGCGGCTCGATGGTGCTGGGCCCGGCCAGCCAGCGCTGCCAGCGGCCCAGGCTGGTTTCCACCCAGTCGCTGCGCACCTTCTGGCCGTTGAAGTGCTTGGCGGCGATGCGCGCGCGCAAGTCATCGAGCGCATCGGTTTGCCATTGCGATTGCGCCGCGGCGAAGGCGGCGTCGAAACCCGTTTGGGCGGCGCTGACGGCACCGGCCTCGGGTGCGACGATCTGCAGCCAGGGCTGACCCAGATAGGGCGACAGTGCCTTGCACCAGCTATCGGGCGTTTCGCCACGGCGCACCAGCCAGTCGAGCAGGCCGGCATCGGCGCTGGCGAGTAGCTGTTTGTAGGCTTGGTCGAAGGCGGATTGCAGCAGATCGGCATCGTCGGTGATCAGCTCGCTGCCCAGTTCCAGACCGGCCAGCAGCGCATGCTCGCCGAGCGCGCGCTGGCAGAATCCGTGGATGGTATAGATGGCGGCTGCGTCAAAGCCCGATACGGCGGCGCGCAGGCGCTGGCGGGCATCGGCGCGTGCCTCGGCAGACAGATCGGCAATCAACGCTGCACATAGCGCATCGGCCGGGCGGCCATCGAGTGCGTCGGCCAGTTCGGCCAGCCGTGCACGGATTCGGCCGCGCAGCTCGCTGGTGGCGGCGCGGGTGAAGGTGACCACGAGTATCTGCTCGGGCGTGAGCCGCGCTTCGAGCACCAGGCGCAGGTACAGCGCGGCAATCGTCCAGGTCTTGCCGGTGCCGGCACTGGCTTCGATCAGTTGCAGGCCGTTTAGCCTTGCGGTGAGGAGGTCGAAGCTCACGGTGCCTCCTCGTGCGCCAGCAGCGGCAGCAACAGTGTGCTTGCCCAATCGCGGAACGGGGTATCGAGCGGCAGCACGCCGCGCCATAGCGCGTAGTTGCTGCTGTAGCCGCCTTCGCCCTTGCGGGTTTCGCCAGCACGAATGGTCTGGTCGATCCAGCGTTTGTATGCGGCGTCGTCGGCGCGCGCGAGCAAGGCCTCGGGATGCTCTTCGGGTTTGTCTTTGGTGGCTTTGCGTGGTTTCGCGGCCACTTCGGCCCAGGCCAGACTGGTGCGCGGCCACCAGGGCGCGGCTTGGTGATGGGCCTGCGCCCACAGCGCCAGCCAGTGGGCGAGGTGGGTGAGGGGCGCATCGACCGCGCCGTAGCGGCGCTCGCCATCGAGGCCGATCAGCCGGGTTTGCAGCGCCACGCCAGCCGGCGCGCTGGCGCACAGGCACAGGTGTCGCAGCCAGGCGGCGATGCGGCTGGTGTCGTTGATCTGGCCGGTGTGGCGGATCACTTGTCCCTCGGCATGCAGGCCATGCAGCCTGCCCGAGAGCACCATGTCGGTGGCCGTCCGGCCGGTCTGGGCGGCGCTGAGTGGCAGGGTCAGGCTGAAGGTAAGGCTGTCTTGTGCGTCGGCCACCTCACGCCAGGCGGCAACGGCGGGGGCAAAAGCCGTGGCCTGCCGCGCGGCCCAGGTGTTGCCGAGTCCGCCTTCGGGCAGCAGGGCGGCACCGTGGCCCAGTGCTTGCAGCGTGGCGGCATCATCGGCGCGGTCGCCGGCCAGGCCTAGCAGCGCGTCGCTCGCATCGCGTTCAAGCACGAACGGTTCGCGCTCGTCGAGCAGCGCTTCCACGCGTTCGAAGCGGATACCGCAGGCGCGCAGCAGCCAGCCGCCCGGGTCGCGGCTGTAGGCGAGCAGCTCATCGAGCGTGCAGTCGTTTGGCAGTGGCAGGTTCAGCGGTGCACTCAGCAGCGGTACGGTCTCGCCCGTGCCACGGCCGATCTGTTCGGCCAGTGCGGCCCAGCGCGCGGCAAAGCTGGGCGGCCGGCCCGGTGCGAAGCGTTGCGGCGAGAACGGTTGCAGCGGGTGCTGCACCAGCAGCGCCTTGCCGGCATCGCTGCCATCGGCCGTTTCCCAGCCGCTGCGCACGGCATCGAGCAGATCGGCAATCACGGTCGAGGGCGGAATCGGTTCGTCGGTGCGCGCATCGCGGCCGGTGTGCAGCAGCAGGAGCGCATCGCGCGCGGCCAGCACGGTTTCCAGGAACAACCAGCGGTCGTCGAGCCGGCGTGTGCGGTCGCCACGCAGCGGGTGGCGCGCGATCAGGTCGAAGCCGTCGGGCGGCATGTCGCGCGGGAAAGCGCCTTCGTCCAGACCCAGCACGGCCACGATGCGGAAGGGCAGCGAGCGCATCGGCACCAGCTGCGCAAAGGTCACGCCGCCGGTCAGAAAGCCGCCCGCACCCGACGGTGCGGCGAGCCGGCCTTCGAGCCAGTCGACCACTGCAGCGCGTTCGGCCGGGCCGTCGAGCCGCGCAGCCTGGGCAAGCTGCGCGAGGGCAGTCAGCGCGGCGTAGAGCGGTTCAAGCGCGGTTTCGTCGTCCTCGTCGGTATCGAACAGTTGCGGCAGCCAATCGTGCAGCAAAGCTACCCAGGCCGCCAGCGGGCGCGCGCTGTCCAGTACGCTGGCCCAGCGGGCCAGGGTGGTGATCAAGCGATGCAGGCCGGCAACGCGGTTGGCGAAGCGCAGATCGAGTCCGCTCACGGGGACACGCTGGGCAAACAGAGGCAGGCTGTCTGTCTGGGGCGGCAGCACGACGC
This sequence comes from Chitinimonas sp. BJYL2, assembly GCF_027257935.1. Classification (NCBI taxonomy): domain Bacteria; kingdom Pseudomonadati; phylum Pseudomonadota; class Betaproteobacteria; order Neisseriales; family Chitinibacteraceae; genus Chitinimonas; species Chitinimonas sp. BJYL2. Next base: position 825,336 of record NZ_JANZKW010000001.1, on the reverse strand, counting down.
CCGCCAGCAAGCGCTCCAAGCCCGCCTGCCAGGCAAAGGCATCCTGATCGAACCCACGGCGGATGCCGGCCTCGGCAATCCAGTCGCGCAGCAGCGGCAAATCATCGGGCGTAAAGCCGAAGCGCCGCGCAAGGGCCGGCACCGCCAGCAAGTTGGCCACGGTTTCCGCGCCCCAGTCCTGCTCGGGCCAGCGCAGCAGTTCGATCAGCGCCAGCAGCAAGGGCGATGCGCCCAATGCGCCACGATCAGCCAGTGCATAAGGCACATGCGGTTCACCATCACGCAGCCCAAACACCGCATCGATATGCGGTGCCCAGGCTTCGATATCGGGGCAGAGCACCACCACATCGGCAGGCGTCAGCGTCGCATCCGCCGCAAAGCGCGCCAGCAGCGCATCCTTGAGCGCTTCGGCCTGGCGCTGGCGGCCATGGCAGACGTGGACTTCGATGCTGCGGTCCTCAAGCGCCAGCAGGCGTGGTGTATCGGGGCGTTGCAGACTGAGGATGTCGTGTTGCAGCCAGCCGAGCAGATGCGGTTGTTGTGGGGCAGCGCTGTCGTCGAACAGCAGATGCGCTTCGGGCAACCGTTCGATCAGCGCGTCAAAGAAGGCCCGGCCCTGCTGCCCCCAGGCGGCCAGCAAACGCTCGCCGGTGCCCGGTGCGGCATCTTCGCGCACGGCAGCGCGACTCAAATCGCCCCAGCTTTCGCGACAGGGGTTGAGGATGAACAGGCACACGTCGATGCGCTCGGCCAGCGCGGCCAATACTTCGATTACCGCCGGTGGCAGGCTGGAGACGCCAAACACGGTGATGCGCTCGGGCAGGGCCAGTGGCGCATCGCTGCGCAAGGCAGTCAGCAGCCGTTTGAGCAGATCGGCCCGGTGCGGCGAATCACGTTCGCTGGCCAGTTGCTGCCATAGCGCGGCCTGCCAGTCTTCGTCGGGACCCAGGCCCACCCGCACGCCGTGCTCCCAGCGATCCAGCCATTCGGGGCGGTAGACGAGGTACTGGTCGAACACATCCGCAAGCCGAGTGGCGAGTCGCCAGCGCTTGCGCGGATCACCTCCGGCCAGATACGCAGCCAGCGCCTCGGGCGGGGCATCGCGCAGCACGACATCCAGCCGCCAGGCCAAGGCATCGGGGCTGAAGCCGCCCTGGCGCTGTTGCGGGCCAAGCACGGTTTCGATCAGCCGCCACAGAAACGAGGCAGGCAAGGGAAACGCCACATTCGCGCACACCCCAAAGCGCCGCGCCAGATCCAGCGTCAGCCAGCGCCCCAGACCCTTGGCCTGCACGATCACCGTCTCGCCGGCCAGCGGGTCTTCCTGCGGCTGGGCCAGCACGGCGGCCAGCAGTTCGGCCAGGGTTTCGAGGCGGTTGGATTGGTAGAGGTGGAGCATGGGGATGTTTGCGGACAATTGCCGCGATCATACAAGGCGATCCGCGTGTTTGGCGGCTGGTAGAAACAGCGACTTCAAGTAGAATCGGGCTTCTTATGGTCGAATCAACGAAAAGCCCCGCTGCGATGCTGACTTTCCAGCAAATCATCCTCACGTTGCAGAACTACTGGAACCAGCACGGTTGCGTGCTTCTGCAACCGTACGACACCGAAGTCGGTGCCGGTACCAGCCATACGGCCACGTTCTTGCGCGCCATTGGCCCCGAGCCGTGGAATGCCGCTTATGTGCAGCCCAGCCGCCGTCCCAAGGATGGCCGCTATGGCGAGAATCCCAACCGCCTGTTCCAGCATCACCAGTTCCAGGTGGTGCTCAAGCCCAGTCCACCCAATATCCAGGACCTGTATCTCGGCTCGCTGAAGGCGCTGGGCCTGGACCCGACGATCAACGACATCCGTTTCGTGGAAGACGACTGGGAAAACCCCACGCTGGGTGCCTGGGGTCTGGGTTGGGAAGTCTGGCTCAATGGCATGGAAGTGACGCAGTTCACCTACTTCCAGCAAGTGGGCGGCCTCGATTGCAAGCCGGTGCTGGGCGAGATCACCTATGGTCTCGAACGCCTGGCCATGTATCTGCAAGACATCGAAAACGTCTACGAGCTGGTGTGGACGCACCTGCCCGACGGCACGCCGGTCACTTACGGCCAGGTGTTCTTCCAGAACGAATTCGAGCAATCCAAATACGCGTTTGAGGAATCGAACGTGGAGCTGCTTTTCAAGCAGTTCGGTGACTACGAATCCGAGGCCAAGCGCCTGCTGGAAGCCGGGTTGGCGTTGCCTGGTTACGAGATGATTCTCAAGGCTGGCCACACCTTCAACCTGCTCGATGCGCGCGGCGCGATTTCGGTGACCGAGCGCGCAGCCTACATTGGTCGTATCCGCAACCTGTCGCGCGGCGTGGCGCAAGCCTATTACACCGCACGCGAGGCGCTCGGTTTCCCGATGCTGAAAAAGGACTGATCCATGAAGCGTGCCGCCCTGTTGATCACGATGCTGATGCTAGCCGCCTGCGGCAAGATGGGCGGCAGTTACATGAACACCGACGATGCGGCACCGCCCGAGCCGGTACCCGACGAGAAGACAGCCGACTGGCGCCTGTATGGCGAACAGCCGGGCATGAAGATCGAGGTTTCGTGGGAATCGATCGGCCACGATGATTCCTTCGGCTCCGACGAGTACGTCTACGTCTGGGTGCGCCGCAGCTTCGACAAGGATCAGGAATCCAAGGACGGCGATACTTTCCGTCGCGAATACAGCCGCTTTGCGCTCGATTGCGCCAAGAGTGAAATGGCCAGCATTGCCATCGAGCTGCACGACAAGGACGACGACGAAGTCAGCCGCAAGGATGTGCCGGGGTTCCAGTGGGTATTTGACCCCGTTACCCAGCAAACCTATATGCAGGATTTCTTTACGCAGGTCTGCAAGATCAACCGTGAAAAAGAAGCCGGCAAGAAGTGATAACCCCGGCGCGGCAACCCGCCGCGCCTAGCACCGTGTAAGCGTCATGACCCAAACCCTGCTGATCGAACTGTTTACCGAAGAACTGCCACCCAAGGCGCTGCCCAAGCTGGCCCGCGCCTTTGCCGACACCATTGTTGGCGAGCTCAAGGCGCGCCACCTGCTGGCTGATGCCGAGCCGGCCTTCGAGGTGTTTGCCTCGCCGCGCCGTCTGGGTGTGGCCGTGCAGCGCGTGCTGGCGCAAGCGCCCGAGCGCGAAGTCGAGGAAAAGATCATCAGCGTGGCGGTGGCCTTCGATGCCGAGGGCAAGCCGGCCATGCCGCTGCTCAAGAGCCTGGAAAAGAAGGGGCTGGACGCCTCGGTGATTCCCTCGCTCGAACGCAAGCCCGACGGCAAGGCCGATGCGCTCTACCTGCGCCAGCGTGTGCAGGGTGATGCCTTGGCCGGTGTGATCGACGCGATACTCGCCGAGACTGTCCGCAAGCTGCCCGCCCCCAAGCTGATGCGCTGGGGCGCCAATGAAGTCCAGTTCGTGCGCCCTGTGCATGGCCTGATCGTGCTGCATGGCGCCCAAGTGGTGCCGGCTTCGGTGCTCAATCTGCAAGCCGGTCGCGTTAGCGGCGGCCACCGCTTCCTCTCGCAAGGTACGGTGGAGGTCGCCAGTGCCGATGCCTATGCCGATACACTGGCCACGCAAGGCAAGGTGATTGCCAGCTTCGATGCACGCCGCGCGGCCATCAAAGCCAAGCTCGATGCCATGGCCGCCCGCCACGGCGCGACTTACGCTGGTGGTGATGCACTGATCGACGAAGTGACAGGTTTGGTCGAATGGCCAGTGGTGCTGGAGGGGGAATTCGAAGCCGAATTCCTCAAGGTGCCGCAGGAGTGCCTGATCCTGACCATGCAGCAGAACCAGAAATATTTTCCGCTGCTGGATGCTGCGGGCAAGCTGATGAACCGCTACCTGATCGTCTCCAACCTGGAAACGGCCGATCCGCGTTTCATCGTCCACGGCAATGCCCGCGTGCTTCGCGCTCGTCTTGGCGACGCCAAGTTCTTCTACGAGCAGGACCAGAAGCACCGGCTCGACAGCCGTCTGGGCCGCATGGCGAACGTGGTCTACCACAACAAGATCGGCAGCCAGCTTGAGCGCATCACCCGGCTTGAGTCGATTGCGGCACAGGTCGCCGAACTGCTGGGCGAAGACACCTCGCTGGCGGCGCGCGCGGCCCATCTGGCCAAGGCGGATCTCGTCAGCGATATGGTTGGCGAATTCCCCGAGCTGCAAGGCATCATGGGCACTTACTACGCCCGTCTCGATGGCGAGCACGAAGCCGTGGCCGCTGCGATTGAAGGTCACTACCACCCGCGCTTTGCGGGCGATACGCTGCCGCAAGGTGCCGTCGCGCAAGCCGTCTCCCTGGCGGATAAACTCGAAACCCTGGTCGGCATCTGGGGTATCGGCCTGATTCCGACTGGCGACAAAGACCCCTACGCGCTGCGCCGTGCCGCCTTGGGCGTACTACGCATGCTGGTGGAAGCCAAGCTGCCGCTGGACCTGCGCGTGCTGCTGGCCCGCACGGCCGAATCCTTCCCGGCGGGCGTGGTGGCCGAAGGCACGGTGGAAGGCGTGTTCGGTTTCATGCTCGACCGCCTGCGCAACCTGTTGGCCGCTGATTACCCCGCTGCCGATATCGAAGCCGTGCTGGCCGATGCACCAAGCACCTTCAACGAACTGGGCGCACGCCTTGCGGCCGTGGCCGAGTTCAAGCAACTGCCTGAAGCAACGGCGCTGGCTGCCGCCAACAAGCGCATCCGCAACATCCTCAAGAAGAACGTGCCTGAGGGCACGGCGTTGCCCGCGATTGATGCCGGCAAGCTCATTGAGGCCGCCGAGCGCGATCTGCACGGCGCACTGCAAAGCGTGGCCGGTCCGTTCGAAGCCGCGTTTGCGGCGCACGACTACACCGGCGCGCTCAAGCAGCTGGCCAGCCTCAAGACCCCGGTCGATGCCTTCTTCGATAGCGTGATGGTGATGGCCGATGACTTGGCCGTGCGCAATAACCGGCTGGCGCTGCTGGCAGCGCTGGGCGCGTTGATGAACCGCGTTGCGGATATCTCCTTGCTGGCCGACTAAGCACTTGCCATGAAACTCGTCATCCTCGACCGCGACGGCGTCATCAACCATGACCGCGACGACTTCGTGAAGTCGGCGGCCGAGTGGTTGCCCATCGAGGGTAGTCTTGAGGCCATTGCCCTGCTCAATCACGCGGGCTGGCGCGTCGTGATCGCTTCGAACCAGAGCGGCATCGGCCGTGGCTTCTTCGGCATGAGCGAGCTAAACGCCATGCACGACAAACTGCATCGCCTGCTTGCCAGCGTGGGTGGCCGGGTAGACGGCATCTTTTTCTGCCCGCACACGGCCGATATGCAATGCGATTGCCGCAAACCCAAACCCGGCATGTACCGCGATATTGCCCAGCGATTCGATGTGCGCCTCGACAACACCCCGGTGATTGGTGACAGCCTGCGTGATCTGGAAGCGGCTGCTGTCGTGGGCGCCCAGCCGATTCTGGTGCGCACCGGCAAAGGTGAGAAAACACTCGCGGCCGGCGGTTTGCCGGAATTGACCCATGTCTGTTACGACCTGATGGATGCCGCGTTGTATCTGATCAGCAAGGACGAGGCTGATCGGCTCTGAGCCGGCGGATGGAAACCCCATGCTTGCATTGCGTTCACTGCTGTATATGACGGGTTGGGCACTGAACACGGTGCTCTGTGCCTTTGCCTGCATCATCGCCATTCCCCTGCCGTATACGATCCGCTATGCCGTCATCAGCTACTGGTGCTGGTTTGCCGTGAGCTGGCTACGGCTTACCTGCGGCGTGCGCAGCCGCGTGATCGGCCGCGAAAACCTGCCTAAGCAGGCCGCCGTGGTGATGAGCAAGCACCAGTCCGCCTGGGAAACCATGGCCCTGCAGCAGCTGCTGCCACTGACGGCCTGGGTGGTGAAGCGCGAACTGCTGTGGATTCCGTTCTTCGGCTGGGGGCTCTGGAGCCTCAAGCCCATCGCCCTGAACCGCAGCAACCGCATGGAAGCCACCCGCCAGCTGATCGAGCAGGGCCGCGAGCGTCTCGCTGCGGGTGCCTGGATCGTGATCTTTCCCGAGGGTACGCGCGTTGCCGCGGGCAAGCGTGGCAAGTACAAGTCGGGGGGTGCCCGCGTCGCCTGTGGCGCCGGGGTGCCGGTGGTGCCGGTGGCGGTCAACTCGGGCGAGTTCTGGCCACGCAATAGCTTTCTGAAACATGCCGGGGAAATCACCCTGTCGGTGGGCCCGGCCATCAGCACCGTGGGCAAGTCGCCTGATCAGGTGACGCGCGAGGTCGAGGCCTGGATCGAAACCGAAATGGCCCGGATCAGCGGCGTGGGTCCGTGCTGGCCGGCCGATCGCCAACCTGCCGATGTCCATGGCCCGGTCGCTGCCTGAGTCCATTCGTTATTGCCGCTTGGGCGGGCGGGAGCTGTCCGTACGCCTCAGCCGCTCCAGTCGGCGTAGCGTGGGCCTGCGTATCGATGCCGACGGCTTGGCCGTCACCCTGCCGCAACGCTTCCCCTTGGCCGAACTCGACAGCATCCTGCATCAGAAAGCCGGCTGGATACTGGGCAAACTCGACGAGATGGCGCAACGCCCTGTCGCCCAAGGCCTGAGCGAAGGTACGCAGGTCGACTGGCTGGGCGAGCCGCGCACGGTACAGCTCGGTGCTCGCCGCGCGAGCATTGATGCCGATGCGCTGCATGTCGCGACCAGCGATCCCGCGCAACTCCCGCAGGCGCTCGAAAAACTGATGCGCCGCGAAGCCCGCGATTTTCTCGGCGAGCGGCTGGCATTTTGGGCCGCACGGCTGAATCTGCAGGTCAGCGCGTTCAAGCTCTCGGGTGCCGGTACGCGCTGGGGCAGCTGCACCTCGCAAGGCGTGGTGCGGCTTAACTGGCGGCTGATGCAGGCACCGATTCCGGTGATTGATTACGTGGTCATCCACGAGCTGTGCCATCTGGTTGAACTCAACCATTCCGACCGCTTCTGGGCACTGGTGGCGACTGCCTGCCCCGACTGGAAAGCCAAGCGCGACTGGCTCAAGCGCGAAGGGCCGCGTTACTTCGCCTGGTGACTGCGACAAGCCGTCGCACCGCAAGCCGGCAAGCCGCCGCTACAATCGCGGCATGCCCACCGCCCTGACTACCACCCTGCATCGCCTCGTCCTCCTGCGCGGCCTCACCATCACCGCCTATGCGCTGGCCATGGCGCTGGCTGGCTGGGTGCTTGACTGGGCCTTGCCGCTGGTATCGCTGGCCTTCATCTGCTTGCTATTGCTGGCTTACAACGGCTTCACCTTTGTGCGTCTGCGGCTGGCTCGCAAAGGCGCGGCGGTCTCCGAGGGCGAGATTGCACGCCAACTGGCGGTCGATATCGTGGGCCACGGCATGTGGCTGTTCTTTCTGGGCGGTGCCACCAACCCGTTCACTGCCTGGTTTCTGCTACCGCTGACCATCGCCGCTGCCAGCCTGTCGGCCCGCTTTGTGTGGCTGCTGACCCTGCTCACGGTGCTCACCTATTCCACGCTGCTGATCTGGTATCAGCCCCTGCCGATTCCCGATGCGGTGATCGGCCAGGCATTCTTCTTTCATACGCTGGGCATGTGGATCGCCTTTGTGGCGGCCGCCATCATCGTCGCCAGCCTGGTTGCGCGTATCGGTCGCCAATTGCGCGATAACGAGCGCGCCCTGATGGCCGCGCGTGAGGCCGGCATGCGTCAGCAGCAGGTGATGGGTCTGGCCATTCAGGCCGCGGGTGCGGCGCATCGGCTGGGCACGCCGCTGGCCACCATGACGGTGCTGGTCGATGAGCTGCGCGCCAGCCGCGCGGACGATGCCGATTTGCAAGCGGATCTCACCGTGCTGGCCCAGCAACTCGCGGCCTGCCGTACCGAGCTGCAACGCCTGCGCGACGACAACGAACACCCCGAACCCCGGCATGCGGATGCTGCAATACTGGCCGTGCTGGATGATTGGCGCGTGGTACGCCCCGATGCGCGCATGGAATACCGTGTACTTGGCACGGATACCCCGCCACGCGTGATCCTGTCGTTCGGCTTGCGGCAGGCACTGCTGAATCTGTTCGACAATGCCGCCGATGCCAGCCCCGAGTGGCAGTGCCTGACTCTGGATTGGTCTGCCAGCCGCTTGCGCCTCATTCTGGAGGACGCCGGTCCCGGCTTTGATGGCAGCGTGGGCGAGCCCGCCGAGCCTTCTGCGGAGGGGCTGGGTGTGGGTGTGGCTTTGTCGGTTTCGGCCATTGAGCGTGCCGGTGGCCAGTTGAGCTGGCTGCGTCGTGATGGCGGCGGCACCCGTGTGCAGATCGAGCTGCCCACGCGATGAGCGATATCCTGCTCATTGATGACGACGACGCGCTGCGCAGCGTATTGAGCCGTGCTTTCAGCCGCCGCGGCTGGCAGGTACGTACGGCCGCTACACTGGAGGAGGCCGATGCGCATATCCGCGTACAAGCCCCGGCCTACGCGCTGGTGGACCTGAAGCTGGGCGAGGCTTCCGGCCTGCGCCTGATCCGTACCTTGGCCCAGGCGGCACCGGATTGCCGTATCGTCATGCTCACGGGCTATGCGAGCATCACCACTGCGATAGAGGCGATCAAGCTGGGTGCCGTGCACTATCTGGCCAAGCCGGCTGGCGTGGACGAGATCATTGCGGCCTTTGCACGCAGCGCAGGGGATGCGGATGCCGATCTGCAGGCGCAACCGCTGAGCGTGGACCGGCTTGAGTGGGAGCATATCCAGAAGGTACTGGCCGAGCACGAGGGCAATATCAGCGCCACCGCCCGCGCGTTGAACATGCACAGGCGCACCTTGCAGCGCAAGCTTGCCAAGCGGCCCAGCCCCAATCCGCCTGCACGCGATTGAACGGCTTGGCAGTAGGGCGACACGCGCTGTTGCAGCGGCGCCCATCGCCCGAATTCGGAGTGCTGCACCGCGTCATCGCCCGCTACAATGGGCGGCCCCAATCCCACCGCGCCTGTCTGCCATGAACGACGCCGCCCTGCTCGAACAGCTCGCCGCCCTCGCCCGCCATGTGGCGCGCACCGAGGTCATGCCGCGCTTCCTGCGTCTGGGACAGGGCAGCCGCAAGCACGACGGTACGCTGTTCACCGAAGCCGACGTGGAAACCCAGCGCGCACTGGTGGAAGGCTTGCCGCGCATCGTCGATTGCCCGGTGCTGGGCGAAGAGATGGAGCCCGACGAGCAGGAGGCGCTGTGGGCCAATAACGCGCGTATCTGGGTGATCGACCCGATTGATGGCACCACCAATTTCTTCCACGGCCTGCCCTACTTTGCGATCTCGATCGCGCTGATGGAAGCCGGCCGGCCGCGTCTGGCGCTGGTTTACAACCCGGTATCGGACGAGTGCTTTACGGCTGCACGTGGACAAGGCGCCCACCTTAACGGCCAGCGTTTGCCGCTCAAGCAGCATGTGCCCACCATGCCCGAGGCCATTGCCGGGGTGGAGGTCAAATGGCTGGGCGGCAAGCTACCGCTGCGTTTGGCGACGCTGCCGCCGTTTGGCAGCCAGCGCAACTTTGGCGCATCGACGCTGGACTGGTGTTATCTGGCGGCCGGGCGCTTCGATCTGTATGTGCACGGCGGCCAGAAGCTGTGGGACTACGCTGCCGGCTGCCTGATTCTGGAAGAGGCCGGTGGACGCATGACCAGCCTTTACCACGAGGACTTCTGGTCGGACGATATGTGGCAGCGCTCGGCCGTGGCGGCACTCAATCCCGGCCTGTTCGAACAATGGACACGCTGGGTGCGCGCCAATCTCTAGTCCTCAAGACCAAAGCCGCACGGCTCAGAAGTAATGCAAGAGGCCGGCGGTCAGGTAGCGCTGGTCGGCGGTAGCACCTTCTGCCTGCTCACCACCCAGTTCCAGTATTAGCGCGGTGCGTGCGCTGAAGGCGTGTTTGCGCCCCAGTGCATAGCGGACAAACCCCGTATCCGGCTGGCGTAGGCCGTCCAGGCGGCGATCATCACCCTGCATCACGGAGGCCTTCCACTGGTGCAGGCCATCCCGATGCAGCAGGTAAGCTTGCCGGGTAAGTCGCCCTTGCGACATCAAGCCGCCACCGCGGGTTCGCCCGTACTGTTGTTGCACGCCGATCTCCCACGGCGCCCGGGTATAAGCAAGCGAGACCAGCGCGGCCCGGCTTTGCCGACCGGCCTGCGGTAATCCCTGGGGGCTGCGCAGATTGTCGAGTCGGGCCAGCGCCAGTGCACTGCGCCAGCCGCCTTGCTGCCACTGCAGATAAGTCGACCAGGCGTCCGAAGCGGCCACATCGGCCCCTCGATTTTCACCTAGGCTCAGATGTATGGCGCAGCGCCACATCGAGGCAGTGGGGCAGTCGTAACGGATGCCGTTGTCGAGCCGGGCCGGCAGCAGGCGGTCATGCAGATTGATGGCAAACCCGCCGAACAGCGCTACACCCTCATGCCAGTCGAACAGATTGGCCATGTCCTGATAGGGATGGTAGCCGCGGCCCAGACCCAGACGGCCGAATTGACCGCTTACACCAACCCAGGCCTCGCGATTACCCCAGCCCGAAGGATTGAAAGCCGCGCCGTTGCCATCATCGGGTTTGACCTGCGTTTCCACCTTCCAGAAGGTGCGGTAACCCTCGCCCAGATCATGCTCGCCCTTGAACCCCAAGCGCGACAGGGCGTACAGGTTCTCGACCTTGATCTGCTGCGTACTGCCGTTATCCAGCCATACCAGCCCCATATTCACCGCGCCATAAATCTGCACGCCTTCGGCCAGCGCGGGTAGGCAGAGCAAACTGACAAGCGGGGCCAGCAGTCGGGTACGCATGATCGGGAATTCAGTTAGTGCTGATATGTCCAGTCTAGGTTCTATACTCGTTCCATGCTGAAGCAAATCACCCTGCTCCTGATCTGCCTGTGCGTCACGGCTTACGCCGAACCCTTGCGCGTCGCGCTGTTCGATGTGGAGCCTTATGCCAAACAGGTGCCGGGTACGGCCGCGCAGGGCGTTTATGTCGAGATCGCCAACCTGCTGGCCCGTGAGGCCGGCATGACGCCCAGTCTGGCCTTGATGCCATTCCCGCGTGTTGCCGCTACCGTGGCGGCCAACAAGGCGGATCTGACCTTCAGCTTTGAAACCGAACAGCTCAAACGGGATGCCCACCGCATCGGGCCGCTGGTGCTCGCAGACTCAATCCTGGTGAGCAAGCGCGGCCTGACGCTGACCGAGCCGAAGCAGGTAGCCGGGCGTATCGTGGGCCGCTTGCGCGGCGGTTGCGCCGATCTGATCGAAGTCCTTCCCGGCCCCCCCAGCTTCTATGACCTGCCCGGTTTTGATAGTGGCCTGAGGATGTTGCTGGCCAATCGGGTCGATGTGCTTTGCACCACCCGCGAAGCCTTCAAGCACTATCTCAAACAGACGCGCCTCGCCCGTGACGACTTTGGCGACATCTTGCTGTTACACCGCCGTCAGGTCTGGATCTATACGGCAAACGGCCTTGATGTCGCTGTCCGTGTGCGGCTGGAGCGGGCTGCCGAGCGTATCCGCAAGAACGGGACGCTGGATGCGATCTGGTCGCGCTATGTGCAGGTAGGGGACTAACGAGGCCAGACCAACAAAAAGCCCGGCACAATGCCGGGCTTTTTGTTGGTCGATGGCCTGCTCAGAAACGGTAATCGGCGCTGGCAAACCAGCGACGGCCCGGTTCCGGGTACAGGTTGTAGTTGGGGCCGAAAGTCGAGCGGATGCCGTAGCTTGCGTAACGCTTGTCACCCAGATTGCGACCAGCCAGCGCGAACTGCCAATCCTGCCAGCGATGGCTGAGCTTGATATCCACCGTGGCGTAACCGGGCAGTTTGGGGCCGGTGTTGGTCTGGTCGTTATCCAGACGCGCATCGCCAACGGCGTGCACCGAAGCATCCAGACGCGTTGCGCTCGTAAAGGTATATCCGGCACGCAGGTTCAGCAGGGTTTTGGGTACCAGCGGCACGCGCTTGCCGTTGAGGTCGCCCGCACCGTAGGCGCCCGAACGGAATTCGGCTTGCTGGAGGGTGGCGTTGATGCCGTAGTCGAGATCGCCGAAGGCTTGCGACCAGTCCGCACTCAGGCCCTCGCGGCGCGTGGGCTGCAGGTTGATGTTCTGGCCGAAGCCGAAGGGGCCGGCAAACGGTTGATACGCAATTTCGTTGGTAAGGCGCAGGTTGAAGGCGCTGAGTCGCAAGGTGCCGCCACCGAGTTTGGCATCCAGACCGGCCTCGATATCGCGGCCGCGTTGCGGTGCCAATTGGGCGTTATCGACGAGTTCGTCGGCGTTGGGCAGGCGATAGCTCTGGCCGAGGCGGGCAAACAGCGACAGATCGCTACCTAGTTGCTGGCGTACGCCCAGTTGCAGTGCCGATGGCGATTCGCTGCGCTCCACCGCCGGTGCGCCGCTGGCCGTCACCGTCTGCTTCATGTGTTCGCTGCGCGCGCCGACGTTGATGCGCGTTGTCGTGCTCAGGGCGTAGCCCAGATCAGCCCACAGCGCGCGGACGGTCTGTTTGCTCTGGTTAGCGCTGGCGTAATTGAAGCCGGGGCTGCGGTAATCGAGCATGTTGCTCGCGCGGATGCGGCCCAGGTCGATACCGAAACTCAACAATCCGGCACCGAAGTCATACGAGGCACGGGGCGACACCCGCTGGTCGCGCACTTCGCCATGGGCTTGGGTGGTGCCACCGAAGGCGTCTTCGAAATGGCTATCCACTGTCTTTTCGCGGCGGCTGGCGTCCACTGCCCAGCGCCACGCCGCGATGCGACCTTCGCCGTGCACGGTAAAGCGCTCGTTATCGGTTTCGCCGTGGTCGGCCAGTGTGCTGCTGCCCCAGGTATCGTTGAGGAACTGATTGACGCCGGTGGCCGGGTTGACGGAGCGCGCGCCGGGGAAGCGGAAGTCATCCTGCTCGTTGGCATACCCTGCGCTGAAGCGCGTATCGCCATCGCGATAAGCCAGCTCGGCCGAGCCGTTGCGGCCACGATGGCCGCTGTTGGCGCGGAAGCCATCGGTGTCGAGCGCGCGGCCATCGAGGCGCAGGCTCAGGTGCTGGCCCACATTGATATGGCCGCTGGCGCTGAATTCGCGGTGATCGTTGCTGCCCAGGCGTACGCCCAGGGCGGTGCTGTTGTCGCGGCGCGTGATCAGGTTGATCACGCCGCCCGTGCTGCCGCTACCCCAGGCCACGCTACCGCCACGGATGATTTCGATGCGCTCGATGCGTTCCAGCGGAATCGAGGCCAGCTTGGGGGCGGAGAGATCGTTGTCGTTGAGGCGTACGCCGTCGAGCAGGATCAGCGTGTTGCTCGGGCCAGTAATGCCGAAACCGCGCAGATCGATGCTGCCATTGTCGGTGGAGTCGAGCTTGCGCACGGTGACACCGGCCACGTTGGCGAGCAGATCGGGAATCGTGGTCGCGGCCGAGCGGTCGATGTCGTCACGGCTGATGACCGTGAGGTTGACGGCCTGGTCGGCTGCCTTGGCCGGCAGGCGGGTGGCAGTGATCTGGATGCCGGCGTTGTCGGCCAGCAGGGGCGCGGCCATGCCGGCAAACGCCAGCGCAGCGGCCAGCGAGGTCAATCGGGAAGTCATGGGAAAAGGTGCTCCGTTGCGCCTGCCCACCGCAGGCATCAGTCCAAGCGGAGGCGCAACGGCATGCGGTGCCGGATGACTGCGGGCGCAGTACGGCGAACCGGGGCATTGCAGGGTGTGTCGCCCACCGCGACCTCCGCACCAAAACCGCATTCATGGCGAATGCAGACGGCAGGCCGGTCTCCGGGCTTGTTGCTCCGCGTTTCGCCTTCCCGTCAGGTCAAACCTGCAGTGGCCATCAAAACGCATCAGCACAACATACCGTTGCGGGGGCAGCGCCGGATTCGCTTGCATGCAAACCTACCGGCTTCCCGTTTCACCCGACCGATCATGGTCGGACACCTGTCGCGGGGCGGATTATACGTGGCGATGCCGGGTAGGCCGAACTAATCTGGAAATCCACTTACGCAGGAGCAATGTCATGGCTGGCCAGAACGCAATCAACTGGTTCGAAATCCCGGTCGAGGACTTCGACCGCGCCAAGCGCTTCTATAGCGCCATCTTTGCCTACGAGATGCCCGAGTGGCCCATGGAAGGCCTGCGCATGGGTGTGCTGCCGCATACCGATGCCGGCGTTGGCGGTACGATCATCCACGTACCCGGCTTCTACAAGCCTTCGCAGGATGGTGTGCTGATCTATCTGAACGGTGGTGATGACCTGAGCGTGGTGCTCGATCGCGTTGAGCCGGCGGGCGGCAAGGTGCAGATCGCCAAGCGGCTGATCACGGAGGAAATCGGCTATATGGGCGTGTTTACCGATTCCGAAGGCAACCGGATCGCCCTGCATTCGCCGCACTGATGCGATAATCGCGACTGTTCAGACAGTCGTCGTAGCCGGGGTTGCCAGCATGCAGATCAAACGCGCCGTGGAAGTATGGGAAAAGGGCATGGATGGTGCGCTGGTCGGCCGCTGGCCCGTAGCCGAGACGATTTCCACGGCTTTCCTGTTCCGCCTGTTCGCGGCCGAGCAGCAGCAGGCCGACCCCGAGATGCGCCTGGGTTACTTCCTGACACACGACAAGCTGTCTGCACTGCAACCTTATGTGGCGCAGCCGTTCACGCCGGATCAGCACGATTACATCCTGATGGCCTACGGCCTGCCTGAGGGCATGGTCGAGCCGGCTGAATGATCAGTTTGTCCTGACGCGCTGCACGGCCTCTTGCCAGCCACGATAAAGCGCACCGCGCTGGCTCGCCGGCATGGCGGGCGTAAACGTCTGCTGGCGTGCCCACAGCGCCCCAATCTCATCCAGATGCCGGTACACGCCGGCACCCAGCCCGGCCAGATAGGCGGCACCCAGCGCGGTGGTCTCGGTGACCTCCGGACGGTCTACCGGTGTGGCCAGCAAGTCGGCCAGAAACTGCATCAGCCAGTCATTGGCTGCCATGCCGCCATCCACACGGATCGCTGCCGGTAAGGCGGCACCATCGGCACGCATGGCGTCGAGCAGGTCGCGGCTCTGGTAACACACGGATTCGAGCGCGGCTCGGACGATTTCGGCAATACCGGCATCGCGCGTCAGCCCCATGATCGCGCCGCGCGCCTGTGGATCCCAGTACGGCGCGCCCAGGCCGGTGAAGGCCGGCACCAGATAAACGCCGTGGTTACTGTCCACGCGCCGTGCCCAGGCTTCGGTCTCGCTGGCGCTGCCGATCAGCTTGAGCGCGTCGCGCAGCCATTGCACCGCCGCGCCGGCAATGAAGATGCTGCCCTCGAGCGCGTAGGTGGTCTCCCCGCCGAGCCGCCAGGCGACGGTGCTGATCAGGCGGTTGCGCGAATGGACCACCTCTTTGCCCGTATTCATCATCATGAAACAGCCGGTGCCGTAGGTCGATTTGACCATGCCTGGCGCAAAGCAGGCCTGCCCGAAGCTGGCCGCCTGCTGATCGCCGGCCACGCCACGGATCGGCATGGCGGCGCCGAATAGTGCGGGATCGGTGTTGCCGAAGTCGGCGGCGCTGTCGAGTACCTGGGGCAGCAGGCTCGCCGGTACGCCAAAGAAGGCTAGCAGTTCCGGGTCCCAATCCTGCGTGTGCAGATTGAACAGCAGTGTGCGTGAGGCGTTGCTGGCGTCGGTGGCGTGGACCTTGCCGCCCGTGAGTTGCCAGATCAACCAGCAGTCGATGGTGCCGAAGGCTAGCTCGCCGGCTTCGGCACGGGCGCGTGCGCCGGGGACGTGATCGAGCAGCCAGGTAATCTTGGTCGCCGAAAAATACGGATCCAGCAGTAGGCCGGTGCGCGTTTGCAGCCAGGATTCACGCTCGGCGCTGTGTTGCTTGCGGCACCACTCGGCCGTGCGCCTGTCTTGCCAGACGATGGCGGGGTGGATGGGTACGCCGGTGGCGCGATCCCATACCACCGTGGTTTCGCGCTGGTTGGTCACGCCCACGGCGGTGATGTCGGCGGCTGCCAGACCGGCCTGTTGCAGGGCATCGCTTACCACGGACTGGGTATCGGCCCAGATGCGTTGCGCATCGTGCTCGACCCAGCCATCGGCCGGGTAGGACTGCGGCAGCTCGGTCTGCGCGCGGGCGAGGACCTTGCCCTCGCGATTGAACAGCATGGCGCGTGTGCTGGTGGTGCCCTGGTCGATGGCCAGCAAGGTGGTCATGACGTGTTTCCTTTTGTACGCGATTGAATGACTTCCTTGGTGAGCAGCATAGCCGATGGGCTATGTTGAAAGCGCATGGAAACCAATCACTACGACCTTATTATTATTGGCGGTGGCATCAATGGTGCCGGCATCGCCAATCATGCCGCTCAGGGCGGCTTGCGGGTGCTGTTGCTGGAACAGGGCGATCTGGCGGGTGCCACCTCCTCGGCATCGAGCAAGTTGATCCACGGCGGCCTGCGTTATCTGGAGCACAAGGAATTCCGTCTGGTGCGGGAAGCCTTGGCAGAGCGCGAAGTCTTGCTGCGCATGGCGCCACATCTGGTTTGGCCGCTGAGCTTCGTGTTGCCGCATCACGCGGGTCTGAGGCCGGCCTGGCTGATCCGCATGGGGCTGTTTCTGTATGACCATCTGGGCGGGCGTGATCGTTTGCCCTCCTCGTACTCGATCCGCTTGGGCAAGCATGCCTGGGGGCGGCCACTCAAGCCGGCCTTTCGCAAGGGTTTCGTCTATGCCGACTGCTGGGCCGACGATGCGCGTCTGGTTGTAGCCAATGCCATGCAGTGCCGTGAACTGGGCGGCACCATCCGTACACGCACGCGGCTGCGCTCGGCACGCAGGGAGGGGCGTGAATGGCGGGTACAGATTGAATCGAGCACGCACCAGCAGGAAACCCTTTATGCGCGTGCCATCGTCAACGCGGCCGGCCCCTGGGCCGAGCGTGTGCTGCGCGAAGGGCTGGGTTTGGGTGCGCGCGATTCCGTCAAGCTGGTCAAGGGCAGCCACATCGTGGTGCCGGCACTGCACGATGGACCGCAGGCGTTCATCCTCCAGCACCAGGATGGACGCATCGTGTTCGTGCTGCCCTACGAGGGGCGTTTCAGCTTGATCGGCACCACCGATATCGTCCATACCGGCGCACCCGGCGAGGTGGCCTGTACGGATGAGGAGGTGACCTACCTGTGCAACCTGGTAGCCGAGTATTTTGAGCAGCCGCCCACGCCTGCGGATGTGGTGTGGCGCTATTCGGGCGTGCGGCCCCTGTATGACGACCGCCGTGGCAATCCGTCTGCCATTACCCGTGACTATGTGTTGCGCCTGGACCGTGAAGGCGCGCCGGTGCTTTCGGTATTTGGTGGCAAGCTGACCACCTATCGGCAGCTGGCGCGTCATGCGATGGCCCAGTTGCAACCGTACTTCGAGCGATTCCAGCTGCATGACCCCCCCCCGCCTTTGGCTGGCGGCGCCATCCCGTATGCAAATTTCCCGGCCTTTCTGGCCGAGCAGCGCGGCCGTTATCCCGATCTGCCCGAGGAGCTGGTGACGCGGCTGGCACACCAGTTCGGTGACCGTATCGGCAAGGTGCTGGGCGTAGCACTCACTGTGGCTGATCTGGGCCGCCATTTTGGCGCCACCCTGTACGAGAGCGAGGTGCGCTATCTGCAGCAGGAGGAATGGGCACGCGCACCCGATGACATCCTGTGGCGACGGACCAAGCAGGGCTTGCACATGAGCGAAACGGAGCGGGAGGCATTTGCGCTGTGGTTTGCGGAGCAGTACGGCAAGCATTGAACCGGTACACCCACCAAAGGCAAAGGCCCCGTTGAAGCGGGGCCTTTGTCTTTGGTGGGACGATCCGTAATCAGGCGTCCACCGCCTCGTTGGCGATCAGCCGCTGGATGTGACCCATCAGCTCGTCTTCTTGATAGGGCTTGCCCAGGAACACATTGACGCCCAGTTCGAACGCGTAGTTCTTGTGTTTGTCGGCAGTCCGCGAGGTGATCATGATGATAGGGATGTCGCGTGTATCGGCATTCGCTCGCAGGTTGCGCGTGAGTTCGAAGCCATCCATACGGGGCATTTCCACGTCCAGCAGCATCACGGCCGGGCGGATGTCCTGCAGCTTCTGCAGCGCATCCACACCATCCTTGGCGGTCTCGACCTGATAGCCTTCGCGCGCCAGCAAACGGCTGGTGATCTTGCGCACGGTGAGCGAATCATCGACCACCATGACCAGCGGCATGACCTGCATGATCTCTTCAGGTGCCGGTGCGCTGGCTGCCATGGCGGCATCAAAATCGGCTACCGGGGCTTCGGCGCGGCGCTGCAGCAGGGCGATCGGGTTGATGATCAGCACGATCTCGCCGTTACCCAGCACGGTGGCACCGGCGATACCGGCCACACGTACCAGCTGCGGGCCGATGTTCTTCACCACGACTTCCTGGTTCTTCACCAGTTCATCGACGTGGATCGCGATCCGGTTCACACCCGAGCGCAACAGCATGATGGTGTTGTAGCGCTTCTGCTCGGGCTGGGTGTCGTAATCGCCCATCAGCCGCGGCAGATAGTGGAAGGGATACACATTGCCCTGCCACTCGGCCTGGTGCTGCTGATACAGCTGGTTCAACGGGTCGATCTTGAGTTCCTGAACCTGCTCGACCATGACCGACGGAATCGCATACAGCTTGCCGGCCACCTTGACGAGCACCGCCTGTGTCACCGCCAGCGTCAGCGGCAGGTGGATCACGAAGGTCGTGCCCTTGCCGAGCGTGGAGGTGACCTCCACGCGGCCGCCCAGTTCTTCGATTTCGCTCTTCACCACATCCATGCCGATACCACGGCCCGAGAGCTGGGTCACGGCGCTGGCGGTGGAGAAGCCGGCCTCAAAGATCAGCGCCATGATCTGCGCATCCGTGTAGTCGGTATTCGCCTCGATCAGGCCCTTTTCCAGGCCCTTCTGGCGAATGCGATCGATGTTCAGACCGGCACCATCGTCGCGCAGGGTCAGGACCAGCTCGTTACCTTCCTGACGGGCCTCAACGACGACTTCACCGAATTCGTTCTTGCCCAGAGCAAGCCGGTCTTCGGGCTTTTCGAGGCCGTGGTCGATCGCGTTACGCAGCATGTGCTCGAACGGCGACACCATCTTTTCCAGCACCGAACGGTCAATCTCAGCCCGTCCGCCGCGGATTTCCAGGTTGACCTTCTTGCTGGTTTCCTTGCCCGTCTGGCGTACCACGCGGTAAAGACGTTCGGACACCGAGGAGAACGGCACCATACGGATACGCATCAGCTCCTGTTGCAGGTCACGCGTCATCCGCGCTTGCTGGGTCAGGGCGGCGCTGGATTCGTCGAGGTTCTTCAGCAGGTTGTGCTGGAAGGTGGCCACGTCGTTCACGCTCTCGGCCATGAAGCGCGTGAGTTCCTGCAAGCGGGTAAAGCGGTCGAATTCCAGCGGGTCGAAGTCCGGTGCATCGCCGACCATCGACAGGCGCGACTGCATTTGCGATTCCGCCTGGATTTCCACTTCACGCAACTGGCCGCGCAAGCGCACCACGTTGTCGGTCAGTTCCAGCAAGGAGCGCTTGAGCAGCAGCATTTCGGATTCGATACGGCTGCGCGAGATCGCCACCTCACCGGCCTGGTTGACCAGGCGGTCGACGAGATCGGCGCGCACCCGGATGCTGGCGCGACCGGCATCGGGATCAGACAGGGCGATAGCCGGTGCCGCAGCACGGGCGGGTTGCATGGGCGAGATTGCCGCGACCGCCGTGCTGGCTGCAGGCGTGTCGTCGCTGGCGTCTTGCGCATCAATGACGCTGTCTTCTGCCTCGGCGTCGGCACTGACAGGTTCGCCATTGATCAGACGATCCTGCAGCTCAACGATGGCGTCGTAATCGAGGTCCAGCTCATCGATGATACCCGGGGGCAGATGCTCGCCTGCGTTGAGCAGGCGGGTTTCCATATTGTGGGTGGCTTCACCCAGGCGCATGGCCCCGGCCATCCGGGCGCTGCCCTTGAGCGTATGCAACACGCGCTTGAGGGAATCGAGCGTTTCGGATTGTTCGCTGCTGTCGCGCAGGGCGCGCAGGCCGGCGGAAACTTCGGGCAGCAGTTCCTGCATTTCTTCGATGAAGATCGGCAGCAACTGCTCGTCCAGCTCATCCGATACCGTGATGCTACCCAGGCGATCGGTGCTGCTCAGATGCATGACGGCACCGACGCCATCGGCCTCTGCCGGTGTGGGCAGGCCGACTTCGGCGACCGGTTCCACCTTGGCGGCGGCCGCCGAAATGGCATCCAGAATTTCTGCATCGTCGCCGTGGTCAACGGGCGACTCGTGCACGATGAGCGATTCGTCCACATCGGCCAGCGGCAGGTCTGCCAAGGGGGCGGCCAATGGTTCGAGTTCGACGACCGACACGGTATCTTCGTCCAGCAGGACGGGGATGTTGTCGATATTCAGTGACTCGTCGGCAGTCAGCTCGATGGTGGTGTCGGGGGGCGCAACTACGTCTGCCACGGTCTCATCGATGGTGAGACCCTCTAGCGAGATGACCTCATCCTCGTCGAGCGTAATCGACTCAAAAACGGGCTGGGTGTCGGAAACCGGTGCCACCATGATGTCGGCTTCGGCTTCGGCTTCGGCTTCGGCTTCGGCTTCGGCTTCGGCTTCGGGCTCATCGAGCGGGAAGTCGAGCAACACCTCATCCTGAGCTTCGCCGTCTTCTGCAGGCACGGTG
The DNA here is from genome assembly GCF_027257935.1 of Chitinimonas sp. BJYL2. NCBI lineage: Bacteria > Pseudomonadati > Pseudomonadota > Betaproteobacteria > Neisseriales > Chitinibacteraceae > Chitinimonas > Chitinimonas sp. BJYL2. The sequence continues at coordinate 804,561 of NZ_JANZKW010000001.1, read as the reverse complement.
AGTTCCAGTACCTCGTCATCGGCAGGGGCCGGGTCTTCGATACCTGGTGCCGTTGCCGCGCTATCGGGCTCGATTGCATCCAGGTCGAGGATCAGCTCATCTGTCGCCGCAGCAGGTGTCTCTGCCACCTGCGGCGAGAAGGCGTCGAGCTCCAGCGACAGCTCTTCGTCTGCCGAGGTCAGGGTAATGGCTTCGCTGGCGATGGTGAGCGGATGGGCGCTGTCCTTGAGGCGATTGGCCAAGGCCAGCAGCGGCGCAACCGAGGGCGATGCCGCACCAGGCGAGGCATAGTTGCTGATCTTGCCCAGCATGGCGCCGACTTCATCAATGGCCAGGGCCAGTGTGCCGTAGTCTTCCTGCTCCAGCGCGATGCCGGCTTGCTGGTGGGCCAGCAAGGCTTGTTCGATGGCGTGCGCCAGTTCGCCCAGATTCGCGAACCCAGTCGTGTTGGCAATGCCGCATAGCGTGTGGGCGGCATGCACGAAGGCCGGTTCGACTTCGCCACGGGTACTGAAGTCGATAAAGGCTTCACTCAGCGTGGTGTAGTGGCGGTAGGCCTCGTCGAGGAAAATACCGAAGAGGGCACGCGAGATGGTCAACTCGCCGATCTGGATCTCGGCAGATTCGTTGTCGTCTTCCTGCGATGTCTGCAAGGACGCAGCGAGTTGCTCCGAGAGCGCAAGATCCAGCTCCACCACCGGTGATGCATCCGCGGTGCCGCTTGCGGTGTCCGGTTCAGCCGGCGTGCTGTCGGATGGGCTGCCGGACGCATCGAAGTCCAGCACCAGGTCCAGTTCTGCGGCGTCAGCATCGGCGCTGGACGGGGTGTCGGCAGCCATGCCGGAATCGCTGGCCTGGTCGGGCGCTGCGGTGTCGACAGGGAAGTCGAGCACCAGTTCGGTGGCAGCGACATCTACGTCCGCACCGGTATCGAGGTCAAACGACAGGGCGTGCGCTTCCTCGGCCTGCGGTTCATTGACTGTGGACTGCGCTGCCTCCAGCGAGGGCAAGGCGAAATCCACAAGGTCATCGTCTGTTGCAGGCGGGGCAGCGGCGTCGATCTCCTCGATGGCATCGTGGCCGGAACTGAGTTCAGCCACGGGCTCGGCGGCGCTATCTGCGTCGGTTTCTGCCGGCGCAGGAGCGTCATCCTGTGGCGGGATCCCGGCATCGCTTGCCTCGGGTTCTTGCCCGCTCTTGAGCTGCTCGGCCAGTGCAAAGATGGCGCTGGCTTCAACCAGGGCCGTGCCTTGCTGCTTGAGTTCGTCGACCCAGACACCAAAACGCTCGGTCGACATGCCGACCAGTTGCAACAGGCTCGGGGTGGCGCGGCGCTCTTCCTGCAGCCATTTGTTCATGACCTGCTCGACCGCCCAGGCGACTTCGCCGAGCTGGTTCAGGCCCACCATGCGACCACTACCCTTGAGGGTATGGAAGCCGCGACGAATGACAGTGAGCGCATCCTTGTCACCCGGCTGTTCCTGCAGGGTGCCCAGGTGGCTGTTGACGTTGTCGAGAACCTCGACCGCCTCCTCCAGATACACCTCGAGCAGCTCGGCATCCACAGCCGCTTCGCTGACCGGGGTGGGGGCGGCAGGCGCGGGTGCCGGTGCGGGCGCAGGCTCCGCGCTGGCGACCGGTGTGTCGCGTTCGGCCTCGGGGCCTGTCGCAAACTCGACGGCAATCTGCTCGGCCTCGGTGGGTTCTGCCATAACCGGCTCGGCTGGGGCATCGCCACGGACACGCTGCAGCACACTGGCGATCAGCTTGTGGCGATCGGCCTCTTCGCGCTTGAGCGCGTCGATGTAGAACCCCAGGCTGGAGAACGCCTCGGCGAGGAATTCCAGCTCATCAGCAGGTGCGGTGTAGTCGTCTGCCTGATTGCGTTTCACGATCTCGGCGCAGGCATCCAGAATGGTCTGCGCATCGCGCTCATCAAGAATGGTCAGCGCACCCCGGATCTGCCGGATCGTGGCGTCCGTGCTGGCCAGTTCACCGCGGGTGCTGGCATCGCGGAAGAAATCGTCGAGGGTCTGTTCGATCTGCGTCAGGTTGGCCTGGATTTCCTGGGCAACCTGCGCCATCAGCAGGCGTTCCTGAGCGCGGCGCGAGACGTCGTCGAGGGTAACGTCCGGCGCTGCGGCTTCGCCTTCGCGCAGGCGGGTTTGCATGGCAGCCGATTGCGCGGGGAAGTCGCTGGAGTACTCGGGGAACACGACGAGCGCGTTTTCCAGCAGCAGGAGCGTCGTGGCCACTTCAAGCGCCATCGATTCATCGGGCGCAGTCTTGGCATCCGCGAGGACGGCCAGCAAGGTATCGGCGAGCGCCACGAAGCCGTCGATATTCAGGCTTGCACCACGCTGCAATACATCGGTGAGCTGCTGGCGGAATGCGGGCAGGCGATCGGCACTGCCGCCGCCGATGCGAGCCCAGTTATCCTTGGCGTGCAGCACCACTTCCTTGAGCTCGCGAGCGACCTGCATGGCAGCGAGCTGCTGGGCGTCGTCTTCCAGCGCACCCGCAGGCAGCAGCTCGGCAAGGCCGAATGCTTCGCGCACGGCGGCACACTGGCGGCTCTTGGTATCCATATGGGCGATGGCATAAAGCACATCGCGGAACAGGCGCTCGGCAACCTTGCCGCCATTCTCGCTGAGACGACGCAGTTGCTGGTTCAGGCGCAGGAACAGTTGCTTGAGATCGATATCCAGCTTGGCACGGTTATCCACACTGCCTTCGGCAAGTGCCGCCGCAGCCCACCAGAAGCCGCGTTGCAGACCGCTGGATTGGGTTTTGGCCACGCCGAACAGCGCTTGCACCATCCAGACGGCACCGTCGTGGCGATCGCCCTTGATCCAGCGCAGAAAGCCGGCCTCGAAGCGGCTGCGGGCATTCTTGAGATAGCCGGGCAGGGCGTCAGCGTCGAGCTTGTGGCTGGTGAGGGTGGCAGGCAGATCGGACGATAGCGAGGGGAAGAACAGGTCTGCCCCGCTGGAAACGGTTTCGCCGCGCAGCAGGCGTACCTGCTGATAGATCGGCAGCAACTTGAGCGGCAGATCGGGCGCACCGTTGACCAGGCCTTCAAGGTATTGCGCCAGGTTCTGCATGGCGTCGACAACTGCCGCGCGCAGGCCTTCCTGGGCCTCCCCACGTTCGATGCTGCCGATGGCAACTTCGAGCTCCTCGGCGAAGCGGCTGGCGCCCGACAGGCCGACCATTTCAACGGCGCCGCGCACCTGATGCAGGTGGGTCTGGGCAAATTTCAGTTCGGCAGCATCAGTGGCTGCTGCGTAGCGGTTCAGATTCTGGCGGGCTTTTTCCAGGGCAAGGTCGATCTCGCCCTTGACCCAGATCAGCGATCCCAGATCGAATTCGGTGTGCGCGCTCATCGTTATTTTGGTCCCGCTTGGTGGCTGATGGGCAGAGCAGGCGCCGCGGCTTGGACCGCTGGCGCCCTGTTATCGGTCAGAGTTTGAAGCCTGCAACCGAGCCCTTCAGTTCTGCGGCCAGACCCGTGAGCTGACCAATCTGCACGGCGGTCTGCTTGGTACCTGCCGTGGTCTGTTCGGTAATGTGGAGAATGTCCTGCATGGAGGCGGACACTTTGTCAGCCAGTTCCTGCTGCGACGTGGTGGCCTTGGCAATCGTATCAATCAGGTCGGCCAGTTCGTTCGACACCTGACCGATCTCGTTCAGCGCCTGACCGGCGGCATCGGACAGCTTGGCCCCTTCCACCACACCCTGGGTGGACAGTTCCATAGCGGCTACGGCGTCGTGGGTATCGGCCTGAATGGTTTTCACAATCGCGCCGATCTGCTTGGTGGCTTCACCGGAGCGTTCAGCGAGGCGCTGCACTTCTTCGGCAACCACCGTGAAGCCGCGACCGGCTTCACCGGCCGATGCGGCCTGAATGGCGGCGTTCAGGGCCAGCACGTTGGTCTGTTCGGTAATGTCGGAAATCAGTTCCACGATTTCACCGATCTCCTGCGAGCTTTCACCCAGACGCTTGATTCGCTTGGCGGTCTCCTGGATCTGCTCGCGGATTTCGTTCATGCCCTTGATCTGGTTCTGTACCGCGTCGGCACCCTTGGTCGCGGCTTCCAGCGACTGGCGGGCCACACGGGCGGATTCGGTGGCGTTACCGGACACATCGGTAATCGAGCGGGCAATCGATTGCACGGCCTCGTTGGTCTCCACGATTTCTTCGGACTGGCGCTGTGCGGCTTGCAGCAGTTCGCTCGAAATTGCCTGGGCTTGCTGGGAGGCGGCCGTCACCTGATCGGTCGCGCGGTTAATACCGATAATCAGGCTGCGCAGCTCGTCGATGGTGTAGTTCATCGAGTCGGCGATAGCGCCGGTCAGGTCTTCGGTCACCGACGCACGTACGGTCAAGTCACCGTCGGCGAGGTCGGACATTTCGTTCAGCAGTCGCAGAATGGCTTCCTGGTTCCGCTTGTTTTCCGCTTCGATTTCAAGCCGGCGACGCTGGGCTTCCGAGTTGTAAACGCGGATCAGACCGTAAAGGCCGGCGATGGCCACAACCGCAAAGATGATCGCCAGAACCAGCGAGATGGCACTGCCTGCCTGGCGCTCGAAGGCTTCGGTCAGCTTCTTGGCATCCTGCAGCAGCTTTTCGCTTTCGCGGAAGGTGGTCTGGTTGGCCTTGCGGGTGGCGTCGAGGTTCTGCATGTTGCTGGAGAAGGTGCTCACCACGGTTTCGAAATCCTTGAACATGTCGCGGATTTCAATCAGCTTTTCCTTCACTTCGGGGTTGCTGGTCGCGGCGATGCGCAATTCGGCGTTGCCGTCGATCATGCCCTGCATGGTGTCGCGGAAGGTGCTGGTGTCTTTGCCCAGCAGGAACACCACTTCGGGGTTGATCACTTCACCGGCCAGCATGGCGTTGGCGTTCTTGGCCATACGCTGCGACAGCATCACCTGCTGGTTGGCGAGTTCCACCTCACGCGAGCCGGCGCGCGATTCGGTGAGCAAGGAGACGAGCTGCTGCGACAGTTCCAGCAGGCGCGCATCGTTACGGTTAATCGTGTTCACGTTCTTGGTCAGCGCCACCAGCGTGGCTTGCTGCTTGAGAATGCTTTCGATGGTGGGTTGCTTGGGGTTGGGCCGGAAGTTGGCATTCCAGTTCTGCTGGATCGTGGCCAGAATCTCGGCCGGCTCGCCGCTGGCAGCCGGCGCTTCGCCACCGTCTACCAGTGCCTTGAGGTTACGGTCAAAGTCGTCATAAGCGCCTTTGAGCAAGGGGAAGGCTTCGGCATTACCCTGCACCGCCTGGGCGGCCGCACGAGCAATCCGCTGCGACAACATCTGCATTTCGGTTGAGGTGGCGCGGTAGATCACATCGTGACCGGAGCTACGCACCATCAGGATGACCGTGGCGACCAGCAGGAGGCCCGCGATACCCATGGTCCAGATACACAGTTCGATCTGACGACGGATCGGCAAGTGGCCGATCAGGGGCAGGGGGCTGACCATGCCGCTCTCCGCCTGCGGGCGGATGCGATCAAGGATGGATACCGTACGCAGCGGGTCATAAGCCTTGTCGGTCTTTTCTGCCGCCGCGGGCTTCTTGCCCTTGCCGAACAGACCCGCCAGCTTGCTGCCCAAGCCGCTGCCCGCCTTGGGAGCTGGGCCGGATGGTTTGCCCTTGTTGAGCGATTTCATGTTGTCCATCAGCGCCATCTTTGCGTCTCTCCCTGTCAACTTTGTGTGTGGGTGCAGCTTTGCGCCGTCACCCCGGCTTTGCGCCACACGATGCTTAAATCGTACCTACTTGCAAGAACGGTGCTTGTTGCACCAGCTCGGTAATACGCATTTCCCGCCATTCGCGGCCGTCGGCATCCCGCCGGGTCGGACCGCACCATGGTACGGCGGGATCGGCTTCGGCCACGGTTTCCATGCCTTGTACATTGCGCAGGCCCAACATCCGGTTGACCATCAGCGCCGAGTTGGCAATGTGACGCGGGTGGATGATCAGTAGCCGGCTGGCCACGGCCGCCTGTACCGGTTCGTCGCCGAGAAAGCCCGGCAGATCGACCACGCTGTACAGGTTGCCGCGGATATTGGCCACACCCTTGAACCAGCGCCGCGTCAGCGGCACGTGAGCGATATTGGGCACCGGCAGCACTTCGCTGACGTCGGTGAGATCCAGCAGCCAGGCCTGATCGCCCACCTGGACGCCGAGCTTGGTCGTAACCGTGTGAGTGGCAGGCAGGGCGCGCAGTCGTGCGACCACGCTCTCCTGGTATTCGCGGAGGCTGATGCGGCGGGCCATGGGGTGCCGGGCTCTAGCTCAGTGCCGCGATCTGCTTGAGCAGCTCTTCCGGGTTCACGGGCTTGATCACGTAGCCACGTGCGCCTTGGCGCTTGCCCCAGACGATATCGGTCTCCTGACCCTTGGAGGTGCACATGATCACCGGGATGTGCGCAGTGACGTCATCCTTGGTGATGGTGCGGGTTGCCTGAAAGCCATTGAGGCCGGGCATGACCACGTCCATCAGGATCAGGTCAGGCATCAGGTCCTTGACGCGCGCCACGGCTTCTTCGCCGCTTTCGAGGGTCATGACCTGAAAGCCGTTCTTGGTGAGCAATTCGCCCAGAAAGTGACGTTCGGTCGGGGAGTCGTCGACGATCAGGATTTTCTTGATGGTCATATGCGGGATCCTATGGGTCGCCTCAGGCGGCGTTTGCGTGCATGCCGACAGCCTGCAGCAGGCTGTCCTTGGTAAAGGGTTTGGTCAGGTACTCATCGGAGCCGACCATCCGGCCACGGGCCCGGTCAAACAGGCCGTCCTTGGACGACAACATGATGACGGGCGTGGACTTGAACTTCGGGTTCTTCTTGATCAGGGAACAGGTTTGATACCCGTCCAGACGGGGCATCATCACGTCCACGAAAATGACATTCGGGAGATGGTCGCTGATTTTGGCAAGTGCATCGAAACCGTCCTCCGCGAGGATGACTTCGCACCCGGCCTGGCCGAGGAAGATTTCGGCACTGCGGCGGATGGTGTTGCTGTCGTCAATGACCATGACCTTGATGCCGGCGAGATTCTGCATCGCCTGTCTCCTGTTTTAATTACGCCGCAGCGGTGCGCGGGCACGTATTGCAGCATTGGCTAAAATAGCACAATTGCCCTTGCGTCCACTATGACATGAGCAAGCGGCTGTTAGAAATGTAATAAAAAAGCCCGGCATTGGCCCGAACAAATAAAAAACCCCGGCCAAGGGGATGGAGGCCGGGGTCGAAATGCCCGGCCGTGGGTGACCGGGGCCCGCTCAGGGAGGGAAGCGGGAGGTGCGCGTTACACCTGCCGAGTCAGAGCGGGGATTCGGGATAAAGTTCACTGATCGGCATCGTCGGTCTGGCTGACGGCGTCATGTGCCTGGGCGAACCAGCCACCGACAACCGCTTCGGCCTCTTCGATGCCGGTTTTCTTGAGGCTGGAGAAGAGCTGGGCCGTGCATTGCGGCCAGGTATCGAGCTTGGCCTTCACCGCCGCCAGCGTCTTGGCCTGCTCCTGGCGGGTCAGCTTGTCGGCCTTGGTCAGCAAGACGTGCACGGGGCGGCCGGTGGGGATGAACCAGTCGAGCATGCGCACGTCCAGCGGCTTGAGTGGATGGCGCGCATCCATGAGCAGCACGAGGCCGATCAGGTTGTCGCGCGTGGCCAGATAGTTGCCGAGCAGCTGCTCCCAATGGTTGCGGATGGCCTCGGGCACCTGGGCGTAACCGTAGCCGGGCAAATCAACGAGGAAGCGTCCCTCGCCGAAGGAAAAGTAATTGATATGCTGGGTACGGCCCGGTGTCTTGGAGACGAATGCCAGCCGGTTGTGATCCGCCAAGGTATTGATGGCACTGGATTTTCCGGCGTTGGAGCGGCCGGCAAAGGCGACTTCAACGCCCTCGTACGGGAGCATCCGCATCTCGTTGACGGTGGTGTGGAAGCGGAGTTGGCGAAACAGCGACATGGGGAACGTCCAATAGGGTTGTAGCGTCGGCTTTGGCGACGCACTAAGCTTCGGATAGAATATCAGGTTTGTATCGTCAGGCTCGCTGCCCGGCGCTTCCCGATCCAGGTCGCGCAGTGATCCCGCAGGCTCGAAAAACCAAGAACCCACGGCGGGCGCCGACTTGCCCGTTTCGTCCGTCACCAAGGAGTTGTCTCTATGAAACGTAGCGTGCTGGCAGTACTGCTTGGCTCGATCGCCACCTTCGCCATGGCGACGAACGCCCCGGCGCCCGCTGCGAAGGCCGATCCCGCCAAGGGCAAGGCCGTCGTCGAGAAGGTGTGTGCCGCTTGCCACGGCCTGGATGGCAACAGCGCTGCGGGTGCCAACCCCACGCTGGCCGGTCAGCATCCGGAATACCTGTATGCGCAGCTGGTGGCATTCAAGAAGGGTGAGCGCAAGAACGCCATCATGATGGGTCAGGTTGCCACCATGTCGGACGAAGACATGAAGAACGTATCGGCCTACTTCGGCACCCAGAAGATCAAGCCGCGCGGTGCAACCGACAAGGCACTGATCGCTGCCGGCAAGAAGATTTATCAGGGCGGTAACCGCGAGACCGGTTTGCCGGCCTGCATGGCCTGCCACGGCCCCAATGGTTCGGGCATGCCGATCCAGTATCCGCGTCTGGGTAGCCAGCACGCTTCGTACGTTGTCGCTTCGCTGCAGGCTTACAAGGCCGGCACCGACCGCAAGAACGCAGTCATGGGCCCGATTGCGGCCAAGATGACGGATGCCGACTTGAAGGCGGTGTCCGAGTACATCGCCGGCTTGCGCTGATTGGCCTGAGCCGGGAATTTTCCCTGGCAGCCAGTGACAAAGGGGTGGCCTTGCCGCCCCTTTTCTACTTGATCCGGAACCCTCTGTGCGTCGTCTCTCCTTTGCCCGGGCGCTGTTCGAGCTGTTCAGCTCCATGCGCTTCGCGATCAGCCTGCTGACCATACTGGCCATTGCCTCGGTGATCGGCACGGTACTGCAGCAGAACCGCCCCTATCCCGACTACGTGTTCGAGTTCGGCGATTTCTGGTTCCAGCCCTTCGAGCGCTTGGGCTTGTTCGATGTTTACCACGCGAGCTGGTTCCTGATCATCCTGCTGTTTCTGGTGATCTCGACCTCGCTGTGCATTTATCGCCAGTTGCCGGGCATTGTCCGCGACATCAAGTCCTGGCGTGAGCAGGCTGGGCTCAAGTCCCTGCGCAGCATGCATCACCACGACGAACACCCCCTGCGGGTGGATGCCGCGACGGCGTTGAGCCAGGCGCAGGCCTGGTTTGCTGCGCAGGGCTATAAATTCAAGCAGGTCGAACGCCCCGAGGGCACCTTGCTGGTCGCCAAGAAAGGCGCCTTGCAGCGACTGGGCTATCTGCTCGCGCATGCCGCGATTGTGGTGATCTGTATTGGCGGTCTGCTGGATGGCAATCTGCCGCTCAAGCTGCAGGCCTTGATGGGCAACAAGCAGCCCGAACTGCGCAATGTGCCGCAAAGCCAGATTCCCGGCATCAGCCGCTTGCCGGCCAGCAATGGCTCCTTCCGCGCCAATATTGACGTGCCGGAGGGCGGCGTGGCTGACGTGGCCTTCCTGAACGCGGGGCGTGGCTACTATGTGCAGGAACTGCCCTTCCTGATCCGTCTGAAGAAGTTCCATATCGAGCACTACAGCAGTGGCCAGCCCAAGCTGTTTGCCAGTGATATCGAAGTGATCGAAAAGGATAGCGGCAAGATCACGACCGCCACGGTCAAGGTCAATCACCCGCTCATTGTCGATGGCGTCGCCATCTATCAATCGAGCTTTGGCGATGGCGGCTCCAAGCTGCAATTTGCCATGTGGGACTGGACCAGCACCTCGGCGACCTCGGTCCCGCTTGCGGCGGTATCTCAGAACACACTGCCGTTCGACTGGGCTGGAACGCCACTCACGCTGGAATTCGGTGAGCTGCGCCCGTTCAATATCGAGAGCCTGCCCGATACCGCCGAGGCGGCTGGCGGCATGGCCAAGATGATCCAGGATGCCCGCGAGGTGCGCGCGCCCAAACGGGTGAAGAATCTGGGCCCCTCGGTACAGTTCAAGGTACGTGATGGTCAAGGTCAGGCGCGCGAGTATCTGAACTACCTTGCCCCGTTTGAGGAAGATGGCCGCTATTACATGATGACGGGCATGCGCAGCGAGCAGGCGGCACCATTTGCCTTTGTGCGCGTCCCGCTGGATGCCGAGTTCAAGCCCGATGGTTTCATGCGCCTCAAGGCCGTGCTGCGCGATCCGTCCGCCTGGGCCGAGATTGCCCGCCGCACGGCCGATAAGGCTGCTAGCGAAGGCGCCGTCAGCGCTGAATTCCGCGCGCCCTTCGAGCAAAGCGTGCGCTGGGTGTTGCAGCGTTTCTCCGAAGGCGGTTTTGTGGCGCTGGAGCAGTTTCTGGACGACAAGGTCCCGCAAGACAAGCGCAAGGCCGTGGCGCAAACCTATATCAAGCTGCTGCAGGGTGCGGTGATCGATGCCGATGCCGTCGCCAACGAGCGCGCAGGGCGGGCACCCGTAGCGGTGGACGAAAAGCGTTATCGCTTCTTGATGGATGTGCTCGTTGCCATGTCGGCCAGCTTTGACTACGGCAGTCCGTTCTGGCTGCAGCCGGTAGGGTTTGAAGAAGTGAAGTCCAGCGGCTTCCAGGTGGCCCGCAGTCCCGGCCAGCCGCTGGTTTATCTGGGCAGTCTCTTGCTGGTGCTGGGCATTTTCTGCATGTTCTACATCCGCGAGAACCGTATCTGGGTCTGGGCGCTGGATCGCGGTGACCAGCCCACTTTGTTGCTGGCGCTCAGCAGCAACCGCCGTGACGCGCTGACCGAGCGCGAATTCGCATCCCATCGTGCCGCATTGGTCAGCATGGCCGGCGCAGCACAGGAGTCCACTACATGAACACCACCACCCTTGCGGCCAATGCCGCTCTCAACGCCCAGTTGCCCTTCTGGCGCAAGCTGGGCTGGGCTGATTACGGCTTTGCGCTGTTCGTGATCGCGCTGTCTGTCGCGGCTTTCCAGCGCTTTGGCAGCTTCATGGACGGCTACGAGCAGGCCATTCTGGTCGGTACGGCCATCGGCACCATCGCGCTCGGCTGGTTCTGGAAGGCCTTGCGCGTGCTGGTGCCCGTGAGCATTGTGCTGTCGCTCGGTGCTGTCAGCTTGTATGGAGACGATCTGGGTCGTGCACAGACCGCGTTCTGGCTCAAGTACGCACTCGCCAGCCAATCGGCCGCCATGTGGATGTGCGTGCTGTTCTTCCTGGCCACCGCCATGTACTGGGTGGGCTTGCTGCGGCGCTCCAATACCGCGGAACTGATCGCGTCGGGGCTGACCTGGGCGGCCTGCGGTGCGGCTTGCGTGTGGTTCTTTGTGCGCTGGTACGAGAGCTACCTGATCGGCCCCGATGTGGGCCACATCCCGGTATCGAACCTGTATGAAGTGTTCATCCTGTTCTGCCTGATCACCGCCTTGATGTACCTGTATTACGAAGGCCGCTTTGCCACCCGCCGCATGGGCGCCTTCGTGCTGCTGATCATCACCGCCGCCGTCGGTTTCATCCTCTGGTACACGCTGGATCGCGGGGCGCACGAGATCCAGCCGCTGATCCCGGCGCTGCAATCGTGGTGGATGAAGATCCATGTGCCGGCCAACTTTGTCGGTTATGGCGCCTTTGCGCTGGCTGCCATGCTGGGTATTGCGCAATTGCTCGTCTCGCGCGGTTGGCTGGCAGACTACCTGCCTAGCCATGACACCTTGGGCGAGGTGATGTACCGCGCGATTGCCGTGGGTTTCCTGTTCTTTACCATTGCCACGATTCTGGGGGCCATGTGGGCGGCCGATGCCTGGGGTGGATACTGGAGCTGGGACCCGAAGGAGACCTGGGCGCTGATCGTTTGGCTCAACTACGCGGCCTGGTTGCATGTGCGTCTGGTCAAGGGCTGGCGCGGCGATGTGCTGGCCTGGTGGGCGGTGATCGGCCTTTTTGTCACCACCTTTGCCTTCCTGGGCGTGAACATGTTCCTCTCGGGGCTGCACTCCTACGGTTCGCTCTAAGCCTGCCGGCATCCCGAATGCAAAAGGGCAGACCCGCGGGTCTGCCCTTTTTGTTGTTTGGTGCCGGTTCAGAAGTCGCCGTAGCGCGCCTGCAGCAAAGCGGCAATCACCGGCGTGACTGTTTCGGTACGGAAAAGGCGCGGCCCCAGGATCAAGGGGGTAAAGCCGGCGGCGATGGCGGCCGCCTCTTCCTGATCCGAGAACCCGCCCTCGGGGCCGATCAACACCTGCACCGAGCTGGTCTTGGCGGGTAGTTCATCGAGCCGCTTTGCACCGGTGGGCGAGAGCAGCAAACGCAGCTCGGCGGCCGGCATGCGGCTTAACCAGTCATCAAACTTCATTGGTGCAAGCAGGGTAGGCACGCGAGTGCGTCCGCATTGCTCCGCCGCCGATTCGGCAACGCCACGCCAGTGCTGCAAGCGTTTCTCCACCCGGTCGGCGGCCAGCTTGTGGCCGCAATAGGCGGACTGCACGACCTGAATCGTGTTCACGCCCAGCTCGGTGGCCTTCTGTACGGTGTAGTCCATGCGTTCGGCGGCCGAGAGCGCCTGCACCAGAGTCAGTTGCAGGGGTGATTCGCGTTCGTCGCTGGTCTGGCTATCCACCTGCACCGAGACATGGCGTTTACCCATGGCCGTGACCGTGGCCTGATACTCGCCGCCCAGGCCATTGAACAGGGTGATGGCATCGCCGGGCTGCAGGCGCAGGACCTGCACATGGCGGGCCACGGTCTCGGGCAGATCCAGCGAGCTGGCCACATGAAGTGGAGCATCCAGATAAAAGCGGGGCATGGGCAAAGGAATCGGCAATCGGAGTGCAGCATTATGCCAGCCGACACCATCCTATAATCACGACATTACCGCGCCCGTCGGGCGTGCTCTGCCGGGAGTGCTATACCGTGGCCAGTCTGACTTCTGCCTTGATCGAGCTGGGTACGCCCGCTGTCGATTTCGACTTGCTGGGGGTGGATGAGCGGCGTTACCACCTTGCCGATGTGCGAGGCGCCAATGGCTTGCTGGTGATGTTCATCTGCAACCATTGTCCCTACGTCAAGGTGATCCGCGAGGCGCTGGTGGAGACCTGCAAGGAGTTGGAGAGCTATGGCATCGGCAGCGTGGCGATCAGCGCCAATGATCCGGAGGCCTTTCCGGAAGACGACTTTGAGCCGATGAAAGCCTATGCCAAAGCCTACAACTTTGGCTTCCCCTATCTGTTTGATGATACCCAGCACGTGGCGCGCGCGTATGGCGCGGTCTGCACCCCCGACTTCTTTGGTTACGACATGGATCTGAAACTGCGCTATCACGGCCGCTTCGATGCTTCCGGCCGGCAGTTCCAGCCCGGCGCGCCGCGCGAACTCTTTGAGGCCATGAAGGCGATTGCCATGCTGGGCACCGGTCCTGCGGTGCAATACCCGAGCGTGGGTTGTTCGATCAAATGGCGCGACTGAGGCCGCTCTCCTTGACCTGCTTGGCAAGAAAAACGTCGCCGCCGTTCTAAGCAGCAAGAAGGCTCGCTATGCTGCAGGCCTTCGTCTCCGTGGAAGCTCCGCATGCAAGACCCCCGCAAGCCGCTCGCTGGCGTGAAGGTTGTCGAGTTCGGCACCTTGATCGCCGCACCGTTTGCCACTCGGCTCATGGCCGACTTTGGCGCCGAGGTCATCAAGATCGAGTCGCCGGAGGGCGATCCGCTGCGACGCTGGCGCCGGCTGCATCAGGGCACCTCGCTATGGTGGCATGTGCAAAGCCGGGGCAAGCGCTGCGTGCGACTCGACCTCAAATCCGCCGAAGGCAAGGCGGAAGCGCTGGCCCTGTGCGATGGCGCGGCGATTGTCGTCGAGAACTTCCGCCCCGGTGTGCTGGAAAAGCTGGGTCTGGGCTGGGATACCTTGTCGGCGCGCAATCCCAAGCTGGTCATGGTGCGGATCTCGGGCTTTGGCCAGACCGGCCCTTATCGCGACCAGCCGGGCTTTGGTGCGGTGGGTGAATCCATGGGCGGTCTGCGCTATGTGACCGGCTTTGCCGATCGCCCGCCGGTACGGACGGGCATCTCGATCGGCGATTCCATTGCCGCCCAATATGCCGTGATGGGGGCGTTGATGGCCTTGCGGCAGGTCGAGGTCAATGGCGGCAAGGGGCAGGTGGTGGATGTGGCGCTCTATGAGGCCGTGTTTGCCATGATGGAAAGCCTGGTGCCCGAATACGCCTACGATGGTTTCATCCGTGAGCGCACCGGCAACATCATGCCCGGCATCACCCCGTCCAATACCCATACCAGCCGTGATGGCGAGCACATCACTATCGGCGCGAACGGCGATGCGATCTTCCAGCGCCTGATGCGCGCCATTGGCCGCGAAGATCTGGCCGCTGCGCCCGATCTGGCCGACAACGCCGGCCGCGATGCGCGCCGCGATGAACTCTATGCGGTGATCGACCAGTGGGTCGCCCGGCACAGCGGGGCCGAAGTCATGGCAGTACTGGCCCGTGCCGAAGTGCCGGCCTCCAAGGTGTACTCGGTCGCCGACATGTTTACGGACCCCCATTTCAAGGCTCGCGAGATGCTGATCCCGCTCACGCTCGACGATGGCACCACGCTGCAGATGCCGGGGATTGTGCCCAAGTTGTGCGGCTGAGAGCCGACCCGCGCGCTGACATGCCGGCCGTATCCTCGCCACCCCGTTTCGGGTCGGTTTTGCTATAACGCCTTGATGCCGCGTGGATGGTCCGCGGCGGGATAGAGGACGCCATGCCCCAACGCCATTCGTGCCTGTTTGTCTTTGCGACCTGCGTGACGGCGACTTCAACCCTGGCCGTGCCGCTACAGGCGCTTGGGCCCGGCGAGGGGCGACTCAAGGTGATCGCCTGGCCCGGTTATCTGGAGCGGGGCGACAGCGATAAACGCTATGACTGGCTCAGTGCCTTCGAGCGGGATACCGGCTGCAAGGTCAGCATCACCACGGCAGCGACCTCCGACGCCATGATCGCCCTGATGAACAAGGGAGAGCATGATCTGGTCACTGCCTCGGGCGATGCCAGCTTGCGGCTGATTCTAGCCCGCAAGGTCCAGCCCTTGAATCTCAAGCTGATTCCCGCCTACGCCACGGTAGACCCGCGTTTGCAGAAGGCCCCCTGGCATGTGGTGGATGGCCGGCATTACGGCGTGCCCTATCAGTGGGGCGCCAACTTCCTGGCCTATAACACGCGGGTGTTTTCCAGCCCGCCTGATAGCTGGCGGGTGGTTTTCGAGGCACAGACATTCCCCGACGGCAAGGCAAGCAAGGGACGGATACAGGCCTATGATGCCCCGATCGCGATCGCCGATGCCGCGCTCTACCTCATGCACCAGCAGCCAGCGCTGGGCATACGCGATCCGTATGAGCTCAACGAGGCGCAATATGCAGCTACCCTGGCGCTACTGCGTGCCCAGAAGCCGCTGGTGCAGCGCTATTGGCATGATGTGAATCAGCAGATCAACGATTTCAGACGCGGTAGCGTCGTTGCCGCCAGCGCTTGGGGTTTCCAGATCAATGCCCTCAAGGCACAGGGTGTGCCGGTGGCGGGCGTCATTCCGCGCGAGGGTGCTACGGGCTGGGCCGACACCACCATGCTGCATGCCACGGCCCGGCATCCCGTGTGTGCCTACAAGTGGATGGAGTACTCGCTCAATCCCGTGCTGCAATCGGCCTTGGCCGAGTGGTTCGGGTCCAATCCGGCCGTCCCTTCGGCTTGCGATACCCCGGCGCCGGCCGGCACACGATTCTGCGCTACCAACGGTTTTGCCCGCATGAACCAGATCCGATTCTGGAAGACACCACAAACGCGATGCGCTACCCAGACGCGCTGCGTTCCTTACAGCCGCTGGGCCCAGGATTACCCCGCAATCATGGCCGGGCGCTGAGCCGATCGGCGGGTGTGCTGCAGCGCAACGATGCGTAAATTCACCGCTAGTGGTGAATTTATTCACCACTTGTGATTAAATTCCGGCTCTATTCCCTGCTAGCTGCCCGAGGTTGAGACCATGTCCAAGAATGCCGATCTTCATGCCCGTCGCCTTGCCGCCACGCCGCGCGGCGTTGGTGTGCTGGGCGATTTCTTCGCTGTCCAGGCTGACAACGCCACCCTGACTGATGCCGAAGGCCGCCAGTTCATCGACTTTGCCTCGGGTATTGCCGTGCTCAATACCGGCCACCGCCACCCCAAGGTGGTCGAAGCCGTGAAGGCCCAGCTCGATGCCTTCAGCCACACCTGCTACCAGGTTGTGCCCTATGAAGGCTATGTGCAGCTGGCCGAAAAGCTGAACCAGATCGTGCCGATTGCCGGCCCCAAGAAGACCGCCTTCTTCACCACCGGTGCCGAAGCCGTCGAGAACGCCGTCAAGATCGCCCGCGCCGCCACCGGCCGCAGCGGCATCATCGCCTTCTCGGGCGCTTTCCATGGCCGCACCATGATGGGCATGGCGCTGACCGGCAAGGTCAACCCCTACAAGCTCAACTTTGGCCCGATGCCTGCCGATGTCTTCCACGCCCCGTTCCCCGCACTGGGCGTCTCGGTGGCGGATACACTCAAGTATGTGCAGCACCTGTTCAAGTCGGACATCGATCCCAAGCGTGTCGCAGCCTTCATCCTCGAACCCGTGCAGGGTGAGGGGGGCTTCTATGTGGCGCCCAAGGAGTTGATGGTCGGTCTGCGCAAGCTGTGTGACGAACACGGCATCTTGCTGATTGCCGATGAAATCCAGACCGGCTTTGGTCGTACCGGCAAAACCTTTGCGATGGACCATCATGAGGTCAAGGCCGACCTGATGACCATGGCCAAGAGCCTGGCCGGCGGCTTCCCGCTATCGGCCGTGACCGGTCGCGCCGAGCTGATGGATGCGCCGGCCCCCGGCGGTCTCGGTGGTACCTATGCCGGTAGCCCGCTGGCTGTGGCAGCAGCGCTGGCCGTGATCGACGTGATCGAAGCCGAGCAGCTCAATGCCCGCGCCGAAAAGCTCGGCAAGGCGCTGATGGACAAACTCAACAGCCTCAAGGGTGCCGTGCCACAGATCGCCGATGTGCGCGGTCTGGGCTTTATGGTCGCCGTGGAATTCAACAAAGCTGGCTCCAGCGAACCCGATGCCGACTTCGCCAAGAAGGTGCAGACCGAGGCGATGAAGCGCGGCCTGATCCTGTTGACCTGCGGCGTCTACAGCAACGTGATCCGTTTCCTGGCCCCGCTGACGATTCCGGACGACCAGTTCGCCGAAGCACTGACCATCCTCGAAGCCGCCATGAAGGCCTGAGCAGGCGGTACTTGCTGACAACGGGCGGATCAACCGCCCGTTTTCCCTTGGAGCAACACCATGCTGAATCTCAAAGACCCCAGCCTGTTCAAGCAACAGGCTTACATTGATGGCCAATGGCTGAACGCCGATAACGGCGCCACCATTGCCGTGAATAATCCGGCTACCGGCGAAATCCTCGGCACTGTGCCCAAGATGGGCGCCACTGAGACACGCCGCGCGATCGAAGCCGCGGCCCGTGCCATGCCGGCTTGGCAAAACAAGACCGCCAAGGAACGTGCAGCCGTGCTGCGCAAGTGGTTCAACCTGATGATGGAAAACCAGGACGATCTGGCCGTCATCCTGACTGCCGAACAAGGCAAGCCGCTGGCCGAGGCCAAGGGTGAAATCGCCTATGGCGCGTCCTTCATCGAATGGTTTGCCGAAGAAGCCAAGCGCGTATACGGCGAGATGATCCCCACCGTGGCCAATGATCGCCGCCTGATGGTGCTCAAGCAGCCCATCGGCGTTACCGCGGCGATCACGCCGTGGAATTTCCCCAATGCCATGATCACGCGCAAGGCCGGCCCGGCGCTCGCCGCAGGCTGTGCTCAGGTGCTCAAGCCCGCCAGCCAGACACCGTTCTCTGCCTTGGCCCTCGCCGTGCTGGCCGAGCGCGCTGGCCTGCCAGCAGGCCTGTTCAGCGTCGTGACCGGTTCGGCACGCGAGATCGCAGGCGAAATGACCGCCAACGACACTGTGCGCAAGCTGAGCTTCACCGGCTCGACCGAAATCGGCCGCGAGCTGTACGCCAACTGCGCCCCCACGCTGAAGAAGATTTCGCTGGAACTGGGTGGTAACGCACCGTTCATCGTGTTCGACGACGCTGATCTGGATGCCGCCGTACAAGGCGCAATTGCGTCCAAGTACCGCAATGCCGGCCAGACCTGCGTGTGTGCCAACCGTCTCTACGTGCAGGCCGGCGTGTACGACCAGTTCGCTGCCAAGCTGGCCGAAGCCGTGGCCAAGCTCACTATCGGCAATGGTCTGGAGCCCGGCATCACCACAGGCCCGATGATTGACGAGAAGGCCGTGGAGAAGGTCGAAGAGCACATCGCCGATGCGCTGGAAAAGGGCGGCAAGCTGGTGCTGGGCGGCAAGCGCCATGCGCTGGGCCACAGCTTCTTCGAGCCGACCATCATTACCGGCGTGACCTCGGCCATGAAGGTGGCGCGCGAAGAAACCTTCGGCCCGCTGGCACCCGTGTTCAAGTTCGAGACCGAGGCCGAAGTGATCCAGATGGCCAACGACACCGAGTTTGGCCTGGCCTCCTACTTCTACACCAAGGACTTGGCGCGCGCCTTCCGTGTTTCCGAAGCGCTCGAATACGGCATGGTGGGTGTCAATTCCGGCCTGATTTCGAACGAGGTCGCCCCGTTCGGCGGCGTCAAGCATTCGGGCCTGGGCCGCGAAGGTTCGCGCCATGGCATTGAGGATTATCTCGAGATCAAATACGTCGCCTTGGCCGGCATGTAAGCGCAGCAAATACGGTCCACGCTGTACAGGTGGACCTTATTGCGGTATTCCGGTTTTGGGCATAGTATGAACGTAATCGCATCAGTAACGTGGATGTGAACCAGTTCCTCCTCCTCTTCCCGCCTTTGCCCTCTGGGCTGGCGGGATTTTTTTGTCCGCTATTTCTTACCGTTTCGTTTATGGCGGCTACGGCAAATAACCATGAAAAAGGGCCGGTGCGCACACCGGCCCTTTTTGCTGATGCAGGCAGCGATCAATCGCTGCGACGCTCGTACACGGGCTGGGCAAAGCGCACCGGTGTGACGTCGAGATACACATTGCTGACCGTGTAGTCCTCGCCACCGAACGCACCGGTAAAGTAGCCCAGACTGTCCTTGCCCTTGTAGAAGCGGAACTCGAAACCGTCGCTGCGATCCAGGCTGAACGCGAGGCCGATGATCTCGCGTTGCTTGCCGTCGATCAGGCGCGACATCAGGTTGACCACCGTGGTGTCACCCAGGACATCCGGGAAGAACGCGGGCTTGGTGAAGTAGGGCGAGAATTCCTTGGCATTCGGATCGATGCGCGTGCCGTTCAGTTTCTCGGCCGAGGGAATCAGCGTGCGTGTTTTCAGGTTGTAGCGATCGCCATGATCCAGATAGGTCAGCTTGGCGTTGCGCAGATTGAAGGGCTTGCGCTTGGTATCCGAGACCGCTTCGCTCAGGTCGATCAGCAAGGCACCCTTGTAACCCACCACCTCGACTTCATCGCCACGGAAGATGGTCGCGGTGTTTTCATCCACGCCGACGCCCATCTTCAAGCCCTTGGCGTGCATCGCGCGCAGCATGCGGCCAAAGCGACCGCGCTTGAGGAAGTGCTGGTCGATGAATACGCCACCCTTCACAAAACCCAGGCCGCGATCCAGTTCCTTGCCATCGCGCACACCCTCACGCATGGTGGTGAGCACGTCTTCCGCGTCGCGGAACATCGTCTCGCTCATGATGGCTGCGCCTGCACTGCTGCCCGCTACCACGCCACCGGACTGCTGCATCTCGTAGATTGCCTTGAGCAAGGGGGTGGGCTTGCCATCGGCCTCGAGCAGCACCGAGGTGATGCGCGATTGATCGCCGCCGGAGAAATAAACCCCGTCGCTGCTCTTGATCTGGTTGATCAGGGCCGGGTCGCGTACGGCCGCTTTGTTGTCCACATCCTTGAGCTTGGGGCCGATGCGGATATAGCTGGCCTCTGCGCCATGGCGATTCAGGGCGCGGATGATCAGGTCGGCGGACTTGTCGGGATTGGCGGCGGCCGCGGCGATCACGGCAAACCGTGCGCCCTTGCCTCCCGCCAGCTCGACCAGGCGGCCCCATACCTCTTCATTGTCGTAGCGCAGCGCGCCACCGATGGGCACCGCAATGCCCTGACCATCTTCGCCACGTTGCTCATTGGCCATGGCGGGCGCTGTCAGCAGCGAAGCCGCCAGCAGCAGGGAGGAAATGGAAACTAACTTCATCGCGCTTACCTTAATCATGAACACTCGGTCAGCCGATCATGGCATGAGCGTCGCATCTGTGTAATAGGCATTTGCCACGGGCTTAACTCCATGTCGCTTTCGCGAAAAGTGCCGTGGAATCCGTAGCTTGCTGTACTTGGTGCGGATCTGGCAAACCGGTGGTGTTGCCTGTCTGCAACCGGAAAAGCCCCGTGACCGGGGTGCTGCGACGAATATTTTCTGCTATTGCGACACTGACTTGTCAGATTGCGCAACTGTGTAGATCGGGGACTTTTTACGCGGGCAAGCATCGTTACACTCGGCTCCATGCTGACAGTTTCAAGCATACGCAGGTCAACTTTGTGACATGGATAGGGGCAATAATGAACACCAGAATTCGTAAAGACGTGTGGCAGGTTCGGCCTTGCGCGCAGGCCGTCGCGATTGCAGCCAGCCTGATGGCCGCCGGTTCGGTATACGCAGCCGACGAGGCGCCGGCCAAGGTCGAGAAGATCGAGATTACCGGTTCCAGCATCAAGCGTCTTGCCAATGAGACGGCGCTGCCGGTGCAGACCATCAAGCGTGAAGATATCGACAAGACCGGCGTGACCACCGCCGCCGAACTGCTCAAGAACATCAGCGCCAGCTCGGCCAACCTGGGCGACGGCGCCAGCATCTCGGACAACACCGGTGGCCAGCGCGGCTTCAACGGTGCCAACCTGCGTGGCGTGGGCGTCTCCAGCACGCTGGTGCTGCTGAACGGCCGTCGTCTGGCCAACTTTGCTTCGCCGGGCGACAGCGCTGGCGTTGACCTGAACACTATCCCGGCCGGTGCCATTCAGCGCGTCGAAGTGCTGAAGGACGGCGCCTCGGCCATCTACGGTACCGATGCCATCGGTGGCGTGATCAACTTCATCACCCGCAAGGATTACCAGGGTGTGGACGTCGGTGCCTATGTGGCCAAGACCGACGAAGGTGGTGCCGGCAAGCGTACCGTGACCATGAGCGGTGGCATGGGCGATGTGGACAGCGATGGTTACAACGTGTTTGCCTCGCTGGATCTGCAGCAACTCGACTCGCTGCGCAGCACCCAGCGCCAGTTCATCCAGGATCGCCCGCTGACCGAGACGGTGCCTTACTACCTCTCCAGCCGTCCCTATCCTGGCAATATCCGTCTGTCCAGTTCGGGCAGCACCCGCAGCGCCCAGCTGGCTGCCATCAACGCCGCCGGTTACACCTTCAATGGCCAGCCTTACACCGAGCGTACGATCAACCTGTTCGCACCGGGCTGTAACCCCCCTGCTTCGGTGTATGCACCGACCCAGATCGGTCGCCAGGCTTGCGGCTACGACTACATGGCCGACACCGAGATCTACCCGGAAGCCAAGAAGGCCTCGTTCTTGACCCGTGGTGTGGCGCAACTGGCCAACGGCCAGCAAGTGTTTGCCGAACTGATGATGGCGCGTGCCGAGACGCTGTACGTGCTCTCGCCCAACCCCACCACGCTGAGCGGTGTGAACTGGAGCGCTATCAACAGCTTCCTGCCGCGCCCGGTAACCCACCCCAGCACCTTCGAAGTCCGCTTCCGTGCTTCGGAACTGGGTAACCGCAGCAATGAAGTGACCAGCGATGCCAACCGCCTGGTGATCGGCACCTCCGGTCAGATTTCCCCGCTGTGGGACTACACCCTGGGCGCCAGCCACGCGCTCAACAAGGTCTCCGACCGCTATGTGAACGGCTACTTCAAGTTCAACGAACTGCTCGCCGCCGTGCGCGCCGGCCAGATCAACCCCTTCGGCCCCTCGCCAGCCGGCAGTCAGGCCCTGATTGCTTCCCTGCGCGTGGATGATGTCGCCCGCAAGAGCGAAGGCACCACCTCCGGTATCGACGGCAAGGTGACGGGTTCGCTGGGTCAGCTCGAAGGTGGCGACATCGGCATCGCGATTGGTGCTGAACTGCGCCGCGAAACCCAGAAGTTCACTCCCTCCGAACTGCTGGTCAGCAACAACATCGGTGGCGATCGCGACGGCAGCGGTACCAGCCCCAAGCTGGTTGCCACCAGCTACGGCCGCAACATTGCTTCGGCCTACACCGAAATCAACGCACCGTTCAGCAAGGCACTGGAAATCCAGGCCGCCCTGCGTGCCGACCACTACGAGAAGGTGGGCAACTCGGTGAATCCGAAGCTGGGCCTGCGCTGGCAGCCTAACCAGAAGGTGCTCGTCCGCGCCTCGGCCGGCACCGGCTTCCGCGCTCCGACGTTCAGCGAGCTGTATCGCCCCGCCTCCTACGGCACCAGCCCGGCTTTCCTGTACGACGCGGTGTACGACTCGTTCGATCAGTACCCGACCGAGAAGCTCTCCAACCCGAACCTCAAGCCCGAGAAGAGCAAGCAGTTCTCGGCCGGTATCGTGCTGGAACCGACCCGCAATGGCAGCGTGAGCCTGGATTACTGGCGCATCGAGAAGACCGATGTGATCAGCGATCTTTCCGGCAAGATCATTCTGGAAAACGCAGACCGCTACGCCAATTACATCAAGCGCGACCCGATCGACGACTATCCGACCCTGATCCTGCGTAAGGAAAACCAGGGCGGCCTGAAGACCTCGGGCCTGGATCTGGAAGCCAAGTGGCGCTCGCCCAGCACGGATGCCGGTCGTTTCGGCGTGCAAATGAGCGGCACCTATGTGATCGAGTACAAGCGCCAGTTCGGTGAGGCCGAGCCCTTCCTCGAGAACGCTGGCCGCTTCCTGCAGGATCAGACCATCCAGCGCTGGCGTCATCGTTTGTCGTTCGACTGGGATCGTGGTCCGTTCAGCGCCACCCTGGGCAACTCGTACTTCTCGGCACACACCGATGACAGCTACCTGCCGGGCACCGAGCCGCGCAAGGTCAAGGCTTACTCGCTGTGGGATCTGACGGGCAGCTACAAGTTCACCAAGAAGCTCAGCGTACGCGGCGGTATTCTGAACCTGGCCAACATCGAGCCACCGTTCAGCAACCAGTCGTACTACTTCCTGTCGACTTACGACCCGACTTACACCGACCCGCGTGGCCGTACTTACTACGCGAGCGTGAACTACTCGTTCAAGTAAGCCGAAGTCTGGTTGAGACAAACAAAGGCCCCGCAGATGCGGGGCCTTTGTTTATTGCTGGGGTTGTGGTCCGGTTGCGCGTTCACTTCAGTGCGCGGCGGCGCTGGCTGGGGGTGATGAGCGGACCGATGTATCAGTTCAGGCCCATAAGGGGTACGCGAATTCGCGGAGCAGGTCACCCGTCTCGGCCAGTGGCAGGCCGACCACGCCGCTGAAGCTGCCGGACAGCGTATCGATCAGCAGGGCGCCTCGGCCTTGAGCGCCATAGCTGCCGGCCTTGTCCATGGGTTCGCCAGTGGCTACATAGGCGGCGATGGTGGCTTCATCCAGGGTACGGAAGCGCACTTCCGTCATCGACGTACGAACGCCGATACGGTGACCATCCGTGACGGCGACCGCGGTGAGTACATGGTGGGTCTGGCCCGACAGGCTGCGCAGCATCGCGCATGCATCGGCGGTGTCGGCGGGCTTGCCTAGCAGGGTGTTGCCTAGTGCGACGGTTGTATCGGCGGCCAGCAACAGTCCCGCGGGTCGGGCGTCGCGCTGCACCACGGCCATGCCGGCGGCGGCCTTGCCGCGCGCAAGCCGTTCCACATAAGCCCGCGGTGCTTCATTGATCAGCGGGGTCTCGTCGATTTCGCAAACGATGCGTTCGATGGGAACGCCGATCTGGGCCAGCAGTTCGCGACGACGCGGGCTGGCCGAGGCCAGGTACAGCACAGGTTTGCTCATGAAGACTTACTCGCGGTGATAGGGGTGGCCCTGGTTTACCGCAACGGCGCGGTAAAGCTGTTCGGCCAGCAGCACACGGACCATGCCATGGGGCAGGGTCAGGGCCGAGAGTTGGAGCAGCTCGTTGGCTTGCTGTTTGACATCGGGGTGCAAGCCATCGGCACCGCCGATGACGAAGGCCACATCGCCGCCGTCACGCTGCCAGCCGGCGAGTTTCTCGGCGAGTTTCATGGTGGTCCAGGCGGCGCCGCGTTCATCGAGGATGATCTTGCGGCAACCCTGCGGCAGCGCCGCGAGGATACGGTCACGCTCGGTTTCCATGGCTTTGTCGACACTGGAACCGCTGCGCTGACCGGGCTTGAGTTCGATCAGCTCGATCTGCGCTTCACGCGGCATGCGTTTGGTGTATTCGCGGAACGCGTCTTCCACCCAGCCGGGCATCTTGTGGCCGACGGCGATGATGTAGAGCTTCATCGCGGCGTACCCCGGTAATTAAACCTTGGGGTCGTCGTGAGCCTGAATGGCGGCTTCCCACGGACGGGTCGGTGTGAACACGGGCTTCTGGCCGCCCCACAGTTGCTCGATATTGTAGTAGTCGCGCACCGGCGGCAGCATCACGTGGATGATCAGCGGGCCGGCATCGACCAGTACCCACTCGCCGCTCTGATCGCCTTCCATGCCCAGGATCGGCACGCCGGCTTCCTTGAGCTTTTCGCGCGCGTTGTTGGCCAGTGCCTTGACCTGACGGTTGGAGTTGCCCGAGGCCACGATCATGCACTCGAACATCGAGGTGAGCTTGGTGGTGTCGAGCACGAGGATGTCTTCACCCTTGACGTCTTCAAGGGCGGCAACGGCGATATCGCGCATCTGCGCAATGGTATGTGGCTGAGTCATGGGGGCGTCCGGTAAAGCGAACGCCGCTCGGCGTAATCGAGTACGGCAGCGGGCGCCAAGTAGCGGGCAGATTGCCCGGCAGCGAGGCGTGCACGGATAGCCGTACTGGAAATGGCGAGCGGCGTCGTTGGCAAAAGCGTGATTGTACCCGCTTCACCCGGCTTGGTCACGCTAAGTGATTGAATTCTTGGGAGGACTTGGCGCGTCAGGGCAGGGGAAGCCTGTTCCTGCCAGCGATCCAGATCAAAACCGGGCCGGCAGGCAACCGCCAGGCCGGCCAGATCGAACAGGGATTCCCAGCGGTGCCAACGGTCCAGATTGAGGAAACTGTCAGCACCGATGAGCCAGACCAAGCGGCTGTCTGCTGCAAGTTCGGCACGCATCTCGGTGAGCGTATCGATGGTGTAACAGGTGCGGCCACGGCGTAGTTCCCGGTCATCCACCCGCAAGCGCGGGTTGTCGGCCACCGCCAGCGCCACCATGGCCAGCCGGTCCGCATCACTGGTGCTGGCTTGCTGCCGATGTGGCGGCTGGCTGGTGGGGATCAGGTGCAGGCAGCTGAGGCCGAAAGCATCCGCAAACTCCTCGGCAATACGCAGGTGGCCGAAGTGGATGGGGTCGAAACTGCCGCCAAAGATACCGATGATGGCCAAGTCGTTTGCCTAAGGGCCAATGATGGGTGCAATCACAGCGACTTCTGGTAATGCGCCACCAGCGCCTTGAGCGCCCTTGCCGTGCCGGCCAGTTGCTCGGCAGACTGGGCCACGTCCTGCGCTTCGCGGTTATTAGAGTCAATGGTGCTGGCCATGCGCTCGATGGCATTGGCCACTTCTTCCGCGGCGGCGGATTGCTGGCGCAGGGTATCGGCAATCTGGCCGGTCATCCGCACGGTGGCATCGGAGGCCTCGGCGATCTGCCCCAGATTCTGGTTGCTGGCATGGATGGATTCGGTGCCGCGGTGCACTTCATCGACCGCATCCTGCATGGTCGACAGGGTGGCCTGGGTGACCAGCTGGATATTCGTGACATTGGTACTGATATCGGCGGTGGATTGCGCGGTGCGTTCAGCCAGCTTGCGGACCTCGTCGGCCACCACGGCAAAGCCGCGTCCGGATTCGCCAGCACGGGCGGCCTCAATGGCGGCATTAAGGGCCAGCAGGTTGGTCTGGTCGGCAATCTCCTTGATCATGCCCGTCATGCTGCCGATACGGGCGACGGCCTGATTCAGGTCGTCCAGAGTGGCTCGCGCTTCACCGACAACCTCGACAATGCGTTCCGTGGAAGCCAGGCTGGTCTGCATATTGGCCTGCCCCTCCCGCACGATACTCTTGGCCTGATTGGCGCTGTGGGCGGTTTCCTGGGTGGCGCGGCTGATCTCGGTGACCGAAACACTCATCTGCTCGGTCGCTGCGCTCACCTGCATGGCCTGCTCGCTCTGTTTGCCGGTTTGCTGTGCCAGGGCCTCGGCTGAGTGATCCAGGTGATGCGATTGGGCGGTGATCTTCTCCGACGAGGTCAGCACGTCGGCGATCACCGCGCGCAGGTTGACGCCCAGCGATTGCACCGAGCGGATCTGCGGGGCAAATTCGTCGGTGACGCTGGCGTTGAGATTGAAGCGGAAATTGCCTTCTTCGATGTGCTGGATACCACGTGCAATCTTGCTCAGGCCGGCATCGGCGCGGCTGACCCACCAGCCACCGCCCACCAGCGCGGCGGCCGCACCCAGCAGGGCGAGCCCCCAGACGACTGCACCACTGCCGCCCATGCTGGCGGCCAGTGCGGTAAGCAGATTGAACGCAGCCAGGACTACAAAGGCCATCCAGGCCCGCTGCGCGAACGACAGCTTCTGCATGACCCCATCGGCCGGGGTGTAAGGGAAGGCAGCACGCTTCTCACGAACGGCCCGGTAAAGCGCCTCGGCCTTGGCAACCTCACCGCGATCCGGCACATTGCGGACCGACATGTAACCCGTAGTGCGGCCACCCTCGCGCACCGGCGTGACATAGGCTTCCACCCAGTAAAAGTCGCCATTCTTGCAGCGATTCTTTACCAGCCCGCGCCATGGGTGATCCGTTTTTACCGTGGCCCACAGGTCGGCAAATGCTTCGGGGGGCATATCGGGGTGGCGCACCACATTGTGCGACTTGCCGATCAGCTCTTCGTGGCTGAAGCCGCTGATCTCCACAAACGCGGGGTTCGCGTAGGTGATGATGCCCTTGAGATCGGTACGGGTAACAATGGGCTCGCCGGGTTTGACGAAGCGTTCGGTCTGGGTAACGGGCTGATTGATCTTCATGGCAGTATGCAGAGCACCTTGAACTGAGGCCGGATGGCAGACAGTCCTGTTTATAGTACGGTGCTCGCCCCGCGTCCGCTAGCAGCCTTGATCCGGTGAAAATATATTGTGGATCGATCAGGTGCGGATATGGCCATCACCCAGCACCACCCACTTCTGGCTGGTCAATCCGTCCAGCCCCACCGGGCCGCGCGCATGGATCTTGTCGGTGGAAATGCCGATCTCGGCACCGAGGCCGTATTCGAAGCCGTCGGCAAAGCGCGTCGAGGCGTTCACCATCACGCTGGCCGAATCCACCTCGCGCAGGAAGCGTCGCGCCTTGGTGTAGTTTTCGGTGACGATCGCGTCGGTATGGTGGCTGCCGTAGTCGTTGATATGGTCGATGGCGGCGTCGAGGTCTTCGACCACCTTGATCGACAGGATGGGCGCCAGGTACTCGGTGCGCCAGTCTTCCTCGGTGGCCGCAATCGCATCGGGCACGATATCGCGCGTGCGCGGGCAGCCGCGCAGCTCCACACCCTTGCTGCGGTAAATCTCTGCCAGCGGCGGCAGGATCAGCTCGGCCACATTGTCGTTGACCAGCAGCGTTTCCATCGTGTTGCAGGGTGCGTAACGCTGGGTCTTGGCGTTATCGGCGACGCGGATGGCCTTGTCGGGATCGGCTTCGTCGTCGATGTACACATGGCAAATGCCGTCGAGATGCTTGATGACCGGCACGCGCGCCTCGCGGCTGATGCGTTCGATCAGGCCTTTGCCACCGCGCGGGACGATCACGTCCACGTATTCGGTCATGGTGATCAGCGTGCCCACGGCGGCGCGGTCGGTGGTTTCCACCACCTGCACAGCGGTTTCGGGCAGGCCGGCCGTACGCAGGCCTTCACGCACGCAGGCCGCAATCGCCTGATTGCAGCGGGCGGCTTCGGAGCCGCCACGCAGGATCGCGGCATTGCCGGATTTGAGGCACAGGCCGGCGGCATCGGCCGTCACATTGGGGCGGGCTTCGTAGATGATGCCGATGACACCCAGCGGCACGCGCATCTTGCCCACCTGGATCCCGCTGGGGCGGTAGGCAAAGTCACTCATTTCGCCCACGGGATCGGGCAGGGTGGCAATCTGGCGCAGACCAGCGGCCATGGCGGTGACGCCCTTGGCGGTCAGCGTCAGGCGGTCGATCAGTGCGGCGTCGAGGCCATTGGCCTGCGCCGTGGCCACATCGGCAGCGTTGGCAGCCAGCAGCAATGCCGCGTCGCGATCAATCGCGTCGGCAATCGCGTTCAGCGCGGCATTCTTGGCATTGGTATCGGCTTTGGCCATCGCACGCGATGCCGCGCGTGCGGCTCGTCCAAGACCGAGTGTGTAGGCGGCGACATCCATGTTCTACGGCTTCCGGCAGATAAAAGTTGCCTTGATTCTGCCAGATTCGGCCCCCTCTTGCCGGTGCCAAACGGCGATATTAATATCGCTTCGCGTCATCGGGCCGATAGCTCAGCTGGGAGAGCGCCGCGTTCGCAATGCGGAGGTCGGGAGTTCGATCCTCCTTCGGTCCACAGCGCTCATCAAGGGATTGCCGCGGCAATCCCTTTTTCATGGTGTCGGCGTCGCCGCTCAGTGCTGGTGACCGTGCTCGCCGTGTACATGCTGGTGGGCGATTTCCTCTGCGGTGGCGGCACGCACCGAGAGCACCTTGATGGTGAAGCGCAGGGGCTTGCCGCACAGGGGGTGGTTGCCATCCAGCAAGACCTGTTGCCCCTTGATCTTGGTGACAAAGAAATACCGCGGCTGGCCATCCGGACCCATGCGCTGGATCTGGCCGCCGACCTTGATGCCGGGCGGAAAATCGGCCTTGGGCATGGTGGTCACCAAGGCTTCGTCGCGTTCACCGAAGGCCTCGTCGGCGGTGAGCGTCAGGGTTGTCTGAAAGCCCGCCTCCTGACCGTCGAGCGCAGCTTCGAGCTTTTCAAACAGGTTGTCATAGCCGCCGTGGAGGTAGGCGGTGGGATGCTTGCCGTCATCGTAGAGGTTACCTTGGTTGTCGGTGACCCTCATGCTGATGGTGACGGCGGTGTCTTGGGCGATTTTCATGGGGAGCGGCTCGCTTTCCGGCAGCGGCAATGAGTGGAATAGGCGCGCATTTTGAACGCGCTATCGCAGGATCGCCAGCGACAAGGTGTATGCCTGGTCAGAATCACCGGCATGGGGGGATGTGCCAGAATGCAGATTCACACTGACTTTGCCACCTAACCCTGCGGGAGATTGCATGAACCGACTCAAGCTTACCTTGGCGCTGATGGCGCTGTTGCCCACGCCAGCGCTGGCCGAGACAACCCCGGCGCAGGCGCTGAGCACTTTCCTGGATGGCATCAGCAAGGCCGATCGCACCACCGTGAGCCGGGTGCTGGCGGCGGATGTACAGATCTATGAATCCGGTTATGTGGAGCGCTCGCGAGACGAGTATCTGTCCCATCATTTTGCGGCGGACGCGCAGTTTGCCAAGTCGGTCAAAACCAGCGTGCTCAAGCGCAACGAGATGCGCGCGGGTGATACGGCCATCATCTGGTCGGAAACCCTCACCGAGGGCACCTACAAGGGCAAGCCGGTGAAACTGTTCGGCACTGAAACCGTGGTGTTGAAGCAGGCAGGTGCCGAGTGGCAGATCATTCATCTGCACTGGTCGTCGCGCAAACCCGGCTGAGGCCCTGCCGCAGCTGCGGTGATCATGCCGCGAAATGCAGGGTGAAGCGGATGTCTTCCCCGGCTAGCTGCACAGCTACGCTGCCTTGATGCAGGCGCATGATCGAATCGACGATAGCCAAGCCCAGCCCCACGCCGTCGGTGTCACGCCGACAGGCCTCCGCACCGCGGGCGAAGCGGGCGAACAGATGGGTCAGCTCGCTGTGCTGCAGCTGTTCGACCCGGTTGCTGATCGTGAATGAGGGCGGCTCGCCCGGGGGAGTCGCCAGTGCCACGGCGATGCCCGTGCCGGCAGGCGCGTAGCGCACGGCGTTGGAGAGCAGGTTGGTCAGGACGCGGCGCAGCATCAATCGGTCGCCCAGCACCGTCAGTTCGCCGGTCACCGTGATCTGCTGCTGGCGCTCGGACGCCGCCAACTCGAAGTATTCCACCACGCTGTCGATTTCCTGCCGCAGATTGACCGGGTGCGGTGCCACGCTGAGCAGGCCACGATCGGCGCGGGCAAGGAACAGCATGTCGGTGACCATGCGTTGCAGCCGCTCCAGTTCTTCGAGATTGGAGTGCAGGGCATCGACATAGCCCTCCGCCTCCCGAGGGCGGCTCAGCGTGACCTGCGTCTGCACCATCAGGTTATTGAGCGGGGTGCGCAGCTCGTGGGCGATGTCGGCGGAAAATTGTTCGAGACTGCGGAAACTGTCGTGCAGCCGGGTCAGCATGCCGTTGAGGCTGGCGACCAGGCCACGCACCTCGGTGGGGGCCTGAGCGATATCCAGCGGTGCCCCAAGCCGGGCCGCGGTGAGTTGGCCGGCCTGCGTGGCCAGCAGCCCCAGCGGCAGCAAGCTGCGGCGTGCCACGCCATAGGCGAGCGCAGCGCTCAGCAGGGTACCAAGCAGGCCGACCAGCATCGCCACATTGCGGTGCTGTCTTAGCAGCTGCTGGGACACCGACACATCCACTGCAACCAGCACATCGATGTCCGCCGGAGCGGGGCTTTGCCATTGGTGATGAACGCGCCGCAGCCACCAGCGCTGCCCGTCGAGATTCAGTACCTTGATCTGGTCGGCGGGCAGGTCGCCGATCCGGCCCGTGGCATTGGCCACCTCGGCGGCGGGGCGAAGCAGCCAGATGTTGCCTGTGCGGATACCGATACTCAGGTGCGGATGGCCCACGCCGATCTCGGCAAACTGGTCGGCATGGCTGGCCAGCTGGTCGGCCCGCGGGATGCCATTCAGGATGTGCTGGACCACCTCGGTCTTGCCGTTGATTTCGGCCAGATCCCGCGCCTCCACCTCCATCACCAGTGCGTGGTAAAGGGTGTAGCCCACGCCCAGCATGATGAGCGCGGAGCCCAGCGAGAACAGCGCGACCAGCCGGAAGGCAAGGCTGCCGGTATCACACCGCCAGCGCATCACGGCCGCTGCTCCAGCACATAGCCGAAACCGCGGACCGTATGGATCAGGGGTGTATCGAAGGGTTCGTCGATCTTGGTGCGCAGACGACGGATGGCGACCTCGACCACATTGGTGTCGCTATCGAAATTCATGTCCCAGACCTGCTCGGCAATCACCGTGCGTGAGAGCACTTCCCCCTGCCGGCGCAGGAATAGCAACAGCAGGGCGTATTCCTTGGCGGTCAGGTCGATGCGCCGGCCGGCGCGCTCAACCCGCCGCCGCAGCAAATGCACCTGCAGATCGCCCAGTGACAGGGTGTCGCGCTCCTGTGGTTTGCCACGCCGCAGCAGCACATGGATACGTGCGAGCAACTCCGAGAAGGCAAAGGGCTTGACCAGATAATCATCGGCCCCCAGCTCCAGGCCGCGAACGCGGTCTTCCACCCGGTCCCGTGCGGTCAGGAACAGCACCGGCATGGTGTGGGATGCGCGGATGCGCTGGATCACCGACCAGCCATCAAGGCCGGGCAGTCCGACATCCAGAATCACCAGATCGTAGGCCACCACACCGACTTGGTGGACCACATCGAGGCCATTGCGCAGCCAATCCACCACCAGTCCGTTCTCGCTGAGCCCCTTGACCAGATATTCACCGGCGTGGACCTCATCCTCAGCCAGCAGTATGCGCATCATTCCCTCCTTGATAGCCGGGCATGCTAAGACGGATAGACGGGAAAATCACTTTCCTGACAATTTTGTCATCCTGCTGTCAGCTTTCTGTTGGCGCTGCCTGCATAGAGTTGACCAAATCAACCATGGAGCCAGGTGCATGTCGCGTACCGCAATGCTGACCCTGATCGCGCTGACCCTCACCCCGCCCGCGCTGGCGGCGGCTACTTCCGATACGGCACCGGCCAGTGCGGCGGATGCCGTGAGCTATCGCTCGGTGTTTGAGACTTACCAACCCTGGATGGCAGAGATGCCCGCGCAGCGCTGGCGTGCCCACAATGAACAGGTCGGCAAGCTGGGCGGCCATGCCGGGCACCTCCCGCCCAAGGCCAGTGCCCCCAAGGCGCAGGAGGGCACGGCACATCATCACCACCATCACGGCAAGATGATGTCCGCGCCTGCGCAGCCGGCAGGAGACAAGCCATGATGCCTCTACATTTCAAGCGGCTGGGGCTGGCGGGGGCGCTGCTGATGGTGCTGGCTGCTTGCGCATCCAGCAATCCCGCGGGATCGATCGATGCGGTCAGCCAGCTGACCCAGGCGCAAACCGGGATGCCACTACGGCTGGTCAGCGATGCCGAGGGCCAGGCGGCGCGGCAGGCGGCCGTGCGCGAGCTGCTCGCCAAGCCGGTGGACGCGGCAGCGGCGGTGAAACTGGCCATGCTCAATAATCGCAGTGTCCAGATCAGCCTGGCCGGGCTGGGCGTGGCGCAGGCCGAGCTGGCACAGGCTGGCCGGATTGAAAACCCGACCTTCTCTTTTGCACGCGTCCGCAGTGGTGATGAAGTCGAGTATGAGCGCGCCTTCAAGATCGATTTGCTCGGTGTGCTGTTCATTCCCTGGCGGCAGGGCATGGCGAGCCAGCAGCTGGATCGCGCCAAGCTGCAGGCAGCCAGCGACATCACCCGGCTTGCGCTCGATACCCGCAAGGCTTGGGTCAATGCCGTGGCCACCAGGCAGTCCGAGCAGTATCTGGCCGATGTCAACGAGGCGGCGGAGGCCAGCGCCATGCTGGCCAAGCGCATGCTGGAGGCCGGCAATTTCAGTCGCTTGGCTTACACCCGCGAGCAGGCGTATTACGCCGATGCCAGTGCGCAACTGGCGCGCGCCCGTCAGGCCAGCGTGGTGGCGCGTGAGGCGCTGACACGGCTGCTGGGTCTGTCGGGTCAGGAAGCTGCCGCGCTGGTCTTGCCCGAGCGCCTGCCCGATTTGCCGGTGGCACCCAAGCCCTTTGCAGGTTCGGTCCAGGCAGCCGTATCGCTACGGCATGATCTGCAGATGGCCCGGTTTGAACTCGATGCCCTCGCGCGATCGCTGGGACTGAGCCGCGCCACACGGCTGGTCAACGCGCTGGAGGTGTCTTATCTGCGCAGCGACAGCAACGAGGGGCATCGTGCCCGGGGTTATGAGCTGGAGCTGCAGATTCCGCTGTTCGACTGGGGTGACGCCAAGGTCGCACGGGCCGAGGCGATCTATCTGGGTGCGGTGAACAAGGCCGCCGATATCGGTATCCGGGCCGAGTCAGAGCTGCGTAGCAGCTATCACGGCTATCGCACGCATTACGATCTGGCCCGGCACTACCGCGATCAGGTGGTGCCGCTGCGCAAGGCAATCGCCGAGGAAAATGTACTGCGCTACAACGGCATGCTGATCGGCGTTTTCGAGTTGCTGGCCGATGCCCGTGAGCAGGTGGGCAGCGTGAATGCCTATCTGGCGGCGCTCAAAGCATTCTGGGAGGCCGATGCCGACCTGGAGATGGCCATCACGGCAGGCAGTCCGCCGGCCGCCGGCAGCATGGAACTGGCTGCATCGCCCACCCCGGCCGCTGCCGGACACTGAGCCAAGAGAGAAAGCCCCATGACGAATCGACGCGATTTCCTGCACGGTGCCGCCGCTGGCTTGCTGGGCGCCGCCACCGTATCGCGGGTTGGCGCAGCCAGCCTGCCAGAGGCTGCCATTCAAACCAGCCCTACCATGCAGCCCCCGCTGCAACCCACGAGCGGTCGCCCCTACAACCCTGTGGTCACGCTCAATGGCTGGACCCTGCCTTGGCGCATGAAGAACGGCTGGAAGGAATTCCATCTGGTGGCCGAGCCGGTAGTGCGCGAAATCGCACCGGGCATGAAGGCCAACCTCTGGGGCTACAACGGCCAGAGCCCTGGTCCGACCATCGAATGCGTGGAAGGGGACAAGGTCCGCATTTTTGTCACCAACAAACTGCCGGAACACACCACCGTGCACTGGCATGGCATCTTGCTACCCAACGGCATGGATGGCGTAGGCGGCCTGAACCAACCACAGATCAAACCGGGCAAGACCTTTGTCTATGAATTCGAAATGACCAAGTCCGGCACTTTCATGTACCACCCGCATGCGGACGAAATGACGCAGATGGCGATGGGCATGATGGGCTTTCTGGTTGTACATCCCAAGAATCCGGCGTTCATGCGGGTGGATCGCGACTATGTTTTCCTGATCAACGCCTACGATATCGACCCCGGCAGCTACACGCCCCGGGTCAATACCATGACCGACTTCAATCTCTGGACCTGGAACAGCCGCGCCTTTCCCGGCATCGATACGCTGGTGGCGCGCACCAATGAGCGGGTACGTATCCGGATTGGCAATCTGACGATGACCAATCACCCCATCCACCTGCATGGTGTGGACTTTGAAGTGACCTGTACGGATGGGGGCTGGGTACCCAAGTCGGCCCGTTGGCCGGAGGTGACCACCGATGTGGCGGTGGGGCAGATGCGGGCCATCGAGTTCGTGGCCAACCGGCCCGGTGACTGGGCATTCCATTGCCACAAGTCGCACCACACCATGAACGCCATGGGGCACGATGTGCCCAACATGATCGGCGTGGACCATCGTGGCATTGTGGAGAAGATCCAGAAACTGGTGCCTGACTATATGGTGATGGGCGAGCGCGGCATGGCCGATATGGGCGAGATGGAAATGCCGCTGCCCGACAATACCCTGCCCATGATGACCGGCATGGGCCAGTTCGGGCCGATCGAGATGGGCGGCATGTTCACCACCTTCAAGGTGCGCGACAACCAAAAAACCGGCGACTACAAGGACCCGGGCCCGTACCAGTACCCCAAAGGCACCGTGGCTTACGAGTGGACCGGCGAACTGGCCGAACCCACCCGTGCTCCGGCACCGGCGGCGGATGAAAAAACCGTGACCGTCATCAAACCCAATGGCCATAGCGGCCATTGAGCACACACCGGGCGTTGTGCTTGGCCCCATAACCCGATTCCCTTGGAGCAACCATGAAAACCCTGCCCGCGATCCTGCTCGCCACGACACTCTTGCACGCACCCGCTTGGGCGCACGGCGACAAGGCGCATGGCCAGACAATGAAGAAGGCCATTTCTGGCGAGCAGCACGAGTTCGGTCGCGAGGGTGACCCCGCCAGGGTCAGCCGCACCGTCCACATCAGCATGACCGATGCGATGCGCTACAGCCCCGACAAGCTGACCGTGAAACAAGGCGAGACCCTGCGGCTTGTCCTCACCAACAAAGGCAAGCTCATGCATGAGCTGGTGCTGGGCTCCGAACCCAAGCTCAGGGAGCACGCCGAAGTCATGAAAAAATTCCCGGATATGGAACATGACGAGCCCTATATGGCGCATGTCCCGCCCGCCAAGCAGCAAGAAATCATCTGGCAGTTCAACCAGCCCGGCGAGTTCCTGTTTGGCTGCCTGCTACCCGGTCACTTCGAAGCCGGCATGGTGGGCCGCATCCGGGTGGTCGCCGCCCAACCCTGATCAACCTGTGCTTTCAAGGAGCTTCCCATGTTCAAACCCGTTCTGATGAGTGCCCTGCTGATCGTAAGCAGCCCTGCCTTTGCCGCCGCCGATGATGCGGCCACGGCCAGTGCCACCACAGCGCAGGCGCTGGCGGAAGGCGAGGTTCGCAAGATCGATCTGGCGCAGCAAAAGATCACCCTCAAACACAGCGACCTGCCCAATCTGGGTATGCCGCCCATGACCATGGTCTTCAAGGTCAAGGACCCCGCCCTGCTGACCCAGGTGAAGGTGGGCGACAAAGTCCGCTTCCATGCCGAGAAGCTGCCCGAGGGCTATACCGTGATGTCGATCCAGGTCGCCCAGTAAGCCCGGTACGCCTAGGGGTGCTGTGCGAGCCAGTCGCGCGCACCCCGGCCGGCGCACAGGCCCGTCGCCAGACAGGCATTGAGCAGGTATCCGCCGGTGGGGGCTTCCCAGTCGAGCATCTCGCCTGCCACAAAGGTACCCGGCAGGCGGGTCAGCATCAGCTGCGCATCCAGATTCTCGAACCCCACCCCACCCGCCGTACTGATGGCCTCGGCGAGCGGGCGCGGCGCGTGCACGGTGATCGGCAGTGCCTTGATCGCACAGGCCAGCGCGGCCGGATCTGCCAGCGTGGCCTTGCTGAGCAACTCATGCAGCAGCGCCACCTTCACGCCCCCAATCCCCAGACGACTTTGCAGATGGCTCGACAAGGAGCGTGATCCGCGCGGATGGCTTACCTCCGCCAATACGCGGTCGGCATCCTTGCCCGGCACCAGATCCAGCGTGAAGGTAGCGCTGCCATGGGCGTTGATCTGCTCACGCAGGCGCTGCGAGAACGCATAGATCAGGCTGCCTTCGACGCCCTCGGCGCTGATAACCATCTCGCCATGACGCCGTTCGGTACGGCCTTGATGATCGGTGAACGCGAGCACCACCGACTTGAGCGGTGCACCAGCGAATTTCTCCCGGAGATGCGCACTCCACGCCCGCTCGAAGCCGCAATTGGCGCTTTGCAACGGTGCAATGGTCACCCCGCGCGCTTGCAGCCAAGGCAGCCAGGCACCATCGGAACCCAGCTTGGGCCAGCTGGCACCACCCAGCGCCAGGACCGTAGCCTGTGGGCGGATGCGGATGTCGCCGTCGGGACTGCTGAGCCGTAATGTCCCGTCCGCATCCCAGCCCAGCCAACGGTGCCGTACATGCAGGCGCACCCCGGCGCTGCGCAGCCGGTGCAGCCAGGCGCGCAGCAGTGGCGCCGCCTTCATCTGGGTAGGAAAGACGCGCCCCGAGCTGCCGACAAAGGTATCGATGCCCAGACCGTGTACCCAGGCACGCAGGGCATCGGGCGGAAACCGGTCCAGCAGCGCCTGCAGCTGTGCTTGCCGATCACCGAAACGACTGCAGAAAGCGGGATAGGGCTCGCTGTGGGTGATGTTGAGCCCACCTATGCCCGCGAGCAGGAACTTCCTGCCCAGCGAGGGCATGGCGTCATAGACATCCACCTGCATGCCTGCCTGACTCAAGACCTCGGCAGCCATCAGGCCAGCCGGACCTCCGCCAATGACGGCAACTTGCACTGCAACGGGATCGGACATGGTGGGTGCGGGCTGGGAGTGGAGCAGGCCGCCATTTTAGGGCCTGTGCCGCTTTTGTGGCGGCGCGGGCCGGCAAAGGTGGTGAAGGTCTGGGCCATGACGGTGCATGCGCCGGCATGGCCGCACCGTGATTGCGCGCGCACCGGGGCCGGGTTTGCCGGCGCGGGTGGATTGATCTGATTGAATCAACGTGCTGGCGCAAATCGCCGGGGTGGCACGACCCGTGCAAGGACACACATCGTTTGCCAATCAAAGGAGTGACCGATGTCCACCTGCACCCGCCATTACGATGCCCACGATGCGGCCCGCATACTGGAAGAGGCCCTGACCCAGCTGCGCCAGCATGTCATCGAGGCGCCTGGTACGGTGCGCGACAGGCTCGCGACCGAACTCATCGATAGTCTCTTGAATGTGCCCGGCTTGCTGGCCGGCGGGGATATCGCCTCGGACTACGCCCAGCAGTGCCTGGACAAGGCGGTGCGCAACTTGCTCGCCCCGCAATGGCATGACAAACCCGCGCAGCGCCCGACCTTTCTACGCCGACCGGTGCTGATGGCGGGGTGACAGCCAGTGCGGCCGGACCCTCAGCGCGGTGCAGCAGGGTCCTGCTGGTCCGCAGGCGGCGTGGCAAACAGGTCCAGCAGCTCGTCGAGCTCCATGCCGCGACTGCTGGCCAGATCCTCAGCCGCATCACGCAGCTCGCGCAAGGCTTTTAGGCGAGCGATCTTCTTTTCGGTGTCGGTTTCACGCGTCACGTTGGAGCGCTGCCAGTCTTCCTTGGGCAGGAACAGGGCTTCAGCGGCGCGGCGGTGTTCGTCTTCTGACATGGATATCCAGGCGGGTCATGCAGGGGGAAACGCGAGTGCGTTGATGCGGGCGGGTGGCCCAGACTGCCGACATTTGATGGCCTCGCTCACCGCCCGGCGAAACAGGACGTTCCGGCCACGGTGACTACCCGGGTGGGCAATGCCACTTCCTCTGGTCAGCAGAGCCCCCTGTGACAGCGACGCGATGGGCTGGCGTCCTGAGCGGGGGCTTCTCATGGTTGTGGTGATAATGTGCGGCCCTCGCGGCGCGAATTCAAGCGCCACGTCAGTATTGTTCGCCCGGCGTGGCGGTATAGCCGCGATTGTGTGCATCCTGTGGTCTTGCCTGCGGGGCTGGCTATGCTCTAGTCTCATCGCAACACGCCGAACCCCCGGTACGGCGACCTGCACAACCTCCTGATTGCCTCCTGCATGCACGCTGCAGCCTGCCCCTCCTGCGGGGCCCAGGTCGAATTCCATTCAGCCGCCTCGGTCATGGCCGTGTGCGGCTTTTGTCGCAGCACGCTGGTGCGCCACGATGCCGATCTGGAAAACCTTGGCACCATGGCCACCCTCGCGGAGGATCGTAGCCCCTTCAGGTTACGATTCCGTGGCCGCTATGGCAGTGTGGGTTTCGAGCTGATCGGCCGCTTGCAGCTCAAGTATGCGCAGGGCTACTGGAATGAATGGTATGCCCGGCTTGATGATGGCCGGCTGGGCTGGGTGTCCGAGGGCTCCGGGCTGTGCTATGTGACTTTTGAGCAGACGCTCAAGACACAGCTGCCGCCGATC
The DNA here is from genome assembly GCF_027257935.1 of Chitinimonas sp. BJYL2. NCBI lineage: Bacteria > Pseudomonadati > Pseudomonadota > Betaproteobacteria > Neisseriales > Chitinibacteraceae > Chitinimonas > Chitinimonas sp. BJYL2. Next base: position 765,401 of record NZ_JANZKW010000001.1, on the reverse strand, counting down.
ACCGAATTCAGCGTCGGCCAGACCGCCAAGTTGGGTGGCAAGCCGTATACGGTGACCAATATCGAAGCCGCCGAATGCGTCGCCATCGAAGGCGAGCTGCCGTTCCGTGCCGCACCGGGTTACGCTGCGCCAGCGGTGGATTTGCGCTCCGATGCCGGCTTTGCCAGCCTTGATTACAGCGAAGACCCGCCCAAGGTCTACATCGGCGAAGCGGTGACGCTGGATACACTGCTGGACCCTGCTGCACCGACCGACACACCCAAGGTCGCCCGCGCCGAGGCACGGGCGTTCAAGTGCAGCAGTTGCGGTGCCCCCCTGTCGGTACGTGGTCCCGATATCCGTGCCGTCGGCTGTGCTCACTGCGGCGCCGTGGTCGACCCCGACGACGCCAATCTCAAGATACTCAGCCGTGTCGTCGAGAAGCTGGCCATACCCAAGCTGCCCGTAGGCAGCCAAGGCAAGTTGCAGGGCCGCGCGTATACGGTGATCGGTTTCATGCGCCGCGCCACCACGGTGGAGGGCATACGCTACAGCTGGGATGAATACCTGCTGCACGCGGCCGATGCCGGTTACGCCTGGCTGACCGAATACAACGGTCACTGGAATTTTGCCAAACCGCTTACCCGCCTGCCCTCGATCAAGCCCGCCACCCAGCCGGTTGCCCGCTTTCTGGACCGCGACTACAAGCATTACCAGCGTAGCCAGGCTGAAGTCACCCAAGTGATCGGTGAGTTCAACTGGCAGGTCAAGGTGGGTGACAAGGCGAGCTGTGACGATTATGTGTCGCCGCCCTACCTGCTCTCGGCCGAGCGCAGCGAGACCGAGCTGAGTTGGTCGCTGGCCGAGTATGTGCCGCATGCGGTCGTCGCGCAGGCATTCCAGCTACCCAAGCCGCTGCCCGAACCGACAGGCGTGGCACCCAATCAGCCCTCGCCACGCGAATCCAGCGCGCCTTACTGGCTGGCTTATCTGGCCATTGCCGCCATTGCCGGTGTCGTGCAGTTCGTGTCCGTGGGCGCGGCGGCCAACAAGACCGTCTGGCAGGGGCGGCTGGACATGCCCATGGGGCAGCCGCAGCACAGCATGACGAGCGAGCCCTTCGTGCTCGAAGGCGGGCACAATCTGGCGATCCGTCAGGAAACCGATGTGGATAATCGCTGGCTGTATACGGAACTGAACCTGATCAATCGCGATACCGGCGAAAGCTTCCGCCTGGGGCGTGAAGTCAGCTTCTACCGTGGCCATGATTCGGATGGCGCGTGGAGCGAGGGTAGCGCCAGTGACGAAGCCTTGCTGGCCGATGTGCCGGCCGGCACCTATCTGCTGGAAATCGACGCCGAAACCGAAGCCCACAAGGCCGGACTCAGCGACCGGATCACGTTGGTGCGCGATGTGCCGATCTGGCGCAATTACTGGCTGTTGCTGGGCTTTCTGCTGCTGTTCCCGTGCTGGGTGTGGCTGCGCGCAGCCAGCTTCGAACAGCAACGCTGGGCCGATAGCGACTACGCGCCCAGCGGCAGCGACGACGATGGAGATGACGACTGATGTTCCGCACTTTCCTGATTCTGGGGGCCTTGGCTACGGCGCTGTTCGGCTATGCGCAGTATCTGGGCAAACCGGCCTTCGGTTCGGCCAACGAGGTGCGCGAAAAAGCCGGTACAGGTGGCGTAGGCCGGCTGTACCACAAATGAGGGCGGGTTCACGCTCACCCTGCCGACTGGCATCCTGACTTTGCACTGGAGACAAGCATGGACCTCCTGAAACTCGATTACATTCTCGCCTCGCTGGTTTACTCGCTGCTGGGTGTGGCGGTGTTCTGGCTCAGCTTCATCATCATCGACAAGATCACCCCGTACGACTTGTGGAAGAACCTGATCGAAGAGCGCAACCAGGCGCTGGCCACCGTGGTCGCTGCCATGTGCCTGGGTGTGGCCATCATTGTGGCTTCGGCCATTCATTGAGCGCGGCATGAACGACGCACTCTATGCCCTGGCGGGCACCGTGGTCGGCTCCGCCGTGGGCGGCCTGATCAGCTACATGCTCAATCGCCAGCAACTGCAACATCAGTTGCAGACCCTGCGCGAGCAGCACAAGACCGAGTTCATGGCCGAGGAGACCGCTCGCCACTTCCTTAGCCACAAGGGCTACACCGATCGCTCCTTCGACACGCTGCGCCAGCATCTGGGCGGCTTCGAGGACAACGAGCTGCGCAAGATCCTGGTCCGTGCCGGCGCAATCCGCGTCTATCGCGAAGACAACACCGAGTGGTGGCGTCTGCTTTCGCGGATGGATGAGTTCATCGACAGCAAGCGGCAGCGCGATAGCTAAGCCGTCTCACCCGCCCTGCGCGGTACTTGCCGCCACCGAGCCTGTCCTTTCCCGGTTTCCCCATGCCCCACGCCTTGCTGTTTTCCGTGTTTGTTGTTGCCGCCTGTGGTCTGGCTTACGAGCTGGTGGCGGCGGCGCTGTCGAGCTATCTGGTCGGCGATTCGGTCACCCAGTTTTCCACCGTCATCGGGGTTTACCTGTTTGCCATGGGTGTGGGCTCGTGGCTATCGCGCTTTGTGCAGCGCGATTTGATCGGCAGCTTTATCCGGATCGAACTGGCGGTGGGGGTGCTGGGCGGCTTTTCGGCCGCCATGCTGTTCTATGCGTTCACCTGGCTCAGCGGGCCCTTCCTGTTCCTGCTGTATCTGCTGGTCTTCGTGATCGGCACGCTGGTGGGCCTGGAGATTCCGCTGGTCATGCGCCTTCTGGAGCGCCGTCTTGAATTCAAGGATCTGGTCTCCAAGGTGCTCAGTGTCGATTACCTGGGCGCGCTGGCCGTGTCGCTGCTATTCCCGCTCTGGCTGGCGCCACAGTTGGGCATGGTGCGCACCGCCTTGCTGTTCGGGGTGCTCAATATCGCGATTGCCCTCTACACCACTCACCTGTTCCGGCATGAACTGCGCGGCCGCACGGCCTTGTGGGCGCAGGGCTTGGTGGCCTTGGCGCTGGTGCTGGCCGGCTTTGCCGGCGCAGAGCGCATTTCGGGCTTTGCCGAGGATGCGCTTTATGAAGACCGCATCATCTTTGCCGAATCCACCCCGTATCAGCGCATTGTAGTGACGCGCTGGCGCAATGATGTGCGCCTGTTCCTCAACGGCAATCTGCAGCTCAGTTCGCGGGACGAGTACCGCTACCACGAAGCACTGGTGCATCCGGGCCTGGCCAGTGTGCCCTGGGCCAAACGGGTGCTGGTGCTGGGCGGCGGCGACGGCTTCGCGGTGCGCGAGGTGCTGCGCTACCCACAAGTCGAATCGGTGACGCTGGTGGAACTGGACCCGGCCATGCCCGAGCTGTTCCGTAACCATCCGGTACTGCGCGAACTCAATGGCAATGCGCTTAGTCATCCCAAAGTCAGGATCATCCGTGGCGATGCTTTCCAGTGGCTGGAGCAGCAGCAGGATGCGTACGACTTCATCGTCGTCGACTTCCCTGACCCCACCAATTACGCCGTCGGCAAGCTCTACACCAACACCTTCTACCGCCTGCTGGAGCGTGCACTCAGCGCACGTGGCCGGCTCGTGATCCAGTCCACCTCGCCCATGTATGCGCGCCAGTCTTACTGGACGGTGGTGAAAACCGTGCAGGCCGTGGGTTTGCAGACCCAGCCTTACCACGCACTCGTACCCAGCTTTGGCGAGTGGGGTTACATCCTTGCCGGTCGTGAGTCCTATATCCCGCCGGCAAGACTGCCGGATGGTCTGCGTTTCCTCACGCCAGCGAGCGTGCCGCCCTTGTTCCAGTTCCCGCCCGATATGGCCGAGCTGCCTGCGGAGGTGAACCGGCTCGATAACCAGTTGCTGGTGCGGCTGTTCGAGCAGGAGTGGAAGCAGGTCGTGCGATGAAGCGACGGGATTTCCTGGCCGCCAGTGCGCTGGGTCTGCTGGGCTGCACGCGCAAGAGCCCGCCCGTGTTGCCACCGGGCGAGCTGCTGGGGCCGTCGCAGCATCTGGGCCACCGCCTGCGTGACGGCGGCGGCTTCCCGGCTGCGAGCGAAACCCGCAAGGTCGATGCGCTCATCGTTGGCGGCGGTATGGCCGGGCTGGCCTGCGGCTGGTGGCTGGCGCGTGCCGGCATGCAGGACTTTGCCCTGCTCGAACTCGAAGCCGAGACCGGCGGCAACGCCCGTGCCGGCCGCAATGCCGTATCGGCCTATCCCTGGGGTGCCCACTACCTGCCCCTGCCCGGACCCGAAGCAACCGAGCTGCGTACCATGCTGGCCGAGTTCGGCGTGCTGCGCGGCGACCCGACGGCGCTGGCGCCCGAATACGACGAGCGCGCACTTTGCTTTGCGCCGCAGGAGCGGCTGTATCTGAACGGCCAATGGCAAGATGGCCTGCTGCCGCAGTTCGGCATCAGCGCCAAGGATAGACAGCAGCAACAGGCATTCATCGCCCGCATGGCCGAGTTGAAGGCAGGCTTGGGGCGAGATGGCCGCCCCGTGTTCGCCGTACCCAGTGCGCGCGGCGCGGCTAGCGAGGCAGCGCAACTCGATCGCCTGAGCATGCACGACTGGCTGCGCCAGCAAGGGTTCGATGCCGATAGCCTGCACTGGTGGGTCAACTACGGCTGCCGTGACGACTACGGCACCGACTACCGCGACACCTCCGCCTGGGCCGGCATCCACTACTTTGCGGGCCGTCGCGGCCAGGCAGCCAATGCCGAATCCGACACCGTGCTGACCTGGCCCGAAGGCAATGCCTGGCTGACTCGCCGCATGGCCGCCCGCGCGTGCCCGGCTGTACAGACCGGCGCGATGGTCTGGCGCATCGAATCCGATGTCCGTGGCGTGACCGCCGATGTCTGGCTGGCTGCCGAGCAACGCAGCGTGCGTTACCGAGCTGAGCGCCTGGTCTGGGCCGCCCCGCTGGGCTTCCTGCCGCATGTCTGGGCCGGCATCCCCGCCGCTTGGCAAGCGGGTGCTCGCCAGCTCAGCTATGCCCCCTGGCTGGTGGCCAACATCACGCTGGCCGACCAGCCCGAACACCGCGGTGGTGCGCCGCTGAGCTGGGACAATGTGCTATACGACGCGCAGGGTCTGGGCTATGTGCTGGCCAATCAGCAGTCGCTGGCGCTGCATCAGCGAGAAGCGGTGCTGACCTACTACCGACCACTCAGCGAGCTGGCGCCGGCAGCTGCCCGCCGTGCCTTGCGGGACGCACCGCGTGAACACTGGGTGCAAGGCGTACTGGCCGAACTGTCGCGCGCGCACCCCGATCTGCCCAGACTGGTCAAGCAAGTCGACATCTGGCGCTGGGGTCATGCGATGGCGCGGCCGCTACCGGGTTTGCTGGGCGGCCATCTGGACCGCTTGCGCGAACCCGCCGGCCGCGTGATGCTGGCGCATAGCGACCTCAGCGGCTTTTCGCTGGCCGAGGAAGCCCACTACTGGGGCGTGCGGGCCGCACGCTGGCTGCTGGGCAAAGACTGGAAGACTGCATGAACGGGCTGCACCTGACTGCCGATCTGTACGACTGTGCGGCCACCGCGCTGCTCACCGACCAGCCCGCGCTGGCCGCACTCTGCCGTGGGCAGGTCGCCGCAGTCGGGCTGACGGCCGTGGCCGAATGCTGGCACCCGTTCCCTGCCAGCCCCGCCGGCCCTGGCGGCATGACCGGTGTCGTGCTGCTGGCCGAATCGCATCTGGCCATCCACACTTGGCCTGAACGTGCCGGGGTGACCCTGGATGTGTATGTGTGCAATTTCGGCGCCGACAATTCGGCACGGGCCGAACAGTTGCTGGCCGCCTTGGTGCGTGCATTGTGCCCCGCCCGGCAGCAGATCAGCCGGCTCTATCGCGGCAACCCCGGCTAAGCAGTGGATGACAAGCACAGCAAAAAGCCCGCCGGTTGAGGGCGGGCTTTTTGCTGCTGGCTGTTGCGGCAGAGACTAGCTGCGAGGCCGTTTGATCACCTGCACACCCAGTTGCTTGAGCTTGCGGTACAGGTGCGTGCGTTCCAGCCCCACTTTATCGGCTACGCGGCTCATATTGCCGCCCTCGAGGCCGATATGGTGGTCGAAATAGGCGCGCTCGAATTCATCGCGGGCTTCGCGCAACGGCTGGTCGAAATTGAACTGCGGACCGCTCATGGCCACCATCTGCGCGCGCGGTGGCGAGAACTGGGCCAGCACGCGGCTGACCGGTGCAGCATCGATCTCGGTCTCGGTGGAAGTCAGTGCGAGGCTCTTGGCGATATTGTGCAACTGCTCGTGGTTGCCGGGCCAATCGTGCTGTCGCAGCGCATTGAGGGCCGACGAGGTGAAGCGACGCGGGCCGATCTTGTTCGATTCCACCACGCTGGCGAGGATGTGTTCGGCCAGTTCGGGGATATCGTCGCGGTGCTCGCGCAGCGCCGGCAGCGGCACCACCAGCTGCGACAGATAGGTGAACAGTGCCGGGTCGAAACGGTCGATCAGTTCCGGCAGGCTACGGCTGGTGGCGCAGATCAGGCGGACATTGTGTTTGTCGAGCTTGGGCAACAAGCCCACCAGGGCATTCTGTGCCTTGCGCTCATAGTGGCCGATATCGCGCAGGAACAAGGTGCCATTGGCGGCCTTGGTGACCAGATCGGGGCCGGACTCGACAATCGCATCCTGGCTGTCCGGTGCGATGAACGCGGCGGTGGGCCGGGTCAGGTAGCGCGCACAGGCCACGAAGCCGCTGCCGGGTTCGCCGGTCAGCAGCAGCGGGAACGACAGGCTCTGGGCCTGATCGAGCTGCTTCTTGAGGATCAGGATCAGCGGGCTTTTACCCAGTGCCGCGAGCGAATTCTCGGCCACCTTGGGTTGGACTTCACCGTGCTTGAGTGCCCGCTTGACGGTGGCCAGCAGCTTTTGCAGGCCGATGGGCTTTTCGAGGAAGTCGAAGGCACCGATGCGGGTGGCTTCTACCGCCGTGTCTATCGTCGCATGTCCCGACATCATCACCACCGGCATGGTCAGCTGACCATTGCTGCCCCATTCCTTGAGCAGCGTGACCCCGTCGGTATCAGGCATCCAGATGTCCAGCAGCACCAGCGCCGGTCGGCCCTGATTGCGCAATAGACGCGCTTGGGCCGCATTTTCGGCGACCACCACACGGTAACCTTCGTCTTGAAGGATTTCCGACAGCAATTCGCGGATGCCGATTTCATCATCCACGATCAGGATATCGTTACTACCCACTCGACTTCTCCCCTTGCTCGGTTTCGCCAGCTGGCGACGCCTTGGCCGCAGCCAGGTTGGCTAACGGTAGATCGATCCGCACGCACGCCCCATGTGGATCGAGGTTGTACGCAACAATCTGGCCGTGGTGTTCGTCGATGATTTTCTTCACCACGGCGAGACCCAGACCCGTGCCTTTCTGCTTGGTCGTTGCATAAGGCTCGAAAACCCGTTGCAAAATCGCCTCATCAAAGCCCGGACCGTTGTCTTCTACCGACAATCGTACCGCTTTCTCGCGGATTTCGGTACGCAGGCGTATGCGTCCGAACATGTCCTCGCCGATTGCCTCTTGTGCATTCTTGAGCAGGTTGTGCGCAACCTGACGTAAACGGGTGCGATCTGCCATTACTTCGAGGCTGCCTTCGCCCTTGTGTTCACGCTCTATCGGGGCGTTTTCATAGAGCACCAGTACCTCGTCTAGCAGGCGGCCCACATCCACGAGTTCGAACTGCGCCGAGGGCTGGCGGGCATATTCACGGAATTCGTCGACCATGCGCTTAAGCGCGCCCACTTGGGCCACGATGGTGCTGGTGGAGCGCGCCAGCACTTCACGGTCCGTATCGTCCAGCTTGTCGGCGAGTTTGTGTTCGAGACGTTCTGCAGCGAGCTGGATGGGGGTGAGCGGATTGCGGATTTCATGCGCCAGCCGCTTGGCGACCTCACCCCAGGCGGCATCGCGCTGGACGCGCAGCAGATCGGTCACGTCGTCAAACACCACCACGGCGCCGGTGCTGTTCTCTTCATCCGACAGGCGCAGCCGCGCGCCGTGGACCAGCAGTTGGCGGGTGCCGCCATCGAAGGCGATTTCGAGTTGGCGCTGCCAGTCATCCGGCGTGCTCACGAAGGCGTCGCGCACGCCGCCGGCAAAGCCGGCCAGATGCGGGAAGTCTTCCAGCCATTCATCCAGCTTGAGCACGTCGAGCCGCTTGATGTCGGCGTGCAGGATCTGCGTCGCGCTGAGATTGGCTGCACGCAGGCGCCAGTTGGCATCAAAGGTCAGCACGCCGGCAGTGAGGCTGCCGAGCACGGTTTCGAGATAGGCCTTGGCGGCGGCGGTTTCCTGTTGACGCACTTCTAGCTGCTGGCGCGCATCCGAAAGCTGCCGGGTCATCCGGTTGAAGCTGTGGGTGAGTGTGCCGAGCTCGTCCTGGCTCACGACGGGCTGCACCTGCGAGTAATCGCCTTGCGCCACGGCGCGGGTGCCGGCAGCCAGCACAGTGAGGGGGGCGGCGAGCTTTTCGGAGAGGTAAAGCCCCAGCACCACGGCGGCCAGCAGGGCCATCAGCAGCGCGAGCGTCAGCGTCAGCCCGTAAATGATCTTGAGGCCACCACGTTGCAGGGACAGTGCCTTGTACTGGCTGCGCATGTCCTCGACCTTTTCGAAGTCGTCCGCCAGCTGTTTGGGCACCGGCTGGATCAGCTGCAGGGCACGGGTACCGCCATCAAAGCGGGTGTAATCCTGATAATCCTGATTCACTGGCACGACAACGCGCAGGCTCAAGCCATAGCTGGGCATGACTTCCAGTACGCGGTAGGGAATCTGCGCCGTAACCTGCTTGAGCACCTTGCGCTCGGGTACGAGGGGTACCGGGTTGGCCATTTCGTTGCCATCGTGGGCGATCACCATGCCGCGACCATCAAACAGGCTGGCCTCCTGCACATTGGCGGTTTCGCGCAGGCGGCCCAGATGGCTGCGCGCCTCGGCATTGAATTCGCCCGCCAGCTCGCCTGCCATGACCCGTGCTTTCTGCATCAGGTCATCCAGCGAGCTGTCGAGTGCCTGAGCGCCAAGATTCAGGCCGCTATCCAGGGCGTTATCGACCCGCACATCGAACCAGGTCTCGATCGATTTGGTGAGGAACTGTACCGACAGCGTGTAGACGAGTGCGCCGGGCAGCACGGCCACCAGTGCGAACATCAGCGTCAGACGCCAGGCCAGCCGCGAGCCGAACTGGCGCGCCTTGACCTGCTGGCGCAGCTTGAGCAGCCGAGTGATGACCAGGGCGACCAAACCCGCGGCCATCAGCAGGTTCAGGCCCAGCAGCCAGTCGTAGTAGGCGCCGAACACGGTGGAGTTACCGCTGGCGGTAGCCAGCAGGAACAGCAGGATCGCAGCCAGCGAGCCGATCAGGATCAGCATGTTGCGCATCGCGCTCACTTGCTCTCTCCAAAGAACTCAACCGGGGTAAGGGTGGATTGCAGCTTCCAGTCGGGTTCGCCCAGCATGCTCAATTGCAAAGGTCGTGGTAACTGGCTGGTATCAAGACGCATGCTGATTTCCCCGGCAAAGCGGCTATCGAGCTTGCGCGTCACGGAGCCGCGCTCGGCCACCTGCCAGTCACGGACGACACCCAGGCTGCGTATGGCTTCGCCCAGGGTTTCGTAGCTGCGATACAGGCTGCCCACGCTGACACGGTAGTTGCGGGTCAGCGGATGGTAGGAAAGACGGTATTCGGTGCGCGCGGTGGGATCGAACCAGTCTGCCATGCGACGCCAGGCCCAGTACCAGCGAGGGCGGGTCAGAGTGAATTCGACGACGAAGGTCAGGGGCACGCCGGCGACAAGGGCCGACTCGTGAACCGTATCGAGTTCGACGATGAAGCGGGCATCGATACTGAGCCGACCCTCGTTCTCAATGCCGGCCACTTCTTCGAGCTGGATGCCCCCAGCCAGCGCGGGCAGGCAAAGCCCTACCATCAGCACGAGGCTAAGGCAGAGTCTTGGCAAGCAGCGCGTAATAAAAACCATCGTGGCGGTCGTTGGGCAGCAGTTGGCCGCTTGGGGGCAAGGCATCGGGCAGGGGTTGAAGTCGGGCGTCGGACTGGCGCTGCAGGAAGCCGGCGACCTGTTGCTGGTTTTCTTGCGGAAACACCGAGCAAGTAGCGTAAAGCAGTGTACCACCCGGTTTCAGGCAACCCCACAAGGCATCCAGCATGGTGGCCTGTTGCGTGGCAAATTGCGCGAAATCCTCGGGACGGCGCAGCCACTTGATGTCGGGATGGCGCCGTGCCACGCCGGTGGCCGAGCACGGCACATCGGCGAGGATGCGATCAAACGCCGGCCCATCCCACCAGCTGGCGGGATGGGCCGCATCGGCGGCGCGCAGATTGGCGCGCAAGCCCAGGCGGTCCAGATTGTCCTGCACGCGGGTCAGGCGGCTGGCGTCCACATCCAGTGCGGTCAGGTCGATATCGGCCATCTCCAGCAGGTGGCCGGTCTTGCCACCGGGGGCGCAGCAGGCATCCAGTACGCGCATGCCGTCGCGCACATCAAGCAGCGGCGCAGCCCATTGGGCGCCAAGGTCCTGTACCGAGCACAGGCCCTCAAAGAAGCCGGGCAGGCGATCAACCGGTACGGCCTGTTCCAGGCGGATACCGACGCTGTCTTCAGCCGCGCCGCGGATGCCGGCAGCGTCGAGCTGCGCCAGATAAGCATCACGCGTCAGTTTGCGGGTATTGACGCGCAGGCTCATCGGCGGATGGGTATTGTTGGCGTCCAGTACGTTTTGCCAGTTGGCCGGATAGGCATTGCGCATCGCGGCCTGCCACCACGCCGGGTGGTTCCAGCGTGCGCTTTCGTCGCGGCGCGCTTCTGCCAGCAAGCTGGCCTGCTGGCGCTGGAAGTTGCGCAGCACCGCATTCACGAAGCCCTTGGCGCCGGGGTTGAACTGGATGGCCAGTTTCACGGCGTGATCCACCACTGCATAGGGCGCGGCGCGAGTGTAGGCGAGCTGGCACAGGCCGACCATCAGCAGATCCTGGATGCGCGCATCGTTACTGGGTTTGCTGACCAGTTTGCGCAGCGCGAAGTCGAGTTCGCCACGATGGCGCAAGGCGGTATGGGTGATATCGATGATGGCGGCACGATCGCGCGGATCCATATCGGCATGGCGCTGTCGCTGGGCTTGCAATACCTCGGTGAGGTTGCGGCCATCGCGCACGGCAGCAAGTGCTTCGGCGGCAAGGCGCTGGATCAGGAGCACAGCAGCTCTCCTGCTGCCAGCTTGCTGCCGGCCAGCCATTCGCGGGCGGGCAGGCGTTTGCCGCCCGCACGCTGCAATTCGGTGATGCGCAGCGCGCCCGAACCTGTGGCGACGAGTACGCCGGCCGGGCTGATATCGAGTATCTGGCCGGGTTGGCCACTACCGGCCTCGGCCTGCGCTGACCAGCATTTGATCGTGTCTTCGCCATGGCGGGTGGTGCAACCGGGAAACGGATCGAAAGCACGGATGCGGCGTGCCAGCACGTCGGCGGGCTGCTGCCAGTCGAGTGCCGCTTCATCCTTGCGGATCTTTTCGGCATAGGTCACGCCCTCGGCCGGTTGGGGTGTGGCACCGGCTTGCAGGCGCGGCAAGTCAGCCAGCGCAGCCACGATGGCCTGCGCACCGGCCTCGGCGAGTTTGTCGTGCAGGCTGCGGCTGGTGTCGGTGGCGCTGATCGCCACCGGGTGCAGCGACAGCATCGCGCCGGTATCGAGGCCGGCATCCATCTGCATGATGGTAATGCCGGTCTCGCTATCGCCGGTCTCGATGGCGCGCTGGATCGGTGCGGCACCGCGCCAGCGGGGCAGCAGGGAGCCGTGAATATTCAGGCAGCCCTGGCGCGGCAAATCGAGCACCGCTTGCGGCAGGATGATGCCGTAGGCCGCTACCACCATCACATCGGCATCCAGCGCGCGCAGCGGCGCCTGCTGTTCGTCGGTGCGCAACTTCTCGGGCTGATACACGGGCAAGCCATGTTCCAGTGCCACTTGCTTGACCGGCGAGGCCAGCAGCTTCATGCCGCGGCCGGCCGGCCGATCCGGCTGGCTCAGCACCATCACGATTTCATGGCCGGCGGCAATCAGCGCCTTGAGTGCGGTAGCCGCAAATTCCGGCGTGCCGGCAAAAATCAGTTTCATGGGTCAGCGTGTTCTTGTGGAGGGGCGAAGGGCGGCGAGCGAAACGCGACTTACAGCGTTTTGCGCTGGTTTTTCTTGAGCTTGTTGAGGATGCGGCTCAGTTTGAGTTGTGACAGTTTTTCCACAAATACCTTGCCGTCGAGATGGTCGATTTCGTGCTGGATACAGATCGCCAGCAGGCCATCGGCATTCAGACGGAATGATTCGCCATTGCGATCCAGCGCCTCCACTACCACGCGCTCGGCTCGTTCCACTTCCTCATATATTCCCGGCACCGACAAACAACCCTCTTCAAACCGGGTTTTGCCATCGGCTTCGATGATGCGGGGATTAATCAGGGCAATCAGGCCGGATTTATCTTCGCTGACATCAATCACGATGATGCGCTGATGCACATCGACCTGCGTCGCAGCCAGGCCGATGCCTGGCGCGGCGTACATGGTCTCCGCCATATCGTCGAGTAATTGGCGGATGCGCTCATCCACTTTTTCAACCGGTTTTGCCACCGTATGCAGGCGAGCATCCGGGTAATGGAGGATATTCAGAATGGCCATATTTTCTTGCTAGCCTATATATTTAGATGCAGAATCTGAGTAACTGGTTTAAATGCTTTTGGCATGAAATGGCGCCAAAAGATCCGTGGTATTCATTTCAAACCCGCTAACATGACAAGCGGGTCTGAAAGTAAAAAACAACATGAAGCAAACATAGGAAGCCAACCATGCGCCCGTCCGCACTCCGCGCCCGCCTGATTGCCAGCCTGCTGCCTGCCGCCATTATAGCGCTGAGCCTCACCAACCCGGTTCGGGCAGATGAATTGCGCCTGCAGGACAATGCACCGGAACGCTATATCGTCGTCAAGGGCGACACCCTTTGGGACATTTCCGGCAAGTTCCTCAAGGATCCGTGGAAGTGGCCGCAGATCTGGAACATGAACAAGGACGAGATCAAGGACCCGCACTGGATCTATCCGGGTGATGTGATCGTGCTCGATACCAGCAGCGGCTCACCGCGACTGCGCCTGCTGGGCAATGACAAGAACGACGCGCTGCGCGCCAACGCCAAGCTCGACCCCCGCGTACGCATTACCCAGTTTGAATCTCAGGCCGCACCGGCCATCCCTGCCCGGGCCATCGAGCCTTTCCTGTCCAAGCCGCTGATTGTGGATGAGAAGGAATTCGCTGCTGCGCCCAGGATCGCACTGGGTCAATCCGATCACGTCAGCCTTACCGTGGGTGACCGTGGCTACGCTGTCGGTGTGAGCGGCCAGCCGGGCGATCAATGGCAGGTATATCACGGCGGCAAAGAGCTGCGAGACCCTGTCACCAAGGAACTGCTGGGTTATGAAGTGATGTATGCCGGTGAGGCCGTAACGCGCCAGGTAGCGGATGTCAGCACCATCAGCATCACTTCGGCCGCGCAGGAAATCACGGTGGGCGACCGCCTGATCCCGCGTCCGCGCCGCGAATTCATCAATTACATCCCGCGCGTGCCCGAGCGCGATGTGCAGGGCCAGATCATTTCGATCTACGGTGGTGTGCAGGACGCCGGCTCCTACACCACGGTTGTGATCAACAAAGGCGAGCGCGACGGACTGGAGCGGGGCCATGTCCTGCTTGCCTTCAAGGCACCACGCCAGATCAAGAAAGAAAAGCGCTCCGATGAAGGCCGCCTGACGCTGCCGGAGCGTAATGGCCAGATCTTCATCTACCGTGTCTTCCCCAAGGTATCTTACGGGCTGCTGCTCAATAACCCTGAACCGGTCACGGTTCGCGATATCGTCCGCAAACCCTGATTCTTCCTTCTGATAGCACCGGGGCATTCAGCCCCGGTGTCGTTTCCACCGTGCGTGATTCCGACAGTGAAGACTGGCTGCGCCTGACGCTGGTGCCCGGCATCGGCACTGTCACGACCTTGCGCCTGCTGGCAGCATTCGGCACGCCGGCGCATGTCATCAACGCCGGGGGCGCGGCGCTGGCGCAGCATCTGACGCCCCGCCTCTGCGAGGCCTTGCGTCAAGGACCCGATCCCGATCTGCTGGCACGTACGCTGGCCTGGCTGGCACACGACGAGAACCGCCTGATTACGCTGGCTGATCCGGATTACCCGCAGAGACTGCTGCAAATAGCTGATCCGCCGCCCGTGCTCTATGCCAAAGGCGCGCTGGCCGACCTGAACGTGGCCGGGCTCGCCATTGTCGGCAGCCGCCATGCCACGCCACAAGGCATCCAGAATGCCGAGGCCTTCGGGCGCGATCTGTCGCAGCGCGGCTGGTGCATTGTGTCCGGGCTGGCGCTGGGCATTGATGCGGCGGCGCATCGCGGGGGGCTGGCCGGGTCTGGTTCAACGATCGCCGTTGTCGGCACCGGCCTGGATATCGTCTATCCGTCCCGTAACCACGCACTCGCGCATGAGATTGCTGCCAGTGGCGCCATCCTGTCCGAGTATCCGCTGGGCACGCCTGGCCGTACCGGCAACTTCCCTCGTCGCAACCGCCTTATTTCGGGCCTGTCGCGCGGGGTGCTGGTGGTGGAGGCGGCACTGCAAAGCGGCTCCTTGATTACGGCGCGCGAGGCGGCCGAGCAGGGGCGCGAAGTATTTGCAATTCCTGGTTCCATCCATTCGCCTCTCGCAAAAGGTTGTCACCAGTTGATCAAGCAGGGTGCCAAGCTGGTCGAATCCGCGGTCGACATACTTGAAGAGTTGGGCGATGCCGCCATCGGCCCGCCCCGCCGTTCGTCGCCCGAGCCCGCGCAGCCTCTGGATGCGGAGACCACCGCCCTGCTTGCCGTGCTGGGGTACGACCCGATTGATATCGATACCCTGACGAGTCGGGCCGGCTTGACGCCCGACCGGGTGTACGCGATGCTGTTGACGCTTGAACTGGCTGGGCAGCTTGCCCGGCTGCCGGGTGGCCGCTATCAGCGGCTCGCCTGATGAAAGTGGCACTATCCCGAGGTTTTCCGTGTTCGACGTCCTGGCCTTTCTATTCGAGCAGTATTTCTCGCTGGAGAACTGCCCTGATCGCTCAACCCTGGCGAAGCAGCTGACTGCGGCTGGCTTTGACGAGGATGAAATCGACGAGGCGCTCGACTGGCTCAATGAGTTCGACGAGCTCGACACCAAGGCCTATGCCTTGCTTGACGAGCGCGGCGCCGCCTTGCCGCGCGTGCTGCATCCGCGCGAGGAAGCTCGCCTGACCCCGGAAGGCCAGTCACTGTTCCATTACTTGTCGAGTTCCGGTGCGCTGCGCACTGGTCAACGCGAGCTGATCATCGATCGCCTGATGCAGAGCACCGCCGTCAATGTGGATGCCGAGGCGGTCAAGCGGGTGGCGCTGATGGTGCTCTGGCGCCAGGGCGATGATCTGGCCAATCTGTTGATCGAAGAGCTGCTGTTCAGCGGTCTTGACGGGACGATGCACTGAATCGTGCACGGCATGCGCCTGCTCCCGTCCGGCGCGGCGCATGGAAAAATCCTGTTGTCCTGCCTAAATTAGCCCTAACATCGCGGCCCAACCCGAGCAATCGGGTCAAAGGGTTCGTTGACCCTGACTTATTCATCCTGCTGCTGCACGCGGAGTCCGCATGGCCGACAACCTGCTGATCGTCGAATCGCCTTCCAAGGCCAAGACCCTCAAGAAATATCTGGGCAAGGATTTTGAAATCCTCGCTTCCTACGGCCATGTGCGCGGACTCGTGCGCAAGGACGGTTCGGTCGACGTCGATCACGGCTTTGCCATGAAGTACCAGGTGATCCCCAAGAACGCCAAGCATGTCGATGCCATCATCAGCGCCGCCAAGCTTGCGCAGAATGTCTATCTGGCAACTGACCCGGACCGCGAAGGCGAGGCGATCAGCTGGCACTTGCTGGAAATCCTCCACGGCAAGAAGGCACTCGACAACAAGCTGGTCAAGCGCGTGGTGTTCCACGAGATCACCGAGGGCGCCGTCAAGGCAGCGGTGGCCAATCCGCGCGATGTGGACAGCCATCTGGTCAACGCCCAGCAAGCGCGCTCGGCACTCGATTACCTGGTGGGTTTCAACCTCTCGCCGCTGCTGTGGCGCAAGGTGCGCTCGGGCCTGAGTGCCGGTCGTGTACAGAGCCCGGCACTGCGCCTGATCTGCGAGCGCGAGAACGAAATCCGCGCGTTTACCGCGCAGGAGTTCTGGACCCTGCATCTCGATAGCCACAAGGGCAAGACGGCCTTCTCGTCGCGTCTGAACGAATGGCGCGGCAAGAAGCTTGATCAGTTCGATGTGCCCAATGAGTCCAGCCACGCCGAGATCCTCGCGGCCCTGCAGGGCAAACCGGCCTCGGTCGCGAATATTGAAAAGAAGCGTAAGAGCCGTAACCCGGCCGCGCCGTTCACGACCTCGACCATGCAGCAGGAAGCCGTGCGCAAGCTAGGCATGACCACCGACAAGACGATGCGCACCGCGCAGCAGCTGTACGAAGGTATCGCGCTGGGTGATGGTACGGTCGGTCTGATCACCTATATGCGTACCGACTCGGTGGCGCTGGCCAATGAGGCCTTGGGCGAGATCCGCGATTACATCGGCCAGCATTTCGATGCCGAGTCGCTGCCGGCTAACCCGGTCATGTTCAAGAACAAGTCCAAGAACGCCCAGGAAGCGCACGAAGCGATTCGTCCGACCTCGATCTTCCGCACGCCTGAGTCGGTCAAAGCCTACCTCAGCGGCGAACAGTTCAAGCTCTACGAGATGATCTGGAAGCGCACGCTGGCCTGCCAGATGGCACCGGCACGCTTTGATACGACCAGCGTCGACATCGCCATGGGTGAGGGCGTGTTCCGCGCCACCGGCCAGGTGCTGGTGTTCGCCGGCTTTCTGGCCGTGTACGAAGAAGACGTGGACGACGCTGAAGATGAGGACAACGCCAAGTTGCCCGCGCTCGAAGTCGGCGAAGCCCTGCCGACCGACAAGCTCTATGGTGAACAGCACTTCACCCAGCCGCCGCCGCGTTTCTCGGAAGCCAGCCTAGTGAAGGCGCTCGAAGAGTTCGGCATCGGTCGCCCCTCGACCTACGCGTCCATCATCAAGACGCTCAAGGATCGCGAGTACGTCAATCTCGACAAGAAGCGCTTCACGCCCACTGATACGGGTGAAGTCGTCAACAAGTTCCTGACCGAGCACTTCAGCCAGTATGTGGACTACCAGTTCACCTCCAAGCTCGAAGACAAGCTCGACGAAATCTCCAACGGCGAGCGCGACTGGGTGCCGGTGATGGAGGAGTTCTGGACGGGCTTTTCGCAGCAGGTCGAGGAGAAAAAGGCCCTCAAGCGCTCCGAAGTCACCCACGAAGCGCTCGACGAAGCCTGCCCCAAGTGTCAGAAGCAGCTCACCGTGCGCCTGGGCAAACGCGGCCGCTTTATCGGTTGTACCGGCTACCCCGAGTGTGACTACACCCGCGACATGAACGAGACGGCCGAACAGAAAGCCGAAGCCGATGCCGAGATGCCGCAAGTCATCGAAGGTCGCCTGTGTCCGCTCGATGAGGGGCAGCTGGTGGTCAAGGCCGGCCGTTATGGCAAGTTCATCGGCTGTGCCAATTACCCCAAGTGCAAGCACATCGAGCCGCTCGAAAAGCCCAAGGACACCGGTGTTACCTGTCCGAGCTGCAAGCTGGGTACCTTGAGTGAGCGCAAGTCGCGTTACGGCAAGCTGTTTTACAGTTGCAACACTTATCCCAAGTGCACTTACGCCACCTGGAACCCGCCGATCAACGAGACCTGCCCGAAGTGCCAGTGGCCGGTACTGACCCTCAAGACCACCAAACGCAAGGGTTTGGAGAAGGTGTGCCCGCAGAAGGAATGCGGTTACGCGGAACAGGTGCTGACGCCCGAACAGGTTGCGGCACAAGCCGACGCAGCAGACGCCGAGGCCTGAGCCAGCGCATCGCGTGCAGTGCAGCATGGCCCGTCAGCATGAAGCGCGGCGTTCCGGAGTAAGATCGCCGCTCTCCCCTACCGGGGGCAGGAGAGACTTCGCATGATGCCCGTACGCCAACGTGATGACGCATCGCCCACCGTGGGCGCCATCACCCGCGACTATCTGGAGGCCCTTGAGGCCGCCGGGCAGCTTATCGGCGAGTCCGATAGCGATGCACTCGGTCGTGCACTGGCCGCCATCGGCAGGGCGACCGGTGCCGATGGTGTGGCCTTGTACCGGCATCCCGTAGGGGGCTTGCGGGCCGAGCAGGTGGGCACCTGGATCGGAACATTGGCGATACCCGGCATGGTCAATGCCGGCATGGCCAGACTGGATTACCGTCTGTATCGTGATCTGCACGAGACCCTGCAGGCCGGCCTGATGCTGGAGCGCCGTGTCAGCGAGCTGCTGCCCGCCACGCAGGTCATGCTGGGCCCGCTAGGGGTGCAGCATCTTCTGTGCGTGCCGCTGTTCGATGCGGGTGAACTGATCGGTTTTGTGGCCCTGGTGTTCCTGGGGGTGCCCCGACCACGCATTGCGGGCGAGCCCCGTCTGCTCGCCACCCTGACCAACTATCTGTCACTTGCGCTGGTGCGCGCAGATGCGGAACAGCGCAGTGCGGTGAACGCCACCCGGCTGGCCACGCTGGTGGGGGCGACCGAAGACATGGTCTTTGAGCTCAGCGCCGAGGGCGTGGTCGTCAACGTCTGGTCGCACCATCCCGCCCTGCCTGAAAAGAACCTGATCGGCCTGCCCATCGACCTTGCCTTCCCGCAAGACATGGCTTGGGCGCTGGGACAGGCCCTGCCGCGTGCGCTGGCATCGGAAGCGCGCGAGCAATTCGAATTCACCTTGCCGCGCCTGGATGGGGTGATCTACTGCATAGGCCGTCTGCAAGCGGTGCCCAGTGAAGACGGTAGTCACCGCCATGCCGTAGCGCTGGTACGTGATGTCACCGAACTGATGCGCGACGAGGCCCGGCATCGCGCCATGGTCGAAACGCTGGATTTGCTTGAAGAGGCCGTGGTTGAGTTCACCGAGACCGGCATACTCACCCAGCTCTCGGCCGCCTGGGCCACCTTGCGGCTGGATCACGGCGCCAGCCAGCGCGAGATCGGTCAGCCGCTGAATCTGTTTGTGGAAGCCGAAGACCATCGCCAGCTGGACCGCGTTCGCGCCGAGGTGCTCGCCAGTGGCGAGTCTGGCAGCGTACGCTTCCGTTTACGCCGTAACGGTGCCGAGCCGATCTGGCTGGAGGCCCGTCTCCTGCCCAACTGGGGTGCCAATGGTGAAGCCCAGGGCTTGCGCGGCATCCTGCGCGACGTGACCGACGCGCACCTGACCGAAACCCATATCCGCCAGCTGGCGCTCTACGACGGCCTGACCGGCCTGCCCAACCGGGTACTGCTCGATGACCTGATGCACCAGGCGCTGGCGCGCGCTAAGCGCAACGGCACGCGGGTGGCGCTGGGCTTCATTGACCTGGATCACTTCAAGCAGATCAACGACGCCTTCGGTCACCATGCGGGCGACCAGGTGCTCGCCACCATGTCGCGGCAAATCCGTGCCGTACTGCGCGAGGAAGATGTGCTGGCCCGTTGGGGCGGGGACGAGTTCATCGTCATCCTGCCGGATCTGGCCGATCTGGCCACGCTGAGCCAGGTGGCCGAACGCCTGCGCGAGATTGCCCGCCAGGGTGTGGTGCTCGAAGGCATCGAAACGCGGCCCACCATCTCCATCGGTATTGCCATTTATCCCGACAATGCCGAAAGTGCCGAATCCCTGCTGCGTGCGGCCGACACCACGCTGTATCACGCCAAGGCCATGGGCCGGAACAATGTGCAGTTCTATGGCGACATCGTGCATCTCAAGGGCCTGGGCCGTGAGCAGATGGCGATCCAGACGCGGCTCAACCAGGCGGTGCTCAATAACCAGTTACAGGTGTTCTTCCAGCCCATCGTCAACGCACGCACGGGCGAAGTTACCTCCATCGAGGCCCTGGCGCGCTGGCATGATGACCAGATCGGCTGGATTGCGCCGCAGGTGTTCATCCCGCTGGCCGAAAAGCTTGGCCTGATCAGCGAATTGTCCGAGCAGATCACCGTGCAGGCGCTGACCAAGCTGCGCGGCTGGCGCCAGCGCGGGCTCAAGCAGCCGCTGGCGCTCAATGTGTCGCGCAACCTGCTGTTCTCGCCGCGTTTTGTGCGCAATCTCATCGACACGGTGGCCGAGTACGATCTCAAGCCCGCCGACGTGATTGTGGAAGTGACCGAAAGCCTGGCGCTGACCGATCAGGCGCGTCAGTCGCGCCATTTGCTGATGCTGCATGAATCCGGATTCCGGATTGCCATTGATGATTTCGGCACCGGCTACTCCTCGCTCTCGCAGCTGCACGATATGCCGATCGACATCCTCAAGGTCGATCTGAGCTTCACCGCCCGCCTCAACAACGAATCGGGCCGCCGGGTCATGCAGGCCATTGTGCAGATGTCGCATGCACTGGGGCTGGATGTCGTCGTGGAAGGGGTGGAGACACTCGAAGCCGCCCGCTTCCTGCAGGGCTTGGGCGTGGAGCGCATGCAAGGCTTCCACTTCAGCGAGCCGGTGCCCGCTGGCGTCTGCGAGCTGCATATGCAGCTGGGTCTGGACGGTAAAATATGAACCCGCGCTGCCGGTGCCCGTTTTCCGGCGCCGCGGCGCCCCAAACACCGGGTATCAGCGCCGCGAGGCAGCCTCGCCCGCGTTCCTGAGCACCTCATTCAAAGCCATTCCCATGCTCCACTATCCGCTGCGCGCCGTTCAGGCGCTTTACAGCCTGTACGTCGGTCTGATGTTCATCAGCTGCGTCATGGCCGTCATGCCGTTCTATCTGCTGGCCCCCGTGCTCAGCGAGCGGCAGTCGCTGACGCTGATGTATGCCGTCAATCGCGGCATCATGCGGCTATGGTCCTGGCTCACGCTGATCCGGGTGCGAGTGGAAGGGCAGGCCGCCTGGGAGCCGGCACCAGTCATTGTCGGTAACCACTGCAATATGCTCGACATGCCGGTCTGTGCGATTGCCTGCGCCCGGCCGGTCAAGGTGCTGGCCAAGCAGGAATTTGCGCGCATCCCGGTGCTGGGTTTCCTGTTCCGCCGCTTTGCCGTGCTGGTCGAGCGCGATTCGTCCGAGAGCCGCCAGCGCAGTGTGACCATCCTCAATCAAGCCCTGGCCGAGCAATGGCCGGTGTTCATCTTCCCAGAGGGCACCCGCAATCGCGGCGATACACCGCTGCAGGATTTCCGTGATGGCCCGTTCCGTGTGGCGGTTCAGGCCCAAGTGCCTATTCAGCCCTTCGTGCAGATCAATATGCGCGGCGTGCAGATGCTGAATTCCTTGTTGTTCCGCCCGGGAAAGTTGACCTTCCGCTGGCTGCCGCCGGTACCGACGGCAGGCTTGGGCGAAGCTGATCTACCCGCGCTGCGTGAGCGCATCAAGGCGATGATCGAGGCGGAGTTGCGCCGCGATGATCCCGCTTTCTGCGCTCGCCCCTGACCCGGTCAAACCCGCTCAGTGACCGGCGGAGGTCGTGGGTGCGGCCTCCCGTGGCGCCACAAAAAAATGCTGGGGCTTGCGTACGAAGCGACGTAGAACTCGCCCCATCAGGGCCGCGCCATCGACAAAGCGCGTACGACGCGATCGGAGCGCCACAAACAGCGCCAGACCAAAGCTCACGGCCAGATTGGTGAACCCGATCAGGGCAATGCCGACCAGTGAAGTCAGCCAGGTTTGCCAGCTGAGCTGGAAATCCAGCGCCACGGCGGCATAGGCCAGATTGGCCGACGAGAAGGTGATGTGGCGGATGTCCAGCGGCAGGCCAAGCAGGAAGCCGATGGTACCCATGGAGCCCAGCATGATACCGAAGAAGAAGTTACCCGCCAGCGCGCCGAGATTGTTTTCCACATAAGCACAGAAACGTCCCCAGCGGACCTCGCCAAACAGTTTGCGGGGCCAGCGTCGCTGCATCAGCCGGGCCGGTATCTGGTTGTAGACCGCCTTGTTGTCGTAATAGCCGGAAATCAGCCCCGACAGGAACAGGCAGACACCGGCAATGGCGGCATGCGGGAGTGCCAGACTGCGGATGGGGTCGAGATCATGCAACAGATGGTGAGCTTTTTCGGGGCTCACCCACACCTGCCCCAGCCCGTATTGCACCCCCAGTGCAATCAGCAAGGCGGTCGGCATGGCTATCAGCACATTGCCGAGTATGGCCACGAACTGGGTACGCGCCACCGCCTCGATCAGCTCGGCAATCGCATCCAGCCGGTCGCCGCTGGTCTTGGTGTGCTGCTCGATATCGGCCGCGATGCGTGCAGCGGTCATCGCTGGTTGTTTGGTCGCAATGGTGAAATGCAGCACATGCACGAGCATGAAGCCCAGCGAGTAGTTCATGCTGTAGGCAAACGCCTCGATCAGCGGCGCAAGCTTGAGCTTGGCCAGCAGGATCTTGATCATGGCCATGAAGCCGACGATGAAACCGGCCCCCATGGCCGACTTGGCCATCGCCAGCCACTCGCTGCGGGTGCCGGCAATGTAGTGCTCGCCAGTGCGCCCCGCATGTTCGGTGATCTGCAGGGCTAGCAGATCGGTATTGGTGGCAAACAGATCGCGCAGGCTGGTCTTGCGGTTGTCCGCTTCGACAAGCTGCTTGAACAGGCCGATCAACCGCAGTGGTCGCTCCGCGGCATGCTCGGGGGCCAGCAGATCAAGCAGGAGGTGCAGGCGCGCCAGATGCTGGGTCAGACGCACCATCAGATAGGTGAGACTGACACTGACACCTTCGCGCGCTGCCGTTTTGCGCAAACGGGCGATGATTTCCTCGCACTGGCTTAGCAGTACCCGCACCGGCGCATCGTCCTCATGCGCCAGCGCAGGGTCAAACTCGCGTGATTTGTAGCGTTCGAGGTAATCGCGTAGCGCGACGTTCTGGGTCAGGAAGGGGGATTCGAAGCGCTCGATGGCCGGATGGTTGCGCACCAGTTCGGGCTCCAGGCCGATTGCCGAGATCCGGTACGACAGCACCTGTGCGGCCTCGACAAGCTCAAGGCGGATGCTGCGCGCATCGCCGTCAGAGCCCGTTTCCTGCCAGGCCATGGCTTGCCAGACTTCGAGCCAGACAGAGTCGGGCACGGCCTGCACCCAGATGAAATCGTCGTGACGATGAAAAATGCGCCCGAAGGCATCGCGCAGATAGCTGTCTTCGTAGGCAGGGGGCAGCAGCTTGGCGCCCAGGCGGCGGCTGAAGGCGCTCCACAGGCCTTCGTTGGAGAGGATGCCGGTATCCGTATACAGATGAACCTGACGGCGCGTGCCGACCAAAGTCAGCAGCGCCTGACGCAGCGTATGGCGGTAGCCTTCATGGCGGGTCAGCAAAAAGGCCAGCGAGCGCAGGGCGTTGATGGCGTTATTGGTATCGTCAGCGCGACGTGGCCGCAGGGCGGCGATCAGCTGGGCAAAACTGTCCGGGCTGGGGTCGTGGCCCAGTTGCTGGAGTGCATGGTCGAGGCGGTCGTTCAGATTCATCGGCGGGCTCTCCTCGGTTTGTCGTGAGCAGCTCGGGCGGCTGCGTAGCCTGTGGCAAGATAGGCTTCCCGTCGCCTGTCTGTGCAGGTGTTGCAGTGTAACCATTTGAGTGCCGTTTCATGCCATTGCCCCGGATCGAAATCCACTACTGCACCCAATGCCGCTGGCTATTGCGCGCCGCCTGGCTGGCACAGGAACTGTTATCGACGTTCGAGCAGGAGATCGGCGAAGTGGCGCTGCAACCCGGCACGGGTGGCGTCTTCGAGATTCGGGTTGATGGTGTGATCGTATGGGAACGCAAAACCGACGAGGGGTTCCCGGACGCCGCCGCACTCAAGCAGCGCGTGCGCGACCGGATTGCACCCGATCGCGATCTCGGCCATAGCGACAAGCACGCACGCAAGAGCGCTGCTGCGGACGAAAAATGAGTCGCCGACTGTCAGGAGTTCACATGTGGTTCAGCCTGTGTGGCGTTACAATGGCGCACGTATTAGCTGAAACTTATCCGGAGTGCTGAACATGCTGAACAAAACCCTGAGCCTGGTGGCCTTGCTGGCCCTGTCCTATCCCGCGCTGGCCAGCGACAGTGGCGCCATTGTCGGCGGCGCGGTCGGTGGTGCTGCTGGTGCTGCAATCGGCCAGAAGATTGACGGCAAGAACGGCGCCATCATCGGCGCTGCCATTGGTGGCGCCACGGGTGCGGCCATCGGTGCCAAGTCTGACAAGCCGCAAACCCACGTCGTGGAAAAGCGCGTGATTGTCGTTGAGCACGACGATCATCCCGGCCGCGGCAAGAAAAAGGGTCATCGCAAGCACAAGCATCACCACCACGACTGATTGTCTGTGGCATGAAAAAAGCGGCCCGAAAGGCCGCTTTTTTCATGGCTGCGTCGCCAGCATGAAGAATTCGTGATTACCGTCGCCACCGGTTATCGGGCTATCGAACCAGTCATCCACACGCAGCCCCAGTGAGCCGGCACACTCGCAAAGGCGGGTCTTGACCTCGGCATACAGTGCCGTATCGCGCACCAGCCCGCCCTTGCCCACATTATCGCGGCCCACTTCGAACTGCGGCTTGATCAGGCACAGCAGGCGCGCGCCGGGCTTGGCCAGCGGCACCAGTGCCGGCAATACCAAGGTCAGCGAGATGAACGAGAGATCGGCCACGATCAGGTCATAGCCCTCGCCATCATTGGCTTCCAGCAACTCGGCGGCATCCAGCGAGCGTGCATTGACGCCCTCGAACAGGGTGACGCGTTCGTCGTCCATCAGCTGCGGGTGGAGCTGGCCGTGGCCCACGTCCACGCCGACCACATGGGCTGCGCCAGCCTGTAACAGGCAATCGGTGAACCCGCCCGTGGAAATGCCGGCGTCGAGGCAGCGCCAGCCGCGCACCTGGAGCCCGGTGTGGGCCAGGGCGCCCGCCAGTTTGAGACCGCCGCGCGAGACATAGGCATCGGCATCATCGGGCTCGACCTCAATCTCGGCATCGGCCAGCAGCTTCTGGCTGGCTTTGCTGACCGGCATGCGGCGGCCTGCCTCGATGACGGACACGCGTCCGGCAGCAATGTACTGTTGAGCAAGGGTGCGCGAGGGGGCCAGGCCCAGCTCGGCAAGCAGGATATCGGCGCGGATCAGATCAGGCATGGCGGGATTTTACCCTGTATGCCGTGATCCAAGACGGCTCATTGCCGGATCGCAGATCCGTGCAAGGTCGAGCGTGCCGCGACAAATTGCGTCAAACCGGCTTAAATACAGGACTAACCTGCTTTTGCTGCCCTTGAGGGCACGCTTCCTGCCCATGAAG
Organism: Chitinimonas sp. BJYL2; assembly: GCF_027257935.1. Lineage (NCBI taxonomy): Bacteria > Pseudomonadati > Pseudomonadota > Betaproteobacteria > Neisseriales > Chitinibacteraceae > Chitinimonas > Chitinimonas sp. BJYL2. The sequence goes on along the minus strand of NZ_JANZKW010000001.1, from coordinate 739,936 downwards.
AAATTCCTGCCTGTCCGCGGTCATGGCGATTATCGCCTCTCAGTCAAAGCGCTGGTCGAAGCGCTGGTTGATGAAGGCCATGTTGCTGCCGCCGAGGCCGAGGCCTTCCTGATTCCGGCGCGTACCTCGGCGCACGGCAAGACGCACCCGTTCCTGTCGATAGCGCTGCAGAACTGGCGCAGCGCCAAAACGGACGAACTGCTGGATGTGGAATGGCTGGGCCGCTGGCTGGGCGCACGCATCCAGCTCGATTGGTTTCATATCGATCCGCTCAAGATCGATGTGGCGGCGGTCTCCGGCGTGGTCAGCCACGGCTATGCCAGCCGTTCAGCCATCCTGCCTGTGGCGGTGGATGCCACCTCGGTCACGCTGGCCACGGCCGAGCCGTTCGTGCGCGATTGGGAAGACGAGCTGGGCCGCATCCTCAAGCGCGAGATCAAGCGTGTACTGGCCGATCCGGAAGCCATTGCCCGCTATCTGCCCGAGTTCTATAACCTCTCGCGCTTCGTCAAACAGGCGGTGGCGCAGAGCGGCACGCAAAGCCCCACCGCCAACTTCGAGCAACTGGTGCAGCTGGGCCGCACCGGTAATGTCGATGCCAACGATCACCATATCGTCGCCTTGGTGGACTGGCTGTTCCAGTACGCCTTCTCGCAGCGCGCGTCCGATATCCACCTCGAACCGCGCCGCGAGGCCGGCCATGTGCGCTTCCGCATCGATGGCGTGCTCTATTCGGTGTATCAGGTGCCGCCCTCGGTGATGGTGGCGCTGCTGTCGCGCATCAAGGTGCTGGGTCGCATGGATCTGGCCGAGAAGCGCCGCCCGCAGGATGGCCGCGTCAAGACCAAGTCGCCCGATGGCCGCGAGATCGAACTGCGGCTTTCCACCATGCCCACGGCTTTTGGCGAGAAGCTGGTAATGCGGATTTTTGACCCGGCCATCCTGGTCAAGGATTTCACCGCGCTGGGCTTCGGTCCCGATGACGAGAAGCGCTGGCAGGGTTTTGTGCGCCAGCCGCACGGCATCGTACTGGTCACCGGCCCCACGGGTTCGGGCAAGACCACCACGCTCTACACCACGCTCAAGCAACTGGCGACCGAAGAGGTCAATGTCTGCACCGTCGAAGACCCGATCGAAATGATCGAGCCTTCGTTCAACCAGATGCAGGTGCAGACCAATATCGACCTGAACTTTGCCGAGTGCGTGCGTACGCTGTTGCGCCAGGACCCCGACATCATCATGGTCGGCGAAATCCGCGACCGCGAAACCGCCGACATGGCCGTGCAGGCTGCGCTGACCGGTCATCTGGTGCTCTCGACCCTGCACACCAACGATGCGCCCAGCGCGATCACCCGTCTGCTCGAACTGGGCGTGCCGCCCTTCCTTGTCAGCGCCACGCTGGTGGGCGTGATGGCGCAGCGGCTGGTGCGCACGCTGTGCCCGCATTGCCGCCAGAGCGCGCCGGTTGACGATGTGCAGTGGAATGCCTTGGTGGCACCGTGGAAGGCGCCCGCACCCAAAGGTGCTTACCGCCCCGTGGGTTGCCTGGAGTGCCGCAACACCGGCTATATGGGCCGTGTGGGTCTTTATGAAATGCTCAGCGTCAGCAACGAGCTGCGCCGCCTGATTGCCGGCGGCGGCGAGCCGGGTGTGCTGCGCGAACAGGCGATCAAGGATGGCCTCAAGCCGCTCAAGCTGGCGGGTGCGCAGAAGATCGCCGCAGGCCAGACCACGCTCGAAGAAGTGGTCAAGGTTGTCCCTTCCGACCAGTTCTGAGCCACATCCGCCCAGTCGTCTTGCCGTAAACGTGCCCACCAAACCGTAGGGTGCAATAAGGCGCCAGCCGCATTGCACCAAGGCCAGATGTATGGCCCGCATGCCGCAAGCGCGAACCTTTACTTGGGACGGATGGAGGCTCCTGAAAAAGTCGCTTGCAAAGAGAACTTTCGTTCACTAGCATAGGTGAACAAATGTTCTCTTTGGTGCTGCCATGACAACTGCTCTGAACGATCTGCTCCTGCATCCCGGTATCTGGCGTGGTGATGGCTACACCGCCGCGCTGCCGGAAGTTACCGATTGCGACCACGCTGCACTGGCACCGGTACTGCCCGGTGGCGGCTGGCCCAAAGCCGCGGTGACCGAAGTGCTGGTCAACCGCGCCGGCTGTGGTGAACTCAAGCTGCTGTTGCCTGTGCTGGCGCGTCTTACCCAGGCCGGCCAACAGGTTGTACTGATTGCTCCGCCCCATATCCCCTACGCCCCGGCCTGGCAGGCTGCCGGCGTGGATCTGCGCCGCCTGACCTGGGTGGCCGCAGAAAGCGACGCCGATGCCCAATGGGCGACCGAACAAGCGCTGCGCGAAACCGGCTGCGGTGCCGTGGTAGCCTGGTTCCGCCAGTCGCTGAGTGATCGCTGCGCGCGCCGCCTGCAACTCGCGGCCGAGCAGGGTGGTGGCCATGGTTTCGTCATGCGCCAGGGGGCTGCCGAGCAGGCTGCATCGCCATTCACCCTGCGTCTGGGCGTGGAATCGGTAGCCGGCGGTGTGGCCGTGCGCGTGCTCAAGCGTCGCGGTGCGCCACATGACCGCCCGGTTTTCCTGCCGCATACCGCCCCTACCCGCCAGCCTGTTCCCGTGACTGCCCATCATGCTGTGGCTCGCGCTCCACTTTCCGCATCTGCCGCTCGAAGCGCTGCAAGCCGGCCTTACGCCTACGTCGGCTGAGGCTGGCGCATCGGTGCGCGGTATCGAGGCGGATGCACGGGTCCAAGAATCGCCACTTGCCGTGCGTGCAGCCTTGGCAGGAGCCCCGCAGGTAGATGATCAGCACGGCCTAGCCCAGCCGCTGGCCGTGAGCGAACGACTGGGCAGGCAGGAAAAGGTGGTGCTGGCGAATGCAGCGGCCCAACGTCTGGGTGTGCATGCGGGTTTACGCCGTTCTGCAGCACAGGCATTGGCGCCAGATTTGCGCCTGCTGGCCCGCCAGCCCGAACAAGAAGCCGCGCTGCTGGAAACGCTAGCCTGCTGGGCCATGCAGTTCTCGCCAGCGGTCAGCCTGCATCCGCCACAAGGCGTGCTGATCGAGATCGAAGGCTGCCTGCGTTACTTTGGGGGCTTGTCCTGCCTCTGCGCGCAGATCGCCAAGGGAATGCCCGGATTGACGCTGCAAACCCGCGCCGCCCTGGCACCCACGCCGTTGGCTGCCGCCTGGCTGGCGCGGTTTGCCCGCGCGGGCAAACTCAATGCGCCGGGCAACTGGCGACGCCGTCTACTGGCCTTGCCCCTTGCCCAGCTGCCCTGGCCCGCCGAGATACGCGCCAATCTGGACGAGCTGGGTTTACGCCGCCTCAGCGAGCTACTGGATTTACCACGCGATGGACTGGCATTGCGGCTGGGCCCGGACTGGCTGACCCAGCTCGACCGTGCGTTGGGTGCGATACCTGATCCGCAAACTGCCTTTACTGCGCCCGATCACTTCGCGCGCAGTATCGAACTGGGCTGGCCGGCCGAGCAGGTCGAGGCGCTGGGCTTTGTCGCTCGCCGTCTGCTGCAGGAGCTGGCGGCGTTCCTGCTGGGGCGTGGTTTGGGTGTGCAGCAGGTGGTGTTGCAGCTGGTGCACGAACGCAGCCAGCAGACGCAGATCCGCATCGGCTTCGGCAAACCCACGCGCTCGGCCGATGCCATGCTCGCCATCGTGCGTGAGCGCCTGCAGCGCGAGCAGTTGGCCGCACCCGTGCGCAGCCTCGGCCTGCGTGCCGATACCCTGCACCGGCTCGACAGCAGCCCGATCAGCCTGCTCGGCAATGGCCGTGATGAAGCCGATCTGGACTTGCTGCTGGCGCGGCTGACTGCCCGGCTGGGCGAGGGCGCGGTGCGCTCGCTGGCTTGCGCCGCCGATCACCGCCCCGAATACGCCTGGCGTAACGCGTCCACCTTGCCTGAGCGCACGCCGTTGGCACCGCGCCCCGCCTGGCTCTTGCCTGCACCACTGGCCTTGAACACGCGCGACGAGCGTCCTTGGCATGGCGAGCCGCTGACCCTGCTGACCCGCGCCGAGCGGATTGAATCCGGCTGGTGGGACGGCGATAGCGCGAGCCGCGATTACTTTCAGGCCGAAGGACCGTCGGGCCGGCGCTATTGGCTATACCGGCAGCGCAGCGATGGCGGCTGGTTCCTGCATGGCCTGTTTGCATGAGCACTTGCTGCTCATGTCTTTCGACCCGAATGTTTCTTTGCGGCCATGCTGCCCGATTACGCCGAACTCCACTGCCTCTCCAACTTCAGCTTCCAGCGCGGCGCATCGCACGCCAGCGAGCTGGTGGCGCGTGCACAGGCATTGGGCTACCGAGCGCTGGCCATTACCGATGAGTGTTCATTGGCCGGCATAGTCCGTGCCCATGTCGCGGCCAAGGAGGCCGGCCTGGCGCTGATCGTCGGCAGCGAATTTCACCTCGATGACGGTTTGCATCTGGTGTTGCTGGCACCGGACCGCGAAGCCTATGGCGATCTGTGCGAGCTGATCACGCTGGGTCGCCGTCGCGCCCACAAAGGCAGCTACGCTTTGGCGCGTGCCGATGTGGCGGCGCTGTCTGCCAACTTGCTGGCGCTATGGGTGCCGCCCTCGCAGCCTGGCTCGCAGGATATGGCCGATGCACACTGGCTTGGCCAGCAGTTCGGTGACCGGGCCTGGCTGGCGGTGAGCTTGCTGCAGGAAGGCGACGACAGACAAAAGCTCGCCCGCCTGCAAGCACTGGCGGCGCAAGCAGGTTTGCCCTGTGTGGCAACGGGTGACGTGCACATGCACGTGCGTTCTCGCCGCGCCTTGCAGGACATGCTGGTGGCCGTGCGCAGCGGCAAGCCGGTTGCCGAGTGCGGCTACGCGCTGTTCCCCAATGGCGAACGCCATCTGCGCAGCCGGCTCACGCTGGGCCAGCTCTATCCGTCCGAGATGCTGGCCGAGACCCTACGCATTGCGGATCGCTGCCACTTTGATCTCGACAGCCTGCGCTACGAATACCCCGAGGAGCTGGTGCCCGACGGCACCACGCCGGACAGCCATCTGCGCGCGCTCGCGGAAGCCGGTCTGCAGCGACGCTTTCCGCTGGGTGTCTCCACCGCTGTACGTACGCAGCTGGAGCATGAACTGAGCGTCATCGCCGAGCTGCACTATGCGGCCTTCTTTCTGACCGTCGAAGACGTGGTCCGCTTTGCGCGCAGCCAGGACATCCTGTGCCAGGGCCGCGGTTCGGCAGCCAACTCGGTGGTTTGCTACGCGCTGGGGATTACGGAGGTAAGACCCGAGGGTGAAGCCAGCATGCTGTTCGAGCGCTTCATCTCGGTGGAGCGCAATGAGCCGCCCGATATCGATGTGGATTTCGAGCACCAGCGCCGCGAAATCGTGATCCAGTATCTGTATGCCAAATACGGCCGTGATCGTGCCGCGCTGGCAGCCACGGTCATCAGTTATCGCTCGCGCAGTGCTTTGCGTGATGTGGCCCGCGCGCTGGGTTTTGACGAGGAGCAGCTCGACCGGCTCGGCAACACGCTGGCCTGGTGGGACAAACCGGCCGATCTGCCGCAGCGGCTCCAGGAGGCGGGCTTTGACCCTGCGTCGCGCACCGTGCAGTGGTTGATCCTGCTGACGGGCACGCTGCGCGGTTTTCCGCGCCACTTGTCGCAACATGTGGGCGGCTTTGTGTTCTCGCGCGGGCCGCTGCACCGGCTGGTACCCATCGAAAACGCCGGTATGAAAGACCGCACGGTGATCCAGTGGGACAAGGACGACCTCGAAGCCATGCGCCTGCTCAAGGTCGATGTACTGGCACTCGGCATGCTCACCGCGCTCAAACGCACGCTGGACATGGTGACGCAGCTGCGCGGCCAGCCGATGACGCTCGCCGATATCCCGCGTGACGACGCGGCCACTTACGACATGATCTGCCGCGCCGACACCGTGGGGGTTTTCCAGATTGAGTCGCGTGCGCAGATGGCGATGCTGCCACGGCTCAAACCGCGCGGCTTTTACGATCTGGTCGTCGAAGTCGCCATCGTGCGGCCCGGTCCGATCCAGGGCGATATGGTGCATCCGTATCTACGGCGGCGTAATGGTCAGGAAGCTATCGACTACCCCGAAGGCGGTATCGATGCCGACAAGGTCAAGGCCGTGCTCCAACGCACGTACGGCGTGCCGATATTCCAGGAGCAGGTAATGCAGCTGGCCGTGTACGCCGCCGGCTTTACGCCGGGCAAGGCCGATCAGTTGCGCCGCGCGATGGGGGCCTGGCAGCGCAGTGGCAAGATGGGCACCTTCCACGATGAATTGTTCGACGGCATGGCCAAGCGCGGCTACGCCCCCGAGTTTGCCGAGCGCATCTGGAAGCAGATCGAGGGCTTTTCCGAATACGGCTTTCCCGAGTCGCACTCGGCCAGCTTTGCGCTGCTGGCCTATGCCTCGTCCTGGCTCAAGTGCCATGAGCCGGCCGCGTTTACTTGCGCGCTCCTGAACAGCCAGCCCATGGGCTTTTACGCGCCCAACCAGCTGATCCAGGATGCGGCGCGGCATGGCATCGTGTTCCTGCCGGTCGATGTGCAGCACAGCCACTGGGATTGCCGCCTCGAAGGCGAGTCGCGCCCGGTGGCGGGACACAGTCGGGCGCAGCCCGCCGTGCGTCTGGGTTTGCGCATGGTGCGTGGCTTGGCACAGGCGGTGGGCGAGCGGATTGCCGAGGTGCGTGGCGCAGGCAGCTATGCTGGCCCGCAGGACCTGCAACGCCGCGCGGCGCTCGATAGCCGCGCCCTGGGTTTGCTGGCCGACGCCGATGCCTTGGCCTGCTTTGGCGGCACGCGCCGGCAGGCGCGCTGGCAGGTCGGTGGCTTGAGCACCGTGCGCGATCTGGCCGATGTGCAGGACGTGGCGACGCCACTACCGGCCCTGCCGCAAGCGCGGATCGGCGAAGAAATACGTCACGACTACCAGCGTCTGGGTCTGAGCCTGCGCGGTCATCCGTTGGCCTTGCTGCGTGAGCGCTTGCGCCATGAGCGTTACCTGAGCGCCGCCGAACTGGCCCAGTCCCCGGATCGCAAAGGCGTGTGGGTCTGCGGCATGGTAGTGGGCCGGCAGCGGCCGGGTACGGCCAGTGGTGTGGTGTTCGTGACGCTGGAAGACGAAACCGGGAATGTGAATGTGGTGATGTGGAACCGCATCGTCGAGCGCCAACGCACCATCTTGCTGGGTGCCAGGCTGATGGCGGTGTTCGGCATGGTGCAGCAGCAGGATGGCGTGTTGCACCTGATCGCACGTCGGCTAGTCGATAGGTCGGACTGGCTGGGCAGCCTGAGCGTGCAGAGCCGCGACTTCCACTGAACCGCCGCGAAGCCGGACAGACTTGCCGACCGTCACGCCGATGCAGCATTGTGGCCGCGACACGCTTACCATAGCGCCCCAGTTGAAATCGCTACACGAAAGAACCCATGCAACGCCGTCGCCTATTGCTGGCCCTGCCGCTCTTGCTGGCAGCCTGCGCCAGCCCGCCGCCAGCCGAACCCGTCGCGCCGTCCGTGCCGGTAGCGCAACCCGCGCCCAAGCCGATCCGTCTGCCGCGCATCGGCATTGCGCTGGGCGGCGGTGCAGCCAAGGGTTTTGCGCATATCGGTGTGCTCAAGGCGCTCGAAGCCCAAGGTCTCGCGCCCGAGTTTGTGGCCGGCACCAGCGCGGGCAGCGTGGTGGGCGCCTTGTACGCCAGCGGCATGAATGGCTTCACCCTGCAGGAGCAATCGTTCGCACTCGATGAAGCGGGTATCCGTGATGTGAGTCTGGGTAGCGGCGGCTTGGTCAAGGGCGAGAAACTGCAGGATTACATCAACGAGCTGGTCAAGCAGCGGCCTATCGACAAGCTGGTCAAGCCGTTTGCGGCTGTGGCCACTGAGCTCGATACCGGTAACCGCCTCGTGTTTCGCCGCGGCAACACCGGCCAGGCTGTGCGCGCTTCGTGCAGCATTCCCGGTGTGTTCCAGCCCGTGCTGATCAGCGGCAAGCGCTATGTGGACGGCGGCGTGGTCAGCCCCGTGCCGGTGGATGCGGCGCGTGAGCTGGGTGCGGAACTGGTGATTGCGGTGGATATTTCGTCCAAGGCCACGGCGGCCAAGCCCAATGCGGGCATTGTGACCATCGTCAACCAGGCCATCACCATCATGGGTCAGAAGCTGGGCGAGCTGGAGCTGGCACGTGCCGAGGTGGTGATCCGCCCACGCGTGGGCAAGATCGGCCCGGCCGATTTCGACCAGAAGCACGCCGCCATACTCGAAGGCGAGAAGGCCACGCAGGCCGCCATGCCCGCCATCCGTGCCGCGATTGCACGCTGGCAGGATAAACAACGCAGCGAAGGAGCCACACCATGACCCGACACGACGTACCGCTGCGCGGTGAGTTCATCGAACTGCACAATCTGCTCAAATTCTGCGCGATTGCCGATTCGGGGGGGCAAGCCAAAGTGCTGGTCGGCGACGGGCTGGTGACGGTGGATGGCGAGCAGGAGCTACGCAAGACCCGCAAGCTGTATGCGGGCAGCGTGGTGCGTATCTGGGATCACGAGATTCACGTATTGCCGTCCGAGGCCTGATCGGCCGCGGCTTGTTGCCTGCGCCGTGCCAGCCATTGGAATAGCCAGCTGTTCGGCTGTTCGATGCCGGTGCGCACATAGTCGATGGTGCGGGCCTGATTGATGGTGGCCTGCTGCGCCCGGCGTGCCGAGGGCTGACCCAGGAACAGGATGCGCGCCCCCAGATGCAACGGCGTTTCAGGTGGCGGCAGCAGGATTTCGGTATCCCGCTGGATCAGCAGCACGGGCATGCAGGCCAGCTGCCGGCGCGGATTGTCCGGGTCCAGCAGCAGATGGCGTAATTCCAGTGCAGGAACCGGCTCGATCAGCGTGGCGTGCAAGGCGCCCTGACGGCTAGCATCGATTTCCAGTACCCAGTTGTCGGGCACCTGGCCCTGGCCCAGATCGTCGATCTCGCGCAGCAGCGCACTGGCCCATACCTCGCTGCGCTGCTGGATCAGTTCCAGAAAACGCAGCAGCGTGGGCGTGGTCATGGCCCGCAAACACTCCTGTGCCACCACTTCGCTGCGCACCACATTGAGTTCCGGCCGGATGGCGGCGAACAGCGCGCGGTTCATGGTCAGGTTCTGCCGTGCAACCACAAACAGGTCGGGTCTTAGCTGGCGTGCCGTGGCAATCGCCGAGAGATTGTTGGCATCGTTGTCGGTACACGCCACCAGCCCCACAGCATGGTCCAGACCGGCTTGCCGCAAAGTGGCCGCATCCACACCCTGGCCCACCACGCAGGCGGTATCGGGCAGGTCTTCGGGCGGGGCCAGATCAATCACCGTTACGCTGGACCCCTCCGTCGCCAGCGCCGCATGCACGGCGTGGCCAAAGCGGCCAAAACCCACCACCACCCAGTGCCCGCGTGGCGGTTTGATCAGCGGCGGCAACGCTTCGCCCTGAAACGCGCAGAACACGGTCCATAGCCGGCTGGTCTGCGGTGCATGCAGGGCCATGCGGAAACGCTCGCCCACCGCATCGAACATATTGACCACATGGTTGGCACCAAAGCTCGCCATGTTTTCGGCGCCGGCATGGGTCTTGGCCCGGCAGATCGAGACCAGTGCCGGCCGCAACAGATAGGCGCTGATGGCTACGGAAAGGTTGGCCTGCTCATCGCCGGTCAGTGCCAGCACACCCCGACACTGCGGGTGCAGCAGGCCGGCAGTTTTGAGCAGCTCGGGATTGCCGACATGGCCGGCGTAGCCGGGCACATCGAAGGCGTAATCGGCAAAGGCCAGTTCGGTAAGCTTTTCTTCGCGCTGGTCAATGACGACAAAGCGTACCCCGCGCCGCGCCAGCACGGCAGCCAGCAACTGCCCGGTCTGGCCGTAACCGCAGAGCAGATAGAAGGGCTCGCTCATGTGCCTGACTTTGGCGCTGAATCGCGCGAGCTGCACGGCTTGCTGGAAGCGCTTGTCCTGCAGGATCGAGAACAAGGTGCCCAAGCCATACGCCCAGCCGATCACCGACAGATAGATGCAAACCACCACCCACAGGCGCTGACCATAGGTGAACGGGAACGGCACCTCGCCAAAGCCGATGGTGGTGGCGGTATAGCTGACAAAGTAGAACGCATGGAAGAAGTCCATGCGGTACGGCTGGCCGTTGCTGTCGATGCCCGGTATCAGCACTAGCCCGATCACCGAGATGGCATAGATCAGGATCAGCGTTATCAGCGGCGCTCGCATGCGCCGCAGGACGAGGAAGAAGATGTTGGGCATGTATGAACTACGCTCCAACTGGCTCCCTCGCGGCGCCGCCAGCGTTCTTGGCGAGTGTAATGAGCCTAGAACCTGTGCGTGTACCGTTCGAGGGTTGGGGTGTGGAATCAATCAGCAAAGTTCGGTTGAGATGCTGATGACGATTAGCGTCCGGTTTCCCCGCGCGCACAGCTGAGCGCGCAGGCTGTTTGTTGGGTGATCGTGTTCAGCGGCGCATCTGCAGCGTTTCGCCAATCAGCAAGACGACCGATACCAGATTCGCCATCAGCGCGCCGCCTGACAGCGAGACGATGCTGGACGTCACGCCAGGTGTCATGCCCACGCCGGTGACATAGAGGCAGTAGCCCCATACAAAGGCAGCGGCGAGCAGCTGCAGATCCGCGACCAGACTGGTGGCCAGATGCAGCGCGCCAAGCTGGGTCCGATCACCGAACTTGAGCACGGTAGCGATCAGGTTGACCACAACAGCGGCGAATAGCTCGTAAACATCGTGCTGGTGCGGCACATCGATATCGCCGATGAAGAAGCCGAAGTTCAGCGTGAAGGCGAGGAGGATGAAGAAAGCGAAGATGACTTTTTCAAGATTCATGGCAGCGTGGGCTCAGTGGGGTCTTCCCTGATCATAGGCTGCAATCGCCGTCTCAGTGTCCCAGCCAGCCCCATGTCCGCAGCTGCGCCTCCGGGATTTCGCGCCAACTGCCTTCCGGCAGATCGGCCAGCACGCCTTCGCCTAACCTGGCAGCACCCATGGCGATACGGTGCAGTGCCTCGACGCGGTTGCCGGCAGCCGCCACCATGCGCTTGACCTGATGGTACTTGCCTTGGCTGATCGTCATTTCCAGCGTGTGGCTACCCAGCGGGCGCACATCGCTGGCCGCCAGCGGCTCGGTCTCGTCGTGCAGCAGCACGCCCGAGGCCAGCGCGGTGATGAGTGCGTCGTCCACGGCGTGTTTGGTGGTCACCACATAGGTCTTGGGCACATGGCGCCTGGGCGAGGCCAGTGTATGGTTGAGCGCGCCGTTGTCGGTGAGCAGCAGCAGGCCGGTGGTGTCGGCATCGAGTCTTCCCACTGGCTGTACGCCGCGTTCGATGAAATGCGCAGGCAGCAGGCTCAGTACCGAGACATGGTGCTGCGGTGAGCGCGAGCACTCCACGCCGGCGGGTTTATGCAGCGCCAGATAAAGCTGCGCGCGCCAGGGCCAGTCGGCACCATCCACCGTCAGTACGCAGCCCTCTGGTGAGATGCGGGCATCGGGATCGCAAGCGGTGACGCCATTGACGGCGACCCGCGCCTGCTGGACGAGCGCGCGCGCCGCCTTGCGGCTGCCAAAGCCCTGCGATTGCAACAGACGTTCGAGTGGAAGGGGTTTGTTCACGCACGAGTCCGGAAAAACACAGCCCCGCCCGATGCGGGCGGGGCTGGCGCGATTCTAGCGTGTGGCGGGGCGATCAGTCCCAGCGGCGGTAGTCGTCACGGTCGTGGCGATCATGCCGGTCATGGCGGTCGTAGCGATCATGCTTCCAGTGCTTGTGGTGACGATGGCCGCGATGGCGGTCATCGCGATACACATAGCGATCCACGTAGACCACGCGTGGTGGCGGTGCCGGCACATAGATCACACGTTGCGGCGGGTGACGGTAACGGGGCCGCTCGACCACGTACTCGTGACTGGCGTAATGCACCGGGCGCTGATACGCAGCCGCCGCACCCAAAGCACCGCCCAGTGCGGCACCTACAATGGCCCCGTCACGCCCGTCGAGGTGATACCCCAGTGCCGCGCCTGCGGCGCCGCCGAGCGTGCCGCCTACAACCACGCGGCTGTTGTCGGCGTGTACGACGGTGATACCCAGACCCAGCATCAGACTGGCCAGCAAATACTTTACGGTTTTCATCATCTCGCCCTCCGGCTATGCAGCCCATGCTGCAGATGGGCGCATCGTGCGGGCTGATGGCTGAATCCATGCTGAACCCTTTCGGGGCGAAAGAGGTCATGAACCGGCGGACTATCAGGCCGATAGAAACAAACAAATTGTACACAAAGTATTTGTTGGATAAGTTTCGTCCTGCCAGGTCGATGACCGACCCGATAACCCGATGCCCAGGCATCCCACGCAAAGGAAATCATCATGTCCGTCCAAGTGCTCTACACCGCTCAAGCCACAGCCACCGGCGGCCGCGAAGGCCAGATCGCATCGTCCGACGGCGTACTGCAAGCCAAGCTGGCCCTGCCGCGCGAAATGGGCGGCCCTGGCGGTGCAGCTACCAACCCCGAGCAGCTGTTTGCCGCGGGCTATGCCGCGTGTTTTGAAAGCGCCGTGCGCTTTGTGGCCCGCCAGCAGGGCGTGAAGATCGAGCAATCGTCGGTGACGGCCAAGGTGGGCGTGGGTCCGCGAGCAGCAGGCGGCTTCGGCCTGACCGCTGAACTGGCCGTGTCGCTGCCGGGTATCGACCCCGCCGTGGCTGCACAGTTGGTGGAAGTGGCACACCGCGACGTTTGCCCCTATTCGCATGCCACACGCGGCAATGTGGATGTGAAGGTCAGCCTCGCCTGAACGGCGCAACGGTAGAATGCAAAACGCGGCCGGAAAGCCGCGTTTTGCCATTGAGAACATCATGAAACCCGAAGACTGGCTACGCCTTGATGCCCAACTGTGTTTCCGCCTGTACGCCGCCTCGCGTACGGTGACGCAGTGCTATCAACCCCTGCTGGCACCGCTGGGCCTGACCTACCCGCAGTATCTGGTCATGCTGGTGCTATGGGAGGAGGACGGCCTGCTGGTGAAGGAGGTAGGCGAGCGCCTGCGGCTGGACTCGGGCACGTTGACGCCGCTGCTCAAGCGCCTGGAGCAGGCCGGTCATATCCGCCGCGAACGCCGCGCGGAAAACCAGCGCGAAGTGCGTTTGATGCTGACCGATACGGGTCGGGCACTGCAGGCCAGCGCGCTGGGCGTGCCGCAAGGCTTGGCCCAGGCGCTGGGGATGCCGGTAGACGAAATCGTGGCGCTGCGTGGCTTGCTGGACAAGTTGCTGGCGCAGAGCGATGGCTGTGCTGATGCCAGCGCCTGCACTACAGCCGGGGATCAGAAGAAGTCTGCGTAGCGCTTACGCTCCCAATCGGAGACATGGCGCTGATACTCCACCCACTCCATGCGCTTGAGACGAACGAACTCGTCCACGAATTCCTTGCCTAGCGCCTGAGTCAGTACCTTGTTGGCTTCAAGCGCATCCACGGCTTCGCCCAGATGCTGCGGCACGTAAGAGATACCGGCCTCGGCCAGCATGGCGGGCGTGTATTCGTACAGATCGTCATCCACGCGGGTACCCGGATCGAGCTTGCGCGCAATGCCATCCAGGCCCGCGGCGATCAGCGCGGCTGTGACCAAGTAGGGGTTGGCACCGGCATCAGCCAGGCGCCATTCAATCCGCCCGCCGGGGCAGCGGCCCAGCACGGTGCGATTATTACCGTAGGCGATGTAGGCCGGTGCCCAGGTCGCACCTGAGAGCGAGTTGCCCACCACCAGACGCTTGTAGCTGTTCACGGTGGGCGCACACAGCGCCGTCAGCGCGGGCGCGTGGTGCAGCAGGCCGGCGAGGAAGTGATAGCCAAGCTGGCTCAGCTCGTAGCCATTGGGGTCGGCTTTGTCCTCGAACAGATTACGGCCCTCGGCATCGGCAATCGAGGCATGGAAGTGCAGGCCCGAACCCGCGCGGTCGGCAAACGGCTTGGGCATGAAGCTGCACAGCATGCCCAGTTGCTCGGCAGCGTGGCTAGCCGCCATCTTGAACCAGATGTAGCGGTCGGCACTGGTCAGCGCGTCGCTGTACACATAGTTGATTTCGTACTGGCCCGGCGCGTCTTCGTGGTCGATCTGGTAGACATCGGCCCCAGCAATCTCCATCGCCTCGGTCACATGCTCCAGGAACGAGAGGTTCTGCTCGCGGCTCAGGGCCTTGTAGTCGTAACTGGCTTTGTCGAGCACGTCGAATTCATCGGCCGGCTTGTAGTCACCCTTGCCATCGCGCTTGAGCAGGATGAACTCGGGCTCCACGCCGGTATTGAGCGTCCAGCCGTGCTCGGCCAAGCGGGCAATCTGGGTCTTGAGCAGCACGCGCGGGCACAGCGGATGCGGCTTGCCGTGCACATGGCCATCGCCCACCACACGCGCATAGCCAGGCAGCCAGGGCACGGGCAGCAGGGTGCTCAGATCAGCGCGCGCGTAGAAGTCGCCACCGTTGCGGGCAATGCCCGTGCCCCAGATCGCGTAACCCGAAAAGCCCGCACCGGTGTGGGTGATCAGGTCCAGATGCCGTGCCGGCACGATCTTGGTCTTGGCCGCGCCGTGGATATCGACAAACTGCGCCATCACGTAGTGGATGTCGTGGTCTTGCAGCCATTGCTGGGCCTGGGGCAGGGTCGTGCGCTGATCGGTACTCATGGCTTCCTCGTGTACTGTGCTGTACTGGTTTGCATCGTGGCCAGTCTGGCGGAGGCTGGCAGTATTCTCGATGTGATGGGCGATCGCCAGATACAGAGCCCGCAGGCATTCGGCGCGATGTATTGCCGGCTACCCCGGTACAGATGCCGGGTTCAGATCAGGCTGAACCCGTCGGGCAGCCTGTTTGCCTGGACGTGCGGCGTGCCGTGCCAGTCTGCACAGCGCTGGAGGGCAGCGGACACATCCGCCATCAGGCGCTGGCTCAAGCGCACACCCGGTTCCAGATACAGCGCCTTGACCTCGAAGACGCCTTCCTTACGATGCGCCTTGGCATCGAGCCGCCCCACCAGCTTGCCGCGCGACAGGATGGGCAGCACGAAGTAGCCGTACTGGCGCTTGGGTGCGGGCGTGTAGCACTCGATCCGGTAGTCAAAGCCGAACAGCTCGCTGGCGCGTTTGCGATCCCACACCACCGGGTCGAACGGCGAGAGCAAGGTGGTGGCGGTGGCGTTGAGCTTGCCTTGCTGTGCCAGCGACAGTTCGTCGGCCAGGCTCTGGTGCACGAACAGATCGTGCTTGAAGCCTTCAACCTGCACGGGCACCAACTCGCCCGCATCGGCCATCGCGTGCAGGGCCGCATCGTACTTGCCGCGCTTGAGCCGGTAGTAGTCGCCAACCCAGCCGGCTTTCACCAAGCCCAGCGCACGGCAGCTGTTGCGCACCATCGCGCGTTCGGCGGTGGGCCAGTCGGGCTGGTCGCGCATGTCATCCCAGCCGTCTCGGTAATGCTTGGCCAGCACACGCTCGGCCAAGTCATAAACGCGCTGGAAGTTGCGGCGCTCGGTCACCATCAGTTCGCCAGCGCTGAACAAGACTTCGAGGTGACGCTTTTCGGGCTTCCAGTCCCACCAGCCATTGCCCTTGCCGCCCTGGCGTTCAAAGTCGGCCGAGCGCACGGCGCCGTGGTCACGGATGCGTGCGAGCAGCGTGTCGATTTCCGGGCGGTGCTGCTGCATCCAGCGCACCGAAAACTTCCAGCCCATCGCCGCCGGATCGCGCATGCGGTAGCGCAGCAGGCCGTAATCCTCGATCGGCACAAAACACGCCTCGTGCGCCCAGTATTCATACAGCTCGCCGCGCGCCAGTGCCTGTTCCAGCCAGGCTGGCTCGTAATCGCCCAGCCGGCTCCACAGCACCAGGTAAGGGCTGCGCGCCACCACGCTGATCGTATCGATCTGCAATAGCGCCATGCGCCGTATCGCGGCCAGCACATCGGCCGGTTTGGCCTTGCGCCGCGCCGGCGTCAGCAGCCCCTGGGCAGCCAGATGCAGATGGCGGGCTTGCTGCAGCGAAAGGTGTAGGGTCATGGCGCGCCAGCAGGTGAACGAAGGTGCTCCATGATGGCAATGTGGGCGAGCGGATGCAATGGCGGCAGGTGCTACAGTGCCGGCTGTCCGCCCCCGCCTTATTGAGAGCCCGCCGATGAACCCGCTTGAACTGCGCCAGCAATGCCACACCGTTTTCCCCGGCCACCGCGCCCCGTCGCCGGCCGAGCAGTTTGCGGCCATGGGGGCGTGGTGCGAGGCCAACGCCGCCCGTGGCGATTACTACGGCGAGGGCAAGGTGGTGCAGGACTTCGAGCGCAAGGTGGCGGATCTGCTTGGCTACCCGGCCGCGTTGTTCGTGATCAGCGGCACCATGGCACAGACCGTGGCGCTGCGTCTGGCCTGCGAGGACCGTGGTAGCTCGCTTGTCGCCATGCATCCCACCGCCCATATCGCCTTGCACGAACGCAGCAACTACCAGTTGCTCAATCACTTCAAGCTGCTGACGCTGGGCGACAAGCACCGCTGCTGGACCGCCAGCCATCTGGCCGCGGTGCCAGATCGTCTCGGTGCCGCCTTGTACGAGTTGCCCATGCGCGAGATCGGCGGGCAACTGCCCGACTGGGCCGCGCTGGACGAGATCAAGACCGCCTGCCGCGTCCGCAACATTCACCTGCATCTGGATGGCGCACGCCTATGGGAAGCCGCCGCCGGTTACGGCAAACCACTGGCCGCCGTCTGCGCCGGTTTCGATTCGGCCTACGTGTCGTTCTACAAGGGCATAGGCGGTCAGGGCGGGGCCATGCTGCTCGGTAGCGAGGATTTCATCGCCCGCGCACGCGTGTGGATGGCGCGTATGGGTGGCAATGTCTGGCAGCGCCTGCCCTATGTGGTGTCGGCCGCCATGCAGTTCGACGCACGCCTCGCGCAGTTACCGGCCTGTGTGCAGCGCGCACGCGAACTGGCGTTGGTGCTGGGGGCGATGGACGGTGTGGCGGTGAACCCGCCGGTGCCGCAAGTAAACATGTTCCATCTGCATCTGCCGTTCAGCGAAGCCACGGTGGTGGCCGCCCGCAACCGCTTGGCGCAAGAGGACGGCATCTGGCTGTTTGGTGGCGCGCAGGCTGCCGACAAGCTCGAGCATGCCTATGTGGAATGGTATGTGGGCGACCAGTTGCTGGCGGCCAGCGATGCACAGGTGCGGGATGCGATGGCGTGCTTTCTGGACTACTGCCGCGCTTAATCAGGTAAAGCTAGTCCAGCAAAGCCAGCACCGCCTCCGGCGGCCGCCCCAGCGCCGCCTTGCCATTGACGACCACAATGGGCCGCTCGATCAGACGCGGATGCGCCACCATGGCCCCGATCAGCGCATCGCGGCTCAAGGCCGGATCGGCCAGCCCCAGATCGAGGTATTGGTCTTCTTTGGTGCGCATCAGCTGGCGTGGGTCGGCGAAGCCCAGCTGAGCCAGCAGCGTGTTCAGCGTGGCGGCATCGGGCGGGGTGTCAAGGTAGAGCACGACGGTGGCCTGCTGGCCGTGCTGTTCCAGCAGGGCCAGCGTCTCGCGTGATTTGCTGCAGCGGGGGTTGTGGTAGATCGTTGGGGACATGGGTATCGAACCGTCGGGAAGCCTTGCAAAATGTAACCGTCCCCGTTTGCTGAGGCAAACGACCCCGCCTTTTACTGGGCAGTCACGCGCACAAAGGCGAGCGGGTAGTCGAGCGTGGCAGCCGCAACATGCTGGAGCGGGATGGCAGCCGGTTCATTGGCCGTCTTGTTTTTGAACAGCGTCCCGGAAAACCCCGTCGTGGTATTCGAGATGTGTTCAACGACCGTCCATTGGCTGGCGAATTGCTCGGCTTGGGTTTTCGTAAATTTGCTGGCGTGGCGGTTGCCTTTCTCCAGCACGCTTGTGGCAATGGCCCCATTAAAAAGGTCCCCTGGCTCTCGACCGGGAGACTCTACTGCGTCACGTCCAAATAACGCCTCCGCCGCCAATTGTAATTGGATGTATTTAAGTAGATCGGCATAGGCAATATTTTTGGTTGTCATTTGGTTTCCTCCTGCTTGGGGATCAGCACCTGATCAACAAACTTGCGTGTGGGGTTGTCTGAATCACTTCCCGGAATTCGTGGGCATGACCTCACTCTTAGCCAAGGCGATACCCCGCCCTGACTCCAAACAAACCGGGTGAACTCGGCCATAGTTTCCTTGGCCTGCAAGTCCAGCACCTTGATCGTGGTACTCGCCACCCACAGCTTGCGGTGCTCGGGAATCACGTGGTCTTCAAAAGTGACGGCGTAGCGGGGTGCCGGACCAGCAGCGGGGGTTTTATCCAACACCCAGCGATACACGTTCAGATCCATATTGGGATTTTGCTTGAGCGCATACACCACATTCGGTGCATGAATATCCTTCTTGCCTACAGCCCGCATCGAACCGCTATACCGCCACCGCTGCCCCCCATCCTCCACCTCCACATAGCGATAACCACGCACATTGGACGGGTTACCGGGTTGGTAGTCGGGGGTAATGTAGCCCCGGCTCTCCGGGCTGACCGGCTTGACTCGATCGCTGGAGTGCTCGTAGCCCAAGAAGCTATTGATATACCCGTCGTCAGTAGAATCATGGGTATTCGCCGCCCCCACCCACATCGGATCCGTCCAGCTCCGGTCACCGCGGTCGGTGCGGATCTTCTGCAGCAAGATTCCTTCCACCTTCTCCACCTTGCGGTAAATCCGTATCCCCGCCTCGGTCCGGCATTTCTCCTCAAACAACTGCTGCCCCGCTTCATAACGCGCCTGCAGTTGCGCGGGCGTCAGGGTGGCCGATTGGCTGCCGGCGGAGGTGGCGGGGCTGCAGGCCAACAGTACGGCGCTGGCACTGGCACCCAGCCAGTGGCCCCATGCGGCGCGCCGTGGCGTAGCAACCAGGGTGGGTGCAGATACGGCGGCAGGAATCAGTCGTTCAATAAGGTGAGCCATGCTTGTCGGCCTTGGGTCTGGGAATAATGGGTCTGGACGTGTTCGCGGGCCTGGCGGCGCAGGGGCAGCTGGGCGTCGGGGGTATCCAGTACGGTATGGCGCTGTTTGACCAGCGTGTCGGTATCAAAAAAGTCCACCCGCCACCCGTGTTCGCCATGGCGGATAACCTCGCGCACCGGGGAGGTGTCGGAAGCAATCAGCGGGCAGCCGGCGGCCATGGCTTCGGGCAGTGACCAGCTCATTACAAACGGATAAGTCAGGTAGACATGGGCGCTGCTGGTCTGCAGCACCCGCAGATAATCGAGATAGGGCAGTTTGCCCAGAAAAATGCGGGTGCAGCGAATGGACGCGTACAACAGCTTCCCTGCTTGGGTTGGCCTTCTTAGTTGGCGAATGTCAGGGCGGCGGCGCAGGTAATCATGGGCAAGGAATATATCGCGGCCTATCCCATTCCCGCATCACCCAGATGGGGTAGGGGTGCTGTGGGAGCGGCTTCAGCCGCGAATGCTGCATTGTGTGATGCACTGCATTCGCGGCTGAAGCCGCTCCCACACCTGGGTGCGCTCAGCGCGTGATACCGGCCTGATTCAGCACAAACGCATACTCATCCGCCACCTCGCGAACACGTGCAAAGCGACCCGATTTGCCGCCGTGGCCGGCTTGCATATTGATCTTGAAC
The DNA here is from genome assembly GCF_027257935.1 of Chitinimonas sp. BJYL2. Taxonomy (NCBI): domain Bacteria; kingdom Pseudomonadati; phylum Pseudomonadota; class Betaproteobacteria; order Neisseriales; family Chitinibacteraceae; genus Chitinimonas; species Chitinimonas sp. BJYL2. Next base: position 720,188 of record NZ_JANZKW010000001.1, on the reverse strand, counting down.
AGTAGCGGGTTCGTATCGGTCTTCAGGGTGCGCAGCTTGGCCACCCACTTGGCGGGTTCGTAATACTGCACCTGCGAGTCGTGCAGCCCCGTGGTCACCAGCATGGCCGGGTAAGGCTGGGCCTTGACCTGATCGTAGGGCGAATAGGCCAGCATGATGTCGTACCAAGGTTGCAGCTTGGGGTTGCCCCATTCGTCGAACTCGTTGGTGGTCAGCGGGATGCTTTCGTCGAGCATGGTGGTGACGACGTCTACAAAGGGCACATGGGCGATCAGGGCGCGGTATTTCATCCCGGCCTGATTGGCCACGGCCCCCATCAAGAGGCCGCCGGCGCTGCCGCCCATGCCGAACACCTTGTCGCGAGCGCCATAGCCCAGGTTGACCAGCGCATCCGTGACATCGACAAAGTCGTTGAAGGTGTTCTGCTTGTGCTTGAGCTTGCCTTGCTCGTACCAATCACGCCCCATTTCCTGGCCGCCGCGGATATGGGCGATGGCGTAGACAAAGCCGCGATCAAGGAGCGCTAGCTGGCTGCTGCGGAATTCCGGGTCGGACGACATGCCGTAGGCGCCATAGGCGTACTGATAGAGCGGTGCGCTGCCATCGCGCTTGAAGCCTTTGCGGTAGACCAGCGATACCGGCACTTTCACGCCGTCACGCGCCGTCACCCAGATGCGCTCGGTCACATAGTTCTCAGCCTTGAAGTTGCCGAGTACGGCCTGCACCTTGCGCACCGTGCGTTTGCCCGTGTTCATGTCCACATCGATGATGGATTTGGGCGTGGTCAGCGAGGTGTACTGATAGCGCAGGGTGTGGGTGTCCTGCTCGGCATTGATGTCGATTTCCGCCGTGTAGGCCGGTTCGTCGGCATCCAGATGGAAGGCTTTGTCCGGTGCCGCCCAAGGCATTACGCGGATACGCAGCAAACCACCCGAACGCTCGTTGATGACCAGGTGGTCGCGGAACAGGGCGAACTGCTGGATGAACACGTTGCGATCATGCGCCACCAGCGCTTGCCAGTTGGCTCGGCTGCCGATGGCGCCATCGGCTACCTGCATCAGCTGGTAGTTGGGTGCCTGCCAGTCGGTGCGGATGATCCAGCGGCTGCCGATATGATCGGCCTGATACTTGATGCCGCGCTCGCGCGGTGCGAGCAGGGTCGGTGCGTCGTTCGGCTTGGCCGCATCGATCACGCGGATCTCACTGGTGGTGGTGCTCTCCAGCTGAATCAGCACGTAGCGGTCGTCGCCGCTATTGCCCAAGCCCATGAAGAAGCTGTCGTCATCTTCGGTGTAGATCACCGTATCGGTTTTCGGATCGGTACCCAGCGTGTGGCGCTTGATGCGCTTGCCCAGCAGCGTGACCGGATCATTCTCGATGTAGAAAATCGTCCGGCTATCGGCCGACCAGGCGAGTGCAGGCGATAGTCCGGTGATGGTTTCCGGGTAGAGCTTGCCGGTAGCCAGATTGCGGATGCGCAGCGTGTACTGGCGGCGTCCGCTGGCATCTTCAAACCAGGCCAGTTGTTGCTGATCGGGCGCCACATCGAGTGCACCCACCTCATAGAAGGGCTTGCCGCGGGCCTCGCGGTTGCCATCGATGAGTACCTGTTCCTTCTCGCCCTTGAGTGGCTTGCGCGCATACACCGGGTATTCCTTGCCCGGCACAAAACGCGTGTAGTAGCGGTAGTCGCCCTGCGGATACGGCACGGTGCTCTCATCCTGCTTGATGCGTGCCACCATCTCCTTGAACAGCTTGTCTGCCAGCGGCTTGTACGGCGCGCTCATGGCGTCGTGATAGGCGTTCTCGGCCTTCAGGTAGGCGAGCATGTCCTTGTCGCTGCGCTGGTCATCGCGCAGCCAATAGTAAGGATCAGTGCGCTTGCCGTGCGGTGAAGCCACCTCGAAGGGACGCGGTTCGGCCTTGGGGGGCATGGGCGCTGCCATCACGCTGCAAGGCAGCATCAGGGCAAGCACCAGTGACAGAAAGTGGGTGGGTTTCATGACAATGGCGGTCGATAATGCGCGGAGGGCGCGAAGACTCCTGTCTAGCACAGACGGCCGCATGACGGCCACCCGAGACTGAGCAAGGAGGCAATCATGATTGGCTATATCACCCTAGGCACCCGCGATATGCCGCGGGCCATCGCTTTTTACGAAACCTTGCTGGGCGAGATCGGTGCGCAGCGCGTATTCGAGTTCGAGCGCGGGGTGGCATGGGGCACCTCGCAGGAGCAGGCTGCGCTCTCGATTGTGCTGCCTTTTGACGGGCAGCCGGCTACCGTGGGCAATGGCGTGATGGTGGCGCTGGCAATGGACAGCCAGGACAAGGTGGACCGCCTTTACGCCAAGGCCATGGCGCTGGGGGCGAGCGATGAAGGCGCGCCCGGTGAGCGCTGGCCAGGATTCTATGCAGCCTACTTTCGCGACCTTGATGGCAACAAGCTCAACTTCTTCTGCATGGGCTGAGTCCCGGCGCGCTGGCGTGGTGACATAAGACCATGAAATAACAGGGATTTTGCAAGACCGTGTCAGCGATATCTGCGATAATCGCCGGCTAACTGTTTGTCGAGCTGCTGCAATCCATGTCTGATTACGTCAAAACCGGCCCCGATGGCATCCCCGCGCTGAGCGTGCTGCCCGAGGGCGTGCTGCCCCGTCCGCCTGCGCCTTTCCTGCCGATGAGCCGCAAGGAAATGGCGGCGCTGGGTTGGGATCAGTGCGACATCATTCTGGTGACCGGCGATTGCTATATCGATCACCCGAGCTTCGGCATGGCGCTGATCGGCCGGTTGCTGGAGGCCCAGGGCCTGCGCGTGGGCATCATTGCCCAACCCGATTGGCACTCGGCCGAGCCGTTCAAGGCACTGGGCGAGCCGCGCCTGTTCTTTGGCGTGACCTCGGGCAATATGGATTCGATGGTCAACCGCTACACGGCTGATCGCAAGGCGCGTTCCGACGATGCCTACACCCCGCATGGCGCGCCCGACAAGCGCCCCGACCGCGCCACCGTGGTCTACGCCCAGCGCTGCCGCGAGGCTTTCCCCGGCGTGCAGATCATGATCGGCGGCATCGAAGCCTCGCTGCGCCGTATCGCCCAATACGATTACTGGGCCGAGAACGTGCGCCAGTCCATCCTCATGTACAGCAAGGCCGATATCCTGCTGTTCGGCAATGCAGAGCGCGCACTGGTCGAGATTGCCCAGCGTGCCAATGCCGGGGAAAAACTGCGCGACATGCACAATGTCCGCGGCACGGCCTTTGTGGTGCCGCACGGCTGGCGTCCCGGTGACGGTTGGTCGGAAGAGGATTCGACCACCGTGGACATGCCCGGCCGTGTCGATACCCATATTGACCCCTATGCGATGGAGCCTGCTGCACCCAAACCGGCTGAAGGCAGCTTGCCTGAAGGCGCGCAACCGATCCGCCTGATCAGCAAGGCCGAACGCGTGCGTGCCAAGCTCGATGCACGCCAGCGCACCGTGGTGCGTATCCCCGCCTATGAGGCCGTGGCTTACGACCCGGTGCTGTATGCGCACGCGAGCCGCGTGCTGCATCTGGAATCGAACCCGCATAACGCCCGCGCGCTGGTGCAGCTGCATGGCGAGCGCGACGTATGGATCAACCCGCCGCCGATCCCGCTGACCACGCCGGAGATGGATTACGTCTTCGATCTCAAATACGCGCGCAATCCGCACCCGAGCTATGGCGATGCCCATATCCCGGCCTGGGAGATGATCAAGTTCTCGGTGAACATCATGCGCGGCTGCTTTGGCGGCTGTACCTTCTGCTCGATCACCGAGCACGAGGGCCGCATCATGCAGAGCCGCTCGGAGGACAGCATCCTCAAGGAAATCGAGCATATCCGCGACCAGACCGAGGGCTTTACCGGCCACATCACCGATCTGGGCGGCCCTACGGCCAACATGTACCGGCTGGCCTGCAAGGACCCGAAGATCGAATCGGCCTGCCGCAAGCTCAGCTGCGTGTACCCGGACGTGTGCGAAAACCTCAATACCGATCACGGCCCGCTGATCCAGCTCTACCGCAAGGCACGCGCGATTCCGGGCGTGAAGCGCATCACCATCGGCTCGGGCCTGCGCTACGACCTGGCGGTGAAATCGCCCGAATACGTGAAGGAGCTGGTCACCCACCATGTGAGCGGCTACCTCAAGATCGCCCCCGAGCACACCGAAGACAATGTGCTCAGCAAGATGATGAAGCCCGGCGTGGGCGCGTACGAAGACTTCAAGAAGTTGTTCGAGAAGTTCAGCAAGCAGGCCGGCAAGGAGCAGTACCTGATTCCTTACTTCATCGCCGCCCATCCGGGCACCACCGATGAAGACATGCTGAACCTGGCGCTGTGGCTCAAGAAGAACCGCTTCCGGCCCGACCAGGTGCAAACCTTCACGCCCACACCGATGGCGCTGGCCACGGCCATGTGGCACAGTGGCCGCAATCCGCTCAAGAAGCTGAGCCGCAGCTCCGAGAAGGTGCCGGTGGTAAAGGACCTGCAGCAGCGCCGTCTGCACAAGGCCTTCCTGCGCTACCACGACCCGAAGAACTGGCGCTTCCTGCGCGAGGCGCTGCACAAGATGGGCCGCAGCGAGCTGATCGGCAACGGCCCCGAGCACCTGATCCCGTTCGAGCGCCCCGGCGAGCGTGAAGGCAAGCCTTTGCCCGCTAATGCGCGTGGCGGCGGCGGACCGGGTTCGGTGGGCCGCATCATGGTCAATGCACCGCGCAAGCCGCGTCAGCCCAACCTGGGCGGTGGCAAGGGCAAGACGCCGCACAAGCCGCGCGGCAGGTAAGTTCCTCAGGCCGGGCTACCCAGCCCGGCTATCCCATTCTGTTGATGTACGTCTTGGGCCTCGCGGCCCGAGCTACCGTGTTTTTGCAAGGCATCTCATGGCACTCAAAGCCACCATCCACAAGGCCGACGTTTCCATCAGCGATATGGACCGCGGCTATTACGCCAACCACAGCCTCACGCTGGCCCAGCATCCGTCGGAAAACATCGAACGGATGATGCTGCGCCTGACGGCCTTCATCCTGCATGCCAGCGAGCGCCTGAGCTTTACCAAGGATATTTGCGGCGATGATGAGCCGGCCTTGTGGCAGAAGAGCTATTCGGACGAGATCGAAGTCTGGATCGACCTGGGCGAGCCCGACGAGCGCCGTCTGCGCCAGGCTTGCGGCCGTGCCGATCAGGTCTGGCTGTACAGCTACGGCGGTCGTGCAGCAGATATCTGGTGGAAGGGCATCGAGAGCAAGCTGACGCGGCTCGACAACCTCAATGTGGTCGGCATCTCGCCCGAGACGCTGGCGCAGCTGGCGGCCATGAACGAGCGCGGTATGCAGTTGCAGGCCACAATTCAGGATGGCCAGCTCTGGCTCAGCAACGGCACCGACACGGTGCTGGTGGAAGGCGAGAAACTCAAGGTCGCCGGCGAGTGAGTATCGCCTGACGGGCAAGGCGGCTCACACCTCTACCGACGCCGCCTGCTTCATGCAGCGCAGCGCAAAGCGCGAGCGGCTGTGGCGTATGCCCTGGATCTTGTAGAGCTTTTCACGCAGAAAGCGCTCGTAGCCGGCGGTGCCATCCACCGCCACCTTGATCAGGTAATCGTATTCGCCCGATACCAGATACGCCTCCAGCACCTCGGGCAGGGCGGCGAGCTGCTCGCCGAAGCGGCTCAGGGTGTCGTCCTCGTGGCGCTCCAGGGTGACTTCGATCAGCACGGTGTCCGATAGCCCCAGTTTCTGCGCATTGATCAGCGCCACATAACCCCGGATAAAGCCCTCCTGCTCCAGCCGCCGCGTGCGATTCCAGCAGGCGGTGGTCGACAGGTTCACCTGCTCGGCCAGTTCGGCATTGCTGATACGGGCGTTGCGCTGAAGTGCACGGAGGATTTGCCGGTCTACGGCGTCGATTCGGCTTTCTGCTGTGCTCATGGGTTGATCATCTTCAATTTGTTTCTATTGAAGAAGAATATTCCACATTGTGTCAGATGTGCGCGATGGATCGTACGATTCTTCGCGCGGCTTGGCCCTAAGCTATCCCGGTCTGCATGCACTGCACGCCCCGACTGCCAACCAGGCAGCTCGACCAGCCAAGGCGACTACGCCAAGGCCGGGTGCAATGCCTTACCGGGTATGCCGCGGACCAGCTTGCCGAACGGGTGGGTTGCGTGCCGCCGCAGTGATGCGGATGTTCAAGAAGTGATGCCGGGCGCCAACTGTAGGGTGCATTAAGCGCAGCGCAATGCACCGGGCGGCGATGTGAGCCAGGCGGTGCAATGCGGCCTTTGGCCTTATTGGCACCCTACGTAGTGTAGAAGCGTTCGCTCAGCTCGCTCAGGCCGAACTCGTTCAGCAGCGTTTGCAGGCGCTCGGCGGCGGCGCGTTTGGGCTTGCCGTGTTTGCGCGCGACGATGAGTTCGTTCTTCATCGAATGCTCCCAGCCCACCAGCTCGGTCACGGTGACGTTGTAGCCGTGTGCTTCCAGCTGCAGGCAGCGCAGCACATTGGTCAGCTGGCTGCCGAACTCGCGCGTGTGGATCGGGTGGCGCCATAGCTCGGCCACCGGGTGCTTGAGCATATCGCCCTTGTGCTTGCGCAGCGTGGCTGCGACTTCGGCCTGGCAGCACGGCACCAGCACGATGGCTTCGGACTCCTTTTCCAGCGCAAAGCGGATCGCGTCGTCCGTGGCCGTATTGCAGGCGTGCAGGGCGGTGACTACGTCGATGCGCTCGGGGAGTTCGCTCGAGGTGATCGAATCGGCCACCGACAAGTTCAGGAAGGACATGCCGCCAAAGCCCGCACGCTGGGCCAGATCGCGCGAGGTCTGCACCAGCGCTTCGCGGGTTTCGATGCCGTAGATATGGCCGGCCGGCGCCTGCTGCTTGAAGAACAGGTCATACAGGATAAAACCGAGGTAGGACTTGCCCGCGCCATGGTCCACCACGCGGATGTCGGCATGCTTGCCCAGTGCCTCGGCCAGCAGCGGCTCGATGAAGTTGAACAGGTGGTACACCTGCTTGAGCTTGCGTCGGCTGTCCTGATTGAGCTTGCCGTCGCGCGTGAGGATGTGCAGGGCCTTGAGCAGCTCGGTGGACTGATCGGGGCGGATGTCGTACTTCTCGGTCATGGTGCGTCTGAGGTCGGCTGGCAAGGCGCGTATGCTACGCGGCCCGTTGTTATTCGGTAAGCTCCGTCAGTCTTGGAAAGAGTAGCCATCATGGAAGACCGCATCACCGAACTCGAAATCCGCCTGGCGCTGCAGGACGATCTGCTCGACGAGCTCAACCGCATCGTGGCCCTGCAACAGCAACAACTGGAGCTGCTGGCGCGCGAACTGCGCAATGTGCAGGAGGCGCAGCGCAATCAGGACGGCCTGCGCTTGGGCGGCCCGCAGCACGAAATCCCGCCGCATTATTGAGCGGCCCCAGGTGTCGGTGCCCGACTCCCTCAAACAGCGCTTTGCCGGCGTGCCGGTGCTGGTGTACGGCCTGGCCGTGACCAGTTTCATCAACCGCATGGGCGGCACGGCCAAGCTGTTCATGGCGCTGTATCTGCGCGAGACGCTGGGTTTTGATCTGGCGGCCGTGGGCATGCTGCTAGCCCTGTATGGCGCGGGCTTGCTGGCCGGGTCGTTCGGCGTATCGGTACTCACCGATCACCTGCCCGCACGCCGGCTGATGCTGGGCATGCTGGTGGCCAGCGCTGCGTGTTTATTGATGCTGTGCTGGGTCAGCTCGCCCTTGTGGCTGGCCGTGTGGCTGCTGCTCGGCGGCGTGTTTGATGGCGGCTATCGGCCCAGCATGCAGCGCGTGCTGATGCAAAGCTGCCCGCAGGCGATACGTAGCCGCGCCCAATCCTTGCAGCGCGTGGCCGTGAACCTGGGCTTTGCGTTTGGCGGCCTGATCGGCGGCTGGTTTGCCGAGTACGACTACCGCTATGTGTTCGCAGCCGATGCAGCCACGGCGCTGGCAGCAGCCACCTTTCTGCACTGGGCCTTGCGCCGCGCCGATACGCTGGAGCCGCCACAAGTGCACGCTTCTGGCACCGCAGACAACGCGCGCTGGCCGTATGCCGACCCGCCCTTCCTGTGGTTCCTGCTGGCCTGTCTGCTGCTGTCGATTGTGTACGCGCAATCCGAAAGCACGATGAGCAACTATCTGCGCGAGTACGCCGCGTTGTCGCCCGCATGGATCGGCGCGACGTTTGCGCTCAATGGCTTCATGGTCGCGTTCCTGCAGATACCCGTCACGCTGCATACCGAACACTGGCCGCCACGGCGCACGATGATGCTGGGTGCGGCGGTGCTGACCGGCGGCTTTGCCATCCTGCCGCTGGCGGCCGGTTTGCCCGCGCCCGGTGGTGCGCTGGTGGCGCTGCTTTCCACGGCGATCTACACCCTGGGCGAGATGCTGCTGATGCCGCCACAAACCGCGATGATGATGCAGCGCGCCGATACGGGTCGTGCCGGGCACTATCTGGCGCTATACAACGCCATCTGGGGTGGCCGCACCATGCTGGCGCCCCTGCTGGGCAATCTGGTCTATGCGCGCTTTGGCGGCCATGCGGTGTGGGCGATGTGTGCCGGTTTCGGCGCGCTGGCGTTGTGGGTGCAGTATCACGCCATCAGCCGCATGCAGGCGGTGACCGACGCGGGCCGATAAGCGCAGAGCGAAGCGCGTAGAATGCGCCTACTTCGGCGGCATCAAGCCGCCTGCTTATTCTGGAAACCCCATGCCCGCCACCCTGATTCCCTTGCTGCAAGCCGCATTCGACGCGCGTGCCAGCCTGGTAGACGCCCTGCACGCCGAGCACACCACGGCTTACCGGCTGTTCCACGGCAGCGTGGAGGGTGAAGCCGGGCTGACCATTGATCGCTACGGCGATCTGTTGCTGGTGCAGACCTTCCATACGGCGCTGACGCCTGAGCGACTGGCGGCGATCGAAGGCTTCTACGCCGGCGTGCTGCCGGGGCTGACGACCATCTACAACGACCGCAGCGACGCCAACTCGCGTATCCGCAATCCGCTCGATGAAGCACAGCTGGAAAAAGCCATGGCGCCGCGCGAGGCGGAAGAAATGGGGGTGAAGTACCACATCCAGGCGCGCCACAGCGGCCAGGACCCGTGGTTGTTCCTGGATCTGCGTGCAGCTCGTCGCCGGGTGATGCAGGAAGCGGCCGGCAAATCGGTACTCAATCTGTTCGCTTACACCTGCGGCGTGGGCATTGCCGCAGCCAAGGCCGGCGCCAGCTTCGTGATGAATGTGGACTTTGCCGAATCCAGCCTGCGCGTGGGCAAGGACAACGCCCGCCTCAACGATTTGCCGGTACGGCCGCGTTTTGTGCAGAGCGATGTGTTCCCCGCAGTACGCCAGCTGTCGGGCATCGGCCAGCCGGCCGTGGTGCGCGGCAAGCGCATGCCACCGTTCCCCAAGCTTGAGGCCCGCCAGTTCGATCTGGTATTCCTTGATCCGCCGCGTTACGCCAAGAGCCTGTTCGGCGTGGTCGATCTGGTGAACGACTACCCGTCCGTCTTCAAGCCGGCGCTGTTGGCGACCGCCGAGGGCGGCACCATCATCTGCTGCAACAATGTGGCGCAGGTGGACGCCGATGCCTGGCTCGAGCAGCTGCAACGCAGCGCGGTGAAAGCCGGCCGCACGGTGCGCGAGGTCGAGTGGATCACGCCCGAGGCCGACTTCCCCAGCCGTGATGGCAAGCATCCACTGAAGATGGCTTTGCTGCGCGTTTAGTCGCCGCGTCGTCGTGAAGGTCGGTGGTGCTAGCCGCCGACCTTGAATTCATCGCCTGTCTCGAAAAACGTCCCGCCTGCCACATAGTGGATCGAGCGCTCGCGGCCGGCCGCGAAATGCCAGTGGCCCTCGCTGAAATCTTGCGGATCAGCCCAGGCCGCCACGACTTCGGCAATGAACAGGTCGTAGGTCTGCTGCACATGGGGTTCGGGAATCACCCGGCACTCCAGCCAGCCTACACAGCCTTCGATGAGTGGGGCGCCAATCTGGCTGGCCGCAAAGGTTTTCAGGCCGGCGCTCGCAAACTTGTCGGTCTCGTCTTTGCCGGAGCGTGATCCCACCGCCACCGTGGCGGCGGCCAGCGAGCGCGAGGGGATGTTGAGGGCAAACTCGCCAGAGGCGTCCACCAGCTCACGGGTCAGTGTGTTCTTGTCGATCACCACAGTGATCTTGGGCGGCGAAAAATCCAGCGGCATGCTCCAGGCCGCGGCCATCACATTGCGACGCTCACTGTGTGCGCTGGTGACGAGCACGGTGGGGCCGTGGTTAAGCAATCGGTAGGCTTTGGCGAGATCAACGGCGAGTCGCATGAGGTGTCTACGGCTAGAGGGTAAAGCCGGCATGATGCCGCTGGCCGCCCTGCGTGGCTACGCTTGTACAGGAATGCGGTTGATCTCGGCACGCAGCTGGGCCAGCCTTACCGGGTCGGGCCAGCCCGGCGTGAGGATCATGCCGCGCGCCAGTTCGTGGCCACCTTCGGCATAGGGCGCGTATTCGGCCACCATCAGGGGGCGCGCCTGTTCGCGCATGATTTCGCTCACATGATTACGCCACACTGGCAGGGGCTGCGCGCGGCTGTCGGCGCGCCGCGGGGCGAGCCAGTCGGTGCGCGGCAAGGTGCGCCACAGGCTGTCTGGCCGGGTTTGCGGGAATGGTTCGCCCCAGTGTCGCCACCAGCCGCGCGGGTGCTGTTCGGCCAGCACGTTGGGCAGCAAGTCGGGCGCTTCGCGGTAGAACATCCAGCCACGCAGCCAAGCCATGGGCTGGACAGGTAACTTCATCGGCAGGGCCAACTGGCCGGCGGGCAGGCGCGAGAGCGCGAGCTGATGGTGGATCAGGCGGTCGAACTTGAGCGCGAGTGCATCACGCAGGCCGGGGCCGACCAAGCAAACCTCACCGACCTCGGGCAGGGCAATGAACACTTTCACGGCCAGTTCAATGTGCAGCAGCCGGTCCTGTTCGGGCGGCAACAGCAGGTAGTCGTATTCGCCCAGGCTGCGGCCCCATTCGCGCACGGCCAGCTGGTTAGCCAGCAGGGTGTGGCCAGCCAGTTGCCCAAGTGCCGCCAGCATCAGCGCCTCGGCCTGACGACCCAGCCGGAAGGGCTCGCCCACGACGGGTTCGGGAAGCAGGGCGGGGTTGAGCTGCGACCACCAGTGCGCACCCAGCTTACTGTCGCCATCGAGCATGCCGGCGGGCAAGGTGCCGGGGCGAATCAATGAGGGTGAGGTGAGTAGCCAGTGCAGATCGGCGGCGGTGGTGGCGTGCATGGAAAGCCTGAGTGTGTATCCCGGTGCGTATTTGCAGGTGATCACGTCGCCGTGCTGGCACGTGTCATACAGATTGCGCTAGGCTAACTGCGTTCAGGCCCTGTGCCAACGCACGCTTACGACCCGAGGACACCATGTCGCATCGAGATCGCTCGCCCCGTGGCGCCAAGGAACAGATCATCCAGCTCGCGGCGCGTTTGATGGCCGAAGAGCACATCGACGACTTTGCCAGCGCCAAACGCAAGGCGATCCGCCGGCTTGGCATGCCCGAGGGCAAAAATCTCCCCAGCAATGAAGAAGTCGAGCAGGCATTGCGTGACTACCGCAGCCTCTATCAGCCCGGGCATGGCGATATTGTCCAGACGCTCAGGCAGCGTGCCTGCGAGGCGATGCGCCTGTTCGCCGAGTTCAAGCCGTATCTGGTCGGTTCGGTGCTCAAGGGCAATGCCGGGCCGCATTCGGATATCAATCTGGTGATCTACAGCGATAACGATAAGGCCGTGGAAATCCGCTGCCTCAATCTGGGCCTGGATTACCGCACCGAAACCTCACCCGCAGGCCATCCCACACTGGCGTTTTATGTGGACGGCAGTGTTGTACGCGTGAGCATCCGGCCTGAGCATGACGAGCGTCAGAACGCCCGTGGCGGCACCGACGCGCTGGAACGAGCGCGTCTGAGTCAGCTCGAAGCGTTGATGCTGGCACCTGCCACCACCGTGGCCAGTGACTTCGAGCGGATGATGGCGAAGGCGTTTACGGCTTGAGCAGCGGTGCGGCCTGCCGCTGGAAGGCCGCCGACTCACGCACGCTGGCGATGGTCTCCCAGAGTTTGCGTGTCCAAGCCGGATGCTGATCGGCAATCCGGTGCGACACCATCAGGTACATCGGCGGGTTGAAGATGGGTTGCGGTGCGCGTTTGATCTGGCGGGCCAGATCCGGGTGGCGTGAGAGCTGATAATCCCCCTCCCGCGTCAGCAGGGCCGCGCCATCGGTATTGCCCAGTACGACCAGCCTCAGGATGTCGACCGAGCCCTTGGCGCTTTCTGTGACCTGTGCACCCAGAGCACGCAAGGGCGACACGACCGAGTAGTCGACTTGCGCCGCCATCCGCGGGGCTGGCTGGCTGAACTGCTTGCCATCCCAGTCGAGCGAGCTGTCGATATGCGTGAACAGTGAGTAGCTGTCATCGTGGAGGCGGTAGCGCGGATCAGGTTTGCCCTTGTGCATGGGATAAGCACCCAGTGTCTCGCGCTCGGGCAGCCACGCAATATCCATTACCCCATCCACGGCGCCCTGCTGTGCCTCCAGCAGGCAGCGACGCCAGGGCTTGCGCACATAGCGGATACGCACACCCAGCTGTTGTCCCACCCTGTCCAGCAGGTGGTTCGAATAGCCCGGCCCGGTTGTCAGGGTCCAGGGGTAGTTGTCGGCATCCTCCTGGCACAGCGTCAAGGTGGCCGGGCCTTCGCGTGCCAGTGCCTGCGCAGGCAGCAGGGCGGCGGCGATCAGTACGGCGCCGATCATCAGCAGGCGCAGGCCAGGTGGGCGGTCGGGCATGGTGAAGATCAGGCTGCGGCGGCCACGAAGGCAATCTCGACCAGCATGCCGGGCTTGTTGAGTTCGACCTTGATGCAGGCGCGGGCAGGGGCAGTGCCGGGTGCCAGCCAGGCATCCCAGATTTCATTGAAAGCGGGCACCAGTGTCAGGTCCGTGACATAGATCGTTGCCATGAGCAGGCGAGCCTTGTTGCTGCCCGCCAAGGCCAGAGTGTGTTCTGCTTGCGCCAGGATTTGCCGGGTCTGATCGGCCATGTCGCCGTCAACGCGGGCCGGCACCTCGACAAAGTGCACGATGCCCCGGAAAACGGTCGCATCCGACCAGCGCTGTTCCGGATTGATACGTTGGATATCCATGATGGGCTCCGATGGGGATAGCCCTCGAGTGTAAAGGCCGTACTGCCAGTATGGAAATGCATCCTGTCGTACAGGTCCTATGCAAAATGGGCATAAGCCGGCACGGGTACTGGTCCGGCATCGGGCGCGGTGGCGTGTGTCACGAAAGCGTCATCCTTTCTGGTGGCGTCGCTGGCTATGCTGCGACAGACCCGTCTGCGATACACCATGCGCCCATCCCGTCACGAACTGCCCGAGCTGGCCGAACTGGAACGCCTCATCCGCCTGGGTGCGGGCCATCTGCGCGCGCGCACCGAGGCGGAAGTGGCGGTCGGGCGCTACACCCTGCCCGTGCATGTACTCACCCTGGGTAGCGAGGCAGCCGACGCGCCGGTAGCGGCCTTTTTCGGCGGGGTTCATGGGCTGGAGCGCATCGGCACCCAGGTCATCCTCGCCTTTTTACACAACCTGCTGATGCGCCTGCGCTGGGACCCGCTGCTGGAACATCAGCTCTCGCAGGTGCGACTGGTGTTCATGCCACTCGTGAATCCCGGCGGCATGTTGCTGCACCGCCGTGCCAATCCCGCCGGCGTGGACCTGATGCGCAACGCCCCGTGCGATGCGGCAGAGGGCGTCGCTTGGCTGGTGGGCGGGCATCGTGCCGGCCCTTGGTTGCCCTGGTATCGCGGCGAGGCGCAAGCGGCCATGGAGCCGGAGAGCGCGGCTTTGTGCGCGGTGGTCGAGCGGGAGCTGCTGACGCGGCCGCTTGCCTTGGCCCTCGACTGCCATTCGGGATTCGGCCTGCGCGACCGGATCTGGTTTCCCTTGGCCGGGAGCCGTCGCCCCATCGACATACTTGGCGAGGTCTACACCCTCAAAACCCTGTTCGACCAGGCCTATCCCAACAATCACTATGTGTTCGAGCCGCAAAGCCGCCATTACCTGACCCATGGCGATCTGTGGGATCACCTCTACCTGCGCTCGCGCGAGCTGGGCGATCGTCTGTTCGTGCCGCTCACGCTGGAGATGGGCTCATGGAACTGGGTGCGCAAGAATCCCCGCCAGCTGTTCTCCCGTCTGGGCCCATTCAACCCGATTGCCCCGCATCGCCACCAGCGGGTGATGCGCACGCACCTGGCTTTCATGGAGTTCCTGACCCGCCTGGCGGGCAGCGGGCCGCGCTGGCTGCAGGGCAACCTGCGTAGCCAGCGCCACCGGATGGATGCCATGCACCTTTGGTACCGCGATGTCTGAGCCGACACCCTGGGTGTTGTTGCGGGGGCTGGGGCGCGAAGCGCGCCACTGGGGCCACTTCCCTGCGCAACTCGCGGCAGCCAGCGGCCGGCCAGTGCTGACGCCCGATCTGCCAGGCAATGGCACGCGCTGGCGCGAGCCAGCCGGCCTGAGCATTGCGGCGCAATGTGAAGCATTGCGTGCGGGTTTGGCCGCAGTGCTGGCGCAAGGCCCGGTGGATGTGCTGGCGCTTTCCATGGGCGGTATGGTGGCGCTGTACTGGGCACAACATTATCCGGCTGAGGTGCGCTCCCTCGTCCTGATCAACACCAGTTTTGCCGGCGTGTCGCCGTTCTGGCACCGGCTACGCTGGCAATGCTATCCGCTGGTGCTGGGGTTGGTATGCATGCCCACAATCTGGCGTGAGTATGGACTGCTCCATCTGACCAGCAACCAGCCACAACGACGCGCGCTGGCATGGCCGCAGTGGCGGGCTTGCCAGCGCGATCAGCCGGTCAGCCTGGGTAACTTCTTGCGCCAGCTAACGGCAGCAGCCCGCTTCAGGCCGGTGGGCGCGTGGCCTGGGCAGCCGCTGACCCTGCTAAGCAGTCGTCAGGACCGTCTGGTTAACCCTGCATGTACAACCCGTTTGGCGCAGCGGCTATCCGCGCGGAGTTTTGTACACCCTGATGCCGGACATGATCTGGTGCTGGATGATCCGGCTTGGGTGATTGCATGCCTGGATAGGCATATCCATGATTCGTAAAGATAAATTTCCGTAGTGCTCGTGCTTTCAGGGTGAGTGCAGATGCTTCCGCTACCCTGTTCTGACGGACATTTTGTGTCATTTCCCTGTTTTGTACACCCTGTTTGAAATTTAATGTACACCGTGTGTACATTACGAACTGCGCATTTGCGCTCGGGTTCGTTCTTTCAACGAAGGGTGTGGCCGGCATGGCTGGCCATGAACAGGAGGTCGAAATGAAACGCTTTTTGCTCTCGCTGGCTGTGCTGGCGCCCATGGCGCTGCTGACAGCCTGTAATGACGACGACAGCAGCCCGCAACCCACGCCGCCTGCCCCACCGGCAGCTTCGTATGTGCGGGTTGTACATGCTTCGCCGGATGCGCCAGCCGTTGATGTGGCACTGGATGGCACGAATGTGGTCACCAATGCGTCCTTCAAGGCGGCAACCGGGTTTCTGCAGACCACGGCAGGCGCCCACACGGTACGGGTGAATGCGGCAGGGACGACCACTACGGTGTTGAGCGCTTCGCCCACGCTGGCCGGTGGCAAGTACTACACGGTATTCGCCGCCAACAAGCTGGCTGCATTGGAACCCTTGGTGGTTGAGGAAGAGGCGGCTGCCCCGGCTTCGGGCAAGATCAAGCTTCGCGTCGTACATGCCGCGCCTTCGGCTCCCGCCGTGGATGTCCATGTGACTGCACCCGCTGCAGCACTGGGTACACCAACCCTGAGCAATGTGCCCTTCAAGGGGATTTCGGCCGCACTGGAAGTGGATGCGGGCGATTACCGGGTGCGGGTTACCCCCGCCGGCAGCACGACCGTGGTTTATGACTCGGGCAAACTCTCTCTGGCCGCAGGTGCCAACCTGGTCGCCGCCGCCATTGATGCCAGCACGGGCAATTCACCGGTCTCCCTGCTGGTGCTGACGCGCGATATCGCGAACCCGGTATTCGAGGTCAAGGACCAGCGTGCGCTGGTGCGGGCTGTCCATGCTTCGCCCAATGCGCCCTCGGTGGATATCCTCGTCAACAACGCGGTAGCGCTGAGCAACGTACCCTTCCCGGTGGCGTCGGCTTATCTGGACCCACTGGCGGGTACGTATAACTTCAAGGTGAATGCGGCGGGCACCAGCACCACGGTCATCAATGCCGATGTGCCGCTGGAAGCCGGCAAGAAGTACAGCGTGGTCGCGGCCAACTTCCTTGCCAATATCGAGCCCCTGGTCTTTGACGACACCACGGCCAAGCCTGCTGCGGGCAAAGCCAAACTGCGTATTGCCCACCTCTCGCCTGACGCACCCAATGTCGACATCCTGGCCAATGACGCTGCGCTGGTGAGCAATGTGCCTTTCAAGGCCAAGACCGATTACCTTGAAGTGGCCGCCGCCACCTACGCGATCAAGGTCAACGTTGCCGGCACCAGCACGACCGCGCTGTCGGCCAACCTGACGCTCGAATCCGGCAAGATCTACAGCGTTTACGCAGTGGGTTCGCTGGCTGGCAGCACGCTGCAACTCAAGGTGCTCAACGACAACTGAGATCGTTACCACCTTATCCAACAGGCACGCCCCCGCCCGGTTTAGGGCGGGTCCAGTGCCGATGGCGCGGATGCCGTGATCACACGGCCCTTCCCCCGAGTACAGCCCGGCCGTGGTTCTACCGCGGCCGGGCTGTTTTGCTCCGGCCTGTACCAACGCCTCACAGCGGCGCGCGATGACGGCTTGCCTGCGGTAATTGTGCACAGGGTTTGTGTCAGCCACCGTTCAGCCGGGCGGGACTAACTTGGGTGCCAAGGACGGCGGCGCAGGCTGCCGATCCGGTAACCCCAACAACCCGAGAGGATCTGTGCCATGACCAAGCTGACTGCCACCCTGATTGCCGCCACCTTCGCTGCCACCCTGGGCACCGTACACGCCGGCACACCGGTTGCCGAACCCGGCCAGCCAGCCACGACTCCGGTGGTGACCAAGCCTGCCGAAACGGCCAAGGCAGACCCGGCCGCCAAGCCTGTCGAGGCACCCAAGCCAGCGGAAACCGCTGCGACGCCCTCCGTGCCGGTTGCCGGCCCAGCCAGCGAGCCCGCCAAAGCAGCCGCGCCAACCAAATAATCTCCCGAGTGCCCGGCTGTGGTCTGACCCGGCCATGCCGAACACCCGCCCCGATCACGCAAGTGCCTGATCGGGGCGGTCTCGTTTCCGGCACGGGGTGAGGCTCGTAGCCAGCGCTTGAGCCTTGTAAACTCGCCACCACAGCAAAACCAAGAAAAGTGCGAGGAAGCCGTGTTCCGCTGGTTCGAGCAACGTATCTCCCCCTATCCCGATGTCGCGGCCGATGTGCCGCCCCAGGGTTTCTTCGCCTTCATCTGGGCGGGCACCGAGGGCATGCGCCCACTGATCTTCATCATGGCGGCGCTCACGGCCTTGATCGGCGTATTCGAAGCCATGCTGTTTTCCATGCTCGGCAATGTGGTGGACTGGCTGGCCCGGATTCCGCCCGCCGAGTTGTGGTCCACGCAAAAACAGCATTTGTTGCTGCTGGCTGGCATCTTGCTGGCCAGCCCCTTGCTGATCGCGCTGCAGGCCCTGTGCAAGTACCAGGGCCTGCAGAGCAATTTCCCCATGCGGCTGCGCTGGCGCTATCACCGCCATCTGCTTGGTCAAAGCATGAGCTTCTATCAGGACGAGTTCGCCGGCCGCGTCTCGGCCAAGGTCATGCAAACGGCACTGGCGGTGCGCGACACGGTGCTGATCCTCACCGACATCATGGTGTTCATCGTCATCTACTTCGTGACCATGATCGCGGTAGTCGGGAGTTTTGACCTGATCCTGCTGCTGCCTTTCCTGGGCTGGCTGCTGGCGTACATGGTGGCGCTGACCTTTTTTGTGCCGCGTCTGGGCAAGGCGGCGGCGGCACAGGCCGACGCCCGCAGTTTGATGACGGGCCGCATTACCGATGCCTACACGAATATCACGACGGTAAAACTGTTCAGCCACAGCGAGCGCGAGGCCGACTTTGCCAAGAGCGCGATGGCCGATTTCCTGCAGACGGCTTACCGGCAGATGCGCCTCGTCAGCGGCTTCGAGATCGTCAACCATATTCTCAGCATGAGCCTGATCGCCAGCACGGCCGGTGTCACGCTATGGCTGTGGACGCGCGGCGAGGTGGGCGTTGGTGCCGTTGCGGCCGCCACGGCCATGGCCCTGCGCCTGAACGGTATTTCCCACTGGATCATGTGGGAGATGGCCAGCCTGTTCGAGAACATCGGCACCGTACAGGACGGCATCAATACCCTCTCACGCCCGGTCGCCGTCACCGATGCCCCCGATGCCCGGCCTTTGGCGGTGAGCGAGGGGGATATCCGTTTCGAGCACATGCACTTTGCCTACGGCAACGGCAAGACCGTGGTGGAAGATCTCAATCTGCACATCCGGCCCGGCGAAAAGATTGGCTTGATCGGCCGCTCGGGGGCGGGCAAAAGCACCCTGGTCAATCTGTTGCTGCGCTTTTACGACGTGCAGCAGGGCCGTATTCTCATCGACGGTCAGGATATCGCGCATGTCACACAAGACAGCTTGCGCCGTCAGGTGGGCATGGTGACGCAAGACACGTCCTTGCTGCATCGCTCGGTGCGCGACAACCTGCTTTACGGCCGCCCGGATGCCACGGAAGCGCAAATGATTGCTGCGGCCGAGCGTGCCGAAGCGCTGGACTTCATTGCCAGTCTTGCCGACCCCAAGGGGCGCACGGGTTTTGACGCCCATGTCGGTGAGCGGGGCGTGAAGCTCAGTGGTGGCCAGCGCCAGCGCATTGCCATTGCCCGCGTGATGCTCAAGGATGCCCCCATCCTCCTGCTGGATGAGGCTACCAGCGCCCTCGACTCGGAAGTCGAAGCCGCGATCCAGCGTAGCCTGTATCGGCTGATGGAAGGCAAGACCGTGGTCGCGATTGCCCACCGTTTGTCGACCATTGCCGCCATGGACAGATTGATCGTGATGGATGCTGGTCGAATTGTCGAAGAAGGCGACCACGCCACCTTGCTGGCAAAGGGCGGTCTTTACGCACGACTCTGGGCCCATCAGAGCGGCGGATTTCTGGGCGAAGAGGTCGATGCTTGACGCCCGACGGCGCAGACGAGCAGTGGCTAGCTCTGCTATGGTGTACTCAAATAAGGTCGCCTTGCCGTGCGATTCGGCACAGGCACCAACAGGCGCTTAGCTTGCCACGCAAGAGCAGCATGCGGCGAACTGATGGGCTGACTCTGGAGGAACCAGACATGGCAATGCCCACCGTGCTGTACTTGGAGGACAACCCGCTCGACAGCCAGCTGGTCATCAATGCCCTGGCGCGGCTGGGGCTGGATATCGACCTCCACCATGTCGACACCATCGCAGCAGGGCAGCAGGCCCTCAGCAAGCAGCGATTCGACTTGGTGATCTCCGACCGCAATGTGCCGGATGGTGATGGCTTGGCTTTGCTGGCGGCAACCCGGCTGGTCCTGCCCGAGGTCCCATTCCTGTTCTTCAGCGGCCAGGCGGATGTCGTCTCCGTACAAACCGCACTCGCGGCCGGTGCGACAGACTACATCGACAAACGCGATCTCTGGCGGCTCAAACATGCGGTACGCCAATGGCTGGATCGCGTGCCGGCCAATGTCGATGGCACGCATTGGCACTGGCTCATGCGCTGCCAGAGTCGGCTGGTCGAGGTGGTCAAGCAGCTTTCCATGGCACGCAAACTCGATGATGTCACCACCTTGGTACGCAAAGTCGCGCGCGAACTCGTGCTTGCAGATGGTGCCAGCTTCGTGATCGCCGAGGGTGAGCAGTGTTTTTATGCCGATGAAGACGCGATCTCGCAGCTCTGGAAGGGACGTCGCTTTCCCAAGGAGGCCTGTATCAGCGGCTGGGCCATGGACCACCGGCGGCAGGTCGTGATACCGGATATCCGTGCCGACGCGCGCATTCCGCTGGACGTGTATCTGCCCACCTTTGTCTACAGCATGGTGATGACGCCTGTTCGCCAGCAGGACCCTATTGCCGCCATCGGCGTCTATTGGGCCTACCCGTACACCCCGTCTGCCGATGAAACCGCCTTGCTGCAAAGCCTGGCCGACGCCACGGCACTCGCGCTCGAGAATCTGCATTGCTATGGCGAACTCGACAGCCGGGTGAGGGCGCAGACGCTACGGCTGGAAAACATGCATCAGGAACTGGAGGCCGTGTCGTATTCGGTCTCGCATGATCTGCGCGCGCCACTGCGGGCCATCAATGGCTTTGGCAATATCCTGCTCGAAGACCATATGGCAGCCCTGCCTGATGACGGTCGCCACTATCTGGTCCGGATCTGTGCCGAAGCTGCGCGCATGGATGAGCAGATTGATGATCTGCTCAGGCTGTTCAAACTATCCAATCAGGGAGTAGAGCGTGAACTGCTCGATCTGGCCGATCTGGCACGCCAAGCCTGCGCCCGTCTGCAAAATCGGGAGCCGGACCGCAACGTAGAGATCCGTATTGCGCCCAGCCTGCCGGTAGAGGCAGACCGCGGTCTGCTGTCTGCACTGATCGAAAGCCTGATCAGCAACGCATGGAAATACTCGGCCCGTCAGGACGCAGCATGCATCGAGGTGGGTACCGAACCGGATGAGACCGGCAGCCCGGTTTACTATGTACGAGACAACGGCGCTGGCTTTGATCTGCAACATGCCCGCAAGCTGTTCGCACCGTTCCAGCGATTCCATGGCAACAAGGAGTTTCCCGGCAACGGGATAGGCCTCGCCATCGTCCAGCGCGTCGTGCATCAGCATGGTGGTCGGGTGTGGGCGGAATCCGCCCCTAACGCCGGCGCCTGCTTCTACTTCACGCTACCGGCGGTGACCGCTTAGCCGTGCATCTGCCCCGGCAATACAACGCCGCCCGGCACGACCTGCCAGCACGCTGGCCGGGCCAGGCAGCGGCGGCATGCTTACTTGGGTTTGCCGCTTTCTGCGGCTTTGACCTGTGAGTTGAAGGTGCTGACGACCGGGGTGGTGGTCTTTTCCTTCTTGGGTTTCTTCACTTCCTTATTGCCACGCAGCTGACCTTTGGCCATGGTACTTCTCCTTGCCGCATGGGCTACCCCATGCAGCGGTAAGGCGTTACGGGTTGCACCCCGCGGTGTCGGCCCAATGCTGCCGGGCGACACGTACCCTGATCTTAGGCTGATTAGCGCCGCCAAGGCGATTTATCGTCGTGTGACTGCGCACGCAAAGGCAAGTCAGGCGGCGACCTTGGCCTTGCGCCGCAAAAGCAGCACGCCCAGCGAACCCAGCAGCGCCCCGGCCACAGAGAACAGGAACATGAAGCCGAAGCCAAGCAAGGCCAGCACCATATCGAAGGTGTGGGTAGCCCAGGTCCGGCAAACCAGTACCCGGTCGCGCCGCGAGCGGACGCTGCAGAACTGGTCGGCAAACAGCAGATCCCACACTTGGGCGCCGAGAAGGACGCTGAACGCCAATGCGGACAATGTAAACAGCAGCGCTATAATAAAGAGCACCTTGCGGGTTGGTGTGGACTGGCTGGTTCCGGGCATGATTCCATCGGGCCTGAGTGCGGTACGCCATTCTGGCACGCGCCGTCCATCGGCTGGCACACACGCGAGCGCAGGGGTGAGTGTTGTGCGCGGAGCGTGACAACAGACGCCAAGGGTGGTAATAAAAATCAGGTACTTAGCTGATTTGTGGTAAAGTGCCGGCACGTTGCGGCCCCAACCGCAACAGATCCTCCTACAGCGCCCAAGTTTTACGTCCCTCCGGTTGCCCTTTCGCTGCGGCGAAACCCTCCCCCTGGTACCCAAGCTTGTCATGGCCGCCCGGCACACTCTGTGGCCGCCAACCTGTCTGAGGCATCCGCCAAGACCCCGTCCGGTCTCGCCTACTGCGAATACGTCGACTGGTTCTGGCATTTATTAACCCGGCGTGGCCTGGCCGCGCCTGCGGAGCTGAACCTATGGCAAAAGAAGAAGCGATCGAGTTCGAAGGTGTAGTCAGCGAAGTCCTGCCTGAATCGCGTTTCCGGGTCACCCTGGAAAACGGCGTAAGCATTCTTGCTTACGGCTCGGGCAAGATGAAGATGCACCGGATCAAGGTACTGGAGGGCGACCGTGTGAAGGTTGAAATGTCCCCCTACGATCTGACCAAGGGTCGCATCACGTTTCGCCATGCCACACCCAATATGGGTGGCGGCCAGCAACGGCGCCGCTATTGAAACAGTTACTGGAATTGCATTGTTCATCAGAGATTTGAAAGTGGGCGACCACTTCACCCAACAACAGCAGGGCCAAACCCTGCGATTTCATGTCCTGGCCATTGAGGCCGTGGGCAGACAGGTAGAAATCCTGTTCGATACCGCCGAAGGCGCACAACGAGTGCGTTATGCCAATCGGGCGGTACTAGCCGGCACTCAGCAGGTTAGTTGCGCTTAAGTTTTGCCAAAAAAAACGTACCGAACCTGTGCGCATGGCGTACTGTGTGGCGAAGTTGTTTGCGGCGACATCATGACGACGTCGCCGCAGTCAGCCATCAGTCATGGTGCTTGCTAACAGCCGCTCTCACGCCGGCTTGTCATGCCCTAATGCATTACCACAGCTTATCGGTGAGGCGCAGACATGAATCGCTTTGATCTTGCGGTAACCTTGCATCAGCAGGGTGAGCTAGCCAGGGCTATCGCGATTTATTCTTCCCTGCATGACGATTCTCCCTATGATGTGAGTGTCCTACATTGCTTGGGTATTGCACTGTTACAGACTGGGGATTTTCGGCAAGCAATAGATTGCCTAGCCCTCGCTGCTGAGCTGGCGAGTTCAGAGCCCGAGATATGGGCAAGTCTGGGCGCGGCGCATATACAGGCTGGCGGCTTTGAGTGCGCTTGCGTTGTTTTGGAGAAAGTTGGCGAACTTGGTGCACATACCCCCGCCTCGTTAAATAATCTGGGTAACGCACAAAGCGCGCTGGGTCTGCTAAACGAAGCCTTGGCAAGCTATCTATCCGCAATCAAACTGGATACAAGTGTCAGTGAGGTCCATTGCAACCTGGGCCTTCTCTACCAGCGTCTGGATCGTTCGACCGACGCGCTGGCCGAGATCGACATTGCGTTGGGCTATCAACCAGGGAATATCCACGCACTCACTGCTCGGGCCGAGGTGCTGCGGGACTTGCTTCGACCTGATGAGGCACTTATGTCCCTGAATGCCTCTCTTGCATTATCACCGCTTGACCCCGATGCTCACTGGAATAGGGCCTTGTGTCTGCTTCAGATGGGGAGGCTGGCAGAAGGTTGGGCGGAGTACGAGTGGCGCTGGTCAATCTCGTCAGGGGGGCATAAAGCTCGGCACAGAAATCTACCCCTATGGTTAGGGGATTACGATATTCGTGGTCAGACCCTACTGGTGCATGCTGAACAAGGTTTCGGCGATACGGTACAGTTTTGCCGCTATGTCAGTTCACTGGCTGAACATGGTATCAGCGTCATTTTGCAGACTCAGGACACGTTGGTTCGGCTGCTAAGTAATCTTCCCGGACTGAAGGCGGTTGCGGCCTTATCTGATACGCCTATCCAAGCAGACGCACAGTGCCCGTTGATGAGTCTCCCGCATGCTTGCCGAGGCTGGGCAAACAAAGTATCGCACTCTCAGCCGTATATATTCTCGGACAAGAGTTCCGCAGATGTATGGCGAACGAAGCTGGGTGTGCAAACCCGCCCACGCATTGGTCTTGTATGGTCAGGCAGCTCAAAACACGTCAACGACCATAGGCGCTCGATGCCTTTGTCATGGTTGATGCCGCTTATGGATGCGGATTGTGATTTCCACGCGATACAGACCATGATTTCTGCGCAAGACCGGCCCCTGATGGACTCGTCCGGCATTAGTGACTGGTCGGTTTATTTAAAGGACTTTGCTGACACCTCCTCGCTTGTGGAGGAGATGGATCTGGTGATCAGTGTGGATACGTCCGTCGCTCATTTGGCGGCTGCAATGGGAAAGCCGGTTTGGATAATGTTGCCCTTCAACCCGGATTGGCGTTGGCAACTCGGCCGAACGGATACACCGTGGTACCCAACGATGCGATTGTTTCGTCAAAGCTCGCCTGGCGACTGGGCGGGTGTTTGCAACCATGTTCAAGCATGTCTGGCCGATATGCTATCAAGTTATAGCCAGCCCAAGAACTGCTAGACCGCTGTTGTCACGTGATTGTCAGGGCGAACTGGTGGTAGTAAATCCTCCGGTCATGAGCTTCAATGACCATGAACAGTGTGTAAAACGGGGAGGCGAAATGGAATTCCAGGAAAGTCGCGCGGAGCACTTCACTTCTATTTCTCGTGAGCCACCGCCGCATGTCTTGATAGAGCGTGCTCTGATACAGATAGCTGGGGATGGGGATGCGGCCAAGTTCCGGAACGAGGTGCTGGCGGCGGCGGGCTGGAAGCACAGCAACCTGATTTCCTTCGGCAAGTATCCTGACCAAGCGGCCTCGGCATTCAACCGTATCCGCGCCGTACTTGCCCAGACTCAGGACAAAGGGGCTGTCATGGCTAGCTTAGGCGGGGGCTGATCCCGCCGTGCCGAGGGGACTTGCACAAGCGCCGGCCTTATGGATACTTGCGGCTTTGGTTCGAGTTAGAGGTTCGCAATGAAGTCTGCCGTCGCCCGTATGGAAAGTTTCATCTTCTGGAGTCGCTGGCTCCAAGCCCCGCTCTATCTGGGCCTGATCGTGGCTCAGGGCGTCTACGTGTACAAGTTCCTGCGCGAACTCGTGCATCTGGTTGCCGACGCCAACGCCATGGGCGAAACCCAGATCATGCTTATCGTTCTGGGCCTGATTGACGTGGTGATGATTGCCAACCTGCTGATCATGGTGGTGATTGGCGGTTACGAGACCTTTGTTTCCAAGATCGACATCCTCGACAAACACGAAGATCGCCCTGAATGGCTGTCCCATGTGGATGCAGGCGTGCTCAAAACCAAGCTCGCGCTTGCATTGATCAGCATCTCCTCGATCCACCTGCTCAAGACTTTCATCAGCCTCAGTGATCCCTCCATTTCCACTACCAACACGGATTCCAATTCCGTGATGTGGCAGGTAGTGATCCACTGCACTTTCCTGCTATCGGCGGTGATCATGGCCTATACGGACAAGTTGATGGTGTCCAAGCACTAATATTGAAGTAGTTGCCGTTGGCCTACGACTACCCCTTCAGAATGGCAATGTTATGTTGTTGTAATCCACGTAAGCCCTGTAGGCGGTTAGATCGGGTGGTGTTGTTAGTATCTCGGTAGTTATCGGGCTGATTGGGGTTACAGTGTGGAAGTTAGTAACTCTCCAAGGGCTAGAGTGCTCGGAGGGCGTGAGTGTCATTGTTAGCCGCCACGCTCGCCGGCTGCCGGGCTTCGTTGTTGTGATTACCACCGTAGCTGATGGATATAGAACTGGTTGATGAAGCTTTAGCAGATCGTTGCCCGAGAACGCACCGAAGAAAGGCCTGGAAAGCTGGGAGATGCCGGCCGCATTCAAGTCTGCTCGAGCGGTGATAAATGCTCTGGCATCCATTTCAGACAGACCCAAAGAGGTCATCAGGGTTCGCCAATCAGCGGTCGCGGGATTGACGCCTGTGTGCTCGGAAATGACGGTTTGCTCCAGAATAGAATCTTCCTGCCAGAGTTTATCTTCAGATGCCCAGCCGAGGACGCGTTTCAGCTCTGCGGGCACTAATAACGGCTGGTTTCTGGGTGGGGGCATTTTCTGCCTAGCGTACTCTTCGGCCTCTGCCCCATTTAATCGTTTCAGCGAGTCTGAGTCACTATAGTCATCAAGGGCATCGATCAGGAAGCCAGTTCTTTCTGCAGGTACACCATAGCTTAATAATAGACGCTCCAAGACGGCTCTCGGCGCCGTGGCCAAGTTAACCAACCCTCGGCCATCTTTGACGGAGACCGCCATGCCATGGGGCGCCGAGTACCATCGACCATCCATTCGAAGCGCAACATCATCACTGCCCAAGCCTATGGCAGAGCGTTTTGTTGTCGCCACTAGATAGATCATGCGCGCCATGGTGTCGCGCGCTAGTTTTTCTTCTTCTGCCTGTGTTTGTTCTGCAATCGCCAGTCGCAGTGCCGTCGAGACTTGATGCCCAATATAAGCGCCACCCAGCGCCAGCAATGCAAGCGCTGCAATTGTCATAATAAGGATATAGCCCTGCTGTGTGCTCGAGACAGGCGGATCCCCGTTGAGGCTCGTCACAGCCTTAGCCTCCTGCACCCAGAAGGAAATCGGGTGCTCTGGGCGGCCGCATCCATGGATCTGCATCGATACGGGCATACCAAGAGAAATCCTCTGACTTTTGTGCGTTAGCATTATTTGCCACTTTGATTTGGATTCCACGAGGTGTGCGCTCTACACCCTGTTCAGAGGATTTCCAATACTCCAAGAGCTGCCCCGAACTCGTCTGATATGCGAAGCGGACATTGGAGAACGGCCAGCTTGCGATTGTTATCGCGCTATCTCCCGCACGATATATCAGCGCATTCTCGCCGGACTTTAAAGCCTCAATGGACATGGTAACAACCTGTGGCGCAGCACGGTGGGGGTCGCCATCCAAAGGCAAGAGGACGAAACCGCGCCACTCGGTCGGAGAGCCCTCGAATGTGTCCGACGACTCGCGCGGCGCCGGTTGGATACTTGCAACCACCTCGCGAAACCAAAGCTGATTGCGAACTTCTGTCTCGCCCTGATGGACTTCGTTAACCAAACGCACTCTCACCTGCATTACGTAGTAGCTGGCCCCCATAAGTAGCGCCATGATCAAACTAGTAATGGCCAAGGCCACGAGTACTTCTAGAAGCGTGAAGCCCGAATGATGTTTAATCGGCGTCTGAATGCCAGCACAGCTTTTCATGGCGCTGTTTCAAAGGGGGGGCGGAAATCCCTGGTTTTCACAGACTGCACTTGCAGTACCTGTTCTTCAAACCATGGTTGCGTATCGGAGGCGCTGCGAAAGGCCCCATAGGTATACTCGTACAGAATAACGTCAAACTGTCCTAGTCCGGACGGGTAGCCTGCTTGTGCATTGCGCGAGATTTCCTTTCTTTCCCAGCGCAGCGTCAAGCCCCCGATGGTGGTTTCTCCCTTGTTCTGATCTGTGTGCGCAAGAGATCGAACCCAGTCTTGCGTGAGCCGGACAGCCTGTATTCGGGCGTACTCGCTTTCAAGGCGCGCAATGGAAAGCAGACTATTGTTCACCCAGACAACAATAGCGATGCCCACCGAAGTAACCAGCACTAAAGAAACAAGCACTTCAAGTACGCCAAATCCCCGCTCATGCCGGACACCATCTTTGGCGGCATTTGACGCGGTCATGTATCAGTTCTCTGTAAGCTGCAATCGGGTGACTGGACGGAGAATGTCCTCACCAGAGTCCCTCCTGAACTAAAGAGTGAAACGTTACTGCCATTGCAAAGCTGGCGTGGTGAGACGATGAGTTTCGGCGAGAACTGCGCACGCCAGCCGGGAGGTAAGTCAAGCAGGAGCTCGCCATCCTCAATGACAGGTACGGACAGATTTTCCAGAGCCAGAGGTTTTCCAGTAATGCGAGCCCATCTCGGGAGCTGAGACAACTCCGACTGAAAGCGATCAATCGCATCCCGTTCTTGGGAGCGGTCAATCTGACCAACCACGCCAGGACCCACCAAGCCCATCATCATTCCGATAAGTACGAGTACGATCAGGATTTCAAGCAGAGTAAACCCATAATCACCTGGTCTTGACATGAACTAGGCCGGCTCATCAGTTTTCGTCTCTATCGTACCGACATCTGCGTCGTACCCCTCGCCGCCCTCTTTACCATCTGCGCCGTAAGAAAGAATTGAAAAGGGTTTGCCGTTTTTCCCGGGAATCAGATACACGTAAGGATTGCCCCACGGGTCATCGGGCAGCGCGTCTTCGAGATAGGGGCCGCGCCACTTTCTGGCCAGTTTCTCATCTGATGGGCGCTCGACCAAAAGTCTCAGACCACCTTGGGCAACGCTGGGGTAGGTATTGATATCCAGGCGCATGGTTTCAATAGCGCCTTTGAGAAGCTTGGCTTGTGTTACAGCCGTTTGAACCTTTGAGCGATCCACATTGGAGTACAGCTGAGGGCCAACTAGACCCACTAGCATGCCAATGATAACCAGTACCACCAGCATTTCTAGCAAGGTGAAACCACGCAGGCTGGCCTTTCGGAAGCGGTAGCGAGTTGTGTTGTGTTGCATTAGATTTTTACCTCTGAGAGTGATGCCATAGCCAGCACGACGCCCACCATGACAAATCCGATAACAAAACCAAGTAGCAGAATGCTCGCAGGTTCAATCAGGGCGACCATCCTGCGCTGCATCGAGTGATTTTTCTCGCTCCAATAATGCGCAACGTGCTGCAGCATGGTACTCAGCTCACCTGACTGTTCACCCACGCGAACCATGGATAGTGATGTGGGTTCGAGTAGCTTCTCATGGTCGATAGCTTGCGACAGGGGCTTGCCGCGATTGACCTCGGAATACACTTTTTCCAGTTTGCTGGCTGTTTCAGCCAAGCGAACAGACCCTGCCGTCAGCGACAGTGCGTTGAGAATGGCGACCTTGCTGTCGAGTAGCATGGCTAAAGAGCCGGTCCATCTGGCGGTTTCACCGCTCTGTATCCAGGCGCCTATCATGGGTAACTGAGAGGCCAACTCGAGCATGCGTAAACGGGTGGTTGGGCGCCGGAAAACGGCAAGCAATGCAGTTATCAACAGCACGAGCATCGCCACAACCGCCCAGAAATGCGTGTTAAAGAACATGCCCAGTTTCAGCACAACAGTTGAAATCCAGGGTAGTTCGTCGAAGCGACCTTTGAGTAACCCGGCAAAGCGCGGTACGACAAAGGAGAAAATGAAAAGTACCGCAACGGTACCCGTACCAACCAGTATGGTCGGATAAACCAAAGCTTCTTTGGTTTGAGCGCGCAGTTTGGCATCAAAATCCATTTGGTCAGCCGCGCGGCTCAAGGCTTTGCCAATGCTGCCGGTAGCCTCGCCTGCGCGCACCATTGCATGTACATACTCGGGCAAGGCCAAACCAGTCTTCTGCAGCGCAGCCGAAAACCCTTCGCCGCCTTGAATATTCTTCACCATCTGCGCCAAAGGCCGTCCCAAAGGCGTACCGCTGTTTGCATCCGATAGCGTACCCAGTGCATCGGCCAAACTGATGCCTGCTGTTGCAAGCGTTGCCAGCTCTCTTACCAGCATCACAAGGTCGTCGTGCTTTATGCGCTTGCTACGGAGTACGCCGGAGGCAATATTGGGCCTGAGTTCGTATACGGTCAGTCGCCGCTCTTCCAGTTGCCGCATGGCTTCTGCGAACGACTCCGCCTGTATCGAGCCTGACTCGGTTCGTCCATCCGGGTTAGCGCCCCGGAACAGGAAGTCAGCCATGATCTATCAGCAATCTGTACGTAGGTGTTGCAAACATATTGCGGTACCGCACTATTGGACGGTGCGCTGTGAAATAGCTGTCCCGGCGACAATCAACACCTCTTCCAAGCTGGTAATGCCACGTGCGGCTTTCAACAAACCATCCTCGTAAAGGGTGCGAAAGCTCTTGTCTAGTGCTGCAAGGAGCTCATGATGTGAAGGTTGCGGCTGCCCCAGCAGTGAACGAACCCGGTCACTTGCTGGCAGCAATTCATAGATGGCATGTCGACCTTTGTAGCCAGTATCGCCACAAGCGGTGCAGCCCACTGGCTGTCTGAATCGCCATTCACCCGCTGGTACGCCTAGCCGCTCGAGTGTGTTGATCACGTTGGGCGGAACCAAAGAAGTCGGATCATAGGGTTTTGCGCAATGACTACACAGACGCCTAACCAGGCGTTGTGCGATAACGCCTCTTACGGTGGCCCCGACAAGAAATTGCTCCACGCCGAGATCGACCAAGCGCAAGAAGGCGGTGGCGCTATCGTTGGTATGAAGTGTTGATAGCACACGGTGGCCCGTCAGGGACGCTTGCACTGCAATTCGCGCAGTCTCCACATCGCGAATCTCGCCAATCATGATGGTGTCCGGATCGTGTCGCAATATGGAGCGTAGTGCGGATGGGAATGTAAAGCCGATGTCTGTATTGACCTGGAACTGAGTAACCCCGTCGATCTTGTATTCCACGGGGTCTTCAACCGTCAGGATGCGTTCCCGCTCTCGGTCGCACGCAGACAAGGCAGCATAGAGTGTTGTGCTCTTGCCCGAGCCTGTGGGCCCTGTAACTAATATGATGCCATCCGGCAGGCTCATCCATTCTTTGAACATGGCCAGGTGATCTGGTTCAAAACCTGTCTGCTCCAGTGAGAATCGCTTTTCTTGAGATACGGGCAAGAGGCGGAGTACCAGAGATTCACCAAAAATGGAGGGAATCACTGATACGCGAATGTCGGTTTCAACACCGGCGGCGCGGCTGGAGAAGCGGCCGTCTTGGGGCATTCTGCGCTCGGCGATGTCAAGACCGGATACCAGCTTGATGCGACTCACAACGGCATCAAAACGCTCTCTGGGATAGTGCTCCACCGCTTGTAGCTGGCCGTCTACTCGGTATCGAGCACTAAAGCCGAACTCCAAGGGTTCGATATGAATATCCGAGGCGGCTTTGTCTGTGGCCCGTGCGAGCATGGCGTTTACCAGCTCTACAACAGGCGCATCCTCGGCCAGGCGGCGTAGGTCGCTGTCGTTCTGACTCGTGGCTTGGCCTGTTCGGTATACCTCCCCCAACAGGCGCTCAAAGTCTCGTTGTGCAATCAGCGCCCACGCATGCCGGCCTTTTAGCATCAGGTGCGTATCGATCAACTCCAGCAAGCCAGAGTCGAGCGGATCACGGCTGATGATAAGCATCTGCCCGGAATCCCCGTTCAGCAGCAAGAAGGCATGGCGCTCTGCCAGCGCCCGCGATATGCGCCGCTGTTCATGGATGGCTTTGATCTGGGCGGCCGCATCCGGCTGGTCGGAGAGCTGGAAGACAGGCAGTGACAGCTGTTCGCTGAGTATGGATAGCAACGTGAACTCAGAGATGAGCCCTAGCCGTATCAGAATCGCACCAAGGCGATCACCGGGGCTGGCGGCTTGCAGTGCAAGGGCGCGCTCAAGCGCCGCAGTATCAAGCACACCGCGTGCAATCAAGCGTTCACCAAGGCGATGGGGGTATGGCTCAGACACGGTTGGATCCTGCTTCAAGTTCGACCACGAATTTTACCGCGCCTTGATGGTAGAACACAGCGGGGCAGGTTCTCCGCCCAATAAAAAAACCGGGAGGCAAGCCTCCCGGTTTCTTTTCGAACAAGTTGCTTCGAAGGTTCAACTGGCTTAGTTGCCGCCGTTGATGCCCTTGTGAGCGTCTTGATCTTGGTACTGGCCTTCGCTTGCTGGCGCGCGGTCAGCGGTACCAGCGAAGTCAACACCTTGGCTGCTCGAGGCTTCGATGAAGTTCTGCGAAGCCGGGTTGAACAGGTAGTTCTGCACGCGGAGCGTATCGCCAGTTTCGCTGGTGATGCGCAGACGCGGTGCATTGTACGAGGCGTTTTCCAGCGTATCGGCCGAGCCCATGTTGTTGGCGGCGGTCGGGTGAGCAGGAGCCGAGGTCAGCTTGGCGTCAACTTGAGCAGCGGTGTAGTTGACAACAGCGCGCGGCTTCAGATCAACCAGCTTGCCCCACTTGCCGTACTTGCCATCAGCCGAGATGTACTGGCCGTAGACGGTAGCGGTGCGGGTTTCGCTTGGGTTGATCAGGCGGATGATGCTCATCCAGCCGTCGGTGCGGTTTGCCGAAGCGTAGTTACGCACGTCGATCTTGACCGAACCGGACAGGGCGTACAGCGGGCCCGAGCAGAAGTTGTCTTGTTCGTTCTCGAACGCGCCACCATCAGCAGCCTTGACCAGGCGAGCTTCGTCCACATAGAACGAGCTAGCCGGGATTACGGCGGTGCCAGGAACTTGGTAACAAACGTGCACAGGGCCCACGCCAGTCGCACCGAATGCGCCGTTAACATTGGCAGTCGAGATGGTCAGCGTGATCGGTGCGGCTGCAGCCGAAGCCGACAGAGCACCAGTCGTTGCGCCAGCAATCGCTGCGCCGCAGTTTGCGGCGGTCGACAGGAACACAGTACCGCCAGTCACGAAGCCTTGGTTGGCGGAAATCTTGACCGTAACCTTCTCGATTTCCAAGGTACCGCCGTCTGGCGTTGCGTCAACGGCACCGAAGTCGGCGGTTGCAACACCGTACAGACCGGCCACACCGTCGGCATCGCCGCCAGCATCGGCGAGGATGTATGGATCGGCCAGGTTCGAGTCGTAGCCCGAAGCGTTCTGGACCAGCGACACGTTACCCAGGTTAGCCAAGGTTGCGCTGATGTACGAAGTACCGGTAGCACCAGCAAACGTATCATTGCCACCAGCCACATCCAGCTTCGCATCGCCGGTCGACTTGGTCACCTTGACCAGAACGTTGGTCGGGAAGGTGATCAGCGTCGTGCGGTTGGTCGAGTTGCCGCGGGTGTGTTCATCTTCCGTTGCGGTGGCGGCGGATGCCAGCGAGGCAGGAGCCGACAGGGCAACAAAGTGCTTGAAGCTGA
This sequence comes from Chitinimonas sp. BJYL2, assembly GCF_027257935.1. NCBI lineage: Bacteria > Pseudomonadati > Pseudomonadota > Betaproteobacteria > Neisseriales > Chitinibacteraceae > Chitinimonas > Chitinimonas sp. BJYL2. Next base: position 687,348 of record NZ_JANZKW010000001.1, on the reverse strand, counting down.
CAGGCAGTTGTTTGACGGCGGTGTCACAAGCGACAACTTCGCCAACCACGTCGTACAGATCAGCAACCGTAGGACGGGTGCCGCCGGCCGACATCGAGATCAGCGGCTGCTTGATCAGGTTGCCAGTGGGCAGAGTGGTAGCACCGAAGGCTGCGTTCCAAACGGTGATGGTTGCGTACAGGATTTCATCGTTGTCGCCGCCGATGTCCAGTGCGGTAACTTCGTAGTCACCTGCGCCCGAAGCACCTTGAGTGGCCAGTTGACCACCAACACCATCGGTGATCTGGATGTTGGCGGCGTTACCTGCGGTTTCCCAGCGAGCGCCGTTTTCCAGAATGAACTGAACCTGGAAAACCTGGTTTTGCGAACGTGCGTCAACGTCACCGGCGAAGCGGTAGGAAACGCGCGGGGAGGTGATTTCCTGATCGTTGTCGACGATTACTTCGCGAGCAATCGAAACCGACGACGACTGGATTTGACCGGCGAAGGCTGCGGTAGCGGCAACGCTAGCCAGAGCGCCTACGACCAGACGAGAGATCAGTTTTTGTTTCATTTGTTTGAGGTCCTCAAAAAACAAGCAATGCCTTGGTATGCATGCCAATACCCACGTTAGATATTGCACGCGGCCTGTATTGTGGCCGCGCAATATTAACCGTGAGTATTGACCCACGCAACTTGATCGTCGAGCAATGCCACTTCAATCCAACTTTCTGGCCATGCCAACTAGCTGTCTTGTGCAGCGGCTGCGGCTGCGACAGAAGGGTTACTGTCCTTGCAGAACAGACGCCGCAAGCATTGACCCTGTGCTCGGTACGACAAATTGCTGCGCACAGCTTAATGCATTCATCAGAAATATGCCAAGTGCTTGGTGAGCCGCTTCCTGTGGGGTTTTGTGCTGTTGGCTGCACAATTCACGGAGGTGTTTTATTTTTACTTGGGATGTGCGGGCCGTTCTGTGTGTCTTTTTCTTTAAAAAACATATAGATATGGCGAAGTTCAGCGACTTGTTGCGGGTGATGGTGGCCGGGGTGTGTGGTGGTAAGCGCAGTCCGTCCCCTTGGCCTGTTGCTACATCACAACGAAATGGCTTGTGGGTAATCTTGCCGATCCGTGGGCGTGGCCATACGACAAACAAATGACAGAGCGGGCTTGCGCCCGCTCGTTGGTTGGAATGTCAAGGTTTGAGGCCCAGCGCTTCCATTAGCTCTTTCTTCAGTTCGGCATCGGTCACTACGCCTTTTGCATCTGTGACCGGCTTGTCCACGGTTAGCGGCTTCTGCGGCGGTTCTGGCAATGCCGCACGTGGCGGGGGGGCGGTGACGGATGGCTGGTGCTGTGGTGCCATATCGGTTGCGGTTTGCATTTCGACATGGGGCGCTGCCGGGGCTTCTGCGCTTGTTGTTGATTTGAATTGATAGGGCTTTTCGGGGCGCGATGAGGTTTCTGCTGCGGAAGCCTGAGGACCTTCGTTAGCGGAAGGCTGTTCCACGTCTCGGCGACTCATCAGGGGGGTTGACCAAGGGAAGCGTCTCTTCACTGCGTCCGCAATGGATTGTGCGTCGAAATCATCCTCGATTGCATAGGCGGTGATCAGTATGACAAGTTCAGTCCTTTGCTGGCTGTCCGCGCGCTTTTTAAACAGATTACCGAGCAGTGGCACATCTTTAGCATACGGAACGCCAGAGTCGGTGTTGTTACGGTTGTCCGTCATCAATCCGCCCAGAACAATGGTATTTCCGTCGATGGCGGTCAGCTTGGTAGTGACGCTACGCTTGGAAATAGAGGGCGTGAGGGTTGAGCCTGCGGCGTTTTCCTTGACGTTGCTGACTTCCTGGTTGACATCAAGGTCAATCCGGCCGCCATTGCGTACGACAGGGCGCACCTTGAGGATGACCCCGGTGCTGCGATACTGGATCGTCTGCAGAACGTTGGGGGAGGTGGGCGAGGTGGTACTGGTGGTCTGATTCGAGGTGACGGTCGGTACTTCATCCCCAATCGAGATGCTGGCCTCTTCTCCGCTGCGAGTCATCAGCGAGGGGTTCGAGAGCACGCGGGTCTTTGTGGTGCGGGCGAGCGCATTCAGGACCATCGCGGGGGAGGCCCCGCGATTGAGCGTAAGGGCTACGCCACCTATATCGTTGACGCCCAGCCTGCCTAGTGTGCTCAGTGCTCCCGTGTAATTGGAGAGTTTGAGCTGATTGACAATCCACTCGAAACCGAAATTGGTGCTCTCGTCGAGTTGGACTTCTGCAACCGTAACACTCACCAGTGCGCTCTTTGCCGGGCGATCCAACTCGCGGAGCAGCGCGAACCACTGCTGGTACTCGGCGGCCGAGGCTTGGATGATAAGGTTGTTACCGGCCTTGTCGACCACCACGCGCGATGAGGCTCTGCTGGGGGTTGGGCTTGCGGTGCCGGCGGCGCTTGCGCTTGCGGGTGCTGGCGCTGCAGGGCTGCTTATGCCCATGATCTGCGAGAGTGTCGCGGCGATTTCCGAGGCATCGGCGTTTCGGACAGGGTAAATAAAGTAGTTACTGTTGCGAGCCTCTGAGGGGCGATCCAGTTCCTCTGCCCAGCGCAAAACATGCTCAAGCGTGGTAGGGCTGGTGGAGAAGACAATAATCGAGTTGATGGGGCCAACTGGAAGCAGGACGATAGGCGCTTGAGTATTGGCGGACGTGCTTGCGAAGTAGCCCTCGGCCAGGAGAATGTCGTTCAGTCTCCGGGACAGTTCTTCCGCCGACCAATAGGTGGGCACGATGCGTGCGCTGGTTTGGCCTCGCATCAGAGGCTGGTCGAGAGCCTGCACGGCTTGCATGGCCGCTGATACATTCGAGGGCGTGCCGGACAGGATGATCGCATTGCGCTGAGCATCATCCCTGACGGTTACCTTGTCGCCAAACGTATTGCGCACGAATGAAGTCACGCTGCTGACAACGGTGTTATCCAGCTCCACGACATAGAATTGAGGCCGAAGTGCCTCAGGGACCTCGGGGAGTGCCCTGCCGCGACGGATCTCGGGGAGCGAGCTGGTGTCCGCCGAGTCGGGTACGAATCGGGTCAGACCGGAAAACTCCTTGACTACGACGCCATAGGACTGCAGCACGGCCTTTGCGGAGGCGTAGAGCTGGCTTGGGCTTTGCGGTTTATCCGCGCGCATGCTAACAAGATCCCGACGCTGTTGAATCGCTGGATCAATTGATATGGTCTGCTTTAGCACTACTCCGAAAACCGAGTCGATAAACTGAGGGAGTGGCATGCTGTTAAAAACAACGGTCGCCTCTTTGCCTGGTTCGTCAGGAATGGTTACGGGTTTTGATACGACAACTGGTTTTGTGTTGGCTCTGGTCGGAGGGGGCGGTGTTTCAAAAAAACGCTCCCGCTCCGCATCCTGCTTGGATGCTGTGGCTGTCGCTGCTTCCGGCGTGCTTTTACCCGGGATGTCATCTATGAATCGAGACTTTTCAGTCCACGCGTTCCCGGCGCAGGCGCTGAGGAGCCCAATGGCGAGCATGGAAAGCGCCGCTTTGCCAGCCATGGGTCGTTGTGCGGTGAGCTGGTGATGTCTTGGAGTCTGATTTTTCACGATCTGCTGCGTTTCTTGATTGATGCTTAATTAAGCAGGTGCACGGATTGACTCTTGCCAGATGCTGGCCGAACGACAATCTCCGATGTGCTTACTTTGATCAGCCTGCTGCCATCTGGTAGTACGTCGCCGGCCTTGAATGGCTTGACCGTGCCACTGGGCGATCCAAGCAAGACAAAGTTGCCTTGAGGCTCCTTAACGATGGCCACGCGTGACCATACTTCGTTGATGACCTGCGGCTCGGCCGGTTTTCCCGCGGCTTGAGCGGAGGGCTGATCGGTTGGCCACAGGAGGCTGCGTTGAAGCAGTGCAACGTCTTGGGTAAGGTCGGGAGGCTGCGGCACCTCTGGCATGAAGTGCGGACTGCGCGTGACTACCAGGGTTTTATCGAATGGCGAGGAGTACCACGCCCAACCTAGTGCGGCGCAAACAAACCACAGGACCACCGTCAAGGCGGCAATGCGAGTAAGGCCTACCATTTGATTTCCACTACCTTCTTTGGCTGGGTGCTCTGCGTATCCTCTGCACCGGCGGCGACAGAGGACTTTGCCTGACTGGGTGCCGGGGCTGGTTGCTGCTCTGCAGGTGGTGTTGTAAGTGCTGCAGGCTCGTCATTGGGCAGATCGCTCGATAGGCGAGCCAGCGCCTTAACAGTAAATTCGAGCTTGCGATCGCCGGGGCGAATAGTCAGGCTCTCAATTTTCAAAGGCCAATCTGATCGCTCGATATTTGCAAGCACTTTGGTCGCGTTGACTGGGTCGAATGCCACTTTCACCGAGCTTTGTAACTCGAGCAGCGTACAGGTCTCAGGCGTACAGTCTTGCTGCTCGATCCCCAAGCCAGATTGCTCGTCACCGACGAAGCGAGCGGTCGGTTGTGCAATGCGATACTCCTTCACGCCGGCGTCCACGATTCGCGCTGACAGCCAGTCATGAAACATGGCTTGGGCTGAGAGCTGGGATGCGGCTTGCCACTGGCTGTTACTAAGTGCGAGCTTTGCTTTTTCAAGCTTGCCTGCAAGCACTCCTTGGTAGGCTTCGCTCCCGGCCTGCTTCTGAAGGCGACGATTTTCACCGTATAGCTTCTCGACAGAGGCCTGTAGCTTGACCCTTTCAGCGTCCAATTTAAGTAGGCTGAATACGAGCGCAATAAAAACGATGCTTGCCAAGCCAAGCTGTAGGCGGGGATTGTCCCGAATCTCCTCAACCCAAGGCTGCAAGCGCTCGGTGGCTTTTTGCATCGTGCTCATTGATGATTCGATACTGTGCGAAGTGCTGATCATGATTGGGCTTGCGGCAAGTTAGCGGAAGTATCGGTCGATAACTTGAGCATTAGGCGCAGCGTCCCCGGGGGAGGGTCAGGGATCAGACTCACGTCGCTGAATAATCGACTGCGTTCTATGCGTGAAATGATGTCTGTATTGCGTGCGCGGGGGCCGGGTTTTAACGTAACCGTTAGCCGGCTTCCGTTGTAATCCCATTCGGCGATGTAGACATCGGGCAGACTCCCTGCAATGTCGTGGCGAACGACTGCGGCCAGCCAGTTGGTTTGGCGCGGCGCGCCGATATACTGCTGCATTGTGTCGAGCGTGGGCGTAAGACTGGCCATTTCCGCCTCAATGGCTCTGACTTGAGCGTTCTGCGCCTCCAGTGCTACGGCCTCGAGCGTAAGTTTCTTGTGCTCGTTATGAAGGCGAACCAGCTGTGCCGACTCGATGACTGCGAGGCAACCACAGATAATAACGAAGCCTCCGGCGCCAAGAGCGTAGGGTGAAATGGGGCGGACGAGCGCCGTGCTAATTTGCCATCCCCCCTGCGGCATTCTTGCTGCGGTTGCTTCGGGGTGGCGAGGGCGCCTTTGCACGGGGTGTGACTCTCCCAAGTCACGCACAAAGCCCAGCAAGTCATCCGGTGAGGGTTCTACTTCGAACCAGCGGGACTTGTATTGGCCTGATGAGGAGAGGCCCTCCAACTCGTAGCCTTCACTGCACTTGTGCTGTACCACGCCCTGCTCGGGTGGCAAACGCCACAGAGGCTCTGGCCACGTTGCTACTTGCCCGAGGGGGAATAGACTACGTGCATGCGTGTCATCCCAGTACCAAACCAGTGCGACATCGCCCACGGCCCTCCAAGCAAACCCAATTTCCTCGAAAACCCCCAGCTGCTGCAGTCGTAGCCTGATGGCTGCTTGGGCGTGCTTGCGGGGGACCCCTTTCAGATTGACGGTCGTAAGGTGGCAAAGCTTCCGCGGCAGCATTTGATCGGCTGGCGCCAACCCTAGCCAGCCAGATATGCGGCGTAACGCATCTCGCAGTCGTTTCGCGACGGTGCTCCCTTGGGGGTGTGTCGGTGCAGGTGTTTCCAAGATGACGAGAGCCCTTGGTTCGACGGTGTTGAGGAAGTGAGGCGCCATCAGCAGCTTGCAGCGGCCATCAGATCCGATGAGACGTTCGCGCCTAGATTTCGTTCATTAGTAGCATCGGCCGTGAGTGTGCTTCGGCGTCAAACCTGTCATGATACACGATTGTTTGCTGCCAGCTTGTAGGCGCTGTGCGTTGAAACGATGCTTTGCCCTGCGTGCCGCCGTGGCCCGCGTGTAATTTGAAATTTAGTTGACGGTTAACGACATCATGTTTGGTACGGCGCGTTTACGGCATTCACTTGCGTTGCAGCTCATTATTCGGGATGTTGCTTCGCGCTATCGCGGGTCATTTCTAGGGGTGATGTGGTCATTTCTCACGCCCTTGCTGATGCTGCTTGTGTATACATTTGTTTTCAGCGTTGTTTTCTCGGCGCGATGGCCTGGTCTGGTTGGAGGGCAGGTGCACTTCGCTTTGATGCTGTTCGCAGGGATGATCGTGTTCTCCATGTTTTCGGAGGTCGTCGGGCGGGCGCCGATAATCATCATGCAGAATGCTAACTATGTTAAGCGCGTCATTTTCCCCGTAGTTCTACTGCCATTGGTTGTGGTGGGCTCGGCAGGATTTCAGGCGTTGGTGGCCTTAGCCTTGTTGCTGATTGCTGTTGCGGTGCAGGTTGGCCTTGGCCCTGCCGCGCTGACACTGCCTGTAATTTTATTGCCGTATCTCATTCTACTGTTTGGTTTGGGATTAATTTTGGCTGCATTGGGCACCTATTTGAAAGACCTTGGACAAATTTTAACCATGGTTACGGTAGCGTTGCAGTTTCTTTCTCCGGTTTTCTATCCTGTTTCTGCGCTGCCTTCTTCGTTTCAGGTGCTGATGCGATTCAATCCCGTAACCTACCCTATTGAGACAGTCCGCCTTGTGATTTTGAATGATCAATGGCCTGACTGGATTGGACTAATTCAGTACTCAATTGCGGCAATATTTATCGCCGCATTGGGATTGTGGTTTTTTGGTCGGGTCAAACGTGGATTTGCAGATGTCCTTTGAGCCAGTCATTCAGGTTTGCTCGTTAAGCAAGCAATATGGCAGTCATGCGCGGCCTCATCAAAGGCTAATCGATCTGCTGCTAGGCCGTGAGGCCAGATCGGTAGATCAATTCTCTGCCTTGGCTGATGTTAGTTTCTCTGTATTTCCAGGGGAGACGGTTGGCGTTGTTGGCCGTAACGGCTCAGGAAAATCAACGCTGTTGCAGTGTATTTGTGGAACGCTGGATCCAAGCAGAGGGAGTGTTGAGGTCTCTGGCCGTATCGCGGCGCTTTTGGAGCTTGGGGCGGGATTTAATCCAGAGTTTACCGGCATTGAGAATGTACGCCTGAATGCGGCATTACTTGGCCTGACCCATGCGGAGATTGATCGTCGCATGAGTGCGATCTTGGCCTTTGCGGACATCGGAGATTTTGTTTGGCGCCCCGTCAAAACCTACTCCAGCGGCATGTTCGTTCGCTTGGCGTTTGCTGTTGTTGCACATGTTGATGCAGATGTTCTTGTCGTGGATGAGGCGCTGGCTGTTGGTGACGCGTTCTTTACGCAGAAGTGTATGCGCTTCCTCCGGGATTTTAAGGCGAGGGGCGGCACGCTTCTGTTTGTTAGTCATGATGCTGCATCTGTCATAGCGCTATGTGACCGCGCCATTTGGCTTGACGGTGGCTCCATTCGCCTTCAGGGCGATGCCAAATCGGTCATGGAGAGCTATTTGGCCAGTCAGTATGACACTGCGGACACTGCTAACTCGCCGTCCTCAGAGGGAGATGAGGCTGAGCATGAGGATTCAATCCGCTTGCCAGATTCGCTGCCGGAATGGGTGGCAGGGGACTCTTTTGGAGATGGCGGCGCGCGTCTGGTCTCTGTCGTATTGCTTGACTCCTCGGGCCGCTCGACCATGGCCGTAGATGGAGGGGCGAGAGTGTGCTTAAGAATCGAGGCCGTCGCAAATACCGCAATCGGTTCCCCTATTCTTGGGTTTCAAGTCAAAAACCGCATAGGGCAAATACTATTCGGGGAGAATTCTTCTTCGTTGCAGAGTGATGAGCTCGTTGACGTTGTGGAAGGGGAGAGGTTCTTTTGCGAGTTTCATTTCACCATGCCGACGCTCAATGCTGGCGAGTATGTGATAACTGCCGCAGTTGCCGAGGGTAGTCAGTCTGACCACCGTGTTCATCATTGGGTTTACGATGCATTGGTTTTCACATCGCAAACGGTGGTTCTCCATGGGTTGATGGCTATCCCGGCTGATTTGAAAGTGGGCAAACTCCGCGGGAGAGTCCTTCATGAATAAGAATAATGCCCAAATTATTGCGGAGGGCGTAGCTTCCCAGCATGTGTACGAGAGGGATGTATTGGTTGGAAGCGGTGACTCTCTCGATCGGATTGTCAGTATGCTCTCCGTGCCGGGGGCTGTGCTGGACGTCGGGACGGGCACGGGTGCATTGGCTAGATTTCTGTCGGAGAGGAAAGAATACTCAGTTGATGGAATTACACACAACCCGACGGAGGCAGAGATTGCTCAGCCCTATTATCGGGATGTTTGGGTTTCTGATCTGAGCCAATCGGGCTGGATAAATAACATAAGCGGTAGACGCTATCGCTACATTGTGTGCGCTGATGTCCTTGAGCACCTTGTGGATCCTGCTGCGGTGCTTCGAAGCTTGGCGACATTATTGGATGAGCACGGTGAGATAATTATCTCAGTGCCTAATGTGGCTTATATTGGCGTGGTTGGTGAATTAATTAACGGGAAATTCACCTATCGGCAGGAGGGGTTGCTTGATAGGACGCACCTTCGGTTTTTCACGAGGGAGTCGCTGGCGGACTGTGTGTCATCGTGCAAGTTGCAAATCCGGGAGTGGTCGTCTGTATTCCGTCCGCTGGCGGATTCGGAGTTTAAAGCGCACCGGCTGGATTATTTTCCACCGGCTATGGCGCGTTTCTTGGCGGCACAGGCTGACTCATCGGTTTATCAGTTCGTATTAAGAGTTGGCTACCCCCTTGATGGGGAGGTGGCTATGTCTGAACCAGCTACCTGCGGTGTGGAGCCGATGTTTTGTGCCCAAGTGTATTGGGCAACTGCCGGCACGGTGCATGCCGAGAAAGATAGCGTATTTGCGCTCGGCAGGATGGGCGTCCAGAACCAGCGGCTTCGTTTTCATCTCAAGGGTTGGCGGCCAAACTGCACGCACTTGCGGATTGATCCTGCGGATCGACCGGGTTTCCTTCGTCTCTTTTTTGCGCGGTTGATGGATTCAGCAGGGCGCACTCTGTGGGCTTGGCGGCCTGAGGTCAGTGACTTCAACGTCTCTGGACAGATTACGGCGTGTCCCGCTGGTTCGCTTGGGGATGGCGTTCAGCTTGTTCTGACTGGCGATGATCCACACTTCATGCTTACCCTGCCGGCAGGTTTGACGGCGGATCAAGCTGATGATCATGTGACATTTGAGATGGAGGTCGGTTGGCCGCTTGTTCCAGAGGCTGTTGTTATTGGCCGCGAGTTGGAAGCAACCGCTTTGCGCCTCGTAGAGAGGGAGGGTGCATATCGAAGCTTGGCCAGTGAGCGTACTCTGCTGGTTTCTCGACTCACCGAAACATTAAGTCTGCTTGAACGAGAGCGTCAGCGCACAACAAGTACTGAGGCGGCACTCCAAGAATTGGGTGCGCACGTTCGTGAGTTGCGACAGGAGCTGGCTAGCCGTGACGACCGGATTTCACGGTTTGAGGCACAGCTTTCTGACTTGAACAGGTCGAGGGACATTCTGTCTGATAGGCTTGGTTACGCAGAGTCAATGTTAGAAGCAGTTAAGAACAGCAAGCTCTGGCGCCTTGGGCGTATTTTGCGACTGACCCGCATCGGACTCTGAAAAAGCACCCTGAAAGAAATTGAACGGAATATAGGCATGGTTGTTTTCTTTACCAGCATTACCAGTAATTACTTACCTAAAGCGCGTGTTCTGGCCGAATCCGTCAAGCGGCACCATCCGGACGGGCACTTCATGCTGCTGCTCTCGGATGTACCGCCTGCGGGCTTCGATATTGAGCGGGAGCCCTTTGATAGTCTCGTCACTGCGGATCAGTTGGGCATTGCTGATTTTCGGCGCTGGGCGTTCATGCATTCCGTGGTCGAGCTTTGCACCGCAGTGAAAGGGCCCGCATTCAAGTGGCTGCTGGAGACGCGCGGCGCCGACAAGGTTTTCTATCTTGACCCTGATATGGTGGTGTTTGCGCCGCTGACACCGTTGGTTGAGCGGCTTGATACATCCAGTGTGCTACTGACACCGCATCTCTGCGAGCCAGAAACCACACCGGATGCCGTGATCGACAACGAGATATGTAGCCTCAAGCACGGTGTGTTTAATCTGGGTTTTCTGGCGGTTCGTAATTCTTCGGAGGGGCGCCGGTTTGCTGACTGGTGGGCCCAGCGGCTACTGGATCATTGTTACGACGACATTCCAGGCGGCATTTTTACGGATCAGCGTTGGGTGGATCTGGCACCATGCTTTTTTGAGGACCTCGCGGTAATCCGGGACGCAAGCTACAACGTTGCCACTTGGAACCTCACTCAACGTACTGTGACAGGTAGCCTGCGCAGTGGTTTGATGGTCAATGGTCAGCCTCTGCGGCTTTACCACTACTCTGGTTTTGACAGTGGTGCACAGGAACTGATGCTCAAGAAGTATGCAGCCAGCAGCGAAGCGCTGTGGGCGATCAGAGATTGGTATATCGCGGAATGTACGCGCCACGGGCAGCATGAACTGGGCAAGCTGCCCAGTATTTATACCGTTTACGCCAATGGGGAGCGCATCGGTCAGGACGAGCGCCTGTTGTACCGTTTACGTGGTGATCTGAGGGATGCATTCCCTGATCCTTATGTATGTGATTCGGTCAATCACAGCTACTACCATTGGTACCGTGCTGAACAGGCACCGGGCAATGCCGCCAGGCCGCCTGAGCTGGCTGGCCGTGAGCTGCATGAGACCAGAGAGGCCCTTAATCGCATTCTGCAGTCCAGGTCGTGGCGCTTGGCGCAAAAGATAGCTGCTGTAGCGCGAGCTTTGCGTTTGAGTTGATATGCCGGAGATTCACCTTTTTGCTCGGCGAGCGGATATTGAATCTGTTCTGATCACGCTCAGGGATTGCCTCGAGAACTCGGTGCATGGCTTGCCCGTCTGGATTCATGCGCAGGGTTCCCTCGCGCTTGCGTTGGCGGATGCGCTGGTGCCGGGCCGTGTACAAATGGCCCCTGCAGACTTGTGGCCCAATGGCGACGTTATCCTGCTCGCGGCTGGCGTTCGCTTGCCCTATGGATGGGATGCGCGACTTGTCGGGGCCGCCAAGTTGGCACGGGGTTATGCGACGCTGTCGCCACTGTGTCGCGAGTTGCCATATCACGCACCTGTTGCTGCTTCAGTCTTAGAGGTGTCGTTGGATGACGCTGATCGTATCGTGCTGGACGGTAGTTTGGGCGAGGTATGGGCCACTCCGATTTGTTCAAACGCATGCGTGCTTCTGTTTGCGAAGTGGGTAGATCCTGACAGTTTGCAGCGGTGGGCCGATGCTGAACAAACCGAACCATTTTCCTTGTGGCTTACAGAGCAAAATGCGAGTCACGGCCTCACCGATGTGGTTTTGGTTGGCGCGCCAGACGATTTTCCTCGGATAGCCTTGCCTGAGGCTTTGTCATCTTGGGTGGCGGCGTGTGGGGCGATTAATCCTTTGCATTACCGCCAATACCGGACACACTGTTTTCCACCTTACCTGCTCGACCGTCGCCCAGTGCAGCTGCATGTCATGCACAGTTGGGGCGGGGGGCTGGAGCGCTGGGTGCAGGATTACTGCAAAGCAGATACCGGGCGGGTCAATCTGGTCCTGAAGTCTATTGGTAATGTGGGCCTGTATGGTCAGCGCGTTGCCTTATATCTAGGCCCCGAGGCCAGCGAGCCAGTAAGGGTATGGCAGTTTGACTGTGCGATTCGCGGTACTGCTGATCATCATCCCGAGTATCGTCGGATGTTGGAGGACGTAATCAGTGAGTTCCAAGTCGACGCAGTGATCGTTTCTTCATTGATCGGGCACGCGCTCGATGCGTTTCGGACCGGACTGCCTACCGTCCATGTATGGCATGAGTATTATCCATTCTGCCCGGCGCTTTACATTCATCGTGCGGGACATACCTGCAGCAAATGTGATCCCGTAGCATTGCGTACCTGTCGCCAGGAAAATCCGCTCTACCATCTTTTCCCCACTGTGCTTGATGAAGAGTGGCTTGCTTTGCGCGAGCAGTACGCTGAGGCAGTGCTGAATAACGTGGTAAGGCTGGTTGCTCCCACGGAATCCGTTGTACGCAACTATGCTGCCTTAGCTCCCCGATTGACCAAGGCGGAGCCGGTCGTCATTGAGCATGGTGTCAGTTGGCTCGAGCCTGGGTCATGGCAGCCAACTGTTAGTACCGGCAGGCTTACCGTGGTTGTGCTCGGCAGACTTTCGGTTGCCAAAGGGCAAGCTTTGCTGGACGCCGCCTTGCCGGAGATTACGGGTTTTGCGGATGTCGTCTTGCTGGGTTGCGGGGATGCTGGTGAGCGTTATCGCCACTTCAAGGGCTTGTCCGTGGTACCGCATTACGATGCGTTGAGTCTACCGACGCTCCTGCGGGAATATGCACCGGACATCGGTTTACTATTGAGTATTGTGCCGGAGACCTTCAGTTACACCTTGAGTGAGCTGATGTGTGCAGGTATTCCCCCGTTAGCCACGAACCATGGCGCCTACCTTAGTCGTATCCAAGATGGTGTGAATGGCTACCTGTGCCCCCCAGATGCCGGCCTCATCGTGCGACGACTCAAAAGTCTTGATGCGGATCGCAACTCCCTGAAGCGAACGCGGGATGTGTTGGTGGCAGATGGGCACCGTACGACACAGGACATGGTCGCTGATTATCATGCGCTGCTGCCGTTGCGGGCGATGGCGGCAGGTTATTCTCCGCGTCGTCGCGGCCTTGAGCCATGCGAGCCTGGCACCTTGGTGGGCCAGATGGCGGGCTTCCCGAAGCCCTTCCGGCAGGCACTTTACGATGCCCATGGTTATCTGCGTGTGAAGCTCAGCCAGTCTGCAAAACTTCGTCCGTGGCAGCGTCGAGGCCTGCAATACCTGCTGGAGCTGGGCATGCGGGCGATATACAAACTCTGGGGTATCGCAGGAAGATTGTCGTGATGCCCAGAGAGCCTAAACTGCTGGCCTTTTATTTACCCCAGTTCCATCCGATTCCTGAGAACGATGCATGGTGGGGCAAGGGCTTTACCGAGTGGACCAATGTTGTCCAGGGGCGCCCACAGTTTCAGGCGCACTATCAGCCCCACGTGCCGGCGGACCTCGGCTTCTACGATCTGCGCCTGCGAGAGAGCCGTGCAGCTCAGGCAGCTCTGGCCCGCGCATACGGCATTGACGGCTTCTGTTACCACTACTACTGGTTTGGCGGTAAGCGGCTGCTGGAGCAGCCGCTGGAGGCCATGCTGGCCGATGGCGAACCTGATCTGCCCTTCTGCCTGTGCTGGGCGAACGAAAACTGGACCCGGCGCTGGAACGGCGAGGAGCGAGATGTCCTGATCGCACAGTCGCATAGTCCCGAGGACGATCTGGCGATGTTTGCGGATGTAAGCCGACATTTCGCCGATCCGCGTTATATCAGGATTGATGGCCGTCCCGTGTTCCTGGTCTACCGCGCCGATATACTGCCTGACCCGATGGCCACCGTTCGCCGTTGGCGCGAACAGGCCGCGCGAGAGGGGCTGGCCGATCCCTATCTGTGCGCCGTGCAGAGCTTCGGTATTGGTGACCCTACCGGCTGGGGATTTGACGCGGCCGTCGCATTCCCGCCCCATGGCGTGGTGGCCGCCGAGTACGCCACGGAGGAGACGCACGCGGTGCCGGGATTCAAAGGACGTGTCTTCGATTATCTGGATGCGGTCCGTTTTGATCTGGCTCGCGCACCGGTCAATTACCCGCGCTTTCCCTGTGTCATGCCCAGTTGGGACAATACAGCAAGGCGTCGGCAGTTTGGCCACTGCTATCAGGGCAGTCACCCAATGGTTTACCGAGCTTGGCTCGCCGATGCTATTGCGCGCAGCCAGCGCGACCCCCATACGCCCGCACCATTGGTATTCATCAATGCATGGAACGAATGGGCCGAGGGCTGCCATCTGGAGCCCGACCTGCGTTACGGCCATGCCTGGCTACAGGCTACGCAGGCAGCGCGTCACCATGGTCCTGCACCAGATAAGTTGTTAGATGGACTGATAGCCGGATTAAGTCCCGCAAGCCAAGACGTAGGTGTTGGAGATGCTTGGGAGTACATTGAGCTGGATACTAAAAGCTCAAGGCGCGTGCCGCCTAGCAGGCGCCAGCGTTTCTATTTAAGTGCAAGAGGTTTTTTTAATCGCTGGCCAAGGCTCAAAAAGGCGATTCGCCCTTTTGCTCGTTTTCTTGGTTTTATTGATTAAGCTGGCAATTCAAGTGATTGCTTGATGTGGGGTGGAAGTGATGTTAAGGAAATGGTTTGGCCGCACCTCTAAGGCGGTGCAGGCTCATGTGCAAAAAAGTATGGAAATGTTGGGCGTGATCGAATTTGTTCAGTGGGAGTTTGTTAATTCTCCACAGCCTCTAGTGGGGTTGGCCCAATTGCAATTCCATGTTCGCGCCAGTCAATTTGCCAGTCGGGAGGTGGAGATTTGCTTGATTAGAGATCGGGCAACGATTGGATTGCGAAAGGTTCCATTGGATGATGCCGGGGGGGGCACAGCTTGGTTTGCTCTCCATACGCATGTTCTTGATAACGGCCCCCATAGTCTTATGGCTACTTTGCTTGATGCCGAGACAAAGGCCGAGTTATGGCGTGGCGAAGTTGAATTTGATGTATCCAACGTTGGGGAGTTGGCGGAATCGGTATCGGCCAATTTCCGTCGTAACGAGGTAGGGCTGGTTGTTGATACGTTTTGCGATGCAGAGAGTTACGATTATGCTGATGATACTCTCAAGCCTTGGTATGACCGTCCTGATGCAATGGAGCAGATTGCCGCCTGGGAGGCGTCAGGCGCTCTTCCCGCCGATATCGCCGCCCATTTCAGACATTTTGTAACTGAGGGCTATATTGTTCTTGAGGGTTTAATTGATCACGAGTTAATTGATGCCGTTAATTCGGAAATTGATGATGCTCTTGCATCGCATTATCAAGGGTACGAGTATGGTTCCAGTCAACGCATCGAGCATTTGCACACGCATTATGAAAATGCGCGTAAGCTTTTTCTGGATAGAAGATATCTCGATATCCTTGACAGGCTCTATCGGGCGACCGCGCGCCCCTGCCAGACATTAACTTATGTCTTTGGCAGTCAGCAGGATGCTCACCAAGATACGGTGCATTTGACCCCCTTTCCAGCTGGCTACATGTGTGGAGTCTGGATTGCATTGCAAGATGTTGTGCCGAACTCTGGCGAGTTGGCGGTGTACCCGCGCAGTCATAGACTGCCGCGCGTTTACATGCATGATGTTGCATGTGCCAAGGTAAACGGGGATTGGCGAGAGTTTGGTGAAAAAGTCGTTGGTTATTGGCGTGAGCTCGTCAGTCGAAATGGCTTGAAGGCGGAGCCCTACTTGCCCAAAAAAGGAACTGTTCTAATTTGGCACGAGAACCTAATGCATGAGGGTAGCGTGCGGCGAAATCCTGAGTTACCACGTCGCTCTATGGTAATACATACCTTTGCGGATGGTGCTGTTGTGTTCTATGACTCATCCGGGCTCGTTGGCCACGCGGTTCATAGGAGCGAACTGCGCAGAGATTAATTTTGGCTCCCCTGTTTCTCGGGGGCGTGAGTTCGCCGGGTGTGATTGTTTCGTTGGTAGAGCAATATCCAGAGTGGTTTGCTTGCATGCCGTGCCATATCAAGGCTAAAGAAGCTGAGTAGCAACTGAATGCCCACCATGGCAGGTAGCGCCGCGAGCATGATGGAGCCGGCGGTTGCGGGAATGCCGGTTGTGATACTGCGATACCACTCGTAACCGCCAAACAGTGTGGCGAACAGGATAAGTGGCATAGCCAGCGCAAGACACAGCGATCCAAGACTGAAGCCGCGCAGAAAGTATTGGTACGTAATCCGCTTGGCGATGCGGGCAGCATGTTTACGGCTGAAGTCGGTCAGGGCTTGGCCGACCCTCAGGTTGCTGACCTCGTCGCCATAGCGTGCCGGCATGGGAATATCCATCACGACGGCGTTTACAATCCCTAACCTGAACAGCAGGTCCGTTTCAAAGAAATAGCGCTGGGCCACGCGCTCCAGTTTGATCCAAGGCAGCACGTCTGCGTGTATGGCAGTGAATCCGTTGGTCGGGTCCATGATCTGCCAGTAGCCGGTCGACAGCTTGGTCAGGAAGGATAGGCCTGCATTACCTACTAGGCGAACCAGCGGCATGCTGCGTAGCCCATCTGGCTCGAAAAAGCGGTTGCCTTTGGTGTAGTCGGCTTCGCCGGCCACAATGGGTGCGATCAGTGAGGGGATGAAAGACGGGTCCATCTGACCATCTCCGTCCACCTTGATCAGGATCTCGAAGCCTTGCTCTGCTGCCGCTTTGTAACCGGCCATGACGGCGCCGCCGACCCCCAGGTTGTCTGGCAACCGTAGCACCGTGACTTGAGGATGGCCCGAAAATGCCTGTTCAACGGTGTGACCTGATGCGTGAGGACAGGCGTCATCCACAACGAATACGTGATCGACGTAATCAAACAAGCCGTTCACGACGTTGACAACAAAGTTGTGGACTTTGTAGGCAGGTACAACGGCGCAGATTCGCGGCAAAGGGTGGGTGGAGGACATGTCGGTAGTCGGGTCAGTGAGCGCGGAATACAAAGTATCGGGATATCAGATAGTTGCTGATGACAACGGCGGCAGTGGCCAGTAGTTTGGCCCAAAGTGGCATCATGCCTGCGGCCAGACTGACCGATAGCAAGACGGTCCCCAGCAGCAGGTTGAATGCGAAGCCACCCCCGTAGCGTAAGGCGGTCGCCAGTCGGAGTGGTTGTTGCTGCTTGAAGGTGATCCGGTGGTGCGCAAACAGGCCCATCAGAAAGCCTGCCAGCATGCTGACCAGATTGGACAGGGCGGCGTGAGATGTGAGATGGTACACGATGAGAAACAGGCCGGTATCCAGTGCAAACACACCGCCACCCACCACGCCAAAACGGAATAGTTCAGCCAACTTCACCATTTGACTTCGCGGCTGGTTGATGAGGGAGCCCTGATGGCAAGGGCTCTCGCTGCAAGCAGGCTGACTGTAACCAATAGCGTGTAGTTGTAGCGAAAGTCGCAGGCGATGCCAATCAAGGCATAGCTGCCGACAAAAGCAATCGTACAGCTGAGCAGCGTTGTTGCCGCCCAGTCCCGGCGGCGCCAGTACAGAATCACAAGACCGCACGCTACGAGCAGGTAGTACCAATGTCGGTAAAGCGGAGTGTCGGCCAGGCGCGTTACCGCTCTGTGTATTCTTTGCGCGTAACGGCCCTCGTGAGGTGCCAATCCCAGCTTTCCGGTCAGCTCCTCGTTCGCTAAAGGATGATTGATCGGACCAGCAATGCCTCGATGATAGGGTAGGCACTGCGAGACGCCGTACCAGCCCAACGTGCTTAGCCATACCTCCGCCCGGTGCGACAGGTAGGCGGCAGGATCCATGCGGACTTGGTCTAGCCAGATGCGGGAGGTATCCACCAGTGAAACATCCCAATAGCGTTTCTCGGGACCATCAAGCGTATCGACCCGGCGGCTGCTGTATTTTGGGACGTTGGCCTGCAGCTCCTCCAGCACTGGCTGACTGATGGCGCTGGATGCCGGAGCGCCCTGGGACAGCATGCCGACGAGGTCATAGCGCATGAGTATCTTGAGACCCACCTCGCCCCCTGGGGGGAGCGCATTGAGTCCCCGCGCATGGGCAAAGCTGCCGATGGCGCTGTTCAGCGCGGGCGGTACCGCAATCATCAAGGCAGCGACCAGCAGCCCGATCAGACGGCGAGGATAAAGCTGCCATGCAGTCAGCAGGCTCAGTGCAACAGCAAACAGGATGCCTTGTTGCCGCACGCCGACCATGATGGTCATCAGCACCAGCAAGGCCGCCAGCCCTGACCAGCGCGACAGCCCGTGCAGGGCCTGAAGACGGGCGGGGATCAGGAAAGCAAGGACAACGACATGGGCCAGCAGCACATCTTTCCAGACGATGCCGGTGTACAGCAGCATGATCGGGTTAAGCACCAGCAAGCCTGCCAGTACCAGACGCCAGGCCGGGCTGGATCGTCCTGGCGCAAGTGCCAGCCAGGTTGCACTGCTTAACAGCAGGGCGGACAACACAACAAACCCTTCGGGTGCGCCGCCAAGTTTGTCCAGTATGCCCAGCAGCACCGACATCAGGGGGGGGTTGAAGGAAATGAAGTGAAGTGTGCGTCCTTCATACAGCTGGATGATGGAGTCCACGCTCAGTTGTCCCGGCAAGCCGAGACCGACGCTGAGGACGAACTGTGTGATGACCAGCAGTACCAGCCAGACAGGGGTATCTGACCATTTAATGCGTTGAGTGATTGTCATGGCACGAACAAGGTAAAGGGCTGGAGCGCCACGCCTATCGGCGCATCCAGCCTGTGAGTGACCAGCGAACCCGGTTGGCAGGCTGGACGGCGTGCCAGAACCTGTCAGACATGAACAGAACCAGACGCCCGCCGATCGGACTTATGTCCAGATACTCGTCGTTGGGTGAGGCTCCCAGCCATAGGCGGATCTGCCCCCCGTGGGTGGTTTCCCAAGCGTCGTTCAGATAGCAAACGACCGAGACAGTCCGCGCATCATCATCCCGGAAACGGTCGATATGGCGCTGATAGAAGCTGCCGACCGGGTAACTCGCATAGTGAAATTCACCTTCGCGGATACCCAGAAAGAGTTGGCGATTAAGTTCGCATTTCAGTGACTCGATCCGCGACCAATAACAGCGCTCGGCATCGCTCGGCGCATGGGGGTCTAGCCAGCGCACTGCGTCGCCGCGAATATCGTCGCGGATTTGCTGAGCGCTGCCGCGACCCACGCCAGCGCGATGGAATTCGCCGGCTACCAGACGGCGCTCACCCTCTTGGCGGAGGGCGCGCACTTCATCGGCGCACAGGAAGTCGTCGCAAATCGCCCAGCCTTCATTGGCAAGGCTGTTGATCAGGTCGGGCAAGCGGGATTCAAAAGCGGTCATGGTGGAAACGGGGGTGTTGCCTGCGCGGTGTGGTGCTGCGTACATCATCACCATCAGGCGCGCTCAAAACGGACCAAGGCCAGACTACCCCGCAGATTCGGCAGGAACTCGACCCGCTCGCCTTGGTGCAGCACCATCTGGCCGGTCACGCGGCCACCGCGGGCTGTGATCAGGTCGTCAAAGTCGTGCAGGGTGCACAGGTGGATATTGGGGGTGTTGTACCACTGGTAAGGAATGGTTTCCGATACCGGCATGCGGCCGAACAGCAGCTGCCAGCGGTTTTCCCAATAGCCGAAATTAGGGAAGGTGATGATGCCGGTGCGACCGACGCGGAGCATCTCGTCGAGGATCAACTCCACCCGTTTCATCGACTGGATGGTGAGCGACAGGACCACATAGTCGAAGCTGTCGGCCTCGAAGCCGGCCAGACCGGACTCCAGATCGCGTTGGATGACATCGACGCCGCGGCTGATGCAGCCGATGACGCCTTCGACATCGATTTCCACGCCATAGCCGCTGACCTGTTTGTGATCGCGCAGCCAAGCCAGCAACTCGCCGTCGCCGCAGCCCAGATCCAGTACGCGGGTTTCCTGGGCGATCCAGTGAGCGATGCGGGCGAGGTCGGGGCGCAGGGTGTCGGTCTGTATGTAAGTCGTGGTGCTCATGCGCCTACCTCCTCTGCCACACGGTTCAGATAAGCACGCATCAGGCGCATATAGGGTTCGTCGGTCATCAGGAAGGCGTCGTGGCCGTGTACGGATTCAATCTCGGCATAACTCACATGCTTCTTGGCATCGAGCAGGCCTTTGACGGTTTCTTTGGAGCGCTCGGGTGAGAAGCGCCAGTCACTGTCGAAACTGACCACCAGGAACTTGGCCTGGGTGGCAGCGAGCGCTGCGGGGAGACTGCCGCCAAAGTGGCGTGCTGGGTCGAAGTAGTCGAGGGCCTTGGTCATCAGCAGGTAGGTATTGGCATCGAACACGTCGGCAAAGCGGTCGCCCTGATAGCGCAGATAGCTTTCGATCTCGAAGTCGGTCTCAAAGCCGAAGCCGTATTCATCGCCCTTGAGCTGGCGTCCGAATTTGCCGCCCATGCCGGCATCACTGAGATAAGTGATATGGCCCAGCATCCGCGCAAGGCGCAGGCCACGGCGCGGGACAACGCCATGCTCGTAGTAATCACCGCCGTGGAAATCCGGGTCGGTGAGAATGGCGTTGCGGGCCACATCATTGAAGGCGATGTTCTGGGCGGTGAGGCGAGGTGCCGAGGCGATGGTCAGGCAGTGACGTACCCGCTGGGGGAAACTCACGGTCCAGCGGAGCGCCTGCATGCCGCCGAGGCTACCGCCGATGATGGCAGCCCAGCGATCGATGCCCAGCCGGTCGGCCAGTCTGGCCTGTGTCTGCACCCAGTCGTTGACGACCACAACGGGGAAGCGCGAGCCCCAGGGTTTGCCGGTGGCCGGGTCAATGCTGGAAGGGCCGGTGGAGCCATGGCAGCCGCCAAGGTTGTTGACGCCAACGACAAAGAAGCGACGGGTATCAATCGGCTTGCCCGGCCCGACCATGGTGTCCCACCAGCCGGGGTACTTGTCTTCCGGCGTATACCGGCCTGCGACGTGGTGGTTACCCGAGAGCGCGTGGCAGATCAGTATGGCATTGGAGCGCTCGGCATTCAGGGTGCCGTAGGTCTCATACATTAATTGATACTGCGGGATGACGGCACCGCTCTGGAGCTGGAAGGGCTCATCAAAGTGGGCGCATTGCGCCTGCACCAGACCGACGGAGTGGGGATCGTTCACCATGATCAGCATCGCCCGTAATGGCGGAGGTTAAAGAGTTTTCTGGAGAGGCCCTGCCAGCCATTGATCAACTCGCGCTGCCACTTGCGCCAGCGAGGGCGCCGGCTGCTGCTGCGCTGGCCGATAGTGGAATTGAACGCCGGGGCCAAGTCTATCGCGGCGGGCATCAGGGTATACAGCCGCTGCTTGTGTTGCCAGTAAAGATCAACGGTTTCATCGATGGGCCAGACGATGGACGCGGCAAGCTTGGCCAGGGCTGCCGCGCTGTGCGGCTGGATCAGATAGCCTTGCAGGCCGGATGGCGGGCGATCATGGGCGTGCAGCGCGTAGCTCGCATCCAGTGCTTGCTGGCACCATCCGCCACGTCGCGGCAACAAGGTCATCAGTCGGACGATGTCCCAATCTTGACGGTGTGCCATGAGTGCACGCAGGGCCGGGACGAAGTCGGGGGTGAGCACGATATCGTCTTCCAGAATGCACCATGCCGCGTCCGGGGATGCTGCGCAGGCTTGCCATAGTGCCCGGTGGCTCATGAAGCAACCTACCTCGCCGGGGCGCAGGTCGTCACCGAACAGGCGCTGACGGGCGCGCACATCGTAATCGGCGGGATAGTCCTCGCGGCGCGAGATGCGTTGCGCGTCGAAGAATTCGTACGCTATGCCGGGCGCATGATGTGCAAACTGCTCGGCCATGTGCACGCGCCGCTCGGTGCAATCCGCGAGCGAGAGGATATGGATCCGTGGCAAGGCATCAGCCGTCATGAGGTTTCCGGAGGGTGGGATACAACAGTGCAGACAACAGCATGGTGGCCCCTATGCTGGTGACATTGTCGGTAAAGAACGAATTCCCCAGTGAGGCAATCGCCATGCTCGCCAGTAAGGCCTGACCCAGCCAGCGAGGGTAGGTTTCTGCCTTGCCGAGTTGCCGCCAGGCAGCGACAAGCCAGAGTATGAGCAGCAGCGGTCCCGCAATGCCATGCTCCACGCCGAGCCTCAGGTAGTCATTATGCGGATTGTGGCTTGCGAGCAGGGAGTCCCGGTAGCCGGTGAGTGCCTGATACGCGTGACGGTAACTACCAGTGCCCACGCCCAGCCAGGGATGCTCGGCCATCAGTTTCACGCTGTTGCGGTGGAAATCCAGGCGGGCACCGATCGAGGTGTTGGCGTTGCCTTGGGCAAACTGATCCAGATCGTTGGCGGCACGGACGACACCGTAGCGAAACCCCGGCGCGGCAACATAAAGCGCCGGCACGAGCACGGCCAGACAGAGGGCGCCGATCAGCAGGCCCCGCCAGGCAAAGCGTTGCACGATCAGCACCATGGCCAGCACCAAGATCAGGATCTGGCCGCTGCGGCCCTGCACCATCCAGAAAGCATTGACGAGCAGGATCGCGGCAGCCAGCATGAGCCAGGGCCGCATCCGGGGTGACCAGCGCTTCAGCAGGAAACCAGCTGCGATCAGGTACAGCACCATGCCGACAAAATAGTTGTGATAGATGTGGGCCTGCAGGTAGACCCAGCTTTGCCGGTAGGCTTCCGGATTGGCCACGGCCAGCTGATCGTGAATCTGGTGGCGGGTCGGCCAGCCCAAGGCGGCACCCAGATAGGAGGCCCCCACGGCAATGGCGACACCGGCACCCAGGCCCCAGGCCAAGGCTTTCTGGCGTTCCGGCGTGTGTAGCAAGGCGACCCACACCGGCAAGGGCAGCAACCAGCGGAATTTGCCGAGTTCGCGCAGGACTTCCGGGGTACTCGCCGGCCCCCAGAAACACCCGATGACGACCAGGGTCGCCAGGGTCAGCCCCACCCAGACAACGGGCATGCGCATTACATCGGCAAGCCGGCGCCGGCTCTCAGCCTCCGCAAGCCCGAGCACCAGCAATACGGCACTCATCAGGTTAAGCAAGGCGGTGCTGGTAGGGATGCTGGCGCCAGCGAGGCCGATCAGGGTGTAAAGGAGAGCAGGTGGCACGGTAGGTCAGTTCCCATTCTGATCCGGGGCGCAGGCCGCTGTGCGCCAAGGCATTCCGGCTTGCCACACCTGTTCCACCGTGGGCGAGACGTCGATGCCGCCGAGCGCCACCCCATAGCCGGGGGCTGGCTGGAAAAAGGCCGGATCGGTGGCGGTGAAGAGCGCGAGAGTCGGGGTGCGGCAGGCGGCGGCCAGATGCGTCAGCCCGGTATCGAGCCCCACCACCATGCCGCAGCCGGCGAGATAGTCGGGCCAATCCTGCAGGGGCAATCGGGGCAGCAGTTGCGCACCTGCGCCCATGCCTGCGCCCATGCGCTCGGCACGTTGCCGCTCCGCATCGCTACCCCAAGCGATGTCGATCTGCCAGCCGGCCTCAAGGAAGCGTCGGCCCAGCGCGATCCAGTGATCTTCATCCCACAGCTTGTGATCACGCGAGACGCCGTGCAGGAACACCACGCGTTGTGAGGGCCGGGGGGAGCGCCTGGCTTGCAGGCCGTAGTCGACGGCTCGCGCTGCGTCGGTATCGGCAGCGAAAGCCACCAAGGCCCGTTGCCGCGCGACGGCATGGCAGGTCGCTGCGGGGTGGAAGTGGGCATCGTAGAAGCGCGCTGCGGGCGCTTCGCCACAGGCATCGGCGCTGAACCCGACTCGCCGGCTTGCCCGTGCCAGCGCACAGCAAAGCGCGCTTTTCCACAGGCCCTGGCCATCGATCACCAAGTCGTAAGGGTGTGCGCGCAGCGCGCCGATACAGGCAAACAGGGCGCGCCAGCTTTGCAGGCTGCCCAGCGATCGGCTCCAGCGTTTGAGCGGGATAGCCAGTACGCGGGCAACGTGCTGATGCATGCGCGGAATGTCGGCAAAGCGCTCGTCCACCAGCCAGTCAATCTCGGCATCGGGCCAGCGCCGCTTCAGGTCAGTGACCGCGGCAGCGGTAAACAGCTGATCGCCCATGGCGGATAACTTGATGATCAGGATGCGACGTGGCGCATCGTCGCGCCGCGTGTCAGCCATGCTGGGTTTGCCAAAGTCGGGTATAGGCACCCTGCTGGGCAAGCAGGGCAGCATGCGTGCCGGATTCAACAATCTCGCCTTGCCGCATCACCAGTATCCGGTTGGCCTTTTCGATCGTGCTCAGACGGTGGGCGATGATGAGCGTGGTGCGGCCTTTCATCAGCGTTTCCAGGGCAGACTGGACGAGCCGCTCCGATTCGGTATCTAGGGCCGAGGTGGCCTCATCCAGAATCAGCACCGGGGCATCTTTGTAGAGGGCGCGGGCAATGGCGAGCCGTTGTCGCTGTCCGCCCGAGAGGCGGGCGCCGTTTTCGCCGATCGGGGTCTCGTAACCGGATGCCATGGCTGTAATGAAATCATGCGCTTGCGCAGCCTGCGCCGCGGCGTGGACGCGCGCGAGATCCGGAGCCGGGTCGCCATAGGCGATATTGGCGGTCACCGTATCGTTGAACAGGACCACATCCTGGCTCACCAGCGCGATTTGCCGGCGCAAGCTGGCCAGGGTGTAGTCCCGGATATCGTGTCCGTCTAGCTGAATGCTGCCTGCGCTGGGGTCCATGAAGCGGGGCAGCAGCATGGCCAGGGTGGTCTTGCCGCTGCCGGAGCCGCCAACCAGGGCAACGACCTCGCCCGGCGCAATATCGAGGTCGATATCGCGCAGCGCCAGCGTCGGGCTATCACCATAACGTACTGCCACACCGGCCAAGGTCAGCCTGCCCGCAGGCCGATCCATGGTGAGCTTGCCCTCGTCCACCTCGCCGGCACGGTCGATCAGGCCATACACGGTCTGGGCAGCTGCCAGGCCGCGCTGCAGTTCTTCGTTCATCTTGGTGAGGTTCTTGACCGGGGTCTGGATCTGCAGCATGGCGGTCATGAACGAGATGAAAGCACCGGCGGTGAGCAGGCCGGCACTCGCCCGCAGGCTGGCAAAGTAGATGATGCCCGCCAGGGTGGTGGCCACCATGAGCACGACAAAGCCGGAGTTCAGGGCCGTGGTCAGGTCAATCTTGATGTACGCACTGCGCAGGCGGTTGGCTACGCGGGCAAAGCGGGCCTGTTCATAAGGTTGGCCGCCGTAAATCTTGACCACGCGCTGCCCGCCGATGGCTTCATCCAGCACGCCCCCCAGCTCGGCCATGGCGTCCTGCCCGCCCAGGCTCAGGCGCCGCAGGCGCTTGCCGACCTTCTGGATGCTGAAGGCCACCACGGGCAATACGGCAAAACAGATCAGGGTCAGCTGCCAGTCCAGCCACAGCATCCAGCTCAGGAGCGCAATCACCAGCAAGGTGTCGCGGATGGACACAGTCAGCACATGGGTGCTGGCGCGGGTAATGCCGGTGACGTCGTAACTGATCCGGCTCATCAGCACGCCGCCGGACTCTTTCTCGAAATCGCCATTGGGCAGGGTCAAGAGGCGCGCAAACATTTGCTGACGCAGATCGAACTGCATGCGGTTGGCGAGCCAGGACACCGCATAGGCGTTGACCACACTGGCCAGAAAACGCGCCACGGCCAAACCGACGAGTATGGCAGGGATCACCCAGATCGCCTGCTCGCGACCGCCATTGGGAACCAGATTGTTATCGATCAGCGGCTTGAGCAGCATGTTGAGGCCGGCTTCAGTGGCTGCCATGACAATCAGGCCCAGAAACGAGGCGGCCAATACCCATTTGTAATGCAGGGTATGGCGGAGTATGCGCAGATAGAGTTCGCGACTGGTGGGTTGGGGCGCTAAAGACATGCCCGTATTGTAACCGGCATCCGGGGGCAGGTCGTTGATGCGGCGATGCGCTAGGTGTCGTCGCGCGCCTGGCTCGCGAGCAGCACCTGTTCAACCAGTGCGGGCAAGCGCTCTTCGCTGAGGGACAGCAAGTTCAGACAGCTCGGTCCCAGCTTGCGCCATTCCTGCGTGTGATACATGCCGCTGTGCTGCTGGTGGATGTATTCGGCGATCTGCGCCACCGCAATCAGGCGCGGGCTGGCTGGTGGCAGGGAGGCTGCACCGGTCTGCAGCAGCAGGAAGTCATGATGATGGCGGATGGCCTGGCAGATTTCCTCGGGGAGCGACCAGCTTTGCGCCAGCAGGCAGCCGACGATGGCGTGGTTGGTCGGAAAATCATCCTCTTCGGCGTTGGTAAAGCGGCGCTCCGCATCGGCATTGGCGCGCTCCAGCGTGTGCTTGTAGGCAGGAAACTTGCGCATCAGCACCGGCATGCCGCAATCGCGGAACAGGCCGAAGGTATACGCATCATCCATATGCACCCCTTCGCGTACGCCCAGCAAATCCACCAGACAGCCCGAATACTCGGCAATCCGCGCAGAGGCATCCCAGAAGCGTTCCATGGTCGGGCTGGGCGGGAAGGCATTGCGCAGCGCCACGGCAGCAATCGCCTTGCTGGCAGTATCGATGCCCAGCATCGTCAGTGCGTGAGCCACGCTGCGTGCGCGCACCCGGAAGCCGAAGAAAGGTGAGTTGGCTGTCTTGATCAGCCCGGCCGATAGGCTCACATCCTCGGCCACCGTATTGGCGATACGATTGAAGTTCGGCTCGCCACTGCGCAGCTCGCGTGCCAGCACATCCAGCACGATGGGGCGCGGGGGGATACCGATGTCCAGTACGGTCCGGGCATACAGGGCTTCCAGCCCTGTCTCGTTATCGGTCACATTGGCCTCACTGTCAGTTCATGCTGGCGGGCCAGCCACGCCGCCACGGCATCGCCACTCATGGGGCGGGCGTGCATATAGCCCTGGATGGCATCCACCCCCGCCGCCTGCAGCGCATCGGACTGCGTCATGCTCTCGACGCCTTCTGCCACCACGGTCATGCCCAGCTCGCGCCCGAGCTGGCTGATGGCCTTGACCACGGCATAGACGCGCGCGTCATCCGGCAGCGGCACCACAAAGGCACGGTCGAGCTTGAGCTTGCCGGCCGGAATATCCTTGAGCGTGGCCAGACACGAATAACCGGTGCCGAAATCGTCGATCGACAGGCTCACGCCCATGGCCGTTGCAGCGCGCAGATTGGCCTGTACCCGTTCGGAGACATCCATGAACAGGGATTCGGTGATTTCCAGTTCGATCAGCGCCGGGTCCACATCGCTGCATAGCAGGGCTGCGTAAAGTGCCTGGGAAAACTTGGGTGCGGTGAGCTGGGCGCGCGAGACATTGATGGCCACCTTGGTCGGCGTGCCCAGATCCGCGAGCCGCCTTGCCTGCATGGCGCCTTGCATCAGGCTCCACTCGCCAAGGCGGATTACCAGGCCGGTTTTTTCGGCCACGGGGATGAACTTGACCGGCGGCACCATCTCACCATCCAGTTCGCAGCGCATCAGGGCTTCCACGGCTTCTACCTTGCCATCAAAACGCACGATGGGCTGGTAATGCAGATACAGGCCGCCCACCTCCAGCGCAGCGTGCAGCTTGTGCTCCACGTCCAGCTCTTCACGCGCGAGCTTGATACCCAACCTGCCCGGTGTGGCTTCCTCACCCGACATCACGATGCGCGCACCGCCCTGCCGCTTGGCCTCGTGCATGGCATGCTCGGCGCGTTGCAGCAGGTGCTCGGCTTCTTCGGCGTACTCCAGATGCGCCACACCGCCCGAGCACGAGGGGTGCAGATAGATCGAGCCGACTTCCATCGGCATGCCGATCAGTTGCTGCGCTTCATTGCCCATCAGCTGGGCTTCGTCGAGACTCAGATCGGGCGCCAGCATCACGAATTCGTCACTGCCCATGCGTGCCAAGTGGACCCGGTGGGCAAATCGGCCGTGCAGCCGTTCGGCCATCTTGGCGATCACGGCGTCTCCACCGCCCAATCCCAAGGAACCATTGATCTGGCGAAAGCGATCGAGGTTGACCCAGACAGCAGACAAAGGCCGTTCCTCGCGCCGGGAACGCGCAACCAGCCGCTCTGCATCGCGCAGACAGCCTTGCCGGTCCAGAAAACCGGTCAGAGGGTCGATACCAGCCGTGTCCAACTTATGATTGCCCGAGGTTTTGCGCTTTGTTGTGCGGCGCTTTTTACTCAGATTCGACGCAATCGGGCGTAAAAACAAGGCGGGAACAGACCGGCCATCGGCGCGCACCTTGTGAGCATTCACGAAGCGCGCGCACCGATGACCGGCAGGGGGAGTGAATCAGGCGTTTAGACTGCTGAGCCGGCTTTGCAGGCCGGTGGCCACTTGGGCAAGTTGATTGGCGGTTTCGTCTTCGTGGCTGCAGGCATCGGCATTTTGCTGCGCCATATTGGCAATGCGCTCGACGCTTTGCGCCACCACCTGACTGGCGGTGCTCTGTTCGCCGGCGGCGTCGGCAATATCGGTGACGATGCGGCTTACCTCGCTGGCGCGGCCGGCAATCTCCCGCAGCGAGGAGCCCGCGGCACGTACGCTATCCACGCCGGCCAGCGTCATGCCGTTGACCACCTGCATGCGCTCGGCCGCGGTGAGGGTTTCGGACTGGATATTCGAGACCATCTGGGTGATCTCCTGCGTGGACGAACTGGTGCGTTCGGCCAGCTTGCGCACTTCGTCCGCCACCACCGCAAAGCCGCGGCCATGTTCACCCGCGCGGGCGGCTTCGATGGCGGCATTGAGGGCCAGCAGATTGGTCTGCTCGGCAATGTCGCGGATGGTGCCGACAATGCCGGTGATTTCCTTGGATCGCTCGCCCAGCGCCACGATAGCCTGGGCGCTCTCGTCCACGGCGGAAGAAATGCGCTGGATTTCGGTCACGCTGTGGTCAATCCGCTGCAAGCCATCGTGGGCACCCTGCTCCACGGTGCGGGTCAGTTCGCGGGCCGACTGGGTGTGGCTGGCCACTTCGGCAATGCTTTGCGAGAGCTCTTCGACGGCTGCTGCCATCTCCGAGGCCGCGCGGCTTTGCTGCAGGCTGGCATCGGCGATTTCGCTGGTCTGGGTACGCAAGGTCCCGGCCGATTCCTTGACCCGGGTGGAGGCGTCGGTCACGCCCTGCACCAGCTCGCCGAGCCGGCCGGCCATGCCGTTGATTTCATGGGCCAGCCCATCCATTTCGTTATGGGAGCGGGGGCCACCCTCGCGCAGGCGGGTGGAAAAACGTCCCTGCCCAATGGCCGCCAGACCATTCTGTACATCCTTCAGCGGTTTGAGCTGGCGCAGGATGGTGACGTAGAGCAGGGCAACGGTGGCCAGCGCCGAGAGGATGCTGAGCACGATGAGTTTGCGCTGCAGGTCCAGCGCACCGGTAATGAATTCGTCGGTGTAGCTACCGGCGGCGATGTGCCACTTCCAGTTCGGGTTGTAGTCGTAGACCATGAATTTCTCGGCGGTCTTGCCGTCGCGCTCCACCTGATAGTGGAAATCCCCCTGCTTGTTGGCCAGCAACTCGCGCGTCACGTCCAGCAGGGAGGCATCGCCGGCTTCGCGCACACTCTTGCCCACGTGCTCGCGGGCCACCATGAGCTGACCCAGGTTGTCGTCGCCCGTAGGGGCTATGGCGAAAACCGCCCCGGTGGCGCCAATGGTGACCTTGGCGAGGATCTGGTTGATCGCCTCGATATCGCCACCCAGGGGTACGCGCACCGAGTAGTAGCCGAGCAACTGGCCGTTTGCGTCCTTGAACGGTTCGGCGCGGCTCACACTGTATTTGCCGTTGCGCAGGATGATATCGAGGTAAGGCTTGCCGGCGAGGATGGCGGCCGCGACTGGATCATCATCCTTGATCACCGAGCCCACCATGGACTTGCCCTCTTTCTTGAGCATGGTGGCGGTGCGCACGAACTTGCCATCCACGCGCTGCACCACGGCGCCCTCAAGGCCGTCGCTGGCTTTCTTGAACGCGTCGAGAATATCCAGATTGCCGGTCATGGTGCCGTTGGCCGTAGCCAGCACGGGCACGCTGATCTCGCCGGCCAGAGTGGTCTCGCCCGTGGGCTTGAGGTCCCCGCCGATGTAATCGTGGAAGATGGCGATTTCACGCTCGCCGCGACGTTTGGCAGCGTGGTAGGCCACATCCAGCAGGCCGTTGAGCACGTTCAGGGTATTGCGCAGGTTCTGCTTGGCCTCGGCCACCGCCACCGCACGGGTCTGGGTGGCGACATAGGCGGTAATGGCCGAGAACACGATGGTGCAGACCAGACCGCAGACGATCAGCACCTGCACGGAAATCCGCGCGTTACGGAAAGACTGAAACATGACAACCCCCTGGGGCACGAGTTTGATTTGAACGGGCAGACGGCCTCAGGATCACTATAGGAGATCGGCTGTGGCCTGCCATTCAAGGTGCACCCGTGCGGGGCGGTCGTGTCGCTAGTGGGCGGCTTCCCAGTTCGGGCCGATGCCCACTTCGGCCGTTAACGGCACGCGCAGCGCGGCGACGCCGGCCATCAGCTCGGGCAGCCGCTGTTTGACCAGATCGACTTCGGCCTCGGGCACCTCAAGTACCAGTTCATCGTGCACCTGCATGATCAGCCGGCTGGCCAGCTTCTCGGCCTCGATCCAGTCCTGCACGGCCACCATGGCCAGCTTCACCAGATCGGCCGCGGTGCCTTGCATGGGTGCATTGATGGCGGCGCGCTCGGCCCCGGCGCGGCGGCCCTGGTTGCTGGATTTGATTTCGGGCAGCCAGAGCTTGCGGCCGAACCACGTCTCTACAAAGCCTTGCGAGCGCGCCTGCTCGCGCGTGCGCTGCATGTATTCGGCCACGCCGGGGTAGCGGGCGAAGTAGCGATCGACAAACTGCTGCGCCGCGCTGCGCTCGATACCCAGCTGGGCCGCCAGCCCGAAGGCGCTCATGCCGTAGATCAGGCCGAAGTTGATGGCCTTGGAGTAACGACGCTGCTCGCTGGTCACCGCATCGGGCGTGGTGCCGAATACCTCGGCAGCGGTGGCGCGGTGAATGTCGATGCCGGCCTCGAAGGCCTTGAGCATGCCGGCATCGCCACTGAGGTGCGCCATGATGCGCAGCTCGATCTGCGAATAGTCGGCGCTGACAATCACATGGCCGGCTGGCGCGATGAAAGCCTCGCGGATGCGTCGGCCTTCCGCCGTGCGTACGGGGATGTTCTGCAGATTGGGGTCATTGCTGGCGAGCCGGCCCGTTACCGCCACGGCCTGCGCGTAGTTGGTGTGCACGCGGCCGGTGCGCGGGTTCACCATCAGCGGCAGCTTGTCGGTATAGGTGGACTTGAGCTTGGCCATGCTGCGGTGTTCGAGCAGCTTGGCGGGCAGCGGGAAATCCTGCGCGAGTTCGGTCAGCACGTCTTCGTCGGTGCTCGGTGCGCCCTTGGGGGTTTTCTTCTTGACCGGCAATTGCAGCTTGTCGAAGAGGATTTCGCCGATCTGCTTGGGCGAACCCAGATTGAAGGGCTGGCCGGCCAGCTCGTAGGCTTCTTGCTCGATCCGCATCATCGCCTGGCCCAGCTCGTGGCTCTGCTTGTGTAGCAAGTTGCTATCAAGCAGCACGCCGTGGCGCTCCATCTTGAACAGCACCTCGCGCGAGGGGAGTTCGATGTTGCGGTAGACGTCATCGAGCTTGGGCTCGGCCTTCAGTTGCGGGGCAAAGGTCTGGTGCAGGCGCAGCGTTACATCGGCATCTTCGGCCGAGTAAGCGGCGGCGACATCGATGGCCACTTCGGCAAAGCCGATCTGCTTGGCGCCCTTGCCGCAGATTTCCTCGTACAGCATGGTCTTGATGCCTAGATGCTTGGCGGCGAGGTCATCCATATTGTGGCGCTCGGTGCTGTCGAGCACATAGGACTGCAGCAGCGTGTCCTCGGCGATGCCACGCAGGGCGATGCCGTGGTTGGCGAATACATGCTGATCGTATTTGAGGTTCTGGCCGACCTTGCGGCGCGTGGCGTTTTCGAGCCAGGGCTTGAGCTTGGCCAACGTGGCTTCCAGCGGCAGTTGCGCGGGGGCGTCGGCGTAGTGGTGGGTCAGCGGCAGGTAGGCGGCTTTACCTTCGGCGACCGCAAAGCTGATGCCGACGATGCGCGCCAGCATGGGTTCGAGGCTGTCGGTTTCGGTATCCACGGCCACCAGTTCGGCTGCATCCAGCTTGGCCAGCCAATCATCGAGCTGCGCCTCAGTCAGTATCGTGGTGTAGTTGCTGCGATCCAGTTCGCGCACTTCACCCACTTCAGCAGGTGCAAAGCTGCGCAGTGCGGCGGTGTTGCCCTCGGCAGCGTATTTGTCGCCGACGGCGGCCTCGCCCTTCATCTCGCTCAGCCAGCTCTTGAAGCCATAGGTCTCGTACAGATTCAGCAGCGCGCTCTGGTCGGCATCGCGCGGGCGCAGGCTGTCAAAGCCGGCCGGCATGTCGGCGGCCAGATCTACATCGCATTTGATGGTGACGAGCTTGCGGCCCATGGGCAGCCAGCCCAGCGTATCGCGTAGGTTCTGGCCGACTACGCCGCCGATCTCGTCGGCGCGGGCCACAATGGCGTCGAGGCTGCCGTATTCATTCAGCCATTTCACCGCGGTCTTGGGGCCGCATTTGGGCACGCCGGGTACGTTGTCGACGGTGTCGCCGATCAAGGTCAGATAATCCACGATACGCTCGGGCGGCACGCCGAACTTGGCCAGCACGCCGGCTTCGTCCAGCGTTTCGTCAGTCATCGTATTGACCAGGCGTACCTGCGGGTTGACCAGTTGGGCCATGTCCTTGTCGCCGGTGGAAATCACCACCTGCATGCCGGCTGCCCCGGCTTGGGCAGCCAAGGTGCCGATCACGTCATCGGCTTCCACGCCATCGACCATCAGGATGGGCAGACCCAGTGCCTTCACGGCCAGATGGATGGGTTCGATCTGCGCGCGCAGGTCGTCGGGCATGGGGGCGCGCTGGGCTTTGTACTCGGGATACCAGTCGTCGCGGAACGTCTTGCCCTTGGCGTCGAAGACGCAACCGATATAATCGGCCGGGAGTTCCTTCACGAGCTTCTTGAGCATGGCCACCATGCCGCGCAAGGCGCCGGTCGGTGCGCCAGCCGGGCTACGCAGGTCCGGCAGTGCGTGAAACGCTCTATACAGATAAGACGAACCGTCGATCAGCAGCAGGGTTTTGGCGGACATGAATGGTAAGCACCCGGGCAAGACGGGAAGCGCAGGACCGGAACGATTGCCGGCGATGGCGCTCCCACGGATAGAACAAGTTGAGAGAAACCGCTGATGAAAGCCCACCCCAAATTACCCGATAACACCGATCCGGCGGCCAATGCCGCCACTCAGGCTTACCGTGCACGCGAGGCATGGCGCGTTTTCGAGATTATGTCCGAATTCGTCGAGGCCACCGAGCGCTTGCAGGCCATTCAGCCTGCCGTATCGATTTTCGGCTCGGCCCGCACCCCGCGCGATCATCCCTATTACAAGAAGACCGAAGAAATCGCTCGCCTTTTGTCGGACGCCGGCTTCAGCGTGATTTCAGGCGGTGGCCCCGGCATCATGGAGGCCGCCAACCGCGGCGCCTTCCACGGCAAGTCGCCGTCTGTAGGCCTGAATATCCTGTTGCCGCACGAGCAGGGCGGCAATGCCTATCAGGATGTGAGCCAGAGCTTCCGCCACTTTTTTGCCCGCAAGATGATGTTCGTGAAAAACGCCACGGCCTTTGTGGTGATGCCGGGCGGCTTCGGCACCCTGGATGAGCTGAGCGAGGCGCTCACCCTGATCCAGACGGGCAAGAGCCGCAGGATTCCGATCATCCTGGTCGGCAGCCAGTTCTGGGGCGGACTGCTCGACTGGTTCCGCGCCACGCTGATCAACGAGAAGATGATCAATCCCGATGACATGGATTTGATGCAGGTCATCGACGAGCCCCGTGCCGTGGTCGATGCTATCTTCGCCTTCTATGAGACCCGCGGTTTCGGCCTGAGTCCGGCCGAGCGCGAGATGCAGTTGAGCCTGTGAACACCGGAAACCGGGAGAGCCCCATGCGTACCGCCCTGATTGCCCTGACCCTCGCTGTGGCCCTGCCGGTGCTGGCTGCCGACAAACCCCCTGCAGTCCCGCCACCCCCGCCCTTGCCGCCGGTAGTCAGTGATGACCCCGGTGTGGAGCCCGAGATCACCATTGTCGAGCGCGACGATGCCACCGTGACCGAGTACCGTGCCAACGGCAAGCTCTACCTCATCAAGGTCAAGCCCAAGAGCGGACCCGAGTATTTCCTCAGTGATGACGATGGCACCGGCCAGATGGTGCGGCGAGATGGCCAGGCACCGGTGCGGCCGCCGCGCTGGGTGATCCTCAAGTTCTGACGCACCCTCGGGGCTGGCGCGCAGGGTGCATTGCGCTGCGCTTGATGCACCTTACGCAATCTCATCACTTACCACTGACGCCCACATGTCTGTCTTCACCACTGTTACGCACGCCGAACTGGCGCAATGGCTCAAGCACTACTCGATCGGCGATCTGGTCGAGATCAAGGGCATTGCCGCCGGCATCACCAATACCAACTATGCGGTGAAGACCACGCAGGGGCGCTATGTGCTGACCCTGTTCGAAACCCTGCACGCCCACGAACTGCCTTACTACGTGAACCTGATGGCGCATCTGGCGCATCACGGCATTGCCTGCGCAGCGCCGATTGCCAATCTGCGTGATGAGTACATCGATACGCTCAATGGCAAGCCCACCGTAATGGTGGCCTGGCTGGAAGGTGAGCCGGTGGAGGCGCCCAACGTGGCGCAATGCGATGCACTGGGTGCGATGCTGGCGCAGATGCACCGGGCGGGAGATACCTATACCGGTCGCATGGCCAACCCGCGCGGGCCGCAGTGGTGGACGGCCGCCGCCCGCGACCTGCACGCTTATCTGCCCGCTGATGAGCAGGCCCTGTTGCGCGACGAAGTCACTGAACAGGCACGCCACCGCTTTGCCCATTTGCCCAGCGGCGTGATCCATGCCGATCTGTTCCGCGACAATGTCCTCATGCATGGCGACCGTATCGGGGGCTTCATCGATTTCTACTACGCCTGCAACGATATCCTGATCTACGACCTGGCCATTACGGTCAATGACTGGTGCCGTCAGGAAGACGGCCAGATCGATGCCGTGCGCGCGGCGGCATTGTGTTTCGCCTACCGGGCGGTTCGCCCGCTCAACCCGGACGAGATCGAGGCCTGGCCACTGATGCTGCGCGCGGCCGCTTTGCGTTTCTGGGTATCTCGCCTGTGGGACTGGCACAAGCCGGCCGAGGGTGAGCTGACCTTCCGCAAGGACCCGACCGTATTCAAGCAGGTGCTGCTCGCGCACCGCCAAGCGGGTCAGCAAACCGCCCGCTGGTTCGCAGGCTGACCGACCGGAATCCTGACGACCGCCACGGCCAGTGCAGTACAGTAGATCGCGCAAATTAGCGGGGCATGATCTAGTTTGTTGATATTCTGTTCAGCACTGCGCCCGTTGCTTCCGGCTGTCATCCATCTTGCGACTCTCGCTCTCCTTTCTGCCGCGTAGCACGCGCGTCGCCATGCTGGGCGTGCTGGTGCTCGTGCTGGTTTTTGCCGCTGCGCTCGCGTGGTGGCTGCATGCGGGTTACAAGAGCACCCGTATGCAGGCGGCCACCCAGGCTCACAACACGGCACGCCTGCTGGAGACACGGGTACTGGCCACCTTGCGGGAAGTGGACCTGCTGCTTGCCGATGTAGCCCGTGAATCCGAGCGCCTGCCCATGGATCCCCCCCTGGATTGGGCGGAACCGCTGGGTTTTGAGGCCATCATGGCCCTGCGTGACCGTCTGGCACGCCAGCCAAGCATCGTCTCTCTGAGCATTCTGGATGGGCGTGGGCGCATCGCGTATTCCAGTGCAGCCGCCCCTGGGCAGGATTTCTCCGACCAGCCTCACCTGCAAGGCCTGTTGCGCCGGGGGGAGGATGCGCTGGTGGTATCGCCCCCCTATTTGCTGCGAACCACCGGCCAGAAAGGCGTGGCTTTTGCCAGACCCGTGCGCGATCAGCACGGCCGGCTACGCGCCATCGTGATGGCGGGCGTGCAGGTCGATGCCTGGGGTAAGGCTTTCGAGGACCTCAATGTAGGCGAGCGTGGTGCGCTGGCTATCTACGATAACGCGCTGCGTGTCGTCGCCCGGCAGCCGCTGCCCAGCCAGTCCCTGATCGGCAGCAACTTCAGCCGCGAGGGCTGGGTGCCCACCGGCCTGCTGGCCGGGACCTATTTCGTCCGCTCCAGCGTGGATGGCGAAGCCCGCTTGCTCGCCGAGCGTGCGATCAGCGCTTATCCGTTCCAGGTTGGCGCCGGGCTGGCCGAAGCCGACTATCTGGCGGGTTGGCATGCCAGCATCGGTATTGCGATTGCGGCACTGCTCTTCATCAGCCTGTTGGGGGCCACCCTGCTGGCGCAGCTTTGGCGTGCGGGCAAGCAGGCCCGCGTGCTGGCGGATTCCCAGGCCCGGCTGGCTGCCCGCGAGCAATGGCTGCGCAGCATCCTGGAGGCCTCACCCTCGGCCCTGGGTCTGGCCGAGCTCGACAGTGGCCGTTTGCGCTACGCCAATCCCGATCTGGCCGCCTTGCTGGGCGTGCCGCTCGCCACCCTGAACGATCTGCCTGTGAGCGAGCTGTTCATGGACCCGGAGGACTGGCCCCGACTAAGGCGTGCCGTGCGTGAGGCCGGCACCCTGCGCGAACTGGAGTTCGCCCTGCGCCGGCCGGATGGCAGCAACTGCTGGGGCGCCTTGTCCGCCACCCTGCTTAGCGGCAATGGTGAGCGTGACGATGAAGTCCTGCTCAGCCTCACCGATGTCACCGCCCGCCACGCGCGTGAGCTCAGGCTGGAGGAAGAGGCAGGCACAGACCCGCTGACAGGTCTGGCCAACCGGCGGCGCTTTTTCGAGCGCGGCGGGGAGGCCTACGAGCTGGCGCAACGGCATGCCCGCCCTATGTCCCTGCTGATGCTCGATATCGATCATTTCAAGCAGATCAATGACAGCTATGGTCATCCTGTTGGCGATCAGGTGCTGGTCAGGCTGGCTCGGCTGCTGGAGACCTCGCGCCGTCAGGGCGATTTGCCAGCGCGACTCGGCGGTGAGGAGTTTGCCATCCTGCTGCCGGAGACCCCCTTGCCGCAGGCCCTTGAGGCGGCCGAGCGGATACGTGAGGCGGTCGAAAATGCCCCGCTGACGCTGGATGACAGCCGCATGGTCCCGTACACGGTGAGCATCGGTGTGGCCGAGATGCAGTCTCACGATCAGGACCTGCCCTTGCTGTTGATTGCCGCCGATGCGGCCTTGTATCGTGCCAAGGATGAGGGCCGAAACCGGGTGGTGGCCGAGACAAGGGTGGCGGAGGGCAGCGAATGAGCCACCTGCCGGGCGAAACCGAGCTGGCCGCCTACCGCGACTACCTGCTCCGCTATGCGGTGTTCCGTCTGCGTGACGAAGCGACGGCCGAAGAAGCCGTACAGGACACTTTGCTGGCGGCCTTGCAGGCACGTAGCGGATTTGCTGCGCAGTCGAGCGTCAAGACCTGGCTTACCGGCATCCTCAAGCACAAGCTGATCGACGCCCAGCGGCGCCTTGGCCGGGACCCGCTGGTGCTTGACGAGCGCGTAGACGACGAGGGGGAGGGCGGTGATTTCGACAGTCTGTTCGATACGCGAGGCCATTGGGGCAGCGAAGCGCCGGGGCGCTGGGCTGCACCCGATGCTGCCCTGGAAGAGCAGGATTTCTGGCGGGTCTATACCGCCTGCACTGAGCGGCTGCCTAAACGAACCGCACTGGTGTTCACCATGCGTGAAAGCCTGGGCTACGACATCGAGGAAATCTGTCAGAACCTGGAGATCAGCGCGACCAACTGCTCAGTGATGCTGTACCGCGCACGCATGAGTTTGCGCTTGTGCCTGGAAAAGCACTGGTTCGGGGACGCCACATGATGAACTGCCAGCAAGCGACACACCGCGTATCGGAAGGCATGGACCGCCCGCTAGGAATGAGGGAGCGTCTGCAGCTGCGTCTGCACCTGCTGCTCTGTGCCAATTGCCGCCATTTTCGCCGCCAGCTTGTCTTCCTGCGTCAAGCCGCACGCCAGGACGTTGCCGGTCGGCATCGGTGAATCTGCCTGTCTGCGTCTTTCGGGCGCAGGTGCGCAGGTGCGCAGGCGGCTGGCGCCACCGCCGGTCATCCGCGCTAGAATCCGCCCTCATGCGCATACTCAGTCTGTTCGG
Source organism: Chitinimonas sp. BJYL2 (assembly GCF_027257935.1). Taxonomy (NCBI): domain Bacteria; kingdom Pseudomonadati; phylum Pseudomonadota; class Betaproteobacteria; order Neisseriales; family Chitinibacteraceae; genus Chitinimonas; species Chitinimonas sp. BJYL2. The sequence continues at coordinate 649,156 of NZ_JANZKW010000001.1, read as the reverse complement.
GCGCCTTGTTCTGGCGCTGATTGTCCTCGTCCTCCTCTACCAGCTATGGATCTTTGCCCACATCTGGTGGTGGCGCGACCATAACCCTGCCGACACTGCGTTCATGGACACCCAGCGCGAGGTGTTGCAGGACAAGAACCCGGACGCCGAGCTCAAGCACAAATGGGTGCCGTACAACCGTATTTCACCCCATCTCAAGCGCGCACTGGTGGCCAGCGAGGATGCCAAGTTCCTGGAGCATGAGGGCTTTGACTGGGAAGGCATCCAGACCGCCTGGGAAAAAAACCAGAAAAAAGGCCGCATCTCTGCCGGCGGTTCCACCATCAGCCAGCAATTGGCCAAGAACCTGTTCCTCTCGGGCAAGCGCAGCTATTTTCGCAAGGCCGAGGAAGCCATCATCACCGTGATGCTCGAAGCCACCCTGGATAAACGCCGCATCTTCGAGATCTATCTCAATGTGATCGAGTGGGGTAACGGGGTGTTTGGTGCCGAGGCGGCTGCCCGCCACTACTACAAGACCAGCGCCGCCAACCTGGGGCCTTCCCAAGCCGCCAAGCTCGCTGCCATGGTGCCCAACCCCCGCTATTACGACCGTAACCGCAGTGCCAAGCGCCTGCTGCGTAAAGCCGCCATCATCGAGCGGCGCATGACCTACGCCGACATACCCTGAAGCCCGAGGCTGGTGAGTCCCGCTTCGGCCGCGGCCTTACTGGTATTGCGGCGGTATGTTGCACAATTGTGCGAGTTTTGACGCGCCGACTTGATCGGCGATTTCGTGCAGCTTAGTCTCGCCCGACAAAATATAAACGGGTGGAGCGCCAAGGCATGCAGAGCACGACTCACGACGTATTCAATCAGTCGCCCCCGCTGGTGTCCTACAACCTGTTCCTGTCGGATCCGGCGCTGCGTGAAGCGGTTGTGCGGGAGGGGGCGGGCTGGGCGGTCGATGCCCTCAAGACCGCGGGCGCGGCGCTGGGCAGCGAGGAAAGTTTCGAGCAAGGGCGGCAGGCGAATATCTACACGCCCGTGCTGCGTAACTTCGATGCGCGTGGCTACCGGACTGATCAAGTGGAGTTCAATCCAGCCTGGCATAACCTGATGCGCGGCATTGTCAGCCGTGGCCTGCACTCCAGCCCCTGGGCCAATCCCAAAGCCGGCGCCCATGTGGCGCGCGCAGCAGGCTTCATGCTGCAGGCGCAGGTCGAGGCCGGTGCCCTGTGTCCGACCACGATGACCTACGGGGCGATCCCGGCCATTGCCCGACATGCCAGCCTGGCACACGACTGGCTGCCCCTGCTATACAGCCGCGAATACGATCACCGTGACCAGCCCTCGGCCAACAAGCGGGGTGGCTTGGTGGGCATGGGCATGACCGAGAAGCAGGGAGGCTCGGATGTGCGGGCCAATACCACCCGTGCCGAGCCCGATGGCAACGGTGCCTACGCGATCACCGGCCACAAATGGTTTTTCTCTGCACCGCAGATTGACGCCCATCTGGTGCTGGCGCAGGCGCCGCAGGGCCTGAGCTGCTTTTTCATGCCGCGCTGGCGACCAGACGGCACCCGCAATCCTATCCATATCCAGCGGCTCAAGGACAAGCTGGGCAACCGCTCCAATGCCTCCAGCGAAGTGGAGTTCCACGGCGCGTACGGTGTGTTGCTTGGCGAGGAAGGGCGCGGCATTCCCACCATTCTGGAGATGGGCAACTACACTCGGCTCGATTGCGTGCTCGGCACGGCCGGGATGATGCGCCAGGCCGTATCCCGCGCTGTGCACCATGCCCGCCATCGGCAGGTGTTCGGCAAGGCACTGGTCGATCAGCCCATCATGCGTAATGTGCTGACCGATCTGGCGCTGGAGGCTGAAGCGGCGATGGTGCTGGGCCTGCGCCTGGCCCGCGCTTTTGAGGACGATGCCGACGAGGCCGAGCAGCTGTTCCGTCGGGTCATGACCCCAGCGGCCAAGTTCTGGATCTGCAAGCGTGGCCCCGAACTGGCAGCCGAAGCTATGGAGGTGATGGGCGGCAACGGCTATGTGGAAGATGGCTTGCATGCCCGTATCTACCGAGAAATGCCGGTCAACTCGATCTGGGAGGGCTCCGGCAACGTCATGTGCCTCGACGTGCTGCGCGCGCTGGCCAAGCACCCGCGCGCCGGGGAAGTCCTGCTGGCCGAGCTGGCGCCCGCCCGCAACCGCTATCCCGAATTCGACCGTTATGCTGATCGGCTGTTGTCCCTGCTTGGCGTGGGTGGCGATCTTGAGGCCTATGCGCGCAACCTGACCCGCCAGATGGTGCTGGTCGTGCAGGCGGCTTTGCTGATCCGCCATGCCCCGACACCGGTGGCTGAGGCCTTTGTCGCGTCGCGTCTTGGGGGTGACTGGGGTGGGAGTTTTGGCACCCTGGCCGGGAATGTGGACTTCGACACCATCGTCGCCAGAGCGCTGGTGCTGCGCTAGCCCCGCGTGGACTCCTAAGCGGACGGGCATCCGCCTACAATGGCAGCCTGATCTGATGACTAGGCTTCCCATGTCGCACATGAACTGGCTCCAACTGCTGTCGGCCGATCGTTTGGGCGCACCGCGCCGCCCGCCGGAAACCGGGCCTGCCATCGGGCGTTCCGATTTCCACAAGGATCACGATCGCATCGCATTCTCCTCGCCCTTTCGCCGTCTGGGCCGCAAGACTCAGGTGCACCCGATGACCGAGAATGACCATGTGCACACGCGACTCACGCACAGCATCGAGGTCGGCTGCGTGGGGCGTTCGCTGGGGATCATGGTGGGCCAGGCGCTGGGCGACAAATTGCCGGCGCACATCATTCCCTACGATATCGGCGCCATCGTGCAGGCAGCCTGTCTGGCGCACGACATCGGCAACCCGCCGTTCGGCCACGCAGGTGAGTACGCGATCCGCGACTGGTTCCGCCAGAGCGAGAACGCCTATCTGCTGCAGAACCTCACGGCGCACGAGCGCAAGGATGTGCAGACCTTCGAGGGCAATGCGCAGGGTTTCCGTGTGGTGACCCAGCTCGAAAACCATCGCTTCGATGGTGGCATGCGCCTCACCTACGCCACGCTGGGCGCCACGCTCAAATACCCTTGGACCAGCGATTACGCGGGCAGCAAGGAAAAATTCAGTTGCTACCAGACCGAGCGCAAGCTGCTCGATGAGGTGGCGGCGGAGCTGGGGCTGGTCAGCAAAGGGGCGGGCATCTGGTGCCGGCATCCACTCAGCTATCTGATGGAGGCGGCCGACGATATCTGCTACGCGATTCTGGACCTGGAAGACGGCGTCGAGATCGGCATGCTGGATTTCGAGGAGATCAGGCCTCGTCTGATGAGGCTGGCCGGCCTCGATGACGATCTGCTCAAGCTCGAAATTGCCGGCGCGCCCAGCGTGCGCCGCAAGATGTCGCTGCTGCGCTCCAAAGCCATTGACCGCTGCGTGCGCGAAGTGACTGCCGCATTCTTGCGCCATCATGATGAGTTGCTGGCCGGTGAGTATCAGGGCGACATGATTGCCGCCTGCCCCGAGTTCGTGCGCCACGGTATCCATGATGCCAAGCAGCTTGCGCGGGACCGCATCTTCAACAATCGCCGCAAGGTCGAGATCGAGGTGGGCAGCTTCACCTGCCTCGACATCCTGCTCGACGCCTTCTGCACCGCGGCTTACCAGCTGCGTACCGAGCCTGAGAAATTGAGCTTCCGCAACAAGCGCATTCTGGACCTGATGGAATACAACGCCCCCAGCAAAGAGTGGCCGCTGTACGAGAGCTATATGCGGGTGCTCGATTTCATTGGCGGCATGACGGACAACTACGCCACTTATCTGGCCCAGCAGGTTGGCGGTATGGGGCGGTAATGATCCCGCCTCGGCCTTGGTGGCCAAGCCGCCTCGGCCACCATGCTAGAATCGCCGCAAAGCCAATCGCAACGAGACTTCCGCCGTGTCCCATCCGCAACGCCTGATCATTGCCACCCGCGAATCCGCGCTCGCGCTCTGGCAGGCCCGCCATATCGCCGCCTGCCTTGAATCCCTGTATCCCGGCATGCAGGTTGAACTGCTGGGCATGACCACGCAGGGCGACCGCATCCTCGATGTGACCCTGAACAAGATCGGTGGCAAAGGTCTTTTTGTGAAGGAGCTGGAAACCGCGCTGCATGAAGGCCGCGCCGATCTGGCCGTGCATTCGATGAAGGATGTGCCGATGCGCCTGCCCGAGGGCTTTGCCATCGCCGCGATCACGGAACGCGAAGACCCGCGCGATGCCTTCGTCTCCAACCGTTACAACGGTCTGACCGATCTGCCCGCCGGTGCGGTGGTCGGCACCTCGAGCCTGCGCCGCGAAGCGCAGATCCGCGCGGCTTATCCCGAACTGGTCATCAAGCCCGTGCGTGGCAATGTGCAGACGCGTCTGCGCAAGCTCGACGAAGGCGAGTTCGACGCGATCATCCTGGCCGCCGCCGGTCTCAAGCGCCTGGAACTGGCGGATCGCATCCGCGCCTTCCTGAGCAGCGAAGAGAGCCTGCCCGCGCCGGGTCAGGGTGCGCTGGGTATCGAAATCCGTGCTGACCGCGCCGATCTGGCCGCCTTGCTGGCCCCGCTGAACCACCCGGAAACGGCCGATTGCGTTACCGCCGAGCGTGCCATGAGCTTGCGTCTTGATGGGTCCTGCGAGACGCCGCTGGGCGGCTTTGCCGAAATTGTCGATGGCCACTTCCTGCGCATGCGCGGGTTTGTTGCGCGGCCGGATGGCAGCGAGATTCTACGTGCCGAAGTCAATGGTAGCCGGGCTGCGGCAGCCAGCCTGGGGCGTCAGGCGGCTGACCTGATGCTTACCGAAGGCGCCCGCGCGCTGCTTGTGCCCAAAGCGTAGTGCAGCACCGTTCGGATTTGACGGCCATACCGTGTGCCGGGCGCTGATCAGGCAAACGAGACACGGTTGGTCGGGATGGATGATTGAGTTGTAACGACGCATTGCCCCAATATTCGACCCGGTCTTCGGTTTTATCCGGTTCGGCCCCCGTCGCCTTGCAAGACGACGGCTCCTGGGCCGCAGCAGGTTAAGCGTGGTCCGGGAAACACTGCTCAACCGCCCTCAGGGTTTGCTCAAACATGACGCTTGCTCATCGCCGATTTCTTGTCACCCGTCCTGCCAACCAGTCTGCGCAGCTCGCACGACTGTTGAGGGAAGCCGGCGCCGAGCCCCTGCTCGCGCCCATGATCGTGATCAACGACCCGGCCAGCCCAGCCGAGCTGGATGCCGTGCTGACACGTCTGGGGGACTATGACCTGGCTGTGTTTGTCAGCCCCTCGGCACTGGATGAAGTGGGTCGCCGTGTCAGCGCCTGGCCACCCGAGCTGGCCGTGGCCGTAGTGGGGCCGGCATCGCGCGAGCGGGCGGTGGAGCTGGGCATGCTGGAGGTCATCAGCCCCGGCGAGCGTTTTGACAGCGAAGGCCTGCTCGCCCATCCCGCGCTGCAGAAGCTGGAAGGCAAGCGTGTCGTCCTGTTCCGTGGCAATGGCGGGCGCGAGCTGCTGGCCGATACGCTGGTCAGCCGGGGTGCACAGCTGGATGTGGTGGAGGCCTATCGCCGTCAGCCTCCGGCCATCACCACCGACCAGTTGTCGGCCCTGATCGAGCCGGGCTGTGACGGGGTGATCATTACCAGCAGCGAAGCTGCGGAAAACCTGTTTTCCCTTGCCGATGCCGCACTCGCCGAGCAGCTGCGCGGCTTGCGTTTCTTTGTCAGCCACCCGGCGGTAGCCGAGGCAGTCCAGCGTCTGGGCGCCGATGCCGTGACCCTGACCGAGGTCGGGGATGTCGGCATCCTGGCCGGCTTGAACGCCGCGTTTGCCGGCTCACCCGCCCTGCCCGATCCTGAACCCGTAGTCGCACCGCCTGCGCCATCCGCGACTACTGGCGTTCCGTCACCCGCCAGTGCGGCGCCTGCCGTGGCTCGTGCCCCTTCTGCCACGCCGCCTGCACGTTCCATGGTGCGTGGCCGCTGGGCCTTGTTGGGTTTGCTTGCCGCTACCGGGCTGGTCGCCGCCATGCTGTATTACCAGAAGCACGCGCTGGAGCAGACGCTGGAGCGCCGCCTGGCCCAGATCGAGAATCGCCAGCAATCCCTTAGTGCCAGCGATGCCCGTGATGGTGGCCGCATGAGCCAGCTCGATGCGCGGCTGGCATCCATCGATCATCAGCTCGAAGAAGCGCGTGCGCGGCTGGATGATTTACAAACCCTCTATGGCACCATTGCCGGGGATCAGGAAGAGGCCTTGCTGGCCGATGCGGAGCTGACCTTGTCGCTGGCCAGCCAGCAACTTCAGCTCACCGGCAATGTGGGTGCCTCGCTGGCCGCCCTGTACCGTCTGGACGAGCGCCTCGCCGGCCAGGAAAAGCCGCGCCTCGCCCCGCTGCGCCGCGCCCTGGCGCGCGACATCGATGTGCTCAAGCGCTTCCCTTGGGTGGACTATGTGGGTCTGTCAGCGCGTCTCGATAGCCTGGCCGTCGGTGTGGATAAACTGCCCCTCGTCATTGATGCCAATGCCCCCGAAGACATCGCGGCGCGTGCAGAACGCAAGCAGGCCGGTTTCTGGGAGGAGCTGGGCCGCTCGCTGGGCGCCCTGGTGGAGATACGCCGGCTGGACCAGCCTGATCCTGTCTTGCTGCCGCCCCAGCAGGCGCTCTACCTGCGCGAGAACCTCAAGCTGCGCTTGCTCAATGCCCGTCTTGCCCTGCTGCAGCGAGACGATCAGACCTTCCAGCGTGATCTGGCGGCGGCGGAAAACGAGCTGCGCAAGCACTTCAATACCCGCTCACGCCCTGTCCTGGCCGCACTTGCCAGCCTCAAGTCCTTGCGCGCTGCCCAGCCGGCACAGGTCCTGCCTTCGCTCAACGACAGCCTTAATGCGGTGCGTGATGCCCGTCGCAAGGTCAGCCGGGAGGAGCCGAAGTGAGAGTCCTGTTCTGGTTACTGGCCCTGGCGGGTCTGGCTGTCGGCCTGGCCTTGTTTGCCCGCTACAACAGCGGCTATGCCCTGCTGTTCTTCCCGCCCTGGCGCGTAGAGTTGTCGCTGAATGCCTTCGTGCTGTTGTTTGCGGCGCTGGTGCTGGGCGGCTACTGGTTCGTGAGGCTCAGCGACTGGCTGCTCAATATGCCGCGCAATGTACGTCGCTATCACGCCGACAAACGTCGGCGCACGGCCTTGCGTGCCCGGCGTGAGGCCATTCTGGCGCTGATCGAGGGGCGGTATCACAAGTCGGTGCGTGAAGGCTGCCGGGCGCGGGATGCCGAGACCGAGGCCGATATGCGGCTGATCGATACCTTTATCGCAGCTCGCGCAGCGCATTACGGTCGTGATTTCGACACCCGCGACAAGCTGGTGGAGGAAGCCCGTGAAGCTACGGGAGGGCGATCGCTGGCGCTGGATATGCTCGAGGCGGAAATGCTGTATGAGCAGTATCGCAACCGTGAGTCGCTGGTGGCTCTGCAGCGGGTGTACAGCCAGTCGCCCAAGCTCACCGCGGCGCTCAAGCTGGAGCTGAAGATCCGCCAGCAGGAGAATCATCCAGCCCGGGTGATCGAGCTGACCGACATGCTGGAGCGCAACGATGCACTCGATCAGGCGCATGCCACACGTATCCGTAACCATGCCCGGCTTGCGCAGCTGCAACTGAGCCCCATGGATGCCCGGGAGCTGGGCAAGTGGTGGAACGGCCTGCGCAAGGAAGAACAGCGACTGCCCAAGCTGGCCGCGGCTGCGGCCCGACAGTTCATCCGCGTGGGACTGGGTGAGCAGGCAGAGGGCTTGCTGGTCGATGCGCTCGAAGCGAACTGGGATGTGGCGCCGCTGGAGGTGTATGGCGAGCTGAGCCGGCTCGGCGTGAAGGGCGACGCGGTCAAGCGGCTGGCGCGCGCCGAAGACTGGTTGCGGCACCATCCTAGCGATCATCAGCTGTTACTTGCGCTGGGCCGTTTGTGTGCCGATGCCGAACTGTGGGGCAAGGCACGCAACTATCTGGAAGCCAGCATTGCAGTGGCCGCCACGCCCGTGGCCCACGCTGAACTCGGCCAGTTGCTGGAGCAGCTGGGTGACAAGAAAGCGGCAGACCCCCATTACCGTGCCAGCCTGGGTCTGGCACTCGATCTGCTGGAGAAGCGGAGCTGACTGTGCGCGCGCTTGCTACCGTGATCATGCTGTTTGCCTTGCTTGTTCCCCTCGCGCAGGCCGGCCAGGTGTACAAGTGCACCGATGCCAAGGGCAAGGCGTATTTCTCTGACCTGCCTTGCCCAACGGACCTGAAAGCAGACCGGGTGCGTACGGTGGAGAGCGTGATAGGCGGTAGCGGTACTGGCCTGTGGGAAGACCTGGAAGCGGCGGAGCGCGGCAAGCGTGATGCCGAGCGGATTATCGGTCGCGTTGATGACGATGCTGTAAAGGTGAATGCCACGCGCCGTACCGGCAGCGGCAATGGCTACGCGATGGCCCGCAATCTGTGCCTGCAGGCACGCCAGGAGTATCAGGATGCCAAGCGCAAGCTGCAATGCTGGGTGTCACCGACCTGCGAGTCGGATCACACGCGAGAGTTGTTCCGTCGCGCCCGGCAGGCGTGCACCCGGGAGTAAAGCCGAACCGGTTCGGGTGTGGCGCGGGTGGCAGGTGGTGAATGAAGCGGGGTGTAAGGCAGGTGCCGAGGCATCCTGCCCTATAGCTGCTCCGGCGTCAGCATGGCCTTGAGCACGGTTTGCGGGGTGTCGTTGCGGATGCGGTATTGCAGCCACCAGATGGCGCCTTTGCGTGCACTCCAGTCGGCTTCGATACCCGACAGCAGATAGGCCGCCAGCCGGCCGATGGCGGGTTGATGACCAACCAGCAGGGTGGTGCCAGCATCCAGCGGCCAGCCGGCAACGGACAGATAGCTGGCAACGGTGCAGTCCGGGTTCAGTCTTGGGTCGATCAGCGCATGGTCACTGTATGCCGCGGCGGTCTCGCGAGCCCGTAGGGCGGCGCTGCTGACGATGCGCACCTTATCCGGGAGCTGCTCATGCAGCCATGCGGCCATTTTGCGGGCCTGCTTGTGGCCGCGCGTGGTCAATGGACGCGCCAGATCATCCTCACCGTCTTCGGCCTCGGCATGGCGCCAGAGGATCAGGTTGGCTTTCAGGCCCATCAGTCGCGCGCCTTGGCGGCCAGCTCGTCGAGCAGCATGGCCTGTGCGCCACGGGCCTTGCCACCGCGCGGGGTTTTCTTGCGGTAGCGGCCATCGGGCTGCATTTCCCAGGCTTGCGTGTTATCGACCAGATAGGGACGCAGTCCCTCACGAATGATGCGGCGCTTGCTCTTGGCATCGAAGATCGGGAACGCGACTTCGATGCGACGGAAGAAGTTGCGGCCCATCCAGTCGGCGCTGCCCAGGTACAGGTCTTCGGCGCCGTCATGGAAGAAGTAGAACACCCTGGTGTGTTCGAGCAAGCGGCCGACAATCGAACGCACCTTGATGTTCTCGCTGAGCCCCTTCACCCCGGGGCGCAGGGTGCACACGCCACGCACGATCAGGTGGATGGTCACGCCGGCCTGGCTGGCTGCATAGAGGGTCTCGATCAGCGCTGGCTCCAGCAAGGAGTTCATCTTGGCGATGATGACAGCGCGGCGACCGGCGCGGGCGATATCGGCCTCGCGATTGATCGCGGCAATCATCGACGAGTGCATGGTGAACGGCGACTGCCACAGGTGCTTGAGCTTGCCGGGATTGCCCAGGCCGGTCAGCTGCAGGAACACGTCGTTGACGTCGGCGCACTTCTCTTCATTGGCCGTCATCAGGCCAAAGTCGGTGTAGAGCTTGGCGGTGCGCGCGTGGTAGTTGCCGGTGCCCAGATGAGCGTAGCGCTTGAGCCGGCCATCTTCGCGGCGGACGATCAGCAGCATCTTGGCGTGGGTCTTGTAACCGTAAACGCCGTACACCACATGGGCGCCCACACGTTCGAGTTTGGCGGCCCAGTTAATGTTCGCTTCTTCGTCAAAGCGTGCCATCAGCTCGACCACGGCGGTGACTTCCTTGCCGGCCTCGGCGGCCTCGATCAGCGCTTCCATCAGCGCCGAGTCCTTGGAGGTGCGGTACACGGTCATCTTGATGGCCACTACAGCCGGATCGCGCGCGGCCTGCTGAAGCAGGTCGATCACCGGCGTGAAGCTTTGATAGGGGTGGTGCATCAGGATGTCGCCGTGGCGAATGGCGGCGAACAGATCCGGTTGCTTGCGCAATTCCTTGGGGACACCCGGCATGAAGGGCGGGAACTTGAGATCGGGTCGATCCACCTGGTCGGGCACCTGCATCAGGCGAACGAGGTTGACCGGCCCATCGGCGCGGTACAGGTCCTCGTGGCTGAGACCGAACTGCTCCAGCAGGAATTCGCGGATATGTTCGGGGCAGGTATCGGCCACCTCAAGACGCACGGCATCACCGAACTGGCGCTGGCTCAGTTCGCCCTGCAAGGCGGCGCGCAGGTCCTTGACGTCCTCTTCATCGACGTTGAGATCGGAGTCGCGCGTCACCCGGAACTGGTAGCAGCCGTGCAGTGTCATGCCGGGAAACAGCTGGTCCACATGCGCGTGAACGATGGAGGAGAGGAACACGAAGCCGTGCTCCACGCCGGACACCTCGGGCGGCAGCTTGATGAAGCGCGGGAAGATGCGCGGCGCCTGGACGATGGCGATATTGGAGCTGCGGCCGAAGGCATCGGTGCCTTCCAGTTCGATCGCGAAGTTGAGGCTCTTGTTCAGCAGGCGCGGGAATGGATGTGCGGGGTCCAGGCCAATCGGTGTGAGTACCGGCGCTAGTTCGCGGTCGAAGTATTCTTTCACCCAAGCGCGTTGTGCGTCGTTCCACAGGGTACGGCGCAGGAAGGCAATGCCTTCCTTCTCCAGCGCCGGTAGCAACACCTCGCGGAAGATGCGGTACTGGCGTTCGACCAGTGCATGCGCATCCGCGGCGATCTGGTGGAAGGCCGCTTCCGGCGACAGGCCATCGGGGGCCGGCCGCGTCGTGTGCATGCGGATGTTTTCCTTGACCCAGGCTACCCGCACTTCGAAGAACTCGTCCATATTGCTGGACACGATGCACAGGAACTTCAGCCGTTCGAGCAGTGGATTGTTCGGGTCTTCGGCCTGTGCCAGTACCCGCCGGTTGAATTCCAGCAGACCCAGTTCCCGGTTCAGGAACAGGTCGGCAGCGTGCGAGTTCGGGTTGGAGTACGGGTGGGCATGGCTCATGGGGATGCAGGTTCCGGGCTGGGTGGTACGCAAGGTCAGTATAGCGAGCAACGAGGGTGACCATTGCCGGGGTCGACGCCAAAAACACAATGGCCGCACTGGGCGGCCATCGGAAGGGAGACTGCGTTACGCCGAAGGCGGAACGTAGCCCTGCGCGGCATCGACAGCGCCACTGCCAAAGAAGTAGTTCTGCATCTGCTGCGACAGATAGGCGCGTGCCTTGCTGTCGGCCAGGTTGAGCCGATTTTCGTTGATCAGCATGGTCTGGTGCTTCACCCAGGCCTGCCAGGCCTCTTTGGAAACCGTGTCGAAAATCTTCTTGCCCAATTCGCCCGGCAGCGGCGCGAAATCCAGCCCTTCGGCCTCGCGGCCGAGTTTGACGCAATTCACCATTCTGGCCATCTTGCTTGTCCTCGCTAAGGTAGTGCTTGTTCGTGACAGTCCGATGAAAGATCAGACGTTAAACAGGAAGTTCAGGACGTCGCCATCCTTGACCACGTATTCCTTGCCTTCGGCCCGCATCTTGCCGGCTTCCTTGGCGCCCTGTTCGCCCTTGTAGGCAATGAAGTCATCAAAGGAAATCGTCTGCGCGCGAATGAAGCCGCGCTCGAAATCGGTGTGGATCACGCCGGCTGCCTGCGGGGCGGTGTCGCCGATATGGATGGTCCAGGCACGGACTTCTTTCACGCCGGCGGTGAAGTAGGTCTGCAGCCCCAGCAACTGGAAGGCAGCGCGGATCAGGCGATTCAGGCCCGGCTCGGCCTGGCCCAGCTCAGCCAGGAACTCGGCCTTGTCGGCATCGTCCAGCTCGGCAATCTCGGATTCGATGGCGGCGCAAACGGCTACTACCGGTGCACCCTCGCCGGCTGCGTGGGCCTTGACCTTGTCGAGCAGGGGGTTGTTCTCGAAGCCGCCCTCGGCCACATTGGCCACATACATGGCCGGCTTGATGGTCAGCAGGCACAGGGACTTGATCAGCAGCTTTTCGTCATCGCTCAGGCCGGCTGAGCGGGCGGGGTTGCCCTCGTTCAGATGCGGCACCAGCTTTTCGAGCACCTTGACCAGGGCAATCGCTTCCTTGTCGCCGCTCTTGGCCTTCTTGCCATCGCGCTGGATGGCTTTTTCCACGGTGGCGAGGTCAGCCAGAGCCAGTTCGGTGCCAATGACGATGATGTCGTCGATCGGGTCGACTTTGCCGGCCACGTGGACGATGTTGTCGTCGTTGAAGCAGCGCACCACATTCACGATGGCGTCGGTCTCACGGATATTGGCAAGGAACTGGTTGCCCAGACCTTCACCCTTGGAGGCGCCCGCCACCAGGCCGGCAATATCGACGAACTCGACAATGGCCGGCACGATCTTCTGAGGGTTGATGATGGCGGCCAGCTGTTGCAAACGCGGGTCCGGCACTTCCACCACGCCGACGTTCGGCTCGATGGTGCAGAAGGGGTAGTTGGCCGCTTCGATGCCCGCCTTGGTCAGGGCGTTGAAGAGGGTCGATTTGCCGACATTGGGTAGTCCGACGATGCCGCACTTGAGGCTCATGGGGTGCTTCCTTTACTTGATGCGTGATGCTGATGTCAGCAAAAACGTGATTCTAAACGGTAGGCGATCAGCTGTCGGCTTTGGCGGGTTTGGGCTTGGCGTTGATCTTCATTGTCGCCTTGGCAAAGTCGCCCTTGGCCAGCATCGGCCAGGCCGCCAGCGTGCGGCCAATGGCCTCGTCGATCAGCGGCTGCTCGTTCTGGCGCGGCCGGTGCAATACGAAATCGGCTACCGGCTGATTCAGGTTCAGTGTGCGCGGGTGGCCGACACCGAGCCGTAAGCGCCAGAAGTCGGGTGTGCCCAGCAGCGCCTGGATGTCCTTGAGGCCATTGTGGCCCGCATGTCCGCCGCCCTGTTTGAGCTTGGCTTCGCCGGGCAGCAGATCCAGTTCATCGTGCACCACGAGGATGGCTTCGGGCGCAATCTTGTAAAAGCGCGCAAGCGCCGCAACCGACTGGCCGGAGCGATTCATATAGGTACTGGGTTCCAGCAGCCAGAGCTCGGCCTCGCCGCCGCGTACGCGGCCGGCCAGCCCGAGAAACTTGCTTTCGACCTGCAGCGTGGTGCCCAGCTCGCGGGCGAGCGCATCCACCCACCAGAAGCCGGCGTTATGGCGGGTTTCGGCGTACTCGGCACCGGGGTTGCCAAGACCGACAACCAGACGGATGGGCGGTGTGGAGGCACTGCTCATGAGAAATCCTGAATCGCGAAGTCCAAAAACGAAAACGGCTCGCCGGCCCAAGGGGCGACGAGCCGTCATCAGACTGCGTGCTGATTACTCGGCAGCAGCTTCTTCCGTAGCAGCACCGCGAACCGACAGGATGGTCGCGACGGTTGCATTGTCGCCATGCTTCAGGGCAACAAAGGCAACGCCTTCCGGCAGCGTGATGTCGGCCAGGTGGATCGAGTGACCGGCTTCGAGCGTCTTCAGGTCAACTTCGATGAACTCTGGCAGCTTGCCCGGCAGGCACTCGACATCGGCGTCGGTCATCACGTGCGACACGATGCCGCCGCCCAGCTTCACGCCAGGGGCCACGTCGGCGTTGATGAAGTGCAGCGGAACCTTGATATGGATCTTCTGGCTGGCGTCAACGCGCTGGAAGTCCACGTGGTTCACGATCTGCTTCCAGGGGTGGTACTGGGCGTCACGCAGCAGCACGGTTTCGGTCTTGCCGTCGACGTTCAGCGACAGGATCGAAGCGTGGAAGGCTTCGTGCTGCATGGCGTGGTACAGGTTGTTGTGGTCCAGTTCGATGGCCACAGGTTCGGCATTGCCACCGTAGATGATGCCGGGGACCTTGCCAGCGCGACGCAGGCGGCGGCTCGCACCCGTACCCTGTTCGACGCGCTTGGTAGCGATAACTTCGATAGTCATGGGTCTTGCTCCTGATACAAAAGGCATCATCCGCGACCAGATGACGCCCGGTTATGCAGCCGACGGTTGCCGGCTGCGAAATGCTTAATCGACGAAAAGGGTGGAGACCGACTCTTCGTTATTGATGCGACGCAAGGTCTCGGCCAACAGCGGTGCCAGGCTGACCACGCGGATGCGCTCGGACTTGCGGGCGGCATCGCTGAGTGGGATGGTATCGGTAACGACCAGCTCATCCAGTTCCGACTGGGTGATGCGTTCGATGGCCGGGCCCGACAGTACCGGGTGCGTGGCATAGGCCAGCACGCGCTTGGCACCATGCTTCTTGAGGGCTTCGGCAGCCTTGCACAGGGTATTGGCGGTGTCGACCATGTCATCCATGATCAGGCAGGTGCGGCCTTCGACTTCACCAATGATGTGCATCACCTCAGCCACATTGGCCTTGGGGCGACGTTTGTCGATGATGGCCAGCTCGCAGTTGAGCTGCTTGGCCATGGCGCGGGCACGCAGCACGCCGCCCACGTCTGGCGAGACCACCATCAGGTCTTCGTAGTTCTTGGTACGCACGTCATCGAGCAGTACGGGCGTAGCGTAGATATTGTCCACGGGGATGTCGAAGAAGCCCTGGATCTGGTCGGCGTGCAGGTCCACCGTCAGCAGGCGGTCCACGCCGGCGGCTTGCAGCATGTTGGCCACAACCTTGGCCGAGATCGGCACGCGGGCCGAACGCGGACGACGGTCTTGGCGCGCATAGCCGAAGTAGGGCATGGCGGCGGTGATCCGGCCGGCCGATGCGCGCTTGAGCGAATCGACCATCAGCAGGACTTCCATCAGGTTGTCATTGGTGGGGGCACAGGTCGATTGCAGCACGAACACATCGCGGCCACGCACGTTCTCGAGCAGTTCGACCGTGCACTCGCCGTCGCTGAAGCGACCAACCGACGCGCGGCCTACGGTGATGTCCAGATGCTTGGCAACGTCATCCGCGAGCTGCGGGTGCGCGTTGCCGGTAAAGATCATCAACTTTTCGTAGGCCATGGCATTGTCCTCGACAAAAAAAGAAAGCGTGTAATCGTTATTACACGCTTTCTGGTTCGGCTTGCTACTGACGGTGCGCATTTACGCCCCGGAGAATTTGGCAGGGGAGGTAGGGATCGAACCTACGAATGTCGGAATCAAAATCCGATGCCTTACCACTTGGCGACTCCCCTAAATCTGCCCGATTGATTATGACAGCCAATCAATCCAGCAAATCAAACAAAGGATGCTGCATCAAGCCTTGCGCGACAAATCCTTGCATGGTGGCGGGCAAGGCAGTCATGACGCGCTCGGCGTCGGCTTGGGTGCTGAATGCAGCAAACACACAAGCCCCCGATCCGGTCATCATTGCGGGGCTGAATTGATTCAGCCATTCAATGTAATTGGCAATGATCGGGTATTTCCGTTTGGCGACTGTTTCCAGATCATTTCTGACCCCGTCGCTCGGAAAGGTCGACATTATTATGGGCTTGGTATTACGTGTCAAGCCGGGGTCTGAAAATATCTCTGCGGTCGGCACGGCGACCGGCGGGGTGAGCACCACATACCAGGCCGGCGGCAGGGTGATGGCCTGAAGAGCCTCGCCCACGCCCTCGGCGTAGGCATTGCGGCCAAAGATGAATGCCGGGACGTCGGCGCCCAGTTGTAATCCGAGCGTTTCCAGGGCGTGCCGGCTGAGGCCGGTTTGCCATAAATGGTTCAGCGCAATCAGCACCGTGGCCGCATCCGAGCTGCCGCCGCCCAGACCGCCGCCCATGGGCAGGCGCTTGTCGATACGCAGGCGGCAACCCTGCCGGCAACCGGTGGCTGCCTGCAAGCGCTGCGCGGCGCGGACCATCAGATCCTGTGCCGGGGGCACGCCGGGAATCGGGCTGTCGTGGTGGATGGTGCCGTCGTCTGTCAGGGCGATATGGACGGTATCGCCATGATCGATGAGTTGAAAGACGGTTTGCAGCAGGTGATAACCATCGACGCGACGACCGGTAACGTGAAGGAACAGGTTGAGTTTTGCGGGGGCGGCGAAAGGCTGGAAGGCAGTCATGGTCCGGTGGCGTTCAGGTTCCAGTCGTAAAGGGCGATGCGTACATCGAGGTCGGTTTGGCCAAGGTGTATCCGCTGGGGTGTGGTACCGGCCACCCAGGCCGGGTAACGCACTTGCCAGCCGGCCTGTGTCAGCACGCGCGCTTCCGCATCCTGGTGCCAGGTGGCGCCGATCTCCGGGGTGGCCATGCCCAGCAGCCAGTAGCGCAGATGGCTGGCGGGGAGACGCCAGCCCAGCTCGCGTTCACTGACCGTCTCGATATCGCCCTCGGTACGCAACTGTCCGTTGCCGTCATAGAAGCGGATCTCCGATCCCGACAAGGTCAGCCGTGCCTGGATCTGGCCCAGCGGATTGCTGATCTCGACGGTGTCTTGATCGGGGGTGTGCTCCCAGCGAAAACGCGCGCTGTAGCCCTTGCCTGCGGCGTTGACCCCAACCTTGCCGCTGACCGCGTAGCGATCGGGCAGCTGGGTGATGGCGGCAGGGGGTGGAGGCGGGCTGGCGCAGCCTGCCAGAAGCAGGGCGCCGGCCAGCAGACCGGCCAGACCGATACGGCTCATTTGCCGGTCAGCCTTTGTATGGTCTCCAGCAGCACCTCATCTGCAGGATCGCTCTTGCGGCCTTGTTCCCAGATCTTGAGCGCATCCCGCTGGCGACCGGATTGCCACAGCGCTTCGCCCAGATGCGCGGCAATCTCCGGATCAGGCAGTTTCTTGAATGCCTTGTCGAGCAAGCGTATGGCTTCCGCCAGATTGCCGCGACGGTACTCGAGCCAGCCCATGCTGTCGATGATGACCGGGTTGTCGGGCTCCTTGGCCAGTGCCTGCCGCAGCAGGGCTTCGGCCTCATCAAACCGGTTTGTACGGTTGGCCAGGGTGTAACCGAGTGCATTCAGACCGATGGGGTTGTCGGGCTTGAGCGCCAGATACTGGCGCAGGTCGCGTTCCGACGCGGCGATGTCGCCTTGAAGGTCATGAATCAGGGAGCGTTCATAGATCAGCTCAGGGTGATCCTTGTGCTTGCCCAGGCCGCGATCCAGTGCGGCGCGAGCGGCGTCCAGCTGCTTGAGTTCCCGCAGCACCTGGGACTCCAGCTGGATCTTGGCGATCTGCTCGTCGGCCGTACGCTCCGGCAGGCGCGCGACGGCGGCCATGGCGGCCTCCTGGCGTCCGGCTTGCGCTTCGATGCGGGCTAGATGGGTGGCGGCTTGTGCGGCGTATTCCCCTTCGGTGATCTGTTCGAACTCGGTGCGTGCCTCGGCGAGTTTGTTCTGCTGCTCGGCGACCAGACCCAGGTAGTAGCGCAGGGTGCCGAGCTGGGGTGTGCCCAAGGCGATGGCGCGACGCAGGACGATCTCTGCTCCCGGGTAATCCTGCAGCTGGATGGCGCAGTGTGCATCGCCGACCAGAAACTCGATCTGATCCGGAAAGTCCTTGATCAAACCCGCATACAGCTTGCGTGCGGCATCGAACTGGCGAGCATCGGCATGCCGGGTTGCCAGCGCGGACCGCAAGGCGCGCGATGTCGGTTGGCGCTTGAGTTGCGCGCTCAGATAGGGGATGGCGCTGCCTGGGTTGACTTCTTCACCCAGTGCGGCCCGGTAGAGCATGCCGTGCTCCCAGTCCGGCTTGCGCCGCAGGGCTTCGTCGGCAGCGATCAGTCCGGCGGGTTTGTCGCCAGCGCGGACGGCGGCGACAGCGGAGGCAAACGCGGCCTCGCCGAGTTCGGGGTATTGCGCGGCCAGCCTATCGGTCAACGCCCGGGTAGCCTCGGGTTTGCTCTGGCTGGGCCATTGCGCCGCCAGCTGCAGGAAGATGGCGGGTACGTCAGCGGGGCGCTTGGCCATCCAGGCAGCGAGTTCGGCTTCAGCCTCGTTCAGGCGGTTGGTGCGGATCAGCAAGTTGATCAGCATTTGCTGCGCGATCGGGCTTTCGGGCTCGATGGATTTCCAGATTTGCGCCGCTTGCATGGATTGATCCACTTTGCCTGCGGCGAAGGCGAGTTCCATGGCCCGCCGCGCTGCGCGGGGGTCGCGGGTTTGACGGGCTACGTCGAGCCAGGCGTCGGCTGCCAGGGGGCGATTGCCGTGGCTCGCCGCCATATCGCCAACCAGCATGCCGAACAGCAACTCGGGGGTCAGAGCCTGCTTGGGGTAGTCGGGCTCAATCGGTGCGGGTGCAACGGCCGGGCCTGCTTCCTCGGTTTCGGCCGGTGGTGCTGGCGGGGTTGCCGCCATGGCAGTCGCGGGCGCGCTAACGGGGGTGGCGCAGCCAGTCAGCCAGCAGGCCGCAATGATTGCAACAATGCCCAGAGGGCGTGAGCTTGACGTCAACATCCGATTGTCCTTGGCCTGCATGCTATATTCGACCGCTATCCCATCTTAACCCGTCTGGGTGGCTTCATGCCCGAATTGCCCGAAGTCGAAACCACGCGCCGCGGTATTGCACCAGCGCTGGCAGGGCAGCACATCGGCGGTGTGATTGTTCGAGACTCCCGTTTGCGTTGGCCGGTTCCCGCGGATCTCGGCGAGGCGATCCGCGGTAAGCCGATATTGGGTGTGCGGCGCCGCGGCAAATATCTGCTGATTGATTTGCCCGATGGCAGCCTACTGATCCATCTGGGCATGTCTGGCAGCCTGCGTGTTGTCGATCCGGCCTTCCCGCTGGCCAAGCATGACCACGTGGACCTGCTGCTATCTGGTGGTCGGTGTTTGCGCTTTCACGATCCACGCCGATTTGGCGCCGTACTTTGGGCGCCGGGTAATGCGCTCGAGCATCCTTTGATGCGCCACCTGGGGCCGGAGCCGTTTGATCCGGCATTTCATGGCGATTATTTATGGCGTAGCGCTCATGCATCGCGTCGGGCAATCAAGCTGGTATTGATGGATGGCCAAATTGTGGTCGGTGTCGGGAATATCTACGCCAACGAAGCCTTGTTTCGTGCCGGAATACGGCCGGCCCGCGCGGCCAATCGACTCACGCGCAAGGAGAGCGACTTGCTGGTGGCGACGGTGCGCGATGTATTGACCGAGGCGATTGCAGCCGGCGGCAGTACCCTGCGGGATTTTGTCGATAGCGAGGGCAAGCCGGGTTATTTCCAGCAGCGGTATTTTGTATATGGCCGTGGCGCGGAATCCTGCCTGCGATGCCAAAGCCCGATAGCTGAAAAAAAGCTGGGACAGCGTGCCACTTTCTGGTGTCCGCAATGTCAACGCTGAATTAATCCGCTGGACGGGTGTTTACGAGTGGCGGGTAAACGGCGATGGCCGAGCTTGCGGCAAAGCCATTCACGCTATTTAATTGCATATCACGGCGCCTGATCCGGCGCCACATTCTTGAGTCACGGGTAAATCCAATGTCAAACGATAATCTGGTTGCGAATTTCGAGGCCTACAGCGAGTGGCGTGGCCATCTGATCCAGCGGATCGGCGAATTGCAACGCTGGTTGTCGGAGCAAGATCTCAATGATGCGCAAACCAATATGCGCATCCAGCATTTGCTCGACAAATTGCGGGAAGACAAGCTCAACATTGCGTTTGTAGCTGAATTCTCGCGGGGTAAATCCGAACTCATCAACGCGATTTTCTTTGCCGAATACAAACAGCGGATCCTGCCTTCCTCGGCCGGCCGTACAACCATGTGCCCGACCGAGCTGCAATATGACCCGGCCCGGCCCAATTGCATCCAGCTGCTACCGATTGAAACCCGTGGTACGGATACCACGACCTCTGAGTACCGTCGCTACCCGGAGGAATGGACCAGCATTCCCCTGGATATCGATTCAGGCGAAGCCATGCTTGCCGCCTTCCAGCAAGTAGGGCAAAAGAAATGGGTCAGTATCGATGAGGCCAAGCGCCTGGGCCTGTTTGATGAGAGCGATGCTGATCATCATCTGGCCGCCCGGGACGGCAAGATCGAGATCCCCTGCTGGCGCCATGCGGTGATCAACTTCCCGCATCCGCTGCTCAAGCAAGGTCTGGTGATTCTCGATACGCCCGGCCTCAATGCCATCGGTACCGAGCCTGAGCTGACGCTGAACCTGTTGCCCAACGCGCATGCCATCCTGTTCATCCTCGCCGCCGATACGGGCGTGACCAAGACCGATATCGATGTCTGGCGCAATCACATCAGCAAGGGCCAGGGCGGTCAGCGTGGCCGTATCGTGGTGCTCAACAAGATCGATGGCCTGTGGGATAGCCTCAAGTCGGAATCGGAAATCAACGCCGAGATCGACAAGCAGGTCAAGACCAGCGCCGAGCTGCTGGGTGTGAAGACCAGTCAGGTCTTCCCCGTGTCGGCCCAGAAAGGGCTGGTTGCCAAGATCAACGACGACCACGCGCTGGTGGAAAAGACGCGCATCCGCCAGCTCGAACATGCGCTGTCGGAGGACCTGATCCCGTTCAAGCAGGAAATTGTCCGCGACAACACCCAGACCGAAATCGAAGACCTGGTCCTTGCCACGCGCGGCATTCTCAATGCGCGGCGGGAAGGTGTGAAAGAGCAGCTGGACGAGTTGACGGCACTGCGCGGCAAGAATCGAGATGTGATTGAACACATGCTCGACAAGATCCAGGAAGAAAAGGTGCATTTCGAGCGCGGCATGCAGCGTTTCCAGGCTTTGCGCAGCGTGTTTTCACAGCAAACCAATGTGCTGTTCGGCTATCTGGGCATGGACAGCCTGAAAAACCGCATTACCAAAACCCGCGTTGAAATGGATAACTCCTCCTTTTCATCGGGCCTGACCTCGGCCATGCAAAAGTTTTTCAAGGAAATTAACGGCAACATTACCCGCTCGGCCGAACAGGTCGCGGAAATACAGGCCATGATGTCCGGCATGTACAAGAAATTCAGTGAGGAACATGGCCTGGGTGCCGTAACCCCGCCGCCTTTTTCCACGCTCAAGTACCACAAGGAAGTGGCGAGACTCGAAAAAAGTTTCCACGAGCACTTCAATACACTCGGCACCATCCTGACGACTTCGCAGAACAAGCTGACCAAGAAATTCTTTGAAACCATCGCCAATCGCGTGGTCTATGTGTACGAAGTGGCCAACCGGGATGTGGAGAACTGGCTCAAGGCCGTGATGGCGCCCATGGAGACGCAGGTGCGCGAACACCAGATGCAATTGCGTCGCCGGCTGGAGAGCGTGAAGCGTATCCACAAGGCAACCGATACCCTCGAAGACCGCATTGAAGAGCTGACGGAAATCAATACAGGCATCCAGCAGCAATTGGCCGAGCTGGATACCCGTTTGCGTAATACCTATGCGGCGCTAAGCCGGGAGATGCAGCCGGTGGAACGGCATGCAGCCTGATTGGTAATGACATTCGCATGACATTGATTTAAAACTGCTTTTGCAATTGCCGGTTGATTATGTATTTTAGTCACTGCATAATTAATTCGCGCATTGCCGACTAATCACGAATTGAAATCCGGGAGTCATTAAAATGGTGGATATTTCCAGCCTGTCGCTTCCCCAGCTGTATCAGCTGCAAAAAGACCTTGATCGCGAGATTGGTCGCCGCAAGGTCGAAGACAAGCAGAAGGCGATTGCCGATCTGCAGAAACTGGCTGCTGAGCGTGGCTTCAGCCTCAACGAATTGCTGGGTGCCGAAGCAGCCAGCAAGCGCGGTGGCAAGCGTGGCCCTGTGGCCGCCCAGTTCCGTAATCCGGCCAACCCGGAACAGACCTGGAGTGGCCGTGGCCGCAAGCCGCAGTGGGTTGCAGATCACCTGGCCAAGGGTGGCAACATCGATACCCTGCGCGTCTGAGCTTCGCTTCAGCACACCAGTAATGCAAAACGGGAGCTCAGGCTCCCGTTTTGCATTACTGGTGCAGCGTACCCGGCTTGATGGCGATGTGTATCAGCCTGGGCATGCCGGGCATGCTAAGCTTTTTCACGAACCGATCATGTCCGGCGCCCGTCTCGCCCGGCGATCCCCCCTGATCAAACCTTGCTGAGTTGTCCTGACGCCTGATGCGCTGGCAGTTGCCCATTTCCTATCTTGCGCGCGGTGCCGCACCGTCCTTGCTGGGGCGGCATTTCCTGCTGGCCTGGCATGCGGTCATCCTCGTGACGAGCTGGTATCCGTTCAGCGGCTGGCGATACACAGGCGAGGGCGTGTTTGCCTTCTACACCTATCCGCTCCCCTATTACTTTACCCTGGCGGACAACCTTCTGAATCTCCTGGCCTATGTCCCGCTGGGATATGCGTGGGCGATGGCGTGGCGTTGCCGGTGGTACGCGCCCCTGCTGGCCTTGTTGTTCGGTGGGGCGCTGTCGGTGCTGGTCGAGTTCGTGCAGCAGTTTCTCCCGGGACGCGTGCCATCCAATCTGGACGTGATGTTCAATGCGGCGGGCGCATTGGCAGGGGCGTTGCTGGCGGGTTTGTCTACCCGCCTGATGCTGGTGCGGCTCTGGTATGTATGGCGACAGCGCTGGCTGCGTGAGGGTGCTGGCACGGATCTGGGCCTGACCCTGCTGGTGGTCTGGCTGATCGCCCAGATGAATCCCACCGTGCCATTGTTTGGTGTGGTGGTGCAGCCGCTGGGCATTCCTCAGCCCTGGACCTCGCCGGTGGCCAACGCAGCTCTGTTCCTGCGTGTGCTGGAGGCGGCGGGGGTGATGCTCAGCGTCAGCGGTGTGGGCCTGCTGGTGGCGGGTCTGGTGGCGCAACGACGCCATGCTGCAATGGCCATCTGGTTGCTGGTGCTGACTGCCGTGGTGGTGAAGATGCTGTTTGCCGGGGCCTTGCTCAAGCCGACCGAATTTCTTGCCTGGTTCAATCTGAATGTGTTGGCCGGGGCTGTTGGCGCAGCCATCCTGATGGTCCTGCTGCTTCGCTTGCGGCGGCATTGGCAGTCGTTGGCTGCCTTGGCATGCATTGCGTTGGCGCAGTGGGTGGAGGCAGTCTGGCCACTGGTCAGCCACCCTTCTGGTGTCGCCAACCTGTTCCGGTGGCGCTATGGGCATCTGCGTGATTTCAGTGGCTTGAGCCAGACCCTGTCTGAGGCGTGGCCCTGGCTCGCCATGGGCTATCTGGCCTGGCGCTTCTACGGCGAGTGGGTGCGTACACGTCAGCCGGTGGTGATCCGGCTGTGATTCATCAGGGTTGTACTTGCAGGGTGATGTGCGGATTCACGAAACGCTCGCCGCGGAGCAGCCTGTCCATCATGTGCGGGTCTTTCCACTCAGCCTTGCACTGGTCCGAAAAAATCACCTGATCCAGCGCAATGGCGCCCATGCGCGGGTTGTAGGCATCTTCCCGGAAGCACTGTGCGTAACCGGTTTCGGTTTCGTGGGCGATGACCGAGTGCAGGGTGACGACATCCTCGCCGTTGTTCATGTCGGTCTGCTTGAGGATCGCGTCAATCAGTACAAAGAACAGCCGTGAAAACTGTTCGGCCGAGGGCGAGACCGGCATGGCAATCCAGCGAGCCGAATATTCCTTGGCCCAGCGGATGTAATCAGCCTCGTCACGGTCCCAGAAACAGATGGCGTGATCGAAGGCGTCGATTACATCCCGGATCGTGCCCTTCATCAGGCCGAAGTCGTAGACCATCTGGCCATGATCGAGCGCATGGGCTTCGAGCAGTACTTCCACCTTGTAGCTGTGGCCGTGGATCGACAAGCGGCAGCGCTCGCTACTGCAATTGCGCACGATGTGCGCGCTCTCGAACTTGAACAGCTTGCGGATGAGCATGATGTTGGGCCTGCGGGTGAATGGGCGAATTGTGCCAGTCTGGGTGTGAAATACCAGCCTGAACCCTCAGCTTAACCAACCCATGCGGCGCGCGGCGCGCGGCAGATCGGCGAGTACGTCGATGGTCAGATCAGCAAACGGGTCTCGCACCGCATGCGGGCCGATCCAGACCGTGCGCATGCCCAGCCGCTTGGCTGTGCGCAGATTGGCGTGCGTATCGTCCACCATGATGCAGTGATGCGGCCGCAGCCGGTGGCGCGCAAGCAGGGTGCGGTAGCCGAAAGGGTGTGGTTTGGGCCGGATGCGTGTGTGCTCGATGGCGAGCAGTGCGGTGAAGTGGTGGCGGATGCCCAGACCGCGCAACACCCGCTCGGCATAGGCGGCGGGGCCATTGGTGAACAGCAGCTTGCGGCCATGCAGCTGGTTCAGGCTGCGCTTGAGCGATTGCATGGGGGTAAGCTGGTGCTCCAGCGAGGGGAAGCGGTGGGTTTCGGCGAGAAAGTGCGTCGGGTCCACGCCGCGACGCACCAGTCCCGCCAGCGTGCTGCCGCGGGTTTCCAGAAAATGCTGGCGCAGATAGTCCGCCTCGGGCTTGTCCACGCCCAGGTTATGCATGATGTAGGCCGTCATCTGCCGGTTGATTTCCGGGAAGACGAAGGGGTCGGCATCGTGCAGGGTGTTGTCGAGGTCGAAAATCCAGGTCGGGTGCATGGCAGATGAAAAAGCCGGCCTTCAAGGGGCCGGCTGTGACCAGGTTGAATCGCGGAGGTTCAACCGTGTATGTAGTGTTCGAGCTGCTCGATCAGGAACTGCTGCTCGGCAATCTGTTCGCGCACCAGGTCGGTGATCGACAACACGCCCAGCACCGTGTTGCCATCCATGACCGGCAGGTGCCGGAAGCGTTTCTCGGACATGATGGCCATGCAGTGATCCACCGTGTAGGACGGTTTGGCGAACATCACCCGCTTGGTCATGATGTCGGTGATGGGGGTGCCGGCGGAGGTCTTGCCCTGCAGCACGACCTTGCGCGCATAGTCGCGCTCCGAAAAGATGCCCTCCAGCTTGTTGCCATCCATGACCAGCACCGCGCCGATATCCTTTTCGGCCATCAGTTGCAGCGCTTGGTACACCGTGGCGGAAGGGGCCACGGCAAAGATGCCCTGACGCTGCTTTTCTTGCAGGAGTTGACCGGCGGTTTTCATGCTGCGTTGTCTCCCTGGATTGGTGGCGATCTCGTTTCAATATAAACGTCCGGACCGCCACCTCCAAGCGGGCATGCTGATGCGTTGCATCCAGCCATCAGCGCGACGGGTTTTAGTCGTCGCGGCGGATCATCGTACCCACGCCATGGTCGGTCAGCACTTCCAGTAGCAGCGCGTGTTTGACGCGGCCATCAATGATGTGGACCGAGTTCACGCCGTTGACAGCGGCTTCCAGCGCCGAGCTGATCTTGGGGATCATGCCGCCCGAAATCGTGCCCTCGGCCACGAGCTGATCGACGAGCTTGGGCGTGAGGCCAGTCAGCAGACTGCCTTGTTTGTCGAGTACGCCGGGGGTGTTGGTCATCAGGATCAGCTTTTCCGCGCCGAGCTTCTCGGCCAGCTTGCCCGCGACCAAGTCGGCATTGATATTGAACGCCTCGCCGTTGGCGCCGACGCCGATCGGGGCAATCACCGGGATGAAGTCGCGCGTGTCGAGCAGGGCCACCAGTTCGGGGTCGATCGATTCAATCTCGCCCACCTGGCCGATATCGATCGGTTCCTCGTTCTTGTCGTCCTTGAGGAACATCTTCTTGGCGCGGATGAAATGACCATCCTTGCCGGTCAGGCCCACGGCTCGGCCGCCGTGCTGGTTGATCAGGCTGACGATTTCCTTGTTCACAAGGCCGCCGAGCACCATCTCGACGATCTCCATCGTCTCGCTGTCGGTCACGCGCATGCCCTGGATGAACTCGCCCTGCTTGCCCACGCGGTTGAGCAGATCGTTGATTTGCGGCCCGCCGCCGTGCACCACTACCGGGTTCATGCCCACCAGCTTGAGCAGCACCACATCGCGCGCAAAGCCTTCCTTCAGTTCAGGCTCAGTCATCGCATTGCCGCCGTACTTGATGACGATGGTCTTGTCGAAGAAGCGACGGATATAGGGCATGGCTTCGGCCAGCACTGCAGCGGTCGAAGCTGCGTCGTGGGCCGAGATCGGGTTGACGGTAGGCATGGCGGAGTCCTGAAGAGAAGGTGGCATCGGGGCGGATTCTACCGCGTGCACATGTTGTCGTGATGCAGCGGGCGGCTACACCGCTTGCATTCGTCGCCCGGCAGGCTTACAGTGCGAAAAATAAATGAACATTCATTTACTTGTTTAAGTGAAACGACACACCATGCACTCCCGTTCATCCCCTGCGCAGGCCGATTCCGCTGCCGGTTGTTGCGTCGTCGAGGCCGTCACCCGCTGGACGCGCCGCAAGGATGCGCGCCCCAGCGAGATCCTGGAGGCGGCGCTCGATCTGTTCGTGGCACGTGGGTATGCCGCGACCAAGGTGGAAGACATTGCCCGTGCTGCGGGCGTCACGGCCGGCACGCTTTACCGCTACTTCGCTAACAAGGAAGACATCCTCAAGACGCTGATCCGTGAATCGTTCGCGCCAGCCTTGCAAGAGGGCGAAGAAATGCTGGCCCACCCCGAAGGCCCGGCCGCCGATCTGCTTGCCAATGTGATCCGTACCTGGTGGCAGCTTCACGGTGCGACGCGGCTTTCCGGTATTCCCAAGCTGATGATTGCCGAGGCCAGCAATTTTCCGGAGCTGGCACAGTTCCACCGTGATGTGGTCATTGCCCCCGGTGAGGCGCTGATCAAACGTGCACTCGCCTATGGCATTGCCCGCGGTGAGTTCCGGCCACTGGACCTCGGTGTGGCTGTCAAGGTCATCACCGCACCCGTGGTCATGGCCATGGTGTGGAAACACACCGATACCTGCATGACCGAAAACCTCGATCTCGATCGCTATCTTGAAGAAGTGATCGAGACATTGACGCACGGACTGGCCCCGCGCCCCGTGCCGACCTCGCCATCCCTGAATTCCCCGACGGAGTAAGCCATGAAACCCCATCGCCTGCTGATCGGCGTCGCTGTCACGCTGGCCTTGGCGGCCTGCGGCAAGCAAGTCGCCACGCACGAGAACATTCGTCCAGTGCGCACCGTGGTCGTGAAACCTGAATCACTCGCACTGGGCGCGACCTACTCGGGCGAAATCCGTGCGCGGCGCGAGAGCGCGCTGGCTTTCCGGATTCCGGGTCAGATCGTCGAGCGCTTTGTCGAAGTCGGCCAGCAGGTCAAGGCAGGCCAAGCCTTGCTGCGCATCGATGCACGGGATGTGGTGCTGCAGCAGGCAACGGCCAGAAGCCAGCTTGAGAAGGCACGGCTCGATTACGAACGCGCCAAGCAATTGCGCGAGCGTGGCTTTGTCAGCCAGGCCAATGTAGATGCGGCCAAGGTGGGCTTTGATGCCGCCAAGAGCCAGTTCGATCTGGCCAGCAACCAGAGCGGCTACACCACGCTGCGCGCCGAGCGTGCTGGCGTGGTCACAGCGATCAACGCCGAGGTCGGCCAGGTGCTGGCGGCAGGCACACCGGCCGTGCGTGTGGCAGAGAGCGGCGAGCGGGAGGTGGTTGTCAGCGTACCGGAGTCGCGCGTGGAGGAACTGCGCAAGGCGCCATCGCTGAAGGTGACCTTGTGGGCCTCGCCAGACAAGACCTATGCGGCCAGCCTGCGTGAACTGGCCCCTGACACCGACCCGGTCACCCGCACCTATGCCGCCCGTATCAGCATCAAACAGCCCGACGAGGCGATCCGCCTGGGCATGACCGCCTATGTATCGCTTCCGGGCCAGCAGGGCGAACCAGGGTTCAGCCTGCCGCTGACGGCGATCATCGACAAGGATGGCAAGACGCGCGTCTGGGTGGTGGATGCCAAGACCGAACGCGTTAGCCCCCGTGAAGTGAAATTGGCGGGTGCCCGTAATGATGTGGTGCTGGTTGCCGCAGGCTTGAAGGCCGGTGATACGGTGGTGACGGCGGGCGCCAATCTGCTGCACGACCAGCAACGTGTGCGTCTGGCCGAGAGCCAGCTCAAGCGTCAGTAAGGGGAGCAGACATGCGCGGTATCAATCTCTCCGAATGGGCGCTCAAGCACCAGCAGCTCGTCATCTATCTGATGGTGGTGTTCATGATCGCCGGGGTGTTTTCTTATACCCGGCTGGGTCAGAAAGAAGACCCCGAGTTCACCTTCAAGGCCATGGTGATCCAGACCTACTGGCCCGGCGCATCTGCCAAGGATGTGGAGCTGCAGGTTACCGACAAGCTCGAAAAGAAACTCCAGGAAATGCCCGAGCTTGAGTACGCCCGCTCGTACTCCAAAGCCGGTGAAAGCCAGCTGCTGCTGAACCTTAAAGAAGGTGTGCCGCCGGCTGTCGTGCCCAATATCTGGTATCAGGTCCGCAAGAAGATCGGCGATATCCGCCATACCTTGCCTTCCGGCGTGCAGGGCCCGTTCTTCAATGACGAGTTCGGCGATACCTTCGGCAATCTCTATGCGTTCACGCGCGATGGCTTCAGCTACGCCGAACTCAAGACCTATGTGGATGCCGCCCGCGCCGAGCTGTTGCATGTGCCCGATGTGAGCAAGGTCGAATATGTGGGCGTGCAGGACGAAAAGATTTTCGTCGAAACCAGTAACGCCAAGCTCGCCTCGCTGGGGATCGACCCGCAACTGGTATTCCAGACCCTGCAAGCCACCAATGCGGTGGTGCCGGCCGGGGTGGTCGAAACCGGTACCGAGCGTGTGGCGCTGCGAGTGACGGGCGAGTTCGACTCGGTGGAATCGATCCGCGCCATCGGCATCCGCGCCAATGGCCGCAACTTCCGTTTGGGCGATGTAGCCAATGTGTACCGTGGCTACACCGATCCCACCACCGCCAAGCTACGTTTCAACGGGCAGGAGGCCATCGGCCTTGCGATCTCCATGCGCAAGGGCGGCGACGTGATTGCACTGGGCGACAAGCTCAATACCACGCTGGACAAAATCCGCGGCGAGCTGCCCGTGGGTATTGAAGTGCATGCGATTTCCGATCAGCCCAAGGTGGTGAAGAACTCCATCAACGAGTTCGTGCGCAGTCTGGCCGAGGCGGTGGTGATTGTGCTGGCCGTGTCCTTTGTGTCGCTGGGTTTCCGCACCGGCCTCGTGGTGGCACTGTCGATCCCGCTGGTGCTGGCGATGACCTTCCTCGTCATGTACGCGTTCGGTCTGGATCTCCAGCGCATCTCGCTGGGTGCGCTGATCATCGCGCTGGGTTTGCTGGTGGACGACGCCATCATCGCAGTCGAGATGATGGCGCTCAAGCTTGAGCAAGGCTGGGATCGCCTGCGTGCCGCCACCTATGCCTATACCAGCACCGCGTTCCCGATGCTCACGGGCACCCTGATCACTGCGGCCGGCTTCATGCCTGTGGGTCTGGCCAAGTCCAATGCCGGTGAGTACACGGTGTCGATCTTCCAGGTGGTCGGCATCTCGCTGATCCTGTCTTGGATCGTGGCCGTAGTGTTCACGCCCTATCTGGGCTACAAGCTGCTGCCGGAGACCAAGCACCATCACGGCGATGAGTCGGCGGTGTACCAGAAGCCGTTCTATGTGCGCTTCCGTGCGCTGGTGAACTGGTGCCTGAACCACCGCAAGACGGTGATCGTGGCGACGCTGCTGGCTTTTGTGGTGGCGGTGGGCTTGTTCAAGTTTGTACCAAAGCAGTTCTTCCCGGCCTCGAACCGCCCCGAGCTGATGGTGGACCTGTGGCTGCCGCAAGCCTCCACCTACGAACAGACCGAGGCCCAGGTCAAAGCGCTTGAAGCCAAGCTGCTGGGCGACAAGGATATCGCCAGCATCACGTCCTATGTCGGCACTGGTAGCCCGCGCTTCTACCTGCCGCTCGATCAGCAACTGCCCAACCTGAATTTCGGCCAGCTGATGGTCATGACCCAGAACGAGCATGTGCGCGACGATGTGATGAAGCGCATCCAGGGTTTGTTCGAGAAGGACTTCCCGCTGGTGCGCGGCCGGGTCACACGGCTGGAGAACGGCCCGCCGGTCAGCTACCCCGTGCAGTTCCGTGTTTCCGGTCCGGACGACCAGAAGCTGCGGGCGATTGCCGATCAGGTTGCTGCACGGATGCGCGCCAACCCCCATCTGCGCCAGGTGAATACCGACTGGAGCGAGCGGGTCAAGGTGGTGCGGCTGGAAGTGGATCAGGACAAGGCACGCATGCTGGGCATGACCTCGCAGCATCTGTCGGTGGCGCTACAGACCTCGCTATCGGGCGTGACGGTCACGCAGTACCGCGAGCATGACCGCACCATCGACGTGGTCGCCCGCCTGACCAGCCCGGAGCGCACCGACCTGAACAACCTCAAGGACGCCAAGGTCTATCTGGGGCAGGGCAAGTATGTGCCGGTCAGCCAGATTGCCCACCTCAAGCTGGAGAGCGAAGAGAGCATCATCTGGCGGCGTAACCGCATGCCGACGATCTCGGTGCGCGCCGATGTGGAAGGCGCGCAGGCGCCCGATGTGACGATGGCGCTGTGGCCCGAGATCAAGAAGATTGCGGACGACCTCCCCATGGGTTACGCGATCGAGATCGGTGGCTCGCAAGAGGCCAGCGGCAAGGGGCAGGGCTCGATCATGGCGGTCATGCCGCTGATGTTGCTGACGGTGATGACGCTGCTGATGATCCAGCTGCAGAACATCTCGAAGATGGTGCTGGTGCTGCTGACCGCGCCGCTGGGCATGATCGGCGTCAGCGCCATCCTGCTGCTGTTCCAGGTGCCGTTCGGCTTTGTGGCCCAGCTCGGGGTGATTGCGCTGGCCGGGATGATCATGCGCAATTCGGTAATTCTGGTGGATCAGATCGACCAGCATGTGAAGGAAGGGGAACATCCCTGGCATGCGATTGTCGAGTCAGCGGTGCGCCGTTTCCGCCCCATCATGCTCACGGCTGCCGCGGCCATTCTGGCGATGATCCCGCTGACCCGCTCCACTTTCTGGGGGCCGATGGCCTGGTCCATCATGGGGGGCTTGCTTGTCGCCACGGTGCTGACCCTGTTGTTCCTGCCCGCGCTGTATGCAGCTTGGTACAAGGTAAAACGGCCACTGGACGCCTGATGGACGATAATCCGGTCTTGCTATGGTGGCAGGACCGGCTTGGCGTCTGGCGGGGGCTGGCATAACGTAAAAATGGTAGTAAAATACCCATCAGTATGTTTAGATTGCGCATCCAACACGAGGATAGATCGATGCAACGCTACGCACTGCGCGCCCTGACTGCGGCGATCCTGTTTGCCGCCGGCTCGAACGCCATGGCAGCCGATCTGCTGCAGGTTTATCAGGAAGCCAAGAAATACGATGCCACCTTTGCGGCATCGGAGTCGGCCTATCGTGCCGGCCAGGAAAAAACCAACCAGGCACGCGCCTTGTGGATGCCACAGGTCAGCGTAGCCAGCTCCTACAACAACGTCCGTACCGATACCGAAGCCTTGTTGCCTAACAACGCAACACGGGACGTGAAGAACTCGGGCGACACCTATGGCTATACCGTCACGGCCAGCCAGCCGATCTACCGCGCTGGCGTTAGCGTGGGCGCCAGCCAGCTACGCGAACAGGCCCGCCTTGCCGAGGTAAACTTTGCCGCGGCCCGCCAGGATCTGATCCTGCGCGTGGCGCAAGCCTATTTCGATGTGCTGTACGCGCAGGACAACCTGGAGTTCGTCCGCGCGCAGAAGGATGCCGTGTCGCAACAATTGGCCCAGGCCAAGAAGAGCTTTGAGGTCGGCGTTGCCACGATTACCGATACGCACGAGGCACAAGCCAAATACGACGGCATCGTCGCCAGTGAAATCGCCGCCCAGAACGATTACATGGTCAAGCAGAACGCGTTCTTGCAGCTGACCGGTGTGCCGGCCGAAGGGCTGGTGCCGCTGGCCGCCAAAATGCCTGCCACGCCGCCCACCCCGGCCGATATCAACGATTGGGTGGCGCGCGCCGAAAGCAAGAGTCTGGCGATTGAGGGGCAGCGCGGCGCGCTGGCCATTGCCGAGGCCGAGATCGAGAAGTACCGCCTGCACCGTCAGCCCACGCTGGATCTGGTAGCCCAGTACGGTGAGTCCTGGAACAAGGGTGGCTTGGCTGCTGCACGTGGCAGCAATAGCAACCTGACGTCCACGCTGGGCGTGCAGCTGAACATCCCGATCTTTACCGGCGGCAATACCAGCTCCAAGCTGCGCGAGACCCTGGCCCTACGCGATCAGGCGCAATCAAATCTGGAAGCCGCCCGCCGCAGCACCGCCCAGACCACCAAGCAAGCCTATCTGGGCGTGCAGGCCGGTGCTGCGCAGATCAAGGCGCTGGAGCAGGCGCTGGTTTCCTCGCAAAGCTCGCTCGATTCGACCAAGCTGGGTCGTGAGGTGGGCGTGCGCACCACGCTGGATCTGCTCAATGCCCAACAGCAATATTTCTCGACCAAGCGCGATCTGGCACGTGCCCGCTACGACTATCTGCTTAACGAGCTGAAGTTGTCGGCTGCGACCGGCGAACTGACCGAGAAAGAGCTTGATGCGGTGAATGCGCGCCTGGCCCGTTAAGCTTGCGCTGGCAGTTCAAACAAAAAGCCACGCATTGCGTGGCTTTTTGTTTGCTTGGATCGAACGCACCGCGTGGTCCCGTGCGCGTGGGCGACAGGCAGGCTATCAGGCAGGGCCGGCCGGTGGTGCGCCCATTATTCCGATTCAAACAGGCGGCCGAGTGGTGAACCCTGCTCGCCGCCATTGCTGCCCCCTTGCTTGGAAGCCCCCACGATGCGGTTAGCCAGTCGCGCCAGTGGCAGCGACTGCAGCCAGACTTTGCCGGGCCCGCGCAGCGTGGCATAGAACAGACCTTCGCCGCCAAACAGGGCGCTTTTCACATTGCCGACAAACTGGATGTCGAACTCCACCGAGGGCTGGAAGGCCACCACACAACCGGTGTCCACGCGCAGGGTTTCACCGGGCTTCAGTGTTTTCTCGATAGTGGCACCACCCGCATGGACAAAGGCCAGCCCGTCGCCTTCAAGCTTTTGCAGGATGAAGCCCTCGCCGCCGAAGAAGCCGACGCCGAGCTTGCGCTGAAGGGCGATGCCCAGTGATACGCCCTTGGCCGCGCACAGGAAGGAATCTTTCTGGCACAGCAGGGTGCCACCAATCTGATCCAGCGCTACCGGAATGATCTTGCCTGGGTAGGCCGCCCCGAAGGCGACTTTGCGCTTGCCGCTGCCTTCGTTCACGTACACCGTGGTAAACAGCGATTCGCCGGTCAGAAGCCGCTTGCCCGCGCCGAGCAGCTTGCCCATCAACCCGCTTTGCTGGGCCGAGCCATCACCGAAGATGGTATCCATGCGGATGCCGTCCTCCATATAGAACATGGTGCCCGCCTCGCCGACCGCGGCTTCACCGGGATCCAGCTCCACTTCGACAAACTGCATGTCGTCGCCGTGAATCACGTAATCGATTACATCCATGCCCATTCGACTTGCTCCTCGTGGTATCAGGGTTGGGTGGTGTCCGCCAGTTGAGTGTCATCTCCCCAGCGTTGCATCAGCGTATGCGGTACACGCAGCTGGTCGAGCACGCGTGCCACAACAAAATCGACGAGATCCTGCACCGTTGCGGGGTGATGATAGAAGCCCGGATTCGGCGGCAGGATGCACACACCCAGCCGCGCGAGTTTGAGCATGTTTTCGAGGTGGATGGCTGAATACGGTGTTTCGCGCGGCACCAGGATCAGCGGGCGGTTTTCCTTGATCATCACGTCGGCTGCGCGCTCGATCAGGTTGTCGCTCATGCCGGCTGCCACTGCGGCGAGCGTGCCCATGGTGCAGGGGCAAATCACCATGGCATCGGCCGGGTTGGAGCCCGAGGCGACGGGCGCAAACCATTCCTCGCGGCCAAAGACGCGCAGCTGGCTGGGCACGCTGCCAAAGCGGCTCAGCAATTGAGCCTCCAGTTCCTTGGCACGGCTGGGCCAGGTTTCCCCGAGTTCCTGCCGGGCCACCACCTGGGCGGCCTGCGAATACAGCAGATAGACCTGTACACCGGCCGTGAGCAATTGCTCCAGCAGGCGCAGACCATAGGGCAGGCCCGAGGCGCCGGTAAAGGCCAGCGTGACGGTGCGCGGTGGCATGCTCATTTGTCTTCCTGCCAGTCTTGCCATTCGCGATGGCGGATCAAGACCTGGCGATGCGTGTTGAAGTGTGCTGCCAGTTTCTCGGCGAGCCAGACGGAGCGATGCTGGCCGCCAGTGCAGCCCAGGGCCACGGTGACATAGCTGCGGTTGTCCCGGTCGAACTGCGGCAGCCAGCGCTCCAGATACACGCGCACATCGTCGTACATACCCAGACACAGCGCCTCGGCTTCCAGATAATCGACGACAGCTTGATCCCTGCCAGTCAACGGTCGCAGGGCGGGGTCGTAATAGGGATTCGGCAGGCAGCGCACATCGAAGACGAAATCGGCATCGAGCGGCACGCCGTGCTTGAAGCCGAAGGACTGGAAGATCAGGGTGAGCTGCGACTGATCCAAGGCCAGCCACTGACGTACCCAGGCACGCAGCGCATTGGCCGATAGGTCGCTGCTGTCGAGCCGATGCGCCAGGCCGGCAATCTCCGCCAGTGTCTCGCGCTCGGTGATGATGCACTCGCTGACGGTGAGGTCGGGGAAGCGGGTAGACAGCGGATGGCGGCGGCGTGTTTCGGAAAAGCGCTTGAGTAGCGCTTCGGTCTTGGCTTCCAGAAACAGTACCCGTACATCGAGCTGGCGCTCGCGCAGATCGGCCACACAATCGGGCAGGGCGGGCAGGCTTTGCGCACCCCGGATGTCCACGCTGATACCGACATGCTGGTGACCCTCGTTCTGCAGCAGGCGCACGGTTTGCGGCAGCAAGGTCGCGGGCAGATTGTCGATACAGTAATAACCCAGATCTTCGAGCAGCTTCAAAGCGACGCTCTTGCCCGAACCGGACAGCCCGGAAATCAGCACGATCTGCATGGACGTATGGTTCACGATTACTCCCCGGACTCCATGAAGCGTTGATGCCGCTCGATGAATTCACGTGTGGAATCGATGCCGCGTAGCTGCAGGATGTAATTGCGCACCGCAGCTTCGACCAGCACTGCCAGGTTGCGACCTGCGGCTACCGGTAGCACCACCTTGCGGATCGGCACATCGAGCACGCCCTGGCTGGCGGCCTGCATCTGCAAGCGGTCCAGTGGCGTGACCGATTCAGCCTGTTTGGTCAGATGGATGATGAGCTTGAGGTTCTTCTTGGGCCGTACCGCGGTTTCGCCGAAGATCGTGCGGATATTGAGCACGCCCAGACCTCGTACTTCGAGAAAGTCCCGCAGCAGCGGCGGGCAGCGGCCTTCCAGCGTGTCGGGCGCGATCCGGTACAGCTCGACCACATCGTCGGCCACGAGGCCATGGCCACGAGAAATCAGCTCCAGCGCCAGTTCGCTCTTGCCCATGGCGCTCTCGCCGGTAATCAGTACACCGACCTCGAGCACATCGAGGAATACGCCGTGCAGATTGGTGGATACCGCCAGCGCCTTGGCCAGATAGAAGCGCAGTACGTCCATCAGATACGGACTTTGCTCGGGCGAGGTCAGCAGCGGCACATGGGCGCGCTCGCAGGCTTCACGCAGCACATCGGGCGCAGTCTGGCCGTTGGCGACGATCATCGCCGCCATGTCGGTACTGAAAAGATGATCCAGTGACTTTTTCAGCGCAGCGGGTTCAACGCTTTGCAGGTAGGCGATTTCGGCCAGACCCAGCACCTGAATGCCATTGGGGTGGACGAAGTTGAGGTGCCCCACCAGGGCGTGCGCCGGCTTCTGTTTGTCCGCTTCGATCGACAGCAGGTTGTTGGCACCGCTCTGGCCGGCAAGCCAGGTCAGGCGCAGTTTCTCGGCGTTATCGATAAACAGCTGGCGGACGGTGATCTGGGGCATGGCGTATGAGTTGGCAGTCGGTATCTGCAACGGGTTCCTGAGCCATCCAGCCTAACGCAAGCAGGCGGGTGTTGCCATCAGGAATGCCACTGGGTCAGCAGGCTGTAGGTTGCTTCGGCGGTTTCGGCGGCCAGCAGGGATTCGCGTAGCTTGCGATCGCTGAACAATTGCGCCAGCTCGGAAAGAATCTGCAGATGCAGGTCGGTGGCCTGTTCCGGTACCAGCAAGACAAAAGCGAGCTGAACCGGTTTGCCGTCCGGTGCTTCAAAGGGGATGGGCTGCTTGAGACGCACGAAGACGCCGAGCGCTTCCTTCAGGCCCTTGATGCGCCCGTGGGGGATGGCCACCCCTTGTCCTAGCCCGGTCGAACCCAGCTTTTCCCGTGCGAACAGGGCGTCGAAGATCGTGCTGCGAGCGATGCCGTGGCTATTCTCGAATAACAGCCCCGCCTGTTCGAACAGGCGTTTCTTGCTGGTCAGGTCGAGATCCAGAAACACATTGGCCAGCGGCAGGACAGAGGCAATCAGCGCCATAAGTTTGGGTTCGTGAAGTAGGCCGCCATTGTACGCTCGCCAGTTGCCAGAACAAGCCGGTGTGCCGTGTTGGCGGCCGAGTGGTGCATCGTAATCCGCATCAGCCACGTCCTGCTGGCCTGAGGGTGCGCAAGGACGGTGATTTTTCGGGGCGTGAAATGGAAAACGGGAACGGCGTCCCTTTACCGTTCCCGTCCCTCTCGTATCGCATTATCCAGCTAGGGCTTTATGCGGAAGCCTGGTTGTCCTGGGGGGGCTGATACTTGATGGCATCGCTGTGGCGATCGCCGTAACGTTTTTCCTTGTGCTTGAGCACCTGTCGATCGAGTTTGTCGGCCACGAAGTCGATGGCGGCATACATGTCTTCGTCGGTCGCTTCTACATGGATATCCTTGCCGCGCAAGTGGACGTTCACTTCGATCTTCTGTTGCAGCTTGTCGACGCTGAGCGTCACGCCCATGTCGATCACGTGGTCGAAGTGCCGGGTTACGCGGTCCAGCTTGCTCTGCACATACTCGCGGATGGCTGGGGTAACCTCAAGGTGATGCCCACTGATGGTCAGATTCATACGACTCTCCTTGCGTTAAGGATGCCGCCGGCAATGCATGGCGGCTACAGGGACTTTCGTTGGTTCACGGGAGGGATCTGCATGGCTTCACGGTATTTGGCGACTGTGCGGCGGGCGACATTGATGCCCTGTTTGCCGAGTACCTCGGCAATCGTGCTGTCACTCAAGGGTTTTTTCGGGTCCTCGTTCTGCAACAACTGCTTGATCAGCGCCTTGATCGCGATGGCGGAGCATTCACCGCCGGAGTCGGTATCCACATGGCTGCCGAAGAAGTACTTGAATTCATAGATACCCCGCGGTGTCAGCATGTACTTCTGCGTGGTGACGCGAGAGATGGTGGATTCGTGCAGATCCAGCTCTTCGGCGATATCGCGCAATACCAGCGGCCGCATGGCGACTTCGCCGTGCTCGAAGAAGCGCTGCTGCTTTTCGACGATGGCCTGGCCGACGCGCAGGATAGTGTCGAAACGCTGTTGCACGTTCTTGATCAGCCACTTGGCCTCCTGCAACTGCCCGGAGAGGCCAGTACCATTTTCACGGTGTTGTCGCAGGATGTTGGCGTACAACTGGTTCACCTTGAGCTTGGGCATCGCTGCTTCGTTGAGCTGGACAGTCCAGCCTGAACGAAGCTTCTTTACCACTACATCCGCCACCACATAACGTGTGTCGGTCTCACCGAAAGCGGCGCCGGGGCGAGGATTCAGGCGCTGGATCAGTACCTGCGCTTGCCTCAGCAACGTGTCGTCGCATTTCAGCGTTTTCTTAAGTTTACTGTAGTCCTTGTTCGCCAATAAATCGAGGTGTCCGGCGACGAGCGTACGGGCCAGCTTGTATAGCGGGTCGGCCGAATACTGTTGATCCAGCTGGATCATCAGGCAATCCTTAAGATCGACCGCACCCACGCCACAAGGTTCCAGCTGACGAACGAGCTGCAGGCCGATCTGCAGTTCCTCGGGCTCGATCTCCAGCCCCTCGCGGATCGCCAGCGGGATCATTTCGAAGATTTCTTCCAGCGAGGAACCGAGATAGCCGTTTTCATCGAGCACATCGATGACCAAGGTGGCCAGTGCCTTATCCCGCGGATTCAGTGGCAGCAGGCCCAGTTGTTCCAGCAGGTGCTCACGCAAGGTGGCGACCTGGGCTACATTGGCCTGGGCATCGTACTCATCGTCACCATCATTGTTCTGGCGACCGCTGCCGGCTTCGTTCCAGTAGCTGTCACCCAGCGCATCTTCGGCATCGTAATCGGGCTCGGCGATTTCACTGGGTGCAGGGGCTTCGGTATCAACCGGACGCTCCTGCATGTCGGCCGGCGAGCCATCGGCTTTGACCGGATGCACTTCCGGCTCGTCATCGTCCTCGCGCTCCAGCATGGGGTTGTCTTGCAGGAAGCGCTCGATCTCCTGGTTCAGATCCAGGGTCGAGAGTTGCAGCAGCTTGATCGACTGCTGCAGCTGCGGCGTCAGCGTGAGCGACTGGGAGAGTTTGAGCTGGAGGGACTGTTTCATGCCTGGGGCTACATCCGGAAGTGTTCGCCCAGGTACACGCGGCGGACATTGTCGTTATAGACAATCTCCTCGGCCGTACCCGAGGCCAGCACGCTGCCCTCGTTGATGATGTAGGCACGATCACAGATACCCAGCGTTTCGCGCACATTATGATCGGTGATCAGGACGCCGATGCCGCGCTCCTTGAGGAAGCGGATGATCTTCTGGATATCCATCACTGCAATCGGGTCCACACCGGCAAAGGGCTCGTCCAGCAAGATGAAGCGCGGGTTGGCGGCCAGCGCACGCGCGATCTCGCAGCGACGACGCTCGCCACCGGAGAGCGACAGCGCCGAGCTGTCGCGCAGATGGGCAATATTGAGTTCACGCATCAGCTCTTCGAGACGGCGCTCGATGGCGTCGTTGCCGGTTTCGTGCAGTTCCAGGATGGCGCGGATGTTCTCGGCCACTGTCATGCGCCGGAAAATCGAGGCTTCCTGTGGCAGATAACCCAGACCCAGGCCCGCGCGTTCATGCATGGCCAGGTGGGTGATCTCGGCATCGTCGAGGAATATCTTGCCGCCGTTGAGGGCGACCATGCCCACAATCATGTAAAAGCTGGTGGTTTTGCCGGCGCCATTAGGGCCCAACAGGCCCACGACTTCCCCCGCATCAATATGCAGGGATACATCGCGAACCACGGTGCGTGCCTTGTAGCGTTTTTGCAGATGCTGGGCAGACAGGCGGCTCATGGCTTGGGCTGGCCTTCTGCGGGTTTCTTCTTGGACTGGATCACCATGCGTACGCGACCATCACTGCTGGCATCGGGCGGGCTACCCTCGGCGGCGTACTTCTCCGTGACCGAGTTGTAGGTAATGCGGTTGCCGCTGATCTCGTCCTCACCCCGCTTGAGCCAGGCATTCCCCATCAGCTTGACCTCGCCGGTCTTGCTGTCGTAGTCCAGCTTGTCGGCATGCGCGTCCAGCCAGGCGAGCTTGCTTTCGAGTCGTTGCTTGAACTTGACGGGCTTGCCGGTGGCCTGAACCGTATGGTCTCCCCCGGCGGTCTCCTGCATTACGGCGCGATCCGCTTCCAAGGTCAGCGTGCCTTGGGTGATCTTCACGCCGCCTTCGAGCACAGCCTGGCCGGATTTCTGGTCCTGGGTGGCGCGGCCGGCGTCGACTTCGATGGGTTTGTAGCCGTCGGCCAGCTCAGCCGCAGCCATTGCGGGCAGAACAAGCAACAGCGTGCTGAGCAGGCGTTTAGCGCTGAGGAGGGGCATAGCGGATCTTCACTTTTGCGCGCAGGGCAAGGCGTGCCTGGCGGTGGTCGTAGTCAAAGCCGGTGGTGTTGAGGCGGTCGCCACCGTGGAGCAACTGTGTAGGTGCGTCCGATTGCGCACTACCCCGCTGGGTATCCAGCGTGAGCCGGCTGGTGCTTAGCTGCATGGCGGGCAGGTCCGGTGCGGCATCACGCAGCATGCGGACGTTCTGCTCAAAATGAACTTGCTGCGCCCCGCTCGCCATCCGGGCCTTATCGGCATGTACCTGAAGATCCGGCTCGCCAGGCAGCGTGCGGATCAGGTGAGCCTGACTCAGCTCCGAGTGATCGTCGTGGGGGTAATGCTGCATCTGCTCGGCAGTCAGCACATAAAGCGGCTTGCCATCCATGCCATAAGCGGTTGCGCGGAAGTCCTTGATCCGCAGATCGGGTGCCTTGTCCCGCAGCCCGTTGGCAATATCGGGCAGGTAGGTGGCGCGGTCGAGCAACAGCGCCAGCCCGGCCAGCAGGGCAAGGAGGATCAGCGGCAGGGCTCTGGCGGCGCGGTCTGGCAGCATGGTTATTGCAGATAGGGCGCAAGCTGGGCGTCGAGTGTCCCCTGAGCCTGCATGATCATGTCGCAGACTTCCCGCACGGCGCCGTGGCCACCGCGTGCACCGGTAACGTAATGCGCATGCTGACGGACGATGACGGGGGAGTCCGGCACGGCTACGGCAAAGTGGACGCGGCGCATGACCGGCAGATCGATCACATCGTCACCCATATAGCCGCAGTCCTCGGGCCGGAAGCCGAGATCAGCCAGCAGCTTCTCGAACGAGGCGCGCTTGTCGTGCGCACCTTGGATCAGGTGGTTGATGCCCAGATTGCGGGCACGATGCTCGACCAGTCGCGAGTTGCGCCCGGTGATGATGGCCAGCTGCACGCCGGACTGTTGCAGCATCTTGAGGCCGTGGCCGTCGAGCGAGTTGAACGCTTTGAGTTCTTCGCCGGCATCGGTGTAGTAGAGGCTGCCGTCGGTCATGACGCCATCCACATCAAAGATCATCAGTCGGACGGATTGGGCTCGTTCTTGCACGTCGTATTCCTGGGTAAGGCGTTGGGGCGGCTCAGACTACGCCGGCCTTGAGTAGATCATGCATGCGGATGGCACCGGCCAGGCGGCCGTGCTCCAGTACCAGCAGCACATAGACCTTGGATGATTCCATCAGCTGCACGGCTTCCACCGCGAG
Source organism: Chitinimonas sp. BJYL2 (assembly GCF_027257935.1). Taxonomy (NCBI): domain Bacteria; kingdom Pseudomonadati; phylum Pseudomonadota; class Betaproteobacteria; order Neisseriales; family Chitinibacteraceae; genus Chitinimonas; species Chitinimonas sp. BJYL2. Next base: position 608,009 of record NZ_JANZKW010000001.1, on the reverse strand, counting down.
TTTGCCGGCCTCGATGGTCTTGGGGTTACGCGTCATCACATCGTGCATGGTCGCGGTCTTGAGATCGATATCGCGGTCCATGGCACGGCGCAGGTCGCCATCGGTAAAGACCCCAAGCAAGTCGCCATCGGGGCTGGTGACGGCCGTCAGACCCAGGCCCTTGCTGGTGATCTCGAACAGGGCGTCCCTTACGCTGGCACCGGCGGAGACGACCGGCAGTGCTTCGTCGGCATGCATGACATCGCGCACGTGGACGAGCAGCTTGCGACCCAGGCTGCCGCCAGGGTGCGAGAGCGCGAAATCGTCCCGGCTGAAACCGCGTGCCTCAAGCAGGCAGACGGCCAGCGCATCGCCGAGAGCCAGAGTGGCGGTGGTGCTGGCGGTAGGAGCAAGGTTCAGCGGGCAGGCTTCTTTGGCGACGCGCGCATTGAGATGCACGTCAGATGCCTGACCCAGTGCGGAATCAGGATTGCCGCTTATACCGACAATCCGCGCTCCGCGGCGCTTGATGGCGGGCAACAAAGTGACCAGTTCTTCCGCCGCGCCAGAGTAGGAAATGGCTACGACGATATCGTCGGCGGTAATCATGCCGAGATCGCCGTGCGCTGCTTCGGCCGGATGCATGAAGAACGCGGGCGTGCCGGTAGATGCCAAGGTGGCGGCAAGTTTGTTGCCGATATGGCCGGACTTGCCGATGCCGGTGACCACGACTCTACCTTTGCAAGCCAGCAGCATGGCGTGCGCAGCCACAAAGGTCTCGTCCAGCCTTGCGGCCACTGCCTGGATTGCATCGGCCTCGATCGTGAGTACATCACGCGCAAGTGCCAGCAATTGTTCCGGATTGATAGGTTGAGATGAATCCATAGGCTGCCAGTATAAGGTAAGCCTTGTGCTGTCGTCCTGCCGGGCGCGGGCCGCTTTGTTCGTATAATCCCCCTATCCCCCTCAAAGCCTGCTCATGCACCACGCTCTCGAAACCGTCCTGTTACTGCTTGCGGCTGCTGTTGCGGCCGTGATCCTGTGTCGCCGTGCCCACCTGCCGGCCATGCTGGGTTATCTGGTGGTCGGGATTGTCATCGGTCCGCATGCGCTGGGGATGGTGGCGTCGTCACGCGAGGCGGACGAACTGGCCGAGTACGGTGTGGTGTTCCTGATGTTCAGTCTGGGTCTGGAGTTCAGCCTGCCCAAGCTGATGGCAATGCGTACGGTCGTGTTCGGGTTGGGGTCGGCGCAGGTAGGCGGCACCATGCTGGTGGTGATGTTGGCTGCCTGGTTGCTGGGGCTGCCTTGGACGGCCGGGTTGGCGCTGGCCGGCGCGCTGGCCATGTCGTCGACGGCCATCGTCAGCAAGCTCATGGCCGAGCGGGTCGAGGTCAATACCACCCATGGCCAGCATGTGATCGGCATCCTGCTGTTCCAGGATCTCGCGGTGGTGCCCTTGTTGATCCTGATCCCCGCACTGGGCCGTGCCGATAGTGATCCCTGGCTGGTGCTGGGCATTGCGGTACTCAAGATCGCACTTGCGCTGATCGTCCTGCTTTACTTCGGCCCCAGAGTGCTGCGACCCCTTTTTCATCTGGTTGCCAAGGGGCGCTCTACCGAGCTGTTTGTATTGAATGTGTTGCTGGTGACCCTGGGCATTGCTTATGCGACGGCGCAGGCTGGTCTGAGCCTGGCGCTGGGTGCCTTTCTGGCCGGCATGCTGATCGCCGAAACCGAATACCGGCACCAGGTGGAAGAGGATATCCGGCCCTTCCGTGATCTGCTGCTCGGTTTGTTCTTTGTCACCATCGGCATGCGCCTCAATCTGCGCGAGGTCTGGGCGCATCTGGGTGTCATTGTGGTCGTTGTCGTGTTGTTGACCATCGGCAAGGCGGCGCTGATTGCCGGTCTGACACGTTGGTTCGGGCGTAGCCCCGGCACTGCCGTACGCACAGGTCTGGCGCTGGGACAGGGCGGCGAGTTCGGTTTTGTCCTGCTGGCGCTGGGGGCTGCGTCCGGTATGTTGCCCCTTGCGGCAGAGCAGGTCGCGCTGGCGGCAATTCTGTTATCGATGCTGATTGCCCCCTTCCTTATCCAGCAGTCTGAAGCCATCGTCCGCCGCTTTGTGGCCTCGGACTGGATGCTGCAGGCCATGCGCCTGACCCAGCTCGCAGCCAAGACCATGGCCACCTCGGACCATGTGATCCTGTGCGGCTATGGCCGCAGCGGTCAGGCGATGGCGCGCATGCTTCAGCAGGAGGAAATCCCTTTCTATGCACTGGATCTGGACCCAGAGCGGGTCAAAGAGGCCGCGGCGGCGGGGGAGTGCGTGTCCTTTGGTGACGCTACCCGTCGCGAAGTGCTGATCTCTGCGGGCTTGCCGCGCGCCCGCGCCCTGATCGTGACCTATGACCACACTCCGTCTGCGTTGAAGATCCTGGCCATCGTTCGTCAGGAGAGACCGGACTTGCCGGTTGTGGTGCGTACCTGGGATGACAGCGATATCGACCGGCTGCGTCAGGCAGGGGCAGATGCCGTGGTGGCCGAGCTGATGGAAGGCAGCCTGATGCTGGCCTCGCACGCGATGATGCTGTTGGGCGTGCCGCTGAATCGCGTGTTGCGGCATATCCGGGATGCGCGGGAGGCGCGCTACAGTCTTTTCAAAGGATTCTTCCGGGGAGCTAGCGATGACGGTCTGGACGAGGTTTTACAACCTCGATTGCATTCCGTCACATTGCTGGACGGCTCATACGCTGTCGGAAAGACCTTGGGTGAGCTGTTTGCCCTGGACGAGGCGATACGGGTACAAAGTATTCGCCGAGGGACGGCCAGAATAGAGTCGCCCGCGCTGGATGAGGTGATGGCGCCTGGTGATGTGGTCGTCTTGCTGGTTCCGCAGTCCAGACTCGATAAGGCAGAACGCATTCTTTTTGCTGGCCCCTGATCTAAGGGGCACAAGCAAAAAATCGGGCCCAGATGCGGGCCCGACGGTGGTATTGCAGATGCCGTTTTTAGATGGTTCTGCAGATGGTGTAAGTGTTGTTTTCGTTGTAGGCGGCAGCTACGGCACCGGCCACCGCCGCAGGCGCGGTATTGGCGGCTTGTCCGGCTGCGCCATTGGCGCGAAGACTGCCGCGGCCTGGGCGACCATCATCCAATTGATTGTCCAAAGCAACTGCGGCCTTGCCTGGTACGCCACCCAGACAAACTGCAGGGCCAGACATGCCGTGCGGGTTGTTGGTTACGCCGAGCGGGCCGCCGAAGGCATTGGTGGGAATCGCTGCGCCGCCTACATCGGCAGGGTTGCCGGTGATCAAACCTGCAGCGCGGAGATGCTGGAAGAAGTCGTCTGATTCGCCACCGCCTGTAAAGGTTTGGGCAAGGGTGATATCCAGCACGCCATCGCTGTCGCCAGCATCAGGGATGCCGGTCCAGTTATTGCCCCGCGAGGCCATGGTTGCAGCGCCATTGTTGTCGTCGCCAGGCAGGGCGCGATAGCGGTCGCGATAGGCGTTGACTGCGACCGAGATACCGTTCATGTCGTTGGCTGCATTTTTCACACGACCATTTTCGATCAGTTCCTGACCCTTCAGCACACCGCCCAGCAGCAAGCCGATAATGACCAGAACAATCGCGATTTCGATCAGGGTGAAGCCCTGTTGTTTCTGCCCGAGTTGTTTCATTGGGGAATGCTCCTTGTGTTTTCAGGGTGCGCCGTGATGCGCCACACTTGAAATATTAGCAAAGCCTGTGCCAGAAAGTGGCGCCTTGCCCTTGAATGCTTAAGTCTTGCGAACATGTCTGCTTACCCATGACCATCTTGCACCACCTGCTCACCAGTTTGCAGTCGCCTTTGCTGCGATCACGCGTTGCTCCTGCGCTCCTGCTCGCAGGCGTCTGGTTGACGGTGGTCTCGGGTGTGGATGATTGGGCGGGACGCGCATTGCTGTTGGGGCAACTGGGCTTGCTGCTCATCTGGCAGCCGGTAGTGGAGCCCCAGACCCGATTGCCTCGTCCTGCTCTGGTCGCGCTTGCTCTGGTGGGCGCACTGATGTTTGCGCTGTTCGGATATGGACTGATGATGCTTTGGCTGGCATTGCTTGCCAGCCTCTTCGGTAGCCGCTTGTTGGGCGTACACCGGCACCTGCGTCGTTTTCATTTGCTGGCGCTATCGCTGTTGTTGACCATGCTGTGGCTGGCCATCGTGCCCAAGCTGGCGGGGCAGGCCTTGCCGCTGCCCTTGGTGATGACTTGGGTATTGCCACTGGGGCTCTGCGTGCTGGCGGCGATGCCGGTCGAGCCGGTAGCGGTTCGCCAGCAAGCTCCCGTGGATTTCTTTTATGCCGTGCTGGTATTCCTGCTCGCGCTCGCGGTACCGCTGGGGGCGGTGTTCCTGTCTGCAACATTGCGTCTTTCCTATATCGAGTCCCTGATCCTTGTACTTGTCCTGACGGGCGGGGGCTTGGGGCTGCTGGCCTGGCTGTGGAATCCAAGAGCAGGGTTCGCCGGTATCGGCACGCTGTTTTCTGCCAGCATGCTGCAACTGGGAACGCCTTTCGAGCACTGGTCGGGGAGGCTGACGGCCCGCGCCGCGAGCGAGTCGGGCGCGGAAGAGTTTGTTCGTGGCGCCGTCGAAGATCTGCTGGCCTTGCCGGGCGTGAGCGGGGGGCGCTGGCGGCTGGGGCGAGAGGAGGGGGCGTTTGGTCGTGATGACCCCACGAAATACCGGGCGGATATGCGCGTTGAAGCGTTCTTGCTGACTTTATACCTCGATCAGCCTGTGGCGCCCGCCTTGCACGTTCAATTCCAGCTGATTGCAACCTTGCTGCACCAGTTCTATCAGGCGAAGGTGCGTGAGCGGCAGTTGGCGGACCGGGTTTATATGGAAGCAATTTATGAAACCGGTGCGCGCTTGACGCACGATATCAAGAACCTGCTGCAGTCGCTCAAGGTACTGGTTGCAGCTGGCGAGACGAGTCATGAGCCTGCGCGTCTCAATGCCCTGTATGCCAGGCAATTGCCGGAGATCGCCCGCCGGCTGGAGGCGACCTTGGGTAAATTATCCGCGCCGCTGCAGGATGATCCGGCCGATTCACGCAGCGCGTTGTCATGGTGGGAAGAGGTGCGTTGTCGATATGCCGACGCCTCTGTCGAGTTCCTGACGCCTGGAGTCCTGCCGGACAGGGTGGATGCGCTGTTGCTGAGCGCGGCCCTGGATAACGTTGTCCAGAATGCACAGGTCAAGGGTGGCGCGGCTGGCGTGAAATTGCAGATCAGCTTGCTTGCCATGGATGGCGGGGTGGCTTGTCTTGAGGCGGTTGATAACGGTACGCCTGTGCCGGCTGATGTGGCGAAGACGCTGTTTACACGCCCCGTTCGCTCAAATACCGGTTTGGGCGTCGGTCTGTATCAGATAGCGCAACTCGCCCGTGCCCGCGGCGGCGGGATCGAGCTGGTGGAGAATCGCGAAGGCCGCGTGCGCTTCCGGGTGTGTTGCCGATGTGAGGGTTGATGGGGTTTTCGACACGGGCGCGACGTTAGGGCAGTCTGCCCGCTGCAACCAGACGATTGAGCAACAGGGTGGCGGGCACCCAGGCGACCTGGTCATCGAACTCGCCACCCGTGCCGCCCGTGCCGCGTGGCTCGTGGTGAACAAAGACGAGGTCGCCATCGGTATTGGCCAGCTCGTCCTCCCCTGTCGGCGGTGGGTTGCGCGTGCCGCTGGCGGATGTGGCGCCCAAGCCGTTCGCGCCATGGGAGATCAACAGGGCCGGTACGCCGCGCGCCTGGGCGCGATTGCAGCCGGTGTTGTCGCAAAGCTGCAAGCTGCCTGTGCTGGATAGCAGCATGGGCACGCTATGGTTCGAGAATGCAGGCTCAACCCGGTAGCTGATGCGGTTGCGCCATGCGTCGTGACCTTCTGCGGCCAGTGTGACATGAGGTGCCTGACCGGTCTGTGCGGCGCAGACTTGTTGGTTCGCCAGATCGCTGGGCTGGCCTGGCGTGGCGTTACCATCGGTGCTGGCGCAACGGACATCTGCCGGGCTGCGATGGCACTGGCTCAGCAAGGCCAAGTCTTCCTCGCCGTCGAGATTGATATCAGGGCAGGGCAAATGGCCATGGCTGAGCGCGTGGCCCATCAGTGCCTCGCGCAGTGTCTGCAGGCTGGCCTCGGTTTCCTGTATCTGCTTTTGGCGCATGTGATTGGGCAGGGCGCTCAGCAGGCCGCCCAGCAGCAGCGCAATGATTGCCATAACGACGGCGACCTCGGCCAGGGTAAAGCCGACAATGGGGTGGCGGGTAGTGGGTGTGTGTTGCATGCGCGATTCCTTAGCACCGCTTGGTGGTGCGGGAGAGTGTGGAGATACGGGCATGCGCGTGCCGCCTGAGCACAAAAACATCGTTGCAGCCCACCACGCTGAGATGGGCTTCTGTGTGGCTCACGCGGCGGTAATGGAGGCTGGCGTACCAGCTGGTCGGATCATCATGTGCATCCCAGCGAGGCCAGCCTGCGAGTCCTGCGCATGAACCCTGGTCACGCAAAGGCAGGAAGCCGGCATCTATCGTGGGGTCGCAGTTGCCGCCGTGTATCGCAGCCGGATGGGGGTAGCCGGTTGCGGGGTGGATGGCCGCTGCGCGATCAATCTCGCTGCGAAATGAGCCGATCGCGCGCACGACTAGCTGATCGATGAATTGCTGGCTGGAGATGTAAATCAAAGTGTCGTTGAAGCGATCCTGTCGTGGTGCCGCCACAAATATCCGGGGACTTGCAGCATGGTTGATGCTACCGCGGCAGGGTGACGTGCCCGCCGGCAAGCTCAGCGTATCCAGAAAGGCGCCCGGACCCGGGGCTGTGGTAGTACGGTTCTGGTGAGCCAGCGGTACGCCGGGGGAGATCAGTACAAATGCGGCATCGGTGCTCAGCAGATTGCCGGCGGCGTCGCAGATAGTCAGCCATTGCTGGCTAGCGGCGGGCGAGCGCAGCGCTGCAGGCGTGAGTGCGCGATGACCATGAATGGCGCCCTGATATTGCCGGCTGCGGGTGTCGTCCAGCAGGTTCTGCGACACCGCGTACCAAAGCGCATCGCCATTGCCGTCGCGTGCGTCGAACTCAAGCATGGCACGTCGGCCGGTACCGAAGTCCTCGCCCTCGCAGGGTGTGCCGATGGGCTCGCCAGCAACAGGCAGGCGTCCCAACCGAAGTGCATGATTGGTGATCGCGGTGCCGAGATTGGGCGGGCAGTCCGCTAGGCTGTCGTAATTGCCGTCTGCATGACGATCCGGATAAGGCAACATGCCCGGTGGTGCGTGACGGTCGTCACGACGAGTCAGCGCCCACGCCATGAGTGCGCGGGCGCCGGCGTTAAGCGTGGCGGCAGTGACTTCTGTGCTTTGATCTCGTGGCACCAACCTTCCGAGGCTGCCAACGGCCAGAGTGAGCATGCCCACGCCAACTATCAGAAAGAAAAGAAGAATTCCGCTGCCAGTTTGCGAGCCGGTGCCGATTGGCTGATTCGAAGCTTTCATGGCGACGAATTGTTTCAGCAACAATTGCTGCCCGCATCGCAAAAAAACGGGATGTGGCGGTTGACAGGGGCTGCGGCCCTGCCCATAATGCGCGGCTCATTCAGGAGGGGTTCCCGAGCGGTCAAAGGGATCAGACTGTAAATCTGACGGCTCTGCCTTCGAAGGTTCGAATCCTTCCCCCTCCACCAAAATGATCATGTAGCAGGTTGCGTTGCGCTTAAGCGCAGTGTGGCGAGCGGTTCGAAGTCCCTCGTGTGCGGGTGTAGCTCAATGGTAGAGCAGAAGCCTTCCAAGCTTACGACGAGGGTTCGATTCCCTTCACCCGCTCCATCTGTTTTGTGGAATGCCCATGTAGCTCAGGGGTAGAGCACTCCCTTGGTAAGGGAGAGGTCGGCAGTTCGAATCTGCCCATGGGCACCATCGCTTGATACGTTTCTATTCGCAATCAAGGACACCAAAATGGCAAAAGAGAAATTCGAGCGGACCAAGCCGCACGTAAACGTTGGCACGATTGGTCACGTTGACCACGGCAAGACGACGCTGACGGCTGCGATCACGACGATTCTGTCGAAGAAGTTCGGTGGTGAAGCCAAGGGCTACGATCAGATCGACAGCGCGCCGGAAGAAAAGGCCCGCGGTATCACGATCAACACGGCCCACGTTGAGTACGAGACGGAAAACCGTCACTACGCTCACGTTGACTGCCCGGGTCACGCTGACTACGTGAAGAACATGATTACCGGTGCCGCCCAGATGGACGGCGCCATTCTGGTGGTGTCGTCGGCTGACGGCCCGATGCCGCAGACCCGCGAGCACATTCTGCTGGCCCGCCAGGTTGGCGTGCCTTACATCATCGTGTTCATGAACAAGGCCGACATGGTCGACGACGCCGAGCTGCTCGAGCTGGTTGAAATGGAAGTCCGTGAACTCCTGAGCAAGTACGACTTCCCTGGCGATGATCTGCCGATCATCAAGGGCTCGGCCCTGAAGGCCCTGGAAGGCGACCAATCGGAAATCGGCGAGCCCGCCATCTTCCGTCTGGCTGCAGCGCTGGACAGCTACATCCCGACGCCTGAGCGTGCCGTGGATGGCGCCTTCCTGATGCCGGTTGAAGATGTGTTCTCGATCTCGGGTCGTGGTACCGTGGTGACGGGTCGCGTTGAGCGCGGCATCGTCAAGGTCGGCGAAGAAATCGAAATCGTGGGTATCACCCCGACCGTCAAGACCACCTGTACCGGTGTGGAAATGTTCCGCAAGCTGCTGGACCAAGGTCAGGCAGGCGACAACATCGGCGCGCTGCTGCGTGGTACGAAGCGAGAAGACGTTCAGCGCGGTCAGGTTCTGGCCAAGCCGGGCTCGATCACCCCACACACCAAGTTCTCGGGTTCGGTGTACGTGCTGTCCAAGGATGAAGGTGGTCGTCACACCCCGTTCTTCAATGGCTACCGTCCGCAGTTCTACTTCCGCACCACCGACGTGACTGGCGCAGTTGAACTGCCTGCTGGTACCGAAATGGTGATGCCGGGTGACAACGTGGAAGTGGTTGTTGCGCTGATCGCCCCGATCGCCATGGAACAAGGTCTGCGCTTCGCGATCCGCGAAGGTGGCCGTACCGTTGGCGCCGGCGTTGTGGCCAAGATCATCGAGTAATTGGTAGTAAAGTGTTAAAGCGATCGGCGCAACTACTCAGTTGCGCCGTTTGTTTCGCAGGCGAGTAGCTCAATTGGCAGAGCACCGGTCTCCAAAACCGGGGGTTGGGGGTTCGAGACCCTCCTCGCCTGCCACTGAATAAGTGGTAGTCGTTAAATTAATCAAGTGGCCGTTTTCCGCCTTGGAAAGCGGCTGTCTTTATTTTTTGGGCAAAAGCCGACGCATGGGAAATGTTGATAAATTCAAGCTGCTTGCGGCCTTGGTGCTGGTGGCTGGTGGGGTGACGGGTTTCTACCTGCTGCCTGCAGATCAGCAGGCGCTGCGTGTTGCGGCGGTTGTTCTTGGTGTTTTGTTGGCTGTGGTTGTGCTGTGGTTCTCTGCGCCTGGTCGCGATTTCGTGGATTACGCACGTGATTCGGTCAAGGAGGCGGAGAAGGTTGTATGGCCGACCAAGAAAGAAACGTGGCAGGTAACCGGGTTTGTTTTCCTGTTTACCTTTGCGCTCTCTCTGTTCATGTGGCTGGTTGACTCCGGTCTGAGCTGGCTGTTCTATGACGTGCTGTTGAAGCGCGTCTGATCTGGTTGCCCGGAGAGTATTCGATGGCAATGCGCTGGTATGTAGTTCACGCCTACTCGGGTTTCGAGAAGAGTGTCATGAAGGCACTCAAGGAACGAATCGAGCGGGCTGGTATGCAGCATATGTTTGGGCAGATTCTGGTGCCTGTTGAAGAGGTCATGGAGATCCGCAACGGCACCAAGGCTTTGACCGAACGCAAGTTCTTCCCCGGCTATGTGCTGGTTGAGATGGAAATGACGGACGAGACCTGGCATCTGGTCAAGAACACGTCCAAGGTCACTGGTTTTATCGGTGGCTCCGGCATGCGTCCCGCAGCGATTACGCCCAAGGAAGTCGAGGCGATCATGGCGCAAATGCAGGAGGGCGTCGAAAAGCCCAAGCCCAAGGTGTTGTTCGAGGTGGGTCAGATCCTCCGTGTGACCGAAGGTCCGTTTGCGGATTTCAATGCCACCGTCGAAGAGGTCAATTACGACAAGAGCAAGCTCAAGGTGTCCGTATTGATCTTTGGTCGCGCTACGCCGGTTGAAGTGGATTTTGCGCAGGTCGAAAAAGTCTGATCGATCTGCAAGGTGCCTGCCTTGCGGCAGGTGTTATCAAGGGGAGCAGGTTTTCCTGCGCTAGACCCATTCAGGAGTAAATCATGGCCAAGAAGATTATCGGCTATATCAAGCTGCAGGTTCCTGCAGGCAAGGCGAACCCTTCGCCACCCATCGGCCCGGCCCTCGGTCAGCGCGGCCTCAACATCATGGAATTCTGCAAGGCGTTCAACGCCCAGACCCAAGGTGTCGAGCCTGGTCTGCCCATCCCGGTCGTGATCACCGCGTTTGCCGACAAGTCCTTCACTTTCGTGATGAAGACGCCTCCGGCAACCATCCTGATCAAGAAGGCCGCCGGCATCACCAAGGGTAGCAGCAAGCCGCATACCGACAAGGTTGGCAAGATCACGCGCGCCCAGCTTGAAGAAATCGCAAAGACTAAGGCTCCTGACCTCACCGCTGCTGATCTGGACGCCGCTGTGCGCACGATCGCCGGTTCGGCTCGTTCCATGGGTCTGAATGTGGAGGGTGTGTAAATGGCTAAGGTTTCCAAGCGCGTTGCCGCCATCAAGGCAAAGGTAGACCGCAACAAGCTGTACCCCGTGACTGACGCCCTGACCTTGGTCAAGGAATGCGCTACAGCTAAATTCCCGGAGTCGGTTGACGTCGCCATCAACCTGGGTGTTGATGCACGTAAGTCCGACCAGGTCGTTCGTGGCTCGGTCGTGCTGCCCAAGGGTACCGGCAAGAGCGTGCGCGTTGCTGTATTTGCACAAGGCGCGAACGCCGAGGCTGCCAAGGCTGCCGGTGCTGACATTGTTGGTTTCGAAGATCTGGCTGAACAGATCAAGGGTGGCATGATGGATTTCGACGTGGTCATCGCCACGCCGGACGCCATGCGTATCGTTGGTCAGCTCGGTACCATCCTCGGCCCGCGTGGCCTGATGCCGAACCCGAAGGTGGGCACGGTCACCCCGAATGCTGCCGAAGCAGTGAAGAACGCCAAGGCCGGTCAGGTTCAGTACCGTACCGACAAGAACGGCATCATCCACAGCACCATCGGCCGCGCTTCGTTCGAAGTAGCCGACCTGCAGGCCAACCTGGCTGCGCTGGTGGATGCCCTGCAGAAAGCCAAGCCGGCTTCGAGCAAGGGTGTGTACTTCAAGAAGATCGCAGTCTCCAGCACCATGGGTGCAGGTGTTCGGGTCGATGCTACGACGGTAGTCGGCGCATAAAGCATTTTCAACGGCGGACGTTTCGGCGTCTGCCGGCATGAACTTTGGGCCGGGCAATCCGCGAGGAAAGCCCGGGTTATCAAAGACCGTAGGGGTGGCAAGCCATTGTGGCAAGTTGCTTAATCGGTCGCTGATACGGGGTAAGCAATTATCCGCGTCAGCCCGCCCTACGCAGATGGTGTACCCAAGAACAGGTTTTCCCCGGTGACATCGTTACCGTGTTCTCCTGATGATTGGTCGCCATTTTCTTAGGCTCCGTTCCCGTTGTGGGAATGGATTTTCCAGGAGGGTAGACCTTGAGTCTCAATCTCGACGATAAAAAGGCTGTAGTAGCGGAGATCTCGGCAGAAGTTGCCAAGGCTCAAGCTATCGTGGTGGCCGAATATCGCGGCATCCAGGTCGGCGCCATGACCAAGCTGCGTGCTGAAGCACGTGCCAAGGGCGTTTACCTGCGTGTGTTGAAGAACACACTGGCTCGCCGCGCTGTTGCCGACACTGCATTCGCCGATCTGGCCAATCACATGGCTGGTCCACTGGTGTATGGCATTTCCGCCGACCCGGTGGCTGCTGCCAAAGTGCTGGCTGACTTTGCCAAGACCAACGACAAGATCGTGGTCAAGGCAGGCTCTTTCGATGGCAAGACGCTGAACGCCGCTGAAGTTGTCCAACTCGCTTCGATCCCGAGCCGCGAAGAGCTGCTGTCCAAGCTGCTTTACGTGATGAAGGCACCGGTTGCCGGCTTTGCCCGCGGCCTGGCTGCGCTGGCCGAGAAGAAGCAAGGTGGTGCAGCACCGGCCGACGTTTCTGCCGAAGCGCCCGCCGAAGCCGCCTGATCGCGCTACACGTTTTAGATCTCACGACTTATCTGTATTCAGGAGTAATTAAACATGGCTCTGACCAAAGAAGACATCCTCGACGCCGTTGCCGGCCTGACCGTGCTGGAACTGAATGACCTGGTGAAGGCATTCGAAGAGAAGTTCGGCGTTTCCGCTGCTGCTGTTGCTGTTGCCGGCCCTGCCGCTGCTGCTGCCGTGGTTGAAGAGAAGACCGAATTCGACGTGATCCTGACCGGCGCTGGCGCCAACAAGGTTGGCGTGATCAAGGTCGTTCGCGAACTGACTGGCCTCGGCCTGAAGGAAGCCAAAGACCTGGTCGACGGCGCTCCCAAGACCGTCAAGGAAGGTGCACCGAAGGCTGATGCTGAAGCGATGGTCAAGAAGCTGATCGAAGCTGGCGCAACCGCCGAGATGAAGTAAGTCTCCCTCGGGAGATGTGAGAGGCTGGTGACTTCGGTCGCCAGCCTATCTGCGTTTATAGGCCTTTGCTGTTTAGCGTTGCCAAACTGGAAACTCTGCCCTGCGGAATTTGTGGTTTGGTTTAGCGCCCCCACTCGACCGGAGACTCTATGAGTTACTCGTTCACTGAGAAGAAACGCATTCGTAAAAGTTTTGCGAAGCGGGCGAACGTGTTGGACGTTCCATATCTGCTCGCCACCCAAATTGACTCCTACACCGAGTTTCTTCAGTTGGGCGTTTCGCTCGAACAGCGTCGCACCATCGGCCTGCAGGCAGCGTTCAGCTCGATCTTCCCGATCGTCAGCCACAACGGCTATGCGAAGCTCGACTTCGTCAGCTACCAGCTTGGCGAGCCACCATTTGACGTGGTCGAATGCCAGCAGCGCGGCATCACCTTTGCCGCCCCGCTGCGCGCCCGCGTTCGCCTGACGATCTTTGACCGTGAGTCGTCCAAGCCAGTCGTCAAGGAAGTGAAGGAGCAGGAAGTCTACATGGGCGAGATTCCGCTCATGACCAGCAATGGTTCCTTCGTCATCAATGGCACTGAGCGTGTCATTGTGTCGCAGCTGCATCGCTCGCCAGGCGTGTTCTTTGAGCACGACAAGGGCAAGACCCACTCGTCGGGCAAGCTGCTGTTCTCGGCCCGTATCATTCCTTACCGCGGCTCTTGGCTCGACTTTGAGTTTGATCCCAAGGATCTGCTGTATTTCCGCATCGACCGCCGCCGTAAGATGCCGGTCACGATTCTGCTGCGCGCGCTCGGGTATAACAACGAGCGCATCCTGGCTGAGTGCTTTGACTTCGACAATGTCCGTCTTTCCAAGGACGGCGTTTTCCTCGAAGTGGTACCGGAACGCCTCAAGGGTGAAGTCGCCAAGTTCGACATTGTGGCATCGGATGGCAAGGTGCTGGTCCAGAAGGACAAGCGCATCACGGCCAAGCACATTCGCGATCTGCAGACTGCCGGCATCACCGAGCTCGAAGTGCCGGCGGACTCGCTGGTTGGTCGCGTGCTGGCCGCGAATGTGGTCAGCCCGGACACCGGTGAGCTGGTTGCCCGCGCTAACGACGAAATCACGGAAGACCTTGTCGTCAAGTTCGAGGCCGCCGGTGTCGTGTCGGTGAAGTTGCTCTACACCAACGATCTGGATCAGGGCGCTTACATTTCCAATACCCTGCGCCTGGACGAAACGGCCGACCAGCAAGCCGCGCGCATCGCGATCTATCGCATGATGCGTCCCGGCGAGCCGCCGACCGAAGATGCCGTCGAAGCGCTATTCAACGGGCTGTTCTTCTCCGAAGACCGTTACGATCTGTCGGCCGTGGGCCGCATGAAGTTCAATCGCCGTGCGTACCCGGACCGTCTGGACGAGAAGGCGCCGGGCTGGCAGAAGCGCTTCTATGAGCGTGTCGGCAAGCGCGATCGCTATGGTGCCGGCGTGCTGGAAACCGACGACATCGTTGCGGTGATCGGTATTCTGCTTGAGCTGCGCAACGGTCGTGGCGAAGTGGACGATATCGATCACCTCGGCAACCGTCGTGTCCGTTCGGTGGGCGAACTGGCCGAGAACCAGTTCCGCGCCGGTCTGGTGCGTGTTGAGCGTGCCGTCAAGGAACGCCTCGGTCAGGCCGAGAGCGATAACCTGATGCCGCATGACCTGATCAATGCCAAGCCGGTATCGGCCGCGATCAAGGAGTTCTTTGGCTCCTCGCAGCTGTCGCAGTTCATGGACCAGACCAACCCGCTGTCGGAAATCACCCACAAGCGTCGTGTATCGGCCCTTGGCCCGGGTGGTCTGACTCGCGAGCGTGCCGGCTTTGAAGTCCGCGACGTGCACCCGACCCACTATGGTCGCGTCTGTCCGATCGAAACGCCGGAAGGCCCGAACATCGGTCTGATCAACTCGCTGGCCATCTATGCGCGCACCAATGAGTACGGTTTCCTCGAAACCCCGTACCGCAAGGTGATCGACAACAAGGTGACCGACGAGATCGAATACCTGTCGGCTATCGAAGAAGGCAAGTACGTGATCGCCCAGGCGAACGCCATGCTGAGCGACAAGGGTGAGCTGATTGATGAGCTGGTTACTTGCCGTGAACACGGCGAAACCATCATCGCTCGACCTGAACGCGTGCAGTACATGGATGTGGCGCCTAGCCAGATCGTGTCAGTGGCCGCTTCGCTGATCCCGTTCCTCGAACACGATGACGCGAACCGCGCCCTGATGGGTGCCAACATGCAACGTCAGGCTGTGCCTTGCGTCCGTGCGCAAAAGCCGCTGGTCGGTACCGGTATCGAACGCACCTGTGCGGTTGACTCGGGTACGGCCGTGAAGGCGCTGCGCGGCGGTCGTGTTGACTATGTCGATGCCAACCGCGTCGTGATTCGCGTCAATGACGATGAAACCAGCGCTGGCGAAGTCGGTGTAGACATCTACAACCTGACCAAGTACACGCGTTCGAACCAGAATACCAACATCAACCAGCGCCCGATCGTGAAGGTCGGCGACGTGATCGCTGCACATGATGTGATCGCTGACGGCGCATCGACGGACCTGGGCGAGCTGGCACTGGGCCAGAACCTGCTGGTGGCTTTCATGCCCTGGAACGGCTTCAACTACGAAGACTCGATCCTGATCAGCGAGAAGGTGGTGGCCGATGATCGTTACACCTCGATCCACATCGAGGAACTGTCGGTTGTCGCCCGCGATACCAAGCTGGGACCGGAAGAAATCACCCGCGATATCTCCAACCTCAGCGAGCGCATGCTGGGCCGTCTGGATGAGAGCGGTATCGTCTATATCGGTGCTGAAGTCGAAGCCGGTGACGTGCTGGTTGGTAAGGTAACGCCCAAGGGCGAAACTCAGCTGACCCCGGAAGAGAAGCTGCTGCGCGCGATCTTTGGTGAGAAGGCGTCCGATGTGAAGGACACCTCGCTGCGCGTGCCCTCGGGCATGAGCGGTACTGTCATCGACGTGCAGGTCTTCACTCGCGAAGGCATCGACCGCGACAAGCGCGCCCAGTCCATCATCGACGATGAACTCAAGCGCCATCGCCTGGACCTGAACGATCAGCTGCGAATCCTTGAGAACGATGCCTTCGAGCGTCTGGAGCGCCTGCTGATCGGCAAGAAGGTTAATGGCGGCCCCAAGAAGATCGCCAAGGGCACCGAGCTGAGCAAGGAATACCTGGCCGACCTGAACCGTCATGACTGGTTCGATATCCGCCTGAGCGACGAAGAAGTCGCCAAGCAGCTCGAACTGATGAAGGACAACCTCGTTCAGAAGCGCGCTGAGTTCGACCTGCGTTACGAAGACAAGAAGCGCAAGCTGACCCAGGGCGATGAGCTGCCACCGGGTGTGCAGAAGATGGTCAAGGTCTATGTGGCCGTGAAGCGTCGTTTGCAGCCGGGTGACAAGATGGCTGGTCGTCACGGTAACAAGGGCGTGGTCTCCAAGATTCTGCCTGTGGAAGATTTGCCGTTCATGGCCGATGGCACCCCGGTCGACATCGTGTTAAACCCGCTGGGCGTACCGTCACGGATGAACGTGGGTCAGATTCTGGAAGTCCACCTCGGTTGGGCTGCCAAGGGTCTGGGCAAACGGATTGACCGCATGCTCAACGACGAAAGTGTCAAGGAAGCCAAGCGTGCTGCCGAGATGCGTAAGTTCCTGGAGCAGGTCTACAACACGCGTGGCAAGCCGGAAGAGCTGAAGCAGTTCAGTGATGCGGAGATTCTCGAACTCGCCGACAACCTGCGTGATGGCGTTCCGTTTGCCACCCCGGTGTTCGATGGTGCCAAGGAAGAGGATCTGATGGCCATGCTGGCATTGGCTTATCCAGCCGAGTCCGAGCATACCCAGCGTCTGGGGTTCAACGACACCCGTACCCAGCTGCGTCTGTATGACGGCCGCACGGGTGAGGCGTTCGAGCGCCGTGTCACGGTCGGTTACATGCACGTGCTCAAGCTGCACCACTTGGTGGACGACAAGATGCACGCCCGTTCGACCGGTCCGTACTCCCTGGTTACCCAGCAGCCGCTGGGTGGTAAGGCACAGTTCGGTGGTCAGCGCTTCGGTGAAATGGAAGTGTGGGCATTGGAAGCGTACGGCGCGTCGTACACGCTGCAGGAAATGCTGACGGTGAAGTCCGATGATGTGAATGGCCGTACAAAGGTCTACGAAAACATCGTCAAGGGCGATCACAAGATCGACGCCGGCATGCCGGAATCCTTCAATGTGCTGGTGAAGGAAATCCGCTCGCTGGGTATCGATATCGATCTGGAACGCCACTAAAGCCTGAATGGCGCGCGGGACGAGGCAGTGAGGCCGCGTCCCGCACAGCGCCAGACAAGGCAGGGCCTCACTCGTGAAACGAGGATAGAAACATGAAAGCTTTGCTCGACTTGTTCAAGCAGGTGACGCAGGAAGAAGAATTCGATGCCATCCGCATCGGTCTGGCGTCGCCCGACAAGATCCGTTCCTGGTCGTACGGTGAAGTCAAGAAGCCCGAAACCATCAACTACCGTACCTTCAAGCCCGAGCGTGACGGCCTGTTCTGTGCCCGCATCTTCGGGCCGGTGAAGGACTACGAATGCCTGTGCGGCAAGTACAAGCGTCTAAAGCACCGCGGTGTCATCTGCGAAAAGTGCGGCGTTGAAGTCACGCTGAGCAAGGTGCGTCGCGAGCGCATGGGCCACATCGAGCTGGCCTCGCCGGTTGCCCACATCTGGTTCCTGAAGTCGCTACCTTCGCGTCTGGGCATGGTGCTCGACATCACGCTGCGTGATATCGAGCGCGTGCTGTACTTCGAAGGTTATATCGTCATCGAGCCGGGCATGACCCCGCTCCAGCGCGGTCAGCTGCTGTCCGAAGATGATTACCTGACCAAGGTCGAAGAGCATGGCGATGAGTTTGTCGCCATGATGGGTGCCGAAGCCGTGCGCGAACTGCTGCGCACGCTGGATATCCACTCGGAAATGGACACGCTGCGCCATGAGCTGCAGTCGACCGGTTCCGAAGCCAAGATCAAGAAGATCGCCAAGCGCCTCAAGGTGCTGGAAGCCTTCCACAAGTCTGGCATCAAGCCCGAGTGGATGATCATGAACGTGCTGCCGGTGCTGCCGCCGGAGCTGCGGCCGCTGGTGCCGCTGGATGGCGGCCGCTTCGCTACGTCTGATTTGAACGATCTGTATCGTCGCGTCATCAACCGTAACAACCGTCTGAAGCGTCTGCTGGAGCTCAAGGCTCCTGAAATCATCGTGCGCAACGAAAAGCGCATGCTGCAGGAAGCCGTGGACTCGCTGCTCGACAACGGTCGTCGCGGTAAGGCCATGACCGGCGCCAACAAGCGTCCGCTGAAGTCGCTGGCTGACATGATCAAGGGTAAGGGCGGTCGTTTCCGTCAGAACTTGCTGGGTAAGCGCGTTGACTACTCGGGCCGTTCGGTCATCGTGGTGGGTCCGACGCTCAAGCTGCATCAGTGCGGCCTGCCCAAGAAGATGGCGCTGGAGCTGTTCAAGCCCTTCATCTTCCACAAGCTTGAAGTGCTGGGTCTGGCTACCACGATCAAGGCCGCCAAGAAGCTGGTCGAGCAGGAAGTGCCGGAAGTCTGGGACATCCTCGAAGAAGTCATCCGTGAACATCCGGTGCTGCTTAACCGCGCACCGACGCTGCACCGTCTGGGCATCCAGGCCTTCGAGCCCGTGCTGATCGAAGGCAAGGCCATCCAGCTGCACCCGCTTGTCTGTACCGCGTTTAACGCCGACTTCGACGGTGACCAGATGGCCGTTCACGTGCCGCTGTCGCTCGAAGCGCAGATGGAAGCCCGCACGCTGATGCTGGCCTCCAACAACGTGCTGTCGCCAGCTCACGGCGAACCGATCATCGTGCCGTCGCAGGATATCGTGCTGGGTCTGTACTTCATGACCCGCGAGCGCATCAATGGCAAGGGCGAAGGCCTGCGCTTTGCGGATCTGGAAGAGCTGATCCGCGCCTATGAAACGCGCGAAGCCGAGCTGAACGCCAAGGTCAGCGTGCGTCTGAAGGATTGGTATCAGGACGAGAGCGGCGAATGGCAATACAAGATGGTGCGTCGCGAGACCACCGTCGGCCGCGCCATCCTGTCGGAAATCCTGCCCAAGGGCCTGCCCTTCGAGAACGTCAACAAGGCGCTCAAGAAGAAGGAAATCTCCAAGCTGATCAACGTCTCGTTCCGCCGTTGCGGCCTGCGCGAAACGGTGATCCTGGCGGACAAGCTGATGTACACCGGCTTTACCTATTCGACCCGTGCGGGTATCTCGATTGCCGTGGACGACATGCTCGTGCCGGCCGAGAAGGTCAAGCTGCTGGCTGAAGCCGAGCGTGAAGTGAAGGAAATCGAAGCCCAGTACACCTCGGGTCTGGTGACCCAAGGCGAGCGCTACAACAAGGTGGTGGATATCTGGGGTCGTTGTGGCGACCAGGTTGCCAAGACCATGATGGCGCATTTGGGTAAGGAAAAGACTGTTGACCGCGAAGGCAAGACGGTTGACCAGGAATCGTTCAACTCAATCTACATGATGGCCGACTCCGGTGCCCGGGGCTCGGTGGCCCAGATTCGTCAGCTGGCCGGTATGCGGGGCCTGATGGCCAAGCCGGACGGCTCGATTATCGAGACGCCGATCACCACCAACTTCCGCGAAGGTCTGACGGTTCTGCAGTACTTCATCTCGACGCACGGCGCCCGTAAGGGTCTGGCCGACACCGCGCTGAAGACCGCCAACTCGGGTTACCTGACACGTCGTCTGGTCGATGTGACGCAGGATCTGGTCGTGACCGGCAATGATTGCGGCACCAAGAACGGTGTGAACATGAAGGCCGTGGTGCAGGGTGGTGACGTGATCGAAGCGCTGCGTGACCTGATCCTGGGTCGTGTGGCTGCGGCTGACGTGATCGATCCGGCTAGCCAGGAAACCGTGTACGAAGCCGGTACGCTGCTGACGGAAGACATTGTTGATCACATCGAGGCGTTGAGCATCGATGAGGTCAAGGTCCGCACTCCGCTGACTTGCGAAACCCGTTATGGCTTGTGCGCCCAGTGTTATGGCCGCGATCTGGGCCGTGGCCAGCGTGTCAACGTCGGCGAGGCTGTCGGTGTGATCGCAGCTCAGTCGATCGGTGAGCCGGGCACCCAGCTGACCATGCGTACCTTCCACATCGGTGGTGCTGCATCGCGTGCGGCTTCGGCCAGCCAGGTCGAATCGAAGTCCAACGGCAAGATCGGTTACGCCGGTACGATGCGTTACGTGACCAACACCAAGGGCGAGCAGATCGTCATTACCCGTTCGGGTGAGGTGGTGGTGTTCGACGATAACGGTCGTGAGCGTGAGCGTCACAAGGTGCCATACGGTGCGACCCTGATGGTGGCCGATGGTCAAGCCATCAAGGCCGGTACCGTGCTGGCTACCTGGGACCCGCACACCCGTCCGATCATTACCGAGTACGCCGGTCTGGTTCGCTTCGAGAACGTCGAAGAGGGCGCTACCGTTGCCAAGCAGATCGATGAAGTAACCGGTTTGTCGACGCTGGTCGTGATCGACCCCAAGCGCAAGGCCGGTGTCGTCAAGAGCGTACGCCCGCAGATCAAGCTGCTCGACGAAAAGGGTGGCGAAGTCAAGCTGGCCGGCTCGGACGCCGCGGTCAACATCACCTTCCCGGTTGGCGCCATCATTACCGTGAAGGACGGCTCGCAGATTGGTGTGGGTGAAGTGCTGGCCCGTATCCCGCAAGAGTCGGTCAAGACCCGTGACATTACCGGTGGTCTGCCGCGTGTGGCCGAGTTGTTTGAAGCCCGTTCGCCCAAGGACGCCGGCATGCTGGCCGAAGTCACTGGCACCGTCTCGTTCGGTAAGGACACGAAGGGCAAGCAACGACTGATCATTACTGATCTGGACGGCACGCCGCATGAATACTTGATTCCGAAGGACAAGCATGTGCTGGTCCACGACGGTCAGGTGGTCAACCGTGGCGAGACCATCGTCGACGGCCCGGTTGATCCGCACGATATCCTGCGTCTGCAGGGCATCGAGGCGCTCGCGGCCTATGTGGTGCAGGAAGTGCAGGAAGTGTACCGACTGCAAGGCGTGAAGATTAACGACAAGCACATCGAGGTGATCGTTCGCCAGATGCTGCGTCGTGTAGTCATCGCCGATGCGGGTGATTCCGACTTCATCATGGGTGAGCAGGTAGAGCGCGCCGAAGTGCTGGAGGCCAACGATCGTCTGGCTGCAGAGAACAAGCGTCTCGCTCAGTACGACAATATCCTTCTGGGTATTACCAAGGCATCGCTGTCGACGGATTCGTTCATCTCTGCCGCTTCGTTCCAGGAAACGACGCGCGTGCTGACCGAAGCCGCGATCATGGGCAAGCGCGACGATCTGCGTGGTTTGAAGGAAAACGTCATCGTGGGCCGCCTGATACCTGGCGGTACTGGCCTCGCCTACCACACCAACCGTCGTCGCCTGAAAGCCGGCGGAGACGCGCCTACCCTGCCTGAGGCCATTCTGGCTGAAGCGGCAGAGGCGGCGTCACCGCAGGAAGAGGCATAAGCAACATGACCGGGGCGCGTACCGTCCCGGTCATGCCGCACTCTTCAACCCTTCTGTCTGCCTGGCGCCTTGTTGGCGATGGGCGGCGGGAGGGTTTGTTGACACTAAGCGCTTGATTTACCTATAATCCGCGCTCTTTTGTGGGGGCGGCCCTTCATGCGTCTTGCGTGAGGACGCTATTTTTACTTTTGGGAAAGAGATAAATGCCAACCATCAACCAGCTCGTCCGTAAGGGACGTGTGGCGGAAACGGCCAAGAGCAAAGTACCTGCGCTTGAAGCCTGCCCGCAAAAACGCGGCGTCTGCACGCGCGTTTACACCACTACCCCGAAGAAGCCGAACTCGGCCCTTCGTAAGGTTGCCAAGGTGCGTCTGACCAACGGTTTCGAAGTCATTTCGTACATCGGCGGTGAAGGCCACAACCTGCAGGAACACTCGGTCGTGCTGATTCGCGGCGGTCGTGTCAAGGATTTGCCAGGTGTGCGTTACCACACCGTGCGCGGTTCGCTCGATACCGCTGGTGTCAAGGATCGTAAGCAGGCTCGTTCCAAGTACGGCGCCAAGCGTCCGAAGGCTTAATCGGCCTGGGTTATGTCCGCGAGCCCCGTCCTGCCCGTTCAGGATATTCGCGGCAACGGCGAGACGCACACCGGTGCGCCGTCGAGTAAGTGACTGATCCATTGGTCGGTCGCGAGTGCATCCAGAGATGCGCTCAACTGAAAACTACTGAGGTTGAAACATGCCACGTCGTAGAGAAGTCCCCAAACGCGAAGTATTGCCGGATCCAAAGTTCGGTAGCGAAGAGCTGTCCAAGTTCATGAACGTCGTGATGATCGACGGCAAGAAGTCGGTTGCCGAACGCATCATTTATGGCGCGCTGGAAATTGTTGAAAAGAAGACCGGCAAGGCCCCCATTGAGGTGTTCTCCCAAGCCCTCAACAACGTGAAGCCGGTCGTTGAAGTCAAGAGCCGCCGTGTTGGCGGTGCCAACTACCAGGTGCCGGTCGAGGTTCGTCAGAACCGTCGTATCGCTCTGGCCATGCGTTGGCTGCGCGATGCCGCCCGCAAGCGCGGTGAAAAGTCCATGGGTCAACGTCTCGCAGGTGAACTGCTCGACGCCGTTGAAGGCCGTGGCGGCGCAATGAAGAAGCGTGACGAAGTGCACCGTATGGCCGAAGCCAACAAGGCTTTTGCTCACTACCGCTTCTAATTCGTCGATTTAAGTAAAGGTATTCGCTGTGGCACGCATTACACCCATTGAACGCTACCGGAACATCGGTATTAGCGCGCACATCGACGCGGGTAAAACCACGACGACCGAGCGCATTCTTTTCTACACCGGTGTGAATCACAAGATCGGTGAAGTGCACGATGGCGCCGCCACCATGGACTGGATGGAGCAGGAGCAGGAGCGTGGTATCACGATTACCTCCGCTGCCACCACCACGTTCTGGAAAGGCATGGCTAACCAGTTCGAGCAGCATCGCATCAACATCATTGACACCCCGGGCCACGTCGACTTCACCATCGAGGTGGAGCGTTCTATGCGCGTGCTGGATGGTGCCTGTATGGTTTACTGCGCTGTGGGCGGTGTTCAGCCTCAGTCGGAAACCGTATGGCGTCAGGCCAACAAGTACAAGGTGCCGCGTCTGGCCTTCGTGAACAAGATGGACCGTCAGGGTGCCAACTTCTTCCGTGTGGTCGAGCAGATGCGCGTGCGCCTGAAGGCCAACCCGGTACCTATCGCGATCCCGATCGGTGCTGAAGACGGCTTCACCGGCGTGGTCGACCTGATCAAGATGAAGGCCATCCTGTGGGATGAGGCTTCGCAAGGCATGAAGTTCGACTATGTCGACATTCCGGCTGATCTGGTTGCTACGGCAAACGAATGGCGCGAGAAGATGGTCGAGGCTGCGGCTGAGTCGTCTGAAGAGCTGATGAACAAGTACCTCGAAACCGGTGAAATGACGGAAGAGGAGCTGATCGGCGCGCTGCGTGCTCGTACGCTGGCTTGCGAAATCCAGCCGATGCTGTGCGGTACAGCGTTCAAGAACAAGGGTGTACAGCTGATGCTGGATGCTGTCGTTCAGCTGCTGCCGTCGCCAGTGGATGTGCCCCCGGTTGCTGGTATCGATGATCGCGAACAGCCGGCCACCCGCGAGGCTTCGGACTCTGCGCCGTTCTCCGCGCTGGCCTTCAAGCTGATGAGCGATCCGTACGTGGGTCAGCTGACCTTCTTCCGTGTTTACTCTGGCGTCGTGAACTCTGGCGACACCGTGATGAACGCTGTGAAGGGCAAGAAAGAGCGCATGGGTCGTATTGTGCAGATGCACGCCAACGACCGTCAGGAAATCGACGAAGTGCGCGCTGGCGACATTGCTGCCGGTATCGGCCTGAAGGATGTGACTACTGGTGAGACCCTGTGCGATCCGGATCACGTCATCACCTTGGAGCGCATGGTATTCCCTGAGCCGGTGATTCACGTTGCCGTCGAACCGAAGACCAAGGCTGACCAGGAGAAGATGGGCGTTGCCCTGAACCGCCTGGCCAAGGAAGACCCGTCGTTCCGCGTACGTACCGACGAAGAAACCGGCCAGACCATCATGTCGGGTATGGGTGAACTGCACCTGGAAATTCTGGTTGACCGCATGAAGCGCGAATTCGGCGTGGAAGCGAACGTGGGCGCCCCGCAAGTGGCCTACCGCGAAACCGTCACCAAGATTGCTGCGGACATCGAAGGCAAGCATGCCAAGCAGTCCGGCGGTAAGGGTCAGTACGGTCACTGCGTGATCACGCTGGAGCCGTCGGGTGAAGGCAAGGGTTACGAGTTCATCGACGAAATCAAGGGCGGTACGATTCCTCGCGAATTCATCCCTTCGGTGGACAAGGGTATCCAGAACACGCTGAAAGCTGGCGTGCTGGCTGGCTTCCCGGTGGTTGACGTCAGGGTGCGTCTGACGTTCGGTTCCTACCACGATGTTGACTCGTCGCAGATCGCCTTTGAACTGGCTGGCTCGCTGGCGTTCAAGGAAGCCATGCGTCGTGCCGGTCCGGTGATTCTTGAGCCGATGATGGCTGTGGAAATCGAAACGCCGGAAGAGTACATGGGCGACATCATGGGCGATATCTCTTCCCGTCGCGGCATGCTGCAGGGCATGGATGACAATCCTGCCGGTGGCAAGATGATCAAGGCAGAAGTGCCTTTGTCGGAAATGTTCGGTTACTCGACCACGCTGCGTTCGATGTCGCAAGGCCGTGCCACCTACTCGATGGAATTCAAGCACTACTCGGAAGCTCCGCGTAACGTCGCTGAAGCCATCATGAGCAGCAAGAAGTAATAATTCATTGATTGTGCGTGGCGACCGGACCCCGTCCGGTCGTCTCCATCACCCAGTTAAATGCTAGAGGATTGAAGCAATGGCAAAGGAAAAGTTCGAGCGGACCAAGCCGCACGTAAACGTTGGCACGATTGGTCACGTTGACCACGGCAAGACGACGCTGACGGCTGCGATCACGACGATTCTGTCGAAGAAGTTCGGTGGTGAAGCCAAGGGCTACGATCAGATCGACAGCGCGCCGGAAGAAAAGGCCCGCGGTATCACGATCAACACGGCCCACGTTGAGTACGAGACGGAAAACCGTCACTACGCTCACGTTGACTGCCCGGGTCACGCTGACTACGTGAAGAACATGATTACCGGTGCCGCCCAGATGGACGGCGCCATTCTGGTGGTGTCGTCGGCTGACGGCCCGATGCCGCAGACCCGCGAGCACATTCTGCTGGCCCGCCAGGTTGGCGTGCCTTACATCATCGTGTTCATGAACAAGGCCGACATGGTCGACGACGCCGAGCTGCTCGAGCTGGTTGAAATGGAAGTCCGTGAACTCCTGAGCAAGTACGACTTCCCTGGCGATGATCTGCCGATCATCAAGGGCTCGGCCCTGAAGGCCCTGGAAGGCGACCAATCGGAAATCGGCGAGCCCGCCATCTTCCGTCTGGCTGCAGCGCTGGACAGCTACATCCCGACGCCTGAGCGTGCCGTGGATGGCGCCTTCCTGATGCCGGTTGAAGATGTGTTCTCGATCTCGGGTCGTGGTACCGTGGTGACGGGTCGCGTTGAGCGCGGCATCGTCAAGGTCGGCGAAGAAATCGAAATCGTGGGTATCACCCCGACCGTCAAGACCACCTGTACCGGTGTGGAAATGTTCCGCAAGCTGCTGGACCAAGGTCAGGCAGGCGACAACATCGGCGCGCTGCTGCGTGGTACGAAGCGAGAAGACGTTCAGCGCGGTCAGGTTCTGGCCAAGCCGGGCTCGATCACCCCACACACCAAGTTCTCGGGTTCGGTGTACGTGCTGTCCAAGGATGAAGGTGGTCGTCACACCCCGTTCTTCAATGGCTACCGTCCGCAGTTCTACTTCCGCACCACCGACGTGACTGGCGCAGTTGAACTGCCTGCTGGTACCGAAATGGTGATGCCGGGTGACAACGTGGAAGTGGTTGTTGCGCTGATCGCCCCGATCGCCATGGAACAAGGTCTGCGCTTCGCGATCCGCGAAGGTGGCCGTACCGTTGGCGCCGGCGTTGTGGCCAAGATCATCGAGTAATTGATGTGCCCGGGACCCGGTGGCTTTCGCCGGGTCCTTTGCTCTTTATTTAAATCAGCGGCATATAGCCGCAGTGCTCTTTAGGAATCATCATGGCAAATCAAAAGATTCGTATCCGCCTCAAGGCTTATGACTACGCGCTGATCGACCGCTCCGCCCAGGAGATCGTCGATACCGCCAAGCGCACCGGCGCTGTGGTCAAGGGCCCGGTTCCGCTGCCCACCAAGATCGAGCGTTTCGACGTGCTGCGTTCGCCGCACGTCAACAAGACCTCGCGTGACCAGCTGGAAATCCGCACCCATCTGCGCCTGATGGATATTGTGGACCCCACTGACAAGACGGTTGATGCATTGATGAAGCTGGATCTCCCGGCTGGCGTTGATGTTGAGATCAAGCTGCAATAATTTCTTGCATTAAGTCAAGAGGTTGCGGTAGTATCGCGGGCTCGCTGTATAAGCGAGCCCGTTTTCATTTGTGGAATCGGTTAGTTTCGTTCGATGCAGGCCGCGTAATGCGGCTTCTGTGTATTTGCCGGCCAATCGTAGCCGGCCCTTTTCAAGGAAAGAACGATGAGCTTAGGACTTGTCGGGCGCAAGGTCGGTATGACCCGCGTGTTCGTCGAGGATGGTGCTTCCATCCCGGTGACCGTGCTGGAAATGTCGGCAAATCGCGTCACTCAAATCAAAACGCAAGAGTCGGATGGCTATACGGCCGTCCAGGTTGCATTCGGCGATCGCCGTGCAAGTCGTGTAAACAAGGCTGAGGCTGGTCACTTTGCGAAGGCAGGTGTCGAGGCTGGTCGTGGTATGCACGAGTTCACGCTGTCGGCTGAAGATCTGGCCCAGTTCAAACAGGGTAGCCAGATCACCGTGGAAATCTTCACTGTGGGTCAGCTGGTCGATGTGACCGGTACTTCGCAGGGTAAGGGCTTCTCGGGTGCCATCAAGCGTCACAACTTCAGCTCGCAGCGCGCTTCGCACGGTAACTCCGTGTCGCATAACGCGCCGGGTTCCATCGGTATGGCGCAGGATCCGGGTCGTGTTTTCCCCGGTAAGCGCATGGCCGGTCAGCTCGGTAACGTCAAGCGTACCGTGCAGAACCTGGAAGTGGTTCGTGTCGATGCAGAACGTGGTCTGTTGCTCGTCAAGGGTGCCGTTCCTGGCTCCAAGGGCAATGACGTGGTTGTGCGTCCCAGCGTGAAGGCAGGTGCGTGATGGAACTGAAAGTCATCAATGCTAGCGGCCAGGCCGCAGCCAGTGTGACCGCGTCCGACGCCTTGTTCGGCCGTGAGTACAACGAAGATCTGGTGCATCAGGTCGTTACTGCCTATCTGGCCAATGCCCGTAGCGGCAATCGTGCCCAGAAGGATCGTAGCGAAGTCAAGCACACCACCAAGAAGCCTTGGCGTCAAAAGGGTACGGGCCGCGCTCGTGCCGGTATGTCGTCGTCGCCCATCTGGCGTGGTGGTGGTCGGATTTTCCCGAACTCGCCTGATGAGAACTTCACCCAAAAGGTGAACCGCAAGATGTATCGCGCCGGTGTGGCCGCGATCCTGTCGCAGCTGGTGCGCGAGGAGCGTCTGGTCGTGGTGGATGGCTTTACTGCCGATACCCCGAAGACCAAGGCATTTGCCGCCAAGCTGGCCGCCATGGGTCTGAACGAGCGCACCCTGATCGTTACCGACAATCTGGACGAAAACCTGTACCTCGCTTCGCGCAATCTGCCGAGTGTGCTGGTGCTTGAGCCGTCGCAAGCCGACCCGGTCAGCTTGGTCCGCTTCAAGAAGATTGTTGTGACTCGCGAGGCGCTCAAGCAAATCGAGGAGATCCTGGCATGACACGTCTGAATGAAGATCGTCTGCTCCAGGTTCTGTTGGCCCCGGTGATTTCTGAAAAGAGCACCCTGGTTGCCGACAAGAACGAGCAAGTTGTGTTCCGCGTGGCTAGCGACGCGACCAAGCCCGAAATCAAGGCTGCCGTCGAGCTGCTGTTCAAGGTTCAGGTTGAATCTGTCCAGGTAACCAACGTGAAGGCCAAGCAGAAGCGCTTCGGTCGTTCGGTTGGCTGGCGCAAGGGCTGGAAAAAGGCCTACGTTGCCCTGAAACCCGGTCAGCAGATCGACCTTCAGGCTGCGCAATAAGGAGAACGGACCATGCTGGTAAAAGTAAAACCAACTTCCCCGGGTCGCCGCGCAGTTGTCAAGGTTGTGAATCCTGAGCTGCATAAGGGTAAGCCGCATGCTGCGCTGGTTGAAAGCCAGAGCAAGAATGCCGGCCGCAACAACCGCGGTGTTGTCACTGTTCGCCATCAGGGTGGCGGCCACAAGCAGCACTATCGTCTTATCGACTTCCGTCGCAACAAGGACGGCATCGTCGCCAAGGTCGAGCGTCTGGAATATGACCCGAACCGTACCGCCCACATCGCGTTGCTCTGCTACGCAGATGGTGAGCGTCGCTACATCATCGCTCCGCGCGGCCTGAAGGTCGGTGCGCAGGTGGTGAGCGGTGCCGAAGCGCCGATCAAGGTTGGCAACACCCTGCCGCTGCGTAATATCCCGGTCGGTAGCACCATCCACTGCATCGAGATGCAGCCGGGCAAGGGCGCGCAGATTGCACGCTCGGCCGGCGCCTCGGTTCAGCTGCTGGCTCGCGAGGGTGCTTACGCTCAGCTGCGTCTGCGTTCGGGCGAAATCCGCAAGGTGCACGTTGATTGCCGCGCCACCATCGGTGAAGTCGGCAACGAAGAGCACAACCTGCGCAAGATCGGTAAGGCCGGTGCAAATCGCTGGCGCGGTATTCGTCCGACCGTTCGCGGTACCGTGATGAATCCGATCGATCACCCGCACGGTGGTGGTGAAGGCAAGACGGGTGAGGGCCGCGTGCCGGTTAGCCCGTGGGGTACCCCGGCTAAGGGTTACCGCACTCGTAGCAACAAGCGCACCGACAACATGATCGTGCGCCGCCGCTATTCGAATAAGGGGTAATTAAACATGGCTCGTTCCGTTAAAAAAGGCCCGTTTGTTGACGCCCATCTGCTCAAGAAGATCGAAGCAGTTCGCGCCACCAATGACAAGCGCCCCATCAAGACCTGGTCCCGTCGTTCCACCGTGTTGCCCGACTTCGTCGGTCTGACTATCGCGGTGCACAACGGTAAGCAGCATGTTCCCGTGTATGTGAACGAGAACATGGTGGGCCACAAGTTGGGCGAGTTCTCGCTGACCCGGACGTTCAAGGGTCACGCCGCCGACAAAAAAGCCAAGAAGTAAGGTGCTGCCATGCAAACTTCCGCTACTTTGAATGGCGCACGTCTCTCGGCTCAAAAAGCACGCCTGGTCGCAGACCTGGTGCGCGGCAAGCCCGTTGAGCACGCCATCAATATTCTGACGTTCAGCCCCAAAAAGGGCGCGGTCATCATCAAGAAGCTGTTGCTCTCGGCGATTGCCAATGCCGAGCACAACGACGGCGCCGATATCGACGCCCTCAAGGTGACGACCATTTACGTGGACAAGGGCACTTCGCTGAAGCGCTTTACCGCTCGTGCCAAAGGCCGCGGTAATCGCATCGAGAAGCAAACTTGCCACATCACCCTGACCGTGGGCGAGTGAGGACGATATGGGACAGAAAATTCATCCGATCGGCTTTCGTTTGGCCGTCACCAAGAACTGGGCTTCGAAGTGGTATGCCAGCAGCCGTAATTTCCCGGCCATGCTTGCAGAAGACATCAAGGTCCGTGAGTTCCTGAAGAAAAAGTTGTCGCACGCCTCGGTAGGCCGCATCGTCATTGAGCGCCCCGCCAAGAACGCCCGCATCACCATTCACAGCGCCCGTCCGGGTGTCGTGATCGGTAAGAAGGGTGAAGACATCGAAGTCCTCAAGCGCGATCTCGTCAAGCTGATGGGTGTGCCTGTGCACATCAACATCGAAGAGATCCGCAAGCCGGAAATCGATTCGCAAGTGATCGCCGATTCCATTGCTGCCCAGCTGGAAAAGCGCGTGATGTTCCGTCGTGCCATGAAGCGCGCGATGCAGAACGCCATGCGTCTGGGTGCGCAGGGCATCAAGATCATGTCGTCGGGCCGTCTGAATGGTATCGAAATCGCTCGTACTGAGTGGTATCGCGAAGGCCGTGTGCCCTTGCACACCCTGCGTGCCGATATCGACTACGCAACCTCCGAAGCCATGACCACGTACGGCGTGATCGGTATCAAGGTGTGGGTTTACAAGGGTGAAGTGAAGGCTGGCCAGGAAGTGGCCGCTCAGCCGGAACAAGCCGAACGCAAGCCGCGAAAGGGGCCTCGAAATGCTGCAGCCAACTAGACTCAAGTACCGCAAACAGCAGAAGGGCCGTAACACCGGCGTCGCTACCCGCGGTAACAAGGTTAGCTTCGGTGAGTGGGGCCTCAAGGCTATCGGCCGCGGTCGCCTGACCGCCCGTCAGATCGAAGCCGCGCGTCGCGCCATGACCCGTCATATCAAGCGGGGTGGTCGCGTCTGGATTCGTGTCTTCCCGGACAAGCCGATCTCGTCCAAGCCTGCCGAAGTCCGTATGGGTAACGGTAAGGGTAGCCCGGACTACTACGTCGCCGAAATTCAGCCTGGCAAGGTGCTGTACGAGATGGATGGTGTGGACGAGACCCTCGCCCGCGAAGCCTTCCGTCTGGCTGCCGCCAAGCTGCCGATTGCGACGACTTTCGTAACCCGACATGTGGGGCAGTGAGATGAAAGCGACTGAATTGCGTAACAAGTCGGTCGATGAGCTCAAGGCTGAGCTCACCTCGCTCCTGAAGGCCCAGTTCGGTCTGCGCATGCAGCTGGCTACCCAGCAGCTTGCCAAGACCAGCGAACTGAAGCGCGTGCGCCGTGATATTGCTCGCGTGCGCACCATTCTGGCTCAAAAGGTGGCGTAAATGACCGAGACCAAACTGAAGCGGTCGTTGACCGGCCGCGTAGTAAGCAACAAGATGGACAAGACTGTCGTTGTGCTCGTCGAGCGCAAGGTCAAGCACCCGCTGTATGGCAAGGTGATCCGTCTTTCCAAGAAGTACCACGCGCACGATGAAGCCAACGCCTATGGTGAGGGTGATGTTGTGACCATCCAGGAAACCCGCCCCATTTCCAAGACCAAGGCTTGGATTGTGACGGCTCTGGTTGAGAAGGCGCGCGGCGCTTGATGTATTGGCGCGTTTTGCGCTAGTATAGAAAGCTGTTCGCTTGCAAGGGCATTCTACTTTGTGTAGAATGCCCTGCTTATTTCTCGGGTGGCATTTCTCGCTGCTCGGGTTTTCTCCCCTTCGGGGTCCAAAACTGGCCGTTGTGCCGTGGCTCGCTGCGGCGCTGCCGGGCTTGCCGGCAGTTTTGACGGGTTAAGTTGGAGTTTATTCATGATTCAAATGCAATCCATGCTGGATGTTGCTGACAACACTGGTGCGCGCTCCGTGATGTGCATCAAGGTGTTGGGTGGCTCCAAGCGCCGTTATGCCTCGGTGGGTGACATCATCAAGGTCAGCATCAAGGATGCAGCGCCGCGCGGCCGCGTGAAGAAGGGCGACGTTTATAACGCCGTCGTTGTTCGCACTGCCAAGGGTGTCCGTCGTCCTGATGGTCAATTGATCAAGTTTGATGGCAATGCCGCAGTGCTTCTTAACACCAAGCTCGAGCCGATCGGTACCCGTATTTTCGGGCCGGTGACGCGTGAGCTGCGTACCGAGCGATTCATGAAGATCGTCTCGCTTGCGCCTGAAGTGCTGTAAGGGGAAGCGCATGAACAAGATTCGCAAGGGCGACGAAGTCGTCGTCATTACCGGTAAAGACAAAGGCAAGCGTGGCACTGTGCTGCGCGTGCTGGTTGGCGACAAGGTGGTTGTCGAGGGCGTGAACATCGTCAAGAAGCACCAGAAGCCGAATCCGGTTCGCGGTGTCGCTGGTGGTGTTGTTGATAAGACCATGCCTATGCATGTTTCCAATATCGCCATCTTCAATAAGGCAACTCAAAAGGCTGACCGCGTCGGGTTCAAGCTGCTTGATGACGGCAAGAAAGTGCGCGTCTTCAAGTCGAACGGCGAAGTGGTCGGGGGCTAAGGGGTAGAAGATGGCTCGTTTGCAAGAGTTCTACAAAGAAACCGTCGTTCCGCAGCTGACCAAGCAGTTCGGCTACAAGTCGATCATGGAAGTGCCGCGTATCGAGAAGATCACGGTGAACATGGGCGTTGGCGAAGCGGTTGCTGACAAGAAAGTCATGGATCACGCTGTTGGCGATCTGACCAAGATCACGGGTCAAAAGCCTGTTGTCACGCTGTCGAAGAAGTCGATTGCCGGCTTCAAGATTCGCGACAACTACCCCGTGGGTTGCAAGGTCACGCTGCGTCGTGAGCGCATGTACGAATTTCTGGACCGCCTGGTCACCATCGCGTTGCCGCGTGTTCGTGACTTCCGTGGCGTGTCCGGCAAGTCGTTCGACGGCCGTGGCAACTACAACATGGGTGTCCGTGAGCAGATCATCTTTCCGGAAATCGAATACGACAAGATCGACGCGATCCGTGGCATGAACATCACGATCACCACGACCGCGAAGACGGACGCAGAGGCCCGTGCGCTTCTTGCTGCGTTCAAGTTTCCGTTCAAGAACTGAGGTTTGCCATGGCTAAACTCGCTTTGATCAATCGTCAGGGAAAGCGCGAAAAGCTGGTGGCGAAGTTCGCCGCTAAGCGCGAGCAGCTGCTGGCAATCATCAATAACCAGGACCTCAGTGATGAAGAGCGCTTTGCCGCTCGCCTCAAACTGCAGGCCCTGCCTCGCAACGCCAACCCCACGCGTCTGCGCAACCGCTGTTCGGTCACTGGCCGTCCACGTGGTGTGTTCCGCAAGTTTGGTCTCGCTCGCAACAAGCTTCGCGAAATCGCGATGCGCGGTGAGATCCCGGGTGTTGTCAAGGCCAGCTGGTAAGGAGATCACGAATGAGTATGCATGATCCCATCGCCGATATGCTGACCCGCATCCGTAACGCTCAGCGCGCGGACAAGCCTGCGGTCGGCATGCCCTCCTCCAAGATCAAGGTAGCGATTGCTGCCGTGCTCAAGGATGAAGGCTATATCGAAAACTTCGCCGTTACTGGCGATGAAAAGAAGCCCCAGCTCGACATCGAGCTGAAGTACTACGCCGGTCGTCCGGTGATCGAGCGCCTGGATCGCGTGTCCAAGCCCGGTCTGCGTATCTACAAGGGCGTTGATGATATTCCCAAGGTTATGAATGGCTTGGGCATCGCAATCGTCTCCACCTCTCAGGGCGTCATGACGGACCGCAAGGCTCGTGCTCAGGGTATCGGTGGCGAACTGCTTTGCTTCGTGGCGTAAGGAGGCTCCATGTCACGCGTAGCTAAGAACCCCATCGCACTGCCCGCCGGTGTTGAAGTCAAGATTGCTGGTGGCGATATCGTCGTCAAGGGCCCGCTGGGCACTGCCTCGCGCCCTGTCGATGTTGCTGTCGAAATTGCTGTCGAGAACAATGCCCTGACTTTCAAGGCGCTGGATGACAGCAAGCATGCTCGCGCCATGTCCGGCACGATGCGTGCATTGCTGAACAACATGGTCACCGGTGTTTCCAAGGGCTTTGAGCGCAAGCTGAATCTGGTAGGCGTGGGTTACCGCGCTCAGGCTCAGGGCGATACGCTCAATCTGACCCTTGGTTTTTCGCACCCCGTTGCACACAAGATGCCGGCTGGCGTGAAGGTGGAAACGCCGACGCAGACCGAGATCGTGCTCAAGGGTGCTGACAAGCAACAGGTCGGTCAGGTTGCCGCCGAGATTCGCGCTTATCGCGCTCCTGAGCCCTACAAGGGTAAGGGTGTTCGCTATAGCGACGAAGTGGTGGTCCTGAAAGAAACCAAGAAGAAGTAATCGAGGCTGATCATGGACAAGAACGAATCGCGCTTGCGCAGGGCCCGCAAAACCCGTGCCCGTATCGCTGGCTTGAACAAGGTGCGCCTTGCTGTACACCGCACCAACAGCCACATCTACGCTCAGATCATCGATGCGTCTGGCGACAAGGTGCTTGCCAGCGCCTCGACGCTGGAAGTCGGTGTCCGCAAGGATGTCGCCAATGGCGGCAACATCGCTGCTGCTGCCCTGGTTGGCAAGCTGATCGCCGAGAAGGCGAAAACGGCGGGCATTACCAGTGTTGCTTTCGATCGCTCCGGCTTTCATTACCACGGTCGCGTCAAGGCACTTGCCGAAGCCGCCCGTGAAGCTGGCCTCGAATTCTAAGGAGTAATCATGGCTAAGTCTGAAATCGAAGATCGCGGCGACGGCTTGCGGGAAAAGATGATCAGTGTCAACCGCGTCACCAAGGTGGTGAAGGGTGGCCGGATCATGGGTTTCGCCGCATTGACCGTTGTTGGTGATGGTGATGGCCGCGTTGGCATGGGCAAGGGCAAGTCCAAGGAAGTGCCTGTTGCTGTGCAAAAGGCAATGGAAGAAGCTCGCCGCAAGCTGGTGAAAATCAATCTGCGCAACGGTACCGTCCAGCATGCTGTTGTCGGCAAGCATGGTGCGACCAGCGTGCTGATCCAGCCGGCGCCCGAAGGTGCGGGTATCAAGGCCGGTGGTCCGATGCGTGCTGTGTTCGAGGTGATGGGTGTTACCAACATCTCGGCCAAGTGCCACGGCTCCACCAATCCTTACAACCTGGTGCGTGCAACGCTGGACGGTTTGTCCCGCCTGCGCAGCCCGGCGGAAGTTGCTGCCAAGCGTGGCAAGTCCGTTGAGGACATTCTGGGGGTAGAGGCAAATGGCTAATGCAACCATCAAGGTAACGCTGGTCAAGAGCCTGATCGGTCGTCTGGAAGCACACAAAGCGTGTGCGCGTGGTCTCGGTCTTCGTCGTCTGAATCAGACGGTTGAAGTGATCGACACCCCTTCCAATCGCGGCATGATCAACAAGATCAGTTATTTGTTGAAGTGCGAGGCTTAAATGGAACTCAACACGATCAAACCTGCTGAGGGTGCGAAGCACGCCAGCAAGCGCGTAGGCCGTGGCATCGGTTCCGGCCTTGGCAAGACCTGCGGCCGCGGCCACAAGGGTCAGAAGTCTCGCTCGGGTGGTTTCCACAAGGTCGGTTTCGAGGGTGGTCAGATGCCCTTGCAACGTCGCCTGCCCAAGCGCGGCTTCAAGTCGCTGACCAAGGGTCACACCGTGGAAGTTCGCGTGGGTGACCTGAACAGCCTGCCCGTTGATGAAGCAGACTTGCTGACGTTGAAGCAAGTCGGTCTGGTGCCGCAAAGCGCCAAGGCTGCCAAGCTGATTCTTGCCGGTAAGGTTGAGAAGGCTGTCAAGCTGCGTGGTGTGTCGGCAACTGCCGGCGCGCGCGCCGCCCTGGAAGCCGTTGGCGGCAGCATTGCCGAGTGATGCGTTGAAATAAGGCGATAACGTGGCCAATCCTGCAACGGCGAGTACCGCCAGCAAGTTTGCAGATCTGAAACAGCGGATCTGGTTCCTTATCGGGGCCTTGATCGTTTATCGGATCGGCGCCCATATCCCTGTGCCTGGCATCAATCCAGTTGAGCTGGCCGCTCTCTTCGATACATCGAAGGGGTCGGCCGGCCTTCTGAATATGTTCAACATGTTTTCTGGTGGTGCACTGTCGCGTTTTTCGGTGCTCGCTATCGGGATCATGCCGTACATATCCGCGTCCATCATTCTTCAGTTGGCTGGCGAAGTCATTCCTAGTCTGAAAGAGTTGAAGAAAGAGGGCGAGGCGGGGCGCAGGAAGATCACGCAGTACACGCGATATGCGACTGTAATTCTGGCGACATTCCAGAGCTTTGGTATCGCTGTCATGCTGTATCGCACACCCAACTTGGTCATGACCGGGCAGGGTGAGTTTTACTTCACGACGGTGGTTGCACTGGTTACGGGCACCATGTTCCTGATGTGGCTTGGTGAGCAGATCACCGAGCGTGGTCTGGGCAACGGTATCTCTATCCTGATTTTTGCGGGTATCGCATCCGGACTTCCGGCCGCGGTTGCGCAGACACTCGAGCTTACCAATCAAGGGGCATTGCCGATCCTGTTGGTCTTGGCTTTGGGTGGTGCGGTGATCCTCTTGGTTGCTGGTGTGGTGTTTGTCGAGCGAGGTCAGCGCAAGGTGCTGGTCAACTACGCCAAGCGCCAAATGGGCAATCGCGTTGTTCAGGGTCAGAGTACACACCTGCCACTGAAACTCAATATGGCCGGCGTGATCCCTCCGATCTTTGCATCCAGCATCATCTTGTTCCCGGCGACGGTACTGTCGTGGACAGGCAGTTCAGAGTCGGTGTCTTGGCTCAAGCGTGTTGGCGATATGTTGCACCCTGGCCAACCGCTCTATGTTTTGTTGTATGCGGCAGCAATTGTTTTCTTTTGTTACTTCTACACGGCCTTGGTGTTCAACCCCAAGGAGACGGCAGAGAACTTGAAGAAGAGTGGGGCGTTCATTCCAGGCATTCGCCCGGGAGATCAAACCGCCAAGTACATCGAAAAGGTGATTTTGCGACTGACTTTGATCGGCGCGGTCTACATCTCGACGGTTTGCTTGATTCCTGAGTTCTTGCTGTTGCAGTGGAGTCTTCCCTTCTACTTCGGCGGCACGTCGTTGTTGATTGTGGTTGTGGTGACAATGGACTTCATGGCGCAGGTCCAGTCCTACTTGCTGTCACATCAGTACGAAAGTTTGCTGAAAAAGGCAAACTTCAAGGCGGGTTAATCGGCATTGCCGATGAGAATTGCTAGCACGGGTCATGTCGAAGGAAGACGTCATTCAGATGCAGGGCGAGGTGTTGGAGAATCTTCCCAATGCCACGTTTCGCGTAAAGCTGGAGAACGGACATGTTGTTCTGGGTCATATCTCGGGAAAGATGCGGATGCACTATATCCGCATCCTCCCGGGTGACAAGGTTACGGTGGAACTTACGCCCTATGATCTGTCCCGTGCTCGTATTGTGTTCCGCGCGAAGTAGCGTGGGTTATTGAAAGAAAGGATAGAGCGATGCGAGTTCAAGCTTCGGTCAAGAAGATCTGCCGCAATTGCAAGATCATCCGCCGTAATCGGGTTGTGCGTGTTATTTGCACCGATCCGCGGCACAAGCAACGTCAAGGCTGATTCGACAGTTTGCTGTCGAGTCGACTTGGTGCTAGAATCGACGACTTTTTACATTTGGGGTAACGAGAATCATGGCCCGTATTGCTGGGGTTAATATTCCCAATCATCAGCATACCGTGATTGGCCTTCAGGCCATTTAC
The DNA here is from genome assembly GCF_027257935.1 of Chitinimonas sp. BJYL2. Classification (NCBI taxonomy): domain Bacteria; kingdom Pseudomonadati; phylum Pseudomonadota; class Betaproteobacteria; order Neisseriales; family Chitinibacteraceae; genus Chitinimonas; species Chitinimonas sp. BJYL2. The sequence goes on along the minus strand of NZ_JANZKW010000001.1, from coordinate 570,744 downwards.
GGCATCGGACAGACTCGCGCTCAAGCTATCTGTGCAGCAACCGCCATTCCTGGCAACCGCAAGGTGAAGGATCTGACGGAAGCTGAACTCGACAAGCTGCGCGAAGAAGTCGCCAAGTTCACGGTTGAGGGTGACCTCCGCCGTGAAGTCACTATGAGTATCAAGCGCCTTATGGACCTCGGTTGTTACCGTGGTCTGCGCCATCGTCGCGGCTTGCCCGTACGTGGCCAGCGCACCCGGACGAACGCCCGCACCCGCAAGGGACCGCGTAAGGCTATCGCCGGCAAGAAGTAAGCACTTAAGGAATCGCAATGGCTAAAGCAAACACAGTGCGTGTACGGAAGAAAGTCAAGAAGGTTGTTTCTGAAGGGATCGTGCACGTTCACGCTTCTTTCAACAACACCATCGTGACCATCACTGATCGCCAAGGGAATGCTCTCTCCTGGGCTACCTCGGGCGGTGCTGGTTTTAAGGGCTCTCGGAAAAGTACACCCTTTGCAGCTCAGGTAGCTGCGGAGCAGGCTGGTAAAGTTGCCCAGGAATATGGTGTAAAGAACCTCGAAGTGCGTATCAAGGGTCCCGGTCCAGGCCGCGACTCCGCTGTGCGTGCGTTGAATGCGCTGGGTTTCAAGATCACCAGCATTTCCGACGTTACCCCCGTACCGCACAACGGCTGTCGTCCGCCGAAGAAGCGTCGTATTTAATTCCGGAGACCCGAGATGGCACGTTATATCGGACCGAAATGTAAGCTTTCGCGTCGTGAAGGCACTGACCTGTTCCTGAAGAGCGCTCGTCGCTCGCTGGACAGCAAGTGCAAATTGGATACCAAACCTGGTCAGCACGGCGCAAAGCAGCCGCGCTTGTCGGGCTTCGGTGTTCAGCTTCGTGAGAAGCAAAAGATCCGTCGTATTTATGGCGTTCTCGAACGCCAGTTCCGCCGCTACTTTGAAGAAGCGTCGCGTCGCAAGGGTTCGACCGGTGAAAACCTGTTGAAGATCCTTGAAGCCCGCCTCGACAACGTGGTGTATCGCATGGGCTTCGGCTCCACCCGTTCCGAAGCTCGTCAGCTGGTTAGCCACAAGTCGATCACCGTGAACGGTGAAGTGGTCAACATCGCATCTTTCCAGGTCAAGGCCGGTGATGTGGTGGCGATTCGCGACAAGTCCAAGAAGCAGGTTCGCATTCAGGAAGCCCTGTCGCTTGCTGAGCAGATCGGTTTCCCCGGCTGGGTAAGCGTCGATGGCAAGAAGATGGAGGGTGTCTACAAGAGCGCTCCTGAACGCAGCGACCTGTCCAGCGACATCAACGAGCAGCTCGTCGTCGAGTTCTACTCGAAGTAATTGGGCTTGATTAATGGACGAACCGGCCAGGCCGGTTCGTCGCTCGTTTCGATAAAGGGATTGATTGTTTATGCAAAGCAATGCGAATGACTTGCTGAAACCCCGCATCATTGATGTGCAGGCGTCGTCGTCTACCCAGGCGCGTGTCGTGATGGAGCCGTTTGAGCGTGGTTACGGCCATACGCTCGGCAATGCATTGCGTCGTATCCTGCTGTCGTCGATGCCGGGCTATGCTCCGACTGAAGTCAAGATTGAAGGTGTTCTGCACGAATACTCCGCACTGGATGGCGTTCAGGAAGATGTCGTGGACATCCTGCTGAATCTCAAGGGCGTGGTATTGAAGCTGCATGGTCGTTCCGAGGCCTTGTTGAGCCTGAAAAAGGACGGCGAGGGTTTGGTCAAGGCATCCGATATCGAAGTTCCTCATGACGTCGAGATCGTGAATCCGGATCACGTCATTGCCAACCTGTCTTCGGGTGGTAAGCTGACGATGGAAATCAAAGTCGAGAAGGGTCGCGGCTACCAACCTGCCGTCGTCCGTCTTGACAAGGAAGAGGGCCGAAATATCGGTTCGATTCTGCTTGATGCTTCGTTTAGTCCGATCCGCCGTGTCAGCTATGCCGTTGAGAGCGCTCGCGTAGAGCAGCGCACCGATCTGGACAAGCTGGTCATGGATATCGAGACCAACGGCTCGATCGATCCGGAAGAGGCCGTGCGCTATGCGGCACGTGTTCTGGTTGAGCAGCTGTCGGTCTTTGCCGACCTCAAGAGCACCGAAGTTGAACCTGAGGCGCCGCGCGCTCCTCAAGTCGACCCGATTCTCCTGCGTCCGGTTGATGATCTGGAGCTGACAGTCCGTTCTGCGAACTGCCTCAAGGCCGAGAACATCTACTACATCGGTGACCTGATCCAGCGTACCGAAACCGAACTGCTGAAGACGCCGAATCTGGGCCGCAAGTCCTTGAACGAGATCAAGGAAGTGCTGGCATCCAAGGGTCTGACCCTCGGCATGAAGCTGGAAAATTGGCCTCCAGTCGGCTTGGAAAAGCCCTGATCCAGGCTGTAAAGAGAAGGAATAACCAACATGCGTCACCGTCAAAGTAATCGCAAGCTGAACCGTACGACGAGCCATCGTCTGGCTATGCTGCGTAATCTGGCTAACGCCCTGCTGAAGCACGAAGTCATCAAGACAACGTTGCCCAAGGCCAAAGAGCTGCGCCGTGTTGCAGAGCCCCTGATTACCTTGGGTAAGCAAGAGCGCTCTGTGGCGAATCTGCGTCTGGCATTCGATCGTACGCGTGATCGTGAGTTGACGATCAAGCTGTTCGACGTGCTGGGTCCGCGCTATAAGAATCGTAATGGCGGCTATCTTCGTATTTTGAAGTATGGTTTCCGTCAAGGTGATAACGCGCCTATGGCGCTGGTCGAGCTAGTTGACCGCCCTGAAGTAGCTGAAGCCGTCGAGGCCTAAGCAAGCCATAACAAAAAGCCAGCCTCAGGGCTGGCTTTTTGTTTGTGTGTTGTCATCGGATAGTTCCTCCTGCATGGCTTTGTCCGCAGGCGGCGGAGCGGGTTCGGTATCGCTGTACCAAGCCCACGATGTATACGCTTTCCGGCTGGCCTCCAGGGTCACATGTATGGCTTTATCGTAGCCAAGGCGGGTCATGTCGGCGACTGCCTGGATATCATCCGGTATGGCGGCGTCTGTCCAGCTTGTCGATGTATGGCGAGCATAGGCGACCGCCGTTGATACCGTTTTCACCCTGGGATGTTCTGCGTGGTGCTCATCCATCAGCATGCGAAGTGTTGGTGGCAGCTTCCATTGCTCCACCATCGCCATTTGCAGGTCTATGTAAGGGAAGCCCAGGACTGCTTTTTGAGCCATGGCGCTGCGCAGTCGTCTGTCCATTTGTTGCATCGCGCGAATGCGTAGTGCGAGCTTGGGTGCGAAGCAGGCGATCAATATCTCGGCAATGTCGCGGAGCAGGGTGGCTGTAACAACCTCGGTGCCGTCAATATCATGGCGGTAGCCTGCCCACACCTCGGCACAGCAGGCTGCGTGATGCGCACGGAACATGATGGAGCGAACCACGTGCAGTGCGCCGCCGTGCTCGCCGAGCAGTTCCTCTACCGTGGTGCATTGCGCATAGGCATCCAGCAGGGGGTTTACACCCACCATCAGGATGATCCTTTCGACAGTGGTGACATCGGTATGCTGCTGTCGCGAGCGATGACTTTGCAGGTATCGCAGCACTTGCAGGGCCAGCAGCGCGTCATGCCGCACAATCTGTGCGAGGTCCAGCACCGTGGCATCATCGCCTTTCGCAATCAGTGCCTGTAGCGCAGATCGCGTTTTGGTGAGGATGGGGATGGTGTTGGATTCGAAATGCTTTATCCAGGCCTCAATGCTGTTTGGAAAGGGTTCTGACATGCATACCTCCTTGTGCCAGTCTAGTTTCTGGCCTGGAAAGACGCCATGCTATCTGCGTGGCCTAGATGGACCCGCGGTGAGGTATTGATGGCAACGTACGCAATTGGTGATGTGCAAGGCTGCTTCGAGGAGTTGGTGGCCTTGTATGATGATATCGAGGTGAATCCGGACGTCGATAGGGTGATCCTTGTCGGGGATCTGGTTAATCGCGGCCCCCTGTCCTTGCCGGTTCTTCGCTGGGCCTACGCTAGGCGTGACCACGTCCACATCGTGCTGGGTAATCATGACCTGCATTTTCTGGCGGTACATCGCGGTTTTGCCAAGCAGAAGCGGGGGGACACGCTGGAGCCGCTACTCGTCGCCGAGGATGCGGAAGTGCTCACCGATTGGTTACGCGCCCAGCCTTTGGTCATGTCCCTTGATGGGCACCTGTTTGTTCACGCTGGCCTGATGCCGGCTTGGACGGCTGAGCAGGCCTTGTCCTTGTCGAATGAGGTGAGGACGTTATTGAGTGGTCCGGCGGGCGATGCCTTTTTGTCTGCCATGTATGGTAACCAGCCTGCAGCCTGGTCAGATGATCTGGAGGGGATCAGCCGCCACCGTCTCGTAGTCAATGCTTGTACGCGTATGCGTCTGATCGATCAGGAGGGCGAGATTGACTTCAAGTACAAGGGGGAGACTTCCGGCGCGCCAACACATCTGTTGCCATGGTTTGATCACCCCGCAAGGTTGAGCAGGTCGATCAGGGTGGTGTGTGGCCACTGGTCTGCGCTGGGATTGCTGATACGCGACGACATTGTGGCGCTGGATACCGGGTGCGTCTGGGGCGGCAGTCTGACCGCGGTCAGGCTGGAAGATGACCGTGTCTATCAGGTAGCGTCCCGACAGGCGCGTGTTACATCCTGGGAGTGATGGTCCTGCAAGGGCTTGTGGACGATCTGCCTGATCTCATGATGAGCTGCTGCGGCTAGTTCGCGGCGCTGGAGCCCTTTGCTCGGCAGTATGGGCAGGTAGTGAACGCGTGCCGTGATATGGGGTTCTGCCAGAATCTGCCGGATTGAGTCCAGAAGACTCATCTCTCCGACATACGCAGCCGCAATGGTCCTGTGGCCATCGGCAGTCAGATAGCAAAGTGCAGCAGGTGCTAGTTTGGCCTCAACATCAATCGCTGGCTGTAGCAGGGATGCATTGAACCTAGCCACATCAAGACCGTCAGTTGTTCCTCCTTCGGGAAAGACGCTGACCAGATCAAGGCCCACTAGCGCATCACTGATCTCCTGGTTAACGCGCCGCGTATCGTGACGCCGTTCACGCTGCACAAACAAGGTGCCGCTGTGATGGCATAGCCAGCCTAGCAACGGCCATGCGCGGACTTCGGACTTGGCCACGAAGCGCGAGGCAACGACAGCGTTAAGGACGAAAATGTCCAGCCAGGACACATGGTTGGCCACCACCATGGTCCGCCCGACGTGGGCCACAGGCGGGGTGCCGACCACCTCGATATGGATGCTCAGGATATCGCAGAGCTTTCGGGACCAGCGCCGTACGGTGGCTTCCTGCGCCTCCTGGGGGCGATGCTTGAAGATCAGGCCGACTTCCGCGATGCCTCGGGCAAAGTGGAAAAGCAGTCGGGCTAGTCGCCAGAGGCGCAATAGGCGAGGAGTGGATGTAATCATGATGACAGCCACGAGTGTAGCGTCTGCTACCGTGGCTGTCAGTCAGCGTGAGGGCACCGGCTGGTTATCGGGTGCCGATGAAGTGACGCATATACCGCTGATTGAGTTGTTGCATTGGCAAGAGAATCAGCAGGTCGGCTGTATTGAAATCGGGATCCCATGCGGGCTCGCCACACACAAAGGCACCTGCACGCAGATACCCCTTGATCAGGGGAGGCAGCACCGCAGGCCGATCACCGTCCAGTGCATCGAGGGGTAAGGCGCAACGAGGGGTGACACGCCACTCTACGGGCGCGAGTGAGGTGCGTTTGAGCTGCCGGTAAAGGCTGGCAGCGACATGGCCGCCGTCGGCCATGCTGATGCTCGCACAACCGACAAGATAGTCATGATTGCCGCGATGCATGTAGTCAGCCAAACCGGCCCAAAGCAATGCGATAGTGGTGCCGTTGCGGTAGTCAGGGTGTACGCAGGATCGCCCCACCTCAACCATGCGATCCCGGATGTGTTGAAGACGGGTGAGGTCGAATTCCGTATCCGAATAGTAGCCACCCAGGGCACGCGCGCGGGCTGGCGGGAGGATGCGATATGTACCGACAACTTCGCCGGTATCCTCATCCCTGGCGATCAGGTGATCACAGTGCGCGTCGAACAGGTCGACATCCAGGCCGCTTGTGCGGCTGGAGAGACGAGCGCCCATCTCTTCGGCGAACACCTTGAAACGAAGTGCCTGCGCTTCCCTGACTTCATCGGCGGTTTGCGCCAGTCTCACCGTGAGTTGTCGGGTGAGTTGAGGTGCGGATCTGGTGGCTTGCTGCAGCATGTTGTCCCGCTTTCTGTTGTGTTGGCAACGAAGCGAAATTAAGTGCTGGCAGTGACGGCTGGATGACGAGGTGATGAAGGATTGGTGACGCGATCACGCCTCTGGCGGTATCGGCGTTGTATCCAGTGGCTCGCCGGGAACGCGGTACTGCTCGTTGGCCCACAAGCCAAGGTCAATCAGCTTGCAGCGTTCCGAGCAGAAAGGGCGGGACGGATTGGCGCTATTCCAAGGGGTGCGCGTGCCACATTGTGGACAGTCGACTTCTAGCGGCATAGCAGATTACAGATTACAGAAGGCGAGGACGAAGTCGACATCGTGCTCGCATTGGCGGGGACGATCCGAGTTGGCGACGGGAGAAACAAAGCGGACATTGATCGCATACTTGTTGGCCGATAATTCCGGCACATAGGGCAGATCAGATGGCACCGTGATCTTCAGCAGCTGAACCAGTTTGCCGCCGGACATCTGTTGAAATGCGCCTTGTTTGGCCGTGAGCGGTACGACTTTGGCACTGTTGCGCAGAATGCGTAACACAATGTCGATGCCGTCCTTGATCGGCAGCATGGGCTCAAGCCAAGCGGCCAATGCCTGATGCCGCTCCGTAGCGGGTTTCTGCTGCCAGAAGTGATAGGAGGGAAGATCAAACTCGCAGACGCCGCCGGGAATCGTCGAGCGTTGCTTGATGGCCATCAGCCATTCGTTCTCGCGCAGGTGCTGGGCAAATTTACCCGTAGGCTCCAGAAGCCGGGCATGCGTCTGCTCAATATCGGCCAGGACTGCTTCCAGCGCTGACTCCGAAATTTGCGGATTGTCGCGCAATGCTTCCAGCGTCTGGCGCTGACGATCCAGCTCTTGCAGCAAGTCCGATTTCAGATCGGCGCGGCTGGCAACTTCCATGATTTCGAACAGGCAAAGCAGCGAGGCGTGATGTTCCAGCGGATGTTCCCTGTCCGCAAAGAAAATGGCGCGATCGTAAAGATCTTCCAGCCGCAGCAGTGTGCGGATGCGCTCGGTAACAGGGAATTCGTAGGAGGTCACGTTGATAGGCAAGTTGCCGCTACAGCATTAGCGAACGATTGTGCGGGATTCGCAAGGTTTTGACAAATCCATCATGGGTTTTTTCGCGAGGATTCAGAAGCTTGCAAGGTATTTGCATGTAATACCTTAACTGCTGAACGCAGATCGCCTTCGCTGCCTGTGTTAGGGATGACGATATCGGCATGCGCCAGGCGCGTCTCTCGTTTGGCTTGAGTGGCCATGATCGCCATGGCTTGCTCGCGACTTAGCTGGCTGCGAGCCATGACCCGGTCGATCTGCTGGCTTTCATCGCAATCCACCACCCAAGTCTGATCAATGATGTCGGCATATGCCCCAGTCTCGACCAGCAAGGGGACGACCAGCAGGCAGTAGGGCGTGTCGGATGGCAAGGCAGCAAGCTGTGCCGCTACTTGGTGCCGGATCAGAGGGTGCAAGGCGGCCTCTAGCGCTTTGCGTGCGACGGTGTCGCCAAACACGCGTTCGCGCAGCCTGGGGCGGTCTATTGCGCCATCAGCGGTGAGATAGTCTGGGCCGAACAGGCGCAACACGGCCGCGGCGCCATCTGCGCCCGCTTGCCCCAGCTGATGGGCGATCAAGTCGGTATCGACAAGCGGGACGCCCAGGTCGCGAAACAGATTGGCGACGGTTGACTTCCCAGAGCCGATGCCGCCAGTAAGGCCGATGATCTGCATGGACACGTTGGCTAAGACCAGATCGTCTGGCTCAGCACTGGGCCCCAGATCATCGCGGCCAAACCCGCGGTGGCGAGATAGGGACCAAAAGGTAGTGGTTTGCTCCAGCCCCGACGAGCCAGCAAGGTCAATACGATGCCGATGACGGCACCGACCACGGACGACAGCAGGATGACGATGGGCAAGTTCTGCCAGCCCAGCCAGGCCCCGATCGCGGCAAGCAGCTTGAAGTCCCCGTAGCCCATGCCCTCCTTGCCCGTGGTGAGCTTGAATGCCCAGTAAACCAGCCAGAGCGAGAGATAGCCGGCAGCGGCGCCAATCACGGCATCATGTAGGGGAACGAATGTGCCTGCGGTATTGAAGAGCAGGCCCAACCACAGCAGGGGCAGGGTAATGCTGTCCGGCAGCAGATAGGTATCCGCGTCGATGCCGAACAATGCAATCAGTGCCCAGGCAAAGAGCATCGCCCCCGCGACCTGCATCCCCCAGCCAAAGTGCCAGGCCAGCGCGGCCGTTAACAGACCAGTAGCCAGTTCGACCAGCGGGTATCGTGGTGAAATGGCGGCGCTGCAGTGACGACAGCGTCCTTTGAGCCACAACCAGGAAATCACCGGGATGTTGTCGTAGCCGGCGATCTGGGTGTTGCAGGCAGGACAGGCGGAACGAGGTACAACAAGATTGTAGCTAGGGCGTTGCGGCGCTTCGGTTTCGGTCGTGGCCAGGAACTGGGTGCACTCGTCCCGGAATGCCGACTCCATCATCACGGGCAGCCGGTGAATGACGACATTCAGAAAGCTACCGACCATCAGGCCCAGGATGAGCGAAAATGCGGTAAAAGCCGCTGGCGACTGAATCAGCAGGTCAATCAGCATGCTTAGCCGCCAACGGCGGCACCCATCTTGAAGATGGGCAGATACATGGCAATGATGATGCCGCCGATAATCGGACCCAGCACCATCATGATCATGGGCTCCATCAGGCTGGTCAATGCATCGACAGCCTCATCGACTTCCTGTTCGAAGAAGTCGGCGATCTTCCCCAGCATCGCATCCAGCGCGCCCGACTCCTCGCCGATGGCAACCATCTGCAGCACCATTGGCGGAAAGACTTCGCTGTTTTGCATGGCGACGGTCAGGCTGGTACCGGTGCTGACCTCGGTCTGGATCTTTTTCGTTGCGTCGGAGTAAATGATGTTGCCTGAGGCGCCGCCCACAGAGTCCAAGGCTTCGACCAAGGGGACGCCCGCTGCGAACATGGTGGACATGGTACGGGTCCAGCGTGCGATGGTGGCTTTTCGCAGCACCTCACCGAATATCGGCAGTTTCAACGCGGTCCGGTCTATCCAGTTCTGGAACTTCTTCGAGCGCTTTTTCAGCTGCAGCAGCGCATAGATGCCGCCACCGATACCACCGAAAATGGCCCACCAGTAGCCCAGGAAAATTTCTGAAATATCGATGACTAGCTGGGTGGGGCCCGGCAAGTCCGCACCAAAGCCGGAAAAAAGGTCCTTGAACGCGGGGATCACGAAAATCATGATGATGCTGATGACGACAAATGCCGCCACCACAATGGCCGCCGGGTAAAAAAGGGCCGACTTGATCTTGCCCTTGATGGCCAGGATCTTTTCTTTGTACGTGGCCAAGCGATCGAGCAGACTATCCAGAATACCGGCTTGTTCACCCGCTTGGACCAGATTGCAAAACAGCTGGTCGAAATAGAGCGGATGCTTGCGAAAAGCCTGTGTCAGGCTGGCGCCGGTTTCTACATCATTCTTGATGTCGAGCAGCAGCTTGGTCACGCTGGGGTTGCTGTGCCCTTTGGCGACGATGTCGAAAGCCTGGAGCAGCGGGACGCCTGACTTCATCATCACGGCCATCTGGCGCGTGAAAAAGGTGATGTCCTTCTCGGTGATCTTCTTGCCCATCGAGCGGGACTGTTTCTTGATCTTGATGACATTGATGCCTTGCCGCCGCAGGTTCGCACGGACAACTGCGTCACCGCCGGCACGCATCTCACCCTTGATGACTTTGCCGGTTTTATCCTTGCCCTCCCAGGAGAAGGCGTGCTCTTTGACCTGAGCCTTTTTCTTGTCCACAGCCATATGGCTAGCTCCCCTGAGCGCTATTCGTTGGTAACGGCTTCAACCTCGGTAAGCGAGGTCATGCCTTGTTTGACCTTGAGCAGGCCTGACTGACGCAGATCGCGGATGCCCTCGCGTTTGGCCTGGTCGGCGATATCGATCGAGTTGCCCTGAGCCATGATGATTCGCTGCATTTCCTCGGATATCGGCATCACTTGATAAATGCCCACGCGGCCTTTGTAGCCCGTGCCTTTGCAGACATCGCACCCCACCGGGCCGTAAGGTTGCCAGCTACCATCCAGATCTGCCTCGGTAAACCCGGCCCGCAACAAAGCCTCCGGTGGGATGTCGACTGGCTTCTTGCAGGCGGAACACAGACGGCGCGCCAAGCGCTGCCCCGTGATCAGGATGACGGAAGAGGCGATATTGAAGGGCGCAATGCCCATATTGAGCATACGCGAGAGCGTGGCAGGTGCGTCATTGGTGTGCAGCGTCGAGAACACCATGTGGCCGGTTTGCGCCGCCTTGATGGCGATGTCGGCGGTTTCCAGATCGCGGATTTCACCCACCATGATGATGTCGGGATCTTGCCGAAGGAAGGATTTGAGTGCCGCCGCAAAAGTCAGGCCGGCTTTGTCGTTGACGTTGACCTGATTGATGCCGGGGAGATTGATTTCAGCAGGATCTTCGGCAGTTGCGATATTGATGCCGGGCTCGTTCAGGATATTCAGGCAGGTATACAGCGACACCGTTTTGCCGGAGCCGGTCGGGCCTGTGACCAGTACCATGCCATAGGGCCGATGGACTGCTTCCAGCAAGGCCGCGCGCTGGTCCGGCTCATAGCCCAGGGCATCAATGCCCAAGGTGGCGGAGCTGGGATCCAGAATCCGCATACAGATTTTTTCGCCGAACAGCGTTGGCAGCGTGGAAACCCGGAAGTCGATGGCACGTGTTTTAGACAGCACCAGCTTCATGCGGCCGTCTTGAGGGATGCGCTTTTCTGAGATGTCGAGCTTGGAGATTACCTTGATACGCGAGGCGATCTTTTCCTTGATGGCCAAGGGGGGCTGGGCAACTTCGCGCAGAACACCGTCAATGCGATACCGGATTCGGTAGAACTTCTCGTAAGGCTCGAAATGAATATCCGAGGCGCCACCATTGATGGCGTCCAGCAGGACTTTCTGGATGTACTTGACGACAGGGGCATCGTCGACCTCCGCGGTACTGGTCTCGGGCGTGTCGTCTGCGGCATCGCCGCCACCAAGATCCAGATCTTCCTGGTCTGCAACCATGTCGCGCAACTTTGCGCCGCTGGCTTCGACAAGCTTGTCAATCAGCTGCCCCAGCTTGGGGTCTTCGACCACAATGGGTTCGATGACGGCGCCGGTCTGGAACTTGGCGTCTTCCAGTGCCTGCGTGTCGGTAGGGTCGGAGATGGCGACGAACAGCTTGGTGCCGCGCTTGAACAGCGGTGCGATCCGCCGCATCTGCATCAGCTTGGCATCCAGTGCGCCTGTGGGCAGGTAGGCAGAGTCCAGCTGGGCGAGGTCGATCAGCGGATAGCCGAAAGTCAGCGAGGAAAATTCGGCAATCTGCAGGGCGGTCAGTTTTTTGCTGGCGATAGCGGCCTGGACAAAGCCTGTATTGCTGGATTGCGCCTGTGCCTGGATGGCCTCCGCGTCGGCGGCCGGCAGCCTGCCCTGTTGCACAAGTGCGCGAGCAATACCGGAGAGCGGAAGGGGGGCTTGCGACATGGTGCGTGCGTCCTTGCTTCGGCGCGCAATAGTGGCGCCATATTAGTGGAGGCTGGCACAAATAATGCCTTTGTCAAGTTTCCCTGTAAAGGCGCAAAGCCTTGCTGCACTTGACTTGGCGATGCCGCCGGGACGCTTTTGCCTAGCGTTGCAACACAATGTCGAGCACAAAACGACTGCCTACATATGCCAACAGCAAGGCGGCAAAGCCCGCCAATGTCCAGTTGACGGCCAGCCGCCCGCGCCAGCCCCGGACCAGCCTGCCCCAGAGCAAGCCGCCAAAGATCATCCAGGCGGTCAGCGAGAAAAGCACCTTGTGATTGAGGCGGGCTGGGGCACCGAACAGCAGTTCCGAAAAAACGACACCGGTTGCCAGGGTGGCAGTCAGCAAGGCAAACCCCAGGCCCAAGGTGGAGAACATGACACGTTCCAGCGCAAGCAGAGGGGGAAGTTGACCAAGCAGGGTCTGGGATGGCCGGTGCAGCTTGGCGTCGGCCAGCCGCATCAGGATGGCCAGACCCGCCGCGACGGCCAGAAAGCCATACGCCAGCATGGCGATGCCAAAGTGCAGCTGCATCAAGGGCTTGGCGAGCCAAGGGGTGGCATGTCCAGGCGGAATCAGCAGGCTGAGTCCCAGTACCGTTGCGGCGACGGGCACCAGAATGGTTTGCAGGCCATCGACGCGTATCAGCCAGGCCGCGACCCAATAGATGATCACGGCGATCCAGGTGAGCAGGCTCAGCGCCTCTGCGGCGCCAAAGTGCGGCGCCTGGCTTGCCAGCGGCATGAAGGCGGCTGGAGCGTGACACAGTGCCACCAGTGCCAGCGGCCAGTGGCCAAGGCGTTGCGTGGTTTGGGCGTTTGCCATGTCGGTTTGTGGTCGACGCCATAACAACCACGCGGCGATGCCGGCATAGGCTAGCCAGACAAGGAGGGCATAAAGGGGGGAGGACCAGAGTGTCATCGGGATCGGGGCTGGCAACTCGGTTAAACTATGTCGATTCGAGTGTAACAGAGCGTCTGATGGCGCCGATTGAGAATAACTCCCATGTTCGACAACTTGCAAAGCCGGCTGACATCCGTCGTCAAGACCCTGCGGGGTCATGCGCGACTCAATGAGGACAATATCAGCGATGCCATGCGCGAGGTCCGCATGGCGCTGCTAGAGGCGGATGTCGCCCTGCCTGTGGTGAAAACCTTCATTGCCCAGGTCAAGGAGCGCGCGCTCGGTCAGGATGTGATCGGCAGCCTTACCCCGGGCCAGGCCGTGATCGGCGTGGTGCATGAAGAGCTCAAGAAGTTGATGGGCGAGGAAAACGACGCCCTCAATCTGGCGGCTGTACCGCCAGCCGTGGTCTTGATGGCCGGCTTGCAGGGTGCCGGCAAGACGACAACGACCGGCAAGCTGGCCAAGCGGCTCAAGGAGACGCTGCGCAAGAAAGTGTTGGTGGTATCGGCTGACGTGTATCGCCCGGCAGCCATTGAGCAGCTCAAGATGCTGGCGTCGCAGGTTGACGTCGAGTGCTTCCCGTCCGATCCCTCGCAGGCGCCGGTGCAGATTGCGCTGGCCGCGCTGGATCACGCCAAGCGCCATTTCTTTGATGTGCTGATTGTGGATACGGCAGGTCGCCTGGCAATTGATGAGGCGATGATGGCCGAGATCAAGCAGGTGCACGCTGCGATCAATCCGGTGGAAACCCTGTTTGTGGTGGATGCCATGCAGGGTCAGGATGCGGTCAACACGGCGAAGGCCTTCGGTGAGACGCTGCCGCTGACCGGTGTGATCCTTACCAAGCTGGATGGCGATGCCCGCGGTGGCGCGGCCTTGTCGGTGCGTGCAGTTACCGGCAAGCCGATCAAGTTCATCGGCGTGGGCGAAAAGGTCGATGGCATCGAGCCTTTCCATCCGGACCGCCTGGCATCCCGAATCCTCGGCATGGGCGACGTACTCAGCCTGATCGAGCAGGTGCAGAAAACGGTTGATGTCGAAGAGGCCGAAAAGCTCGCGAAGAAGATGAAGTCCGGCAAGTCGTTCGATCTTGAGGACTTCAAGTCGCAGATCCTGCAGATGCGCAAGATGGGTGGCATGGCCAGCCTGATGGACAAGCTGCCGGGCATGGGCCAGATGAGTCAGGCCATGCAGGGGCCGGAAGCCGACAAGGCCATCCGCCGCGTCGAAGGCATCATCAATTCGATGACGCCGCTGGAGCGCCGTAAGCCGGAGCTCATCAAAGCCAACCGCAAGCGTCGCATTGCGGCGGGTGCCGGCGTGTCGGTGCAGGAAGTCAATCGCCTGCTCAAGCAGTTCGAAGACATGCAGAAAATGATGAAGCAGTTCTCTGGCAAGAATCTGTTCAAGATGATGAAGGGTATGCGTGGCTCGCTACCGGGGCTGTAAATCCGGTGCGATGTGCGCTAATTACTTGAGCTTTCAAAGATTTTCTTGCTCCGATGGCGGTGCGGCCGTAGAATGCCCGGCTTTCTTCGCCTAATTCATTGGGAAAAATACAATGGTTGTAATTCGCCTTGCCCGTGGTGGCGCCAAGGATCGTCCGTTCTTCAACGTTGTGGTGGCTGACAAGCGTTGCCGCCGTGACGGTCGTTTCATCGAGCGTATCGGTTTCTACAACCCGACTGCCAAGGATGGTCAGGAAGGCCTGCGCATTGCCGCCGACCGTCTGAACTACTGGGTGGGTACGGGCGCTCAGCTGGCTGACAGCGTCAAGAAGCTCGTCAAGCGTCTGCCGGCTTAAGCTGGCCGGACCGCGCCGTCATGAAGCCGGCGAGCAATCAGCCCATCGCAGCCGCATCGGCAGGTACGCCTGCTGATCTGGTCCCGATGGGTTTTGTTGCGGGTGCTTTTGGTATCCGCGGCTGGGTCAAAGTGGTGGCGGACACCGAGCATGCAGACAGCCTGCTCGATTACGACACCTGGTGGCTGGGCCGTAACGGCGTCTGGCAGCAATATGCTGTCAAAGATGCTGCTGTGCACCCCAAGCACCTGTCCGCACAGCTGGAGGGTGTGGATGACCGTGACCGCGCGTTTGCCCTCAAGGGTATGACGATTGCGATTCCACGCTCGGCTATGCCGCAGGCCGAGGACGGAGAGTACTACTGGGCCGACCTGATCGGTCTGGCGGTATTCAATGTCCAGGGCGAGTCGCTGGGTACGGTGGATAACCTGCTCAGCACCGGCGCCAACGACGTCTTGGTGATCAAGTCTGCCGATGCCGAGCGCTTGGTGCCGTTCGTCAAGGCGGTGGTGCTGGATGTTGATCTGACAGCCCGCTCCATCCGGGTGGACTGGGGTCTGGACTACTGACGTGCAGTTTGACGTCATCACGATTTTTCCTGCCATGTTTGCTGCAATCAGCGAACAGGGCATGACCCAGAGGGGACAGGATGCCGGCATCTACAGCCTGCGTTGCTGGAATCCGCGGGACTATGTGACCGATAACTATCGGCGTGTGGATGACCGTCCTTACGGGGGCGGGCCTGGCATGGTCATGATGCCGGCGCCACTGGAGGCAGCTATTGCGGATGCCAAGGCTGCGCAAGCCAAGGCTGGCGCAAGCCGCTCCCGGGTGGTGTATCTGTCGCCGCAAGGCAGTCCGCTGACGCACGCCAAGGTGATGCAGCTGGCGGCCGAGCCCGGCCTGATCCTGCTGGCCGGGCGGTATGAAGGTATTGATGAACGCGTGATCAGTCGTCAGGTCGATGAGGAAATCTCGATTGGCGACTATGTGCTGACGGGGGGCGAATTGCCCGCGATGGTGCTGATCGACGCGGTGGTAAGGCAGTTGCCCGGGGTGCTCAACGATGCGGCCTCGGCGCATGAAGACAGTTTTGTGGACGGGTTGCTGGATTGCCCGCATTACACCCGTCCTGAAGCGTATTGCGGCATGACTGTTCCGGAAGTTCTGCTTTCGGGAAATCATGCGGCGATCAGGCGCTGGCGCCTGAAGCAATCTCTGGGACGCACCTGGTTGCGTCGCCCGGAACTGCTTGAGAACCGCCAGCTGACAAAAGAGGAAACTCGGCTTCTACGCGAGTTCCGCGCCGAACAGGATGCGGAATCGCCGGATCCGGATCAATGATCCCGGTCTGACGAGAGAAGGAACAAGTTTCAAGCAACCGGAGTATTGACGATGAACCTCATCGCAAAGCTGGAACAAGAAGAAATCGCCCGCCTGGGCAAAACCATTCCTGAATTCGCCCCTGGCGACACCGTGATCGTCCAGGTCAAGGTGAAGGAAGGTAACCGTGAACGTCTGCAGGCTTACGAAGGCGTGGTCATCGCCAAGCGTAACCGCGGTCTGAACAGCTCCTTCATCGTCCGCAAGATTTCGTCGGGCGAAGGCGTTGAGCGTACCTTCCAGACCTACTCGCCGCTGGTAGCTGCTATCGAAGTGAAGCGCCGTGGTGATGTGCGTCGTGCCAAGCTGTACTACCTGCGCGATCGCTCGGGCAAGTCGGCTCGCATCAAGGAAAAGCTGCCGATGCGCAAGGTTGCCGCGGCGTAAGCCACGACACCTTGTCGGCCAAGAACGCGGTTGTCGAAAGACAGCCGCGTTTTTTTTCGCCCATAATCGCTCGCCATGAAGTTTCCTCACGACGACGCCCAGCGTATCGATACCTTCATTGACGCCTGCTGGCTGTCGGAAGGCTGGTCCGCGCATACGGCCAGCAACTACCGTCGCGACTTGTTGCAGTGGGCCGACTGGTTGCGGCAACAGGGTATGCATACGCTGGCGGTATCGAGCGAGCAGCTGCGCGATTACCAGTCCTGTCTGACTGCTGATTACGAAGCAGCCCAGCGTGCACCCAAGGCTGAGCGCAGCAAACTGCCGGCAGGCAAAAGCCCGGCATCCAGGGCGCGCATGCTGTCTGCACTACGCCGCTACTACGGGTACTGGCTCGAACTCGAAGCCATTGCGCTAGACCCGACGGCCGATATCGCCGGCCCCAGGCTGGTCCGCCCCTTGCCCAGGACGCTCTCCGAAGCCGAGGTCGAGGCGCTGCTGATGGCACCGGATACGGATACGGCGCTGGGCCTGCGCGACCGTGCCATGCTGGAGCTGATGTATGCGAGTGGTTTGCGGGTCTCGGAGCTGGTGAGTCTGCCTCTGGCGGCGATCAGTCTGCGCGAGGGCTCAGTGCGCATCGAGCATGGCAAGGGTGACAAGACGCGGCTGGTGCCGATGGGTATGCCGGCGGTGGAGCTGTTCCAGCGCTATCTGGCGGAGTCCCGCCCGGTGCTGATGCAGGGCAGAGCGCATCCCATGGCGTTTCTGAACCACCGCGGTGAGCCGCTGACCCGCCAGGGTTTCTGGTTCATCGTCAAACGTTATGCACTGGATGCTGGCGTTGCTGAAGCGCGGTTGAGTCCACATGTGCTGCGTCATGCGTTTGCGACGCATCTGGTCAACCACGGTGCCGATCTGCGCGTGGTGCAGTTGCTGCTGGGGCATGCCGATATCACGACTACCCAGATCTACACCCATGTAGCCAAGGCGCGTCTGGTTACCCTGCATGCCGAGCATCATCCGCGCGGCCGCAAAACCCGAAGCTGAAAAGCGAAACAGCCTGCTGGGCAGGCTGTTTCAAGATGGCGTGGCCGGTGTGATGGCGCGCGCTTATTTCTTCGGCGGGTTTACTTCTTTTTCAGGCACTCGCTCATGAAGGCTTTGCGCTCATCGCCCTTTTTGCCTTCGGCGTCCTTGTTACACATCTTCATCTTGTCTTGCTGGGTCATGGGCTTGGCCTTGAGGCACTCGCTCATGAAGGCCTTGCGTTCGTCGCCCTTCTTGCCCTCGGCTTGCTTGTTGCACTCACCCATCTTGGTTTGTTGCTTGTTGGCCGTTGCGGCGGCGGTATCGTCAGCGGCGGCATGAGCAAGGCCGCAGCCCAAGGCAAACATCAGGGACAGGATCAGTTTCATCGCGGGTTCTCCGGTTGGCAGCAGCTACGCAGTGTAGGAAACGGAGGCGCCCGCCGCAAATGGTGCGCGCGAGCCTTGTGATAAAATCCCGCGCTTACCAGAAAACCAGTTACACGCGAGGATTGCATCATGGCGGGTCATTCCAAATGGGCCAATATCCAGCATCGCAAAGGGCGTCAGGACGCCAAGCGCGGCAAGATCTTCACGCGCCTGATCAAGGAAGTCACGGTTGCCGCCAAGATGGGTGGCGGCGATCCGGATATCAATCCGCGTCTGCGTCTGGCCATCGACAAGGCCAAGGCCGAGTCCATGCCCAAGGACAATATCGAGAACGCGATCAAGCGCGGCACCGGCCAGCTTGAGGGCGTGGACTACATGGAGTGCCGTTACGAAGGCTACGGTATCGGCGGCGCGGCGGTGATGGTGGATTGCCTCACCGATAACAAGACCCGCACTGTGGCCGATGTGCGTCATGCGTTCAGCAAATATGGCGGCAACATGGGCACGGATGGCTGCGTGGCTTTCCAGTTCACCCACTGCGGCTACCTGCTGTTTGCGCCTGGCACCAATGAAGATGCACTGATGGAAGCTGCGCTCGAAGCCGGTGCTGACGATGTGGTGACCCATGAGGATGGCGCCATCGAGGTGCTGACGCCGCCCTATGAGTTCATGGCCATCAAGGAGCGACTGGCTGCCGCCGGATTCTCGACCGAGATGGGCGAAGTCACCATGAAGCCGCAAACGGAAACGGCTCTGACTGGCGATGACGCCGTACGCATGCAGAAGCTCATCGATGCACTGGAAAGTCTGGATGACGTGCAGGAGGTGTATACCTCGGCCGTACTGGAAGACTGAACCTGCTTCATGCCATCACACAAAGGGCCGCAACCATGCGGCCCTTTGTCATTGCCGGCTTGGGAAGCGCGGCCTGGGCTGCTAAAACTCTAGCTCGTCTTTCATGATCAGGACCCGGATGCTTACCCCGACATTGCGCCGCCTGGCAAAGGTGGGTTGGTGGCATTGGCTGGCCATCTTCCTGTTTGCGGTGGTGCTGGATTACTTGGTGTTCAACGCCAGCCTGTTCATTGACCAGCGCGGCAGCGACGTACTCATGCGCTGGCATGCCGCCAGCCGGCCCGCTTCCAGCGAGGTGGTGGTGGTCGATATTGATCAGCGCACGCTGGAGGAGATGGCGCCGGTGGCCGGTAGCTGGCCCTGGCCTCGTTCTGTGCATGCGGAGCTGCTGGATTACCTGAACCAGCAGCAACCGGCGGCGGTAGCTTTTGACATTCTGTTCAATGAGCCGGATGTCTATCGTCCCGAGCACGACAAGCTCTTTGCCGAGACGCTTGCGGCGCACACTAATGTCTATCTGTCGCAAACCCTTAACACGCGGGGGGAGGGTGCCGCAGTGCAGGCGTTTCCGCCTTCTCTGGGGCTGCGCCCGACCGCGGCGGCCAAGCCGGACGCGCGGCTGCCATTGATGGTGCCGGTAGCGGTTTTCCAGGCTTTGCCCGAGACGCAGTGGGGAACCGTGAAGGCAGGCCTCATCAACTTTCTGGAAGACGAGGACCATATCGGGCGGCGCTATCACGTCACCATGCTGCGTGAGGGCTGGCAGCTGGACGCACTCCCCACCCGGTTGGCGCGTGATCTGGGTTGGACGGTGCCGGAGCAGACGTCCATACGTCTGAACTGGCGCCAACCCCCCAAACATATTGCCTACGCCGACCTTTACGCCGATGCCCAGCGTGAAAAGCCCGTGCGCCCTGCGAACGAGTTGCGAGGCAAAGTCGTGCTGATCGGGACGGGCGCACCGGGGCTCACCGATCTGCGCCCGACGCCGTTGGCGGGTAACTATCCGGCCGTGGATATCCTGGCGACGGCCATCGACAACCTGCGCGGAGGCGACTGGCTGCGTGAGGTGCCTCGCCCCGCCGCGCTGCCACTGGTGGCCGTGGCACTGTGCCTGCTGGCCTGGTTATTCTCTCGCGGCATCAGTCCCACCCGTATCGGTTACGGCTTGCTGGGGGTGAATGCGGCGACACTGCTGGTGTTCTGGGCGCAGCTGGGTGCGGGATGGTGGCTGCCGGTGTTTGCACCGCTGGTGTGGATCTGGCTCTACTACTGGCTATGTGCTTTGCTGGCCTATTTGCGCGAGCGTCGCCAGCGCGAACAAACCGTGGGCATGTTCCAGCGTTTTCTGGACCCGCGTGTGGTGGGCGCCTTGGTCGCCAGCGGCGAGATCGATACCCGCATCAATGCCGAGAGCCGCGAGATCACGGTACTGTTCTCGGATATCCGGGGCTTTACCAGCTTGTCGGAAACGCGCAGTCCGGAATTCATAGTCGATTTGTTGAACCGTTACTTTTCGACACAGGTGGAGATCATCTTCCGTCACGGCGGCACGCTCGATAAGTTCATTGGCGATGCCATCATGGCTTTCTGGGGTGCGCCGGCCAATGATCCGGAACATGCCCGCCATGCGGTGGCTGCTGCCATCGAAATGTCGGCCGCACTGGATCGCTTCAAGTTGGAGCTGAGTGATCTGGGCCAGGACTTCGAGATCGGCATCGGCCTGAACTCGGGACCTGCGGTCGTCGGCTTTATCGGCTCCAAAGATCGGCTGGACTACACTGCCATAGGCGATACGGTGAACCTGGCCAGCCGCATCGAAGGCCAGACCAAGGGTGTTGCGAGAGTGTTGGTGGCAGAGTCCACCCGGCTTGCGGCGGGTGATCAGTTTGACTATCGCGATTGTGGCGCCCATCACGTCAAGGGACGTGAACAGGAAGTGCGGCTGTTCGAGCCGCTTGCCAAGGCCAGCAAGGGAGAAACACCATGAAGCACCATCTATGTCTGCTCGCGTTCTTGGCGCTGAGTGTGCATGCCGCGGAAAACGGCACGTTGATCCGTTCCGCCGAACTCAAGCAGAAGCCCTTTATTGATGCTGCCAAGGTCACCGATCTGGAGGCCAGCACAGCATTGGAAGTGGTGTCGCGGCAGGGGGCCTGGATGCAAGTGAAAGTGGCGGGCAAGACGGGTTGGGTCAAGATGCTCAATGTGCGCGTCGGGGCCGGTGGCGCCAAGTCGGGTAGTGGATCGGGGGGCTTGCTCTCGGCGGTCTCGTTGTTCAAGACCGGCAGCTCCGGCACCACGGTCACCACGGGGGTCAAGGGCCTGTCGGAAGAGGATTTGCGCAATGCGCAGCCCAATCCGGACCAGCTGGCCAAGCTGAATGGGTATGCCGTCTCTGCCGACGAGGCCAGCCGCTTTGCGCGTGCGGGCAAGTTGCAGTCGCAGAAGCTGGAATACCTTGGCAAGCCCAACAGCAGCAAGGAATAAGGAGAACAGCATGCGCAAACTGCTACTGACCGTCATGGTCGCCGCCGCGCTGCCTGCCAGTGCGTTCGATCTGGGTAAGCTCATCAAGGGCGTCGAGACCCTCAAGAAGGCGGGCGATGCCGTTCGTGAAATCAGCGAGCCCGAAGAAGTCCAGATGGGAGGCGATCTGGCGGCCACCCTGCTTGGGGCATCGCCTTTGGTCAACGACGCCGAGTTGCAGCAGTACGTCAACCGTGTGGGCATGTGGCTGGCACAGCAGAGCGAGCGACCCGGCCTACCCTGGAAGTTCGGCGTGATTGATCATCCCAATGTGAACGCTTTTGCCACGCCGGGTGGCCACATCCTTATCACGCGGGGCCTGCTGCAGCGTTTGCGCAGCGAATCCGAGCTGGCGGGTGTGTTGGCACATGAAATCGCCCATGTGCTGCGCAAGCATCACCTCAGTGCGATCCAGAAGTCCCTAGGGACTGCCGTGCTGGGCGACATTGCCAACCAGTATGCGGAGAACACTGGCAAGCGTCGTGCCGAGAATCTGGCCAAGGTCGTCAATGGGGGCAAGGAGCTGTATCTGCGTGGTCTTGATAAGGAAGACGAGTTCGAGGCGGATCGCATGGGTGTGGTGATTGCCGCGCGCGGCGGCTACAACCCTTATGGCCTGGTCGGCGTGCTGCAGACCCTGGCAGAGAGCCCGGCCGACGGTGCGCTGGCACTGATGTTCAAGACCCACCCTAGCGCCAATGACCGGATTGACCGCTTGGGCAGTGCCATGGGTGAGCGGCTCGATGGCCTGGACAAGGCGGTGGATGATTTGCCGAGGTTTGCAAAGCTCAAGAAGTGAGCGACCCCGCGTGAGACGATGCAACCGGCCGGATTTGCCTGGCCGGTTGCGGGTCTGGTCGTGGTTGCCGGGGCGCAGGCCGGCTACAATCGGGACTCCTGTGCGCCCGTGCTGGCTCGGCGTGGTGCATCCGCTTGCCAGCGCCCATCTCCCTGATTGAAGCATCATGAGTACTGCATTCTCGGTTCGTCAGTCGCCTCTCATCCAGACCATGCCTATTGGTGATCATCACGCGCTGATCATCGACAACTTCCTCGACGACCCGGATGCCATGGTGAGCGTGGCGGCCAGCAGCCTGTTCACACCCTACCCCCGGTACGAAGAGCGCAAGGGCTATCCCGGTGTGAGGGCGATCGCGCCGGCGGATTATTCCTACAACATCACATTGTTTCTGGATGGTTTGATTAAGCACCACTTTGGGGTGCCGGCCGAACTGCCGATACGTAAAAGTGTGTGTGCCTTTTCGCTGACGAGCTTGCAGCCCGAGGAGCTCGGGCCCCTGCAGCGTACGCCCCACTTCGATGCCAGTACGCCAAACCATATGGCGGTGCTGCTCTATCTGTGTGACGAGCGTCATGGCGGAACGGCTTTCTATCGCCATAACGCCACCGGCCTGCAGCAGATCACGGAATCCACGCGGGAGCACTATCTCGACGTGTACTACGAGGAGATTAACGCCCGCCGACCGCCGCGTCAGTACTTCGACGATTCTGATGAGCAGTTCACCCGGATCGGCAAAATCCCTGCGCGCTACAATCGCCTGGTGATCTACCGCGGCAGCCTGCTGCACAGCGCCATCGTCAATCCCGCGATCAGCATAGCGACCCATCCGCGCGAAGGCCGGCTCACCGTCAATACTTTCTACGATTTCTGAGCCTTGGCGTATTGCTGCGCGTGGCGGCGCAGTGCCAAAAAAAGAAGCCCGGCCTAGGCCGGGCTTCTTTCATGTTGCCGCCAGATCAGAACTTGGCGCTGAGACCGAGCTTGATGGTGCGCTCGCCCTCAAAGGACCAGGCCGGGAAGCCGGCACGCAGCGGATCCTTGATTGCCGTGTTGGATGCGGCTGCGGCACCGTACTGGACATCATCTTCTTCCAGTAGGTTGGTGATTTCCAACGACAGTTTCAGGTTGTTGGTCACATTCCAACCGAAGCTGGCATCCAGCGTGCCGTAGTCATCATGCATGCGATCACCGTACCAGAAGGCGCCTTCGCGAATCATGTACTTCGAACGCCAGTTGTAAGCGAGGCGAGCGGAGTAGGTCTGATTCTCGTAGTAGCCGACCAGGTTGGCATTGTGCTTCGAGGCTTGCGTGAACACGGCCAGCTTGTCTGCATAGCTGGTGGCCGGTGCCGTACCTTCGGTGAAGGTGTAGTTGGCCGACACGCCAAAGCCATTGTCGAAGCCGTGGTTGACCTGAAGTTCCAGACCGCGGATACGACCACCGCCGGCGTTGGCGAAGCTCTGTACGGTCCAGTTGTCCACGCCAGAACCCGGATCCACCAGGCCGACCTTCTGGTTGGCTTGCGTCTGCGAGACGATGAAGTTGCTCACGTCCTTGGTGAAGTACGTTGCCGACACGAGGTTACCCTTGCCGTAGTAGTACTCCAGACCAATGTCCGCCTGGCTCGACTTCATCGGCTGCAGCGCGATGTTGCCGGTGGTCCAGGTTTCGTTACCGACGCGGTCATCGTTGTAACCGGACACGGTCACGCCGAACATATTGGCGAAGTTGGGGCGGGTAATGGCTTGCGATGCCGAGGCGCGCAGGACCAGATCACGCTTCAGGTCGAAAGCGAGGTTCACGCTGGGCAGCACATCGTTGTAGCTGGCCTTGGTGGACGCCTTTTTGGTGGCGCTGAAGCCCTGGCTACCGGCAAAGTCGTTGGCGCCGGCCGGGGTGCCATCGTACAGATAGCTGGTGCTGGTCGCGTCGGTGGCGATGTAACGCAGACCGAAGTTACCGCGCACATTCTCGGCTTCGAAGCTGAACATACCGTACAGCGCGGTATTGTCCTCGTTCAGTTCGCCGTAGGCCGAGCGATCTTCCATCCAGCCCGTGATGTTCTTGAGCGTGTTGGCCGTCATGGCGCCGATGTTCGGACGCGGAATCGACCAGCTGGCCACGCCAACCTGGCCGCTATACAGGCGGGACGTAGCGACCGGATCGATCGTCGACTTCCAGACCGGACGGTATGAGCGCTTCTCGAAGGTGTGATCTGCCTTGCGCAGGCCGGCCTTGAACGAGTTGATGGCACCCCAGTCCAGATCCAGCGTGACATCCACCTGACCGTACTTTTCCTCGTCCTTGTTTGGTGCGCGCGAGGTGGCCCAGGTTTCCGGCGCACTGTTCTGCGGCAGGTTGCTGACGGTCACAGTCTGGTTGGAGGTCGGGCTCAGGACGATCTGCTTGCCCGTGGCGTCGATGGTGCCTTGCCAGCGGCCGAGCTTGTTCGTGGGGCTGCCCCAGAAGCCATAGGCATAGTTCTGGGTCAGCTTGGTGCCACCCTCTGCCTTGGTGTTGCCGACCACGAAGTCGACCTTCACGCCATCGCCCTTGTAGTGACCATCAAAGGTCAGGCTGTCCGAGGTCATTTCGGCGGCGCGCGCCCAGTTCTGGATAAACTGGTTTTCCAACGGCGTAGTGGCCGTCGTGGTGCTCTTCAGGCAAACGCCATTCGGGTTGAAAGCCGATTTCACAGCCGTGTTGCGCTGAGTGCAGTTGGCATCATGGAAGATGTAGTCGCTGCTGTTCGAGTTGTCAGCTTCGAGCTTCAGGCCCAGGTACTGGAGGCCCAGATCCCAACCGGCGGCGGGCTTGACTTGCAGGGCGGCATTGAAGGCAGTGCGCTTGCGTTCCTGCACGAAGGCGGTCGGTGCCACATCCGATGCCCAGCGGCTGTCTGCTTCGATACCGCGGCGGATGTAATCGCCGTCCGAGATCGAGCCGGCAACCAGCACGCCGAAGGTCTTGGCATCGTTCTTGTAGTTGTAGAGACCGGAGACTTCCTTGTCGCTGTCACTGATGCTGCCATCGCCGTAGCGCACGCTGCCGAAGACCGTGGTCTTGTCGCCGGCCAGCGGCTTGCGGGTCTTCACGATCACCGTGCCACCGATACCGCCTTCGGTCAGGTCGGCCTGCGGCGACTTGTAGACTTCCATGCCGCCGATCAGTTCGGAAGGCAGCAGGGAGTAGTTGAACGAGCGGTCAATGTTCATCTGGTCGTACCAGCCCGTCGAGGCGACGGTTTGGCCGTTCAGCGTGGTATAGGTCATTTGTGGATCCGAACCGCGGATCGACACTGCCGAGCCTTGGCCGAAGGCGCGACCAACGGATACACCGGGGATGCGGCCAAGCGACTCACCCACATCCAGATCAGGCAGTTTGCCAATGTCTTCTGCCGACACGGCATCCACGACGGCACTGGCGTTCTTCTTGATGACGGCTGCGCTTTGCAGTGCGCCACGAATGCCGGTGATCTTGACCACTTCACCTGCTTCGGTGTCAGCCGCTGCCAGTGCCGGTGCAGACATACCCATCAAAGCCACGGCCACTGCCAGTGCGACCGGTGCAGGCTGGTACTGCTTGTTTACGACTTTCTTGTCAAACATGCCGCTCTCCTGTTGATTTGCGTAGATACAACTTGCCACTTGTAAACTGGGCTGCTTCGACACCGCCTGATGCGAGGGCACCAAGGGAATCGGCAATTGTGTTGAGACCGGTAAGGCAGAACCTTGTAATACCAATCTAATACGATACCTATTCGATACCACTGTGATCCTGCAGTCAACATTAACGCGCGGGATTTTGTTGAGTGTTGCTTTTGTGTGTCACCAAGCGAAGGCGGGAGGATGCGAGTAGGCGTGCAGGGTGTCTATATTTATCTATATAAATCAGACATTTGTATGGATTTATGGATGTGCGAAAATTGCGCCGCGCGGCAGCAAACCCAATTCGGCAGCACTGGATACAGAGCTGTCTTATCGCTGCCTGATACATCGCTTGCGGCATTGTGGTGGTATGACAGGTGAATGCCAGTCCAGTAGGGGCAGCCTGGCGACAGGGCGGGGCTGACCACTTGGGCTTGTTGTGTAGCTGTACTGATCCCTGGGGTGGCGCCTGTGCCCCCCAGATTGCGCGAGTCATGGACCCGGCGCTTGCCTGCCGGGTACCGCGCGGACGTCGGTTAGGGCGTGGACAAAAAAGAGGCGCGGGGTCGAGCAGCTTGATTCGCTGCGCGAACCTGCCGCGCCAGAGAGGAGTGAGACGGTGAGTCAGTGATCATGGCGTCTGGCGCACATGAACACGGGATTGATCCTGCTTGCTGCCCAAGTCGGTGAGCGCTGCCCCATCGGGGGATGAGGATTCAGCGCGGGTGGCTGCGGCACATCATATGCAGGCCGCGCTAATCATTGCCAACCCGGGTAAATCCAATTTGATACCTATTCAATGCCACAATGAGATGGCTGTCAACGGAAAGTCGCAGGGACAGTGGCCTGAAAGTACCGGAATCAGGTGGGGAAATGGTCTGAGGCCAACGGGATGGATGGTGAGCCTATAATTAAGTATTTGTTATTAAATGCTTTGTTGCCGTGATGTGGCGAGTTCGAAGCTGGGTGGTACGAGCGCGCGCGGACGAGAGTAGTACAGCCTGGGTGGTATGGTTCGCATTGAGCCAACACCGGCATCCATCCCGAATAAACGGATGCCAGTGCGGCGCGCTGGCGGGTTTCAGGCTTCCAGAGGGGCCGGCAACTTGCCGGATGCCTCGCCCTCGCCCTTGAGCCAGGAGACAACAGCGTCGAGTGCGGGCTCTGCAAAGCCGTAGGTGATCAAGGCCGGGCAGGGAAGATCGCTGGCCGCGTAGGGGTTCCACAGTGCCAGATGCAGGTCGGGCCGCCAGGTGGCGCGCTCTCCGTCGCCATAACGCTCACGTGTGGTCGCTGCCACGATATTGAAGGTGCGATCTGCCGCCTGGCCTGCCCAGTCCACATCGCTGCGCTTGTCGTAGGTCAGTACCTCCAGTGCATAGAGCGGTTTGAGCTTGGCGATCAAGGCCGCCGCCGAGAGTCCGGCCTCGGATACGCCATCCGAGGGGGCGTCCGATTGCAGGATCAGGCGTACCTTGCTGCCCAAGGCCGGGCGGCGCGCTTCACCCAGCAGGGTGAGGGCGCGTTGCCATGCGGTGGCAAAGAGTTGACGGTCGGCCGCTTCCTGCTCGGTGGTGTACTCCCGGCGGCTTGGCGGGTAGCGCTTTGCCATCGCAGTGACACGGCCGTCTGCTTCCTGCAGCCGGGCCGTATCCAGCACGCCGTCATTCACGGCGGCTTCCAAGGCGATACGCGAGGCAATCATCTCCTCGCGGTACTGCAATACCAGTGACAGATCCGCCCCGGCCTTGAGAGCCAGCACACTACCCTGAGGCTGACCCCAGCGCTCCCAGATGGCCTTCATGTTCATGCCATCGGTAATCGTCACGCCCTGGTAGCCCCACTCCTTGCGCAGCAGGTCGGTGAGGATGGCGGGCGACAGCGTGGCCGGCAGCTCGGCATCGAAGGCTGGGAAGATGATGTGGGCGCTCATCAGGCCAGGCGTCACATGCATCAGTTGCTTGAACGGGGCGAGTTCGTATTGCTCGATGGCGGCGCGCGACTTGTCGACGACCGGCAGCGACAAGTGCGAGTCGGTATGGGTGTCGCCATGACCGGGGAAGTGCTTGACGCAGGTGGCCACGCCTTCGCTCAGGTGGCCGGCCGTCCAGGCCGCTGCGAGTTTGCCAGCGGCAACCGGATCGGCGCCGAAGCTGCGCTCGCTGATGACCGGGTTCAGCGGGTTGTTGTTGAGGTCCAGCACCGGGGCGTAGTTCCAGTTGATGCCCAGCGAGGCCAAGCCACGGGCGATGGCGGCCCCGACATCGTGGGCAAGCTGCTCGTCTCCCACGGCACCCAGGGCCATGGCCGACGGTGCTTGTGGCAGGAACAGCGTGCGCATCACAGCGCCGCCTTCCTGGTCGATGCCGATCAGCGCGTTGTCGCCGATCACGGCTTTGAGGTCGGCAACCAGCTTGCGGGTCTTGTCGGCGCTGCTGACGTTGCGGCGGAACAGGCAGATCGAGCGGATATGGTTATCGCGCAGGAAATCCTTGTCGTCTTGCGTGAGTTCGTCGCCGGGTACATCAACCATCAGGGCCCGGCCGGCCAATTGCGAGAGGGAGAGTGTCATTTGACGGCACCTTCGAAGCCGCGCATGAAATAGCGCTGGGTAAAGAGGAAAACAATCAGGATGGGCAGCACGGTGAGCACGGCACCCGCCGCCACCACGCCAGTCTTGGAGCCGAATGCGCCCGCCAGATAGGAAATGCCGACGCTGAGCGGGAAGTGATCGGGGCTGGTCAGCACCACCGAGGGCCAGATGTACTGGTTCCAGGCGCTGACGAGGGTGAGGATGGCCAAGGCGCCGAGTGCGGGTTTGGACAGCGGCAGCAGCACCTTCCAGAAGATTTCCCAGTCGCCGGCACCATCGAGCCGGGCGGCATCGACTAGTTCACGCGGGACGGTCTCGAAGGCCTGCTTCATCAGGAAGATGCCGACGGCGCCGACCAGATTGGGCAGGACAACACCGGTCAGCGTGTCGGCCAGCTGCAGGCGCGCAATGGTCAGGAAGTTGACGAGGAAGTTGAGCTCCGACGGCAGGATCAGCGTGGCAATGATGGCGCCGAACACCAGCTTGCGACCCGGAAAACGCATCATCGCCAGCGGGTAGGCCGCCAGGCTGCAGATCGCCAGCGTGCCGAACACGGTGAGTGCGGTGATGGCGATGGAGTTGCGATAGAAGGCCCACAGATCGATGGTGTTGAACACTTCGACAAAGTGTTGCAAACCCGGTTCGGTAGGCAGAACGCGCGGTGGGAAGGTGTAGACATCACCGCTTTGCGACAGCGCCGTGACCAGTGTCCACCAGAACGGGTAGATCGCAATCAGCGCCAGCGCCGACAGCGCCAGATAGTGCGGAAGAACGCGGACCAGCCGCCGGGTGCGCGAGGCCATCAGGCGTCCTTGGGCTGCAGGTAGCGGTAGTTGAGCCAGGCCAGGGCCATGCAGAACACGGACGTGACAAAGCTTGCGGCCAGTGCGCGGCCGAAGTTCAGTGTCTTGATGCCGAACTCGTAGGCATAGAACAGCGTGGTGTAGGTGGACTGGAACGGGCCGCCCTGGGTCATGATCTGCACTTCCTCAAACGCCTTGGCCGCAGCCAGCGTCGAGAGGATGGCGCACAGCAGGATGGTGGGCAGCATCATCGGCACGGTGATCTTCCAGAACTTCTGCCAAGCGGTGGCGCCATCCAGCGTCGCGGCTTCGTAGATGTCTTGCGGAATCGCCTGCAGGCCGGCCAGGTACAGCACCATGTACCAACCCAGACCCCGCCAGATGGTGACGAACATCACCGCAAACAGGGCTATGCGGTCATCGCTGAGAAAGCCGATGGGTTCGTTGATCAGATGCAGCCAGCGCAGTGCGGCATTGATGGCGCCGGCATCGTGGTACATGAAGTTCCAGATCACGCCGATGACCGACACGCTGGTGACCACGGGCACATAGTACGCGGCGCGGAAGAAGCGAATGCCGGGCAGCTGGTTGTTGACCAGCACGGCCAGCGTCAGCGCCAGAATCTGGATCACCGGCACGACCAGCAGGTACAGCGCCGAGTTGGCGAGCGCCGAGCGGAACAGCGCGTCACCGAACAGCTCGGTGAAGTTGGCCAGACCGACAAACTGCGGTGCTTCGATCACGTTGTAGCGCGTGAAGGCGATGACCGAGCCAAAGGCCACGGGCCAGAACGCGAACAGCAGCAGGAGCACGATGGCCGGTGCGAGGAACAGATAGGCGGTGACGGTGTTCTTGCGCATTACTGCCCCAGCTTCTCGTTCCAGAAGGCGACCGCATCATCGAGTGCCTCCTTGGCATCGCGGCGGCCGGTGACGGCTTGCTCGACCACGGCCGAGAGCTTGGCCGACAGCAGTGCGGCATTGCGTACATCGGCCAGGAAAACGGTACGTGTCACTTCGATATTGTTGGCGGCGGCAATCAGGCCGCGCCGCGCTGGGTCGGCATCTTTGGGTGCAAGGTGGAAATGGGCATGAGCCGCTGCGGCGCGCGAAGTGGGCAGCGTGCCGGCCTGCTGGGCAAAAGCGAGCTGGTTTGCGGCGTTGGTCAGGAAGTTGGCGAACTTGCCGACTTCGGGCAGCAACGCCGGCTTGACGTTCTTGGGCACGACAAAGGTGAACAGCCAGCCGCCCTTGGCGATGCCTGAGCGGCCCAGTGGCTCGGCGGTGACTTCGGTGATCTTGTAGACCGACGGTGCGTCGTCGCGGATACGGTTGAGCGCAGCCGGGGAGGTGACCAGCATGGCGAGGCGGCCGCTGTTGTAGGCGGCGGTGGCGAGCTGGAAATTATCCTGCCCGAACAGGTTGTCGCGCAGCAGGCCACCGGCTTTGTAGGCATCGGCCAGCAGGCGCACGAATTCGACATGGGCTGGCGAATTGAACACGGCCTTGCCACCGCGTATGACCTCCAGCCCTTCGGCGATCATCAGCCCTTCGATCTTGCCGGGGCCGAGCGCGGGCGGGAAGCCGGCGGCGCCGGTCCTGGCATACAGGATTTTCGCGTAGCGGAGCTGTTCGGCAAACGAAGCCGGCGGGCGCTTGGGATCGAGCCCGGCGCGGCGGAACAGTTCGGTGTTGTAGGCGACGACATTGGCACCGTTGTAAAACGGCCAGGCGTAGACCTGATTGCCGAAGGTCACATCGGCAATGGCGGCGGCGACGAAGTCGTCACGGCGTATCCAGCGGTCTACCGGCTGGATCAGGCCGATCTGGCGGAATTCGTAGGCGGTGGGCACATCCACATTGGCCAGCGCAGGCGGATTGCCCGAGGCCAGTGCCACGGTGAACTTGGCGCGGATCACATCCCAGGGGTAGTCGACCCACACCACCTCGACCTGGGGGTTCGCGGCGTTGTAGCTTGCTACCAGCTCGCGGAAGTAGGGCGCAAACTTGGGCGACAGACTTTGGGTCCAGAACTCCAGCCTAGGCTTGGCTGCCACCGGCAATGCCACTGCCGCGGCACAAAGCAGCGGCAGGGCAAGGACAGCAAGACGGGCTAGGCGGCGCAGATTCATGGCAGGAGCAATGGACTGGCGGTCTTGCCGCCATCCGATCAGCGGGTCAAGGTAACCTTGTTGAGGTGGGGCGGCTGGTCGGGGTCGAAACCACGGGCACGCGACAGGGCTTCGACCATGGGATAGAAGGCCGAGATGGCGGCAATCGCATCAAGATCGGGTGTCGGACCTTGCGGCAGCAGCAGGTCGCGGCTGGGCACATCTTCCGGGGCGGCCAGCAGGACCTTGGCGCCACGACCGCGCATTTCTTCGGCCAGCTTCACGAGGCCAGCCTGAGCCGGGCCGCGCGGGGCGAAGATCAGCAGCGGGTAACCTTCGTCAATCAGCACCATGGGGCCGTGCTTCACTTCAGCACCCGAGAAGGCCTCGGCCTGGATCGACGAGGTTTCCTTGCACTTGAGGGCGGCTTCCATGGCCACTGGCAGGGTCAGACCGCGGCCAAGGACCATGATGCGGCTGGCATCCTTGAGCACTTCGACGCCGTGCGACCAGTCCACATCCTGCGCACGGGCGAGCGATTCCGGCAGTGCCTTCAGGCCTTCAAGCAAGGCTTTGTCCTGCGACCAGTGGGCCACGAAACGTGCGCCGGCGGCGAGGCTGGCGATATAGCTCTTGGTGGCGGCCACGGCGTATTCGGGGCCGGCTTCGAGAGGCAGTGTCCATTCGGCGGCTTCACCCAGTGGCGAGGCCGGATCGTTGACCAGCGCCACCGTTTTGGCGCGGCCAGCGCGGAAACGCTTGATCGGCTCGACCACGTCGGGGCTGCGGCCCGACTGCGAGACAGCGACCGCCACGGTGCCGACGACATCGAGTGGGGCGTCGTACATGGTGACCAGCGACATGGGCAGGGAGACGGACAGGCGGCCCAGACGCAACATGGTCAGGTAGGAAAGATAGGCCGAGGCATGGTCGGAGCTGCCGCGCGCCACGGTGACCAGGGCGTGCGGATCGGACTGGCGCAGTTGCAAGCCCAGCTCGGCATAGCGGGCGTCCTGTTTATCGGCTTGGCGCGCGACCGCTTCGGGGCCCTCGCGCATTTCTTTCCACATGCAGGTTGTCATGACGCTTCTCTCGACGATGATTCACCGGGCAGCACGGTGGCCAGCCGGATTCGGGAACGGGGTGCTGGGTTCTGACAGACTGCAGGCACCCCCAGATGCAGTCTTGCGGGTTCGGATGCGGCGCCCCTGGCGTGCAGGGCAAGCCGCCTCAGCCGGGGAGGTGGATGGCCGTACCTTCGACAAAGACGGCTTTGAGCTTGAGGTTGCGGTCAAACACCACCAGATCGGCAAAAGCGCCCAGCTTGATGCGGCCACGATCATCGAGGCCCAGCATGTCGGCCTGGAACGTGGAGAGCCGGCGTGAGGCGTCGTCGATATCGAGGCCCAGGCGGACCAGATTGCGCAGTGCCTCGTCCAGCGTCAGCGTCGAGCCCGCCAGCGTGCCATCAGGCAGGCGCACGCCGCCCATGCACTTGGTGACGGTGTGGCGACCCAGCTTGTACTCGCCATCGGGCATGCCGGCAGCAGCGGTCGAGTCGGTCACGCAATAGAGTTTGGGAATGGCCCGCAGGGCAGCCTTGATGGCGCCGGGGTGCACATGCAGCAGATCGGGGATCAGCTCGGCGTATTCGGCATGGGCTAGTGCGGCACCGACCATGCCGGGTTCGCGGTGATGCAGGCCGGTCATGGCGTTGAATAGGTGGGTAAAGCTCGATGCGCCGTTCTTGAGCGCTTCCACGCCGTTTTCATAGCTGCCCAGGGTGTGACCCAGTTGCACGCGGATGCCGCGCGCCACCAGTTCGGGGATCAGCTGGGTATGGCCATCGACTTCCGGGGCAAGTGTGAGCACCTTGAGGGCAGCCAGGGCATCGTATTGGCCAATCTCGGCCAAGGCGGCATCACGGGCAAAGTTGGGCTGGGCGCCGAGCTTGCCAGGGTTGATATACGGGCCTTCCAGATGCACCCCGAGGACGCGCGAACCGTTGGGTGCGCGCTCGGCCATGTTCAGGGCAACACCGCGCAAGGCATGCTCGATTTCAACCCGTGGCGCGGTCATCGTGGTGGCCAGGATGCTGGTCGTGCCGTGGCGTGCGTGGGTCTGCGTGATGGTCTGCAGCGCATCGCCCCCTTCCATCACATCCCGTCCGCCACCGCCATGCACGTGCAGATCAATGAAGCCGGGCAGCACGATGTCATCGGCATTGCCTGCCGGGTCGCGTGCGTCGGCTTGCAAGGTGACGATCCGGTCGGTAAAGCCCAGCGTGCCGAATTGCCAGCCGTCGACGGTGAGTATGTTGCCGGAGAGGGTATGCATTGAAGGGTGAATCTTTCGTCTTTCGTCGACTGGCTGCGTCGTCAGGCTTAGCGCCGTAACTCGGCTACGAAGTCGTAGTAATCGTTACGGCAGTAGGAGTAACTCAGTTCAATCGGCAGGCCGCTATCGAGGTAGCCGATCCGGGTGATCATCAGCATCGCGGTACCGGCAGCAATGCCGGCCAGCTGGGCGATCTCGTCGCTGGCATTCACGGCCTTGATGTGCTGCAGGGCGCGGGTAACGGGCGTGCCACGGCCATCCAGAAACGCATACAGGGAGTCACCGATACTGGTGGGCTCGGGGATGTACAGACTGGGCAGGGTGGAGGTTTCCACGGCCATCACGGTGTCGTCGGCCATGCGCAGACGCTTGAGGCGTGCCACGGTGGCAGCGGGCGAGAGACCCAGGCGCAGCACCTCTTCCTGGCTGGCGATGCCGGTTTCGCGGCTCAGCCAGCGCGATGACGGGGCAAAGCCACGGCTGCGGATTTCTTCGGAAAAACTGGTCAGGCGAGACAGTGGCTGTACCAGGCGAGGGGCAATATAGGTGCCCGAACCCTGGCGGCGCACAATCAGGCCCTGCTCGAACAAGATGTCCATCGACTTGCGGGCGGTGACCCGCGAGATATCGAGCATCTCGCAGAGTACGCGCTCGCTGGGCAGCGCTTCATCGGCCTGCCAGAGCCCGCCGGCGATGGCGTTGGAGAGCTTGTTGGCAACCTGCAGATAGAGCGGTGTGCTGCTCTCGGCATCGGGTTTGAGCGCGAGCAATGCGGCTTCGCGGGCTTTATCCATGAACACGTCCTCGTATCAGGTGGAGCGCGCCGGTCGCCGAATCTCCCTGTGGCTGACGGGCACGGAGGCGCAGGGCCTCGGGCAGCCAAGCTTGCAGTGCTTCCGCGAGTCCGCCGCACAGGGCCAATGGCAAGGCACCGTGTGGGTCGAGCGCGTGGGCGACACTGGCAATCTCCTGGCCAGCTTGCGTCAGGATGGCGTCCGCATCGGCATCACTGCCGCCATGCTGGATCACCAGCGGCGTCAGTTGTGCGTAAGTGGTCTGGTTTGCTTGGCCGAGCCATCCATAAGCGGCATCAATATTGCCACCGAATCGCTCGATAACGGCACTGGCGAGTGCGCCGCGTTGCACGCGACCATCCAGTGCCTTCTGCGCAAGCTGCGCCGCTTTAAGACCAATCCAGGCACCGCTGCCTTCATCGCCGCTCGGAAAACCCCAGCCAGACACGGTGCGCTTGTCGCGACCGCCGTACCAAGCCTCTCCGATGGTGCCTGTGCCGACGGCCACAATGGCGCCGGGTTGCCCGTTGTGGGCGCCCAGCAGTGTGGTGAATCCGTCGGTATCCAGGGCGATGGCGGCGTAGGCGGGAGCAGCATCCAGAAAGGCTTTGGCCCAAATCGGGTTATGCACCCCTGCCAGACCGAGGCCGATGGCGCAGCGGTCGGCAGCAAAGGCGCTACCCAGGTTGGCGAATGCCTGATCCACGGCAGCCGAGATGGCTTGCCAGGCGGGCGCAATGCCCAGCCCGAGGCCGGACGGCCCGCCGCTGGCGCGGGCAAGCAGCTGGCCGGCACGGTCGGCAACTACAACCCGTGTGCCAGTGCCGCCGCCATCTACGCCGATCAGGTAATCGAAAGTCATGCTTGCTGTTGCTCCACGCCGGCGCTGGCCGGTCAAACTGGTTAGATACCAATTGAATACAAGATCAATTCAATACCAGTAGCAGGCTGCTGTCAACGGATTGCAGCAAGCTGCTGAAATTGTGTCCGTTATCTGACAGCTTAGCGACCATGCCACATTAGCAGGGGCTAATACCACTCGATGACGCCTAATCCTGTGGCGATGTTAGTCAGTGGTACTGCATCACGCCATGACGATAAGGGCTCGGGTATACGAGAAAGTTATGGATTGAGCCGGAACGGGGCAGCGAGGGGCGTCGCAGACCACCCAGGGCGGGCGGTCTGGCGAGCTGTTGGCAGGGGCTTAGAGGAAGCGGTCGAGCAGGCGGCGTGAATGTTTATCCAGCGAATCCGGATCGCGGATCAGGAACTGGATGCCGTGGCTGTCGGCAACCAGCAGCACATCGCCGGCGCGGCGGATATCCTCCTCGCCCCGCAGGATGAAGCGGGTAGTACCGCGATTGGTTTCCACGGTCCAGGTACTGGGGGTGGCGAAGGTGGAGACACTGATCAGTTGCCGGATTTCTGGCATGAACTCGCGCTGTGCGAGGGCCTCGGTGATCAGCTTGCGTGCCTCGACAGGCAGCATTGCCGGTTTGGCAATCCAGACCAGCTCATGACCATCCCGATCCACCAAGGAGAGTCCCTCCTCGGGGGCCGAGATCGGGAAGGCGCGTACGGGAATCACGTCGTCATGCTGCTCGCCGCTTGCGAGCGTCAGCCGCAGGCGGCCAAAACCGTCGCGAGCGAGCTGAAAATCGGGCTGGCTCATTATTCATCATCCTTGTCGTCGAGATCGGTATCGACATTGCGCGCTTGTGCTTCGTAAAGGCGCCAGTAGGCGCCTTCGCGCGCGAGCAGGGTGTCGTGGTCACCCACTTCGACGATCTGGCCTTTGTCCATCACCACCAGCCGGTCGGCTTGGCGCAAGGTCGACAAGCGGTGTGCGATGGCAATCGTGGTGCGACCCTTGACCAGATTGTCGAGCGCCTTCTGGATTTCCTTTTCGGTTTCGGTATCCACCGAGGCGGTAGCCTCATCCAGTATGAGAATGCGTGGGTCGATCAGCAGGGCGCGCGCAATCGATACGCGCTGGCGCTCGCCACCGGAGAGCCCTTGGCCGCGTTCACCGACCAGCGAGTCGTAGCCCTGCGGGAGGCGCAGGATGAATTCATGCGCATGGGCGGCACGCGCCGCGGCCATGATTTCCTCGCGCGTGGCGTCGGGTTTGCCATAGGCGATGTTCTCGGCAATGGTGCCGAAGAACAGGAAGGGTTCCTGCAGCACGAGGCCGATATTGCGGCGGAAATCGGCCACGCCCATCTGGCGGATGTCGACCCCGTCGAGCAGGATGGCGCCTTCGCCCACGTCGTAAAAGCGGCAGATCAGGTTCACCAGCGTGCTCTTGCCCGAGCCGCTGTGACCGACCAGGCCGATCATCTCGCCTGGTTCGATACGCAGATTGAGATTGCGGATCACCTGGCGATTGCCGTAACGGAAGCCCACATCCTTGAGCACGATGCCGCCGCTGACCCTGCCTACCGGCACCGGTTTCTCGGGTTCGGGCACGTTGGAGACGTGATCCAGGATATCGAAGATGCGCTTGGCGCCGGCGGCGGCTTTTTGCGTAACCGACACGATACGGCTCATGGAATCGAGCCGGCCATAGAAGCGCCCGATATAGGCCAGAAAGGCCGTCAGCGTGCCGACGGTGACTTCGCCGCGGGTGATCATCCAGATACCACCGGCCCACACCACCAGCAGGCCGAAGTCGGTGAGCAGGGAGACGGTGGGGGAAAACAGCGACCAGACCTTGTTGAGCTTGTCGTTGATCAGCAGGTTGTGTTTGTTGGCGATCTTGAAGCGGGTGGCCTCGCGCGCTTCCTGGGCAAAGGCCTTGACCACGCGGATGCCAGGGATGGTGTCGGCGAGCACGCTGGTGACCTCGCCCCAGACACGATCAATCTTCTCGAAGCCGGTACGCAGGCGATCACGCACCAGATGGATCAGCCAGGCAATCATGGGTAGCGGCACCAGGGTGGCCAGCGCCAGCCAGGGGTTGATGCTGAACAGGATGGCGGCGGTCATCGCCAGCATCAGCACATCGGTGATGAAGTCGAGCGCATGCAGGCTCAGGAACACGCTGATGCGGTCGGATTCGGAGCCGATGCGGGCGATCAGGTCGCCTGTGCGTTTGCCACCGAAATACTCCAGCGAGAGTGACAGCAGGTGCTCGTAGGTGGTGGTGCGCAGATCGGCGGAGATCCGCTCGGAGACCAGTGCGAGGATATAGGTCTTGGCCCAGCCCAGGGCCCAGGAGACCACGCTGGCGGCAAACATGCCGGCAAGGTAAATCCCGACCTGATTCACATCCACCGGTTTGCCGCTCTGGAACGGGATCAGGATCTCGTCCATGAGGGGCATGGTGAGATAGGGTGAGACCAGGGTTGCGGCGGTGGAACCCAGCATCAGCGCCAAGCCCGTAAACAGCTGCCAGCGATAGGGGCGGGCAAAGCGCCAGAGCCGGAACAGTGTCCAGGTCGAGGGGGGGGTGCTCAGTTCGCGGTCGCAGGCGGGGCAGTCGTCGCCTTCGTTTTCAAGGGGGGCCTTGCAGGTCGGGCAACGTGGCTCCTCATGTTTGGCCGGCGCCTGGCCTGTACGCAGGGTGATCGACAGCGCCTCGAAGCGCTCCAGCAGGCGGATGGCCTGGGGGTTCTGCGCCAGGGTGAATCGCCACACCGCAATCTGCTCGGTCGCGTTGCGCAGTGCCAGGGTGCCGACACCTGCGTGATCGTGGTGGTGCAGATCCAGCGAGGTATCCAGTGGCCATTGCTGCCAGTGTGAGTCACCCGACATGCGGGCTAGCAGCTGGCGATCAGTGAGTACCAGCCGACCGCTGCGGAATTGCAATTCGCTGTCGAGGTCAACCTCGAAGCCGGTCAGCACGTTTTCTGCCGGAGTCAGGCAGGGTGCCAGATCGGCAAGCCAGCTGTCGGGAACGGCAGGGCGGTTGGCAGAGGGGGAGTTGGCGCTGGTCACGGGGCTCGTATGGGCTGGCAAAACGGTGCGCCGACAAGACGCAACCGCGATACAAATTAAGATGGCAGGTGCGGCCGTCCGGCGACTCGGGTAATTTCCGCGTGGAGGGGCTTCTCGCCTACGTCTATACCAAGTATAACGCGCGGCTTGCGGCATCGCCCCGTATAGAAACAGAACACCGCTGGAAACAGCTTATCGCCCTCGCTCCGGGATCAAGATGAAGAAAGCAATCGAATTCCTTCGTACCACCTATCTGCGCGGGCCGAATATCTGGACATATCGTCCCGTCATTGAAGCCTGGGTCGATCTGGGTGAACTCGAAGACTTCCCCTCCAACACGTTGCCCGGCTTTTTCGAGCGCCTCACCGGCATGTTGCCGGGGCTCATCGAACACCACTGCGGCGTGGGCGAACGCGGTGGTTTTCTGGAACGTCTTCAGGAAGGCACGTGGATGGGCCACATCATGGAGCATGTGGCCATCGAGCTGAACAACCTGGCGGGCTTGCAGACCGGTTTCGGGCAAACGCGCAGTACACCGGTACGCGGCGTCTACAAAGTGGCCGTGCGTGCCCGCAACGAGCAGGTCGGCCGTGCCGCGATTGTCGCGGCTCGGGATATCGTGATGGCCGCGATCAACGATCAGCCGTTCGATATCGACCACACCGTGCAGCAGCTGCGCGATCTGGTGGACGATCACCACTTGGGCCCTAGCACGGCCTGCATCGTGGCAGCCGCCACCGAGCGCCGCATCCCGCATATCCGCCTCAATGAAGGCAATCTGGTGCAACTGGGCCATGGCAAGGCGCAGCGTCGCATCTGGACGGCCGAAACCGACCGTACCAGCGCCATTGCCGAGGGCATTTCCAGCGACAAGGATCTGACCAAGAGCCTGCTCAAATCGGTGGGTGTGCCGGTGCCGGAGGGCGAGGTGGTGGATTCGCCCGAGGCCGCCTGGGCCGCCGCCGAGGACATCGGTTTACCCGTGGTGGTCAAGCCGACCGACGGCAACCATGGCCGCGGGGTGTCGATGGACCTGAAAACCCGTGAAGACGTGGAAAAGGCCTTTGAGTTTGCCGCACGGCACGGTAGCGAGGTGATGGTCGAGCGATGCATCCCCGGTGTCGAACACCGGCTGCTGGTCGTTGGTGGCAAGGTTGCTGCTGCCGCGCGCGGTGAGACGGCATGGGTGGTGGCGGACGGTGTCGCCACGCTGCGCGCGCTGGTGGATGCGCAGATCAACAGTGATCCGCGCCGCGGGACGACCGAGCTGCATCCGCTGGCTCGCCTGAATCTCGATGACGATACCGCCATCCGCAACGAACTGGCGCGCCAGGGCTACACACCGGACTCCGTGCCGGCAGCAGGGCAACGCGTGCTGATCCAGCGCAATGGCAATGTGGCATTTGAATGTACGCCAGAGGTTCATCCCGAAGTCGCCGCCATGGTGGGTCTGGCAGCGCGGACGGTGGGGCTGGATATCGCCGGTGTGGACGTGGTGGCTGAGGACATCAGCAAGCCCCTGCACGCGCAAGGCGCGGCCATCGTGGAGGTCAATGCCGGCCCGGGCCTGCTGATGCACCTTCGGCCTGCCAATGGCGAGCCGCGCCCGGTAGGTGCTGCCATCATCGATCATCTGTTCCCGGCTGACGCGAGCGGGCGTATTCCCCTGGTTGGCGTGACCGGCAGTACCGGCACCACCCGCGTTGCCCGCTTGATCAGCAGCCTGTTGCTGATGGCGGGGCGCCATGTGGGCCTAGCCTGCCGTGATGGCCTGTTTCTGGACCGCCGCCGTATCGATGCCGGTGATGCCAGTCGCTGGGATGCCGGTCAGCGCATTCTGATCAACCGCAAGATCGATACGGCTGTCTTCGAGCACCATCCGGCAGGCATCCTGGGCGATGGCCTGCCCTACGATCGCTGCCAGGTGGGCGTGGTGACCGATGCCGATGGCCTGGCGGGACTGGCGGACTGGCATGTGGTCGAGCCCGATCATCTCTACAAGGTCCTGCGTACCCAGGTCGATGTAGTGGATGAATCGGGGCTGGCTGTGCTTCATGCGGCCGAGCCCATGCTGGTGGAGATGGCAGACCTGTGTGATGGCGCCGTGGTGCTGTATGCACTGGATGGCCAGTTGCCGGCGCTGGCAGCGCATCGCGCTGATGGTGGCCGCGTCCTGTTTGCCCGCGAGGGCCAGATCGTGCTGGCCGATGGCGCGCAAGAGCAGATCATTGCCCCCCTGCCCGGCGAGTCGGATACCGGCGACGCGGCCGGTACGCTCGCAGCGGTGGCGGTGGCGACCTACTTTGGTGTGAGCCCGGCGCTGATTGCGGCCGGACTTGAGGCCGGCTTGGGCATGAGCCGCGCCTGATACTTGCATTGTCCCTATAGAACCCGATGGCCCAGCGAGAGATAGCCTGATGGAAGTGTCACGAATCCGCGCCCTGCGCGGTCCCAATCTCTGGAGTCGCCATACCGGCATCGAAGGCATCGTGCGCTGCGATGGTGCCGAGCGTGCCGTGACCCAGTTGCCCGATTTCGAGCAGCGCCTGCGTGCGCGGTTTCCTGCGCTGATGCCCTTGTCGGCCATGCACCACGATGACGTCATCTCGGTCGCGCATGCGCTGGAATTTGCGGCGCTGGGCCTGCAGGAACAAGCCGGCTGCCCGGTGACATTCAGCCGCACCACGCAGACCGTGGAGCCGGGCGTGTATCAGGTCGTAGTCGAATACAGCGAAGAGGCGGTGGGTCGTTTGGCGTTTGAACTGGCCGAACAGCTGGTCAATGCCGCGCTGGCCGATACCCCATTCGATCTGGATGCTGCGCTCAAGCAGCTGCGCGATCTGGACGAGGACGAGCGCCTCGGGCCGAGTACCGGTTCCATCGTTTATGCCGCTGCCGCACGCGGCATCCCGTTCCGCCGGCTCACGACCGGGAGCTTGGTGCAGTTTGGCTGGGGCAGCAAGCAGCGGCGCATCCAGGCCGCCGAGGTGGATTCGACCAGCGCGATTGCCGAATCGATCGCGCAGGACAAGGAGCTGACCAAGAAGCTGCTGCACGCCGCCGGGGTACCCGTGCCCACTGGCCGGCCTGCCAAGGATGCCGACGACGCCTGGGCCGCCGCGCTGGAAATCGGCCTGCCCGTGGTGGTCAAGCCGCAGGATGGCAATCAGGGCAAGGGGGTGACGGTGAACATCACCACGCGCGAGCAGCTGGATCTGGCTTTCAAGGTCGCCAGCGAGTTCCGCGACGATATCCTCGTCGAGCGCTACCTGCCGGGCCACGATTTCCGCCTGCTGGTGGTAGGCGACAAGCTGGTTGCCGCCGCGCGCCGCGATCCGCCCAACGTGAT
Organism: Chitinimonas sp. BJYL2; assembly: GCF_027257935.1. Taxonomy (NCBI): domain Bacteria; kingdom Pseudomonadati; phylum Pseudomonadota; class Betaproteobacteria; order Neisseriales; family Chitinibacteraceae; genus Chitinimonas; species Chitinimonas sp. BJYL2. Next base: position 529,214 of record NZ_JANZKW010000001.1, on the reverse strand, counting down.
TGGCGACGGCAAGCGCTCGGTGCGCGAACTGGTCGAGGATGTGAACCGCGATCCGCGCCGTGGCGAGGGCCATGCGACTTCGTTGACCAAGATACGCCTTGATGAAATTGCTGTAGCCCGCCTGGAAATGCAGGGTCTGACGCCCGACTCCGTGCCGGCCAAGGGCCAGCGCGTGGTGCTGCGCAATAACGCCAATCTGTCTACCGGCGGCTCAGCTACCGATGTGACCGACGATGTGCACCCGGAAATGGCTGCCCGTGCCATCGAAGCAGCGCAAACCATCGGCCTGCATATCTGCGGTGTCGATATCGTGTGCGACAGCGTGCTGACCCCGCTCGAAGATCAGGGCGGCGGCGTGGTGGAAGTCAACGCCGCACCGGGTCTGCGCATGCACCTGAGTCCCTCGTACGGCAAGGGTCGCAATGTCGGTGAGGCCGTGGTGGATATGCTTTACCCGGCAGGCGATGACGGCCGTATTCCGGTATTGGCGATCACGGGGACCAATGGCAAGACCACGACCGTGCGGCTGACTGCCCACCTGATCGCTGCGAGTGGCCTGCGCGTGGGCATGACCAATACCGATGGCGTGTATGTGAACGGCCGTCAGATCGACAGCGGCGATTGCAGCGGCCCGCGCTCGGCCCGCAATGTGCTGATGCACCCCGATGTGGACGCCGCCGTTTTCGAGACTGCGCGTGGCGGCTTGCTGCGCGAGGGCCTGGCGTTTGATCGCTGCCAGGTTGCCGTGGTCACCAACGTAGGCCGTGGCGATCATCTGGGCCTCAACTACATCACCACGCTCGAAGACTTGGCCGTGCTCAAGCGCGTCATCGTCCAGAATGTGGCGCCGAACGGTTATGCCGTGCTCAATGCCGCCGATCCCGTGGTGGCGGCCATGGCGGCCAACTCGCCGGGGCAGATCATTTTCTTCGCCGCCGATCCGCACCTGCCGGTGATGGCAGCCCAGCGGGCACAGGGGCGTCGCGTTGTTTATATCGAGGATGGCAAGCTGGTGGCGGCCGAAGGCGAGGTGCAGTGGACCTTCTCACTCACCGAAGTGCCGATCACGCGCGGTGGCACCATCGGCTTCCAGATCGAGAATGTGATGGCCTCCACGGCCGCGGCTTGGGGTGCCGGCATCAGCTGGCCGGCCATCGAGCTGGGCTTGAAGACCTTCACGACCGATGGCGACAACGCGCCCGGCCGCTTCAATGTATTCGATTACAAGGGCGCCACCGTGATTGCCGATTACGGCCACAACCCCGATGCGATGATTGCACTGGTGCAGGCGGTGGAAGCCATGCCGGCCAAGCGCCGTTCGGTGGTCATCAGTGGTGCGGGCGACCGTCGCGATGAGGATATCCGTGACCAGACCAAGATTCTTGGTGCGGCGTTTGACGAGGTGATCCTGTATCAGGATGCCTGCCAGCGTGGCCGCGCCGATGGCGAGGTGCTGGCCCTGTTGCGCGAGGGTCTGGTGGGCGCAAGCCGCACCACCCATAGCGAGGAAATCAACGGCGAGTTCATTGCCATCGATAAAGCCTTGTCGCGACTGCAGCCGGGCGATCTGTGCCTGATCCTTGTGGATCAGGTGGAGGAAGCCCTGGCCCACATTGCTCAGCGATGTGCCGGCTAGCGAACGGATGCTGACAAAAAGCCCGCACGCAACGGTGCGGGCTTTTTTGTTTGCAAGTCTTTAAAATTGCAGGCTTTTCCCCATCTGATCGGGACCATGAGCGAATCGATCTGGAAACCCAATACCACGGTAGCGGTCATTGTTGAACGCGATGGCCGCTATCTGCTGGTGGAAGAGCACACGGCCGACGGCCTGCGCTTCAACCAGCCTGCTGGTCATCTGGACCACGGCGAATCGCTGCTGGCCGCCAGCGTGCGCGAAGCACGCGAGGAAACCGGCTATACGGTGATCCCGACGGCACTTGTGGGGATTTACCAATGGTCGCCGCCGGGCAAACCGGGGCTCACTTACCTGCGAGTGGCCTATGCCGCCGAGCTGGATGAGCGGGCGCCTGTCGCCACCGAGCTGGACCCCGATATCCTGCGGCCGGTTTGGCTTGGCTATGACGAACTGCTGGCCTGCCGGGAGCGGCATCGCAGTCCGCTGGTGCTGCAGTGCATCGATGATTACCGCGCCGGCCGGCGCTACCCACTGGAACTGATTTCGCACCATGACTGACGCAGCAAGCCCTTTGGCAGGCGCAAAGGCAAACCGTATCGTGGTGGGCCTTTCGGGAGGCGTGGATTCGTCGGTCTCGGCGCACCTGCTCAAACAGCAGGGTTACGATGTGCTCGGCGTTTTCATGCAGAACTGGGAAGACGATAACGACGACGAGTTCTGCTCGATCAAGGAAGACTCGCGCGATGCCATTGCCGTCGCCGATCTGGTGGGTATCGACATTGAGCTGGTCAACTTTGCCAAGGAATACAAGGACCGCGTCTTTGCCTACTTTCTGGCGGAGTACCAGTCCGGCCGTACGCCCAATCCCGATGTGCTGTGCAACGCCGAGATCAAGTTCAAGGCCTTTCTGGACTACGCGATTGCGCAGGGCGCCGAGAAAATTGCCACGGGCCATTATGCGGCTACCGATATCGATGCCCAGGGATTGACGCGCCTGCTGCGGGGCGCCGATGCCGCCAAGGACCAGAGCTACTTCCTCTACCGCCTGAGCCAGTATCAGGTTTCCAGAGCGCTGTTTCCGCTGGGGGAGATCGCCAAGCCCGAAGTACGCCGCATTGCCGCTGAAATCGGTCTGCCCAATCATGCCAAGAAGGATTCAACCGGCATCTGCTTTATCGGCGAGCGCCCATTCCGCGATTTTCTTAACCGCTATCTGCCCAAGGAGCCCGGCGTGATGCGCACGCCCGAAGGCAAGATCGTGGCCGAGCACATGGGCCTGATGTACTACACGCTGGGCCAGCGCCAGGGGCTCAATATCGGCGGGCCGGGCGAGCCTTGGTACGTGGCCGACAAGGATCTGGGCAAGAACGAACTGATCGTGGTGCAAGGCCGCGATCACCCTTTGTTGCTCAAACCCGAGCTTGTGGCTGGCCAGCTCAGCTGGGTGGCCGATACACCACCACTGCCCGGGCGTTATACGGCCAAGACCCGCTATCGTCAGCAGGATGCCGCCTGCGAGGTGCTCGCCATCGAACAGGGGGTGTTGCGTGTGCGCTTTGACGAGCCGCAGTGGGCCGTTACGCCGGGGCAATCGGTGGTGCTCTACGACGGGCGGGTCTGCCTCGGGGGCGGCATCATCCAGTAGGCCTGGTCTGGCCGGCGGGAGGCCTGCTGTGGCGGACTTTGTGCCATATCAAGCTGCCTTGCATGCTTCGCCTCGCACTGCGCATTTCAGTCGCTATAGTGTAGATACTCGAACCAGTCAGGCGCCTGGGCGGGGCGACTGAGATGAAAAGGACTGCACCATGACGATAGGCAAACGGCTGATCCTGATGATAGCCATGGCGCTCGCCGCACTCTTGATCGTGGGTGTCACCGCGATCAGCGGACTGCGCTCACTGAATGCACAAGTCTCTGCACTGACCGATGACGATCTCCCCAGCCTGCAGGCGACGGGTGACATGGCGGTGACCTACCGCGAAATGCGGGCGCTGCTGCTGAGCCACATCATGGAGCAGGATGTTGATCTCAAGCAGGCGTTTGCAGGCAAGGTCAGCGAAGCGGTCGCCAATGCCAAGCGCGCGGTAGATGGCTATGCCAACCTCACCAGCGATGCGACGGACAAGGCCAACTACGAGAGTCTTAGAAAAGCATTCCAGGTGTATACCGCCGGCTACGATGAGGCGCTGGCGGCATCCAGCAAAGGCAGTAACGACGAAGCAGTGGCCGCCCTGTATGGCAAGGTGATTCCCGCCGAGCAGGCCTTGCAGGCTGCCATCGAGAAGGTGGCCGCGTACAACCTGAAGGCGACCGAGGAATCCAGTGCCCGTACCCATGAGGCTTCCAGTCGCGCCACCACCATTCTGGGTGTGGTAATCGTTCTCGCGCTGGCTGCCATTTCCGTGTTCGGTTTCCTGATCCATCGGGCCATTGCCGGCCCGCTGGCCACCATGGAGCACACGGTGGAACGTATCGGCCGCGACCTCGACTTTACCCAGCGCGTACCGATCACCAGCCGGGACGAGGTGGGACTCACCGTCCTGGCCTTCAATCGTCTGCTGGATACCCTGCAGGAGAGCTTCCGCAATCTCGCGCAAGGTGTGCAGGGCGTTTCCCGCCAGGCGGATGAAATGGCCATTGCAGCGCAGCGCATGTCGGCCAATTCGCTTGCTGCCAGCGAATCATCGTCCAATATGGCGGCAACGGTGGAAGAGGTGACCGTCAGTATCAACCATGTGGCGGATCGCGCTGTCGAGGCCAATACCGTCTCGCGTGAGTCGGGTCAGGTGGCCAGCGAAGGCGAAGCGGTGATCCATGCCACGGTTGCCGAGATCAACGGCATTGCGTCACGCGTTCACGAGGCATCGCAGCAGATCGACCAGCTTGCCCGCGAGAGCGCCAATATCGGTGCCGTCGTCAGTGTGATCAAGGAAGTGGCCGATCAGACCAATCTGCTCGCGCTCAATGCCGCGATCGAGGCGGCGCGGGCCGGTGAGCAGGGCCGGGGTTTTGCCGTGGTGGCCGATGAAGTGCGCAAGCTGGCCGAGCGCACCTCAGTCTCCACGCAAGAGATCGCCAAGCTCATCACCACCATCCAGCATGGCGCCGATGCGGCAGTGGCCAGCATGCGCGAGGTGGTCGATAAGGTGGATGTGGGTGTTCAGAAAGCCAGCCAGGCCGGGGGCAGCATCGAGCAGATCCGCAAAGGCTCGGGCCGTGTCGTCGACATGGTGGATGATATCAGCAACGCTATCCGTGAACAGAGCACTGCCAGCCTGAGCATATCCCAGCAGGTGGAGCGAATTGCCCAGATGTCGGAAGAGGCCAGTGCCGCCGCCAGTGATACGGCAGATTCGGCAACCCTGCTGCAACAGCTTGCGTCTGACATGCAAGGTGCGGTGGCCCGTTACCGTATCTGATACTGCCTTGAGGCAGTGTTGATCGCACAATCAAAAACGCCCGGTGAAATCCGGGCGTTTTTGATTGTTGCAGATGCGGGTGGCGCCGTGTGGCGGCATTGCGGCCCGCAATGGCTGGCTTGCCGCTATCAGGCCTCGGCGGACCAGACCGGCACGGTGGCGAACAGTTCGCGGGCCGCTTCATCCATGCTGATCGCGGTGCCTTTGGCGGTGTCGAACAGCACAAACGTCACGTCGGCATCCGCAATCACGGTGTCACTGCCCTTGAGCATCACGCGCTGATGAATCACACCGCTGCGGCTGCCGAGCTTTTTCAGGGCGGTTTCGATGACCAGCACCTCCCCCATCAGGGCTGCGCGGCGGTAGTTGATGTTGATGTTCACAATCACGAAGGCCAGCCCTGCTTCGCTGAAAGCCTGAATCGAACCATGTGTCTCGGTCAGGCCCCAGCGCGCCTCTTCCAGGAATTCCAGATACCGCGCGTTGTTGACGTGGCCGTAAAGGTCGAGGTGGTAACCGCGTACCTTGATTTCGGTGAGATGGGGGGCGAAGGGGCTTGGCATGATCGGGCTCGCAGTAGAGAACAAGGGTGAGCGATGGTAGCAAGGCCCGGCGGGCATTCGTGATATATCCCGCTGCCACTGGCCGTGCCCGAACAAGTTATGCTGCCGAGGTTTCCCTGTTTGCCCCCGGCTGGAATAATCCGCGCATGCCGATTCAACAACTGCCCCGGCGTCTGCGCCGTCCGCTGCTCTGGCTGGGTATCGCCCTGCTGCTGATCGCCGCTTTGCCGCTGATCAACTTCCGCACGCTCGGCAACCAGCTGGCCGCCGATGCCAGCGCCTCTCTGGGCCGCAAGGTCACGGTCGATGGCCTGCGCATTGCCTTGCTGCCAAGACCGGGTATCACCCTTGATGCCCTGACCGTGAGCGAGCCGGATGGCCGCGCCCTGTTTGCACGCTGGGAGAGCGCCCGGTTCTCACTGGGTTGGGCAGGACTTTTCGGTGGCAAGCTGGGGCTGGTGGATGCACGCATCGAAGGTTTGGCGCTCAATGTGCAGGTCATGCCCGATGGCACCCTCAGCTGTGATGATCTGCTGACCCGGCGACCCCGCCAGCAGCGCCTGCACTGGCTGGGTGAGCGCGTTGATCTGGTCAATGCCTCGCTCAACTGGCGTGATGCATCTGGTGAGGTGATCCGCCTGCGCGAACTGGAGCTACATGCGCTGGAGCCGGAAGGCGAACATGGTGCGCTCAGTGCGGTGGGCCGTGTCAGTGCCCCGGAGTGGTCGGGTGATCTGCGGCTCGATAGCCGGCTCGCGGTGGATCGGGAGCGGCTGACTGCCAGCTTGCAGGGGTTCCGGCTGGCCATCAGTGCAGAAACACCCGAGTGGCATGATGGCCGGTTTGATCTGACTGGCGACCTGAGTCTGGCTGCCTTGCCCTGGCGAGGCAAGCTGATCAACGCCGCAGCGCATGCCACGGCGCAACGCGCGGATCAGCGCTGGCAGGCGCTGATCAAGACCCCGGCCCTGCGCGGTGGCGAGGGTGGTCTATCCACCGGGCAGGTGGTCGCCGAATTCGGTATCAAGAGCGCGCGTTCGGAAATTGCGGGCAAGCTGGATCTGGCCAAGCTGGCAGCCGATGCTGAGGGCAGTCTGTATGCCGACCGCGCGCACCTCAAGATCAAGCTGCTGGATGATCTCCATAACGCTGAACTGGATATCGATAGCCCCCTGCGTATCAGCGAGTGGGAGAAACTGGCGCTGGAAGGACTGGCGCTGAGCGGTGCCTATCGGCATCGTGCCTTGCCCGGCGGTGCCATCCGGTTGGTCATGGAGGGCCGCGCCGCCGTGGATCTGGCGCGCGAACGTTTTGACTGGGAAGGGCAGGGCAAGCTCGACGGCGCACCCATCAAGGCACAGTTCTCGCTCGAAGACTTTGTGGATACGCGTTATGCCTTCGGCCTGGATCTGGCCAAGCTGGACCTGAGCCCGTATCTGCCTGCGGCCACCGAGACGCCCCGCATCGACCCCGCGCAAGCCTGGCCCGTAGACTGGCTCAACGGCCTCAATGCCCGTGGTGATCTCAAACTGGGCGAGCTGCAGGTGGGGGCCTTCCGGGTATTCAATCTGCAAACCCATATCGAAGCCGCCCGCAAGCAGGTGCTGCTGGAGCCCTTGTCGGCGGATATCTACGGCGGTCAGCTCAAGGGCCGGCTGCTGCTCAACGGGGGCAAGAGCCCGCGCCTGCACTTGGCACAAACGCTGCAGGGTATGGAAGTGGCGGCGCTGATGTCCGACGTGTTCGGGATTGATCGCCTGTACGGCCGTGGCAATCTCAACCTTGATCTCACGACCGATGCGACCAGCCTCGCGGCAGCGCGCCAAGGCTTGAGCGGGCGGATCGACCTGATGGTCAGCCATGGTGCGATCGAGGGGCTGGATGTGGGCGACATCCTGCGCGGCTTGCGGCGCAATCTGGCTGCGCTCACGGGGGATATGGTGCAGGTGCAGAATGGCCGTGGCACCCGCTTTTCCGATCTGAGCGCCCGCTTTGTGGTCAAGGATGGCGTAGCGGAAAGCCGTGACCTCAAGATCCGCTCCCCTTATCTCAGCCTGGATGGTGCGGGTGGCGTGGATATTGGTCGTGGCGAGATCAACTATCTGCTCAATGCGACTGTGCGAGGTGGCAGCGGGGTTCCCGAGTTTGATGCACTCAAGGGCGTGACCGTCCCCATCGACATCAGCGGTCCGCTGGCAGACCCGGCGTACCGGGTGGATACCCGCGCCCTGCGCGAGAAACTGCTGGGCAAGCCCGCTGCACGCTAGTGCAACTGGGGTACCCGGGGTAACTGGGGCAATGCCCATCCCAAGCTACATGAACGAGGTGCGACATGAGTGGTTGCTGCAATAACGATTGCTCGCTGGATCGCCTGCGTGAAAGGCAGCGGGGTACCTTACAGGCGGTACTGGCGATCAACGCAACGATGTTTGTGGTGATCTTGCTGGCCGCGCTGCATTCGGCGTCATCCGCCCTGCTCTCGGATAGCCTGGATAACCTGGGTGATGCACTGACCTATGGCCTGAGCCTGTATGCGGTCTCCAGAGGTCCGGCCACCAAGGCCAGGGTGGCGCTGTTCAAAGGCGTGCTGATCCTGCTGGCGGCCATGGCGGTGGTGGTCCAGATCGGCTTCAAACTCGTCACGCCGACCCTGCCGGCGTTTGATGAAATGGGCCTGTTCAGCCTTGTGGGGCTCGCTGCCAATTCGGCATGCCTTTATCTGCTTTGGCGCCATCGGCATGAAGACGTCAACATGAGTTCGGTCTGGGAGTGTTCGCGCAATGATATTGCGTCGAATCTTGCCGTCCTGCTGGCCGCCGGCGCGGTCTGGGCAACAGGGTCCGGCTGGCCCGACATCCTGATCGCAGCCGCGCTGGTCAGTCTGCTGATCCGTTCGGCTGTGCGCGTGATTACAGCAGCCAGAGCGGAGCTGGCGGCGAGTAAGGGCACGCTGCCGGGCTGACCTGCTGCGCTCATCTTGCTGCGCTGTATTGCCTGTCCCTGATCGCTCCCTGTGCCAAGGCAGGTTAGGCGATGTTGCAGCACAACTTGTCTATACAAATCGATGCGCGTAATCTTGGGCCTGTTGATAGACCACGCCACAGGAACGCCCATGTCCCGCCTGACCCTTACCCCCGGTCATCTGACGCTTGCCCAGCTGCGCACCATCTCGCGCGGTGGGGTTGAAGTGGTGCTTGATCCCGCGGCCATCCCGGCCATCGAAGCCAGCAGCCGTGCCGTTGCGGCCATTGCCGCACGCGGTGCGCCGGCCTATGGCATCAACACTGGCTTTGGCCGCCTCGCCTCCACGCATATCCCGCACGATCAGCTCGAACTGCTGCAGAAGAATCTGGTGCTGTCGCACGCCGTGGGCGTGGGTGAGCCGATGTCGCTGCCGGTGGTGCGCATCCTGATGACGCTCAAGCTGTCGAGCATGGGTCGCGGTTTCTCGGGCATCCGCCTCGAAGTGCTGCAGGCGCTGTTCAAGCTATTGAACGCCGACATTCTGCCGCGCATTCCGGTCAAGGGTTCGGTGGGTGCCTCGGGTGATCTGGCACCGCTGGCGCATATGAGCGCGGTGCTGCTGGGCATCGGCGAAGTCTGGCTCGATGGCGCATGGCGCCCGGCCACCGAGGGCTTGGCGCGCGTGGGTCTGGCGCCGATGGGTCTGGCCGCCAAGGAAGGTCTGGCGCTGCTCAACGGCACACAGGCATCCACCGCTTTGGCGCTGGCGCATATGTTCGAGATCGAAACCGTCTTCCAGACTGCATTGGTTTCGGGCGCACTGAGCGTCGATGCTGCTGCCGGCTCGGTCACGCCGTTCGACGACCGTATTCACCAGCTCCGCGGCCATCCAGGCCAGATCGACGTTGCCGCTGCTTACCGCGCCCTGCTCAAGGATTCGGCCATCAATGCCAGCCACAAGGGCTGCGAAAAGGTGCAGGACCCTTACAGCCTGCGCTGCCAGCCACAGGTGATGGGCGCATGTCTGGACCAGATCCGCCATGCGGCCACCGTGCTGCTGCGCGAAGCCGATGCGGTATCCGATAACCCACTGATTTTTGCCGAGACCGAAGAAGTGCTGTCTGGCGGCAATTTCCACGCGGAGCCGGTGGCGTTTGCGGCCGATATGCTGGGCATCGTCACCTCCGAAATCGGCGCACTGGCCGAGCGCCGCATCGCACTGCTGATCGACGCCACGCTGTCGGGCCTGCCACCGTTCCTGGTCAAGGATGGCGGCGTGAACTCGGGCTTCATGATCGCGCACGTCACCGCCGCAGCCCTCGCCAGCGAGAACAAGACCCTAGCCCATCCGGCCAGTGTGGATAGCCTGCCCACCAGCGCCAATCAGGAAGACCATGTGTCGATGGCGACCTTTGCCGCACGCAAGCTCGGCGAGATTGTCGACAACGTCGCACACATCCTTGCGATTGAACTGCTGGCCGCCGCCCAGGGCGTGGACCTGCGCGCACCGCATGCGACCTCGCCGCAGCTGCAGCCGGCCATGGACCTGATCCGCCGCCACGTGCCGCATTACGACATCGACCGCTATTTCGCGCCCGATATCAGTGCGATTGCGGCCCTGGTGCGTGAAGGCGCGTTTGCGCAGATCGCCCCGCTGACGTTTGAATCCCAACGCTGACACCACCATGAGCACACCGGCCTACCAGCAGATCAAGGACTACATCCTCGGCGAAATCCATGCCGGTATCTGGCGCGCCGGTGACCAGGTGCCCAGCGAACCCGAGCTGGTACGCCGCTTCGGCGTGGCACGGATGACCGTGAACCGCGCCGTGCGCGAACTGGCAGCCGAAGGCGTACTCACGCGCAGCCAAGGCGCGGGCACCTTTGTGGCCGCCACCAAGTACCAGAGCACGCTGGTGGCGATCCGCTCCATTGCCGAGGAAATCCGCGCCCGTGGCCATGCGCACCGCGCGACGCCGTTGAAGGTGGGCAGCGTGAAGGCCGATGCCGCACTGGCGCAGGAGCTGGGTGTGGATGTCGGCTCGACGATCTTCCACTCGCTGATCCTGCACTTCGAAAACGAGCTGCCGATCCAGCTCGAAGAGCGCTGGGTCAACCCGGTTTTGGCGCCCGATTACCTCAAACAGGACTACGCGAGCACCACGCCGAACGAATACCTGATGCGCGCCGCACCCTTGTCGCGTGTGGAATACCGCATCGAAGCGCGCCGGCCCGACCGCGGCATCCGCGCCAAGCTAAGCATGGATAAGGACGAACCCTGTCTGGTGCTGCACCGCCGTACCTATTCGAACGGGCAAGTGGCCAGCGTGGCCAAGCTTTATCACCCCGCTGGACGCTACCAGTTCAGCGGCTGGTTCTGACCTTCATTGGAGATCCCCATGAACGATTCCCGCCTCGACCCCAGCCGCGTGATCCGCGCGCCGCGTGGCAGCCAGCTGACTTGCAAGAGCTGGCTCACCGAAGCCGCTTACCGCATGATCCAGAACAACCTCGACCCCGAAGTCGCCGAGCACCCGCAGGCACTGGTCGTGTACGGCGGCATCGGCCGTGCCGCGCGAAACTGGGCGTGTTTTGACCAGATTCTGGCTTCGCTGAAGACGCTGAATGATGACGAAACCCTGTTGATCCAGTCGGGCAAGCCGGTGGGTGTGTTCCGCACACATGCTGATGCCCCGCGCGTACTGCTGGCCAACTCGAACCTGGTGCCGGCCTGGGCCAACTGGGATCACTTCAACGAGCTCGATAAAAAGGGCCTGATGATGTACGGCCAGATGACGGCCGGCTCGTGGATCTATATCGGCACCCAGGGCATCGTGCAGGGTACGTACGAAACCTTCTTCGCCGTCGCCAACCAGCATTTCAACGGTGAACCCAAGGGCCGCTGGATTCTGACTGGCGGTCTCGGGGGCATGGGCGGCGCACAGCCGCTGGCCGCGACCATGGCTGGCTTCAGCATGATTGCCGTCGAATGCGACGAAACCCGCATCGACTTCCGTCTGCGCACCCGTTACCTCGACAAGAAGGCCCGCACGCTTGATGAAGCGCTGGCCATGCTGGCCGAGGCCAAGGCGGCCGGCAAGCCGGTGTCGATCGGTTTGCTGGGCAATGCGGCGGATGTGTTCCCCGAGCTGGTCAAACGCAACATCACGCCGGATGTGGTGACGGATCAGACCAGCGCGCACGACCCGGTGCATGGCTACCTGCCGCAAGACTGGAACGTGGCGCAGTGGCGCGAACAGCAGCAGGCCAATCCGCAAGCCGTGGCCGACGCGGCCAAGCGTTCGATGGCCGTGCATGTGCAGGCGATGCTCGATCTGCAAGCACGCGGCGCCGCCACGCTCGATTACGGCAACAACATCCGCCAGGTCGCGCTCGATCAGGGCGTGAAGAATGCCTTCGACTTCCCCGGCTTTGTACCCGCCTATATCCGCCCCCTGTTCTGCAAGGGCATCGGCCCCTTCCGCTGGGTGGCGCTGTCGGGCGACCCCGAGGACATCTACAAGACTGATGCCAAGGTCAAGGAACTGATCCCCGACGACGCGCACCTGCACAACTGGCTCGACATGGCGCGCGAGCGCATCGCTTTCCAGGGCCTGCCGGCGCGGATTTGCTGGGTGGGTCTGGGCCAGCGCCACCGTCTGGCGCTGGCGTTCAACGAGATGGTGCGCACTGGCGAACTCAAGGCGCCCATCGTGATCGGCCGCGATCACCTCGATTCCGGCTCGGTGGCCTCGCCGAACCGCGAGACCGAAAGCATGCAGGACGGCTCCGATGCGGTTTCCGACTGGCCACTACTGAACGCCCTGCTGAATACCGCCGGCGGCGCGACCTGGGTGTCGCTGCACCATGGCGGCGGCGTGGGCATGGGCTACTCGCAGCACAGCGGCGTGGTGATTGTGTGTGACGGTACCGAGGCAGCCGACCGCCGTCTGGAGCGCGTGCTGTGGAACGACCCCGGCACCGGCGTGATGCGTCATGCCGACGCCGGTTACGACATCGCCAAGGATTGCGCCCGCGAGCAGGGGCTGAACCTGCCGATGCTGGGCTGAGCCCGTGGCCGATACGCTGCTGCGCCATCTGCATCTGGCCACACTCGAAGCGGGTTCCGATTACGGTGCCATCCGCGATGGCGCGCTGCTGATCCGCGATGGCCGCATAGCCTGGCTAGGCCACGAAGCCGATCTGCCGGCCGGGCTGGGCGAGGTGGAGGAAGTGGATGGCGACGGCGGCTGGCTCACGCCGGGCCTGATCGACTGCCATACCCATCTGGTCTACGGCGGTGACCGGGCCAACGAGTTCGAGATGCGACTCAATGGTGCGAGCTACGAAGAGATTGCCCGCGCCGGCGGTGGCATCCGCTCCACTGTGGCGGCGACACGCGCGGCCAGCGAAGCCGAGCTGTTCATGGCCAGCCTGCGCCGGCTCGATGCCCTGCTGCGTGAAGGCGTGACGACGGTAGAAATCAAATCCGGCTACGGCCTCGACTACGCGACCGAGCGCAAGATGCTGCGCGTGGCCCGGCAACTGGGCGAGGCGCGTAACGTCGCGGTGCGCACGACCTATCTGGCGGCACATGCGCTGCCGGCCGAGTACGCAGGCCGCGCCGACGACTATATCGATGCTTGCATGGCCTGGCTCGCGCCGCTGGCCGACGAGGGGTTGATCGACGCGGTCGACGCCTTCTGCGAGACCCTAGGCTTCAGTCGCGATCAGGTCGAGCGCCTGTTCCGGGCGGCACAGCAGCGTGGCTTGCCGGTCAAGCTGCATGCCGAGCAGCTGTCGGATTCCGGTGGTGCCGAGCTGACGGCGCGGCTTGGCGGCTTGTCGGCTGATCATCTCGAATGGCTGGACGAACAGGGTATTGCCGCGATGGCTGCGCATGGCACAGTGGCCGTGCTGCTGCCGATAGCCTTCTATTGCCTGCGCGAGACCAAGCTGCCCCCTATCGAGGCGCTGCGCGCTGCCGGTGTGGCCATGGCCGTCTCCACCGATTGCAACCCCGGCACGGCACCGTGCAGCAGCCCGCTGCTGGCACTGAACATGGCGTGCACGCTGTTCCGCCTGACGCCGGCAGAAGCACTGGCCGGCATGACGCGTCATGCTGCCAAGGCGTTGGGCATGCAGGATGAGGTAGGTACGCTCACCGTGGGCAAACGCGCCGATCTGGCGCTATGGCGTATCGAACGTCCGGCCGAGCTGTGTTACTGGCTCGGCGGCGAACCATTGTGGCAGCGCTGGTCCAACGGACGCATGGTGGGTCCGGCATCGCGCTAGTGCCCACAGGCATAGCAACACGCATCCGAAAGCGAGAATCTCATGTATACCCCAGCCGACATGCATCACTGGCAAGGCCGCACCGATACCGAAGAGGGCGCACTGGCGCGTCGCTGGCATGAACGCATCAAGCCGCTGCAGGCGGATGCCTCGGCGGGCGTGGCCCTGCTGGGCTTTGCTTGTGATGCCGGCGTACGCCGTAACCACGGCCGGCCTGGCGCAGCGGAAGGTCCGGTGATGATCCGCAAGGCGCTGGCCAATCTGGCCTGGCACCACGAGGGCCATGTTTACGACGCAGGCGACGTGCGTTGTGAAGACAATGCGCTGGAGGCAGCGCAGACCGAGCTGGGACGTCAGCTCGCTGATCTGCTGGGTCGCGGGCATTTTCCGCTGGTGCTGGGCGGCGGGCATGAAATGGCCTACGGCAGTTTTTTGGGGCTGGCGCGCCATGCCGAGCTGCTGGGGCGCAAGCCGCGTATCGGCATCGTCAATCTCGACGCCCACTTCGATCTGCGTGCCAGCGCACAAGCCAGTTCGGGCACGCCGTTCCGGCAGATCGCCGAGGCCTGCGAAGAGCAGGATGCCGAGTTCCGCTACCTGGTATTCGGCATCGCCGAGCCGGCCAATACCGAGGCGCTGTTCCACCGCGCCCACGAGCTGGGCGTGCAATGGCGGCTGGACGAGGAATGCGTGCCCGAGCGCATCGAGGAACTGCTCGATACGCTGACCTTCTTTGCCGATGAGGTGGACTGGCTCTACCTCACCATCTGTCTGGATGTGCTGCCCGCCAGCGTGGCGCCAGGGGTGTCTGCGCCTGCGGTGCGCGGCGTGGAACTGCGCGTGATCGAGTCGCTGATCGATGCGATCAAGGCCACGGGCAAGCTCAAGCTGGCGGATCTGGCCGAGTTCAACCCGGCCTTCGATCACGACAACCTCACCGCCAAGCTGGCGGCGAGGCTGGTCTGGCGCTTAGCCCGCTAAACAAGCCTGTCCGTCCCGAGCAGGGGCATCCTGCCCGGAGACGGCCAGTGCGGCCAGCAGCTTCTGGTGGATGCCTTCGAATCCCCCATTGCTCATCACCAGGATATGGTCGCCGGGCCGTGCCGTCGCCACGATACGTGCCAGCAAGGTATCGAACTGGTCACTTACCACGGCCTGCTCACCCAGCGGGGCTAGTGCTTCCGCGGGGTTCCAGCCCAGTTTGCCGGCGTAACAGAACACCAGGTCGGCAGCCTTGAGGCTGCCCGGCAACAGCGATTTCATCGTGCCCAGCTTCATGGTGTTGGAGCGGGGTTCCAGCACAGCCAGGATGCGGGCATCGCCCACCTTGCGGCGCAAGCCCGCTACGGTGGTCTCGATGGCCGTGGGGTGATGGGCGAAATCGTCATAGACGGTAATGCCCTGCGCCATCCCCACCACCTCCATGCGCCGCTTGACGCTGCGGAATTCACGCATGGCCGCTATAGCGATCTCGGGGCTGACGCCCACATGGCGCGCCGCTGCCAGCGCAGCCAGGGCATTGAGCTGGTTGTGCTCGCCCAGCAGATCCCAGTGCAGTCGCCCTTGCGGCGTGCCGTCGAGCAACACCTCGAAACCATCGTCGTAAACCGTGCCGATCTGCCAGCCGGTGTCCACGCCAAAACGCTCAACCGGCGTCCAGCATCCGCGGGCCAGCGCACGATCCAGTGCGGCCTCGCGACCATTGGCCACGATCAGGCCTTGCCCTGGCAGGGTGCGGACCAGATGGTGGAACTGGGTTTCTATGGCCGCCACATCCGCAAAGATGTCGGCGTGGTCGTATTCCAGATTGTTGAGAATGGCTGTGCGGGGCTGGTAATGGACAAACTTCGACCGCTTGTCGAAAAAAGCCGTGTCGTACTCGTCAGCTTCAATCACGAAGAACGGTGAGCGGCCACCGGCTTCCTGGCGCGGCTCGCCCGGCATGCGTGCGGAAATGCCGAAGTTGGCCGGTACGCCACCAACCAGAAAGCCCGGTGCCAATCCCGCGTAGTCGAGTATCCAGGCCAGCATGGCCGTGGTGGTGGTCTTCCCATGGGTGCCAGCAACGGCCAGCACCCACTTCGGATGCTGTGGGTCACGTAGCACGTGCTCGGCCAGCCATTGCGGGCCGGACACATAGGGCAGGCCCGCGTTCAGGATGGCTTCCATGAGCGGATTGCCGCGGCTGACGACATTGCCGATCACGAACAAATCCGGATTCAGTTTGATCTGTTCGGTGCCATAGCCTTGAATGAGATCAATACCGCTCGCCTCCAGCTGGGTGCTCATTGGCGGGTAGACGTTGGCGTCGCAGCCTGTCACGGTATGGCCGGCTGCGCGGGCCAGTTGGGCAATGCCGCCCATAAAGGTGCCGCAAATGCCAAGGATGTGGATATGCATGGATTTGGAAAAGGTTAGAATGGTGCGAACCCGCATCCAGACTGGTATGCGGGCCTTGGTATAGTATGCAACTGACATAAACGAACGGACGCACGATGACGCCGCCGCAGCCGCAATCACTGACGCCATCCGACATCGCCCGCATTGCGCTCAAGCGCCTCGCCGAGCTCGGATTGCCGCCGACGCCGGAAAACTACACCAAATTCTACAACGCCATCGCCGCCATCAAGTCGCCAACCGACAAGAGCGATGCCGAACTCAAGAGCGCCTACCAGGTGCTGTTCCGTGTTTCCGATGTACTCGAAGACATGAATGATACGTCCGCTACCCTGCTTCAGGATCTGGAGCGCGGTGGGGAAGTGATGGATCGCTCGCTGGATTCCCTGCGTCAGTCGCCCACGCCGCAGCAGATCGAGGCCTTGCTGGCCGAGCTGATAGATACCACCGATACGGTCCGCAATACGGTGAGTTCCTCCCAGCGTGATCTACTCGACATGAAGCAGACCATGGAGAAGATCCAGACCGATCTGGCCATCAACCGCAAGACGCTGGAACAGGACCCGCTGACCGGGGCGCTGAATCGTCAGGGGCTTGAGCACACGCTGGCACGCGAGGTCAAACGTGCGCGCCGCAATATGCATGCGCTTACCGTGGCTATACTTGATCTGGACGAATTCAAGCAGGTCAACGACAAGCACGGCCATCTGATCGGTGACAAGGTGCTGCTGCACTTTTCCAGCATCGTCAAAGCCGTACTGCGCGAGAGCGATATCCTGGTGCGCTACGGCGGCGAGGAGTTCCTGATCCTGCTGCCTGAAACCGATGGCAATGGCGCGCGCTATGTGGTGGACCGTCTGCGCCAGGCGAATATCCGCACGCCCTTCCATTACCAGACCCACCAGATCGACATCCGCTTCTCCACCGGCCTTGCTGCGCTCAAGGACGACGAGAACGGTCACGCCATGCTGTTGCGCGCCGATGAGGCGATGTATCAAGCCAAACACGCGGGCCGCGACCAGGTGATATTTGCGGAATAACAAAAAACCTTGTTCGGGAAAAATGCCGCCGTCGGGCGGCATTTTTCTTTGTTATCAACAGCTTCTGACGGCTTTTCTGCACGGATGTACGGTTTGCGCGTATGCCATGCGAATGAACAGGGTTGTGTTGCTGCATTGCTCTGGGTTAGGGTTCGCGCTGATCATTGCGAGGCGTGGCTGCTACAGGGCTCTACGCGTGTAGCGATGCCTTGAAACTGCCCTTGCGGGCTGCCCGAAACTTTCTTATCCGAGAGATTCCCATGCGGACAAAAAAAGAACTGATTGATGCGCTCGCCGAGCGTACCCAGCAACCCAAGACCGTGACCGAAGCCTTCGTTGACGCGCTGGGCGACGCACTGCGTGAAACCCTCGCCAAGGGCGACGAAGCCGTTCTGCCTGGCGTCGGCAAGTTCTCGGTCAAGGCCAAGGCTGCCAAGACCGGCCGCAACCCCAAGACTGGCGAAGCGATCCAGATCGCTGCGCGCAAGTCGCCCGCTTTCTCGGCCCTGAAGGCCCTGAAGGACGCCGTGAACGGTTAATCCGCTTCACGCTGTAAAAGAACCCCGCTACGGCGGGGTTTTTTTATGCCCGTTTGCCCGGCTTCCGATGCTTGCGCGGGCATGCCATCATCACCGTGTCTCCCCCACAGGAACCGTCATGTCGCCCCTCACCCAAGCCGTAGTCCTGCTGGCTGCCGCAGTCGTGGCCGTGCCGCTGCTCAAGCGCTTTGGTCTTGCGTCCGTACTGGGCTATCTGGCCGCGGGTGTGGCGATCGGCCCCTGGGGCCTGGGGCTGATCGAGGAGCCTGAGGTCATCCTCCACACCACCGAATTCGGCGTGGTGTTGCTGCTGTTCATCATCGGGCTGGAACTACAACCCTCGCGTCTGTGGGTGCTGCGCCGCGCGGTATTCGGTCTCGGCGGGGCGCAGGTGCTGCTGAGCGCGATGGTGCTGGGGGGGATTGCCTGGCTGCTGGGGCTGTCGCCGTTAGCGGCAGGTGTGGCGGGCCTGGCGCTGTCGCTCTCGTCTACAGCCTTTGTCTTGCAGATGCTGGCCGAGAAGAACGAGTTGACCAGCCGGCATGGCCGCGATGGTTTTGCGGTGCTGCTGTTCCAGGATCTGGCGGTGATTCCGTTGCTGGCCATCCTGCCCTTGCTGTCGCCCAATGCGGGGCAGGCCAGCCGGCCCTCGGCCTGGGTATCGGTGGGGGCGATCGCTGCCGTGGTGCTGGGCGGGCGATTCATCCTGCGGGCGCTGCTGAGCCGTGTTGCGCGTACCAACAGCCATGAACTGTTCGTGATGGCCACTCTGCTGGTGGTGCTGGCGATGGCCACGCTGATGGAAAGCGCTGGTCTCAGTCTGTCGCTGGGGGCATTCCTGGCCGGTGTGCTGCTGGCTGATTCGGAGTACCGCCATGAACTCGAAGCCAATATCGAGCCTTTCAAGGGCGTGTTGCTGGGCCTGTTCTTTGTGGCGGTGGGCATGGCGGCCAATCTGGGCCTGCTGCGCAGCGAGCCGCTGACGCTGATCGGCCTGAGTCTGGGCCTCATGGCGGTGAAGGCGCTCATCCTCTGGGGCATAGGCCGCGTAGCCGGCATGCAGGGGCGCGCAGCCCGCCGTTTTGGCGTGTATCTCTCGCAAGGAGGCGAGTTTGCCTTTGTGCTGCTGACGCTGGCGGTAGGCCAGCAGTTGCTGCCCGGCGCCGTGGCTGAGTTGCTTGCCATGGTGGTGACACTGTCGATGGCGCTGACCCCGCTGCTGGTAGGCGCGCACGAGCGCTGGATTGCACCGCGCTTCGAGACCAGCACCAAGCCCGACTACGATGCGATTGAAGCGGAGGACCACAAGGTCATCATCGCGGGCTTCGGGCGCTTTGGACAGATTGTGGCGCGGGTACTGCGCATGCGACGTATTCCGGCCACGGTGTTGGAGTCCAGTTTCGAGCAGGTGGATTTTGTGCGGCGCTTTGGTAACCGCATCCACTTTGGTGACGCCTCGCGGCTGGATCTGCTGCGCGCAGCCGGGGCAGCCAAGGCTGAGGTGTTCGTGCTGGCCATCGACGAGATCGAAGCCTCGCTCAAGACCGCCGCCATGGTGCGGCAGCACTTCCCGCATTTGCGCGTGTATGCCAGAGCGCGCAATCGCTTCCACTATTACCGGCTGCGCGATCTGGGCGTGACGGTGATCCACCGCGAAACCTTTGCAGCCAGCCTTGAGATGGCCGGCGATGTGCTGGCCGGGCTGGGCCATGATGCCAATCAGGTCACGGCAGCGCTGGCGGCATTCCGGCAGCATGATGAAGCGCTGCTGGCACGCCAGTATGCAGTGAATCACGATGAAGCCCAGCTGGTACAGACATCGCGCGAAGCGGCACGCGAGCTGGAAGGGCTGTTCGAGTCGGATGATCCGGCGCATGACGCTCATCCCGAAACATCGACGCCGGTCGGGCAGTCGGTTTAAGGCTGGTCCGGCTGGCCGATGGCGGTGTCGTGCCAGAAGGCATAAGCATTGCGGCCGCTGCGTTTGACTGTATACATCGCCGCATCGGCATGGCGCAGCAACATCTCGCCATCTTCACCATCACCGGGATAAAAGGCGATGCCGATGCTGACGCCGATGTGGATGGGCGTGCCGTCGATTTCATAGGGAGCACTGATGGCCTCGACCAGCTTGGCCGCCAGCTGGCCGGCGGCGTCACGGTTGGCCAGTTCTTCTGCAAGCAGCACGAACTCATCGCCACCGATGCGACCCGCCGTGTCCGAGACGCGTACGGTTTGACGCAGGCGCGTGGCGACTTCGATCAGCAGATGATCGCCAACTTCGTGCCCGTATTGGTCGTTGACCGGCTTGAACCTGTCAAGGTCCAGCAGCATCAGCGCAAATGGCCGCGTCTGACGGGGTTGGCGGGACAGCACCTGATGGAGGCGATCGGATAGCAGCAGACGATTGGGGAGGCCGGTGAGGGCATCGTGCAGGGCCTGCTGGCGTAACCGGGCTTCGCTTTCCTTGAGCTGGTTCTCAATCACACTGCGCGCGTCGATCTCATCACGCAGACGCGCATTGGCCTCGGCGAGCGCCTCGGTACGGGCAGCGACGCGGTTTTCCAGTTCTTCCTCATGTTCGCGCAACTGGTCGATCTGCGCCTGCTGGGCCGCCAGCGCCGATTTGCGTGCGGCGTCGTGAGCCGCATGCAGATCGCGGACGCGGTCGGCGAGTGCCAGTGACAACAGCAGGGACTGCAGCGCAATGCCGATCTGCATCAGGTTCAGCCCGTGCAGGTTGGCGGGAATGATGCCGAACACCATCAGGATGATCAGGGTGACGCTGCCGCAGAGCACCAGATTGCCAGCCAAGAAGTAACCCGCGGGACGTGAGCCCTGATGCCAGCGCCACACCGATACCAGCAGCATGTACAGGGCAATCAGGCCATAGCACAGTATGCTGAGCCAGAAGCCCGCCATCAGGGCCTCTGCAAAATGCAGCAACATGGCCAGCAGGGTCAGTACGGAAAGGCCCAAGCCCAGACGATCCAGCCAGGGCAGGTGCTGTGGCAGCTCCAGCAGGTGGCGGGTGTAGTGGATGAAGGCCAGCGCCCAAAGCGCGGCAAAGAGCACCGTATCGTGACGGGCCAGCCAGGCAGAGTCGGGCCACAGGTACTGATGGCCATGGCCATTGAGTGCGACGATGGTCAGCAAGGCTGACACACTGGCGACCACATAGGGCAGGTACAGGGTCTCGCGCAGGCTGCGCAGCATGAACAGGTTATACAGCGCGAGGACCACGATGCTGCCGTAGATCAGCCCAAAGATCAGGCCGCGCCCATGCTCGACCAAGGCCATGCGGCGCGGTTGACGCAGCTGCAGGTCGGTGGCGAAGTCATCCCGGCTTTTGAGGCGCAGGTAGAAGGTACTCGGCTCGGTACCGAGTTCAATCGCCAGCACGCCCTGACGAAACGGCAGGGCGCGCTCACGGAAGGGCATGTCGGTACCCGTCTGGCTGCGCCGGAAACCTTCACCACCGAGCGACTGGTAAAGCGTGGCCTCACGCAAGCCCGAGTCGCTGAGAACCAGCCACCAGTCATCGCGTGCTGTTGGTGGTCTGGCCAGCTTGAAGCGCAGCCACAGCGTTGAGTCGGGCGGACGCAGCAAGGGAATGCGGACGGCGGTGCGTGGGGCGAAATTGGCCTCACGAATCACGTCATGGATGGTTTGGCGGCCACCGGGGTCGTACCAGGCTTCCGCGATGACCCGTTGCTCATCGTACTCGGCCAGCTTGGGTTCCGCGGCCAGCGCCAGCAGGCCGATCAGCGCCGCCAGCAGCGGCCAGAACCAGCGATGGGATCGCATCAAGACCGGGCTCGGCGGCGCAGCGCCAGAAACCGTGCCTGTGGCCCCGATTGATTGAGCAGGGCAGGCAAGACAGCCTCGAAGGCGGTGGGCTGCCAGCCCAGCTCGGGCGGAAAGCCGGCGGGATCATCGTTGGGCACGCTGAGCGAGTCGAGGTTGTCGTGGGTCAGCGGCGGGTGAGGCAGAACGGCCATCAACGTGGCCTGTACACGGGCTAAGCCATCGGGCAGTGGGAAAACCAGTCGGCAGAGTCCGGCGGTACGGGCGATTTCCTGCAGCAATTCGCCCAGCAGGTACATCCGGGGGCCGACCAGATTCAGGGATCGGCCGATCAAACCGGGATGGGTTAGTGCGGTTTCGAAGGCACGGCTGACATCCTCCACCCAGACGGGCTGCATCCGCGCATGGTAGCCCGCCAAGGGCACGATAGGTGCCAGCCGCAGCACATCCGCAAACATGGTCACAAAGCAGCGGCCGGGGCCAAAGATCAGCGAGGGGCGGAAGATCGTCCAGTCCAGCCCGCTGGCGCGCACGCGTTGTTCAGCCTCGCCCTTGCTGCGCAGGTAGTGCGATGGTCCGGCGGGGTCTGCGCCCAAAGCGCTCATGTGCACATAGCGGCGAATGCCGGCGCTGTGCATCGCCGAAATCAGTTTCTCGGTCAGCGTGGTGTGGGCGTGGCGGAAAGCCTCGGCCGAGCCGTGCAGAATCCCCACGAGATTGATCACTGCACTGTGGCCGGGCATCAGCCTGGCCAGTGTGGCAGGGTCGTGGACATCGGCCTGGATCAGGTTCACGCCGGGCAAGGCGATCAGATCCTGGCGGACGCGCTCGCGATCCCGGCACGGCAGGGTCACACGATAGCCGGCTGCGACGAGCCGGCTGGTCAGCGACAAACCGACAAAACCGGTGCCGCCAATGATGAGCAGGGAAGGGGGCTGGTTGGGGCGCATGGGGTTGGGCATGGATGATATTGTTTCGTTTTAGCCCAAATCCCCGCTGCTGCCAGCGTGTCCTACTCCGGTTGCACGGCCGGTGAGGGGTCGTCCACCTCGCTAACGCGCTGACCGCCGCTACCCGGTACGATGCCCATGCGTCGGGTCAGCGAAGTTTCGCCCCTGCCGAAAGCTTGGGCGTAATACACGGCATTGCTCATCACCTTTTTGACGTAATCGCGCGTTTCGGCAAAGGGAATGGTCTCGGCGTAGATGGCACCTTCGAGTGCTTGTTCGCCGCGCCAGTTACGCGCCCTGCCAGGCCCAGCGTTGTAGGCGGCGGTGGCCAGCACCGGCTGGTTACCAAGGCCGTCCAGCACATGCTTGAGATACCAGGTGCCCAGCTGCACATTGGTGCCGATTTCGTTGGCGGCTTCGGGTGAGTAACCCACCCCCATCTTGCGCGCCACCCAGCGTGCCGTGGCGGGCATCACCTGCATCAGACCCTGTGCACCCACGCTGGAACGCGCCACATTCACAAAGCGGCTTTCCTGGCGGATCAGGCCGAATACCCAGGCCTCATCCAGGCCCAACTGGCGTGAGTAAGCCTGGGTGATGTCGCGGTAGGGCGCCAGGAAGCGCAGGCCGAAATCGTGGATGTCGCGCGTGCGCTCGGCCGAGTAGATCGCGCGGTCATACCAGTGATACTGGCGGGCGACTTCGGCGGCGGCCAGCAGCTGGCGGTCGCTGAGACCACGCATGGCCCAGTTCCACTCGCGCACCCCTTCGCTGCGCCAATCCATGGCATGCAGGGCCAGCGCACGTTCCACACCCGCCATCTGGCGGATGGCCTGCAGCTCCTCTGACGAGGGCTTGTAGCGTCCGATGGTGGTGTCGGCAATCGAGCCCAGTGCCTCGCGCGCCAGCAGGCCATAGAAGTGATGCTCGCCCGCCAGCTCGGCAAAGCGCTTGTTGGCGTCGCCCGTCTGGCCGGCCTGCACGGCGGCGCGTGCGCGCCAGTAGCGCCAGGCGGCATCGAGCGGGCGGGTCTCCATGGCATCAATGCCGTTGGCTACGGCTTTCCAGTCGCCGGCGCGCAGGGCGGCGCGGACATACCACTCGCGGCTGTCCTGATCGAACTGGGCGGGGTTGCCGCCTCTGTGCCACCAATCGAGCGCGCGCGCATCGTGGCGGCGGCTTGCGTGGAACGCCAGACGGCGCCAGGCCTGCTGGCGATCGGCATCGGGCAGGCGAGCCGACCATTTGTTCAGCAGCGCGAGGCCCTCGTCGGATTTGGCGCGGGCGGCGCGATCAATCGCAAACAGGACGATTTCACGACCACCGCGGCTGCTGGCATTGAGCTTGGGATAGGCTTTGGCGGGCTTGCTGGCCAAGAGGCGCAGCAGCTTGGCATCCAAACCGGCCGGGTTGCTCAGGCGCGGGGCCAGTTGCAGGGCAAAGTCCGGATTGTTGGCCTGCAAAGCCAGGCGGATACGTGCCCATACATCGTCGTTATCGAGCTGCCCTTGGGTGAACAGGGCATCAAACACGGGCGCGCAGGCGTCGGCGCGGCCCTTGGGGCTGAACCACAGCGGCTTGCCTTCGCGCGTGACCATGCCGCGATCATTGCGCTTGAGCGCTAGTTGCAGGCGATAACAGTGCAGCTCCGTACCCGTATCCCATTGCAGCAGCTTGGGCCATTCGCGCTCGAACAGCGCCCAGTCGCCACGCTTGCCGAGGCGC
Organism: Chitinimonas sp. BJYL2; assembly: GCF_027257935.1. Lineage (NCBI taxonomy): Bacteria > Pseudomonadati > Pseudomonadota > Betaproteobacteria > Neisseriales > Chitinibacteraceae > Chitinimonas > Chitinimonas sp. BJYL2. The sequence continues at coordinate 504,879 of NZ_JANZKW010000001.1, read as the reverse complement.
TTGAGCCAGTCGCCACGCAGGCGGTCAGCCAAGGGGCTGCCGCGGTAGCGATCGAGAAAATCCATCACGTCGGGCTCGGGCAGCAGTTCAATCTGTGCATTGAGCAGCCAGTAGCGCGGATACATTTCCAATGCAGTGCCATCGGTCCGCTCCGTGATGGCGACGATCTGTTCCAGCTTGCCGGTACGTGCGGCTTCGCGGGCGGCGTTCATGTCGTCAACCAGGGCGGCTTGCGCCGTCAGGGTGCTCAGTAACAGCAACAGGTAGGGCAGACAATGACGCATGGGCATGGCAGGTGAGGGAACGCATCCCGAATCTAGCACAGGCCGGGCTTGGCTCGTGGTCTGTGCTCGGCAAGCCGCGCGGGATTATTTGTAAACAAAATTGATTACAAATACAACTGTGCGGCGTATCCTGATGGCCACGCTGTTGCCGGGATCGGCCATGAAAACCCCTCTGCTGTTGATTGCCGCTTGCTTGCTGGGATTGCTGTCCACCATCGGTGCGGCCCTGCCATATCCGATCCTGCCACCGTTGTTTGCGGCCGATGCACCTAACGACTTCAACCACTATCTTGGCCTGCCGCCCAAGCTGCTGTTCAGCATTGCACTGGCCGTCAACCCGCTGGGCATGTTGCTGGGCTCGGCCGTACTGGGGCCGATCTCGGATCGCTACGGGCGGCGGCCTGTGTTGCTGATGACTGCGCTGGCTTGTGCGGCGGGCCATGCGGTAACGGCGCTGGCACTGGTCTGGCAGTCCTATCCCCTGTTCATCATTGCCCGCTTTGCGACCGGCATTGTGGAAGGCAATGCACCGGTAGCCCGAGCTATGCTGGCCGATCGCATCGACGGCCCGCTGCGCGTGAAGGCCTTTGCCTGGTTCAACAGCGCGCTTTACATGGGCTGGCTGGTCGGTCCCATGCTGGCCGGCCTGACAGTGGGGTTTGGTGTGACCGTGCCGTTCTGGATTGCGGTGGTTGCCCTACTGGTCACGGCGGCCATGGTGTGGGTGGCACTGCCTGCCGAGCCGCCCACCCAGGCTGCGTTGGCCTGGTGGCAGGTTGCCCGTGACAAGCATGCGTTGAATCTGCTTGCCCATGCCGATATCCGCGTACTGTTCGCGTTGCAGCTGGGCGTTACCCTGTGCATCACCGCCTTTTACGAGTTCTACCCGTTGTGGCTGGTGGAGTTCGCCGGGATGGATGCGCGCGGTATCGCGCTGACGACCGGGGTGATGTGCCTGCTGATGGCCAGCTCCTCGGGTCTGGTGACGCGGCTGCCACCGGGCGAGCCGCTGCGCCGCGCGACCTTGCTGGTGGTGATGGCCGCGGTGCTGATTGCTAGCCTGGGCCTGGGACTCAGAGAGGCCGGCGTGGTCGCCATTGTGGTGGCGGGCCTGCCGATTGCGCTCTACAACGCCATCATGCCGGCCTATGTGGCCGATCGCTTCGGTCATCACGGCCAGGGTGCGGTGATGGGTTTGCTGGCCACGATATTCTGTCTGGCCAATATCGCCGTGGCCTTGCTGGGCGCGGTGCTGACCCTGCTGGATACCCGCCTGATCCTGCTCTGCGGCAGTGCTGCGGGCCTGTGGGCAGCCAGCCGGATCTGGCGCTGGCATGGCGATAGCGCGCTGAAAACGGAGTCCGCCGCATGAATACCGCCGAGCGCGTGCTGTATCTGCTCAAGACCCGTGGACCGCAAACCGCCCAGCAATTGAGCGAGCTGCTGGCGCTGAGTTCGATGGCGGTGCGCCGACATCTTGAAGGCGCGCAGGAGCGCGGGTTGTTGCTCAGCGAGGATCGCAACGAAGGGGTGGGTCGGCCGGCGCGTTACTGGCTGCTCAGCGATGCAGGCCACGCGCGCTTTCCCGATCGCCACGGGGATCTCACGGTCGCGCTGCTGGCGCAGGTACAGCAATTGTTTGGCGAGGCCGGCTTGTCCCGCCTGATTGCGGCGCGCGAGCAGGAAGCCGAGCGCGATTACCTGGCCGCCACTGCAGGGGCGGCCAGCCTTGCCGGCAAGATTGAAGCATTGGCGCAGCAACGCACGCGCGAGGGCTATATGGCCGAGGTCGAATCCCATCCCGAGGGTTGGCTGCTGGCTGAAAACCACTGCCCCATCTGCGCTGCGGCACAGCAATGCCAAGGATTCTGCCGCAGCGAACTGGCGCTGTTCCAGCGCGTGATTGGTGATGCCGGTACGGTGGTGCGCACCGAGCATCTGCTGGGTGGCGCGCGTCGTTGTGTCTATCTGATCAAACCGGTTACCTGAGCGATGACCCGGCTGATCCTGCAAGGTGGCACCATGCAAGACGCGGTCGAGGCCCAAGCGCCGGCTGGCGGCCTGCTGATCGATACCGTGCGTGAACTGGTGCGCGACCGTGGCTTGCCGCTTTACTGGCGTTGTGGTCAGGGTACCTGCGGTGCCTGTCTGGTGTACCTGCGTCACGCCGCTCAACCCGTCGAGTTCGTGCCGAGCGGGAAAGAGCGCAATGTGCTGGCCCGGATCGGCAAGCTCGATGTGGTTCAGCAGCGCGCCACCAGCCTGACCGATGCGCCGGACACCCCGCGCCTGGCTTGCCACGTGCTTATCCCGCCGGGCGAGCTGCGGGTGCGCTGGTAAGCGTCTGGCGCCTTGTGGCAGCAGGGTCAATCCGATGGCTGGCGCAGGCACGCGAAAGTCGACTGTTGCGCTTTAAGAACAGCAACTTGGAAAAAACTTGAGACACCCGTTTCAAGCGTCTAGATTGCCCGACACAAAACCTGAAGTAATACAGGCATAACTCATGGCTATAAATTTGCACATGGGTACCAGATTCCCCAAGCAAGCACCTTGCAATTCACGCCGCCGGTTATTCGGCCCACTCCATCAGGGTGCGCCGGTCGCCGGCTGACCGGATTCATCCGCCGCACGACCTGCGGCGCACGGAGGGTTGGCATGTTCTGGTTTGTCCGCGCACCTGCGCCCAAGTCGCCATCACAGCAATGGCGCACCGTCTCGCCCACCTCCACACCGCTCTGGCGCTGGCTCCAGCCCGCGCCGCGTCGCTGAGCGACGCCCCCGAACCCCCCAGGCTCCTCGACTGCCCCTGCGTATCCGCGCAGGGCAGACGGTGGTTCTTATTTCCAGCGCGGGCGGAGCCACCGTGCGATGAGCAATACAAGATGGAGCAGCACAATGAAAAGAAACCTCAGGTGGGTCAAACACTGCCAACGCAGCAGTGTGGCCGTCATGCTGGCAGCGATGGCGGGAACGGCCGCTGCCGCCACGATGGGCTCGGGCCCCATCCTTGATACTGACCGGCTGATCGTGAAATACCGCGATAGCGGCGTCTCCGCGGCACAGGCCAAGAGCGCCAGTGCCGCTAACGTAATGGCCACGGTACGGGCGCAGCGCCAGGCCGGCATGCAAGCTGTGATGTCGCGCTTTGGCGGCAATGTCAGCTTCCACCGTGAAGGTGGCTTGGGCACCCAGGTGTGGAAGCTGGGCAAGCGCTTCAAGCTCAAGGATGTGGAAGCGATGGCCGCACAGATCAAGGCATCGGACGACAACATCGAATATGTCGAACCCGACCGCATCATGCGCGCCATGGCACCGGCACCGAATGATCCGCGCTGGGCAGACCAGTGGGACATGCAGGTCAGCTCCGTGGGCCTGAACCTGACCCAGGCCTGGGATCTGTCTACCGGTTCGGGCGTGGTCGTGGCCGTGATTGACACCGGCTACCGCCCACACGCCGATCTGGCTGCCAATATCGTGGGCGGCTACGACATGATCAACGACACCGCCATCGCCAACGATGGCAATGCGCGTGACAGCGACGCCCGTGATCCGGGCGACTACACCGCGGCCAACGAGTGCCAGCAGGGCGATCCGGCCAGCAATTCCAGCTGGCACGGCACCCACGTGGCCGGCACCATTGCGGCGGTCACCAACAACGGCGTGGGCGTGGCAGGCATTGCGTATAACGCCAAGGTGCTGCCGATGCGCGTGCTGGGCAAGTGCGGCGGCTATACCTCCGATATTGCCGATGCCATGATCTGGGCCTCGGGTGGCGCCGTCAGTGGTTTGCCGACCAACCCTAACAAGGCTCGCGTGCTGAATCTCTCGCTCGGTGGTGGCGGTAGCTGCGATACCACCAGTCAGAACGCCATCAATGCGGCACGTGCCAACGGCGCCGTGGTGATCGTGGCCGCGGGTAACGAGAACCAGAACGTCAGCAACTCCAGCCCGGCCAACTGCTCGGGTGTGGTGGCTGTGGCTGCCTACGGCAAGACCGGTGCCCGTGCCTACTACTCCAACTACGGCACCCTGGTGGATATTGCTGCCCCGGGTGGTGACCAGAGCAGCGGCAACACCAACGGCATCCTGTCCACACTGAATGCCGGCACCACCACCCCGGGTGCCGACAACTATGTGTACTTCCAGGGTACGTCGATGGCGACCCCGCATGTGGCCGGTGTGGCCGCGCTGATGCTGGCTGCCAAGCCCACGCTGACCCCGGATCAGGTGGAAAGCCTGCTGAAGTCGTCGGCCAAGCCCTTTATCGCGACCTGTTCGGGTTGCGGTGCCGGCATGCTGAATGCCTATGCCGCCGTGCAAGCTGCGGTGGGTGGTAGCGGCGGCGGTGGCGGCGGTACGACCACCAGTGAAACCGAGTCCAACAACACCCTGGGCACTGCCAACACCATCGCCAACCCGGTGACAGTGAACGGCACCATGGGCAGCAGCTCGGACGGCGACTATTTCAAGGTCACCCTGCCAGCCGGCAAGACCCTGACCGCGACCATGACCCCCGGTAGCACCACGGCCGACTACGACCTCTACATCTACAACAGCAGCGGTTCGCAGCTGGCCAAGAGTGAGCTGGGTGCTGGCAAGGTGGATACAGCCTCGGTCAGGAACAGTGGCACGACCTCGACCACCGTCTATGCCCGCGTGTTGTACTACAGCGGCGGTACCGGCAGCACCAACGGCAAATACACACTGCAACTGGCCTGGTAATTCCTGGCCACGCAGTCACGATCTCCCCCAGCAATGGGTTCAGCCGCGGTTCGCCGCGGCTTTTTTTGCGCCGCAGAAACGCAAAAGGCCGCTGGTAGGTGTGTACCAGCGGCCAGAAACTGCATGCGCACCCTACGCAAAAGGGGATCAGGTGTGAGCGGGTGCGCCTCCGCTAAACCGGGTTTGCAAGCGATCAAAGAACAGATACAGCACCGGCGTGATGTAGAGCGTGATCAGCTGCGAGAAGATCAGCCCGCCCACCACGGCCAGACCCAGCGGCTGGCGCAGCTCGGCGCCGGCACCGAGGCCGGCGGCGATGGGTACGGCGCCCATCATGGCGGCCAGCGTGGTCATCATGATCGGGCGGAAACGCATCAGGCAGGCGTCGCGGATCGCCTTGACCGGGTCGGTCTCGCCTTTGTGACGGGCCTCGATGGCGAAGTCGATCATCATGATGGCGTTCTTTTTGACGATACCCACCAGCAGCAGGATGCCGATCACCGCGATCAACGTCAGCTCCATATCGAACAGGCGCAGCGTGACCAATGCACCCACGGCGGCCGAGGGCAGGCCGGCCAGAATCGTGATCGGGTGCACATAGCTTTCGTACAGCACGCCCAGCAGCACGTAGATGACCGCCACCGCAATCAAGATCAGCGCCAGCTGGCTGGTCTGGTTGGACTGGAAGGTGGCCGCATCGCCACCCAGCGTGGTCAGCACGCTTTGCGGCATGCCGAGATCCTGCTTGATGGCATCGACGCGCTTGAGGGCATCACCGAGCGTGACGCCGGGCGCCAGATTGAACGACAAGGTTACCGCCTGCAGCTGGCCGCGGTGCGCGACCGAGGTCGGGCCGACCGTGCGTTCCACCGTGGCGAAGGCGGTCAGAGGGACGAGCTGGCCATTGCTGGAGCGCACCTTTACCTTCTCGAAGGCGGTTTCGTCGGCGCGGAAGGCATCGTCAAAGCGCATCATCACCGCGTAATCGGCCGTGGCGGTATAGATGGTGCCCACCTGACGGTCGCCGAAGGCCGCATAGAGCGTATCGCGCACGGTGTTGATGTTCACGCCGAGTCGCGCGGCCTGTTCACGATCAATGCGCAGGCTCGCCTGCAGGCCGCGGCGCTGGGCATTGCTGCTGACATCGACGAGGATTTTTTCCTCGCGCAGTTGCTTGAGCAGCTTGTCGGACCACTCGTACAACTCGTCCGAGTTCACGCCCTGGAGCACATACTGGAAGCGGCTATTGGTCTGCACGCTGCCGATCTGCAGGTTCTGGTCGGCGTTGAAGAACATCCTCAGGCCGCTGATGCCCGCGGTGCGCTTGCGCAGATCGGCGATCACGGCCGCCATGGGCGGGCGTTGGCTCTTGGGCTTGAGCGAGATGAACATGCGTGCGGTGTTGCTGGCATTCAGCCCGCCGCCCACCACCGACACCACTTGTTCCACATGCGGGCTGCTGCGCACGGCGTTCTCGGCCTGTTTCTGCAGCGCGTGCATGGCCGGGAACGCCATATCGAGCGAGGCTTCGGAGCGGGCGGTGATCTGGTTGATGTCTTCTTCAGGGAAGAAACCCTTGGGAATCACGTAGTAGAACCAGGCGGTCAGCACAAAGGTGGTCAAGGCTACCAGCAGTACCCAGCGCTGGTGGCGCAGGGCGGTATCCAGCGTGCGCTGGTAAGCCCCGAGCAAACCGTCGAAACCGCGCTCGAACGACTGGCTCAGCTTGCCGGCCGGTTTGGATTCGTCTTCATGCTTGAGGAAGCGGGCGCACAGCAGCGGGATCAGGGTCAGCGAGGCAATGGCCGAAACGAGGATGGCGAGGCTGACCACCAGAGCGAATTCATGGAACAGTTTGCCGATCACGCCGGGCATGTAAAAGATCGGAATGAATACGGCCACCAGCGAGAGCGAGATCGACACGATGGTGAACCCCACCTCGCGTGAACCCTTGATGGCCGCCTCGAAAGGCTGCATGCCTTCCTCGATGTGGCGCACGATGTTTTCGAGCACCACGATGGCGTCATCCACCACCAGCCCCACGGCCAGGGTAATGCCCAGCAGGGAGATGTTGTTGAGCGAACTGCCCAGCCAGAGCATCAGCGCAAAGGTCGAAATCAGCGAGATCGGCAGGGTGACGGTGGGAATCAGCGTGGCCGTGGCGCGGCGCAGGAACAGGAAGATCACCAGCACGACCAGTACCACGGTGAGTGCCAGGGTGAAGTTCACATCATGGATGGCTTCGCGGATCGAGACCGAACGGTCGTTGCGGAACGCCACCGATACCGAATCGGGCATCTGCTCGATCAGGCCCGGCATCACGTCGCGGATACGGTCGACCACGGCCACGGTATTGGCGCCGGGCTGGCGCTGTACGCCCATCACCAGACCCAGTTCACCGTTCACATAGGCGGCCGAGGTCACGCTCTGGATGCTGTCTTCCACACGGCTCACATCTTCCAGCCGCACTGGCCGGCCTTGCTGGGTGGCGATGATGACTTTGCGGAAGGCAGCGGCGTTGGTCAGCTGCTTGTTGGCCTCGATGATCAGCTGCTGGCGCTGGCCGTCGAGCACGCCCACCGGGGTGTTGGCATTGGCAGCACGTAGGGCGGCGGACACTTCTGACAGCGTCAGATTGCGTGCGGCAAGCTTGTCGGGATCGACACTGATGCGCACTGCGTACTTGCGCTGGCCGAACACATTCACCTGGGCCACGCCGGCAATGGTGGCGAGGTTGGGCGAGATCAGGTTCTCGGCGTAATCATTGAGTTCCGACAGCGGCAGCGAGGGAGAGGTCAGGCTGATCAGGATGACCGGCGCATCAGCCGGGTTGACCTTGCGGTAGGACGGCAGGTCGGGCATGTCGTCCGGCAGCGAACGCTGTGCCTGCAGCAGTGCGGCCTGGACATCAACGGCCGCTTTGTCGATATCGCGATCGTCATCGAACTCCAGCGTGATATTGGTGCTGCCCTGGCGTGAGTTCGAGGTGATCAGCTTGAGGCCGGCAATGGTGGAGAACTGCTTCTCCAGCGGCGTGGCCACCGAGGCTGCCATGGTTTCAGGCGAGGCCCCCGGCAGGTTGGCCGAGACGTTGATCGTGGGGGTATCGAACGAGGGCAGGGCTGCAATCGGCAGCTTCTGGTAGGCAAACATCCCCGCAATGACGACCGAGATCGACAACAGCGTGGTCATCACCGGGCGGCGGATACAGAGTTCGGAAATATGCATGTAAGGGGACTCGGTCGGTGCGCGTCGTCAGTCGTGCTCGGTGTGGCGCGGCGGGCGCGAAAGCCCGTGGCCGCGCCCGGCATGGGGCTTACTTGTCGCTCTTGCCAGCGTCTTTGGCGGCTTCTTTCACGGTGGCGCCGGGACGCAGATTCCCGCCGCCCTCAACCACCACCTTGTTGCCGGCCTTCACGCCCGACACGATGCCGAACTGCTTGCCCTCTTCGGTGATCATGCGGCTCAGTTTGATCGGTTGTGGTTTCACTGTGTTGTCATCAGCGACCACATAGACAAAGCCGCCCTGCGGGCCCGTTTGCAGCGCGCCCGAGGGCAGGACCACAGCCTGCTTCTCGGTGCCCAACTCGATCGCCACGCGGGCAAAGGCGCCGGGCCACAGCAGACGTTGGGTGTTGGGGAATTCAGCCTTGACCAGAATCGTGCCAGTGGCGGTATCGACCTTGTTGTCCACAAAGCGCAGCTTGCCCGGTATGGGCTTGCCTTGATCCGGCAGCACCTGCGCCGGGGCCTCGCCCTGTGCCTGGCTCGCCAGCAAACGCGAGAGTTCGCGCTCCGGCAGGGTGAAGGCAACCGAGACCGGATCCAGCTGGGTGATGGTGGTCAGCGGTGCGGCCATGCCCGGCTGCACCAACGCGCCCGGATGCACATCGATGGCACCGATACGGCCGGCAAATGGGGCGGTAATGGTCTGGTAACTGAGGGCGACTTTGGCCGAGCCCAGTGCGGCTTCCCGCGCGGCCAGGCTGGCCTTGAGTGCGTCGGCACTCGACTGGGCGCTATCCACCGCGCTTTGTGACACGAAGTTCTGCCGCCGCAGCTCTTGCGCCCTTGCCAGTGCACGCTCGGCATCCTTGAGTTGGGCCCGTACCTGCGCCAGATCGGCATCGGATTGCGCGACCTTGGCGGCATCGTTGCGCGTATCGAGCGTGAACAAGACCTGGCCCGCACGCACATCCTGACCCTCTCGGACATGGATGGTGCGGATCGTGGACGACACCTGCGGCCTGAGCTCCACCGAGTTAAGCGCAGTCACCGTGCCCTGGGCTTCAACGCGCAGCGGCACATCGCGCGCCTGGGCGATCAGGGTGGTGACCAGTTGGGCTTTGTCACCCGAACCTTCCGGGCCGCCGGCGGCAGCGGGTTTGAACGCAGCCCAGGCAACAACGGCAACAACGCCAGTGCCGAGCAGCCAGGGAAGAATGGGGCGGGACATGGGTGATTTCTCGGTTGGAGGAGGCAAGGGAAGCGGGAAACTGACCTTGAGAATGCGGACAAGTTTCGTTTGCGACGAAGTTTAGCACCCGCTCTGTGACCGACTGATGCCCGTACAAGATTATAAGCAGCGTATGCAAGCGCCTTTGCGGGCGGGCATGAGTGGGTTCTATAAATCTAAAAGATATAAAAAATTAGTTTGTTATTCTTTTTTCATTTGTTCGCTGAGCGCTAGAGTGCAGCCGTCAACCCACCATACGGAGCACACGAACATGAAGCGCACTACCTTGGCCATTCTGCTGGCGACCGCCCTGCTGCCCCTGTCCGCAATCGCGGCCGAGGTGGAACTGCTGAACGTATCTTATGACCCGACTCGCGAGCTGTACCAGGATTTCAACAAAGCCTTCGCGGCTGACTGGAAGAAGAAAACGGGTGACGATGTCGTCGTCAAGCAATCACACGGTGGCTCCGGCAAGCAGGCGCGCTCGGTGATCGATGGCCTGCAGGCTGATGTGGTGACCCTGGCGCTGGCTTATGACATTGATGAAATCGCCGATCAGGCCAAGCTGCTGTCACCCGATTGGCAAAAGCGCCTCAAGCACAATAGCGCGCCTTACAGCTCCACCATCGTGTTCCTGGTGCGCAAGGGTAACCCCAAGGCGATCAAGGACTGGAACGATCTGGTCCGCGCCGATGTGAAGGTGATCACCCCCAATCCCAAGACCAGCGGCGGCGCCCGCTGGAACTACCTGGCCGCCTGGGGCTACGCGCTCAAGCAGCCTGGCGGTAACGAAGCCAAGGCGCGTGACTTTGTGCAGCGTCTGTACAAGAACGTCCCCATCCTTGATACCGGCGCCCGTGGTTCGCTGATCACCTTTACCCAGCGCGGTCAGGGCGATGTGTTCATCTCCTGGGAAAATGAAGCCGTGCTGGCCGTGAAGGAACTGGGTCCGGACAAGTTCGATATCGTTGCCCCGTCGATTTCCATCCTCGCCGAGCCGCCGGTTGCTGTGGTGGACAAGGTGGTCGACAAGAAAGGCACCCGTAAGGTGGCCGAGGCCTACCTGAACTACCTGTACAGCCCGGTGGGCCAGGAGCTGGCCGCCCAGAACTACTACCGTCCGACTGATCCGGCCATTGCCCAGAAGTACGCTGCGCAGTTCCCCAAGGTGAAGCTGTTCAAGCTGGAAGAGCACTTCGGCAGCTGGCGTCAGGCCCAGAAGACCCACTTCGGTGACGGTGGCATCTTCGACCAGATCTACACCGGCAAGTAAGCAGCACGCCTGCCACGTGCAGGCGGCTGATCTGTCTGTTATCCGCCTTACGAATACCGACGCAGCCGGTCAGGCTTGACCCGGCAGGGCCGCCTGCGTCCTTGCACCCATAACACACAAGAAAGGGAACCCCATGTCCAACCGCATTCTCACTGCTGCCGTACTGGCTGCCCTGGCCGCCCCTGTGCTGGCCAATGACAATAACGTCACCCTGTATGGTCGCGCCGATGTCGGCGTCGAATCGAACGACGATGGCAAGACCAGCCGTTTCGTCGTGCAAAGCCTGGCTTCGCGCATCGGTTTCAAGGGCGAGGAAAACCTGGGCGATGGACTCAAGGCGATCTGGCAGGTGGAAAGTACGGTCGGTTTTGACGACAGCGCCAACAGCGGCAACTTTGCCAGCCGTAACAGCTTTGTCGGCCTGCGTGGCGACTTCGGCAGCGTGATCGCCGGCAACACCGATACCCCGTTCAAGCTGCTGGCCAAGGGCGTGGACCTGCTGTGGAATCAGGCTGATCCGCTGGAGCACGTGACGCATGGCAAGGCCTCGGGCCTGAATGTGCATACCCGCCAGACCAATACGGTCCAGTACCACAGCCCTAACTGGGATGGCTTCCAGTTCAAGCTCGGTTACTCGCCCGACGAGAACAAGGGCACCTACACCGGTGCGACAGCCGGCTCCCGCCGCGACACGCTTTCGGGTTCGGCAGAGTACGCCACCAAGACCTGGAACGTGGGCGCCGCTTACGACCGCAAGAACGAGCCCACTGCACGCGGTGCCGACCTTACTGCCATCAAGCTGATCGGCAGCATCAAGCTCGATCAACTGACGCTGGGTGCTGCGTGGAGCAAGCTCGATAACGGCGCCAGCGGTGCCGCTGAAAAGTCCGTGGACACGTGGACCCTGCAAGCCGCCTATGCGCTCGGCAAGACCACACTACGTGCGGCGGTGGCACAGGCCGATGAGTCGGCTGGCAATGCGCGTGATGGGGTGGACTTCTACTCGGCGCAGATCGATTACGCACTGAGCAAGCGCAGCACCGTCTACGCCTACTACGCGGCCATCCAGAACGAAGCCAATGCCCGCGCCCGCTTCGATTACGGCAGCAACAAGTTCACGCCCTTGGCCGGCAATGATCCGCGCGTATTGGGTGTGGCCATTCGCCATAACTTCTGATCAATAGATCGGTATCGGCCCTCCCGCCGTCGGGCCCGGCTAGTCCGGGCCCTTTTCTTTGAGGAAGCCCATCATGAACCCCGAGCAGCGCCATGCACTCGCTACGCGCTTGGCCACCCTGCCCGCCAGCTGGGTAGCGGGCTTTCCGCTAGGGCTGGATGCCACCGGGGTCCATGGGCGCTATTTCAAGTGCGAGCTGCGCAGTCGCTATGAGCGCCATGGCGTCGGGAGTGCCAGCTTGCCGCTGGCCAGGCTGCACGCCCGTCGGGGGGATGGTATCGAGGTGCCGCCTGAGCAGTTGTTCCGGCTTGCCTCCGGGGCGGATGGTCTGCTCAAGCTCGATCGCCTGTGCCGGCTGATCCATACCCTGAATCACTGTGTTGTTGCGGCGCAGACTGAACCGCTGCTGCTGCCGGTGCATTCGCGTCTTTTCGACTACGTGCAGGCTGCGCATGGCCGCACCTTTGCGCGCATGCTGGCGCATTTTGATATTGCGCCGGACCGGGTGGTGTTGCTGGTGCCGGAGGGTTTGCCGCAAGGCGTGCTTGATAGCTATCTGGGCGAGGGTTTCGGGGTGCGTGGTGAAACGCTGGCGCCGGCCCCAATGGATGGCTGATCGGTTATCAGCGCGGAATCAAAAATTCTTTATGGTTATAAAAGCGCACTGCTAAATTCCCGTCACCAAAGCTTGAGGAGTGTTCCCATCATGAAGACCCTGCATCGCCTGATTGCTGCCGCACTGGCCACCAGCCTGTCTGCCGCCGCGCTGGCCGGCCCCGAACTGCTCAATGTCTCGTATGACGTCATGCGCGACTTCTACAAGGATCTGAACCCGGCTTTCGTCAAAAGCTACAAGGCCAAGACCGGTGAAGATGTGGTGATCCAGCAGTCGCACGGCGGCTCGGGCAAGCAGGCCCGCTCGGTCATCGACGGCCTGGCCGCCGATGTGATCACCATGAACATGCCGCCTGATATCGATGCCCTGCACGACAAGGCCAAGCTGATCCCCGAAAACTGGGCCACCCGCCTGCCCAACAACAGCCTGCCGTTCACCAGCCTGCAAGTGCTGATCGTGCGCAAGGGCAACCCCAAGCAGATCAAGGATTGGTCTGATCTGGTCAAGCCGGGTGTGCAGGTAGTGATGCCCAACCCCAAGGTGACCGGCAACGGTCGCTACAGCTATCTGGCTGCCTGGGGCTATGCACTGCGCCAGCCCGGCGGCAATGAACAGAAGGCCCGCGAGTTCGTGAGTGCCCTGCTCAAGAACGTGCCGGTGCTTGATGCCGGTGGCCGCGCCGCCACCACCACCTTCATGCAGCGCCAGATCGGCGATGTGTTGCTGACCTTCGAGAACGAAGCCGAAATGATTGCCCGTGAATTCGGCCGTGGCCAGTTCGAGGTGGTGTATCCCACGCTCAGCATCCGTGCTGAGCCGCCGGTGACCATCGTGGACAAGGTCGTGGACAAGAAGGGCACGCGCAAGGCCGCCGAGGAATACCTGAAGTTCCTGTGGACGCCGGCTGCGCAGGAGATCGCCGCGCAGAACTATCTGCGTCCGCAAGATCCGGCGGTATTCAAGAAGTACGCTAACCAGTTCCCGGCGGTGAAGCTGTTCACCGTGGACGAGGTGTTCGGTGGCTGGCGCAAGGCCCAGAAAACCCACTTCGACGACGGCGGCAGCTTTGATCAGGTGTACACCCGCAAGTAAGCCCCGGCCACCGGGTGTGCGCATCAAGCTGGTCGCGCACCCGGGTTCCTGCCTGTTCTAGCGATAGATATCCCTCATGCGATTCAAGCAACCCAGTGTGCTGCCCGGCTTCGGCCTGGGGTTCGGCTACACCATCATCTACCTGAGCCTGATCGTGCTGATCCCGCTGTCCGCGCTGGTGATCAAGACATCGAGCCTGAGCTTTGCCGATTTCTGGGCCATCGTGACCGCCGACCGGGTGGTGGCCACCTACAAGCTGACTTTTGGTGCGAGCTTTATTGCGGCCTCGCTGAACCTGATCTTCGGTCTGCTGGTCGCCTGGGTACTGGTGCGCTATCAGTTCGTGGGTAAGCGTATCGTCGATGCGCTGGTGGACCTGCCTTTTGCCTTGCCCACCGCCGTGGCCGGTATCGCGCTCACCAACCTCTACGCGCCCAATGGCTGGTTCGGCAGCCTGCTCGCTCCGCTGGGTATCCAGGTCGCGTTCAAGCCACTGGGTATTGTGGTGGCGTTGACCTTTATTGGTCTGCCTTTTGTGGTGCGTACCGTGCAGCCGGTGCTGCAGGATCTGGAGGCCGAACTCGAAGAGGCGGCGGCCTGTCTGGGGGCGAGTCGCTGGCAAACCTTCACCAAGGTGATCCTGCCGGCAGCGCTGCCTGCCCTGCTGACCGGCTTCACGCTCGCGTTTGCGCGCGCCATTGGCGAATACGGCTCGGTGATCTTCATCGCCGGCAATATTCCGTTCGAATCCGAAATCGCCCCCTTGCTGATCATCGGCAAGCTGGAACAGTACGACTACACCGGTGCGGCGGCGATTGCCACGGTGATGCTGCTGATCTCGTTTGTCATGATCCTTGTCATCAACCTGATCCAGTGGTGGCATGCGCGCCGCCATGGCATGCGCAAGTGAGGCCGGCATGCACGCACTGACAAACAAAACGCGCTCTGCCGCCACCGATGAAGCCCGCTGGGTGCGCTGGACCCTGATCGGCCTCGCGCTCGCCTTTCTTACCCTGTTTCTGGTGATCCCGCTGGTTTCGGTGTTCGTCGAGGCCCTGCGCAAGGGTTGGCAGCTTTATGTCGAAGCCCTGATCGAACCCGACGCGCGCGCCGCTATCCAGCTGACCCTGATCACGGCTGCGATTGCTGTGCCGTTCAATCTGGTGTTCGGCGTAGCGGCGTCGTGGGCGATTGCCAAGTTCGATTTCAAGGGCAAGAGCCTGCTCATCACGCTGATTGATCTGCCGTTTTCGGTGTCTCCTGTGGTGGCTGGCCTGATCTATGTGCTGATCTTCGGTGCTCAGGGCTGGTTGGGCCCGTGGCTGATGGAAAACGACATCAAGATCATCTTCGCCGTGCCCGGCATCGTGCTGGCGACCGTGTTCGTCACCTTCCCCTTCGTGGCGCGTGAGCTGATCCCGCTGATGGAAGCGCAGGGTACCGAGGAAGAGCAGGCCGCGCTGGTGCTGGGCGCAAGTGGCTGGCAGACCTTCTGGAAGATCACGCTGCCCAACATCAAGTGGGGTCTGCTGTATGGCGTGATCCTGTGTAACGCCCGGGCGATGGGCGAGTTTGGCGCCGTCAGCGTGGTGTCGGGTCATATCCGAGGCATGACCAACACGATTCCGCTGCATGTCGAGATTCTTTACAACGAATACAACTTTGTCGGTGCCTTTGCCTGTGCCTCGATCCTGGCGCTGCTGGCGCTAGTGACCCTGGCCGCCAAGACCTGGGTCGAATGGAACACCGAACGGTTGATGGCCGCCGAGCGCGCGGCGGTTTACGACGAATGATTGCCGTGTGGGGCATGACGCCCCGCACCTCCCCCTCACGAGGTCATCATGAGCATTGAAGTCCAAGGCATCCACAAGCAGTTCGGCGCGTTCACCGCGCTGAACAATGTCGATCTCAAGGTCGAAACAGGCGAGCTGCTGGCCCTGCTGGGGCCGTCTGGCTGTGGCAAGACCACCTTGCTGCGCATCATCGCTGGTCTGGAAACGCCCGACCGCGGGCAGATCCTGTTCCACGGTGAAGACGCCACCGACACCCAGGTGGGCGAGCGCCAGGTCGGCTTCGTATTCCAGCATTACGCGCTGTTCCGGCACATGACCGTGTTCGAGAACGTGGCCTTCGGCCTGCGTGTACGCGGCAAGCAGACGCGCCCATCAGACAGCGAGATCAAGCGCCGCGTCCATCAGCTGCTCGATCTGGTGCAGCTCGACTGGCTGGCCGATCGCTATCCGGCGCAGCTGTCGGGTGGCCAGCGCCAACGTATCGCCCTGGCGCGTGCGCTGGCAGTGGAACCCAAGGTATTGCTGCTGGATGAACCCTTCGGCGCGCTCGATACCAAGGTGCGCAAGGAGTTGCGTCGCTGGCTCAAGCGCCTGCACGAGGAAGTGCATGTGACCTCGGTGTTCGTGACGCACGATCAGGAAGAGGCGCTCGAAGTCGCCGACCGCGTGGTGGTGATGAACAAGGGCAATATCGAGCAGATCGGCACGCCCGAGCAGGTGTACGACACGCCAGCCACACCGTTTGTGTACCAGTTCCTTGGCGATGTGAACCTGTTCCACAGCCGCGTGCATGGCGGTTTTGCACAGGTTGGCGAGCACCCGGTCGCGGCCGATGGCGCAGTGGCCTATGTGCGCCCGCACGATATCGAAATCCTCCGCGAGCGTGCGCCGCAAACCCTGTCAGCCAAGGTCGATCATGTGCGCGCCATCGGCTCCATCGTGCGACTGGAACTGAGCCTGGAGAACGGCGACCCGGTCGAGGCCGAGCTGAGCCGCGAGGCCTATGCAAACCAGCGCTTTGCCAGTGGCGAGAACGTGTATATCCGACCGCGCTCGGCGCGGGTGTTTGCCGAGGATTACGCGATCTGATTCCGCCGCTTCGCCAACAAAAAGCCCCGCTCACTTGCGGGGCTTTTTGTTGCGGCTGGCCGGCCTATTGGCACCAGGCGAGCCGATGGGTTTCCAGCTTGCCTTCGGCGGTGACTTCGCAGCGCCAGCTTACCGAGTCGTCATCGGCCACATCCGGGCTGAAACGCAGGCTGGCACCTTGGAGTGCCTGCTCGCGCGCCTTGAGCTCCACCGTCCCGCCGGCACCGAAGTTCACATCGGCACCGCTCAGGCCGAGGCTAGTGGGGTTGGCCTTGAGTGCATCGAGCATGACATTCGCTTCGTCTACCGTGGTGCCATTGGCCGCCAGATGGGCCATGACACTGCGGCCGTCCCCCATGAAGGCAGCCGCCTTGGCACGGGTTTCGTATTGCTGGAACTGCGGAATCGCAATCGCCGCGAGAATACCGACAATGGCAATCATCACGATGAATCCGCCGCCGCTGGGCATGCCGGTACGCGGCACGAAGAAAGCGAACAGCCAGGCCAGCCCATGACGACCGGGCATCTTGGGTTCACGTTGTTGCCCCAGCTCGTTCACTGCGTGCAGGCGCTTGACCAGCCAGGGGTAATCGCCGACGAGCTCATGGAACGACATCCAGAACCCACCGGTTGCATTGCGCTGGCCTGCGTAGGCACCGGTATTAAGCTTGTGCGCATGGCGACCACCGGCAGCCAGCACGCCCACGGCGTGGACCGCATCGTCCGCACTGGCGCTGCAAAGCAGGCCGTAGCGGTCACAGGTGTATTCACGGGCGCGCGAATACGCCGCACCAATCAGGGGGAGCCAAGCGACCGGCGCAAGGAAGGGACCGTACTTGAGGTGCTGGCGATGCAGGTGACCCAGCTCATGGCCGATATAGAAGTTGAGCGCCTCTTGGCGGTCGTCGAGCGCATCGACGAGTTCGGCATAAAGGGCGATGTAGTTGCGGCCGAGGAACTTGGTGGCAAAGGCATTGAAAATGCCGTCGCTGCGCAGCAGATAGGCATCGGGCACCTTGCGCAGGCCGACCTTTTCGGCACACGCGACGACCCGTGCGTGCAGATCGGGAAATTGCTCGGGCGTGATGCGTACGGCTGTGCCCTTGATGTATGAGATGAAGCCCGATTGTGCGAACAGATAGAGGATGAAGAACATCAGCACGTAGATCAGGGCAATGCCTAGCGTGCCGACGATGATGAGTAACCAGAAAAAGACGGCCAGCGTGGCCAGAATCGCGAAAAGCGACTTTTCCTTGGGGTAAACCAGCTGTGTCTGCATCGAACCTCCTGGGTGGATTTTTTGATTTGCCGCCTCCTGGCTGGAGGGCGGCCCTCACTATGCCGCAAACCGTTGAACGCCGCATGCAGAGACCATGAGTGCAACTTATGGTCTATCACTTTCCGGTCTATGTGTAGTCACCCACATTTGATTAAAGTCTTAAGGCAATATTTTAAATAATGCGACCACATTCTGGAATGTGGTCGCGCACCATAATAAAGTGGAGGTTTCAGTGTATTCATTACCCCAAGGTGTTAGGCAGGCCATACTTGCAATTTGGATTACGCTTGCCATATCAGCCCTATCTGCATTGGCCGCAAAACTGTCAGGATTATCTTCGGGGAATTATTTCGTCTTTTCCATCATCGTTTATGCACTCTTATCCATTCTTCCATACAAGCTTTCCAGGCGAAGCAATCCCGCTCGCCATATCTATCTGGTGCTTATCGCTGGTTCTTATTTACTTTTTGCTGCGAGTCTTGCAGAAGTGAACAAGATTGATCTTGTGGTTTCAATATTATTGATTCCCGCTGAAGTATTTATCATTTATCGACTCTACCAGTCAGAAGCGTCGGCTTGGTTCTTATCCAAATAAATCGCATTGAAGGCTAATCCTTCAGCCGACCGACTACCCCATGCCGGGGCGTGGGATTGTTTCCTCACTGCCTGCATCAGGGTGGGCAGTTTACCGGCGCCAATGCTGCTGATGGGCATGAGCGCTCCGTGGCCCAGGTGGCCCAACCTTCACGTACCGGTGACTGCCCATGAGCCCCGCACTGCTGGCTGCCTTTGTAGTGGCGTACTTCCTGATCCTGCTGTTTGCCGCCTGGCTGACCTCGCGCAAGGCGGGTAACGAGGACTTCTTCATCGGCGGGCGTAAAAGTCACTGGATGCTGGTGGCCTTCGGGATGATCGGCACCTCGCTCAGCGGGGTTACCTTTATCAGCGTGCCCGGCGCGGTCGGGATGGATGGCTTTGCGTATTTCCAGATCATCCTCGGTCATCTGATCGGTTATCTGGTGGTGGCCGGTGTGCTGCTCCCGCTTTACTACCGCTTGAATCTCACCTCGATCTACGACTATCTGGGCCAGCGGCTGGGTCCGGGCGCCTATCGGACCGGGGCGTCGTTCTTCATCCTCTCGCGCACGCTGGGGGCGACGGCCAGGTTGTATCTGGTGGTCAATATCCTGCAGGCCACCATTCTTGATCGCTTGGGTGTGCCGTTTGCCGCGACGGCCAGCCTGATGCTGGTGATGATCCTGCTCTACACCTACGAGGGCGGGGTCAAGACCATCGTCTGGACGGACACGCTGCAAACGAGCTGTATGCTTCTGGGATTGATCATCTGTGCCTGGTTCCTGATGGATCGGCTCAATCTGGATGTGTCGAGCAGTCTTGACGCGATGCGCAGCGAGGGGTTGTCGCGGCTGTTCGTCTGGGACCCGGACAGCCGCTTGTTCATCGTCAAGCAGATCGTCGCCGGTATCTTCATCACGATCGCCATGACGGGTCTGGATCAGGAAATGATGCAAAAGAACATCTCGGTCAGGACCTTGCGTGACTCCCAGAAGAACATGCTGGTCCTTGCCGTGGTGTTTGCGGGCGTGGTGCTGCTGTTTCTGTTCCTGGGCGGGCTGCTGCACCTGTTTGCACGCCAGAACGGCATGACGGAAACCGGCGATGCCCTGTTCCCGGCCGTGGTGCTGGGCCATCTGCCCGAGCTGGTCCAGGTGATCTTTGTGATTGCGCTGATTTCGGCACTGTTCCCCAGTGCGGATGGCGCCATTACGGCGCTCACGGCCAGCTTCTGTATCGATCTCTTGGGCATGCAGAAGCGCGATGACTGGAGCAGCGAGCACAAAAAACGTATCCGTCAGCGCGTGCATCTGACATTCGGTGCGGTGTTCCTCTTGCTGGTGCTGGGCTTCAAGGCCATCAACAACCCCAGCATGATCGGTCTGATCCTCAAGCTCGCGGCCTACACCTATGGGCCGTTGCTCGGCCTATTTGCCTTCGGCATCCTCACCCGCCGCAGCGTGCGTGATGGCGCGGTGATCTGGATTGCGCTGGCGGCACCGCTGCTTTGCTATGTGCTGAATGCCAACCAGCACCATCTGTTTGGCAGCTATCAGCTGGGACTGGAGTTGTTGTTGCTCAACGGCGCGCTGACGTTTGCGGGCCTGTGGAGCGTTTCCCGACCGGCCGAGGCGGGTGCCCTCGCCAAGGCCTGAGTACAGGCAAAAAAAGGGCCGGCAGCATGGCCGGCCCGGGGAGAAGAATGCGGATATCCCGCTTACTTCTGCTTGACGGCCTCAACCTGCACCGCGATACGCACTTCGTCGCTGATGAACGGCACGTAGGTCTTCATGCCCCAATCGGTGCGCTTGATCGTGGTGGTTACATCGGCACCGCAAACATAATCCTTGCCCATGCGCATATCGCACTTGAACGGCTTGATATCGAGCGCGACCGGCTTGGTCACGCCCAGCAGGGTCAGCGTGCCCTCAGCCTTGACCGGCTGTTCGCCGTTATAGGTGAACTTGTCGACCTTGATGACGGCAGTCGGGAATTCGGCAACATTGAAGAAATCCTTAGCGCGCAGGTGCTCATCGCGCTTGTCGAGACCGGTTTCGATCGAGGTGGTCTTGATCGTGGCTTCGAGCTTACCGGTTTTGGCGGCGCGATCGAGTTCCAGCGTGCCCTCGGTTTCCTTGAAGAAGCCACGGGTGATCGAGAAGCCCAGATGGCTGACTTCAAAGCTGGGGTAGGTGTGGGTCGCATCGAGCACGAACTTCTCGGGTGCGGCGAAGGCACCTGCCGAGAGGCCGGTGGCGATCAGGGTGGCAAGCAGTTTGGATTGCATGGGTAACTCCTTTGTTGGGTCTGATGGGCAAGGCGTGTCGCGCACGCCTCGCGTCTTACTTGGGAACAAACAACTTGAACTTCACCTGGACCAGGTCGGCCACCGCGCCGACATCGGCCCACTCACCTTCACCCACTTTCCAGGCCAGCCGGGAAAGCGGGAAGACACCTTCAAACCATTGACCCGCCGCATCGCTGCGTACTGTGAACGGTACGCTGAGTGCTGCGGTCCGCCCCTTGAGGCCGAACTGGCCTGTTGCCTGGAACCTGCCGCCCCCCAATGCCTTGATCTGGGTACTGGTGAAGGTGGCTTTGGGGAAGCGCGCGGTATCGAACCATTCCTTCATGTGCAGGGCCTGGTTGGCGTCACTGCTGCCTGCATCCGCGCCCATCAGGTCCACGCTGATACTGACCTTGCCGGATTCGGGCTTGGCGGCATCGAAGGTGATGTCGGAGGCGAACTTCTTGAACTGGCCTTCCACCGGCACATTCATCTGTGAGAAGTTGAACCGGACCGAGCTTTTGGCGGTATCCACCGGGGCGGCGTGGCTCAGGCCGGCAGTCAGCAGCAGGCTTGTCAGGGCAATGCGTTTCATTACGGTATTCATGGTGGCTCCAGAGGCGGGATCGCTTCGACCGGCGATCAGATCATCCGTTTCAGTACATCGTCACGATTGATGAAATGGTGCTTGAGGGCGGCGGCAGCATGGGCGGCGGCGAGCAGGATGATCAACCAGCCGCCAATCCGGTGCGCCTCCTTGATACTGTCTGCCAGCGCCTCGTTCTTGGCGACCAGGTCGGGCAGCTGTACCAGACCAAACCACACCACCGGGTAGCCCTTGGCGGATGAATACAGCCAACCGCCCAGTGGCACACCGAACATCAGCACATACAAGGCACCGTGGGTGACGTGGGCAACGAGCTTTTCCCAAGTCGCCATATGATCGGGCAGCGCCGGTGGCCGGTGCGTGAGCCGCCAGATCAGGCGCAGCGCGACCAGCGCCAGCACGGTGATGCCGATCCACTTGTGGTAATTGATCAGCTTGAGTTTGGCCATGCTCAGCGGCATGTCGTCGAAAGACATCGCCAGCGCAAAGGCGGCGATGATGCCTAGGGCGACCAGCCAATGCAGGGCGCGGGCAATCAGGGTGTACTTGGGCTTCATCGGTTCCTCGCTTGTTCAAGGCCGTTCAGTGTCTGGAGCGCATTATTCACAGCATGGGCGCGTGCAGATAGCGGAGCTTTTTAACCGGTTGATTCAAAAAAAATGAACAAGCCGAGATTGCATCGAAAAGGCAGCGCCCTGACGTAAAATAGTGGGCTATTCCTTCTTTTGCTGCGACCCCTTCATGATCATCGGAATCGACCTGGGTACGACCAACAGTCTGGTCGCCGTCTGGCGCAATGCGCAGGCAGAAATCATCCCCAATGCATTGGGGCATGCGCTGACGCCATCGGTCGTCGGGCTGGATGATCAGGGCGAGGTGCTCGTTGGCCTGACCGCGCGCGAGCGCTTGATCACCCATCCGGAACAAACCACCGCACTGTTCAAGCGCTATATGGGTTCGGACCGCGAAACCCGGCTTGGCGGCCGCAAGTTCCGGCCCGAGGAGCTATCGGCGCTGGTGCTAAAATCGCTGAAGGAGGACGCCGAGCGCTATCTGGGCGAGCCTGTGGAGGAAGCCGTGATCACCGTGCCGGCTTACTTCAGCGATGCACAACGCAAAGCCACCAAGATTGCGGGGCAGTTGGCGGGCCTGAAGGTGGAGCGACTGGTCAATGAACCCACGGCCGCTGCGCTGGCATATGGTCTGCACCAGAGCGCGCCGGAGAGCCGCTTTCTGGTGTTTGACCTTGGCGGTGGCACCTTCGATCTCTCCATCCTCGAATTATTCGAAGGCGTGATGGAAGTTCGCGCCTCCTCGGGCGACAACTTCCTCGGGGGCGAGGATTTCACCGAGATACTCATCGATGCCTTCATCGAAACGGTCGGCAAACCGGCCGGCCTCAATGACAAGCATGCCAGTCCCGAACTTTACCAATCGCTGCGCAAACAGGCCGAGCAAGCCAAACGCAGTCTGAGCGGTGCCGAGTCGGTGGCGCTGACCGCGCAATGGCAAGGCCAGACGCTGAGCTGGCAGGTGGACGAGGCCGAATTTCACAAACGCTGCGAGCCCCTGCTCAAACGGGTGCGTGAGCCGATTGAAAAAGCCCTGCGAGATTCGCGCCTGCGTGCGATTGATCTGGACCAGATCGTTCTGGCCGGCGGTGCCACACGCATGCCCATGGTGCGCAAGCTGGTGGCCAAGCTGTTTGGCCGCATGCCGGCGATGAATATCAATCCCGACGAGGTGGTCGCACGCGGCGCCGCGGTCATGGCCGGACTCAAATCGCGGGATGTGGCGCTCAATGAGATCGTCATGACCGATGTGTGCCCGTATTCGCTGGGCATTGAAGTCAGCGAGCAGATCGCGCCGGGGCGCTTCCAGCCAGGTTTCTTCCTGCCCATCATCGAGCGTAACTCGGTGGTGCCGATCTCGCGCGAGCAGACGGTGAACACGATTGCCGACAACCAGATCGCCCTGCATGTGAGTGTGTTCCAGGGCGAGAGCCGGCAGGTAAAGGACAATATCTTCCTGGGCGAGATCACCATTGCCGTGCCGCCGCGTCCGGCCGGGCAGGTGAGTGTGGCGGTACGCTTTACTTACGATGTGAATGGCCTGCTCGAGGCCGAAATGACGGTGGCCGAAACCGGCGAGAAGCACCGCCTGGTCATCGAAGAAAACCCCGGTGTGCTGACGCCCGATCAGATCGAGGAAAAGCTGCGAGCCTTGGCGCAGCTAAAGATCCACCCCCGCGAGCTCCTGCCCAACGCGCAGCTGCTGGCACGCGCGGACCGCATGTTCCAACAACTGCTGGGAGAACAGCGCCAGTGGGTGGCCCAGGCGACGGCGCATTTTCAGGCTGTGCTGGAAACCCAGGACGCTGAGGCCGTGGCCAAGGCGCGTGAGGAGTTTCAGCGTGCGCTGGATGAACTGGAAGGCGAGAGCTGGCTGTAAGCATGACTGATGCTCCGTGTTGGCAGATCCTGGGGATTGCAGCGACCTCGGAGACTGGTGTTATCCGTCGCGCTTATGCACGCTTGCTGAAGCAAACCCGCCCCGAAGATGACGCGGAGGGTTTCGCAAGACTAAGGGAGGCCTACGATTGGGCGCTTTACCTCGCGAGTCTTGGCCAGCTAGAGGTATGTGTCGAGGTGGCCGATGATTTAATGGCTGAGCTGAGCGCCGGCGCTTCGACATGTGTTGCAGGTGTTGAGGCAGAAGCCACGCAGATCGATCAGCATGTCGCTCGGCACCACGTTGAGCCCACGCATACCTTGTTGTGGCGTGATGTTTCAACAGACCTGGCACCTGAGCATGCAGCGTCATTGCTGGCCATGCGCCGTGCATTGGGCGATGCCGATTTTCCTGAGCCCACCCTTCTTGAGTTCGCCGAGCGCTTTGCGTGGTGGGAGCCGATGCCGGAGGCGTTGTCGGGGAATCGCCACGAGTGGGCGCAAATGCGACGTCGGCTCTATGGAGTGCAAGCTAGGGCGTTGATTGCCAGCATTCAGCAGCTCGGCAGCGAAGACGACGCAGTTCGGCATGCCACGTGTGCGTGGGATGCACCTGAATGGCAGGCACTGGATGCGCGCGATGTGCTGGAAATGGCGCTAGCCGAATGGTTGGCTTGCTGTGATGTGCTACCTGTGGTTCTGGCAGAGCGGATAGCGATCCAGGCAGATTGGTGTAGTCGTGATGGCGTCGTGAAGTCGGGTGTTCAAGGTTGGCCGGCACAAGTATGTGAGCGATTGAAAAGCGAGCGGCAGTGGATGCACTGGACGTCCCCGCGAGAGCATGGATATCAGGACCGGGTCTGGTTGCTCAGGCGGCACCCCACGTGGCGGCGTTGGTGGAGGGCGCAGTCAAAAGGCAGATTTGCGCGCACCCGTGCTTGGCTGAATGATGTTGAGCATAACTGGCCTTCATTAGCTCCCCGCCTTGATTCAGAGCAGGTTGATTGGTGGCGCCAAGCTAAGCCGCCGCAATCCGAATGGCCGATGTTGATTGAATCGATCATGGGCTACTGGTGGGTAATGCTCTGGGCTGCCGTGTGGCTTCTCATGACTTGGGTCAGGAGTAAATGATGACAACAACAGACTGCTGGTCGACTTTGGGGTTGATTCCTACTGCAGATGATCGGGAGATCAGGCGAGCTTATGCACGCCTGCTCAAAACGACACGGCCGGAAGAGGACCCGGAGGCATTCCAGGCTTTACGCACCGCCTTTGAGGAAGCCATGTGGCAGGCCAGCGAGCTCGCGCGTCAGCCGGTCGCGGCGGCACGGCCCGAGGGGGAGCGTGATCTGCGTGAGGCGGAGATAGAGTTGCTGCTACGGCCTCATATCGAAACACTGGCCGAGCTTAACGAGCGCGGTACGGTCGAGGAGGCGATGACCAAGCTGCAGAGCATGATGACGGAACTGCAGCTGGATACGGCGCGAGAGCGAGATCCCTTGCTGTGGCAGATGTTCGAGGACGGCATGCTGTGGGTGTGTTGCGATATCGCGGCCAACCATGACGACTTCCTGCGTACTGCCGTGCAGATGTTTGGCTGGATTGAGCCGGCGCACTGGTTGAGTGAGCGCGATCCCAAAACGGTGGAGTGGCTCAAGCTACGCTTGCTGGAGGCAGATGCCCTGGAGCAGGTGGATCACCTGCTGAATCTGGTGGACGCCGGGCAGGAGCCCGAGGCGATTGCCACCCTGACACGGCTGGCGGATGACGAGCTGCTGTTCAATGTGGATGTGCGTCATCTGTTCGAAGCCGAGCTGATGGTGGGCTTGTCGGAGTTCGAGACCTTGCCGGCTGGCCTGACTGCCCGCGCCGCACACGTGTTTGCCTGGTGGCGCGACCATCGTCACCTGGAGGAGTATCACCCAGAGGCTTGGCATGCCTTCCATAGCAAATCCCTATCGCTGCGGGTGCTGGCCAATCTGTGAGCGCGTGTTGGCGAGAAGGTGCAAAACCCGTCGAAAGCCTTGCCTGACTGGCGTTGCGCGGTAATGCCATCTAATCTGTGATGGATTCGCACGCATGCTCGCCAGGGAGGCGCAATTGAAGGCTGCTTTTTGGAAGGCTGACTGGTTTGTAGGTACTGCCGTCGTGGTTCTGTTTGCGCTGGCTGGCATCGGCACCAATCTGCTCGCAAGTCTTGAGCGGGCGGCGTATGACGGTGGGGTGCGCATGACCAGCCGCACCCCCAATGATCGCATCGCCATCGTGGCGATTGACCAGCAGAGCCTCGACAATATTGGTCGCTGGCCTTGGTCGCGGGATGTCCATGCCGAGTTTCTCGACAAGCTCGCTGCGGCCAAACCCAAGCTTGTCGTCAGTACGGTATTTTTCACGGAGCCGCAGGAAGACAAGGGCACTGCTGCGCTGCGCGAGCTGGCGAAGGCGTATCGGCAGCAACATGCCAATCAGGCACCAGACCCGATCATGGCCATGGCCGATGGCGCGCCGCCGGATCCGGCGCTGGTGGCCCCGCCTGTTGATGCCCCCGCAGACAAGTTTGGTGCCTTGCTGGACGCCGCAGTGGCGCGTCTGGATTTCGACACCCAGTTGGGCAACACCTTGGCCCGGTCCGGTAATGTGCTGTTGCCCATGTTGCTGGAGCCCGGTGAGCCGCAAGGCAACCCGGATGCCGATACGCCAGCCTTCATCCAGAAAAGCGAACTGGAGAGTTCAGGCGACCCGGCTGCTGGCTTGCCTGTACCTTCCTTGCGCATGATTTCCCCGATCGCCAAGATTGGCGAGAAGGCGGCTGGCGTCGGCCACCTGACCGTGCTGCCCGATCCGGCTGACGGCGTGGTGCGTGAAGAGCCCTTGGTTATCCGCTACTACGACCAGTTTTACCCCTCTCTGTCCCTGCTGGCTGCGGCCAAGAGCCTCAACATCCCGGCCAACAAAGTGGTGGTCAAGCTGGGTGAATCGGTACAGGTAGGCGGGTTGAATGTACGCACGCAACCGTATTCAACCTTCCATACTTACTACTACCGTGATGTGAACGGCAAACCCGCCATTCCGGTTGATTCCTTCTACGACGTCGCCAGCGGCAAAATCCCCTTCGACAAGTACAAGGACAAGATCGTCCTGATCGGCCCGACGGCCTCAGGTCTGGGTACGACCATGGTGACCCCGCTGGCGGCGGGGGTGTCGCCGGTGGTGATGCTGGCGCACAACGTGTCGAGCATTCTCCAGCAGGATTACTTCACCGCACCGGGTTGGTCGCTCTGGCTCAAGCTGGCGCTGTGCGCGCTGGTGGCGGCCTACCTGATCGCCCTGTTGCCGCGCCTCAAGGCGGGCCAGGCGGCGGTCATTACAGCGGTTCTGTTTGTAGTGCTGCTGGCGGCGCACTTTGGCTTGATGACCACGAAGCTGCTGTGGCTGGAATTGATGACGCCTGCCGCCTTGCTGGTGGTGGGGCATCTGGTGCTGACGACCAAACGCTTCCTGATTACCGAACGAGGCATGGAGGCCTCGGAGATGTCGGCAGCGGAATCCAATCGCATGCTGGGCCTGGCGTTCCAAGGTCAAGGCCAGCTCGATATGGCCTTCGATAAGTTCCGCAAGGCGCCGATGGACGATGGCATGGCTGACCTGCTCTACAACCTTGCGCTGGATTTTGAGCGCAAGCGCCAGTTCAATAAGGCGGAATCGGTTTATCAGCACATCGCGGCATACAACCCCAAGTTCAAGGACATTGACCAGAAGCTCAACCGTGCCAAACAGATGGCCGAGACGGTGATACTCGGGGGGGCGGGTGGTCGTACCAACGCCAGTACACTGGTGCTGGAAGGCGGCGCGGTCGAGAAGCCTATGCTGGGCCGGTATCAGGTGGAAAAGGAACTCGGCAAGGGCGCAATGGGCGTGGTGTACCTGGGCAAGGATCCGAAGATCGGCCGCGTAGTGGCGATCAAGACCATGGCCCTGTCTCAGGAATTCGAAGCGGATGAACTGGAGGAAGCACGTACCCGCTTCTTCCGCGAGGCCGAGACGGCCGGCCGGCTTAATCACCCGAATATCGTCACCATCTACGATGCGGGTGAGGAACATGATCTGGCTTATATCGCCATGGAGTTCCTCAAAGGCAAGGATCTGGCGCCTCATACCAAGCCGGGTCAGCTACTACCCTTGCCCGAAGTGATGCAGATCATTGCCGAAGTGGCAGATGCGCTTGATTACGCGCACAAGCAACATGTGGCGCACCGCGACATCAAGCCTGCCAACATCATGTACGAACATGACGCCAAAGTGGTGAAAGTGACGGACTTCGGCATTGCCCGCATCACCGATTCCAGCAAGACCAAGACGGGCATGGTGCTGGGCACCCCAAGCTATATGTCGCCCGAGCAACTCTCGGGCAAGAAGATTGATGGCCGTTCCGACCTGTTCTCGCTGGGGGTGATGCTCTATCAGATGAGCGTGGGCATGCTGCCCTTCCAGGGTGAATCGATGGCCGAGTTGATGTATCGCATCGCCAACGAAGCCTATCGTAACCCTGCCGAGATCAATCCCAAGCTGCCTCCCTGCCTGGTGGCCGTGATCGACAAGGCCCTGCAGAAGAACATGGAAGCCCGCTTCCAGACCGGTGCCGAGTTTGCTGAGGCGCTGCGTCAATGCAAGGCGACCCTGTAATGGCTACCAAGACACTCGCCCACGCACTGGAAATCCACGGCATCAGCGACCCCGGTATGGTTCGGGGTCACAACGAGGATGCCATCTCTTTTGACGCTGACTACGGCCTGGCGATTCTGGCTGACGGCATGGGGGGCTATAACGCGGGTGAGGTTGCCAGCGGTATCGCCACCACGCTGCTGGGCCAAGGGCTGATGGCCTCGATAGATGTTGTTGCGCCTCATGTACCCGAGGCTCTGAGCGGCAAACCGGCAGCCCACAGGATGTTGCGGCTGGAGATCGAAAAAACCAATCTGGCGATCTTCCAGACCGCCCAAAGCCAGCCCCAATGTGCAGGCATGGGGACCACGCTGGTGGCGGTGGTGTTCTACGATAATCGCCTTACGGTGGCCCATGTAGGCGACTCACGCCTCTATCGCTTCCGGGATGGCGAACTCAAAACCCTGACGCGGGACCATTCCTTGCTTCAGGAGCAGCTCGATAGCGGGCTGATTACCCCGGAAGAGGCCAAGCGTTCCCAGAACAAGAATCTGGTGACGCGTGCAGTTGGCATCGATCCGCAGCTCGATCCCGAGTTGACCGACCATGACGTGAATGTGGGCGATATTTATCTGCTCTGCTCGGATGGTCTCAACGATATGGTGGACGACGAAGACATTGCGTCGGTACTCGGTACGCTGGGCAGCAATCTGCCGCTGGCTGCCGAGCATCTGGTGCAGCAGGCCAACGACAACGGTGGCCGCGACAATGTTTCGGTGGTCCTGATCCGCATCAATCGCAGTTTTCCGGCACATACCAGTCTGTGGTCCAGGCTGTTCGGCTGGCTGAAAGGCTGAGTGCCTGCAGCGAGTCGAACGCCTGTGCGTAACAGCTTGGTGATGTGACAAGCAAGTGCGATAAAAGAAAGACCGAAAAGGGAAACCTCATGGCCAAACTGATACTCAGCCTCGATAGCGCCGTGTTGCGCGAGTTCAAGCTGGAAAAAGACATCACGACAGTAGGGCGCAAGCCGCATAACGATCTGCAGATCGATAATCTAGCGGTATCCGGTGAGCATGCCCGTATCTGCCGCGTTGGTGCGGACGTATTTGCGGAGGACATGCAGAGCACCAATGGCACCATGGTCAATGGTCAGCCCATCCAGCGCCAGCTCTTGCAGGATGGCGATCTGGTCGAGATCGGCCGCTACAAGCTCAAGTTCATTAGCGAGGCGGCGCCCCGGCCCGCGATGGATCCGGCTGATTTCGAGAAGACCATGGTGATTCGCCCCGGCACCGTGAAGCCGATGTCGCCCAGCGATACCCAGCAGATTCCGGTGATGGCGGCGCCAGCCCCGGCACCCGCTCCCGCGCCGACCCCGGCTCCGACAGCGACAACCGATCCGGCAGTTGCCCAGATCAAGGTGCTGACTGGCGGTAACGCTGGCAAGACGCTGGACCTGGTCAAGAACATCACCTCGCTGGGCAAGCCGGGCGTGCAGGTTGCCATCATTACCCGCCGGCCTACCGGCTACTTCATTACCCATGTCGAAGGCCCCAACCGGCCAACACTGAATGGCACGCAGATCGGTTTGCAGGCCGAGGCGCTGAACAGCGGCGACATCATCGAGCTGGCTGGGGTGAAGATGGAGTTCTCGTCAAAATAAGGTCACGGGCAGACGCTGCATGAAAACACTGCGCAAATACTGGTTGCAGCTGCTGCTGAGTCTGCTCGTGCTGACCTTTCTGTTGGGTTATGCCAACCATAGCTGGCGTCCCCGTTGGCTGGAACAGATCGACCTGTGGGCCTACGATGCCCGCTTGGTACTCACCATGCCTGGCGGGGTGGACCCCCGTGTGGTGATTGTTGATCTGGATGAAAAGAGTCTGGCCGAGGTGGGGCGCTGGCCTTGGCCACGTAAAACGGTCGCCGATCTGGTCCACAAGCTCACGGACGATTACAAGGCCGCGGCCGTCGGTTTTGACATCGTGTTTGCCGAGAAGGATGACAGCTCGGGTTTACCGGTCTTGCAGCGTCTGGCCGAGGGGGAGCTGAAGTCGAACGAGGCATTTCAGTCTACCTTGGCAGCCATGTCGGGCGGACTGGATTACGACGGCCTGTTTGCCGATAGCCTCAAGAACAAACCGGTTGTCCTTGGATATTACTTCAGCTTTGAAGCCGATGCCCGCAAGGCTGGCCAGTTGCCCAAACCCGTGCTGCCTGCGGGCATGTTCAAGGGACGCAATGTCTACCCGCTCACCGCCAAGGGCTACGGCGCCAACTTACCCGTGCTGATGGGGTCGGCCACCTCGGCCGGGCACTTCAATCCACTACCCGATCCGGATGGGGTTACCCGACGTGTGGGTATGTTGGTCGAGCACGAGGGCAAATATTACGAATCGCTGTCGCTGGCGATGGTCCGGGCCTATCTGAACTTTCCCGCCATCGAGCCGGTGTATGCCGAGAATTCCTGGTTGCGTGCTTACAAGCCACTTGAATGGCTCAAGGTCGGCCCGCTGACGATCCCTGTTGATGAAAACATCACGACACTCACGCCATTTCGTGGCGGCAAGCAGAGCTTCAACTACATTTCTGCGGCAGATGTGCTGAGTGGTCGAGCAAAGGCAGACGATATTGCGGGCCGCATGGTGCTGATCGGCACTACAGCGCCGGGCCTGCTGGACCTGCGCGTGGCACCGGTGGATTCGGTTTATCCCGGTGTGGAAATCCACGCCAACCTGATCGCCTCCATGATGGACAATGCCCTGCCTGCGCGGCCCGACTATCTGCAGGGCGCGGAAATCCTGCTCTTGCTCGTGGTGGGGCTGACCTTGATCGTGGTTCTGATGCGGCTCAACCCGTTGCCGGGCACCCTCATCACAGCGGGTATCGGCATGCTGGTCATAGTCGGAAATTTTGCCTTGTGGAAATACTCGGGCCTGGCCCTGCCGCTGGCCGCGACCCTGGTGGCCATCGCGCTGCTGTATGCGATCTCCATGGCCTACGGCTATTTCTTTGAGGCCCGAAACAAGAAGCAGATGGCCAGCCTGTTTGGCCAGTACGTGCCGCCGGAACTGGTGGCAAAGATGAGCGAGGAGCCCGAGAAGTACTCCATGGAAGGCCAGAGTCGGGAGCTGACGGTGCTGTTCTCGGATGTGCGCAGCTTCACCACCATTTCCGAGAGCATGGAGCCCAAGGAGCTGACGCGCTTCATGAATGAGTTCCTGACGACTTTGTCGGATGTGATCCGCACCCAGTATCTGGGCACCATCGACAAGTACATGGGCGACTGCGTGATGGCCTTCTGGGGCGCACCGATTCATGATCCCGATCACGCCAAGAACGCGGTGCTGGCGGGCCTGGAAATGCAGCGTGCCATGCAGGCGCTCGGACCCGCACTCAAGGAAAAGGGCTGGCCGGAGATCCATATCGGCGTCGGCGTGAACACGGGCCGGATGACAGTGGGCGACATGGGCTCGCAGATCCGCAAGGCCTATACGGTCATGGGAGATGCGGTGAACCTCGCCTCTCGGCTGGAAGGGATTACCAAGTACTACGGCGTGGGCATGATCGTTGGTGAGCAAACTCGCGCTGCGGCCAAGGAGGCCATCCTGTTCCGGGAGCTGGACCGCGTACGCGTCAAAGGCAAGGATGAGGGCGTCACCGTCTATGAGCCGATCGGCGAAATTGGCAAGGTAGATAAAGCCATTCGTTCAGAGATTGAACTGTTCCATACTGCACTCAAGCACTATCGCGCTCAGGACTGGGACATGGCAGAGCTGCAATTGATCAATCTGCGCAACCAGCACGCTGGCGTGAAGCTGTATCAGGTTTACCTGGATCGTATTGCCACTCTGCGTAAAGCCAGCTTGCCGGCAGACTGGGATGGCGTGTACGAGTTCGATACCAAATAGCCAGGCGGGCGAGGGCATGCGGCTCAAGGTTTTGGGGTGTAGCGGCGGAATAGGCGGTGCCATGCGCACCACTTCTTTCCTTGTGGGCCGCCATGTCCTCATTGATGCAGGTACGGGGGTGGGGGATCTATCTGTGGCCGAGCTGGCGCAGATTGATCACCTGTTCCTGACCCATGCCCATCTGGATCACATTGCCATGCTCCCCCTGCTAGTGGACACGGTGGGCGCCATGCGAGCGCAACCCTTACGCGTCCATGCCTCGCAGGCCACGCTCGATGTGTTGTCCAAGCACGTGTTCAACTGGCATATCTGGCCCGATTTCCGTGAAATCCCCAACCGGAAATCCCCCTGGATGGTGTTCGAGCCTTTCGAGCTGGGTGAGCAATGCCAAGTCTCACCCGATCTGACCATCACGGCACTGCCGGCCGTGCACACAGTACCTGCCGTGGCCTATCAGCTGGATTCCGGACCGCATAGTCTGGTGTTCTCCGGGGATACCACGGTGAACGATGAGTTCTGGCCCGTCGTCAATGCGATCTACAACCTCAAGACGCTCATCATCGAGACGGCATTCTGTAACCGGGAGCGCATACTGGCTGAAGCCTCATGTCATTTGTGCCCCGCGATGCTAGCGGGCGAACTGGCCAAGCTGAAGAATGATCCCGAGATCTATATCACTCACCTCAAGCCTGGCGAGGTGGAGTTAACCATGCAGGAAATCGGCACCGATGCTGCCGCGTTCCACCCCAAAATGCTCAAAAACGGCCAAGTGCTGGATTTCTGAACCCACACATCATGAACAAACCCGTCGCCGGCACCCCTGAACTCTCTCTTGAACTGCAACTGGCTCGCGATCTGCAGGCTGTTACCAACAAGATCCACGCCACCGGCAATCTCGACGAGATCATGCTCGAAGTGAGCGGCACCATCTGCGAGCTGTTCAATGCCGACCGTTTGACCATTTATGCGCTGAACGATGAGCGCAACGCCATTGTTTCTAAGGTCAAAACCGGGCTCAATTCGTTCAAGGAACTCAAGCTACCCATCAGCGAGCAAAGCATCGCGGGGTATGTGGCGCACACGAAGACGCTGGTCAATATCAAGGATGTCTACGATCTGGCCGAACTCAAGGCCATTCACCCCAAGCTGACTTTCCTGCAGGAGGTCGACAAGCGCACGGGCTACCGTACCCAGCAGATGCTGGTTGTCCCCATCGTCGAAGAAGCCACCGATACCCTGATCGGCGTGCTGCAACTCATCAACAACCGGGCAGGACGCCCGTTTCCCGCGCTGGTTGAAAAAGGTGCGGGCGATCTTTGCAAAACGCTGGCCATTGCCATGAAGCAACGCCAGCACGGCGGCCCCTTCATTGCCCGGACCAAGTTTGACTATCTGGTGCTGGACGGTGTGCTCACCGCCACCGAACTGGAGCAAGCCATCCGTGGGGCGAGAGAGCATGGCTACGATGCAGAAGAAGTACTGCGCAAGGAATTGAGGATTACCCCGGCACAGCTTGGGGCATCGCTGGCGCGCTTTTTTGGTGTGGATTACGAGCCCTTCAAGGCAGAGCGACTCAAGCCCATGGACCTGCTCAAGTCCATCAAGCGTGATTACGCCGAAATGGCCCAATGGTTGCCATTGGAAGAGGGCAAGGATGGCATTCTGATTGTGGCCACCGATCCCGAGAAAGTACGCGGCAGCGGTGTGGGTGGCCAGGTCTATCCGGGCAAGAAGCTCATCTATCGTGTTTGCAGCCAGCATGAGTTCAACCAGCAGCTGGATCTGTTCTTTGGCGCTGCCGGCAGCGGCAGTGATGGCAGCTCCATTGGCGACCTGCTCTCGACCATGGGCGATGATGGTGATGAGATCGAGTCCATCAGCAGCGAGGCCATCTCGGCCGCGCAGGACAACGAGCTGGTCAAGCTGGTAAACAAGGTGATTGTCGATGCTTACAATATGGGTGTCTCAGACATCCATATCGAGCCCTTCCCCGGCAAGGCCAAGACTGAAATCCGCTTCCGTCGGGATGGCTCGTTGCAGCCCTATATTGAAGTTCCCTCGGCCTACCGCGAGCCCTTGGTCACGCGGATCAAGATCATGTGCGATCTGGATATCTCCGAGCGCCGCAAGCCGCAGGACGGCAAGATCAAGTTCAAGAAATACGGCCCGCTCGATATCGAGCTGCGGGTGGCCACGGTGCCGACAGCCGGTGGTATGGAAGACGTGGTGATGCGGATTCTTGCCTCGGGCGAACCGTTGCCCCTGGACAAGATGGGTTTCTCCAAGCGCAATAACGAGACCCTGCGCAAGGTGATCTCCAAGCCTTATGGCTTGTTCTTCGTCTGTGGCCCGACCGGTTCCGGTAAAACCACCACGCTGCACTCGGTGCTCAAGTTCCTCAATACCTCCGAGACCAAAATCTGGACTGCGGAAGACCCGGTGGAAATCACTCAGAAGGGTTTGCGCCAGGTCCAGATGAACCCTAAGGCCGGCCTGACCTTTGCGGTCGCCATGAAAGCCTTCCTGCGTGCCGACCCCGACATCATCATGGTCGGTGAAATGCGCGACAAGGAAACCACCAGTACCGGTATCGAGGCCTCGCTGACGGGCCACCTGGTGCTCGCGACACTGCATACCAACTCCGCGCCAGAGTCCATCATCCGCCTGCTGGATATGGGTATGGATCCATTCAACTTCTCCGATGCGTTGCTGGGCATCCTGGCGCAGCGTCTGGCCAAGCGCCTGTGCAGCAGCTGCAAGAAGGCGTATCACCCCGATGCCGCTGAGCTCAAGCTGATTCTCGAAGAGTATGCCGAAGAGCTAAAGAATACGGAGAGCTGGAAAAAGGACCCTGCAGCCGCAGCCAAAGCCTTGTTTGAGGAGTGGAAGCGGGACTTTGCCGATAAAGAGGGCAAGTTCACCTTGTACAAGCCGGTAGGTTGCGATACCTGTGGCGGCACGGGGTACAAGGGACGGGTTGGCTTGCATGAACTGCTGGTGGGTACGGATGTGATCAAGAAGCGCATTCAGGAGCACGCGCGGGTGGCTGAGTTGCTTGCCGCTGCACTGGATGAGGGGATGCGCACGCTCAAGCAAGATGGTATTGAGAAGGTGTTGCAAGGCGTGACCGACCTGCACCAGGTGCGGGCGGTCTGTATCAAGTAATCCTTTTCTGCAGGCAGGAGCAACGAGGCCATGAGCGAGCAGGCCCATCAGCTGATGCATCGGCTGGAGATGCTCAACGCAATCGGCATTGCGCTATCGAGTGAGCGCGATATCAATCGGCTTGTCGAGCTGATCCTGATGGCGGCCAAGAATCTCGTCAATGCCGATGCCGGCACCTTGTACCTGGTGCGCGACGAGCAGCTGCATTTCGAGATCGTGCGCACGGATACTTTGGGCATCGCCATGGGTGGGAGCACCGGGAAAAAGCCCCCCATGCCGCCCATTCCCATGATGCTCGACGACGGCACACCCAACACCCACACGGTGGTCGCTTGCGCCGCGCTTGTTGGGGAAACCTTCAATATTCCCGATGCCTATCAGGCTGTCGGTTTTGATTTCTCCGGCACCAAGCGTTTTGATGCCGCCAATGGCTATCTCTCCAAATCGTTTCTGACGGTTCCTTTGCGCAATCACGAGCGCGAGATCATCGGCGTACTCCAGCTGATCAATAAACTCGATGCACAGGGGCAGATCGAACCATTTGGCGATCAGGATCAGCGGCTGGTTGAGTCACTCTCATCCCAAGCCGCCATTGCGCTCACCAACCGGCAGTTGATCAATGAGCTGGAAAACCTGTTCGAAGCACTGATCAACCTGATCAACACGGCGATCGATGACAAGAGTCCCTATACCGGCGGCCACTGCGAACGGGTTCCCGCGCTCACCATGCTGCTGGCCGAGGCGGTCAACCGCGTCGACTGGGGACCGCTCAAGGCATTCCACCTGACCGAGAAGGATCGTTACGAGCTCAAGATCGCCGGTTTGCTGCACGACTGCGGCAAGATCACCACGCCGGTCCACGTGGTGGACAAATCCACGAAGCTGGAAACCATCTTTGACCGCATCAAGCTGATAGATACCCGCTTTGAAGTCCTCAAGCGAGATGCCGAAATTGCCTTCTTGCGTGGTGTCACGGATGAGGCCGCTTACCAGGCCAGGTTGGTCCAACTGGAGGATGACCGCGCTTTCCTGCGCCGCGCCAATCTGGGTGGCGAATTCATGAAGCCGGAAGATCAGCAGCGTGTGCGCGACATTGGCGCCTATCGGCTAAGTGACGAAAATGGTCAGTCTGTGCCGTTCTTGAGTGAGGACGAGATTGAAAATCTCAGCATTGCCCGCGGCACGCTCACTGGTACTGAGCGCGAGATCATCAACCATCACATTGATGTGACTATCCAGCTGCTGGAAGCACTGCCTTGGCCCAAGCACCTGAAGTCTGTCCCTGAGTACGCGGGCGGGCACCATGAGCGCATGGATGGCAAAGGCTACCCGCGCGGCCTTACCCGCGAACAGATGAGCCTGCAGGCCCGCATGATGGGCATCGCCGACATCTTCGAGGCCCTGACGGCGCGCGACCGCCCCTACAAGCCAGGCAAGACCCTCTCCGAGTCGCTGACCATTCTCGCGCGTATGTGCAAGGACAAACATGTGGATCATGAGCTTTTTGAGGTGTTCGTGAAGGAACAGGTCTACCTGCAATACGCCCATCAGTTTCTGGAGTCGGGGCAGATTGACGTGGTGGATGAAGGGGCGATTCTGCGCTTGGCGACTATCTAGGCTGCTTGATGCGCCAGAGGCGTTGGTCTTGGCATGCTAGTTGCGTACTGTATCGCCCATGTCCACCCCTAGGCCTGAAGTCATGAATACCAGCAGACAGCAAGGCTTTACGCTCATAGAGCTGATGATCGTTCTGGGTATTATCGGTGTGCTGGCCGCAATAGCGATGCCTAGCTTCAGTGAGTACATGCAGCGAGGGGAAGACAAGGCTGCGCAGTCTGATGCGCGGAACTTTCTTAATTTGGCTGGTGCAAACGGGCCTGGTACAGACTAGCAAGGTATGTTTTTTGCTATAGTCGTCCGCGTGCCACGGTGGCATGCTTGGTCAAGATCATATTCAAGGAGTTACAAGATGAAACGACTGCAGAAGGGCTTTACCCTCATCGAACTGATGATTGTTGTTGCCATCATCGGCATTCTGGCCGCGATTGCCATTCCGCAATTCAGCGAATACACCAAGAAGGGTGAGGACAAGGCTGCGCAATCCGATGCGCGCAACTTCCTGACTGGCGCTGCTGCCAACTCGAACAACTAATCCCTTCTAGCTAATTACGGAGTTCATCATGAAGAAATCGCAAATTTCCTTGGCGTCCCTGATCGCCACTGCCGCAATTGGTATTGTTAGCGTCGAGGCGACCGCAGTTACTGCGTGTGCTGGCACTGCCACTTCGGTGACCGTGTCTGGCAGTACTGCTAGTTTTGTTAAGAATGATTTCAGCCTCAAGTGTTCGGCCAACGTTCTGATGGATTACAGCCAAGATGCCGTTACCGCTGGCGTTTGTGCTGGTTCGATCAAGGGTAAGAACAAGTTTGGCGGCACCACCGCTGGTGGCGCAGTTTCCGCTGCCACGACGACTTGCGGTACGGATGGTTGCACGACCACTGAGGTTGCATCCAACCTGACCACCGGTTGCTAATCAGCAGCCCATGCGGTCAAAAGGAGCGGCGAGAGCTGCTCCTTTTTTATTGGTGTTCGGTATCGCAGTTTTCACGAAGTCGTCTGCCGACTGCTTGGCGGGGCACATTCTTTGCTAAAGTAGAAGCGGCACTATCTCCAGTATGCTGCCACTTTGCGCAACCCCAAGGAGCTACAAGATGAAACGACTACAGCAGGGTTTTACCCTCATCGAGCTGATGATTGTTGTTGCCATCATCGGTATTCTGGCCGCAATCGCCATTCCGCAGTTCAGCGAGTACACCAAGAAGGGTGAGGACAAGGCTGCGCAATCCGATGCGCGCAACTTCCTGACTGGTGCTGCTGCCAACTCGAATAACTGATTCCTTTCGGCCAAGTTAAGGAGCTCATCATGAAGAAGTCCCAAATCTCCCTTTCGGCGCTGATTGCGACTGCCGCTATGGCTGCCAGTCTTGAGGCCGGCGCGACCGCCGCTTGCGAAGGTGCCGCAACTTCCATCACGGTGACGGGTAGCACCGCTAGCTTCGTCAAGAATGACTTCAGCCTCAAGTGCTCGTCCAATGTGCTGATGGACTACTCCCAAGATGCCGTTACGGCAGGCGTATGTGCTGGCTCGATCAAGGGCAAGAACAAGTTTGGTGGCACGACTGCGGGTGGTGCGGTTTCTGCTGCGACGACCTCTTGCGGTACCGATGGGTGCACAACCTCGGAAGTGGCTTCGAACCTGACCACCGGTTGCTAAACGGGTATCCCTGTTATCTCTGAAGGGGGCGGCTTAGGCCGCTCCTTTTGTCTTGATTCTCTCGAAGTTGATGCCATGATTTTCCAACATGCGCTGGCAACCGGCCGGTCCGCGTTGCGCGGTCGGCTTTCTCAAGCATTCCTGTTATTGAGCCTGCTAACGCTCGGCGTCGCGGTATTGGCCGCCGCGTTCTCTGCCAGGCAGCCTCAGGCTGTGGCGCTCGATGTTGGCCTGTCGGGTATCCGCATGTCGTTAACGCTGCTGTCCCTGATCTGGGTGCAGGACCTGGTCAGTAAGGAAATCGAGCGCAGGACGGTCTTTTTTGTTTTTGCCTATCCAAGTTCGCGCACAGAGTATCTGATCGGCCGTTACCTCGGCATTATGGTCATGCTGGTGCTTGCATTGACTGTGCTGGGGATCATGCTCAATGTCCTCACACGGTACTCCTCATGGGGCTATGCCTATCCGCATGAACTCCAACTGGGCCTGCCTTATCTGACCACCCTAATGTTAATGGCGCTGGATCTGGCACTGGTGACCGCGCTGGCACTCGCCGTAGCCACTGCGGCCACCACAACCATGTTGCCATTCCTGGTGGGCTTAGCGTTTGCCGTGGCCGCCCGTGCTCTCGGCCCCGTGCTGGATTTCATGGCCAAGGGGGCGGGAGGGGATGAGCGCTTCAAGCAGGCATGGGATGGCCCGGTCAATCTGGTGCGCTGGCTGATCCCCGATCTGGACCGTATGGATATCCGCGCGTGGCCTCTTTATGGTGTGGTCCCCGATTGGACTAGCGTCCTGACGGCGTCGTTCAGCGTCGGTGCTTACTTGGTGGCTTTGCTGGTACTCGCGCACTATGCATTGCAGAAGCGGGAGTTCGCATAGTGTGGTACCGATTTGCGCCGATGATCATCTTGGCCGCGGCGGTAGCAGGCCATCTCTGGTCGGTCAGTCTGAATCGGACTGCCGAGCGTCAGCGGGTCGATACCGAGGCGGCAGTCTATCTGCCGCCTGCGGCGCAACTGGCGCTAGCGGGTGGGGATCGTTATGTCGCCGCCAATGTCAATACACTCAGGGCGTTGATGGTGGGGACGCATCGACTCAAGCCGGAGACCTATCAAGTCCTTGGCTTGTTGCAAAGGGATGCTGCCCGCTTCAACCCGGGGCATGAAGACAACTACTACATCGCGACCGCAATCCTGCCCTGGGCCGGGCAGCTGACGCTGACGCAGGAAATCCTCAGCCTTGCCATGCAGGGGCGGCCCTATGACATGTACCCCCCCTTTTTCTACGGTTTCCACCAGCTTTACTTCAATAAAGACCCTGAGGCTGCCTCCACGACCGTTCGGCTCGCTGCTCGCAGGATGAACACGGACGACAAGCGGAAGTCACTAGATAGCATGGCCATTTTCTGGGCGGAGCGCGGCGACTTGAGCGCGGCGGAGCAGACCTTGCTTGAGATGGCCAAAAGTACAAGAAATCGTGACTACGCCGCTTTCCTGAGGAAGCGGGCGCAACGAATCAATCGGCTGGCCATGCTGCGCTCCGCTACAACCCGCTGGCAGACGGAGAGGGGGCACCCTCCGCCCGAGCTGGAGGCGCTGGTCTCTGCGGGCTACGTCGCCACCATTCCTCAAGATCCCCTAGGTGGCCGTTTCGTGCTGGATAAGTCAGGCAAGCCAGTTGTTCAGGAAAGATGATCTCGATGACGGATGCGATTTCGATTCACGGTTTAAGTAAGTCATTCAGCAAGGGCTACGGCAAGCGTTTTGTGGCGCTGGATGACGTCAGTTTCTCCGTTCAACCCGGGGAGGCCTTTGGGTTCATTGGCCAGAATGGTGCCGGCAAAAGTACAACCATCAAGGTGCTGACCGGCGCGTTGCGGCAAGACGCAGGGGAGGCCGCACTTTTCGGTACAAGCGTTGGTGAGCATGGTAGCCGCCGCGGTGTGGGCTATGTGCCCGAGAGCCCGTGGCTGTACGACTACCTGACACCCATGGAAATACTCAAGATGGGTGTGGCAGCTCATGTGCTCCCTTTGCGGGGCAACGCTCTGCGTGACCATTGCCATCTCTGGCTAGAAAGATTCGGGCTGGATCAGGTAGCCAACAAGGTCATCCGTGGTTTCTCCAAGGGCATGGTCCAGAGAACGGCATTGGCTCATGCGTTGGCTTGTCAGCCTAGGTTGCTCATACTCGACGAGCCGCTATCGGGCCTGGATCCTCTCGGTCGCCGTGAGGTGGTGGAGATTCTTCTGAACTACCGCCAGGAGGGTGGCACGATCTTCTTCTCGTCGCACGTGCTGCATGATGTCGAGCGCTTGGCACACCGAGTGGGCCTGATTCATCGCGGCAAGCTACGGACGATCAAGTCACCAGCCGAGCTGTTGAATCAAGATGATCATGTGCTGATCCGTTATGCGGGCAGCAAGCCTTTGCCGGGCGCGGAGCCTGAGACCGCAGGGCGGTGGAGCATGGAAATTTCCCGCAGAGATACCTGGCAGGTGCTGGACGCCCTGCGTGCGGCTGGCGATGAAGTGATCGAGGTGCGCCCTGCCTTGTCACTGGAGCGCGCATTCATCCGTTTTGTTGCCGAGTTTGATGCAGAGTCCAACCGCTCGCCGAGTGCATGATCCCATGATTGACAATACCGACCCGGACATCCCCCGTCTTTTGATGGGTCAGGATTACGCAGACGCCGAGGCCCTGGCCCGCGCCTATCAGCCCAAGCATGCAAAAGACATCTACGGGCTGAAATCACTGGGTGTTGCCCTCATTGCCCAAGGACGCCATGAGGAGGCGCTTACAACACTGGAACGAGCCCTCCGGCTTGAGCCGCGCGATCACGAGTTGTGGTCGAACAAGGGCGTGGCCTTGTCTTCCCTGGGGCGTTATCCGGATGCCGTCCGGATGTTTGAGGCCGCACTAGCCCTCAAGCCGGATGATGCTGACGCCTTGGCCAATCTGGGGTGGACCTATTACAAGCAGCGCGACTTCAAACAGGCGCTCGCGGCGTACAACGACGCCGTGAATTGGGATGAAGGGTGCTATGCCGCTTGGCGTGGCCTCGCGAGGGTCTTGCTCGATAACGGCGATCTGGATGACGCCATCATCTGCCATGGCCGGGCCCTGATGATGCGGCAGGATGATCCCTTCACGCTGATGGGATTTGCGCGCACCTACAAAGACAAGGGCATGTACGCGGAGGCCTGTGCCGTATATGCAGAGCTGGTCAGCCGTTTCCCGCAATACGGGGATCCTGTTGCAGCGATGGTTCATCTCAGCCACTGGAATGTGGACTGGGAAAGCCTGGAGCAGGACATGGCGCTACTCCGCGAGGCGCTGGAAACCAAGAGCATTGCGCAGCCATTCCAGTTGCTGTCGCTAGATATCGGGCCTGATCTGCATCTCAAGGTTGCCAGATGCCAAGCGCGTCGCGAAGTCGACAGCCTGCCTGTCAACGTCGATAGACGCGCACCAGATGATCCCCGCTTCAACTACAAGCATCGCAAGCTACGCATCGGTTATATCTCGTCCGACTTTGGTAACCATCCGGTGGGCCGACTGGTGGCGGGCGTACTGGCGGCGCATGACAAACAGCATTTCAGAATCTTTGGGTACTCAGCGGACCGAGCGCGCCGCGGGCACCATGTTCATACCCAGATCAAATCTGCCTGTGACAGTTTTATCGAGGTGAGTCGTTTAGGTGACGTCGAACTGGTTGACCGCCTGCGTCGGGACGAAATCGACATCCTGGTGGATCTGAATGGCTGGACGCGCAACAATCGCTTACGGGCAATGTCCTTGCGCGCCGCACCCATCCAGGTCACATGGCTGGGCTATCCCGGGACGACCGGCTTTGATGGTGTGATTGACTACCTGATTGGCGATCCGGTAACGACCCCACTGGCAATGGCCGATGACTACTCCGAGAAACTGGCGCTGATGCCGCATTGCTATCAGCCCAACGATGATGGCCGCCCGAGCCAACGCCTCAGAAGCCGGCAACGTGCTGGCTTGCCAGCATCAGGCATCGTTTTCTGCTCATTCAATAACTACTACAAGATTTTGCCCACCATGCTGGATGCGTGGTGCCGGATCATGAAGGCAGTACCTGGTTCTGTGATATGGCTGCTCAACGCTGGAGACATTCCTCAGGCAAATCTGCAGGAGGAATTTTCCCGTCGCGGTATCGGATCGGAGCGCCTGATTTTCGCTCGCCGCGTACCGGCAGATGAACATCTGGCCAGACTGGCCCTTGCCGATATTGCACTGGACACGTTTCCCTATGGATCGCACACCACCGGTAGCGATGCAC
The DNA here is from genome assembly GCF_027257935.1 of Chitinimonas sp. BJYL2. Classification (NCBI taxonomy): domain Bacteria; kingdom Pseudomonadati; phylum Pseudomonadota; class Betaproteobacteria; order Neisseriales; family Chitinibacteraceae; genus Chitinimonas; species Chitinimonas sp. BJYL2. Next base: position 461,848 of record NZ_JANZKW010000001.1, on the reverse strand, counting down.
TCTGGATGGGTGTTCCCTTGGTCAGCCTGATGGGGACGACGTTTGCCAGCCGTGTGGCAGCAAGCCTTTTGCGGGCCATCGGCGTGCCCGAACTGGCCGTGACTAGCCAAGCGGACTACGAGGCCCTGGCGATCCATCTGGCCTCCGACCCTGTGCGCCTAAAGCGGATCAGACAGAAGTTGCGCCGTAACCGTGACAAGACGCCGCTGTTTGATACAGCAGGTTTTGCCAGAGATCTCGAACAACTTTATAGGCGCATGATGGATCGCCATCATCGCGGCCTCGCTCCGGACCATCTACTGTCATGAATAAAAACACCAAGTCCAAGTCCGCGAGTGACCCGGCAAGGAAGCTGGTTGACTTGTGCAACAGCCGACAGTTCGCCCAGTTGGAGCCGTTGGCACGGGCCCATTTGCGTCGACACCCGGACAGCCTTCTGGCCAGACGCGCCCTGTGCGCCGCACTGATGGGGTTGGAGCGCTTTGAAGAAGCACTACCCCTGATACAGCGCACTTTGCAGTTCACCGGAATGGACCAGGATCTCCTTCGCCAGTTAGGGGCAGCACAGGTTGAGTGCGGTCAGATCCACGCCGGGGCAGAGACGCTCCAGCAACTGTTGGCGGCGGGGTGCCGGCTTCCCGAGGTTTATATCAACCTGGGTATTGCGTGGTTGCGTTCGGGTAAGGCCAAGGAAGCCAAGCAGGCCTTCATGGATGCGCTGTTGCTGGAGCCGGATTCGATCCGTGCACGGACTGGGTTGGGTCAGGTCTATCTCTACGATGACTGCCCCACCGAGGCGAGACTGGAGTTCGCTGCCGTGCTGGCGGTCAGCCCGGATGACAAACGCGCGATGGCGGGCTTTGCGGACGCCCATCGTGCCCTGAAGCTCCATCCCGAGGCCGTCTATTGCTATTCAGAGTTGGTACGCTTGGCGCCTGACGATGCTTATGCGGCCTCCATGCTGGTCCACGCCGCGATGGAAATGTATGACTGGGAGGACCTGGATGCACGTATTGCACATGCTCATCGATTGATTGTGGATGAGGGCAAGCATGGCGGTATGGTGTTTGCTCTGTGTGGTCTCCGAGAGTTCTCGCGCCACGATCTGTACCAAGCCACCTTGCAGCGCTCCCAGGCAGCCCGGGAGGCCCCGTTGGAGAGTGAGATGTTGCTGCCTCCGGGAGGAGAAGGCGAGCGCTTGAGAATTGGCTATCTTTCGTCGGATTTCGGTACACATCCGGTCAGCCATCTGCTGGTTGGTGCGCTGGAGTGTCACGATCGGAGCAAGTTTGAAGTATTCGGTTATGCCACTGGGCCCAAGCGAGATGGGGCGGATCGTCAGCGTATCGAGGCGGCGTTCGAACACTTTCATGATGTGAGGGCGCTGGCCGACGATGAGCTGCAAGCGCTGATCCGTACGCATCGCTTGCATATCCTGGTCGAGTTGAACGGACATACGGCTTATAGCCGGATAGATGGGCTGAGCTACAAGCGCTGTGCGCCCATCCAGGTTACTTGGCTTGGCTATCCCGGTACCACGGGTACGGCTTTTGCGGACTACTTGTTCGGTGATGCCGTGGTGACGCCGCCTGAGCACGCGGGTCAGTACTCAGAAAAGGTCGTCAATCTGCCCCATTGTTATCAACCTAATGACAACAAGCGCGCCAATGGTCTGACGAGTTCGCGCGAGGCAGAGGGTCTCGCGTCCGATGCTTTTGTCATGTGCTCGTTCAATCAGCCGTTCAAGCTTGGTCCGGCGACGTTTGATATTTGGTGTGCGTTGCTGAAGAAGATTGACGGCAGCCAGCTCTGGCTGCTTGAGCCGCCTGAGGCCGCCAAGGACAACCTGCTGGAAGAGGCACACCAGCGGGGGGTCGATGCATCACGCATCGTCTTCGCCCCCAAACGGACGTTGGCAGAGCACATGGGCCGGATCGGTCTGGCCGATCTCGCGTTGGATACTTTCCCTTACGGATCCCACACCACGGGGAGCGATGCTCTGTGGGCCGGCGTGCCACTGGTCACGATGATGGGAGAGACCTTCGCCAGTCGCGTGGCCGCATCGCTCTTGGTCAATGTGGGCCTGTCCGAGCTGATTACCCACACACCCGAAGAGTACGAACACTGTATCTTGCGTCTGGCACAGCACCCGGATGAGCTGAGTGCGTTGAGGGTGCGCTTGCAGGCGCAACTGCTGCAGACCCCGTTGTTTGATACCCGCCAGTTCACGCGTGACTTGGAAGCGGTGTATACGCAACTGTGGCGTCATCAGGTCAGCAAGCAGAATAAGGGCGACGAATCATGAGCAAGCGCATTTTGGTAACAGGCGGGGCCGGGTTCCTCGGCTCTCATTTGTGTGAGCGCCTTCTGGCGGATGGCCATGAGGTCTTGTGTGTCGACAACTTCTTTACCGGCACGAAGCGCAATGTCGCCCATTTAATGGGGAACTCCCACTTCGAGGTCATGCGTCACGACGTGACATTTCCGCTCTATGTGGAAGTGGATCAGATCTATAACTTGGCCTGCCCGGCAAGCCCGGTTCACTATCAGCACGACCCCGTCCAAACGCTGAAAACCAGCGTACACGGCGCGATCAACATGCTGGGTCTGGCCAAACGCGTTGGCGCAACCATTCTTCAGGCTTCGACCTCCGAAGTGTATGGTGATCCTGAAGAGCACCCACAGACCGAGTCATACTGGGGGAAGGTCAATCCGATTGGTATCCGCAGTTGCTACGATGAAGGCAAGCGCTGTGCGGAAACGCTGTTTTTTGATTATCACCGCCAGCACGGCGTGGATATCAAGGTGGTCCGGATATTCAATACATACGGGCCAAGGATGCACCCGGACGACGGACGCGTAGTCAGCAATTTCATCGTTCAGGCTTTGCGTGGCGAAGACATCACGCTCTATGGCGACGGCATGCAGACCCGTTCATTCTGTTTTGTCTCAGATCTGATAGAGGGTCTGGTGGCAATGATGAACTCGCCCGCCGGCATTACCGGCCCGATCAATCTGGGCAACCCGATCGAATTGACGATGGTGCAACTGGCCCAGGAAGTCATTCGTTTGACGGGCAGCCGGTCTCAGCTGAAACACATGCCTTTGCCCCAAGACGATCCCAAGCAAAGACGACCAGCGATTTCTCTTGCCAGTACTCAGCTCAATTGGGCACCACGGGTCGATGTGGAGCAGGGGCTGGCGCAGACCATCAGCTACTTCAAGCAGCTGTTTGCAAAGGATGTATAACCATGGTGGTAAGTGACGAGCAGCGCCTTGAGAACAGGCTCAAAGCCATAGAGGAAAGCGTCAGCGACATTCAGGGTTGGCTGCTGATCGGTGCGGGTGCGGTGTTGTACGACATTGTGCTCAACCATGTTGGCGACAATCCTGTCGTAGTTGAACTGGGCTCCTGGAAGGGGCGCTCAACCTGTTGGCTCGCCTCCGCTGTTCAGGATCGTGGCAATGGCCATGTGTGGGCAGTAGATACGTGGCAAGGCAGCCAGAACGAAGACTTGCACGCCGAGCTGTTGCGAGACTATGAGCCCGATCAGCTTTTCAACGAGTTCAAAGCCAATCTAGCGACACGAGGGCTAGGTCAATATGTGACCCCGATGCGCATGACAACGCATGAGGCCGCCAAGCACTGGCCACTGGATCGTCAGGTTGATGTGCTGTTCGTTGATGCAGACCATGCCTATCACGCGGTGCGTAAGGATTTTGAGTTGTGGTCGGCTTATGTGAAAGATGGCGGGTTCATCGTATTTGACGATGTGCCATCCTGGCCAGGACCGACAAGGTTGGTCAGCGAATTGCCTTCCTACTATATGCACGTCATGGCACCGCCCAACCAATGGGTCGTGAGGAAGATTGATACCCCGGCGCTGGTGCTGGGCTAGCCAATCAAGCAACAGACCCGCCGGCCTATTGGCCAGTGCGGGTCTGTGTTGCCAGTGTGCTAGCCGGACTTTCTGCCGATAGGGAAATAATGCAATCCTGCCCGTTGGGTAGCTGCAGGCTCATAGAGATTGCGACCATCGAAGATATAAGGCTGCTTCAGTCTTGACCTTACGGCCTCAAAGTCGATCACCCGGAACTCTTTCCATTCCGTCACGATGATCAGCGCATCGGCACCCTCCACCGCATCCATCGCAGTTTCGCAATAAGTAATGCGGGGATTCTGACCGAGCAAGCGCTGGGCCTCGTGGGCGGCGATGGGGTCGTAGGCGCGAATGGTTGCGCCAAGGGCGAGCAGATCTGCAATGACGACCAAGCTCGGGGCATCCCGCATATCATCGGTATCAGGCTTGAACGACAGTCCCCAAAGTGCCAGCGACTTGCCGCTCAGCTTGTCGCCAAGCTGCCGTACCAGTTTCTTGGTCAGCACATGTTTCTGCGCATCGTTGGCCTGCTCGACGGCTTGCAGTACACGCAGTTCATGACCGTTGTCACGTGCCGTCTGCACCAGCGCCTGCACATCTTTGGGAAAGCAGGATCCGCCATATCCCACGCCGGGGTACAGAAACTGAAAGCCGATCCGGGGGTCGGAACCGATACCTTTGCGCACCAGTTCGATATCTGCATCCAGTGATTCAGCCAGATTGGCCAGTTCGTTCATGAAGCTGATTCGCGTAGCCAGCATGGCGTTGGCGGCGTACTTGGTGAGTTCTGCGCTGCGTATATCCATCATGATGATGCGATCATGGCTGCGCTGGAAAGGCGCATACAGTTCGCGCATCAGGCTGATCGCCATATCGTCTTCGGCCCCGATGATGATGCGGTCGGGTTTCATGAAGTCATCAATCGCGGCCCCTTCCTTCAGGAACTCCGGGTTGGACACGACACTGAAAGGCATCGCCATGCCGCGCTCGTTAAGTTGCGCCTCAACGGTCTGCCTGACGCGATCTGCCGTTCCGACTGGCACGGTACTTTTGTCGATGATGACTTTGTAATCAGTCATGTGCCGGCCAATATTGGCGGCGGCGGTAAGCACCTGATCTAAATCGGCGCCACCGTTCTTGCCCGGTGGTGTACCTACGGCAATGAATTGAAGTTGTCCATGCGCGACGGAGGCCGCCACATCGGTTGTGAAGCTCAGCCGGCCAGCTGCGACGTTGCGGGCCACCATTGCTTGCAGGCCAGGTTCATAGATAGGAATCTCACCCTCATTGAGCCGTTGGATCTTGCCCTCGTTGATGTCGAAGCAGACAACCTCGTTACCCATGTCTGCAATACAGGCACCTGTTACCAATCCAACGTAGCCAGTACCAATAACCGTGACTTTCATATTCAACTCGAAGTGGGGGCGTGCCCTGATGGTCTGAAGACGAACGGGACCTGTTCGCCAAGGGGTAAGGATGCGAAGCAATGGGCGTCAACTGGGTGGTTGTCACGCCGTTTGCGCAGTATAGCGAGGATGATCGTTGGCTTGCTGCGACTTGCATGCATCGGCGGTACGGTACCTGTCTCGGCCTAGATTAGCCGCCCAAGCAAGGTAATCGACCATGATGGCAATCCAATGAAAATGGCCGAGCAGTTTGCTCGGCCATTCTTGTACGTCCGATGGGCCTTGGTTGTTGAAGATCAAGCGACGAGCGCTGTTTTCATCTTCTGCAAAGCCTTCACTTCAATCTGCCGTATCCGCTCGGCCGATACCCCGAATTCGTCCGCCAGTTCATGCAGCGTAGCACCGCTATCGTCGGCCAGCCAGCGAGCTTCGACGATACGGCGGCTACGCGGGTCCAGTGACTCGAGTGCGGCGCGCAGGCCTTCGCCGTGCAGGTGGTCGGTAGCGCGGCGTTCGAGCACGGCAACGGGCTCGTTGTCGGTGTCGGCCAGCCAGTCGATCGGGGCGTAGCTGTCTTCGTCGCCGTCGTCGGCAACCAAGGCCACGTCGTGACCGGTCATCCGGGTTTCCATTTCGAAGACTTCTTCGGGTTTGACGCCGAGGTCGTCCGCGATTTTCTGGGCTTCCTTGTGCGTCAGCGACGACAGGCCCGTGCGCATGCTGCGCAGGTTGAAGAACAGCTTGCGTTGGGATTTGGTGGTGGCAATGCGTACCAGACGCCAGTTGCGCAGGATGTATTCGTGGATCTCGGCCTTGATCCAGTGGATCGCGAACGAGAACAGACGCACGCCACGGCTGGGTTCGAAGCGCTTCACGGCTTTCATCAGGCCGATATTGCCTTCCTGGATCAGATCAGCTTGTGGCAGGCCGTAACCGGCGTAACCGCGGGCGATCGAGACGACCACACGAAGGTGCGACATGACGAGCTTACCGGCCGCCTCAAGATCATTCTCGGCGTGGTAGCGTTCGGCTAGGCTGACTTCTTCCTCCTGCGTGAGCAAGGGAATGGCATTCACCTGCTGGACGTAGCGGTCGAGGGTGTCGCCGGCAAGTACGGGAAGGGTCATGGTGGTCATTGGCAGCTCCTGCGCCGTGTGGATTTCACGGCTGACTGATGTTAGCACTCCCGGCATGAGAGTGCCAATGGGGCCGAAAGTTCAGCGGGGCAGGTGGATATTTGCATTCGTGACCAAGCGGCCGGCTGATGCTGCCAGCAGGGCTTCTCTTGTAGCGTGCTCAGTCGCAGCCGAGCTGACGAACGGACACTTTGCAGGGGAGGTGCCGCTGCATGATCGACAGATAGGTGCCATCGGCAATGATGGCGTCCAGCGCAGCATCGAAGCGTATCAGGAAGGCTTCGTCGGTGGTTTTCCGGCTCAGGGCGATGTGGGCGGCGTCGCTGGAGACGATCAGGCTCGTTTTGCGGATTTCCTGCTCCAGCCCCAGTGCCTTCAGCTCAAGCAAGGCCGTGACTTCATCTGCGATCAAGCCATCGATACGGTCCAGCGCCAGCATTTTCCAGGCAGAGTGGCGTTGCGTGACAGGTGTCAGGCGCTCACGGAATCCCGGCTGGTGCTTGAGCGCCTCGAATTCCGGGCCATAGGAAACATGGATTTGGACGCCAAGCCGGAAGTCGGTTCCGATGAGATCGGCGAGGCGGGAAAATCGGTAGCTGGGCAGTTTCTTCGTGGCCACAAAGAGCACATTGGGTATTCGGCTGTAGGCTTGGCTGAATCGCGCATAGCGCTCTCGCTCGGCGGTCTTGAAGGCACCGGGCAAGATATCGAGCTTGCCATGCTCCAGCTCTACCAAGGCCCGCGCCCAAGGCATCTGCACGAATTGGGCACGACAATCCATGCGCTGAAGCAGTGCCTGCAGGAGTTCGATATCACTGCCGATCAGCTTGCCGCTGGCGTCCTGGCCCGCGTAGGGCAGATCCGGATTCCACCGGACTGTCTTGACGCAGGCATGCCCGGTGCTTGCGGCAGCCGGCGAAGGCACTACCAGCAGGCAACAGAGCAGTGCGACGAGGAAGGTGCGCATTCCAATGTCCATGACAGGACTGCCAAGCATCCAGACTCGTTCATTCTAGTCAGCCGCGCTGGCTTGTAGCGGCCAGTGGTAAAGATATATATACGGATCAGTCCGTCTCGCGCAGATGCTTGCGGACCGACAGCATGGCCCCGGCCAGACTCAGCGCCACCACGGAACCCATTGCGGTAAGCAGGAAAGCTGGCTGCGGCAGCATCAGATTGAAATGCTCGCCATAGAGGGCGGCCAGCGTGTCGACCGGCTTGGCAAGCTGCTGCAGGATGATGGCGACGACCAGCATGCCGATGGCCGAGCCCAGCACGGCCTGCACGCCGGCAAAGTACAGGAAAGGGCGGCGGATGAAGCTGTCCGTGGCACCAATCAGCTTGCTGACTTCGATCTCCTCGCGCCGGGTCAGGATCTGCATGCGGATCAGGTTGGTGGTGACGAGCAGCAGGCCCGCGCCGAACAACACGGCAATCACCACGGTGAGGTCACGACCCAGGCGTACCAATGCGGCCAAACGGCGAGCCCATTCGGAATCCAGTTGCACGGCTTCCACGGCCGGATCGGCTTTGAGGCGGTTGCTCAGTGCGCTTAGTGCTTCTGGCTCGGCGGTGCTCAGCGTCAGGCTGAAGGCATCGGGCAGCGGGTTGTCGCTCAGGCCGGCCAGCAGCTCGCGCATGCCGCTAGACTCTTCCAGATCGCGCAGTGCCTGACGCTTGTCGATATGGGTACTGTGCGTCACATCGGGCAAGGTGCCGATCAGCGCGCGCACGCGATTGATGTCGGCTGGGGTGGCGCTGGTATAGAGGAAGACGCTGACTTCCGGTTCGGTAGGCAGGCGGCCTGACAGGCGCTGCAGGTTATCGACCAGCGTCATCAGGCCCAGCGGCAGTGCCACCGCCACGCCGATGACAAGCAGGTTGAAGCCCGATGCCAGCGGGTTGCTGGCAAACAGCTTGAGCGTGGAGGCAAAAGCGATACGGTGCAGCATTAACCAGTGTTTCATCGCGGGCCGCTATCTGAAGTCTTATTGGGAAAACTGGCCTTTGGACAGGCGCAGGATGCGGCGGCCGTAATCGGCCATCAGGGTTTCATCGTGCGCCGAGATCACGATGGTGACGCCGACCTGATGGAAGCTCTTGAACAGCTCCATGATGTCGAGTGCGTAGGCGCGGTCGAGATTGCCCGTGGGTTCGTCGGCCAGTAGGATGGCGGGGCGGTGTACCACGGCACGCGCAATGCACAGGCGCTGCTGTTCGCCACCCGAGAGCGACACTGGGTTCATCTTCTCGCGGCCCAGCAGGCCCACCTTGTCGAGCGCGGCACGCACGCGACGCGCGGCTTCACGCGGGTCGTAGCCCACGATCTGCAGTGGCAGCATCACATTATCGAACACACTGCGGTCGAACAGGATCTTGTGGTCCTGGAAGATCAGGCCGATATGGCGGCGCACGAAGGGCACGGCGCCACGGCGGATGGCCGCCAGATTTTGGCCGTTGACGACGACGGAGCCGGCGGTGGGGCGATCAATGCCGGCAATTAGCCGGAGCAGCGTGGACTTGCCTGCGCCCGAGTGACCGGCCAGAAACACCAGCTCGCCGGTTTCGATCTGGAAGCTCAGGTTCTTGAGCGCCTCGTAACCGCCTGGGTAGCGCTTGGTGACTTGGTTGAACTGGATCATGGCCTGTAGCCGGCGCGCCTTGCGGCAGGCCGGGTGGTTTCCTTATTCAATGAGTGCATCCACATAGTCTTGCGCGGTAAACGGCCGCAGATCATCAATGCCCTCACCCACGCCGATGAAGCGTAGCGGGATCGGCTTCTGTTTGGCGATGCCGGCAATCACGCCGCCCTTGGCGGTGCCATCGAGCTTGGTCAGCACCAGGCCCGTCAGACCCAGTGCGTCGTCAAAGGCTTTGACCTGCATGAGCGCGTTCTGGCCGGTGTTGGCGTCGAGCACCAGCAGCACTTCATGCGGGCCGGTCGGGTCGGCCTTGGCGATCACCCGTTTGACCTTGGCGATCTCGTCCATCAGGTGCAGCTGGGTGGGCAGGCGGCCGGCGGTATCGGCCAGCACGATATCGATACCACGAGCCCTGGCGGCGTTGATGGCGTCAAAACACACGGCGGCCGAATCGCCACCTTCCTGTGCAATGACGGTGACGTTGTTGCGCTCGCCCCAGGCGGCCAGCTGCTCGCGCGCGGCGGCACGGAAGGTATCGCCCGCGGCCAGCAGCACGCTCTTGCCCTGGCTCTGGAAGTATTTGGCCAGCTTGCCGATGCTGGTGGTCTTGCCCGCGCCGTTGACGCCGGCCACCATGATGATGAAGGGTTTGTGGCCTTCGATGGCGAGCGGCTTTTCGAGCGGGGCGATCAGCTCGGTGAGTGCGCCCTTAAGTGCGCCACGCAGCTCGCTGGCGTCCTTGAGACCGGCCAGGGTGACGCGGTTGCGTACGTCCTTGAGCAGATGGGTGGTGGCATCCACGCCCATATCAGCCGTGAGCAGCACGGTTTCGAGTTCTTCGTAAATGTCCTCGTCGATCTGGCCGCCGCCGAACAGCGCAGCCAGTTCCTTGCCGAGCTTGTCGCGCGTTTTGGCGAGGCCGGCTTTGAGCTTGTACTGCCACAGCTCGCTGCTGGCGTGGGCCACATCCTTGGCGAGGACGGTGACGTCGGTATTGAGGACCTCGACCGTCTTCTGCCAGAACGATTTCTCATCGGCACCGGCGGCTTCTGCCGCTGGCACGGGCGCGGTGGGTGCGTCCGTGGCAACCGGGGGGGGGGCGTCATTCGGCGCTGTTGCAGGCGCGACCGGGGCAGCAGGTTTGCCGCCGGCTAACTCGCTGATATCGGTGTTCAGTGTTTTCCAGAGCTTTTTGCCCCAGCCGGCTTGCGTGTCTTGCATATCGGACATTGCGTCTTGCTTGCCGGGCGAGCCGGCCAAGTAGGGGAATGGGGTAGGATTCTACCTTGCCTGACTGCTCGCCCATACCCCGCATGCCCAAGCCCGCCGCCAAATCGTCCCGCAGCAACACGGTCCGCATCATTGCCGGCCAGTATCGGCGCCGTTTGCTGACCTTTCCCGACGGTGACGGCCTGCGCCCCACGCCTGATCGCGTGCGCGAAACGCTGTTCAACTGGCTGGGGCAGGAGCTGCATGGCCTGCACTGCCTTGATCTGTTTGCCGGCGCAGGTGCGCTGGGTTTCGAGGCTGCGTCCCGCGGTGCCGCGCGCGTGGTGATGATCGAGATGGCGCGCCCGGCCCAGCAGGCGCTACGCGATAACCGCGCGCTGCTCGGGGCTCAGGCAGTGGAACTCGTATCGGCCGATGCTATGGCCTGGCTGGCACGTTGTGCCGATCGCTTTGATCTGGTGTTTCTGGACCCGCCGTTTGCCAGTGATCTGCTGCCCAAGGCACTGGCCCTGGTGGTGCCGCTGCTCAATGACGGGGCGCGGGTGTATGTCGAATCCGCCAAGCTACCACCGCTGGCGGGCTGGGAAACGCTGCGCGAAGGCAAGGCGGGTGTCGTACAGTACGCCTTGTTGCGCCGCTCGCCGGCGGAAACGAACATCGAACAGGAGTCCGCATGACCCTTGCCGCATCGCCCACCACGATTGAAATCATTGGCGCCGTGCTGTTTGCACTGGCGATTGCTCACACGTTTTCGACCAGCATTTTCGAGCGACTAGCCCATAGCAAGCCGCAACATGCAGGTGTGTGGCACCTGTTGGGCGAAGTCGAAGTCGTGTTCGGCTTCTGGGCGATGGTGCTGATGGGCTTCATGCTGGTGCTGCTGGGCAAGGCCGAGGCCACGCAGTACATCGATACGCGCAATTTCACCGAGCCCATGTTCGTGTTCGTGATCATGGTGATCGCCGGCACGCGCGCTGTGCTGCACGCCGCCAAGGCTGGTGTGGCGCTGCTGGCGCGGTTGATTCCGCTGCATGCCAACTGGACCTTCTATTTCCTCGCGCTATCCGTCGTGCCGCTGCTGGGCTCGTTCATCACTGAGCCGGCGGCCATGACGCTGGCGGCGCTGATGCTGCGTGATCGCTTCTACAGCGCGGGGCTGTCCAGCCGGCTCAAGTACGCCACGCTGGCAGTGTTGTTCGTCAACATCTCCATAGGCGGCACGCTCACGCCTTATGCCGCGCCGCCCGTGTTGATGGTGGCGGGCAAATGGGGTTGGGACCTGGCTTTCATGTTCCTGAACTTTGGCGACAAAGCCTTGCTCGCCGTCATGATCAACGCGCTGGTGGTCACGCTGCTGTTCGCGCGTGAGCTGCGCGCCTTGCCGCCCAGAGCGGAGACGGAGGCTGCCGGGCCGATGAGCTGGACCATGATCGGCATCCATCTGGCTTTTCTGGCCGGGGTGGTGGTGTTTGCGCACCATCCGGCCGCCTTCATGGGCCTGTTCCTGTTCTTCATGGGGGTGGCCTCGGCCTACCCGCAGTACCAGGATCGCTTGATCCTGCGCGAGGGGCTGCTGGTGGCGTTCTTCCTCGCCGGGCTGGTGGTGTTGGGCGGCTTGCAGCAGTGGTGGCTGCAGCCGGTGCTGATGACGATGAGCGCCGATGCCGTGTTCTATGGTGCCACCGCGCTCACGGCCATTACCGATAACGCCGCGCTGACCTATCTGGGTTCGCTGGTCGAAGGCCTCAGTGATGAGTTCAAGTATTCGCTTGTGGCCGGCGCGGTAACCGGTGGTGGCCTGACGGTGATTGCCAATGCGCCCAACCCGGCGGGTATGTCGATACTGCGTGGGCACTTCGACGACGGGGCTGTGAACCCGCTCTGGCTATTGGCCGCGGCGATTCCACCGACTATCGTCGCTGCACTGGCGTTCCGTTTGCTCTGATTCAGTCAGCCGCCGCGCGCAGGTTCTAAGCGTGGAATGACAAGTTCTGACACGGCGGGTGTGCGCTCTGCATACTCGCCGTTTTGTTTTCAATGCGGGGCAAGCAGATGATCAAGGTCAATGAGTACTTCGACGGCAAGGTGAAGTCGCTGGGTTTTGCGGTGGAAGCCGGCACGGCCACGGTGGGCGTGATGGCACCGGGCGAATATGAATTCGGCACCGGCAAGCCCGAGCGCATGACCGTGGTGGCCGGCGCGTTGACGGTGAAACTGCCGGGTAACGACGCTTGGCAAACCTTCAAGGCCGGCCAGGATTTCCATGTGCCGGGCGACAGCAGGTTCCAGCTGCAGGTGGCGGTGGATACGGCCTATCTGTGCGAGTTCCTGTAAACCCGGATTGTTTGCCGTAGCGTGCAATCAGCGCAGCAAAAAAAAGCCCGATCAGTTGATCGGGCTTTTTGCTTAGCTAGCTGTAACCGTTACTGCCCCTGCGCAGCCGCTTCCGCTTGCAGATTCACCTGCCAGGGCAGGGGAATCAGGCGGCCGTTGACGGTGAGGCGGCCGTTCTTCCACTGGCCCGTGGTGGCCAGATTTTCGCCTTCCACACGGATCAGGTGCTGCTGGGTCAGCTTCTCGATCTGGCTTTCCATCAGGTTACGCGCCAGCTGGTCCAGCTCTTCCGTATCGGGGCGCTCGCCTTCTTCGGTATCCACCGCGATCATGCCGCGCGCCTGCCACAGCACATAGGTTTCGATGACCTGTTTGGGCAGCTTGAGGTCGGCATTGGCCTGGAGCTTTTCCATGACCTTGATCGGATTATCGAGGTCCTTGTCCTCAAAGCCCTTGAGTGCCAGATCGGCCTTGAGGCTGACTTCGCCCTCGGGCAGCTTGACGGACAATTGTTTGATGGCCAGCGCCGGATCATTGCGCAGCAGCGGCAGGCCATCCTTCTTGAAGGCGGCAATCAGCTGATCAGCCTGAGCGGCGGGTTCCTGCACTTCGCGCTGGATGCGGCTCATGGTCTCGCTGAGTTTGGCCAAGGTAGGGGCGTGCAGGTGATTGGCCGTCAGCGCCAGCTTGGCAGGCCCATAGGTCTTACCGTTCAGGGACAGCGTGTTCAGCACCACATCCACGCCGGAATCGATGAAATCACCTTGCGCCGTGGTTTTGAGCGAGTAGCTCAACCCTTCGAGCTTGGCGTCGAGGGCGGGTACGCCCTCGGCTTCGGTCTCGGTGCGCTTGAAGGTCGCGGAAGCCAGCGTGAGCTTGCCTTCTCCGAGCATCAGGCCGGCCACGCCGCGCACATTGCGCGAGGTGAAGCGCAGGTCCTTCAGATCGAACACGCCCTTGGGGCCGGCTTCGAAATGCAGCTCAGGGGCAATGGCGTTGATATCTACGCGGTCGAAATCGCGGCCGTAATCAATGGTGGCATCCAGACCCTTCCACACGGTCTTGACCTTGGCCAGCGTCTCTTCATAGGTAAACGCCGGGATCTTCACGGTGAAGGTGCCGTCGTTATTGAAGGCAATACGGTTTTCGATCTGCAGCGGCTTGTCGTCGCCGAACATCTTTTTCAGCAGGGCCTGGGTTTCGGCGCTGAATTCGATATCGGTGGTGACAGCGGCCTTGAGCGGCGTGGGGTTGCCTTGCAGCAGCAGCGGGAAGGGGCCGTGGCGTACGGTCTGGGTGTAGCTCATTTCGAGCTTCAGATCGCCCAGCTCTTTGAGCGGCAGCATGCGGTAGGACTTGATCAGGTGCGGTGCGAGCGACACGGTGGTGCGCTCGGTCGAGCTGAACACGCCGCGCTGGTATTCGCGCGACTTCACCGTGAAGTAAGGCAGATCAGCCAGCAGCTGGTGCTGCTTGGCCAGTGTTTCTTCGGCGGTCTTGCCGGCCCACCAGCTGGTGCCGGTATAGGCAAGGCCCAGTCCGGCAATGGCAATGGCGGCGATGATCAGAGGTTTTTGCTTCACGGGGCAGCCTGGCGGTTTGGGTGGTCGGGTGGTGCGCCGACCTGGGTTAAGCAGTGAGCGGCCGGGGCCATGCCCGGCCGGAATGGGTCAGATCTTGCGGGCCAGCTCGGTGGCGCGGCCGATATAGGTGGCGGGCGTCATGTCGAGCAGGCGCTGCTTCTCGGTGTCGGGAATCGCCAGATTGCGGATGAAGGCGTGCAGCGTATCGCGGTTGATGCCGCCCTTGCCGCGCGTCAGATCCTTGAGCTGTTCATAGGCGTTGGGCACGGCGTAGCGGCGCATCACGGTCTGGATCGGCTCGGCCAGCACTTCCCAGTTGTTGTCCAGGTCGGCCAGCATCGCAGCAGGATTGGCTTCGAGCTTGTCCAGGCCCTTGATGGCCGAGGCATAGCCCAGCAGCGTGTAGCCCAGCGCCACGCCCATATTGCGCAGCACGGTCGAATCGGTGAGGTCACGCTGCCAGCGCGAGATCGGCAGCTTCTGGCTCAGGTGGGTCAGCAGCGCATTGGCCAGACCCAGATTGCCTTCGGAGTTCTCGAAGTCGATCGGGTTGACCTTGTGCGGCATGGTCGAGCTGCCGACTTCGCCTTCTTTGACCTTCTGCTTGAAGAAACCCAGCGAGATGTAACCCCAGATATCGCGGTTCATGTCGATGAGGATCGTATTGGCGCGGGCAAAGCTGTCGTACAGCTCGCTCATGTAATCGTGCGGCTCGATCTGGATCGTGTACGGATTGAAGGCAATGCCCAGCGATTCGACAAAGCGCTGCGCAAAGGCCGGCCAGTCGATATCGGGGTAGGCGCTCAGGTGGGCGTTGTAGTTGCCGACCGCACCGTTGATCTTGCCCAGCAGCTCAACCTTGGCAATGCGCTGGTACTGGCGCTCAAGGCGGTAGGCAATGTTGGCCATTTCCTTGCCCATGGTGGTCGGCGAGGCCGGCTGGCCGTGGGTGCGCGACATCATGGCAGCATCGGCGAGGGCACCGGCTTGCTTCTTGAGGCGGTCGATGATGCCGGCCAGTTGCGGCAGCATGGCTTCGCGGCCGGCCTTGAGCATCAGCGCGTGGCTGAGGTTGTTGATGTCCTCGGACGTGCAGGCAAAGTGGAAGAACTCGCTGACCGGGCCCACTTCGGGGTTGCCCGAGAGGCGTTCCTTGAGCCAGTACTCGACGGCTTTCACATCGTGATTGGTGCGGCTTTCAATCGCCTTCACTTCTTCGGCATGGGCCTCGGAGAACTGTGCGACCACCTCGTCGAGTTCGGCAATCGTCGTGGCCGAGAAAGCCGGCACTTCGGCAATCGCCGGCTCGGCCGCCAGGGCCTTGAGCCACTCGACTTCGACCTTGACGCGGTATTTGACCAGCGCGTACTCGCTGAAACAGTCGCGCAGCGCGGCAACCGATTTGTGATAGCGGCCGTCGAGCGGGGAAAGGGCGGTAAGCGTGGAAAGCGTCATGGTGCGAAAAACCCGAGTCAAATCAAGCGCGCGATTCTACCACGGCACGCGCGCTTGCCCCGTGGCAGGGTGAAATTCCGCCTAGAGCTGCACCATCTCCAAGTGCCGCAGGCTGCGGCCCAGAAAGCGCTCACCCACGGTCTGGAAACGTAGCGGAATGTCTGTGACGTAATAGCGATAGGTCGGTTCCCCGCGCTGCGGGTTGGCCAGATCCAGCGCGGCCAGCGTTTCGGCGACCTGTTCGGCCACGCTCACGGCCGAATCCACCAGACGGATATTGCTGCCGGCTTCCTGTGCCAGCAGCGGCTTGAGCAGCGGGTAATGGGTGCAGCCAAGCACCAGCGTATCGATGCCCTCGGCCAGCACGGGCTTGAGGTATTCCTGCACCGTCAGCCGCGTGACCGGGTGATCCAGCCAGCCTTCTTCTACCAGCGGCACCAGCAGCGGGCAGGCCTGCGAGTAGACACGTGCATCCGCCTTGAGCGCGTGCACGCCGCGTGCGTAGGCATTGCTGTTCACGGTAGTGGGCGTGGCGATCACGCCGATGGCGTCGTTGCGCGTGGCTTCTACCGCGCTGCGGGCACCGGCCTCGATCACGTCGATGACCGGAATGTTGACGCGGGCGCGGATCTTGGCGGCGGCGACAGCCGAGATGGTGTTGCAGGCAATCACCAGCAGCTTCACCTCGTGCTGGAGAAGGAAGTCGACCATCTGCTGGGCAAAATGCTCGATGGTGGCGACCGATTTGACGCCGTAAGGCACGCGGGCGGTGTCGCCGAAGTAGACGATATCCTCGAAGGGCAAACGCTCCATCAGCGCGCGGGTGACGGTGAGGCCGCCGATACCGGAATCAAAAACACCGATGGGGCGGGACGACTGCTTGGCGTGGGGGGAGGACATGAGCGGCAACATCTAGACAGCGAAGGCCGCCATTCTACGCTGCTGCAGCCCGCGCTGCGTGCTGGGCCAATGCCCATGCAACGTGTTCCCGTACGAGTTCCGACGCATCGTCGCGGCGACTTTGCAGCGCCGCCAGCACGGCTGGTGTGCTGGGTGCATTGCCCAAACCCACAGCCAGATTGCGTAACCAGCGCTCATGGCCGATGCGGTAGATGGCGCTGCCGGCGAGCTTTTGCTGGAAATCGGCCTCGGTCCAGGCAAACAGTTCGACCAGACTGGCGGCATCCAGTCCATGACGGACGGCAAAGTCCGCCTCGCTGCTGTCCACCGCAAAACGGTTCCACGGGCAGGTCAGCTGGCAATCATCGCAGCCGTAGACGCGGTTGCCGATCAAGGGGCGCAATGCCACCGGGATCGCGCCATGCAGTTCAATGGTCAGATAAGACACGCAGCGCCGTGCATCAACGCGGTAGGGTGCGATGATGGCCTGGGTGGGGCAGATGTCGATACAGCGTGTGCAGCGACCGCAGTGTTCCTGTTCCAGCGGCGGGTCCACCGGCAGGGGCAGATCGGTGAATAGCTCGCCCAGAAAGAAAAACGAGCCGTGTTCGCGCGTCAGCAGCAGCGTGTGCTTGCCGCGCCACCCGAGGCCAGCGCGCACGGCGGTTTCCACTTCCATGACCGGGGCCGAGTCCACAAACGCGCGGTAGCCGAACTCCCCCACCACGGTTTTGAGCTGCTCGGCCAGTTTTTGCAGGCGGTTACGCAACACTTTGTGATAATCGCGGCCCAGTGCGTAACGCGAGATAAACGCGGCTTCGCCGTCTGCCAGCACGGCTTCGCTGTCTTTGGCGGCAGGCGGGCGATAGTTCATCCGCACCGAAATCACCCGCCGCGTACCGGGTACCAGCTCAGCAGGCCGGGCGCGCTTGCTGCCGTGCGAGGCCATATAATCCATCTCGCCGTGGTGGCCGGCGGCGAGCCAGGCTTGCAGATTCTTTTCCGCATCCGCGCCCAGATCGGCATCGCCGATCACCACCGCATCAAAGCCCAGCGCGCGCGCCCAGCCCTTGAGCTGCGCGGCCAGCGCGGCCCAGTCCTGACCATCCCACAGTGAATCGACCTCATGCATGCGCCGAATCATACCCTGAGCACCTTCCTGCCCGACGAGGCAGCGACCCTGGCCATGGGCGAAAAGTTGGCGCGTGGCCTGCAAGGCGGGATGACGATTTTCCTGCTCGGCGACCTGGGCGCGGGCAAAACCACGCTGACGCGCGGCATCCTGCGCGGGTTGGGCTATGCCGGCCGGGTGAAGAGCCCGACCTACACTTTGGTTGAACCTTATGTTGTTTCTAGCTTAGACTTGCATCACTTTGATTTGTATAGGTTTGCCGATCCGCTTGAATGGGAGGATGCTGGCTTTCGGGATTTGTTCAACCCGAACAGCGTTTGCCTGGTGGAGTGGCCGGACAAAGCCGAGGGCCTGTTGCCCCGGCCGGACTGGCAGGTATCACTGCAACCACAAGCCGATGGACGGGACTTTACCCTCGTTGCCGGTACACCCCTTGGAGTCTCATGTCTGGCCCGCTTGACCACAGCAGCCCCGACGCCCAGCGCCGCCTGATCCTGCAAGGAGCAGCCGCGGCCCTGCTGTTCGCTGTTTCGCCCCGATCTCTCGCCGGCACCGCCGCCGGTTCTGCCGTGGTTGCCGTGCGTGTCTGGCCGGCCAAGGCCTACACGCGCATCACGCTCGAATCCACGGCACCACTCAAGTTCAACCAGTTCACGGTGCCCGATCCGGCACGACTGGTGGTCGACTTGGAAGGCGCCGACTGGGGCAAGGAGCTGGCCGATATCGCCCAGCGCATCGGCACCGATGATCCCTATGTAAAAACCCTGCGCGCCGGCCGCTTCAAGCCCGGCGTGGTGCGCGTGGTGCTGGACCTCAAGGCCGAGATCAAGCCGCAAGTGTTCACCCTGGATCCCTATGGCGAGTACAAGCACCGCCTGGTGATCGACCTCTACCCGGCCAAACCCGAAGACCCGCTCCTGGCCTTTGCCGGCGATGGCAAGGATGTACCGGCGCCCGCTATCGACAAGCCTGAAAAAACCGAGAAGCTGGCCAAGATCGACAAGACCGACAAGGACAAGAAAGCCGAAGCGGCCGACAAGGACAAGCTCGATGTGGCGCGCTTGGTCACCGTGGTGATCGATCCCGGCCACGGTGGCGAAGACCCCGGCGCAGTGGGCAAGGGTGGCACCTACGAAAAGACCGTCACGCTCGCTATCGGCAAGAAGCTCAAGGCGCTGATCGACAAGCAGCCGAACATGCGCGCCGTGCTGACGCGCGACGATGATTACTTCGTGCCGCTGGGCCAGCGAGTGGCCAAGGCACGCAAGGTGGGTGCCGATCTGTTCGTGTCGATCCATGCCGACGCGTTCGTGAAGCCGCAAGCGCGTGGTTCCTCGGTGTTCGCACTGAGCGAGAACGGCGCAACCAGCACGGCGGCCAAGTGGCTGGCGCAAAGCCAGAATGAATCCGACTTGATCGGTGGCGTGAAGCTCGATACCCGCGACCCGCATCTGGCCAAGGTGCTCTTCGACCTGACCCAGACCGCCACGATCAACGACAGCCTCAAACTCGGCAAAGCCATGCTGGGCGAGCTGGGCGAGATCAACCGCCTGCACAAGCCGCATGTGGAGCAGGCCGGTTTTGCAGTGCTCAAGGCGCCCGATATTCCTTCGGTACTGGTGGAGACGGCGTTCATCTCCAACCCTGAAGAGGAAAAGAAACTCGGCGACGAGGCTTATCAGGACAAGATGGCCGAAGCCATGCTGGCGGGTTTCAAGCGTTATCTGTCCAAGAACCCGCCGCTGGCGCGCAATAAACTGGCCTCAAACTGAGGCCGGTTTACTTGCCGAAGGTAAAGTTCATTGCCGATCCACTGCCGGCCGGCGTGGCGTTCAGCGCCATCAGCTGGTTCAGCAACACAAAGGTGGACTTGCTCTCCAGATCATCGTCGGCGATGTAGAAGTAGCTGCCGCGATACGCGATGGCGACGCTGGCGTTATCGGGCGGCGTGGCCGATGAGCGCACCTGGAACACGCCTTCGAGCAGTTCCTGCCAGTCAAACGGCGCACCGTCGTGGCGCAGTGTCTGGCGCACCTTGCCGGATTTACGGTCGGCGGCTGGGGCATCGATGCCCTGGGCCAGATAGCTGAGTGCTGAAATCAGTGGCCGGGTCGAGATTGCAATCGTGTTCGGGTCGTGTTTGTCGGTACCTGGCACGATACGGAAGCGGCTACGGCCTTGCTCCAGCCCCAGCAGTTCCTTGATGCGGATGGTTTCCGGCCGGTTTTCGGCGGCGGGCGACAGCCGCACTTCGAGTCCATCGCCCTCCTGACTGCGGCCCAGCTCGATCAGCCCGTTGATCAGCAGCACTCGCAACAGCCGCACCGCTTCCTTGAAGCCACGGAATTCCGGTTCCAATGCCGGCGTGGGCCCCGATGCCGACGGCGCATTCCGCAAGCCGTTCATTTCCTGCACGCCAATCGAAAACACGCGATCGAGCGACCAGCCCGATTTAACGAGCATCAGCAAGAGATCCGGATTCATTGGCGTCATCATCTGGCGCACGAACTTTTCGCCCTCGACGGGGGCATAAAAAACGGTCGGCTGCTCGTTGATGGCAAACGAACCTTCATCCAGATTGAGCGAGCGGCTGATGGCACCGGCCGCCGACTGCCAGCCCGCGCCGCCACTGATGCCGCGATTGAATTCATACGACGCGGCAATCCGTTCCACCGTCGTAAAGTAGGTGGTGTCGCGGTAGAGAATCCGCACCAGATTGAGTAGCAGCTCCTGATCGTTGGTGCGCTGCACGGCCTGGTTGTAGGCAGGCCGGTTACTGGAAATGGTGCTGGGGCCCATGACCGCACAGCCGTTCAACAAGGCCGCCAGCAGCATCAGTCCCGCACGCAGTTTCATGCTTTAGCGCCCAGTCCAGCGGCGCGTGCCTTGCGGGCTTGCAGGGCGGCGGCATCGTCTGCCTGTTGCAGCCAGGGGTGCAGGTGTGGCGTGACAATGCGGCTCAGCGCGGCAATCCAGTCGGCTTCCGAGTTCAGCGCGGGAATATAGCGATACTCGCCGCCTCCGGCCTGCAGGAAATCCGCCTTGCCTTCCATGGCAATTTCTTCGAGCGTTTCAAGGCAGTCGGCCACAAAGCCTGGGCAGATCACATCGAGTTTGGCGGTCTTGGCCTTGCCGAGCTTATGCAGCTGCTCGCTGGTATAGGGCTTGAGCCACTCGGCCTTGCCGAAACGGGACTGGAAGGCCACGGTGTAGCTGCTGGCCGGCAGTCCCAAGCGCTCGGCCAGCAGGCGCGCGGTCTTGTAGCATTCGCAGTGGTACGGGTCGCCCTTGTCCAGACTGAATCGCGGCACGCCATGAAAGCTCATCAACAGATGATCGCCGCGGCCCTCGCGCACCCAGTGCTGCTCCACGCGCTGGGCCAGCACCTCGATATAGTCGGAGGCGTCGTGGAAGTGCTTGAGAAAACGGATCTCGGGCGGGTTGCGCAGGGATTTGATGGCATCGGCCACTGCATCCATCGCACTGCCGGTGCTCGATGCCGCATATTGCGGATACAGCGGCACCACCAGCACGCGATCACAACCGGCTTCCTTGAGCGCCATGATCTTGCTGGCCACGCTGGGGTTGCCATAGCGCATGGCCCACTCCACCACCACGGGCTGGCCGGCATCGCCCATGAAGCCTTGCAGCAGCTTGGCCTGCGCACGGGTATGGATGGCCAAGGGCGAGCCATCGCGCGTCCAGATGCTGGCGTACTTGGCCGCTGATTTGGCCGGGCGGGTGTTGAGGATGATGCCGTTGAGGATCAGCCACCATACCAGTCGTGGAATCTCCACCACGCGCGGATCAGACAAGAACTGCTTCAGGTAAGGCCGTACCGCCTTGGCCGTGGGCGCATCGGGCGTGCCGAGATTGATCAAGAGGATGCCGACACGGCGGGCCTGATCGTGGCGGAAGGCGGGTTCGGGCAGATAGGACATGGTTACTCAGACGGGGCACACGGCAAGCCTCCATGATAGCCCGCATGGCGGCGTGTTCCGCAGTGTCTATAACGTGTCCATGCCCTTGATCGGATTTACCACCCATCTGCGCCACCTTGCGCCGCCCACACCCGTGAGGGTGGATGCGGCAACGCCAAGGGCTGCGCTGGAGTGTGTCTTTGCCGATTACCCGTCGCTGCGTGGCTATGTGCTCGATGAGCACGGTCAGTTACGCAAGCATGTTGCCTTGTTCATCAATGGCGAATTACGCCGCGATGCGCTGGATCTGCCCGTGCCGGCCGATGCCAGCGTCTACGTGATGCAAGCCCTTTCCGGAGGCTGAACCATGCAGAACCATTTGTTGCTGGGAACCCGCAAGGGCTTGCTGGTGTATGCGCGCGATGCGGCGGGCTGGCGGCTGACGGGCCAACATTTTCTGGGTGTGCAGGTCAGCGCAGTGCTGGCCTATGAGGGGCGCTGGTGGGTGGCACTGCGCGATGGTCATTTCGGCCCCAAGCTGCATGTGAGCGAGGATGCCGGCGCCCACTGGCACCCACTGGCCGTGCCTGCGCTGCCAACCGACCCCGACGCCAAGCCGCTGGATCAGATGTGGACTCTGGCCATCGGCGGCGACGGCACACTGTGGGCAGGTGGCATTCCGCCGGGGCTGTTCCGATCCAACGATGGCGGTACGAGCTGGCAACTGATTGATGCGCTGTGGCAGCGACCGGAACGCGCCAATTGGTTCGGCGGTGGCTTTGACGATGCCGGCATCCACTCGGTCTTGGTGGACCCGCGCAATCCTCAGCGCGTCGTGATCGGCATTTCCTGTGGTGGCGTGTGGCAGACGCACGATGGTGGTGCCAGCTGGGACAAGGCTGCAGCCGGCATGCGCGCTGCGTATATGCCGCCGGAGTCGGCGGAAGACCCGGATATCCAGGACCCGCATCGCCTTGCCCAGTGCGCGGCCCGGCCCGATGTGTATTGGTGCCAGCATCACAACGGCCAGTTGGTGAGTGACAACAACCTGCAGCACTGGCGTGAGCTGCATCCGCCCGTGCCCTTGTCGGATTTTGGTTTTGTGGTGGTGGCACACCCGCACGATCCGGCCACGGCCTGGTTTGTGCCGGCAGAGGTGGACCAGCGACGCGTGCCGCTGGCCGGCGACTTCTATGTGCTGCGCACGCGCGATGGTGGCCAGACTTTCGACAAGCTCCAGCAAGGCTTGCCGACCGCACCCGCGTTTCATCTGGTCTACCGCCACGGCATGGCGGTGGATGCCCAAGGTACGCTGCTGGCGATGGCATCCACCACCGGCTCACTCTGGTTGGGCGATCAAGGGGGCGAGCGCTGGCAGCGCCTGTCGGCCGAACTGCCACCGGTTTACTGCCTCAGTTTTGCAGACTGAGGCTGCGCGGCGACTATGGTCTGGGCTTGGCGCTGATCAGCAAGTACAGGAAGAAAGGTGCACCCGCCAGACTCACCACCGCACCCAAGGGTAGTTCGGATGGCAGCATCACGGTTCGGGCCAGCCAGTCCGCCGCCAGCAGGCCGATGGCACCGGTAAGCGCCGCACCGGGCAGCAGCAGCCGGTGAGCCGGACCCAGAACGATCCGGGCCAGATGGGGTGCCATCAGCCCTACAAAAGCGATGGCGCCACAGGCGGCCACGGTGAGGGCAACGATCAGGGCGGTGAGCGCGATCAAGCGCTGACGCAACGGCCCCAGGGCAAAGCCCAGATGCCAGGCTTCGCGCTCGCCCAGCAGCAGCGCATCGAGCGCGCCCAGTTCGCGCCAGAGCGCGCCGCAGCAGAGGATCAGCGCGGGCGCCAGCCAAGTCAGCGTTGCCCAGTCGGCGCCGGAGAGACTGCCCAGCGCCCAGACGATGCCGCCACGCAGCGCAGTTTCATCGGCCAGGTAACTCAGCAAGGCCAGCCCGCCGCCAGCCAGCGCATTGATGGCGATGCCGGCAAGCAGCAGGCGCGCGGCATCTTGCCCGCGGCCGATGGCCCAAGCGAGCCATGTCGCCAGCAGGCTGCCCACAAAGGCTAGCGGCGCAATCATCAGCCCCGGCAACAACACCCGTGCCACGGCTGCGGCGAGTGCAGCGCCGCTGGAGGCGCCGATCAGGCCTGGCTCGGCCAGCGGATTGCGGAACATAGCCTGCAGCACGCAGCCGGCCACTGCCAGCGCCGCGCCGGCAAGGATGGCGAGCACAATGCGCGGCAGACGGATATCTACCAGCACGGCATGGTGCATCAGGCCGGTGTCGTCGGCAGGGGCGCCGAGCAACAGACCCGGCAGATCGGCGAGCGGAATCGCCACGGCACCGCTGGTGGCTGACAAGAGCGCAAGCGCAGCCAGCACAAGCAGGCCGGCCCAAAGCAGGCGCACGGCGGTTTGCGGAGAGGCGAGCAGGCGGGACATGCCGCCATCTTAGCGTCATCAAGCACTTTCGCCGCAGCGGACTTGCCGCGTCATGCCTGAGCGAGTGCACTTTTCCCCGTATAATCCGCGGCTTCCCCACGATTTAGCACTGCACCGACATGGAACTCGCCAAGAGCTTCGAACCCGGCGACATCGAGCGCCGCTGGTACACCCAATGGGAAACCGCCGGCCACTTCGCGCCGAGCATGGATACGTCCGCCCCGAGCTTCAGCATCCAGCTGCCGCCGCCCAACATCACCGGCACGCTGCATATGGGCCACGCGTTCAACCAGACCATCATGGATGGCCTGACGCGCTACTACCGCATGCAGGGGCACAACACCCTGTGGGTGCCGGGTACCGACCATGCCGGTATCGCCACGCAGATCGTTGTCGAGCGCCAGCTGGCCGAGCAAAAGGTCAGCCGCCACGATCTGGGCCGCGAGGCTTTCCTGGGCAAGGTCTGGGAATGGAAGAACAAATCGGGCGGCACGATCACCCAGCAGATGCGCCGCATGGGCTGCTCGGTCGATTGGCAGCAGGAATACTTCACCATGGACGAGACCCGTTCCAAGGTGGTCGGTGAAGTCTTCGTCAAACTGTTTGAGCAGGGTCTGATCTACCGCGGCAAGCGTCTGGTCAACTGGGACCCGGTGCTGGGCACCTCGATCTCCGACCTCGAAGTCGAGAACGTCGAGGAAGACGGCTCGATGTGGCATATCCACTATCCGCTCAAGGACGGTTCGGGTTCGCTGACCGTGGCCACCACCCGCCCCGAGACCATGCTCGGCGACGTGGCCGTGATGGTGCACCCCGAGGACGAGCGCTACCAGCACCTGATCGGCAAGACCGTGATCCTGCCGCTGACCCAGCGCGAAATCCCCATCATTGCCGACAGCTATGTGGATAAGGACTTCGGCACCGGCGTGGTCAAGGTGACCCCGGCGCATGATTTCAATGACTATCAGGTCGGCAAGCGCCACAACACGGCGCTGATCAACGTGATGAGCCTGCAGGCCACGATTCTGGCCGAGGCGCAGGTGTTCGCGCTCGATGGCACACCGCAAGGCACGCTGCCGCTGCCGGCCAAGTACGCCGGCCTCAAGGTCAAGGAAGCGCGCAAGTTGGTGGTGGCCGATCTGGACGCCGCTGGCGTGCTCGGCGAGATCAAACCGCACAAGCTGATGGTGCCCAAGGGCGACCGTACCGGCTCGGTGCTCGAACCGATGCTGACCGACCAATGGTTCATGGCCATGTCGCGCGTGGGCAAGGACGACCCGACCGGCAAGACGATTGCCGAGAAGTCGATCGAGGCCGTGGCTTCGGGCCAGGTGCGATTCATCCCCGAAAACTGGGTGAACACCTACAACCAGTGGATGAACAACATCCAGGACTGGTGCATCAGCCGCCAGCTCTGGTGGGGCCACCAGATTCCGGCCTGGTATGACGAAGCCGGTAATGTCTACGTCGCACGCACCGAGGCGGAAGCCCAGGCGCAAGCCGGTGGCAAGACCTTGCGCCGCGATGACGACGTGCTCGACACCTGGTTCAGCTCGGCTCTGGTGCCGTTCAGCACCCTGGGCTGGACCGGCAATGCCGAAAAGGACGCCGCGAACCCCGCGCTGCACGCCTTCCTGCCGTCCAGCGTGCTGGTCACGGGTTACGAAATCATCTTCTTCTGGGTTGCCCGGATGATCATGATGACCACCCACTTCATGGGCCGCGTGCCGTTCAAGGATGTGTACATCCACGGCATCGTGCGCGACCACGAAGGCAAGAAGATGTCCAAGTCCGAGGGCAATGTGCTCGATCCGGTCGACCTGATCGACGGCATCGCCCTGCCCGAACTGATCGCCAAGCGCACCACCGGTCTGCGTCGCCCCGAAAAGGCACCGCAGATCGCCAAGGTGACCGAAAAGCTGTTCCCCGAAGGCATGCCCGCCTACGGTACCGACGCACTGCGCTTCACCATGGCCAGCTACGCCACGCTGGGCCGCAATGTGAACTTCGACTTCAAGCGCGCCGAGGGCTACCGCAACTTCTGCAACAAGCTGTGGAATGCCACGCGCTTTGTGCTGATGAATGTGGACGGCAAGGATTGTGGTCAGGATGAAAGCCTGCCGCTGGAGTTCAGCTTTATCGACCAGTGGATCATCGGCGAGCTGCAACGCACCGAAGCCGCCGTGAAGGAAGCGCTCGACACCTACCGCTTCGATCTGGCCGCACAAGCCATCTACGAATTCGTCTGGAATGCCTACTGCGACTGGTATGTGGAGCTGACCAAGGTCCAGATCCAGAACGGCAACGAAGCCCAGCAGCGTGCCACGCGCCGCACCCTGGTGCGCGTGCTCGAAGTGGCGCTGCGTCTGGCCCACCCGATCATTCCGTTCATCACCGAAGAGCTGTGGCAGACCGTGGCCCCGCTGGCCAACGCCAAGAAGACCGACAGCATCAGCCTTGCCCAATGGCCGCTGGCACAGATGGACAAGGTCAAGCCCGAAGCCGATGCTCGCATGGCCGTGTTCCGCGACCTGACCATGGCAATCCGCACGCTGCGCTCGGAAATGAACCTGGGCCCGGCGCAGAAGGTACCGCTGTTCCTCGAAGGCAAAGCAGAAGAACTGGCTGAATTCGGCCCGTATCTGCAGCTGCTGGGCCGCGTGTCCGAAGTACAGGTCGTCGCGCAGTTGCCTGAGGACGATGCCCCGGTGCAGGTGGTGGGCACCACGCGCCTGATGCTCAAGGTCGAAATCGACAAAGCCGCCGAAACCGCTCGCTTGAGCAAAGAAGTCGCCCGCCTCGAAGGCGAAATCACCAAGGCTACCGCCAAGCTCGCCAACCCGGCCTTTGCCGACAAGGCCCCGGCCGCCGTGGTCGAGCAGGAACGCAAACGCCTCGCCGACTTCAGTGCCACGGTCGAGAAGATGAAGGTGCAGCTGGCCAAGCTGGCCTGATTGCCCTGAAGCTGCAAGACTCTCAACGCCCCGGTAGGTATCGGGGCGTTGTTCTGTCTGGAATCCGAACTCATGTCCCCACGCACTCAGGGTGCCTTGTTGATCCTGCTGTCTGCCGCCTGCTTCGGCATCATGCCGCTGTTCGGCCGGGTGGCGTATGCCGCCGGTGCCGACGCGCAAGCCGTGTTGCTGCTGCGTTTCGGGATTGCTGCGGCGTGTCTGGCCGCTATCATGCGTTGGCGCAAACAGCCTTGGCCGCGCGGCAAGCTGGCGCTTGGGCTGCTGGGCATGGGGGCAATCGGGTACGCGGGGCAGGCGTTCGCCTATTTCAGTGCGCTCCAGCATGCGAGCGCTTCGCTGACTGCGCTGCTGCTGTATACGTTTCCGGTCATCGTTACGCTGATGGCCGCCGTGTGGCTGCACGAACCACTCACCCGCCGCAAACTCGCGGCATTGGTGCTGGCCAGCCTGGGCTTGGCGCTCACGGTGGGTGATGCGCTGTCGGGATCGGCCACAGGCATTGCCTTCGGACTGGGCGCGGCGCTGATCTACTCGGTGTATATCGTGGTCGGCACCAAGCTGATGGCGCGGACATCGCCTTTGGCGGGGACGGCCTTGATTATGGCGGGGGGCGCCCTGACCTTTGGTATGGTCGGCTTGCAGCAAGTACCGGTTTGGCCGCAGGCGCTGTCAGGCTGGCTGGCGATAGTTGCCATCGGGTTGCTGTGTAGCGTAATCGCTGCACTGGCCTTTTTTGCCGGCCTGAATCGCGTCGGTGCCTCGGAAGCCGCCATGCTGTCCACTTTCGAGCCAGTCGTCACGGTGGTATTGGCTGCCGTCTTGCTCGAGGAACGATTGACGGCCTCGCAGTGGATCGGCGGCGCGGTTATCATCGCTGCCGTTCTGCTGCTGGCAAAACTGCCTGCCGGCGGCACGCAGCCCGAATAAATCAATAATGGCTTGGCGGCATACCGCCCGGAGCCGCCTTCGAAGGAAATACCCATGTTCTACAAAGACGTTGTCCCCCTGGACCCCGCCAAGCATGCCGATCTGCGTCTGACGCTGGCGCAGAACTATGTGTTTGCCCAAACCGTGCATGCGGTGCCTGTGGTGGGCGGCGAGTTCGGCAGCCTGATGCGTGAATACCCGATCGTGTTCGCGGAAACCGGGGAAAAGACCTACATGCCGACCGCGATGGTGGGCCTGCGCGCAGACCAGAACGTGTTTGTGGATGCCGATGGCAAGTGGGATGCGCAATACATTCCCTTCTTCGTGCGTCGTTATCCCTATGTGACGGTGGAAGTGGAAAACAACGATGCCGTGCTGTGCATCGAGGAGTCGGTTGCCTCGGCTATCCAGCGTGATACCGATCCGCTCGCCTTCGTGAACGGCCAGCCTTCCGAAGAACTCAAGCAGTTTGCCGGCCTTATGTTCCGCGCCCGTGATGAAGCCAACCAAGCCAAGGAATTTGCCGCCGAGCTCGCCAAGCACGACCTGATGCGTCAGGTGTCGGCGACCGCCACGCTGGCCAATGGCGAGGAAGTGGGTATGGATGGCATGTGGGTGATCGATGAAGAGAAGCTGCGCGCTCTGCCGGCAGAAACCCTGGGCAAGTGGACCGCCAACGGCATGATGTCGCTGATCTACTCGCACATCTTTTCGCTCGGCAATATCGACAAGCTGGCCAAGCGTATTGCCTGATCAGGTGTCGTGCGCTGCACGGCAAATTTGGACAAAACGGCGCGAGTGATCGCGCCGTTTTGTTTTGGGGCACACCAGCCGTTAAGCTCTCGCCATGATGGATATCTTGCTCAACCACCCGCGTTTTATCGTGATCAACAAACCTGCGGGACAGGGCTTTCACCGCGAGGCGGCGGCGCCGGGCGTACTCGCGTTGCTGCGTGAGCAGACCGGCCTGACTGATCTGCATGGCGTGCATCGGCTCGATACGCTGACTTCCGGTCTGCTGCTGTTTGCCAAGGGGGGCGACACCGCCGCGACATTCGGGCAATTGTTTGCCACGCGGCGCATGGATAAATGCTATCTGGCAGTTTCGGCCAGCAAGCCCACCAAGAAGCAGGGGCTGATCAGTGGCGATATGGTGCGCAGCCGTAATGGTAGCTGGCGCCTGGCCCCCACGCGAGAGGACCCGGCACTGACCCGTTTCTTCAGCACGGGCGTAGGCAATGGCCGGCGCCTGTTCCTGCTGCGTCCGCTGACCGGCCGCACGCATCAGTTGCGCGTTGCGCTCAAATCGCTGGGCAGCCCGATACTGGGCGACGCACGCTATGGCGGCGAGGCGGCAGACCGGGGTTATCTGCATGCGTATGCGCTGCGCTTTACGCTGGAGGACGAGACATTTTCCCTGTGTTGCCCGCCGACCAGCGGCACCGAATGGGGTGCCTTGCCCACCGAGTGGCACATGCCCTGGGACTTGCCCTGGCCCGGAGGCAAACCGGCTTCTGCCGTTGTTGAATAGTTACATGGAATCCCTGCACCACCAGCTGTCCAAGCAGGCAACATGGGTCTATGGTGTAAGCCTCCAAGTTTTCCATGCCGTCTAGCGAGAGAGAGGACGCAATGAGTCTGTGGAACAAGTTGACCGCCGAGTTCATCGACATCATCGAATGGACCGAGGATCGCCCCGAGGTGATGGCGCATCGTTTCGAGCGCTACCAGAACGAAATCAAGATGGGCGCCAAGCTGACCGTGCGCGAGGGTCAGCTGGCGGTTGTCGTCAATGAAGGCCAGCTGGGCAAGAACCAGGTCGCCGACGTGTTCACGCCGGGCATGTACACGCTCACCACCGAGAACATGCCGATCCTGGCCACGCTCAAAGGCTGGAAGTACGGCTTCAACTCGCCGTTCAAGGCCGAGGTGTATTTCTTCAATACCCGCAAGTACACCGACCTCAAGTGGGGTACGGCCGGTCCGGCCACCATGCGGGATCCGGAGTTCGGCGCTGTGCGCGTGACGGCGTTCGGCCTGTACGTGATTCGCATTGTCGATGCCAAGACCTTCCTCGTGGACCTGATGGGTACCAAGGCTGAGTTCACCACTGAGGATATCGAGGCGAACCTGCGCGGCAAGGTGGGTACCCGCATCAAGGAAGTCATGCCCGAGATCGGCGTGCCGGTAATCGACCTGGAAAGCAAGGTCACGCAGGTGGGCGAGAAGATCCGTGAGCGCATCGCAGGCGACTTCAGCGGCATGGGCTTGGAGCTGTGCGAAATCCAGGTACAGGACATCGGCCTGCCCGAAGAAGTCGAGAAAGCCATCGACCAGCAAGGCGCCATGCGTGCCATCGGCAATATGCAGCAGTTCGGCCAGTACCAGGCTGCGCAAGCCATGCGCGATGCCGCCCAGAACACGGGTGCCGCCGGCACCATGATGGGCATTGGCGTCGGCGGCATGCTTGGGCAGGGTATGGGCAATCTGTTCCAGCAGCCGGCACAGGCGGGTGGCGGGATTTCGGGCACCGCCCCGGCAGCGGGGCCCGCTGTGCCGCCGCCGATTCCGGGTGCGGTGAGTTTCTTTGTGGCGGTGAACGGCCAGCAAACAGGGCCGTTTGATCTTGCCACCTTGCAGTCGCAAGCTGCGGCGGGCAGTGTCAACCGCGACAGTCTGGTCTGGCGACAGGGCATGCCTGCGTGGGGCAAGGCCGGGGAGCAGGCGGAGCTGGCAGCCTTGTTCGCCAGCATGCCGCCGCCACTGCCGCAATAACGTAAATGCTGCGCCACCTGCTCGCCTGCTTGTTGCTGACTTCCGCCATGGCCGGCGAGCCGGAGGTGCGGGTATCCGCGCCGGACAATATCGACCCTTCGGTCACGATAGGTGCGCGCATTCTGGGCGAGGCCTATCGGCGGATCGGCTACCGCATGGTGCTGGACAGATTGCCCTCCCTGCGTTCCCTGAACATGGCGAACAGCGGGCAATATGATGCGGAGCTGGGTCGTGTTGCAGGCGTTGGCGTGCAATATCCCAACTTGCGTGCGGTGCCGACCCCGCTGGGCAACGTGCAGATTTTTGCGGTGTCATTGAGCGACACCATCCGCCCGCGTAACTGGCAGGAGCTCGCGAGTTATCGTATCGGCACGATACG
This sequence comes from Chitinimonas sp. BJYL2, assembly GCF_027257935.1. NCBI lineage: Bacteria > Pseudomonadati > Pseudomonadota > Betaproteobacteria > Neisseriales > Chitinibacteraceae > Chitinimonas > Chitinimonas sp. BJYL2. The sequence continues at coordinate 430,726 of NZ_JANZKW010000001.1, read as the reverse complement.
TGGGGCCAAAGTAGTGGAACAGCACACCAAGGGAATGGCGGTCAGCTATGCGCCGACCGAAGCCAATCTGATGGCGATGTTGCAAAGAGGGCGCGTAGAGGTGCTGGTGCTCAGTGACGTTCTGGCTAATCGTGCCTTGGCCAGGATTCGTCAGCAATCCTCGGTCCCGCCTGTGGTCACGCCTTTTGAGCGTATCCCGGTCTTCCACTATGTCCATCAACGTAACCAGCATCTGATTGCACCGCTGGATGAGGCACTCAAGAGCATGCACAAAGACGGTACCGTCGAGCGCATTCTCGAGGCAGCCCGTCGCGAATCGGAATCCAGTACACCGTGACCACACAGACTTACCCCTGTACCGCCTGCGGTGCCAAGCTGCAATTCGCCCCCGGCCAGCATGCCTTGCAGTGCCCCTACTGCGGCGCCCAAAACGCCATCCCCGAGGCCGATCAGGCGGTGCAGGACACCGCGGTGGCGGAGCTGGACTACCAGCATTTCTTGGATCAGGCTGCTGGCAATGAGGCAACCATTGAGCGCCAGACCGTTAAATGTCCTGCCTGTGGCGCGCAGTCCCAATTACCCGAGCACACAACAGCCGACAAATGTCCGTTCTGTACGGCACCGTTGATTGCCAGCAAGGCCACCAGCCTGCGCCTCATCCAGCCGCGCGCCGTGGCACCGTTCGAGATCCCCGAGGCTGATGCACGCAACCGTTTCCGCGGCTGGATAGATGGCCTCTGGTTCGCACCCAACGCGCTCAAGCAGGCTTACCGCGCGGCTACCGGGCTCAAGGGCTTGTACCTGCCGTACTGGACCTATGACGCCAACACCGACACGCCCTACACGGGCGAGCGTGGCGACTATTACTACGTCACTGAGACCTATACCGAGAACGGTGTGACCAAAACGCGTCAAGTGCAGCGCGTGCGCTGGTCGCCGGCAGCAGGACAGGTGGCGGTGAGTTTTGACGACATCACCGTACCAGCGTCGCGTTCTCTGCCGCAGGATTATCTGAACGGGCTGGAGCCCTGGCGGCTGAGTGGCCTCAAGCCGTATCGCGAGGATTATCTGGCGGGGTTTACGGTGGAGGCGTATCAGATTGGTCTGCAGCCCGGTTTCGAGATTGCCCGCGGTGAGATGGAGGGCGGCATCCGCAACGCCATCGAACGCGATATCGGTGGCGATTTGCAGCGCATCCACAGCATGAGCCCGCGCTATTTCGACATTACCTTCAAGCACATCCTGCTGCCTGTGTGGCTGTCGAGCTATCAGTACGGCGGCAAGACCTGGCGTTTTCTGGTCAATGGCCAGACCGGTGAGGTACAGGGTGAGCGGCCCTGGTCTTACTGGAAGATCGGGTTTGCGGTGCTGGGGGGCTTGTTGGTGTTGCTGTTTGTCTTGATGTTGTTGTCGGAGTCTTGAGTGTTTAGCGGCGTTGCCGCGTGATGCGCTGCGCGCTTTGGGTGCAGTAGTGGTATAGCCTAACCCACCTGCTCCCCGCCGCGCAGGCTCATTCCCCTTGCCGTAAATCCTCCAGTGTCCCCGCCCAGCGCCGAATATCCTCCGGCAAGGGCTTATCCGGCCACTGCTGCCGCAGCGCCTTCAAACCTGCTTCCGCCTCGCCTGTCTTCCCCTCAGCCAGCCACTGCCGCAGCTGCGCAATCTGCCGATCAAAGTCCATGGGCTGCCGCGCGCGCGCGCCGCTGACCATCAGCTTATCGACCGTCGCTTTTCTGGCGACTTCGGCAGCGACAGGGGCCGTGACGGGAGCGGGCGGCGCGGCAGCGATGGGCGCTGGAGCGGGGGCGATAGTGCGTTCCGGGTAAGCTGCCTTAGGTGGTGCAGCGGCAACGGCTACCTGTTCGCGCAGCGCGGCGGATTCGACGATCTGGTCTGCGGCCAAACCGCTGGCACCAGCGGTGGCTTCGCGCTTGGCTTCTTTGCGCACGTCACCCTTGGCTTCGACCGGGGTGTTGAGGCTGACTTGGGGCACAAAGCTCGGCGGCGCTGGCTCGGCGGGGAGGCGGGCGACCACCACGGGTGCGGGCGCACTGGCGGGGGCGGCATCGGCGGTGCTGGCACGACCGGCTTCTGCGGCCATGCCTACCTGCGGCGGGGTGTCGGCGGTGCCGTGGATTTCGGCAGCCATGCCGGCCACCTGGCCTTCGCCGGCCTGCTGCATATGCCAGCCTACGCCCACGGCCAGCGTGAGTGAGGCGGCCAGCGATAGCGGGGCGAGCCAGTTGCGGCGTGGACGCGGCGTAAAGGGGATGACCTCGGCCTGCGGCTGCACGGCCGCGTGGGCGGCGGCGAGGATGGCAGCGTCCAGCGCGGCGGATGGCGCGGGTTGATCCAGCGCGGCATAGGCACGCTGCAGATCGGGGTCGTCTATGGGTGTGTGATGGCTCATACCTGTTCACCCAACGGTGCCAGCGCGGTTTTCAGTTTGGCGACGGCGTAGCGCAGCCGGCTCTTGGCAGTTTCCATGTTCACGCCCGTCAGTGCGGCGATAGCGTCCAGTTCCATGCCGGCGTGCTCGCGCAGCAGAAAAGCCTCGCGCTGCACAGCGGGCAGGGTGCGCAGGGCGATATCGAGTGCCTGGCCGGTTTGCAGCTTGTCGAGTACAGCCACCGGGTCGTTGGCGGCGCTAGCCGGTAGCCGGGCCAGCGGGTCGGTATCGTCATCGTGGCCGGCAAAATCGGCCAGCAGCGTGGGTTCTTGCTGGCGGATGCGGTCGATCAGCTTGTTGCGAGCAATGCCGTAAAGCCAGGTCTTGAACGCGGCCTCGGGCCGGTAGTCGGCGCGGGCCTTCACCACCGCCAGCCAAGCCTCCTGAAACAGATCATCCACCCACACGGCACGCGGCGCCTGCCGGTGCAGAAAGCCATACAGGCCCTGCCGGTGCAGCGCGTACAGACGCTCGAACGCCGCGGCATCGCCGGCGGCGTAAGCAAGCATCAGGGCGGCATCATCGGCGTGCTGCATGGTGGCCGAGTGTAGATCAGCCGCGTGGCTGTTGCTGGTTTCGCAGGGGTCGGTGGCGTAATCGAGCATCGTCCAGTGGCTGTGGCGTAGGGTGTAATAAGGCGCAAACCGCATTGCACTTTGGTGTTGCTTAGTGCAATGCGCTGCGCTTATGGCACCCTGCGATGCGTTCACTTGGTGGCCGACAGGCTCTCGGCCAGGCCAACCATGCGCGCAAATTCACCGCGATAACCGAAGCGATCGTCACCGCGTGCCGCGTTGGCCAGCGCGCGGATCTGCTCGAAACCGAACTTGCCCAGATACTTGCCATCGTCGCCCAGGCGCTGGCCAAAGGCGGCTACGGCGGCGGCAAAGCGGAAGTCATCGCTGCCTTGTTCGGCGATGGTGTTCCGGGCGATCGGTGTTTCCATCAGCACGCTGGCGCTGCCATGCACCGGCTTGTAGCGCAGGCGCAGAAAGCCCAGCTCGGCATCCTTGCCGGTCAGCTGCGGTTTGTTGATGCTGTAGCGCAGCGGCTCGACCGCACCGCGCTTGCCGGCCAGGGTGATCTCATACAGCGCGGTCACACGGTGGCCCGCGCCGATCTCGCCGGCATCGACCTGATCATTGGCAAAGTCCTCACGTTTGAGTGCGCGGTTCTCGAAGCCGATCTGGCGGTATTCCTTCACGGCAGCCGGGTTGAATTCGAGCTGAATCTTCACGTCGCTAGCCACGGTGGCGAGTGTGCTGGTGAATTCGTCTACCAACACTTTTTGGGCTTCGCCCAGCGTGTCGATATAGCTGTAGGCACCGTCGCCAGCATCTGCCAGTTGCTCCATCAGCTGCTCGTTGTAGTTGCCGGTGCCAAAGCCCAGGGTGGACAGCGAGATGCCGGTCTTGCGCTTTTCGGCGACACGATCCTTGAGCGTTTCGAAGCGGATGATGCCCACATTGAAATCCCCATCGGTGGCCAGCAGGATGCGGTTGATGCCTCCCTTGCGGAAACCTTGCTGGGCCATCTGGTAAGCCAGCTCAATGCCTGATGCGCCGGCGGTTGATCCGCCCGCCTGCAGCCGATCAATCGCTGCGCTGATCACGGCCTTGCGCTCGCCCGACGTGGGTTCCAGCACCACCTGCGTGCCGCTGGCATAGGTGACCAGGGCCACCTGGTCTTGCGGACGCAGCTGGTTCACGAACAGCTTGAGGGCATTCTTGAGCAGCGGCAGCTTGTTGTCGGCAAACATCGACCCCGACACATCGACCAGGAAGACCAGATTGGCCGGCGGCAGGCTGGCCTTGGCCGGATCGCGCGCCTGGATGCCGATACGCAGCAGCAGCGTGTCCGGGTTCCAAGGCGTGGGGGCGACTTCGGTGCTGACGGCAAACGGCTTGTCGTCCTTGGGGTGCGCGTAGGCATAGGGGAAGTAGTTGACCAACTCTTCTACGCGCACCGCATCGCGCGGCGGCAGCTGGCCGCTGCCCAGCAGGCGGCGCACATTGCTGTAGCTGCCGGTATCGACATCGATACTGAAGGTGGATACCGGCGTTTCGCTGACCAGCTGGATGCCGTGGCGCGGTGTGTGCTGGTACTGCTCGGTGTTCTGCGGGGCAGGGGCAATCTGCACTTGGGGCGCAAAGGCTGGAGCGGGCAGGGCCATGATAGGTTTGGCCATCTCCTGTCGCCGTTCCCTGAGCACGGCCGAGCCGCTGACGCTGATTTCGGCTGCCAGCCCTGCCGCCTTTTGTGGCTGCGCGCTGTCGGCCGTGGCCACGGGCGTCGGTGCGGGGGCGATGGTGCGCTCGCTCACGACGGGTGTCGGTGGCGTAGGCGGTGTGGCTGGCTGAGTGTCGCGGGGTTGGGTCGAGCAGGCTGCGAGCAGCAGGGCAAGCAGCGTACTGAAGGCGGGAATGGGGCGGCACATGGTCGGGCTCCTCGTGGTAGGTAAACCCTTAAACGAGCAAGGCGCCCCAAACGGGTTAAACAACCGCAAAAATAATCAGGACGTCTTGCCCAGCCAGCGGGCCACTTCCTCACGTTGCCGTTCCCGCAGGGCGGGGGGCATGGTGAAGTTGCTGCGATCCCATCCCTCGATGTCGATGACCTTCTCCAGACAGGTTTCCATGATCTGGTGGGCATCTGCGGCTGCCTGGGCAATGAGCCTGTGGGTTTCGGCCAGTGCATCATCCGGCCGGCTCAGGCATTGCGCCTCGTAGGCCATCACGTCTCGCAGGGTGAGCATCTGCCGGGCAACCTGTGCCGGGCAGGCGCATTGGTAAATGGTGGCTTGATCAATGATGTGCTCAAGGGTGGCGTTGTCATAGCGGCTGTCTTGCATCGTCGGGGCCTCCGCACGGTTGAGTACATGAACAAACTTATCGTAGTGACTGTGACGCTAGAATGCCGCCCTGGTTTCCTCTCCTGGTTCAGGTTTTACCATGCTGTTCGTGATTTCTCCCGCCAAGACCCTGGATTTTGAAACACCGGGGCGTGCCCTTGCGACCAGTCTGCCGGATTATCTTGATCAGTCGGCAGGGCTGATCGAGATACTGCGTACCAAGACCCCCGCCGATCTCAGCAGCCTGATGGCCATCTCGGACAATCTGGCGGTGCTCAATGCCGGCCGCTACCAGGCGTGGTCACGTGAGTTCACGCCCGCCAACAGCCGGCCTGCGGTGCTGGCCTTCATGGGAGATGTTTACGAGGGCCTGGATGCGCGCAGCCTCAGCGATGATGACCTGAGCCATGCGAACCAGCATCTGCGTATCCTGTCGGGCTTGTATGGGCTGCTGCGGCCCCTAGATCTGATGCAGCCCTACCGGCTGGAGATGGGCACGCGCCTGGCCAACCCCGCCGGGACCAATCTGTATGCCTGGTGGGGCGATACGGTGACCGAGGCACTCAATGCCCAGATCGCCGCCATGCCAGATCCCGTGCTGGTCAATTTGGCGAGTGACGAGTACTTCAAGGCGGTGCGCGCCAAACAACTCAAGGCGCGGGTGGTCGAGTGCGTGTTCGAGGATGGCAAGGCAGGCCATTACAAGATCATCAGCTTTTACGCCAAACGGGCGCGCGGGCTGATGGCACGCTATGCGATCCAGCACCGCTTGCGCAAGGTGGAAGACCTGGCACGCTTTGATCTCGAAGGTTATCGCTACACGCCGGAAGTCAGTTCCGACCAGCGCCTGGTATTCCGCCGCGAGGCGCCGACAGCAGGCCGACCCCTGCGCAGCTGACACACCCCTTGCCATCCACGTCTGCCGAGTGGCTGCGTTAAGCCTGTCTTAAGCCCCGCCTGTTTTCATGGCCCCCTTTACTGCCACGCCCCCGGATGGTGCCGGGAGCGCAGACGAGGATGGCGATGCAATCGGTAGTGAGCGAGAAATGGGCGGGTCTATCGGTGCGATGGCTGGGCGCAGATTCACGTCCTGCATGGCGCGTGGAAACCCTGCTGCTGGCCTTGAGCGCCTATTTCGTGCTGGTCTGCAATGGCCCTTTCTGGCGTGCCGCACTGTCTGCCCAAAGCAGTGTCCTGTTTGCACTAGCAGTCGCCCTGGCCCTGATTGCTGTGCATTTCGTCGCATTCGGGTTGGTGTGCAATCGCTGGACTGCCAAGCCTGTGCTGGCTGGCTTGGTACTGGCCAGCAGTGCGGCGAGCTACTTCATGCAGCGGTATCAGGTGTATTTCGATACCAGCATGATGCGCAACGTGCTGCGTACCGACTGGCACGAAGCCCGTGATCTGATCACGCCGGGATTGTTTCTGCATGTGCTGGTTTACAGTGCGCTGCCGCTATTGCTGCTCTGGCGCGTCCAGTTGCGCCGTATCGCCCTGCCGCGTGCCGTAATGATCCGTATGGGCTACCTGTTGCTGGCCCTTGTGGTGGGCGTGTCGGGTACCTTGCTGGTCTACAAGGAATTCTCCGCGCTGATGCGCAACCAGAAGTCGTTGCGTCATCTGATCACGCCGGGAAACCTGGTGGTGGCATCCATCAAGGTACTGGCCAAGTCGGGCTCCTCCAGGGGGCCGCGCCTACCTGTGGGCCAGGATGCGCGACTGGGGCCATCCTGGCAGCAAGGTCGCAAGCCCTTGCTGCTGGTGCTGGTGGTGGGGGAAACCGTCCGTGCCGCCAACTGGGGCCTCAATGGCTATGGACGTCAGACGACCCCCGAGCTGGCCGCGCGGCAGGTCATCAATTTTCCTGATGTGACTTCGTGCGGCACCAATACCGAGGTGTCCGTCCCCTGCCTGTTCTCTCCTTGGGGGCGGCATCAATACGATGACGATCGCATCCGGGGCAGCGAGTCGCTGCTGCATGTGCTCAAACGGGCGGGGCTGTCGGTGTTGTGGCGGGATAATCAGTCGGGCTGCAAAGGCGTGTGCAGCGATCTGCCTCTCGAGCAGTTCGGCCCTGCCACGGCTGATCCGCTGTGTAGCCCGGAGGGCTGTCTGGACGAGATTCTGCTCCACCGGCTGGATGCCAAGCTGCGCGAGACCCCGGGTAGTCTGGTGCTGGTGCTGCATCAGATGGGCAATCATGGCCCGGCCTACTTCAAGCGCTATCCGCTTGCACAGCGGGCATTTGCGCCGACTTGCGATACGGCCGAGCTGGGTGCCTGCTCACAAGCGCAGATCGTGAACAGCTACGACAATGCCATCCGCTACACCGACCATTTTCTCGCACGCACGGTAGATATGCTGCAACAGCAGACCAGCCACGACGCGGCGATGATTTATATATCCGACCACGGAGAGTCACTGGGCGAGGGCGGTGTGTTCCTGCATGGCTTGCCGCGCGCCATCGCGCCCGAGGTACAGACCCATGTGCCGATGGTGATGTGGATGACGCCCGGCTTTGCCCAGCCGCTGGGTCTGCGCACGGATTGCCTGCGCCAGCGTGCCAGCCAGCCGGCCAGCCACGACAACGTCTTCCATACGGTGCTGGGTCTGCTGGATGTACGCACCAGCGTGTATCAGCCGGATTACGACCTGAGCGCGGGTTGCCGCAACTGATCGGCACTTGGCAGTGCAGCCCCAGGGTGCAATAAGGCAAGACCGCATTGCACCGGATACCCGATCGGATGCCGAGGTGGTGTGCTGCGCGTGTTGCACCCTAAGGGGGCTGTGCTACCAGCGCAGCTCGCCAGCACCCAGCTCGATCACGCGTCCGCCCACACTGATCTGCCCATCTTGCACATGCAGGCTCAGGCGGTTCGGGCGCCCCATCTGCGTCCCCTGATGAATCAGCGCGGCTAGCGGTGCATTGCCTTGTGTGGCTAGCCACCAGCCACCCAGGTTGGCGGCGGCCGAGCCGGTGCCCGGGTCTTCGGCAACGCCGGTATCGGGTGTCCAGAAGAAACGCGACTCAAACCCGGTCTTCGTGCGCGCAAACACATAGGCCTTGGGCTTGCCGGCCCGGTTGACGCTGTAGCGCTGCATCAGCCCCGCGTCGGGGCGCGCTGCATGCACATGTGCCACATCGCTGAGCGGAATCATGGCCTGCTCGTTACCGCAGCTGACCCACAGCGCAGGCCCGGCGATGGCATGCTCAGGCAGGTTCAGCATGGCGGCGAGCTCGGCCGCGCTAGCCGCCATGGGCCGGTGTTCGGGTGCATTGGCGGTCAGTGTCCAGCGCGTGCCATTGGCGCTGACCGGGATGATGCCGGCTTGCATCTCCAGCGAAATCGCATCGCCCGTCGCCAGCAAGCTGCGCACTACTTCGGCCGAACCCAGCGTGGGGTGGCCGGCAAACGGCATTTCGTAACCCGGCGTGAAGATGCGGATACGGGCCGTCGCGACAGCGGACGGCAAGATGAAGGTGGTTTCAGACAGGTTGAACTGGCGCGCCACGTGTTGCATCTCGATATCACTGAGGGCGCTGCCATCCTCGATCACGGCCAGCGGGTTGCCGCCAAAGGTTTCCTCGGCAAAGACATTGAGCAGACGGTAGCGGATTACAGGCATGGTGGTTTTTTCCGGTTGCTTGGCGGTTGTCGGAACGCTCGGTCAACAGTTCCGGTATTGGCGGTTTCGTCACGTATAATCGCCAGCGCCCGGCTTAGGCCCGGGCTCTGACGACACAGCAGATCAATCAAGACAGCAGCTCCATCAAGAAGAACATGATCCACAAATTTATCGGCCGGGTCCTCGGGCTCAAGAAGCGCCATGGTGGCGGCCGGGTGGTGATCCCGCTCAAGCGCCACGGCATCCGCCGCAACCGCCTGCCCAGCTTCGCCCTGAAAACCACTGACAAGCTTCAGGAAGCGGGTTTCGAGGCCTACATTGTTGGCGGCGCGGTACGCGATCTCTTGCTAGGGCGCGAACCCAAGGATTTCGATGTGGCGACCAGCGCCACACCCGAAGAAGTCCACAAGGTGTTCCGGCGCTCGCGCATCATTGGCCGCCGCTTCCGGCTCGTACATGTACTGTATGGCGAGGAAGTCGTCGAAGTGTCCACTTTCCGTGGCAGCGGCGAGGCCGTGACGGACGATGCCGGCCGCATCATCCGCGACAACACTTGGGGCAGCCAGGAAGACGACGCCCGTCGCCGCGATTTCACCGTCAATGCGCTGTTCTACGATCCGAGCCGCGAAGAGATCATCGATTACCACGGTGGCGTGGCCGATGTGGAAAAGAAGCGCATGGCGATGATTGGTGTCCCGTCGGTACGTTACCGGGAAGACCCCGTACGCATGTTGCGCGCCGTGCGGCTGGCCGCCAAGCTGGGCCTGACCATCGACCCGCACACCCGCAAGCCTTTCCACGAACTCGCCCCCCTGCTGCAGAACGTACCCTCGTCACGCTTGTTCGACGAGATGCTCAAGCTACTGTTCAGCGGCCATAGCTGGGCCTGCCTGATGCAGCTGCGCGACGAAGGTCTGCACCACGGCTTTTTCCCCCTGCTCGACAAAATGATGAGCACGCCACGGGGCGAGCTGTTCCTGCGTACGGCGCTGGAAAATACCGACCGCCGCATACGTGAGGACAAGCCGGTTTCTGCTGGCTATGTGTTTGCCTCCCTGTTGTGGCTGGAAGTGCTGGACAACTGGGACAAGCGCAAAGCGGCAGGCGAGAAGCCCATGCCGGCGCTGTTTGCCGCGATCGACGAGGTCGAGGCCGTGCAGGAACAGAAACTGGCGATTCCCCGTCGCTATGGCACGGCCATGAAGGAAATCTGGATGCTGCAACCACGCTTCGAGCAGCGTGCCGGTGCGCGCCCGTTCCGGCTGCTGGAGTCGCCCCGTTTCCGCGCGGGTTACGATTTCCTCTGCCTGCGTGCAATCAGCGGCGAGATCGATCAGGAGCTGGCCGATTGGTGGACCCGCTTCCAGCACGCCGATAACGCCGAGCGCGAGGCCATGTTGGTTCGCGCACCCGCCGCAGAAGGCCCGAAGAAGCGCCGTCGTCGCAGCAGCGGCAGCAGCCGGCGGGATGGCGCTGATGGTGGCTCAACCGGCGGCACGGCGTGAGCGTGCGCGCTTTTATCGGGCTGGGCGCCAATCTGGGCGAAGCGAGCGACACGGTCCGTGCGGCCGTGGCCATGCTGGGGCAATTACCCCAGACCGCGCTGGTGGCGGCTTCTGCCTTGTACCGCAGCTCGCCAGTCGGGTATCTGGATCAGCCGGATTTCATCAATGCCGTGGCAGCCATCGATACCACGCTGTCACCGCATGCCGTGCTGGATGCCTTGCTGGAGATCGAACAGCACGCCGGGCGCGTACGCACTTTCCGCAACGCGCCGCGTACCCTGGATATGGACCTGCTCTGCTACGGCGATCAGACCATGCACGATGCGCGCCTGACCCTGCCACACCCGCGCATGCTGGAGCGCAGTTTTGTCCTGGTGCCCTTGGCCGAGATTGCACCCATGCTGGTACTGGCGGATGGCCGCAGCGCGCAGGCGCATGCCGATGCCTGCAATCGCGACGGACTGGCTAAACTGGCAGCCTGAAGTACGACTGAAACACCGAGGGAAGACCGTCTCATGGGCTTGGAGCGTTACCGCTATATCGTCGTTGAAGGTCCGATCGGCGTGGGTAAGACCACGCTGACCAAGTTGCTGGCCGAGCATCTGGGTGCCAATCTGCTGCTCGAAAATCCCGAGGCGATTCCTTTCCTGCCCAAGTTCTATACGGACATGCAGCGCTATGCCTTGCCGACGCAGCTGTCGTTCCTGTTCCAGCGTGTCGAGCAGGTGGAAAGCCTGACCCAGATGGACCTGTTCGGCGGGCAGACCGTATCGGACTTCCTCTTCGACAAAGACCCGCTGTTCGCAGAACTGGTGCTCAGCGACGATGAGTTCGGCCTGTACTCCAATATCTACCGTCATCTGCGCGTGCGCGCCGCCACGCCGGATCTGGTGATCTACCTGCAAGCCGATATCGATACGCTGATCGGCCGCGTGCATGCCCGCTCGCGCGAATATGAAGCCAAGATCAGCGATATCTACCTGCGCAAGCTGGCCGAACGCTACAGCCGCTTCTTCTACGATTACACCGACGCGCCGGTGCTGATGGTGAACACCGAGAACCTCGACCTTACCGGCCCCAGTGACGATTTCCGCCTGCTGCTACGGCGTATCGAGGGCATGCGCAGCGCTCGCGAGTACTTCAACAAAGCGTGATCCTGCTTGCCCATGGCGCTCGGGCTGACTAGATTCAAGCCAGTCTGCCCGTATTGCACAGAGAGGCTTCCATGTTGCAACGCATCTCCCATCGTCTGGCCGCGCTGATCATCATTGCCGTGGCGGGGCTGCTGATCAACGGCATCAGTGGCCTCACTCAGGTAGTCCGGCTTGGTAACGATATCAACGAGCTGACCGGCAATACCATTCCCAGCATCGAGCTGATCGACGAGGCCAAGATCACGTTCTATGCCGTGCGCGCCGACCTGCTGCTGCATGTGATCGAACAGGATCCTGACAAGAAGCAGTTGCTGGAGACCTCGCTGAACGCCAATGTCCAGCGTCTGCACAAGGTGCTTGAAGGTTACGAGGCCTATGTGAGCGACCCCGAGGACAAGCGCATGCTGGCCGAGGACAAGGCTGCCGTCGCCGCCTATCTGCAGGTGCTGGATCAAGTTCTGGGTTATTCGCGCAGCAACGACACCACATCCTCGATGGCGATTGCCACTACCAAGTTGCGTGATGCGGCCAATGCCACTCTGGCCGCACTGGATCGGCATGTGAAGCACAACCATCATCAGGGCGAGCTGACCAAGACGCACACGCAGGCTGCCGTGAGCACGGCCAAGTGGATGTCTGTTTCGGTCATGCTGGTCGCGGTTTTCCTGCTGCTCTGGTTTGCCTACACCACTTACCAGAAGGTGGTCGGCACCGCCCAGCGCGCCCGCAATGAGGTCATCCGCGTGGTCGAGCAACTGGATTTCTCCCGCCCGTTCCCGGTGCAGGGCAAGGATGAACTGGCCGAGTTGCTCGAAGCACTGAATCGCCTGATCACCCGCCTGCGTGAGGGCTTGAGCGCGGTGCGCGACAACGCTGCCCGGCTCAATCGATCTGCCGAAGAGATGGCGCTGGCTTCGCACCAAGTCACGGCTAGCTCTGCTGCGCAAAGCGATGCCGCATCCACCATGGCTGCCAGCGTCGAAGAAGTCACCGTCAGCATCTCTCATGTATCGGACCGTACGGGCGAAGCCAGCAGGCTCACACGCCAGAGTGGTGATCAGGCTGTGGGCGGTCGGGACGCCGTGGTGCGGACGGCACAGCGTATCGGTGCGATCTCCGATCTGGTGGACGAGGCGGCCGACGAGCTGGCGCGGCTGGAAGAGAGTGGTCGCCAGATCAGCGCCGTGGTCAGCGTGATCAAGGAAGTGGCCGACCAGACCAATCTGCTGGCGCTCAATGCCGCCATCGAGGCCGCGCGTGCCGGTGAGCAGGGGCGCGGTTTTGCGGTGGTGGCAGACGAAGTCCGCAAGCTGGCCGAACGGACAGCCAACTCCACGGTCGAAATCACCGCCATGGTGGCGACGATCCAGCAGCGCTCCGGCGAGGTGTCGCGGCGCATGGCCGAGGCCGTGGCCTCGGTGCGCGAAGGCGTCAGCGAGGCTGAATCCACCCGCGCAGCCATGGGTGAGATCGCCCAGAGTGCGGCGCAGAGCGGGGAGCTGGTGGGCGAGGTTGCCACGGCCCTGCGTGAACAAAGCACCGCGAGCAACGAGATCGCCAGTCAGGTGGAGCGGGTGGCACAGATGGCCGAAGAGAACAGCCGTGCTGCCGAGCGTAGTGCCGAGCTGGCCACGGAGCTGCAGCGACTGGCCGACGAGATGAGCCGGGACGTCGCCGCTTACCGGCTTGATTAGCGCCTGTATCGCAGGGTTGTTGCATGGCGTCACGCTGGACCGCGTTTGCGGTGTCCCACCATTGAACTCGTGGCCCGGCTTGGCTATTGTTGCGCCGCATCAAGGCGAAGCAGCTTATCCCCACGAGGGCTGAAGCGTCATCATGGGCGCTGCCAACGGAGCAAGCGCTTGAACGAACAGACGGATACCCCATGAAAATCACCGTTTCGACGCTGCAAAAACATAAGCAGGAAGGCCAGAAGATCGCCATGCTCACCTGCTACGACGCCAGCTTTGCCAGCCTGATGGCTGAGGCCGGGGTCGACATGCTGCTGGTGGGTGACTCTGCCGGCATGGTCATGCAGGGCGAAAGCTCCACCCTGCCGGTGACGCTGGAGCAGATGGTCTACCACACCCGCTGCGTGGCCAAAAATGCCAAGCAGGCCATGGTGGTGGCGGATCTGCCCTTTGGCAGCTACCAGCAGAGCCCGCAGCAGGCATTCGAGTCGAGCGCGCGCTTGATGGCGGCGGGTGCCGAGATGGTCAAGCTTGAAGGTGGTGAATACATGGCTGAAACCGTGCGCTTTCTGGTCCAGCGCGGTATTCCGGTGTGTGCGCATATCGGCCTGACGCCGCAATCCGTGCATGTCTTCGGTGGCTACAAGGTGCAGGGCAAGTCCGATAGCGGTGCCGAACAGCTCAAGCGCGACGCCAAGGCCCTCGAAGCCGCCGGTGCCGCCATCGTGTTGATGGAAATGGTGCCGGCCACGCTGGCCAAGGAAATCACCGAAAGCCTGAGCGTGCCCACCATCGGGATCGGCGCGGGCGTGGATGTGGATGGCCAGGTGCTGGTGGTCTACGACATGCTGGGTGTGTATCCGGGCAAGAAGGCGCGTTTCGTGAAGAACTTCATGCACGGCGTGACCAGCATCCAGGGTGCGGTCGAGGCCTATGTGCGCGAAGTGAAGGCCAAAGCCTTTCCTGCAGCGGAACACACGTTCTGAGTGTGCTGCCGATTTCTACTGCGCGCCTGATCCTGCGTGATTTCCAGCAGGACGATGCCGCAGCCTACGTTAGTGTGCGCAGCGGCGAGCACTTTGCTGCGCACTATCCTGCCGAGGCGGTGAGCCCCGCGTTTACCCGTGCGCTGCTGGCCCGTTTTTTGGCGGACCAGCAGCTTGTCCCGCGTACGCGCTGGCAGTTGGCCATCGTGGTGGCCACCACTGGCGAGCTGATCGGATCCTGCGGTTTGCGCCGCGAACCCGCGGGCTACTGGAGTGTGGGCTATGAGCTGGCGGAGTCCCACTGGGGACAGGGCTACGCCCAGGAAGCCATGCAAGCCCTGCTGGCAGCCGGACGCAACACCCTGAAGGTGCAGTGGCTGCGTGCCGAGTGTCATCCCGAGAACGGGCGTTCGATGCGGCTGGCGCATAAGCTGGGCCTATCTCGTCTTGGCTCCGTGCCCGATGCGACGGTGCAGGAAGGTACCGTCGTGTTTGAGTGGCGTGCATGATCGCCACGGCATGACCGGCCTCAGGGTAAAATCCGCGACCGAACCTGTGTATTTTCCTTCCTGGCATTCAACCCTTCTTTAGCGGCCCCACGATGCATATCTTCACCACCGTTGCCGAACTCCGCGCCTGGCGCAAGCAGGCGGGCTATGTGGCCTTTGTCCCCACGATGGGCAATCTGCACGAGGGCCATATCTCGCTGTGTACAGCCGCCAAGGCGGCGTGTGCGGCGCAAGGCGGGGGCAAGGTGGTTGTCTCCATCTTCGTGAATCCGCTGCAGTTTGGCCAGGGTGAAGATTTCAACACCTATCCGCGTACCTTCGAAGCGGATTGCGCCAAGCTGGAAGCCGCAGGCGTCGATGCGCTGTTCCATCCCACGGTGGATCAGCTCTACCCACGCACCGAGCAGCAATACAAGGTCGAACCGCCGGCCATCCAGAATGAACTCTGTGGCGCCTTCCGCCCCGGCCATTTCCGTGGCGTGGCGACGGTCGTGACCAAGCTGTTCAATATCGTCCAGCCCGATACCGCCATGTTCGGCAAGAAGGATTACCAGCAGCTCAAGGTGATCGAGGGTCTGGTAGCGGATCTGGACATGCCCATCACCATCGTCCCGGTCGATACCGGTCGCGCGTCCGACGGCCTGGCGCTGTCCTCACGCAATGGCTACCTAACAGCGGAAGAGCGCCACGAAGCCGCACGCCTTTACCGTAATCTGGCTGCGATCAAGACTGCACTGGAGGCGGGCGCTACCGACTTCGTCAAACTCACCGAAACGGCCCGCGCCGATCTGGAGAACCATGGCTGGCGTGTGGACTATGTGGAGATCCGCGATCAGGACAGGCTTGAACACGCGCGTCCCGGCGACAAGCGCATGGTCATCCTGGGCGCTGCGCGCTTGGGTAAGCCGCGCCTGATCGACAATCTGGAAGTGAATCTCTGATGGCCGGCATTGAGCGGCTTGATCTGGTAGCCATCGGCGCCGACCAGCCCGTCGATACCGACTATCTGCTGGCCAAACTGGGTGCCGGCGCGGCGCTGTTGCTCAACCAGCGACCCCAGGTCAGTTACCCTGACGAGCGCCACAAGGTGCAGGAGCGCATCGTGGTGCTGTCGGGTAGCGTGGGCCTGATCGACGAGCACGGCAGCGCCACGCATGCCAGCCAAGGCCAGATGCTGCTGGTGCCGGCGGGTCTGGGTCATGCCTATCACCCGGCATCCGATGGCGTGGTGTTGGTACTGTTTGCCGACGCGCAGTAAGCCACACCTCGCCTGAGCTCTCTCAAGACCCGACGCCGAGCGTCGCTATTGGCCTACCTGACTATGAATACCGCCCACACCCGTCAATATTTCCTCGATCTGCAGGACCGCATCGTCACCGCGCTTGAAGCGGCCGATGGCGGGACTTTCCGCCGTGATGAATGGCAGCGCCCCGCCGGTGGCGGTGGCCGTACCTGCATCATCGAAGATGGCACGCTGCTGGAGCGGGGCGGGGTGGGCTTCAGCCATGTGATGGGCGACAAACTGCCCCCGTCGGCCAGCGCCCACCGGCCCGAGCTGGCCGGGCGCGCCTGGGAGGCGATGGGTGTATCGCTGGTGTTCCATCCGCGTAACCCCTATGTGCCCACGGTGCATATGAATGTACGGATGTTCCGCGCCTTTGCGCCGGGGCAGGACGACGTCGTCTGGTTCGGTGGCGGGATGGACCTGACGCCGTATTACGGCTTCGCAGACGACGCGTGCCACTTCCATCAAACCTGCGCCGACGCGCTCGCGCCGCACGGTGACGACAAATACCCCCGCTTCAAGCACTGGTGCGACGAGTACTTCTTCCTCAAGCACCGTAATGAACCGCGCGGCATCGGTGGCGTGTTCTTTGACGATTTCAGCGAGCTGGGCACCGAAGGCAGCTTTGCCATGACGCGTGCCGTGGGCGACGCCTTCCTGCACGCCTATCTCCCCATTGTCGAGCGCCGCCGCGATACGCCGTACACGCAAGCCCAGCGCGACTGGCAGGGCTATCGCCGTGGTCGCTATGTGGAATTCAACCTGGTCTGGGATCGCGGCACGCTGTTTGGCCTGCAATCGGGCGGTCGCACAGAGTCGATCCTGATGAGCCTGCCGCCGGTGGTGAACTGGCGCTACGACTATCAGCCCGAGGCCGGTAGTCCTGAGGCCGCGCTGCTGACGGATTTCCTGACTTCGCGTGACTGGCTGTCACCGGCTACCTAGGGGCAACGTCCCCACGATGCGCGAGCTGCGGCTGCGGTAACTGACCCTACGGGTTCCCCGTCATGGTCACCATGTGCTCGCCTGTGGTCTGATATCCGCTACCGCTTTGCTGCCCATCTACCCCGAGACTCTCATGCTGCTGCGCATCCTCGGCATCATCACCCCCATCCTGCTGGTTTCACTGGCGGGCTACCTGTATGCCCGTCTGCGCAAGCCGGACCTCACCGAGATGAACCGGCTGACCGTGGACCTGCTGGCGCCCTTGCTGATCTTTGCAGGGCTCACCAGCAAGCACTTTGATTTGTGGGAATCGCGCTGGTTGCTGCTGGGCGGCACGGCGGTGATTCTGGGTTCCGGCTTGATCAGTGTGGTCGTGGCTCGTGTGGCGCGCGAGAGTGTGCGTACGCTGGTGCCGCCGATGATGTTCAACAATGCGGCCTTCATGGGGCTGCCGCTGGTGTTGCTCGCCTTGGGGCCTGAGCGTCTGCCGGCTGCGGTCGCGCTGTTTGTGGTGAGCACGCTCTTGCACATGACCATCGGCGTGAGGCTGGTCAATCCGCATGCCACACTCGGTTATCTGGCCAAGAACCCGCTGCTGATCGCCTCGGTAGCGGGCATTGCCTGCAATCTGGGTGGGGTGGTGCTGCCTGAGTGGCTAAGCACCTCCGCTTCCCTGTTGGGCAATGCCGCCATCCCGCTGATGCTGTTCTCCCTGGGGGCGCGCATGGTCGATGTGCACAAGACCGGCTGGCAGGCGGGCGTGCTGGGCGCGGTGCTCTGCCCCTTGAGCGGCTTGGCAGTAGCCTGGCCGATGATGAGCGTGCTGCCTCTGCAAGCCGTTGAAATATCGCAACTATTGATGTTCGCGGCGCTGCCGCCAGCGGTACTCAACTTCCTGATTGCCGAGCGTTATCAGCAAGAGCCTGACAAGGTGGCCTCGATTGTTTTGCTGGGCAATATCGCCAGCCTGATCTTCGTCCCCCTGGGCTTGGCACTCGCGCTCTCGGCTTGAGGCAAGTTGTCCAGACAGGCTGTAAGCGGGCTTTTGTAACTACATCAAGCCCCGGGTCGTAGTTTCGTAACATTCTGTCGGATTGTTGAAAATTCTTTACATACCACTTTAAGCAAGTTATTGATTTGTAAAGTTTCTTGCGCCGCACAAAACCGTTGCAACGCGCCGGTTCACTCCGTTAGAATCGATCAAGCCTGCTGAAAACCCTAATGCGCCCGAATGGGTGCGCCATGTGGTCAGCAGGCTTTGTTTTCGATAGCGCTTGGCCGGTTGTTTCCTGCCATCCTGTCCGGCTTTGCCCCCTGTGCCGCGATACCCGCGCGGCATCGCTGCCCGAACGACCACCCCGTTTCGACCAGCCGCATTGCCAGCGCGTCTCCCGCGCCGACCGGAACCGAGCGCCGCTCCCAACGGGGGTCTGCCCAGCAGGGCAGGCTCACACAAAGGGGTGACGAGGGCATGCCGCCGCCACAAGCGACCCGCAGCGCCAACCGCCGCTCCGCACGTACACGGGTATTACTGCAATGGACGACAGACAGCGCCGGCTAGACGGCACGCTTTACCGCCCGGGGTTCGAACAGGATTCCTGCGGCTTCGGCTTGATCGCCAATATGGACGACAAGCCTTCCCACTGGCTGGTTTCCACCGCCATTTCCTCGCTGGCCAACCTGACCCACCGCGGCGCCGTGGCAGCCGATGGCAAATCGGGCGATGGTTGCGGCCTGCTGTTCCGCAAACCAGATGGCTTTTTGCGTACCGTCGCCAAGGAGAAAGGGCTGGAGCTGGCGCATCACTACGCTGCCGGTCTGGTTTTCCACAGCAGCGATCTGGAGGCCGGCAAGGTCTCGCTGGCCAATCTGAAAGCCCAGCTCGAAGAGCAGGGCCTCGAAGTGGCCGGTTACCGCACCGTGCCCACCGACACCCGCGCCTGTGGCGAAGCCGCCATGCGCAGTCTGCCCGCGATTGCGCAGATTTTCGTTAACTGCCCGGCCAATATGGACGCCGAGAGCTTTGAGCGCCGCTTGTATATTGGCCGCCGCCTCGCCGAGAAAGCCAACAAGCCGGACGCCAGCTTCTATGTACCCACGCTGTCGGCCTACACGATCTCGTACAAGGGTCTGGTAACCCCTGAGAACCTGCCGGTGTTCTACCCCGATCTGCAGGACGAGCGTTTTGCCTCCAGCCTCGCGGTGTTCCACCAGCGCTTCAGTACCAATACCTGGCCGCAATGGAAGCTGGCCCAGCCCTTCCGTTACGTAGCTCACAACGGCGAGATCAACACGATTTCGGGCAACCGCTCCTGGGCCCGCGCCCGCGAAGCCATCATGGCCTCGCCGCTGATCCCGAACATGGACGACATCCGCCCCATTGTGCAGACCGATGGTTCGGATTCGATGAGCCTCGACAATATGCTCGAAGGCCTGCTGATGGGCGGCATCGACTTCTTCCGAGCGCTGCGCCTCTTGGTGCCGCCGGCCTGGCAGAACGTCGACACTACCGATAAAGAACTGCGCGCCTTCTACGAATACAACTCCATGCACATGGAGCCGTGGGACGGCCCGGCCGGCATCGTGCTCACCAATGGCCGCTACGCCGGCTGCATGCTTGACCGCAATGGCCTGCGTCCCGCCCGTTATGTGCTGACACGCGATCGCCACATCACCATCTCGTCCGAAATCGGTGTGTGGAACTACAAGCCTGAAGATGTGGTGAAGAAGGGCCGCGTGCGCCCCGGCCAGATCCTGGCCGTGGACCTGCAATCGGGCCAGTTGCTGCTGCCGCATGAAATCGACGCCAAGCTCAAGG
This sequence comes from Chitinimonas sp. BJYL2, assembly GCF_027257935.1. Lineage (NCBI taxonomy): Bacteria > Pseudomonadati > Pseudomonadota > Betaproteobacteria > Neisseriales > Chitinibacteraceae > Chitinimonas > Chitinimonas sp. BJYL2. The sequence goes on along the minus strand of NZ_JANZKW010000001.1, from coordinate 410,906 downwards.
CCGCCCACCCCTACCGCCGCTGGGTCAAGCAGTACGCTACGCGCCTCGAACTGAGCATGGACGAGGACGGTGGCCGCCCTGAGCTGAGCCGCGATCAGCTCAACGTGCACCAGAAGCAATTCCAGGTGACGTTCGAAGAGCGTGATTCGGTCATCCGTGTACTGGCCGAAGATGCCCAGGAAGCGGTCGGCTCCATGGGTGACGATACGCCGATGGCTGTCTTGAGCCAGCGCGTGCGCCAGCCTTACGAATACCTGCGCCAGCAGTTTGCCCAGGTCACCAATCCGCCGATCGACCCGATCCGCGAAGCGGTGGTGATGTCGCTGAACACCGTGTTCGGTTCCGAGAAGAACATCTTTGAAGAAACCGCCGATCACGCGAAGCGGATTGAAGTCAGCTCGCCGGTACTCAGCTTCGAGAAGTTCAAGCTGCTGACCAGCCAGACCGATCCGCAATTCCTGTCGCAGAGCTTTGATCTGCAATACGACCCGGCCAGCACCGACCTCAAGGGCGCCTTGGCTGCCCTGGCGGCGACCGTGGTGGCAGCTTCGAAAGCCGGTGTGGCGATTGCCGTGCTGTCCGATCGCAATCTCAGCCGCGACAAGCTGCCCATCCATGCCCTGTTTGCCGTGGGTGCCGTGCACACCGCGCTCGTGAATGCCGGCTTGCGCTGCAAAACCAACCTGCTGGTCGATACCGGCACGGCGCGCGATCCGCATCACTTTGCCTGTCTGGTCGGCTACGGGGCGACAGCGGTCTACCCCTACCTGGCCTATGAAGTGATTGCCGATCTGATCGAGCAGGGCCAGGTCAGCGGCAAGGTGTCCGAGGCGATGAGCAAGTATCGCAAGGGCATCAACAAGGGTCTGCTCAAGGTGCTCTCGAAGATGGGCATCTCCACCGTGGCCTCCTACCGCGGCGCACAGCTGTTCGAGGGTGTGGGTCTGGCCGACGAAATCGTGGAAGCCTGCATGCCCTACACGGTGAGCCGTGTGGGTGGCGCCGGTTTTGCCGATTTTGAATCGGACATGAAGCAGCTGCACAAGCTGGCGCACAACCCCATGCGCCCGATCCAGCAAGGTGGCCTGCTCAAGTATGTGTTTGGCGAGGAGTACCACGCCTACAACCCCGATGTGGTCATGCAGCTGCAAAAGGCGGTACAGAATGGCGACTACGCCGAGTACAGCAAGTACGCCGAGCTGGTGAACAATCGCCCGGTATCGATGCTGCGCGATCTGATGAAGCTCAAGGTGGATGCCGCCCAGTCGATTTCGGTCGATGAGGTCGAACCGCTCGAGGCGATTCTCAAGCGCTTCGACTCCGCCGGCATGTCGCTGGGCGCCTTGTCGCCCGAGGCGCACGAAGCGCTAGCAGAGGGCATGAACCGCCTTGGTGGCCGCTCCAACAGTGGTGAGGGCGGCGAAGACCCAGCCCGCTACGGCACGGTCAAGATGTCCAAGATCAAGCAGGTCGCCTCTGGCCGCTTCGGCGTGACCCCGCACTATCTGGTCAATGCCGAAGTGCTGCAGATCAAGGTGGCCCAGGGCGCCAAGCCGGGTGAAGGCGGCCAGCTGCCCGGCGACAAGGTCAGCGGTCTGATTGCCCGTCTGCGCCATGCGAAGGAAGGCATCAGCCTGATTTCGCCGCCACCGCACCACGACATCTATTCGATTGAGGATCTGGCCCAGCTGATTTTTGACCTCAAGCAGGTCAACCCCAGCGCGCTGGTTTCGGTGAAGCTGGTGGCCGAACCGGGCGTGGGCACGGTGGCTGCCGGGGTGGCCAAGGCCTATGCCGACCTGATCACGATTTCCGGTTACGACGGCGGCACCGGCGCCTCCCCGCTGACCTCGGTCAAGTATGCCGGCTCGCCGTGGGAACTAGGCCTGACCGAAGCCCAGCAGGTGCTGCGCGCCAACGGCCTGCGCGGCCGTGTCCGTGTGCAGACCGACGGTGGCCTCAAGACCGGCCTCGACGTGATCAAGGCTGCCATCATGGGTGCCGAGAGCTTCGGCTTCGGTACCGGCCCGATGGTGGCGCTGGGCTGCAAGTTCCTGCGTATCTGTCACCTGAACAACTGCGCTACCGGCGTGGCCACGCAGGAAATCAAGCTGCGCAGCAAGTACTTCACCGGTCTGCCCGAGATGGTGATGAACTATTTCACCTTCATCGCCCGCGAAACCCGCGAGTGGATGGCCAAGCTGGGTGTGCGCTCGATGGCCGAGCTGATCGGCCGCACCGATCTGCTGGAACTGCTCGAAGGCGAAAGCACCCGCCAGAGCCAGCTCAAGCTGGGTGTGCTGCTGAGCCAGGGCACGATTCCCGATTCCGAACCGCGCTACTGCGTGAGCGAGGGCAACCCGAGTTTCGACAAGGGTGAGCTGGCCGAGAAGATGGTCAAGGACGCCGCCGCCGCGATCGCCGCCAAGACGCCGATCACGCTGGAATACAACGTCCGCAACATCAACCGCTCGATCGGCGCCCGCCTCAGTGGCGAGATCGCCCGCGCGCATGGCGCAGACGGCCTGCCCGAAGGCAGCTTGGATGTGCGCCTCAAGGGTTCGGCTGGTCAAAGCCTGGGTGTGTGGAACGCCAAGGGCCTGAACCTCACGCTCGAAGGCGACGCCAACGATTACGTCGGCAAGGGCATGAACGGCGGCCGCGTGGTGGTGTATCCGCCCAAGGGTGTCATGTATCAGCCGCACGAGGGCACGATCATCGGCAACACCTGCCTCTACGGCGCGACCGGCGGTGAGCTGTTCGCCTCGGGCCTGGCTGGTGAGCGCTTCGCTGTCCGTAATTCGGGTGCACTGGCGGTGGTGGAAGGCCTGGGTGACCACGGTTGCGAATACATGACTGGCGGTTGCGTGATCGTACTGGGCCAGACCGGCATCAACTTCGGCGCGGGCATGACCGGTGGCTTTGCCTTCGTGTACGACCGCGACGAGAAGTTTGCCTATCGCTACAACAACGAGCTGATCGATATCAACCTGATCAATGGCGAGGCCACGGGCCAGTACCGTGCCTTCCTCAAAGAGAAGATCGAACAGCACGTGGCCCTGACCGGCTCGGTGATCGGCGCCCAGATCCTGGAAGACTTCGATGATTACGTCGATTACTTCTGGTTGGTGAAGCCCAAGGCGGCCAAGCTCGATAGCCTGCTGAAAGACTAAGAGAGGAGCCTGGCGCGCGTACCGGTTGTCATATCGGTACGCACGCTGCTCCGCAGTGAACCAAAGTTGCGGTGTGGTTGAGCAGGGCAAGTCCCTCAGCCACACGGCATACCTGACGAGGTGTTCGCCATGGGCGACGTATTCAAGTTCCTGAACCTGCCGCGCGATCCCGGCGCCAAGTTCGAAGTCGATTTCCGTCGGCGCAAGTTCATCGAGATCTATGCGCCTTTGCAGAAGAATGATGCGGGCGATCAGGCTGGCCGATGCCTGCATTGCGGCAACCCCTATTGCGAATGGGAATGCCCGGTTCACAACTACATTCCCAACTGGCTCAAGCTGGTGCAGGAAGGCAAGTTGTTCGAAGCGGCCGAGATGTCGCACAAGACCAACTCGCTGCCTGAAATCTGCGGCCGAGTCTGCCCGCAGGATCGCTTGTGCGAAGGCGCCTGTACGCTGAACCAGGGCGGTTTCGGTGCCGTGACCATCGGCTCGGTCGAGAAGTACATCACCGACGAGGCCTTCAAGCAGGGTTGGCGTCCAGACATGAGCCAGGTGGTATGGACCGACAAGAAGGTCGCCATCATCGGTGCCGGCCCGGCCGGCTTGGCCGCCGCCGACATCCTGGTGCGCAATGGCGTGAAGCCAGTGGTGTTTGATCGTTACGAGGAAATCGGTGGTCTGCTGACCTTCGGCATCCCTGAATTCAAACTCGAAAAAGACGTGATCCGCACCCGCCGCGCCATCATGGAAGGCATGGGCGTGGAGTTCCGCCTGAACACCGAGATTGGCCGCGATGTCGATTTTGACACCCTGCTGGCCGATTTCGATGCGGTATTCATGGGCATGGGTGCCTACCAGTACATGAAGGGCGGCTTCCCCGGCGAGAACCTGCCGGGCGTGCTTGAAGCGCTGCCGTTCTTGGTCAACAACATCCGCCACCGGATGGAAACCCTGCCCGAGGGTGAGGCGCACCTGAACATGGCTGGTAAGGAAGTGGTCGTGCTCGGTGGTGGCGATACCGCCATGGACTGCAACCGCACCAGCATCCGCCAGGGTGCCGCGCGCGTGGTCTGTGCCTATCGCCGCGACGAGGCCAACATGCCCGGTTCCAAGCGCGAAGTGCTCAATGCCAAGGAAGAGGGTGTGGAGTTCCTGTGGAACCGCCAGCCGGTCGAGATCATCCAGCGTAATGGCCGCCTGGGCGTGAAGCTGGTCACCACGCAGCTGGGCGAGCCCGATGCCAAGGGTCGCCGCTCCCCCGTGGTGGTGCCGGGTTCCGAAGAGGTGATCGAGTGCGATCATGTGGTTGTCGCCTTCGGCTTCCAGGTTCAGCCTGAGTCGTGGTTTGCCAAGCACGGTATCAGCACCGACGAGCGCGGGCGCACCCTGGCGCAAGAGCGACAGGCCTACAAGCACCAGACCAGCAACCCCAAGGTGTTTGCCGGGGGCGACCAAGTGCGCGGTGCAGATCTGGTCGTGCGCGCCGTGTTTGAGGGACGTCAGGCTGCCGAGGGCATGCTGGGGTATCTGGGCGTCTGGTAAACCCGGCACCGACACGCTACAAACAAAACAGGGCAGCCCAAGCTGCCCTGTTTTGTTTTGCTCGTGAGTTGCGCAGCCCTGTCAGGATGGCGGTGCTGGCGCGACCAAGGCGGAGTCAGGCGGGAGGCAATCATGCGGTACGGGGTGGTGACAATCATCGGCGCTATGCTGGCCTTGCCGGCGCAGGTGCAAGCACTGGAATGGGACGGCGTGATCGATCTGCGCGCGGCGCAGCATCGGGGCGCTCAGGCCTGGCCTGAGGGCGGCCTGGGCAAGCAGCGTTTCGGTCCGGATGACGATGGCGTGCGGCTGGGGCAGGGCATGGTACTGATGCGGGGAGAGCCTCTGGAGGATCTGACCGCCACCCTGATTGTGAGTGCGGACGATGCCAGGCGTGGTGTCGTCGACGTCACCGAAGCCTGGCTGCAATGGAAACCGGTACCGACCAGCGCCTGGCAATCGCGTCTCAAGGCGGGCGCCTTCTTCATGCCGATCAGCCTGGAGCACGATGGCCCGGCTTGGACGACAACCCGCACCTTGTCGGCTTCGGCCATCAATAGCTGGATCGGTGAGGAATTCCGGACTATCGGTCTGGAATGGACCTTGGCCCATCGTGGCCGCGCCATCGGTTCCCCGCACGATCTCTCGCTTACTGCTGCGCTGTTTGGCTACAACGACCCGGCTGGCACCCTGCTGACCTGGCGTGGCTGGGGCATAGGCGACCGGATCACCGGCTTGAGCGAGACTTTACCGCTTGCACCCTTACCGGTTTACGGACCCCGCGGCATACTCAACAAGCAGGCGCCGGTCGTAGAGAGCTTCATGGAGATTGATCGGCGGCCGGGCTATTACCTGTCCGCCCACTATGCCTATCAAGGGCGGATCAATGTGTCGGTCGCCCATTACGATAATCGCGGTGACCCGTTTGCGGTGCGGGGTGGGCAATACGCCTGGACCACGCGCTTCCGGCATCTGGGGCTGGCCTTCAAGCCTGCAGCAGGCTGGACATTGCTGATGCAAGCCATGGACGGGATGACCCTGATGGGCCGACCCGGTGCCAGGATCGACTACACAGCACATTACGCATTGCTGGATGTGCCCGCAGGCGTGGGAAACCTGGCCTTGCGCCATGATCGCTTCCGTACCCGCGAGGATGACCTGCTGCCGCAGGACAACAATAACGAGCGCGGCCATGCCTGGACGTTGTCCTACCGGCGGCCATGGCTAGCGGGCTGGCAAGTGCAGGGCGAGTGGTTGCAGGTCAACAGTACCCGCCCTGCTCGCGAGCAGATCGGTGCCCGAGCCCGCTTGCGCGAGCAATCGCTGACGCTGGCTTTGCGCCGGCAGTTCTGATTGGGCACAGTTGCGGCTATATTAGGCAGATGAAATATCTGTCTTTCCTACCTCTTTTGATCGGCACGGCGGTGCTGGCCGAGCCTATTGAGGTGGCTTACCGCGACAAGCCACCTTACAGCTATACCGAGAACGGGCAACCCAAGGGCTTCCTGCTGGAGCGCACGATTGCCATCTTCAAGCGTGCCGGCATTGAGGCGCGTTATCTGGAGGTGCCCGTCAAGCGCATCACTACCGATATCCAGGCCAACCAGCGTCCGATCTGCTCACCCAGCTGGTACAAGCTGCCCGAGCGGGAAGCCTATGCCCGCTTTTCCCTGCCCATCCATCAGGACAAACCTCACGTCGTTCTCGCCTCGCCCAAGGCCCGGGCGGCCGTGTCACGCCACAAGCTCTTGAGCTCGCTGTTTGCCGATGCCAGCCTCCAGCTGGGTGTGGTGGAAGGTGTGTCCTACGGACAGGCACTGGATACCGCCATCGCGCAAACTGCCAAGCCGCCGATGCGATCCACCGTGACGCCCTTGCAGCTGGCCCGCATGGTCGCGCACGGCCGGGCCGATTACATGCTGATCGATCAGGAAGACCTGAGCTACCTGCAGTCGCACTCGGCGCTCAACACGCTCAAGCTGGTCAAGCTGGCCTTCCCGGATATGCCAGCCGGCCTCAAGCGCTACATCATGTGCAGCCAGCAGGTGGACCCCGCCACGCTGAACCAGCTCGACGAGGCCATCCGCGCCGTGGTGCCGGGCCTGACGCCCTGAATAAAAAAGCCGGCAAGTGCCGGCTTTCTGTTGGCGGCCGCGTGCATCAGGGCTGGGTGGCCGCTACCTTTTGCTTGATGCGAGCCTGGGTCTTTTCCAGCTGGGCCTGCACGATGGGCATGATCCGCGCCATGGTCAGCTGCATGGATTCGCCCGTGATCTTGGGCAAGGTAACCAGCACCTTCTTGCCAGTGGGCGATTTGTAGAAGGCGGTGATGTCGCGGATTTCTGCGGCTTCGAAGTACTTGCCGTAGACCTCGAACAGGATTTCATCCATCAGCGCTGGCAGATTGGCTTGCTCCAGTACCTGACGCATGTCCTGCTTCAGGGCGGGCAGTTCTTCGTTCAGTTGTTGCCGGAGCCGTGCCTGTTCGGCCTCATCCCGTTTGTTGTTCTGTTTCAGCGCGGCCTCCATGCCGGCCTGCATGCCCATATCAGCCTGTTCGGCAATCTGGTTCAGCAGCTGCGGCAGCATGGCCTTCATGTTCATCACATCAATCAACTCCTGGATGGCCTGCTTCTTCTCGGCGCTGATATCAGCGGCGCTGACTTGCTGCAGGCACAGGGCAGCCGCAATGGCCAGGGTGTAGCGGATCAGATTTTTCATGGGGGTAGGCCTCTTCCTCGTCGGGGATGCCGGCCGTTAGCGGCTCGGCGTGGTTAGCCAGAGCACGCGCTCAGGCGGGTAGTTCGGTAAAGCTCAGCTTGAGGGCGTCATGCCAATCCGGCGGAACGAGGCCGAAAGTCTCGCGCAGCTTATCCAGTGAGAGGCGCGAATTCTTGGGCCGCTTGGCCGGCGTGGGGTAGGCCTCGGTTGCAATCGCACCCAGCGTGCCGGGCACCTTGTCTCCCCGGGCGGCGGCCAGCGCAAAGATGGCTTCGGCAAAACCATGCCAGCTGGTCGTGCCACTGTTAACCAGATGGTACGCACCGCTGACGCCAGCCCAGTCCGGCCGGCTGGCGACAATATGAGCGCTGAGTTCGGCGATCGTGCGCGACCAGGTGGGCGCACCGATCTGGTCTGCAACGATATTCAGTGCCTCGCGCTCGCGGCCCAGCTTGAGCATGGTGAGCAGGAAGTTCTTGCCCCGCACGCCATAGACCCAGCTGGTACGCAGGATCAGGTGGTCACAGCCGCTGGCGCGGATGGCTTCCTCACCCGCCAGTTTGCTGGCGCCGTACACATTCGCCGGTGCGAGTGGATCGTCTTCGCGCCAGGGTTGTTCACCCTCACCCGAGTACACATAGTCGGTCGAGTAATGCACCAGCGGGATACCCAGGCGGCGGGCTTCCTCCGCCATCACGGCCGGTGCACGGGCGTTGATGGCGTGGGCCAAGTCGGCCTCGCTTTCGGCTTTGTCCACTGCCGTGTAGGCAGCCGGGTTGACGATCAGTGTGGGCTTGAGTGCGCGGATGACGTCGCGTACAGCATCGGCATTAGCCAGATCGAGCGCGGCCGAGTTCGGGGCGTGGATGGTCCCCAGGCCTTGCAGGCTGCGTTGCAGTTCAAAACCGACCTGGCCGCTGGTGCCTGTGAGCAGGATGGTGTGCATGGGTATTCCTGATTGGGGGAGATGCGCTCGATAGCGTCTACGGATGGATGGAGGCGATCTGGCTATCTGCAAACGCCGCCAGCGCATCCAGCAAGTCTAGTTTGTCGGGCTGGCTGGCATGCTGCTCGCGCAAGGCGAGCAGTGTGGCGCGCCAGTCGGCAATGCCTGGCAGGCCGTGTGCGCCATCGATCAGGCGTTCGGCACGGTGCTGCTGCCATTGTGCCTGCTCGTCCGCGTTGAGCGTAGCGGGCCAGTTGCGGGCGCGGTAACGGAAAAGCAGGGTGGCCAGACGCGGGTCGTCAAACGCGGTGCCGGCGCGGGCCAGTTCGTCGGGGCCGAGCTGGCGCAGGCGCTCCAGGCGGCGGCGGTCACCGTCGCCAACAAAACGGTCGTATAGCGCGGCATCCACGTCGCGCTGCGCGAACGCTTCATCGCGGCGGTAGACCGCGGCCAGTTTGGCCGCCAGGGCTTTGCCATGCTGCGCCAGCAAACCGGCCAGTGTGGCGGCATGGTGTTCAGCCTGGGCGATGTCGATACCAAGTGCCTCAGCGCGAGCTTGGCCCAGCGTGCGCCATTGCCCCACCACCACGGGGGATTTGTTCAGGTGGATGGTTTTGATAGGCAGGCGGGTTTCGCCCTTGGGCAGATCGTCGCTGCGGCTGAACATGCGTCGGCGCAGGGTATCGGCATCCAGGTCGAACAGTTCGCGCGGATCGTGCTGCAAATCCCAGACCGGGATTTCGTTCTTGTTGACCGGGTGTGCACCGAGCGCGGCCACGGCCGCCACACAGCCTTGCGAGGTCGGGTACATGCCCGAGACATGCCAGAAACCATGGCCATCGAGCGCGCCGATTTCGCTGGCAACGGCATCCTTCTTACGCAGCCGGTGGCAGAAGTCAAACAGGCGCGGGTTGTGCCGGCGTATCAACCGGGCCAGCGCGATCGTGGCGCGTACGTCTGATACGGCGTCGTGTGCGGCTTCGTGCAGCAGGTCATTCGCGGCGCTCAGGTGCTCCAGCTTGAACGAGGTCTTGCCCTCGTCGTTGATGGGCCAGTGGATGCCGTCAGGCCGAAAGGCAAACGTGGCGCGTACGCAATCGAGCAAGTCCCAGCGCGAGCAGCCGTTCTGCCATTCGCGCGCATAGGGGTCGTAGAGATTGCGCCAGAGCAGGTGGCGCGTGAGTTCATCGTCGAAACGGATCGTGTTGTAGCCGAGGCCGCAGGTGCCCGGTGCGGCCAGTTCGGCGTGGATGCGGGCGACGAACTCGGGCTCGGGGACGCCGCGTTCGGCTGCTTGCTGCGGGGTGATGCCGGTAATCAGCACCGAGACCGGATCGGGCAGGAAGTCGTCGCTGGGTTGGCAGAACAGCTCGACCGGCGGGCCGATCTCGTTCAGCTCGCTATCGGTGCGAATGCCCGCAAACTGGGCGGGCCGGTCGATCTGCGGGCGTATGCCGAAGGTTTCGTAGTCGTGCCAGAAGAAACTGGGTTCAGTCATGCAGGAATTCCCGTTCTTCCTGGCGCATCAGCAACCAGGCTGGCACACCGAGCGCAATCGGCAACAAGGTCAGGCCGAGGGCGAAACCATTGAGCGCAGTGGAGAGGCCGCCCCACACGGCACCGTAAGCCATCATCGCCATCACCTGCGGCGCCTTCATGCCGTATTGCATATTGCGTTCGTGGCGGGGGACCGGACGATAAAACGCCTGGGCGAGCAGGCCGCCGGCAATCGCGCCCGCGAAGGAAATCACGGCCAGCCCCAGTGCTTTCATCGGCGATACCCAGGCCACAATCGCCAGCAAGGGCAACATCGCCAGCCAGGTCGGGATCAGCCCCGCAAGCAGCTGATAGCGCCGCCACTGCTCGCGCGGCATGGGTGAGGACCACAGCAGCGAGGGTGATTCATCCATCGCGCTGGCAGCCCAGCACAGCGAGTGCGCGGTCATCACCACCATGCCACCAGAAAAGGCGACGGTCATGTTCATGGCTTCACGCCAGTCACCTTTGCCGTCGATCATGTGCATCAGCGGGAAGATCAGCATCATCATCGGGTTGGCAAGGTTCATTGCCAGCATCGGATGGCGCAGCATCAGCCGCCATTCCTTGGTGAGCAGCGCGCGGACCGGCGAGTTGCTGAAGCGGGCGCGGGTACTTTTCGGGGCGCTGCGCGGCGGTGCCTGCACCTGTGCCGACGCGTAGACGCCGCGCGCTGCAATCGGTGCCATCAGCCGCCAGGCCAGGATGCCTGCCAGCAGCACGGCCAGCGAGGGCAGCCAGTGGCCACGCAAGGTGCCTGCTACGAATTCATGCCAGAGCTGCGGCTCGAACTGCGCGCGCTGGAGGGCTTTCATGCCCAGGCTGATCAGGATGCCGCTGGAGATCAGCAGCGTCATGCCGATGATGCCCACGTAACGCTTGGCACGCGCGGTGCCGAGGATGCGCTGCAGGCTGAACGAGGCGGCCACGCCGATACACGCGGCCAGCAAGGCATAGCCGGCAATGCTGGCGTACACCAGCAAGGCCTGTGGACGGCCTGACAGGGCGATCACATTGACGAAGGGCAGCACGAACAAGGGCATGCCCACCAGCGTCCCCAGCGCATTGCTGCCGATGAACCAGCGCCCCAATGTGTTGGCAGGCAGAGGGCTGGTCAGCACGGTTTCCGTGTACTTGCGCTCGGCCAGCGCGCTGACCGAGGTGTACACCGCCATGAATACCATCGACAGGAACAGCATGCCGCCCAGAAAGGTGAAGGCGATATCACGGGCCACGCGGGCCTCGCTGGGGTCGCGGCTGGGCGTGGGCAGCAGCATGATCAGCAGTGCGGGGCTATGGATCAGCAGCAGCCAGAAGGCGCGGTAGGCCCAGCGCCAGCGCGTGCCCAGACGCTTGGCTTCGCCCTGGCTGAACCAGTTATACAGCTGGATCAGATCCCACTTGAGCAGCCACAGCACGCTGCCGGGTGCGGGCGACAGCTTCACGAGCTGGCCTCGTCATGCAGATGCAGGAAGATGTCTTCGAGGCTGGCATCGCCACGGCCCACGCGTTCGCGCAGCGCGGCCAGGCTGCCCTCGGCGATCAGTTTGCCGTTGGCGATGACGCCGATTACCTCGGCGAGTTTTTCGGCGACTTCGAGAATGTGGGTGGTCAGCACCACGGTACAGCCCTCACTGACCTTCTTCTGCAGCAGGTCCTTGACCTGGCGGGCGGCGCCCACATCCAGGCCGGTCAGCGGCTCGTCCAGCAACAGCAGGCGCGGTTCATGGATCAGCGCGCCGCAGAGTGCGAGTTTCTGTTGCATGCCACGCGAGAAGCCTTCGCTGTATTCACTGCGGTGATCCCATAGATCGGTCCATTCGAGCAGTTCGCGCGCGCGGGATTCAGCTACATCGGCGGCAATGCCCCACAGGCCTGCTACATATTCCAGGTATTCGAGCGGGCGCAGCTTGCCGTACAGCTGTGGCTCATCGGGCAGGAAGGCCAGCGGCCGCTTGGCGGCCTCCGGTTCCATGACGATATCGCGGCCAAGAATGCGCACATGGCCGTAATCAGGCCGGGTCAGGCCGGCAATCATGCGTAGTGTGGTGGTCTTGCCGGCACCGTTATGGCCTAGCAAGGCATAGAAGCAGCCGGACGGGATGCTGAGGTTGAGGTTGTCGACGGCTTTGCGCTCACCGAAGTGTTTGCTCAGTTGATCGAGTTGCAGGGCGGCAGTGGTCAAACCGGTTGTCCTTGGTCTGGCAGTGGAGTGGCGACATGTTGCCGCCGGGGTGCGCAAGCACTTTAGGCGGCGTTCGCCCGGCTGGCAATTGTTGCTCACTGTTTGGCTTCAGCATCCGTTCATGTGGCTTGCGGTCAACTGATGCCCAGACCCGCGCGTTAATGGTTGCCATAGGCGGTCAACCGAGCCGTGAGTCGTTATGACTGGAGCAGAAATTGGATACCCCGACGTTTGAAGCCACCCTGCAACGCCATCGTGCGCACGAACTTGCCGAACCCGCGCAGGCGCACTTGCGCGCCGGGCAGCTGGTCTACCGCTATCTCGATACCGGCGAGTGCGTATCCGTGCCCAACGTCTGGTACAACCAGCCACCCGAACTGCGAGCCGAAAGCTACGAAGTGCAGGCCGTGGTGCTGGAGCAGCTGGCGGCTTCCATGAGCAAGCGTCCGTCTAACCTGATGTTGCCGCTGGAAATGCAACGCCTGGGTGAGCACTATCGCCAGCAGGCACTGGCATTCCGTGCGCAGGCCGCGCGTTTCCGTGGGGAATCGTTGCGACAGATTGTGGACCAGCAGCCTGTTCGTCAAAGCAGATCCAAAGCCGACAACCCCGCAGCGAGCTTGGTGGCACGACGCTAAGCGCCACAGGTGAGTGCCGCCCATCGCCAGCCAGGCTGGTATCCGTATCAAACGCCAGGTGTTTGATCTAGGTAAAGCAGCGCCCGATCCAGAACGGATATGTTGAACAAAAGGCCAGTCGTTATCAGGACTGGTGGTTCAGTATTTCCGCGTCTAGCCAGGGAGCCTGAGAATGGATACCACCAACACTGAGCGTGCGGTACGCGAACTGATACTGCATGATGTCGAGGCGCTCAAACGGTTCATCTATGAGGTGGCCGACCTGGAAGCGGTGCCGCTGGGAAGAATGCTGAGAGAGCATGACTTGGTCTCGGATCGTGCGATTGAAGTGGCACTGGCCGTGCAGCAGAAGCAGCCAGGACGCAGGATTGGCGACATCCTGGTCGGATTGGGTCTGATCGATCAGCACACACTGGATTTTGCTGTGGCGTTGTTGCTAGGGACGCCCAGGGTGGCACTGGAAAATTTTGTCCCAACGCCAGACGCACTCGCGCGCTTCCCCGCGGAGCTTGTCTACCGTCACCAGTTGTTGCCCTTGTTTTGCGAGGGTGAGCATATTGTGCTGGCCGCCGCCAAATTGCCCGATCAGGCGCTGTTAGACACCTTGCGTTTTGCGACCCAGTTACGCCCGCTCATCGTGCTGGCAGAGCGCGGCGTGCTTGAGCAGACGATCGAGAGTTACTTCGACCCATCGTGGGCGGCAATTGGTGATGCGCGCCTGAAGCTGGATGACACGGATCAGCACGAGGTTCGCAATCTGCAGCGGGTCGAGCTGGAGGCCAAACAACAGCCCATCGTCCAGCTGGTCGACACCATTCTGCTGGATGCCATCCGGCATGAAGCCTCCGACATCCATCTCGTGCCCGATGTGGGTTACGTCTCTTTGCAATATCGCATCCATGGCACGCTGGTGCCGATACGCCGTCTCGATGCGGGCCTTCTCAGAGCGGTGGTGGGACGAGTGAAGATCATCTCCCGCTTGAATATCGCTGAGCATCGCCTGCCTCAGGATGGCCATGCCCGTGTCGTGGATGGTGACAACAAGATTGACCTGCGTGTGTCGAACATTCCGACGTTACATGGCGAGAGCGTTGTCATACGGATACTCAACAAGCGCAGAGGCATCCTCTCCTTGGGCGAAGTCGGCTTCAGTGAGCACGATGAGCGGGTATTCCGTGACTTGATTTCGCACAACAACGGTATGTTGCTGGTCACGGGTCCTACAGGCTCTGGCAAGACCACAACGCTCTATGCTGCCTTACAGCAACTCTTGGGCAGAACGCTGAACATCGTAACGGTCGAGGACCCGGTGGAGTACGAGTTGCCGGGGGTGCGGCAAATACAACTGACGGAAGCCATCGATTTCGGTTTTCCTCGCGCATTGCGCCATATCCTGAGACACGATCCCGATGTTGTCATGATTGGTGAGATCCGGGATGCAGAGACGGCACGCATCGCGCTTGAGAGTGCGCTCACAGGCCACTTCGTAGCCAGTACGCTGCACACCAACAATGCATCACAAGCTGTACTGCGCCTGCAGGAAATGGGCATGAGCAACCACTTGATCCGCACCAGTTTGCTGGGGGTACTCGGACAGCGATTGGTCAGGCGCAACTGCAGTTACTGCAAGGCGCCAGAGGCGGTGGCCGATCACATCTTGCAGCGTTTCGGTGTTGCACCGAGTGAACCGTTCTACCACGGCACGGGCTGTGCCCATTGCCATGGCACGGGTTTCAGCGGCCGCATCATGGTCTACGAGATCATGCCATTCAGCCATCGCCTGCGTGAACAGATCGCCGCGCAAGTCTCATCGGCCACGCTGGAGCGGGTGGCCATTGAAGATGGCATGAGACCGCTCCATATGCATGGCCTCAGTTTGGCTCAACAGGGGATTGTGTCACTGACGGAGGTCTATCAGGAGTGCCTGTGAGACCGAACCCGTCGCTTAAGCCCCATGTTGTTTGAACCAAGCCAGCAGACGCTTCCAGCCATCCTCGGCTGCTTCTTTGCGATAGCTGGGCCGGTAATCGGCGTGAAAGCCGTGGGGCATGTCGGGGTACAGCACGATATCGCTGGGTTTGCCCGCAGCCTTGATGGCGGCGCGCATCTGGTCCACGGTTTCGTTGGGAATGCCGGTATCGGCGCTGCCGTAGAGGCCCAGCACCGGGGCTTTGAGTTCTGCGGCTAGATCGACCGGATGCTTCGGGGTCATCTCGCCGGCCTTGCCGACCAGCCTGCCATACCAAGCCACGCCGGCCTTGAGTGCCGGGTTGTGCGCGGCATACAGCCAGGTTATGCGGCCGCCCCAGCAAAAGCCGGTCACCGCAAGGCGTGAGACATCAGCCTTGCCGGTGGTTTTGGCCCAAGCCACGGTTTTGTCCAGATCGCTCATGACCTGTTTGTCTGGCACCTGCTCGACGATCTTGCGGATATCGTCAATGGTCTTGAGTTGCGATACATCGCCCTGACGCGCGTACATCTCGGGAGCTACCGCAAAGTAACCGGCCTTGGCAAAGCGCCGGCACACATCGCGGATGTGCTCATGCACGCCGAAAATCTCCTGCACCACCAGCACTACCGGGAACGGGCCGGCACCCTGCGGCATGGCCCGATAGCCCGGCAATTCGCCATCACCCACGGGGATCTTCACTTCGCCGGCCACCAGCCCGTCGCTGGGCGTGGTGATGACATTCGCGCTGGCATCGGGTGCGACGGCCAGAGCAAAGCCGGCAGCCAGGGAGGTCACCACGAAATCGCGGCGATTGACGGCGCTGGGCCGGGTGAACGGGACAATATCTGGGTGGCGCGTATCGTTCATGGCAACTTCCTGATGAGGTGCATTACTGAATCGTCACGGGCGGCAGGGTAACTTCCGACCGATTCGGCGTCTTGATCTTGACCAGCAATTTCTGCGTGCTGTCTGCCGGGCACGCGGCAATGATCCCGTCTGGCGAGGCAACATTCAACTTCGCGCGGAATGTCTCACGCATGTTGGTGCTGGGCATGGTGTGGTTTTCGCCGCCTGCCACCTTCACGATGCCGGTGGTGGTGCTGGTGGACGGCGTGACTTCAAACGTAATAGTGCTGCCGGCCGGGATGGGATTACCGTTAATGTCGATCGGGGTGATGTTGGCTTCAATGTCGGTGACGCCGTTGCTGCACAGCAGGGTCGGCACACTGACCGGCGAGCCGCCTTCGTTGAGCGTGCTGCCGGCCCAGACGATGACCAGCGAATCCCGGACCGAGACGGTTTTGGGCGCCGTGGAAGGCACACTATTGCTACGTAGCAGACCGTTGTACTGGCCATCGGCCGGTGTGTAGGCGCTGTTGCTGTTGAAGTCGATGAACGGCTCTACATAGGTTTGGCCATTCACGGTGAGCAAGGTCTTGGGGCTGCTGTGGTTGCTCTCATCGGCATTGATGAAGGCCTCGCCCAGATCGGTGAACGGCTCGCCCGGGTCAAATACGCCGTTGCCGTTGACGTCGCTGAAGCTCTCCTCGCCGACGGTATGCGCCAGAATCGTCTGCCGGCCACCCTGAACCAGGGCGCCACGATTCCCGCCACTGCGCAGGGTGACCGAGCAGGTGCCATTGGTGGTCTGGCATTGTGGCGTGATGATGCCGATACCCCCTTCGGTGCTGAAGCTGACGGGCGTGCCATCGGGTACCGGGTTGCCGAAACGGTCTGCCGATTGCACGGTCAGCGTGATCTCTTCACCGTCGCGCTCAAGGAACTCAGGGTTGTAGACACTCGCGGCGAGGGAGAAGCCATTCTGATGCGGCACGCCCGTGGAGATCGTGAGCTGGCTCGATTGGCTGCTGATCGTATTGCCATTCACGGTCAGGCTGGCGGTGACGCGCACCACGGTGCTCACACTGCCGGCATTCACCCTAGCCTGTACTGTGCCATCGGCCTGGGTAATGCCGCTGCTCTGCGTAAGCGTGATACCGCCCACCGACGAGTTCAGGCTGAAATTGACGGTTTGGTTGGCAACCGGGTTACCAAAGTTGTCGCTGAGTTTGAAAGTAACTGCCGATACGGTCGTGCCGCCAATCCCTGCCAGCGAGATATTGGCGGGCACAGCGCTGACGAACTCCAGCGACGCCGGGGCCGATGAGGCTTGCTGGATCTGCAGATCGGGGCTGGTGCTCACGCTGGCCGTACTCGCACCCAGGGTGGCGGTGGCGGTGATCTTGTCGCTGCCGGTGCAGCCGTTGTCCTGATAGGTGGCATTGGCACGGGCAACCCGTTTGCCGCCCTCGGTACTGGCTTGCACGCTGACCGGGCTGTCGATACTGGCGCGGTTGGCGGCCACGCACGGCGAGGTGAAGGTCACGGTCGCCGGGGTCTCGATGGCTTGGCCTGTCTCGGCGTTGGCCAATTCCACACTTACGCCAACGCTGCCACCGGGCTGGATGGCCGTCAGGCCCAGCGTAATCGGGCTGAGTGTGAGCTGGATCGGCTTCACCGCAAAGTTGTAGCTGCTGCTCAGGGCGCTGGAGCCGACGGTGACGGCTGCACTCAAGGTCGTGGCACCGGTTTTGTCCAGCGGGGCGCTAAGCCTTGTGCTGGCAATCCCGTTTGCATCCGTCAGTACGGTGCCTGCATCCAAAGCACCCAGGGTGGCATCGGCAATGCTGAGCGACACAATAGCGCCGCCGATACCCTTGCCGGTCGAATCCAATAGCTTGACGGTGGCGGTACCGCTTTCGCCGATATAGAGCGTCTGGCTGCTGGCATTGGCGGCGTTCAGTACGCTGACCGACAAGGTAGGCGTGAGCACCGGTGGCGTACCACCACTGCTGCCAGTATCGGGTGCGCCGCCGCCGCAGGCGGCCAACAGACCCGTGAGGACGACACCCATTACATTGCGCCAGCCGGCGATATTCAAGCGGATAAGCACTGCGGGAATCCTTTGCGGTAAACAGCTGAAACGATTGTAGCCGAGGCCCTGCCAAGCGCCTGTTCAATATCTTTTCAATGCTGCGCCGAGAAGATATTGAACAGGCGCTCAGCTGTGCCGACTGGTCAACAGCAGGCCGGCAAATATGGCGCCGATCCCTACAGCGTGGAACCAGGCGAACTGCTCCCCCAGGAATAGCCAGGCCAGCACGCTGCCGAACACGGGCATCAGGTGGATGAAGCTGCCGGCGCGCGAGGCGCCTACGGCTTGAACGCCGTAGTTGTAGAACAGATAGGCCAGTACCGAGGGAAACACCCCCACATACACAAAGGTGGCGAGATTGGCACCGGTCATGGCCAGCTGTGCGCCGCTACTTAGCTCCCAGAGCAGCAGCGGGGCGATGCAGATCACCCCTACGATCACCAGGGCCAGCAGCAGGCCCAGCCGATCAATACGTGGGTCCAGTCCGCGCAGCATCAGGGTGTAGACCGCCCAATCCAGCGCTGCGAGCAACAGCAGCAGGTCACCTTTGTTGAGGTCCAGCCGGAGTAGCCGACCCGGCTCGCCGTGGCTGAAGATCATGGCCACGCCAGCAAAACTGATGGCGACGCCCAGACACTGCCGCAGGCTGATGCGCTCACCCAGGAACAGCGCGCCCAAGGGCAGGATCAGGATGGGTATGAAGCTGTTGGTGAGCACCGCATTGGTGGCGCTGGTGAAATGCAGGCCGGCGTAGGCCAGTGAGTTGAAACCGGCCACGCCGATCGCACCGAGCAAGGCCACGCGTTGCCATTGCGCGCGTAGCAAGGCGCGATCACGCCACATCGGCCTGAGCGCAAACGGCAGCAGGATCATCAGCGCAATCAGCCAGCGGCCAAAACTCAGTGCCATGGGCGGGATCGCCGCATGGGTCGCGCGGGCAACGACGAAATTGCCCGACCAGAACAGGCTGGTCAGGGTCAGCAGGAGATAGGCGAGTGAAGGCGACGGGGCGGGTTTCATGGGCGGCGCAGGCGGCCCAGCAGGTCGCGCCCGAACAGCACGGCGATGCGCGCGGCCAGCAGGCCGATGAAGGCCTGCGCAGCCAGGAACAACAGATAGGGCAAGGGTGTTTCAGCCCAACTCAACAGGTAGGGTGTGCCGCCCCGGCTGAACTTGAAGGTGGTGCTGCCATCGATAATGTCGGTGACAACCAGGTACAGCATGCCCACGCTGAACAGGCCAAGCACCAGTACGATGCCGAGTTCAAACAGCAGCGCGCGCAGGCCTGGCACCGAGGCCAGTACTAACTCCGCCACCACGGCGATCACGGCGCCGGCCAGCAGGAGCGTGGTACCGAATCCCACCGCAATCAGGGCCAGCATGGCGGCATCACCGGTCGTGGAGCCCAGGGTGAAGAAACTGGTCACCAGCAGCACCCCCGCCAGCAAGATCAGCCACATGGCATAGCGCAGGGCACTGCGCGTCAGCGGATAGCGCGCGGGCGGCAGCAGGCGCTGGTAAAGACTCATTGCAGCCCAGCCAGCACGCGCACATGGGCGGCCGCGCTGCGCCCAAGGGCCGACAAGTCGTAGCCACCTTCAAGTACGGAGACGATGCGTCCCTCTGCGTGATTGGCCGCCACTTCCATCAGTTGCTCGGTGATCCAGGCGTAATCGTCTTCGACCAGCCCCATGCTGGCCATCTCGTCATCTCGGTGGGCATCGAAACCGGCCGAGATGAAGATCATGCCGGGCTTGAAGTCATTCAGTGCAGGCAACCATTGGGTGGTGACGGCCTCCCGCAAGGCATCGCCACGGCTACCGGCCTTGAGCGGTACATTGTGCATATTGGGACCCAAGGCGTTCTCGCCCGAGTAGGGATAGAACGGCGACTGGAAAATCGACACCATCATCACCCGCGGATTGTCGTGAAACAGCTCCTCGGTGCCATTGCCGTGATGCACGTCGAAATCCGCCACGGCCACACGCTCGATACCCATCTTGAGTGCCTGTGCTACACCCACGCCCAAGTTGTTGAACAGGCAGAAACCCATGGCGCGTTTAGATTCGGCATGGTGTCCCGGTGGGCGTACGGCACAGAAAGCATTGGCGGCCTCGCGGTTAACCACCAGTTCGGTGGCGCGTACCACCGCCCCGGCAGCACGTTGCGCGGCACGCAAGGAATGGCGGTTGATGGCGGTATCAGGATCGAGGTGGACGATGCCCTCGGCCGGTGAGAGCTGCTCCAGTGCTTCCACATAACGCGGCGGATGCACGAGCGCCAGCTGCTCATGCGTCACCAGGGGCGGCTCCACATGCCAGAGGTGATCCCACAGACCACTGGCGATCAGCTGGTCCTGTATCGCCGCGAGGCGTGCAGGGCATTCGGGATGATGACTGCCCATATCGTGCAGGGCGCAATCGGGGTGTGTCAGGTAGGCGGTGGGGCGGCTACCGGCAATTTTTCTGGCCAGCCAGCTAAGCAAAATCTGTCTCCTGGTGGGCTTGCGCCTCTATGGGACCGGCTGCCTGGCACCTTGCGGTGTGCCATGTGCAGCCGCTGTACAGCCTTGGCGCAGTTTAAGGTGGCGGGTGGTATAAACCAATAGTGAGCACAGCAAACACCGGGCTTGTTGGTGTTAAACCATTTTTCGCAGCCCCGCTCCAACCGATTCTTCCTGACCGACCGAGACCATGGCCGACGCTTCCTCCCTCGCTCCGTTGCATGCCGCACTTGCCCAGCTTGATACCTTCATCCTCGGCAAGCCGCACGAAACCCGCCTGGCCCTGGCCTGTCTGCTGGCACGTGGCCACCTGCTGATCGAAGATCTGCCCGGCGTGGGCAAGACCACCCTGGCACATGCGCTCGCCGCGACACTGGGCCTGGCCTTCCAGCGGGTGCAATTCACCAGCGATATGCTGCCCGCCGACCTGATCGGGGTGTCGATCTACGACCGCGACGAGCATCGCTTCCATTTCCATGCCGGCCCGCTGTTCAGTCAGGTAGTGCTCGCCGACGAAATCAACCGTGCCACGCCCAAGACCCAATCTGCGCTGCTGGAAGCCATGGAAGAGGGGCAGGTGACCCTGGATGGCGAGACCCGCCGCCTGCCTGAGCCATTCTTCGTGATTGCCACGCAGAACCCGGCCCACCAGATCGGCACCTTCCCGCTGCCTGAGTCGCAGCTGGACCGATTCCTGATGCGCATCACCCTGGGCTACCCCGATGCCGCTGCCGAGCGTGCCATGCTGCTGGGCGAGGATCGCCGCGACATGCTGCGCGATGCACGCCCTGTGGTGGACCCTGCCACGCTGGCCAGCCTGCAGCAGGCAGCACGCCGCGTGCATGTGGCGCCGGCCCTGGTCGATTACGTACAGGCCCTGTGCCGCGCCACGCGCGAGGCCGATGCCTTCCACAGCGGCCTGTCACCGCGCGCCGCCTTGGGCTTGCTGTCGGCGGCCCGCGCCTGGGCCATGCTGGCCGGGCGAGAGATGGTGATTCCGGAGGATGTGCAGGCCGTGTTTGCTTCCGTGGCGACCCACCGCTTGCTGGCGCGCGCCAGCAACCGGCCACAACCCGAGCTGGTCAATCGTCTGCTTGGTGAAGTCGCCATTCCCTGAGCCCCCGCCGATACCCGGCAGCAAGGACACCCTCGTGCAATCCACCAAGCTGGTATCCCGGCGCAAACCCTACCGCGAAGGCTACGGTGCTGCCCTGAAAGCGGGCTTGCAGCAGACGACGCGGCAGGTGCAGGCCATGCACCACACGATTGCCGACAAGTCGTTCAACACCTTGCGGCGCGTGCCCTTGCTCAGCCTGCCGGCGCGGCTGGTCAAGCGGGCCCACGATGCGATTGCCGATGGTGTGTATGCGGCCATCCATCATGGCGGCGGTCTGGCCCTGACGGCATTGGACCCGCTCGCCCGACGCGCCTTGCCCGAGCACCATGCCCGCACCATCGACAGCGTGCTCAACGGCGTGTTTGGCGACTATCTGGCACGTAGTGGCAACGGCTTGGCTATCGAGATGGGGTTCTACCATGGTGGAGAAAAGATCCCCCTGAGCCCGGCCGGGCTGGCGCCCTTGCTGTCGAATGGGGGCGACAAGCTGTGTGTATTCATCCACGGCCTGTGTTGCGACGAACACTGCTGGATGGCGGGAGACGATACGGCCGACAGCGTGAACTTCGGCCAGCGACTGCAGGTGGAATTGGGCTATGCGCCGTTCTATCTGCGCTACAACAGCGGGTTGGGGCTGAACGAGAATGGCCAGCAGCTCGCTGCGCAACTCGATGCCCTGCTCGCGGCCTGTCCGCAGCCACCGGATGAGGTGGTGCTGATCGGTCACAGCATGGGTGGCCTGATTGCTCGCCGCGCCTGCGAGCATGCCGCTGCCCATCAGTCCCCTTGGCTCGCGCTCACCCGCATGGTGATCTGCCTCGGTTCGCCGCATGCCGGGGCCGGTCTGGAGCGACTGGGTCAGGGTTTGACCCGGGTCATGCAGTACTTTGATGTGAGCGCGCCCCTGGCCCGCATTGCTTCGGCTCGCAGCCAGGGTATCCGCCATTTGCGCCATGGCCTGCGCGATACCGGTGGCAGCGCGCCGCCTGTGCCCGGCCTGGCTTACCGTTTTGTGGGCGCCAGCCTCAGCCACACCCCTGAGCACCCCGTTTATCGGCTTGTCGGCGATGGCCTAGTCACGCTGGACAGTGCCACCGAGCCGGGGCTGGCCGGCGATGTTGCCTCGGTCCGGCTGACTGGCATCGGCCACATGACATTGCTGCGGTCGCCCATGGTTTTTGCGCAGCTGCGGGCCTGGCTGAGTACCGATTCTCCGCCTGACGCCCAGGTCCTGTAAGGGGTTGCCTTTCTTGCCATGATGTCCTTGCTTGCCCCACTGCGTCAGTACTGGAACCAATGGTTGCAGCGCCGCCACCCGCGCGGCGGCAGCCAGCGCCTGAGCCAGCACCGTGTCTACATTTTCCTGAGCAGGGGCGGGGCGGTGTTCTGCGTCATGCTGCTGGCCTTGCTGGGTGGCGCCATCAACTACGACCTTGCGCTGGCCTATCTGCTGGTCTTCCTGCTGGCGGCGATGGCGCTGGTCTCGTTGTTCCACACTTTCCGCAATCTGCTGGGCCTGACCCTGCTGGCGGGCCGCA
Organism: Chitinimonas sp. BJYL2; assembly: GCF_027257935.1. Classification (NCBI taxonomy): domain Bacteria; kingdom Pseudomonadati; phylum Pseudomonadota; class Betaproteobacteria; order Neisseriales; family Chitinibacteraceae; genus Chitinimonas; species Chitinimonas sp. BJYL2. Next base: position 388,121 of record NZ_JANZKW010000001.1, on the reverse strand, counting down.
CCCAGCCTTGCTTTGCGGGGGAGACGGCCCGTTTCGAGATCGTGCTGCAGAACGACAATGCCTTGCTGCGTCAGAACCTGCGCTTACGCTACGGCGAGATGGCCGAAGCCACGGATGTGGCGGCGGGGGATGGCGCCCGTATCTGGCTTGGCCTGCCAGCAACCGTGCGTGGCTGGTTGCAGGCCCCGCGTCTGCGTATCGAAACCGATTGGCCACTAGGCATTTTCCGCGCGTGGTCCTATGCCTATTTCGATCAGCGCACCCTGGTCTACCCCCGTCCCGAACCCGATCCACCCGCCTTGCCGCAGGCCGATCTGGGGGAAGGGGAGGGCGAGGCCACCCGGCGAGGCCAGGATGATTTCGCCGGCTTGCGTCCGTTCCAGCGTGGCGACTCGCCACGTCACATTGCCTGGAAGGCCGCTGCGCGTGACGACAGTCTGATGGCCAAGGAATTTCATGGCACGGCAGCGCCCTCGCTGTGGCTCGATTGGGATCAGCTGGATCGGCGCCTGTCGACGGAGGCTGCCTTGTCACGGCTGTCTGCCTGGGTCCTGCAGGCCGAGGCCGAGGGCCAGCTCTACGGCTTGCGCCTGCCAGGCCGCACCCTGCCGCCTGCGCAAGGCCCGGATCATCGCGATGCCTGTCTGGCTGCCCTGGCCCTGTTTGGTGAACCCGGGAGCGGAAACCGCGGGGCGGCTTCATGAGTATCGAACGTCTCGATCGCGATCAGCAATTTGCCTTGCTGGCGGTACTGGCAGGTCTGCTGGCACCCCATTTGCCACGCTTGCCGCTCTGGCTGGTCGCTACGCTGGGATTGCTGTTTGTCTGGCGTGGCTGGCTCACCCGCATCCAGGGGCGCATGCCGCCAAAATGGCTGCTGCTCCCGATCACCTTTGCGCTCATGATCGGCGTGTTCATCGAGTATCGGACCCTGCTGGGCCGTACCGGTGGGGTAGCCCTGCTGGCGGCGCTGGTCGGGGCCAAGTTGCTCGAAACTCGGGCCCGCCGGGACGCCCTGATCCTGATCTATCTGGGCTACTTCCTGGTGCTGACGAACTTCCTGTTCGATCAGACCATGACCATGGCGATCTATCTCGGCCTCATGGTCTTGCTGATCACCACGCTGTTGATGGGCTGGCACAGCCTGGGGGGCTGGACAGGCCGCTGGCAGACAGCGCTGGGACAGCTGCGCTTTTCCGGGGTGCTGTTCCTGCAAGCCCTGCCTGTGATGGCCCTGCTGTTCGTGTTTTTCCCTCGGCTGGATGGCCCGCTCTGGCGGCTCCCGCAGGATCGCGGCCAGACGCGTGCGGGTCTGGCGGACAGCATGTCGCCGGGCAGCTTTTCGGATATGTCTCGCGATGACGAAGTGGCGTTCCGGGTCAGCTTTGAGGGTGGTCGGCCCGATCAGTCCCAGCTGTATTGGCGTGGCCCGGTTTTCGAGGACTACGACGGACTGACCTGGACACAGGCGCCGATGCCCGGCAACGCCCCGCTGCCCAAGGTGGAGCCGGGTAGCGAAGTCCGTTATTCGGTCATGCTGGAGCCGCATCAGCGTCCCTGGCTGCTGGCGCTGGACATGCCGACGATGACGCCGACGGGGTCTCGCTTCAGCAGCCACTACCAGCTGGTGAGCCCACGCAATCTGGATAAACGACGCCGGGTGGAGATCAGCGCCACCACCCGCTTCCGGATCGGCCTGGAGGAGTCGCCGGCACTGCTGGAGCGAGCCTTGCTCCTGCCTGCCGGCATCAACCCTCGCGCTACTGCGGTGGCACAAAGCTGGCGCCCGCTGCCTCCGGCAGAACGAGTCAATGCGGCGCTGCGCTTCTTTGGCGCGCAGCGCCTGCAGTACACCTTGCAACCGCCCTTGTATGGCCAGAACGCGATTGATCGCTTTGTGTTCGATGGCAAGCAGGGTTTCTGTGAGCACTTTGCCGGCGCCTTCGTGTTCATGCTCCGGGTTGCGGGCGTGCCGGCGCGGGTGGTGGGGGGGTATCAGGGTGGCGAAGACAATGGCGGCTATCTGATCGTGCGCCAGGCCGATGCCCATGCCTGGACCGAGGTCTGGTTGGAAGGCGAGGGATGGCGCCGGGTTGATCCAACCTTTGAAGTTGCCCCGGCACGGATCCAGGAGGGTCTGGCCTCGGCGGTATCGGCTGATGAACTGCCCTATCTGCTGCGCCTCGATAACAACCTGATCAAGCGCGCACGGCTCCTGCTCGATAGTGCTGTCAATACCTGGAACCTGTGGGTGGTGGGCTACACGCCGGACCGGCAGCGCGAGCTTTTGCGCAAGCTGGGGATAGACAGTCTGGCCTCGGGCACCTTTGTAGCCTGGTTCGTGGGTGGGCTGGGCCTGCTGGTGGCGCTGGTGGCCGGATGGCTGCTGTGGCGCATGCGCCCGCCGCGCGTGGACCCGGCGAGACGGCTGTGGGATGCCTACTGTGCCCGCTTTGCCCGCGACGGATTGATCCCGCAGCCCGCCGAAGGTCCGGCCGATTTCAGCCGGAGACTGCAAGCCGCCTACCCGGACAGGGCGGCGGAGGTCGCAGCGGCGCTAGCCGCCTATCTGGCCACCCGATATGGTGAGCGCGGTTCCATCACGGCACTTGCGCAACAGCTGCACAGCACAAAGTGGCGTTGAGGGCAGACAGCGGGTCGATGGTATAGCATGCAGCTAGACGGTTGATCCATCCCGGTCCCGTCCTTGCCTACCCGAGCCGAGTCATCGTGGCAGACGACAGCCGCAGCACCCTCACCCTCGCGCAGTTGCAGCAAAAGCGGATCAGACAGGTCCTCTTGCTGTCGCTGGGCGGCATGGTGGCCAGCTGTCTGCACAACCTGCTGGTGAGCAACTGGCCCAGTGTGATCGCTTTGGGGGTTGGTCTCGCCCTGTTGCTGTGGGCCCTGTGGGACATGGGGCAGGGGCGCCATGTGCGCGCCACCACGGTCATGCTGATGACGCTGACCGTGATGATCACCACCCTGATCTGGATCGCCCAAGGCGTGCGCGACCCTGCTCTGCTGGCCTATCCAGCCATCCTCGTGTTTGCCAGCCTGCTGGGCAACCGGCGCCTGTTTCTGGGTTTGCTGGCGACCATGATCGTGGCCGTTGCCGTGGTCGTGACAGCCAATATCCAGGGCTGGCACCTCAATGCACCCCGCCCCGTGCGGGTGGGCACCTTCATCGACATCAGCCTGATTCTGGCGGTAACCGGCGCCACGGCGTGGCTGCTCGCGGGTGATCTGCGCCGCGCGCTGGCGCAGCTGCAGCAAGAGAATGCCCGCGTGGTGGAATCGCAAACCCATATCGAATACCTGGCCAGCCATGACGCGCTCACCGGGCTGCCCAATCGGGTACTTGCGCGTAGCCGCTTTGATCAACTTGTCGCGCAGTCTCGCCGCGATGACCACCATGTGGCGATGTTGTATCTGGATCTGGACAACTTCAAATCTGTGAATGATTCGCTGGGTCATCTGGCGGGCGACGACCTGCTGCGCGAGGTGTCGCAGCGACTAGTGGCGGCCGTGCGCGGGGCGGATGTGGTGTGCCGGCTGGGCGGAGACGAGTTCCTTATCGTGGTGGGCGAGGCCCGCGATTCCGATGCCGCCAGTGCCATTGCTTGCAAGCTGCTCGATCAACTGGCCCGGCCGTTGCAGCTTGATGGTCTGGAGGTCAGCGTTACCACGTCCATCGGCGTCGCCCTGTTTCCTGAGGATGGCCAGGATTTCGACACCCTGATGAAGAAGGCGGATATGGCCATGTACCGCGCCAAGGATGCCGGACGCAATGCGTTCCGCTTCTTTGACGCGGCCATGAATGAGAGCGTGATCGAGCACCTGCACCTGGTCTCGGGGATGCGCCAGGCCTTGCAGCGAGGCGAGTTCCAGCTGCACTACCAGCCCCAGTTCGATCTCGCTGCGGGCACGGTCAGCGGAGCCGAGGCCTTGATTCGCTGGCAGCATCCCGAACTGGGGCTGATTCCCCCCGCCCGCTTCATCCCGGTGGCCGAGAAAAGCGGGCTGATCATCGAGATCGGTGCTTGGGTGCTGGAAGAGGCATGTCGCCAGACCATGTGCTGGCAGCGGGATGGCTTGGGCGATTTGACCATCTCGGTGAATCTCTCGCCGGTCCAGTTCCGTCGCGACAATGTGGAACGTCTGGTGCTCAACGCGCTGCAAGCCAGCGGTTTGCCGGCGAACCGGCTGGAGCTGGAACTGACCGAATCGTTGCTGATCGAGGATTCGGAGCACCTTTCTGCCTTGCTGGGCCGCTTGCGGGCCGTGGGTGTCAGTTTCTCGATAGATGATTTTGGCACCGGCTACTCCAACCTCAGTTATCTCAAGCGCTTCGAGGTAGAGCGCCTCAAGATCGACCAGAGTTTCATCCGCCGCCTGACTGAAGACACCCAGGACGAAGCCATCGTCCGTGCCATCATCCAGATGGCGGGCAGTCTCAAACTCGATACCGTGGCTGAAGGCGTGGAGGATGCCGATACGCTGGCGCGGATCCTTGAACTGGGCTGCCATCACGGCCAGGGCTTTTACTGGTCACCCGCCTTGCCGGCCGCTCAGTTTGATGCGTTTGTCCGTAGCCGCCAGCCAGCGGCCAGCGCGGCAACGGATCGGGTCGCCATGGCGGGTGATGCCTGAGCATCCACAGCGGCGCGGGACAAGCCTGTGCATGCCCTGTGGATAAAGTCGCCAAACCCTTGAAGCGCCCCGGTTTTTGGACGTTGCCTAATTTTCGGGCAGGGGCCAGCCCAGCGCCGTGCAAACGGCGGCGAATTCCGGTGCCAGCGGGGCACGTATGGTGATGCGCTCGCCGCTGACCGGGTGATCAAACGCGAGCGAGGTGCACGCCAGCAGCAGCCGGGCGGCGCCGTACTGTGTGGCAAAGAAGCGGTTATGCACCCCCTTGCCATGGGTCGCGTCCCCGATGATGGGATGGGCAATGTGCTTAAGGTGGCGGCGGAGCTGGTGGCGCCGGCCGGTAAGCGGCTCCAGTTCTACCAGAGCGTAGCGGCTCTGCGGGTAGCGCTCTACCTGAACCGGCAAGGCCACCCGCGCCAGCGTGCGATAGCGGGAGACCGCGGCTTGTGGTCCTGCCAGTTCGGCAGGCACACGCTCATAGGTGTCGTACTGACGGCTCAGCGGATGATCGATCTCTCCGGCATCGGCCGGCCAGCCGCGCACGATCGCCAGATAGCGCTTGGAGATGGTCCCGGCCTCGAACTGTGCCGCCACCTGTCGCGCGCTGTCGGCATCCAGACCGAACAACAACACCCCCGAGGTGCCGCGATCAATCCGGTGGATCGTATGGACATGCTGGCCAAGCTGATCGCGGAGGATCTGCACTGCAAAGCGGGTTTCATGGCGATCCAGATCGGTCCGGTGCACCAGCAGGCCGCTGGGTTTGTCCACCGCAACCACTTGCTCGTCGCGGTACAGCAGAGGCAAGGTCTCAGCCATGTCTGGGCCCCAGCACGATGAGTGCGGCGCCCAGCAGCGCGAGCCCGATACCGGCGAGGTCCCAGCTGCTGGGCCGCAAACCATCCACACGCCATAACCACAGCAGGGCTACGGTGATGTACACGCCACCATAGGCGGCATATACGCGCCCGCTGGCGGCCGGATGCAGGCTGAGCAGCCAGACAAACAGGCCCAGACTCAGCGCCGCAGGCGCCAGCAGCCAGACCGGGCCGCGGCCTTGCAGCCAGAGCAGGGGCAGATAACAGCCGATGATTTCGGCCAGCGCGGTAACGAGATACAGCGCAAAAGTCTGGATGAGTGACAAGCGGGGGTCCGGACGTGGCGAGGAGGGGGCGTCGCTAGACGACAGTCAGGTGATTATCCCAGTGTACGCCGCGGTATGTGCGGCTTTGCTGTACCGCCAGTGTATCGCCGGCCAGTTGCCAGAGCTGGCCTGCCTCGCCGCTGACCAGCCAGCCCTGGGGCAAGGCGGCCAGACCCTGGGCCTTATGGAGGGCTGTACTTGCCTGGGGGGTACCGTCGCTGGACCAGCTCGCTACCCTGTGGCCACGGGGTGCGCTCAGCAGCAGGGTGTTGCCGCGGGCAGCCACGCTCGCCGCATAGCCACCGAGCGCATCCCAGCCGTGGATGGCGCCATCCAGCAGGCGGAACTGGCCCTCGCGTAGCAAGGCCAGCAAGGGTGCGCTGCCTTGGCCCTCGAACTGGAGTGCCGCGCCCAGGGTGCCATCTGCACAGCGCGCCAGATGGCGGATCGAGAGTTGCGGGTCGGGCAGGCGGTATTCGGCCAGCAAGCGACCATCGCGAATATCGACAATGGCCAGACTCGGGTCCATGGGCTGATCGTGCCGTTTGAGACGACCCGTTTCGGGCAGGGTCAAGATGCCGCCATTGGCGACGGCCAGCGTGTACCCATCCAGCCAGACCATTTCATGCGGGCCGATGCCGTAGCTAGGGAAATCCCGCAGTGGCCTGAGCGTGACTGCATCGCGCACTACCAGCCGGCCCTGACCACGACGTTCATCGGTTTCGGCGGTCAGCAGCAGGCGACCATCGGCATTGAAAGCAGCATGGCCGACCAGATTGCGATCGTTGTCGATCTCCAGCAGCTGCTTGCGTCGCCCCCTTTGCCAGTCAATACGGGCCAGGAAATAGCCGGGTCGGCGGGCCACCACGATGGCTTCGCCGTGGCGACGTGGATCGGGGATGACGACGTGGGCGCGGGCGGGCAGGGCAATCGGCTGGCCATCGAGGGCGCCGGCCTGCCAGTGGCTATCTTCGGCCCAGCTGGCAGAGAGCAGGACCGGCGTCGGGCCGCGCACCGCCCACAGGGGACGGGCGGCCACCAGCAGGCTGCCGGCCGCAACGGCACGCAGGATACTTCGCCGCTGCATCACGGCCTAATCGCCATCGCTGTCCTTGAAGCCGATGGTCACGCCCACGGCATCGGCCACCTCGATCTCGATCAGGTTCTGGATCCGCCGAAAGCTCTCGGCCAGCGCCTGAGCATGGCTGCGATGACTGATCAGCCAGCTGCTGGCATCGTCGGGCAGGCGCGCGATCAGGGTGCGCGCCAAGGCGAATTCGCGGCGCAGTTGCTGCACGGTCATAGGGCGACCGGTGTTCGTCAGCCAGCTGGCCAGGCTCTGACCGTTGGCGGGGTTGAAGATCAACCCTTCCAGGGCATCCGTGGTGGCTTGCAGCCCCTGCCGGGTGGAGCGGCTGCGCCAGCCATCCACATCCTGCCGTGCCGGGTTCTTGATCTTGGGATTGCCTATGCGCGCCAGCTTCTTGTCGCGCAGCTGGTCCAGACTGTTCGCCAGAAGATTGAATGCTTCTTCGAACTGCTGCGGCGCGGGCTGGGTATTGGTGGATGCGTTCTGCTGCATCCACTCGGCGCGGAGGCCAGCGGTTTCCGCGGCGATATCCTGACCCAGTGCCATCGCGTATTCACAGCGCTGGCGGAAAACCAGGCGACCCAGCTGCGCGTGGGGGCGATCATCCCCCCACAGCAGGTACTCGAGCGCAGGCAGCCCCTGTGAGGCGGCGCCCACGCTATCGGCAATGGCAGCATCGTGTTTGACGAGGCGAACTGCCTCTTCCACCTTGGGCGTCCTGGTGGGCCAGACATCCATTTGCCAGGCGGTGCGCCGGCTCATCACCGGCCCTAGTGGCAAGGCCTCGACAGCCCGCCAGGTCAGCCACACTTGGCGCCAGGCCTGCCGTGCGGCATCCAGATTGGCGGCGTTCTTGCGTTGGCACAGGGCATCGAGCTTCTGTTGGAGATCCTGGCCTTGTTCGGCCAGGGCGGTAATCCGGGGTGTCTGCTGCTGGCGCCAGCTATCGAGCACGGCAGCATGGTCCAGGGGCGAGGCCTGGCCAAACGTGGCAAAGATTGCCAGCAGCAGGCCAGGAAGCAGGGGGCGAATCATCATCGTGTGTCCTGATGCATCATGATAGGGCGGCGTGGTGTCACAAAGACTGCAAAAACTGCACGAGGTTCTCCCTGTCCTGCTTCGATAGCTTGAGCACCTGCTGCTTCGCCGGTTCAGCTTCGCCACCGTGCCACAGCACGGCTTCGAGCAGATTGCGTGCGCGCCCATCATGCAGATAGCGGGTGTGGCCGTTCACGACCGGCACTAGCCCCAGACCCCACAGCGGCGGCGTTTTCCAGTCGCGACCACGGGCGAGGTGGTCGGGCCGGTTATCGGCCAGCCCCTCGCCCATATCGTGCAGCAGCAGATCGGTATACGGATAGATGGTTTGCTTGCCCAGCTGGGGTAGGGCCTTGAACTCGCCCGTGACATAGCGTGGCGTATGGCAGGTGGCGCATTGCGCAGCATGAAATAGCTCGCGACCACGGCGTACCTGCGGGTTATCTGGCTGGCGCATGGCCGGAACCGCCTGGGTGCGGCTGTAGAGGATGACCTGATCCAGCAGCCTGTGGCCGATCTCCGGCTTGCCGCCGCGCGGCGCCTTACGGCAGTCTGTTTGCGTCGGCCTGCAGTCCTCGTTCGGAAAATGCGGAGAGGTGATGCCGATATCGCCGTTGAAGGCGGCGGCGGTCTGGTGCGCAATGCTGCCTGTATTGGCTTTCCAGCCAAAGCGGCCGATCACCAAGCGTTGCTGGAAAGCATCCCACACCCGGTTCGGTTTGCCACGCACACTGCCACCTGCTGCGGCTTGAGCCCGCGCATTGGCGAGGATGTCGGATTCGCGGATGGCTTCGAGCAAGCCCAAGCCGGTCATCTGTGGCGCGATACGCGGCGAGATCATCGTTTGCGGATGCAGCGGCCCATAGGCCAGATCGCTCAGCATGTAGTGCGGCTTGAGCAAGGTGTAGCGCTCGCCGTCGGCAAAGTAGCCGTCGATCTCTTCGTAACGAATCCGGACCTGGCCTTCAGGTTGGACGCCGCTGATGGCATTGTTGTTGAACTGCTCGCCATAGCGGGGTTCTGGACGCGGTCCGCCACGCGGGCTGTTGCCGGGGATCGACAGACGGAACAGCAGCGCAACCGGCTGTTCGGCCTGCAGGCCGTTTTCGAAGGCGGGCGGGGCACCGCGGCCGTCCTCACCGTGGCAGGCTCCGCAGGAGCGGGCGATGAAATGCGGGCCCAGCCCATCCCGCGCGGCGGTGGAGGCCGGTGCTTCCACCCAGTTGCCACGGAAGAAAGCGTTGCCGACAGTGAAGTCGCGTAGTTGCCTGTCGTCCAGATTGGCTGCGGGCAGCGCGAAGGCATTCCTGCCGGTTTCGAACACGGTGGTCTCGCCGCCGGGCAGACGCTCGGCAGGGTCGAACGGCGGTATCAGGACCGTGCCGGCGGCCAGGGTAGTCGAGGCAATCAGCGTGGGCAGCAGGAAGCGCTTCATGGTGTACCAAAATCAGCAGGGGAAAGCTGCAGAAGAGAAGAGCCGCAGAGGGGCGAGCCCGGAATGAGCACGCCCGGGCAGGTGCGGAGCGGTATCAAACCTTGGTATTGAGCTGCTTGATACCGAGCAGCCGGGCGGCGCGCACCAATTCATTCGCCTGGACTTTGAGAGCATCGATCACGGCACGCAGGCGCTTGCGGCCCGGGGCCGTATCCTTACCCATGATTTCACGGTCGAACGGGGCCTGGATGGCATTGGCCAGCGCCACGGTCCGGGCCATGGCGGCGCTGGTACTTGCCGCCAGCCGGGCATCCTTGGTGGCTACCAGATCGCGTATTGCCGGGCCGCTGATCACGCTGCCATCACGCCGCGTTAACTTGCCCTCCCAGACGTTCTGAATTCCCTGAGCATTGGCGACGATATCGCGATGGGTATTGTCCGAAAAGCAGCTGTGCTCGTCCTCTTGCGCCTTGGTCGAGAGCGCGACCTCGATACGCTCACCGGCCAGCTCCCCGCGCGACAGGGTGCCTGCCCCGGTCAGTATCTTGCGGATGGCATCTGCATCCTGGGTGAAGGCAGCGCGGTAATTGGCTGCACCCGGGGCCCAAGCCTTGGCAACGCTGTCGAGATCGTCGACCAGCAAGTCGGTAACCAGCTTGAGATAGGTGCGGCGGCGATCTGCGTGGGGCGCCTTGCCATCCACAAAGTCGGTAAACGCCCGCTGGCCAGGGCCATTGGGGTCCAGATCCTGACCCCAAAGCAGGAATTCGATGGCGTGCCAGCCGGTACTGACGTTTTCCTCGCCGTGCTTCTGGTTCAGCTTTTCCAGCGTTTCCCGGCTGAGCTTGATCTTGGGGTTATTGATGATGCCGGCCTTGGCGCGACCCTTGACGTAGTCCACATAGGCCTCATCCATCGGCCAGCTGTTGATGCGGCCCTCAGGACCATGTTCGTCATCAATCGGCCCGCCAGAGAAGCGGAAAGCCTCCGTCTGGCCGTACCACTCGCGTGCATCGCGCCAGGCCTGACGTGCGGCCTGCAGCGATGCATTGTCCGGTGCCGTCAGGAAGGTATTGATGGCCGCCTGCATCTGGCGCGCGCTCGTGGCAGCATCTTCATAGCTGGCGTGCACCAGTACCGCATAATGGTCGGCAACAGCGTTGGGGGTTACGGTGTCGGCGCGGCTAAAGGCAGAGGCGGCGAGCAGGGCAGCAACAAGCAGCGGAAAGCGCAGGGACATAAGCGGACTGACCTTGGTTCAGATAAATATCAGTCATGATAACGCTAATGCGAATTATTATTAAATTGATCGAAAAAACATCAAAGCCAGTGGAGCAGCCAGCTCAGGCCCAGACAGCTCAAGGCGATCAGTACATTACGCATGCCGGCACGCCACCAGCGCTGCGATTCACCGTCCAGCACAAAGTGCAATAGCAACAAGCCCAATGCCGCAGGCACCATTTGCCAGGGGGCAGGAGTCAGCCAACAAGGCCAGGCAACGAGGGCGATGCCGCCCAGCCAGACCATTCCCGCCTCGATGGCGTAGAGCCTGACCCATATCAAGGCAGGAGACTGCAAACCCAAGCGGGCGAGTTGCGCCTCGCTGACTTGATCCGGGTCCGCCAGCATACCCAGGCACTGGGCGCGGGCCTGATCCATACGGTCACCCGCTGCCACCATCAGTGCAGACAGGCCCAGCGCATTTTCACTGCTGACCAGCGCCTCGGTGATGCTGGCCTGTACTAGCAGTGTCTGTTGCCGCCGGCCGGATGCGGTTTGCCAGCGCCAGCCCGCCACCAGCAAGCCGCCCAGCACACCCAGCAAGATCAACATCAGCTGCCGGGTGGCATTGAGCGTATCGAGCCCGACCAGTACACCCAATACCACCAGGGCCGTCAGTGCGGCATGCAGTGCCAGCTCACGACTGGCGGGCAGTCCGCTAAGGCGATACGGACGCATGCCCGGCATGCCAAGTGCTGCGAGCACCGGCGCCAGTCGGTTGACGCCCATGAACCCGAGCAGCCAGACCATGGTGCGAGCACGCCAGCCGGGCAGGGCAGCCGGTAGCGAGGCGGCCAGTTCCAGATGCCACCACTGCAGAGGTTGACCCGAAGCGGCGTCAGCCAAGGCGAGGTGGAGATGACGGATATCGGCGGGAGAAAACGGGGTCGGCATACCAAAGCCAAGGGTTAGCAGCTATAAAAAACACGCCGGGTGTCGGTGTGATACGCCGGAAGACAATCTTTTCGTCTGGGTAGGACCCGGTGTGCTGTTACCGGGTATGGCAAGGAAATGCGAGATGGAAAATATCACGATCAAGGCCCGGCTGTTGTTACTGGGTACCGGGGCCATGGCGATTGTGCTGGTGGTGGGGCTGGTTGGTCTGTTCGGCAGCCGTGATCTGGTGGCGGCGATCGAGCGCTCATCGCAGGTGGTGACGGCCCTGCGCAACCAGACTGAAGCCGACATGATGCACGACGCGATCCGCTCGGACGTGCTCAATATGTACCGCCTCGCCGCCCAGCCAAGCTCATCGCCCGATGAAGCCCGCGCCGTGCGCGAGGACCTTGCCGAGCATATTGCGACGTTTGAAGCGCTGATCGGCGAGAATGACAAGCTACCACTGCCCGACAACCAGCGTCAGGCGCTCGATGCCCTCAAACCCGGTCTGGCTGCTTATGCAGCGCAAGCCAGGCGATCTTTGGACAAGTTTGCTGAACGCGCTGCGGATGCCGATCTGGCTTACACCGCGTTTGGCGCCAGCTTCGAGCAACTGGAGGGCGCCATGGAGCAGTTCAGCGATCTGATCGAGGCCGATGCCCAGCGGATAGCCGCCGAACAGGCCAGCACGATTGCCCGCGTCAAGGCCATGACCATCATTGTCGTGATTGTGGGCGCGCTGCTGCTGGCCTTGGCGATCTGGTGGATCGTCGCCAGCATCTCGACGCCGTTGGCGCGGATACGCAACTTCCTCCAGAGCCTGGCAGGCGACCTGACCCGGCGCCTGCCCGACTTCGGCCAGAATGAAATCGGCGACACGGCCCGATCCGTGAACAGGATGATCGAGGAACAGGAAAAGACCATCTTGCTGATCCAGCAGACTGTGGCGGGCGTAGACAATGTATCGGCCGACCTCAAGCGCCAGGCGTCGGAGACCAGCCGGCAAACGGACGAGGCCGCCGAGCGCGCGGCACGCATGGGTGCCGCTGCCGAAGCGCTGTCGGTTGCCGTGCAGGATGTGACCCGCAACGTCAGCCAGACAGCAGATCGCGCCCAGAGCACGGCCGATACCGCCCGCAGTGCCCAGGCTTCAATGGCCCAATCCCATGCTGCGACGGCCGGTCTCACCGAGTCTGCCGAACAATCTTCCTCGATGATCGAAGCGCTGGGTGCGGCAGCGACCGAGATCAATACGGTTGCTATCACCATCAAGGAAATCGCCGATCAGACCAATCTGCTGGCGCTGAACGCCGCGATCGAGGCGGCCCGCGCGGGCGAACAGGGGCGCGGTTTTGCCGTGGTGGCCGACGAAGTACGCAAACTCGCCGAGCGCACCAGCAGCTCTACCGCCGACATCAGCCGCATGACCGCCCGGATCAGCGGCGCCACTCAAGCAGCGGCCCAGGCGATGCGGGAACTCAGCGATGGTGTCAGCCAGGGCGCCGCCAATGTGGTCAGCGCGATGGCAGGACAAGACGCCATCGTGGAACGCACCGAAGACATGCGCCGCCTCGCTGCCGAGATTGCCGACGCCACGCGCGGCCAGGCGGCATCGGTTGAGCAGACGGCAGTCGGTGTGGCCGAGATCGGCGAGCGGATCGACACCGCCGCCCGCGCAGTGCGCGCCATCGACCAAGGGACTGACCAGCTGATTGCGGTGGTCAGGTCGCTACAGCAGCATGTGGCGCATTTCAGGGTGGGCCACGCCTGATGGCATCGACCGGGTCGTGCCTCAGTCCTCGCCCAGACGCACCCACACACCATCCACCAGCCCCTCAATGGGCTTGAACCGCGTCTTGTAAGCCATCTTCCGGCACTCTTCGATCCAATAACCCAGATACACATGGGGCAGGCCCATGGCCTGCGCCTGCTCGATCTGCCAGAGGATGCTGTAGGTGCCGTAGCTGGCGGTGTCGTCGCTGGGGTCGAAAAATGTGTAGACCGAGGAGAGGCCGTCATCGAGGCGGTCGATGAGGCTGACCATCTTGAGTGCGCCATCGAGCCGGAACTCGACCAGCAGGCTGTCGACCTGGCTTTTCAGGATGAAGTTTTCGTACTGTTCCTGATTGTCTTCGTCCATGCCGCCACCGGCATGGCGGCTCTGCTGGTAGCGGTGGTAGAGCGCGTAGTGCTCATCGTGATAAGCCAGTGGCAACAGGGTGAACTGCAGATTGGCATGGCGCTTGGCGGCGCGGCGCTGAGTACGGTCAGGTTTGAACTCGTTAACAGGTAGCCGCACCGGCACGCAGGCGCGGCACTGGTCGCACCAGGGGCGGTAGGTGAACTGGCCGCTACGACGGAAACCATTACGCACCAGCTGGCTATAGATGTGGGTGTCGATCAGCTCGGCGGGGATGGCGACTTGCGAGCGCGCCATGCGCTCGTCCACATAGCTGCAGGGATAGGGCGCCGTGGCGTAGAACTGCAGGCGGATCAGGCGGCTGTCGTCGGGGTGGCTCACGATGGCTGGCCTTGCGGTGCGCTAAGGAAATGATAGTGCCAGCGTCCCGTCTGGCCGGTTTCGCGGCTGAGACTGCGCAGGCTATCCAAAAAAACGGCACGGCTGATCTGTTCACCGCCAAAGCGGTCCAGATGGTCGGTGCGCATCTGGCAATCGATCAGGCCAAAACCCTGCGCCTGCAACCATTGGACCAGGTGCACAAAGGCGAGCTTGGAGGCGTCGGACCGGCGCGCGAACATGGATTCACCATAGAACATCTTCCCCAGGGCCACGCCGTAGAGGCCGCCCACCAGTTCGCCGTCCATCCAGCATTCGGCCGAATGGGCATAACCAGCCTCATGAAGCCGGCAATAGGCTGTGATGACCTCGGGCACGATCCAGGTGCCGTCCTGTCCGGGGCGCGGGCTGCTTGCGCAACCTTCCATGACCGCAGCAAAGGCCGTGTCGAAACGGATCTCGTAATGGCGGTTGCGCAACACCTTCGCCAGTGAGCGCGGGATGTGCAGCCGCGCCGGGTAGAGCACCATGCGCGGGTCGGGACTCCACCACAGGATGGGTTCGCCCTCGGCATACCAGGGAAAGATGCCCTGCGCGTAGGCCGCCAGCAGGCGCTGCGGGCTGAGATCCCCTCCAGCCGCGAGCAAGCCGTTGGGCTGCGCCAGCGCGGATTCCACCGGCGGAAATACCGGTGCGCTGCCCAGCCAGGGGATCATCGGCCTTTGAGCTTGCCCGCCAGACGGGTCTGGCAGTCAGCGCAGACGCCATAGAGGTACATGGCATGATCCTGGATCAGGAAGCCATGCTGTTCGGCGATGGCATCCTGGCGCTTTTCGATTTCGGCATCATAGAACTCGTCCACGCGGCCACACTTCACGCAGACCAGGTGATCGTGGTGGCCGCCTTGATTGAGTTCGAACACGGCTTTGCCCGATTCGAAATGGTGGCGCACCAGAAGACCGGCCTGCTCGAACTGGGTCAGGACACGGTAGACGGTGGCGAGGCCCACGTCATCTTCCTCTTCCAGCAAAAGCCGGTAGACGTCTTCAGCGCTGAGATGGCGCTGGGCGCTCTGCTCGAACAGGCTGAGAATTTTCAGGCGGGGGCCGGTGGCCTTGAGGCCGGCATCCTTGAGTTCGCTGGCTTTGCTCATGTTTGCGTCCGGGTGGGTATTCGTGGAACTTGTCGGTATGATACGGCACTTCCCTGCCGCGGGCCTGTCGCACACGTCCCGGCGTTTACACCAGAGCTGTTTCCCATGCGCATTCTGCTGATTTCCCTTCTGCTCGCCTGCCTGCCGGCATGCAGTTATCTCACGCCTTACAAGCTTGACGTGCCACAAGGCAATCCGCTCACGGCGGATCAGGTGGCCAAGCTCAAGATCGGCATGACCCGGGCCCAGGTCCGCTTTGCGCTGGGTACGCCGATGCTGGTGGATACCTTCCACGGCAATCGCTGGGAGTATCAGTACTACGACAGCAAGGATGGCAAGATCCGCAACAACAAGCGCTACAGCGTGCAGTTCGATGGTGATCGCCTGATCAGCATGGGCGGTGAAACCTTGCCGGCCAAGGCCATTGTGGCGGAAAAGGCACCGGAAGATCCTCGCGCCGCCGCCAAGGCTCTGCAGCAGCGCGAGAAGGAACTGGGACGATGAGCAGCGTGCTGCGCGTTGCCATTGCTGGTGCCTCAGGCCGTATGGGCCGGGCGCTGGTCGAGGCGGTGCTGGCGAATCCGGATTGTGTCCTTGTGGCGGCACTGGATCGTGAGGGCGCCAGCAGTATCGGTACCGATGCCGGTGTGGCCGCAGGCGTAAGCACCGGTATCCGTATCAGTAGTGATGTGCGTGCGGCCATGCAGGTGGCCGATGTGCTGATCGACTTCACGCGCCCGGAAGGCACCCTTGCGCACCTGACCATTTGCCGCGAACTGGGCAAGCGGATCATCGTCGGCACCACCGGCTTTGACGCCGCTGGCAAGGCTGCATTGGCCGACGCCGGCCAGCATACGGGGATCGTATTTGCTGCCAACTTCAGCGTGGGCGTGAATCTCACCCTCAAATTGCTGGATACCGCGGCGCGCGTTCTGAACGAAGGCTACGACATTGAAATCGTTGAGGCCCATCACCGCCACAAAGTCGATGCCCCATCGGGGACTGCGCTCCGCATGGGCGAAGTTGTGGCTGCCGCACTGGGCCGCGATCTGGACCAATGCGCCGTGTACGGCCGGGAAGGCCATACCGGTGCGCGCGATCCCTCCACGATCGGTTTTGCCACCGTGCGCGGGGGCGATGTCGTGGGTGATCATGTTGTCATGTTCATGGCTGATGGCGAACGCGTGGAAATCGGTCACAAAGCCAGCTCGCGCCTGACCTTTGCCCAAGGTGCTGTGCGTGCTGCCCGCTGGTTGCAGGCACAGCCCGCCGGCCTCTACGACATGCAGGATGTGCTCGGTTTGCGCTGATCAGACAGCCTTGCACAGTCGCGCCAAACCACGGGGAGCCAAGTGCTCCCCGTTTTGTTAGGCTGGCATCCATCCATTGATTCACGCCATCAGACTAGGAGCCCGCCATGACATTTCAGACCACGGATCTCAGCGACGACCACGGCGACAAGGTACAGGTTGCCGACCCGCTGTTCCGCCATTTTGGCGGGCGCGCCCGCTTTGCCGGGCCGATCGCCACCCTCAAGGTCTTTGAAGACAACAGCCTGGTCCGCAGTACGCTGGAAACACCGGGCCATGGCCGGGTGCTGGTCGTCGATGGCGGCGGCAGCCTGCGCTGTGCACTGGTGGGCGGGCAGCTGGGTGAGCTGGCGGTACAGAACGGCTGGTCCGGTATTGTCGTGTTTGGCTGTGTGCGCGATACCGTGGAGCTGCAGGCGCAGGATGTGGGTATCTATGCCCTGGCGGCGCACCCCAAGAAGAGCGTCAAGAAGGGTGAGGGGAGCGAGGGCCTGATTGTACATTTTGCCGGCGTGCGTTTCGTTCCCGGCCATTGGCTCTATGCTGATGAGGACGGGATGGTGCTCGCGCCTGAGTCCCTGCATTGATGTAACGAGCGACGGCCTGCGTGGCAGGCTGTTGGCTGCTTCCGGAGTGAGACCATGCGCCGCCTGCTGAACCTGTTTGCCGTTTTCGTTTGCCTGTTCTGGCTGACCAGCTGTGGTGGCGGAGGGGGTGGCGGCAGTACCGGCGGAGGGGGTAGTACGCCACCGCCGGTCGCGTTGACGATCAGTTCGGTCACGCCTGGCTCGGCCGCTCCCGGTGCCACGCTGACGGTAACGGGTACGGGCTTTACCCGCGTCACGGCCGTGCGTCTGGGCGGGGCGGATGCCACGTTTGCCGTCCAGTCCGATGTCAGTCTGACGCTGGTAGTACCCAACACGGCCACCAGTGGCGTGCTGGAGCTGTCAGGTACGGGTGTTGCCGTGCAGTCCAGCCAGACCGTGACGGTAGAGGTGCCGGCAGTGGCCAGCATTGAACCCGCCAGCGTGGTGGCGGGCGGGCGCGTCACTTTCAAGGGCAGCTTCCTGAATCTGGTCAGCAGTGTCCGTATCGGTACGGTGGCCTTGCTGATCGTCAGCAAGAGCGCCGATCAGCTGGTTGTTGATATTCCCAGCAATGCAGTCAGCGGTTTTCCGGTGCTGGTGAATGCCGCCGGCCTGGAGCGCCAGAGTACGGTGGGTATCACGGTCCTGCAGCCTGTCGTGGTCGCGACGGCTTCGCCATCCGAGGGGATTGTCGGCAGTACCGTGACGCTCACAGGCACAGGGCTGGATCAGGTCGAGCAAGTGTTCTTTGGCAACGCGGCGGCCACGCCTGTGACACGGCAACCCACACAGCTCACCGTGCTGGTCCCGACGGGGGCCACGACAGGCGCCCTGCGGCTCACGGCACCAGGCGTCAGCCTGACCTTGACGCTGAGTTTCCGTGTGGCACCAACCATCAGCGTGACAGGGATGACGCCGAACAATGGCCCGGTGGGCACCACGGTGGTGGTGAGCGGTACGGGTCTGGACGAGGTGGATAGCATCACGGTGGCCGGGATTGCGGCCACGGTCACTGCCAGGTCCGCCACGGAGTTGCGTTTTACCGTGCCGGCGGGGGTGAGCAGTGGTGCCGTCCTGCTGCTGGCGTCGTCGCAGGCAACTGTCACCGCGGGGAGTTTTTCCACGCAACCGGTGCCGACGATAGGTCGTATCGACTTTGCCCAGACCTACTCGCAGCAGGCCAATGACACCTATCAGCGTCTCGTACCCGGCAAGCCGGCTCTGGTGCGTGCCTATGTGCTAGGCCCCGGCACCGTTCCCGGCGTGACGCTGGTGGTGCGTAACGGCACCAGCGTTATTGCCAGCCTGCCCATGGTCGGTCCTTCCACACTGCCCTCCAGCCAGCAGCCCTACAGTCTGGCGCAAACGTTCAACGCCACCCTCACCGGGGCGCAGGTAGTTTCCGGGCTCAACGTGACCGTACAGTTGAGTGCTCCGGGTGGCAGCCTGTCGGCATCACCCGTAGTGGGCAATGCCACCAACCTCAAGCTCACACTGGTGCCGCTGCAGGCTGGCAGCAGCACAGCACAAATGCCCACGGCGGATACGGTACGGACAAGTATCCTGCGGGTGATGCCAGTCTCGACAACGGCCACCGAGATCACCACGCGGGCAACCCACACCCTGACGTCGGTCACCGCACCGCCAGTGAACTCGGAAGATTGGAACGACATCCTCAGCGAGGTGGATACCCTGCGTGAGGCCGAAGCCCCCACGCGCCATTACTACGGTTTTGTCCCTCGGCCTACCTTGTCGGGTGCGCAGACCGTGGGGCTGGGCTATCTCAACAGTCTCAACAGTTCGACCACCACGGCCATTGGCCTGGATACCCGCTACGGCGACTGGCGCGGCACCCTGCTGCATGAGATTGGCCACAATTTCAGTCTCAGTCACGCGCCCTGCGGCGGGCCATCCGATGCCGATACGGCTTATCCCTACAGCAATGGGGTGCTGAGCACAGCAGCGCTGTACGACAGCACATCGGGGCAAATCAGCAATCCCGCCGGCGAGACCGATCTGATGGGCTATTGCGATGGCAACTGGTTGTCCGATTACCACTATCGCAATGCACAGCGCTGGCTGGAGTCCAACCGCTATCCCCAGATCATGGGGGTGCCGGAAGACATCGACCTGCTCGTGATCAGCGGTCATGTGCGCCAGGGGACGGTTCGTTTCCTGGCGCCTCATGCACGTCGTGGTCAGCCGAAACTGGCCGGGACGGGCGCTTATGTGATCCGGCTTACGCTCAAGGATGGCAGCACCCGGGACCACGTGGTGCGAGCCAGCATGGTGCCCGATGCCCGCTCGGCGGGATTCCATCTGGCCATTCCGCACCCTGGCGAGATCGTCAAACTGGATCTGCTGCAGGATGGCAAGCTGCTGGCACAGCCGGCCCGGCCCGCGGCACGGGTAGTGGGCACGATCAGCCGTGCGCCGCGCGTCAGCTGGCGGGAAGCCAATGGCCAGTTGCTACTTGATTGGGATGCCAGCGCCTACCCGCGTCTTTCGGTGACCCACGTTGGCCGCACGCGTCAGGTATTGGCCCTGGGACTGCAACAGGGGCAGGCAGCCCTGCCGCTGACCGATTTGCCGGCAGGGGGCATGCTGGAGTTCTCCTTCGGGAACGGGCTGGATACTCGGCTGATGCGGGTGCGCCGATAAGAAACAGGCAGGCGGGGTGCCATCCCCGCTTGGCGCAGGCCCAGACGCTGCCTAAGCTGAGTGAATTGCTTCATCACCCGGAAAATCCATGTCACAACGCCAACCCTCGGCCCTGATTGCTGATCCATCCTCGTCGGTACGCCTGTCTTTGCGTGGCGTGTTGCAAGGCATGGATTTTGGCCGCATCGATACGGCTACGTCGGTTTCCGAAGCGCGGCGCCGTTTGCAGGAGTCCAAGTACGATCTGGTGTTATGTGAGTTTCATTTTGAAACCGACGATACCGGCCAGGATCTGCTGGAAGAGTGCCGGGAGCGCAAAATCCTGCCGCTCTCGACCCTGTTCTTCATGGTGACCGGGGAAGCGGCCTACGCCAATGTGGTGAATGTGGCCGAGGAGACCCCGGACGATTACATGCTCAAGCCCATTCAGGCTGGCGAGCTGAGCGCGCGGATCGAGCGGGCGTTCAACCGGCGGCAGGCGCTGATGGAAATCTACGAGGCGCTCAACGCCAAGCAGTACAACGCGGCACTCAAGTCCGCACAGCAGATGATGCAGACCAAGACCCCGTACCTGGGTGATATCGTCAAACTGGCGGCCAATATCTTCATGCGTTTGGGCAGGCTGGAAGAATCCGCCAGCATGTACAAGCGCATCCTCGAGGCCCGCAACCCCGCCTGGGCCAAGCTGGGGCTGGCCCGTGTGGCGATCAAGCAGGGCGATCACGAGACGGCCGAAGCCGCGATGCTCGACATCATCAATCAGCATTCGCGCTACCTGCCCGTCTACAACCAGCTTGTCGACCTGTACCGCAGCGAAGAACGCTACGCGGATGCTCTGGGCATCATCGAGCAGGCCATCAAGATCACGCCCAATAACCTCAAGCGCCTGCAGTCGGCCGGGCAAATGGCCCACAGCATCGGCGACATGGATAAGGCCAATAGTTATCTGCTCAAGGCTTTGCGTGTGAATGGCAAGGCGGTGGATCTGGATGACCGCACTATCTTCCAGCTCATCATGGGGCAGATCGATCAGGGGCAGATGGGCGAGGCGAGCAGCTTGGTCAAACAGCTCAGCAGCAAGCCACGCCGCGATGACAAACCCGACCGGGCGCATCGTGGCGAGTGGTACACCCTGCTCGCCGCGGCGGCGGAGGCCATTGCCCGGCGCGAGCCGCTGGCCGCCATCGACATGATGCGCGAGGTGGGCAGCCATGCGGCGGCACCCGAATTCGATTTCGACCTGGCGCTGGATTACTTCACGGTGCTGAACCGGCTCTACGCGGAAGACATTGCCGCCAATATGATCGAATGGATCAAGCCCATCGCGGAGCGCTTCGATACCGGCCGTGCGGCCGAAGAATTGTTGCTACGCCCGATTGCCGACCGGGCCAAACTCGCCGAAGTCGTGGTCAGAGCCGGCGAGCAAGTCGCCCAGATTACCAACCGCGCTGCCCAGCTGGTGGTGGCCAACAACTTCCGTGCTGCGGCCGACGAGCTGATCCGGGAGGGCGAGCGCACGCGCAACAACCGTCTGCTTGCGGCAGCCGTCAATGCCGCTGCGAAGGCGTATCTCGCCTACAAGGAAGACGTCTTCCGCACCCAGGCCGAGCATTGTCTGGTGCTGATGGCACCGCCCGATCCGATGCTGGCTGAACGCATGCGCAAGATGCTGGAAGGCACGGGTGACGGCGCCCCTGCTGTGGCATCTGGCGCCAACGCCTGATCTTTGCGGCAATATCGGGAACTTTCTTGCCCGCTAGGGCGAATACGGATGATGCGGTGTGGATCGGTGCCCGGATCCGCTGGTTCAGCGGTCAGCCCGAACCCCCGCAGGGTGTGTGCCCCCGCTTGCTTCCGTACAGGTTCCCATGTCCTCTCTGCCGACCTCCGATGCCGAACTCTGGCGCCGCCTGCGTGATGGCGATGAGGCCGCGTTCACGCAGATATACCGCCGCTATCGAGACCCGGTTTATCGCTATGCACTGATGCTGACGCAGGGCAATGGCACGGCAGCCGATGCCACCCAGGAAGCCTTTCTGCTCCTGATGCGCCAACCCGAGCGTTACGACCCGCAACGCGGTCCCCTGGTGGCCTTCCTGATCGGTGTGGCCCGCAACCATGTACGCCGGGGCCTGGCCGGTATGGCCGCAGACCAGCCGGACGAGGAGGGCGCGGAACGCGCCGATGCCGACCAACACCAGCCACTGGCCCGTCTGCTCGCCAGCGAAACCCTAGACAGCCTGCGCGATGCAATCCAGCGCCTGCCTTTTGCTTTCCGCGAAGCCTTGGTGCTGTGTGATCTGCAGGAGATTCCCTATGTCGACGCAGCGGCCATCATCGGTTGTCCGGTAGGTACGGTGCGTTCGCGGCTCAGTCGCGCACGCACCCAGCTGACCTGCCTGCTGGCCGAAATGCATGGCATCCGCATGGAGACCACATCATGACCCAGCCTGTCGACGACGATCTCGACGCCGCATGGCGTCCCTTGCGACAAAGCCTGCAAGGCACGCATGCCCCAAGCACGCTGGATGACGCGCTGCTGGCCGCTTTCCGCACCCGGCACACCCCGACCCGTATGGCCCGACTGCGCCAGTCGCTGGCGTCGATCCGGTGGACCTGGCTCTCGGCCGGCGGCGCCATGGCTGCTGCGTTGGTCGCCACGCTATGGATGCGCCCCGTCTTGATGGAGCGTGGCCAGATGCCGCTCTCCGATACCGCCTCACCGGCATTGGCCGAGGCAGAGCTGACCACGGCCTTCTTCCCGGTGGGCGACCCCAGGCGGATCCAGGCGGCCGCCCATGCCCGCATGGTGCGGGTCAGCCTGCCCCGTGCCGTGATGGCGGAATACGGCTTGCCCGTGAGCCCCGAGTTGGCCGATCAGCCTGTCGAGGCCGATCTGCTGGTGGGAGACGACGGCGCCACCATGGCCCTGCGATTTGTCCGTACCAACCTGTCCGTGATGTGAAAGGAATGACCATGCCTAATGTGCTCAAGCCGCTGAGTCTTGCGATGCTGCTGTGCCTGCCTCTCGGGGTGCAAGCGGAGGACAACACCAGCCCGCTCGTTCTTGCCGGTGATCCCGGCACCAAACCCAAAACCACTGTAGAGAAGCGCATCGTCATCACCCGGGTAGGTGAAGACGGCAACCCGCTACCCGGACACCCGCCGGTTCCGCCACTGCCACCTTTGCCACCGCTCCCACCCATGCCCGAGATGATCCGCCTGCATGCAGGGCATGACGGCATGCCCATGGAAGACCCGGATACGGCCGTCTTTGTGGACAGGGAGTTCGGCCCCGGCGGTCAGCAGGTCAGCGGGCAGCCCTTCAGTGCCGAGGCTGTCAGTGAAAAGGTGCAGACACTGGGCGATGGCAACCGCATTGTCCGCAAGGTCAGCACGCGCCTTTACCGGGACGCACAGGGACGCAAACGTTTCGAGATGCTGGGTGAGGACGGCCAGGCCCGTACCGTGTTCATTTTCGACCCGGCCAGCAAAACCCATTACACCTTGAATCCCGCCAGCAAGACGGCCACCAAGCTGGTCTTCCCGGCCGCGCCGGGTGTGCCGATGGTGAGCCATGATGTGGAGACCAAGGCGGGTGGCAAGGAAGTGCGGGTGCACCGCAATGTGGTGGTCATCCGCGATGCCAAGGGACAGGAAACGCGGATTGAGTCCGGCGGCGAGGCGCCGGCGGATCGCGAGGTCAAGTCTTTGGGCAGCAAGGAAATCGACGGTATCAAGGCCGAAGGCAGCCAGACCGTCCGCGTGATCGCCGCCGGCAAGGTGGGTAACGAGAAGCCGATCCAGATTGTGAGTGAGCGCTGGTACGCACCGGATCTCAAGGTCGTGTTGGCCACCAGTACCCGCGATCCGCGCTACGGCGAAACCAGCTACCGGCTCAGCAAGATCAAGCGCAGCGAGCCGGATGCGAACCTCTTCAAACCGCCAGCAGGCTTCAAGGTGCACGACCTGATGACACGGCTACCCAAACCACCCGCCCCGCCCGCCCCACCCAAGGCACCGGCGGCATCAAACCCCTGAGAAACGGCACTACCCGCCCAGGCGGCGTCTCTCGCGAGCGCCGCCTGTGTCGCGCAGCGACGCCGGACAACCTTGATGCCAAAGCGCTTTTAGCGCCAACTGTGGCTTAGGTCGCCGCGATATGTTGGACGATTGCAACGCAATAAATCAGTCGCTTGCTTGGCGCCGGGCAAGCGCTCGATTCGTTCTCGGGCCGCAGACCCGCATGGATGCTGGTTCTCGTGGAGAATGTCAGCTTCCTCGGCTGTTACATCAGCAAATGACGGTATGCCCATCAGGCCGTAGTTGCCTAGTGCATAAACTCTGATCTGGCATATAGTGACGTCGGTTACTTTGCCCGCAAGCCCGGCCTGAAAGCCAGATTCAACGCGCCTTCCAGCCCGATGGCATGCCGCCCGCACCACGAAAAAACCGACCCCTCCGGAGAGAGATTCCCCATGAAGCGATTCCCCCTTGCCCGCAGCATCGTGACAACCGCCCTGGTAGGCGCTGCCTTTGCACCGGCCGCCCACGCCGCCGGCCACTACACCAACATCTATGTGTTCGGCGACAGCCTCTCCGACGTTGGCTACTACAGCGGCATGCCCGCCGCCCCTGGCGTGACCTTCCCGGAAGGCAACCGCTGGACGATTGATGGCGCCAAGTCAGACTTGTATGTGGACTATCTGGCCAAGCAGTTCGGTCTCAAATCCACCGCACGCAAGCCCGCCGCAGCTGGCGGCAACAACTACGCACCGGGCGGCGGCCGCGCCACCGGTTCGGATTTCCGTTCGCTGACCAGCCAAGTCACTACCTTCCTGGGTGATGTGGGCGGCAAGGCTGATCCGAATGCGCTGTACGTGGTGACCGTGGGTGGTAACGACATGGCCGACGCACTCAAGAGCGCGCTGGCAACCGGTAACTCCGCCGGTGCCCAGGCCATTGCTACGGATGCTGTCTCCAAGATCGTCACGCAAGTGGGTGCGCTCCAGTCCAAGGGTGCCAAGCGCATCATCGTGTCCAATTCCCCGGACATCGGCAAAGTGCCGCAGATTTTCAACACCGTGCTGGGCCTAGCCCCGGCTTCGCTCGCGGCTAACCTGGGCGCCAGCGCCTCGGTTGTGCAGTCGCTCAAGGGTCTGGCTGCTGCCGGCATCGGCCTGCCTGACCTCTCGGGTAACGCCGCGCTGGTCGCCGCCCTGAGCACCAATGTATCGGCCGCCACGGGTGCTGCAATCGGTGTCGCCGATATCGGCGCCGCGCAGGCTGCCGCGCGTGCCAAGCTCAATGCCAGCACCGCAGGCATCAGCGCCACCAACCCGGCCTATCTGGAAGCTGCCCAAGCCGCCCTGGCCAGCTACGGTGGCAAGCTGGCCCCCGCTGCTGCTGCTGCGTTTGCACAAACCCTGCAAGGCGCACTGGCTCAGCAAGGCATCAACCTGAGCCCCGCCCAGGTCGCTGGCATCACGGGCGCGCTGACCCAGTCGTACCAGGCGGGTCTGGTGGCGGGCGCCGGCAATCTGGTGACCCAGTTCAACACCGTGGCTTCCACCGCTACGTCGCTGATCGATTCGGTGTATCACCCCGCGCTCAACTACGGCCTGGGCAAGCTCGGCGGCGAGATCGTGTACGCCGACGTCAATCGCCTCATGAAGGAAGTCGTGGCCAATCCCACCGCGTTTGGCGTGGGTAATGTCACGGGTTATGCCTGCCCGACCGGCGTCGGTGCCAACTTCTGTACCAGCGCCGCTGCGGATTCGAGCAAGACCTTCTTCTATTCGGACGACTTCCATCCCACGCCGCAGGCACACAAGATGGTCGGTCAGTACATGATGTCGCTGCTCAATGCACCGTACTTCGCCGCACAACTGGTCAATGGCCAGGCTGTCGCCGGCGATGCCGCCCTGGGTGCGCTCGATGCCCGCTCGATGGCCAAGCGTTCGGTGGGCGCCGTGAGCACCATCGCTCACGTCAGCCGTCTCGGTAATGATCTGGATGGCAGCGCTGATGCGCTGCGCAGCGATGGCAAGAACACGGCTGTCACCGTGGGTCTGGACTACCAGGTCTTCGGCAATATGTCGGCCGGTGCGGCTTTCACCCACGTCAAGAACGAAACCGAGTTCGCCGACAATATGGGTGGCTTCGAATCCACCAACCAGGTACTCAGCGCCTTCGGCAACACCACGCATGGCGCGTTCAGCCTGGAAACCGCCGCGTATTTCGGTTCGACCCGCTTCAATGACATCAAGCGCAAGGTGCAGCTCGGCTCGCTGGCCCGTACCGAACAAGGTGACACCAGCGGCACGATTGCCGGTCTGCGTCTGGCGGGTAGCTACCTGATCTCGCTGGGCAAGATCAGCGTATCGCCTACCCTGAGCGTCGCGTTCCGCGAGAACAAGGTGGGCGGCTATCTGGAAACCTGTAGCGATAGCAGCTACGCCAGCAGCTGCAGCTCGTCCATGCGTTACGGCAAGCAGCGCGTGACTTCCCTGCTCGGTGGTGCCGGTGTCAAGGTCGAGGCAGATATGGGCATGTTCCAGCCCTTCGGTTCGGCCATGTACTACAGCGAAAGCAAGGACAAGAACCGCCGCGTCGAAGCCGCGCAGTTTGCTGCCGTGCCTAGCTTCAAGACCGATGTGTTCACGCCGGACGACAGCTATGGCGTGGTCAACGTGGGTGCACGTACCTCGCTGGGCAAGTCGTTCAGCGCCTACGCCGTGTACAACCATGTATTCGGTGCCAGCGAAGACAAGCGTGATGCTTTGTCGGTGGGCGTGCAGGCCAGCTTCTGATTGGCGCTTCACCGCGATATGCAGCAACAAAAAACCCGGCGAAAGCCGGGTTTTTTGTTGTCGATACAGGGTAAACCGAGGCGGGCCGATCAGCCCGCCATGCCGCTATGTCGGAGCAGCGCGTCGATACGGGGCTCGCGGCCACGGAAAGCGCGGAAGTTCTCCATGGCCGGGCGGCTGCCACCACGCGCCAGCACCTCGCGCCAGAAACGGCGACCTGTTTCGGCGGCGGCTTCCGGCGCTTCCTCAAACGCCGCATAGGCATCGGCACTGAGCACCTCCGCCCATTTGTAGCTGTAGTAGCCAGCCGCATAACCGCCGGCAAAGATATGGCTGAACAGATTGGGGAAGCGGTTCCATTCGGGGGGGCGGTTCACGGCCACCTCATCGCGTATCTGTTCCAGCACGTTCAGCACGCTCACGCCCTCGGGGCGCTGGTGATGCAGGATCATGTCGAACAGGCCGAACTCAAGCTGACGCACCGTGCCCATGCCGGCCTGGTAATGCTTGGCGGCCAGCATCTTGTCCCATAGTGCGCGCGGCAGGGGCTCGCCGCTATCCACATGCGCCGTCATGGCCTGAACGCGATCCCACTCCCAGCAGAAGTTCTCCATGAACTGGCTGGGCAGCTCCACGGCATCCCATTCCACACCATTGAGGCCGGCCACATCGTACTCATCGACCTGTGTCAGCAGCAGGTGCAGGCCGTGACCCATTTCGTGGAACAGGGTAATCACTTCATCGTGACTGAAGGTGGCGGGTTTGCCGCCCATGCCGGCGCCGAAGTTGCAGGTTAGGTAAGTCACCGGCGTTTGCGTGCCCTGCGGGCGGACGCGGCGGTTACGTGCGTCGTCCATCCAGGCACCGCCACGCTTGCCTTCGCGGGCGTATAGATCGAGATAGAACTGGCCGACGAGCTGGTTCTGCGCATCCACCAGTTTGTAGAAACGGACATCGGGATGCCAGACCGGGGCCTGATCGGGCTCTGCGCGCAGGCCGTATAGCGACTCGATCACGCCGAACAGGCCAGCCAGCACCTTGGGCTCGGTGAAGTACTGCTTCACTTCCTGTTCGGAGAAACTGTAGCGCGCCTGCTTGAGTTTTTCGCTCGCGTAGGCCAGATCCCAGGCTTGCAGATCGACAATGCCTAGCTCGTCGCGCGCAAACGCTTCGAGTGCGCTGCGATCCTTGCGGGCGTGCGGCAGCGCGCGGCTGGCCAGATCTCGCAGGAAGCCGAGTACGGTCTCGGGCGAGTCAGCCATCTTGGCTTCCACCGAGTAGGCAGCGTAGCTGGCAAACCCCAGGAGCTGCGCCATCTCGGCGCGCAGTGCCAGAATCTTTTCGATCAGGCCGGTGTTGTCCCAATCAGCCGGGCCGAACTCGGCAGCGCGGGTGTGGTAGGCCCGGTAGAGCTGTGCACGCAGGTTGCGATTGTCCGCGTAGGTCTGAACGGCCAGGTAGATCGGCATCTGCAGGCTGAAGCGGTAGCCGGCGATACCGGCTTTCTCGGCCGCTGCGCGGCAGGCGGCCAGCGTGTAATCGGGCAGACCGGCCAGCGTGGCTTCATCGGTCACATCCAGGCTGTAGGCATCGGTTGCATCCAGCAGGTTCTGCTCGAAGCGCGCGGCCAGCGTGGCCAGTTCGGCCTTGATGGCACTGAAACGCTGCTTGGCGGCGTCGTCGAGCTCGGCGCCGCCGAGACGGAAATCACGCAGCGCGTTGGCGATCACCTTCTTGCGCGTGGGGCTGTAACTGGCGTACTCGGCGCTGTCGGCAAGGCGTTTGTATTGGCGGAACAGCGCGAGGTTCTGGCCGAGGCTGGCGTAAAACTCGCTCACGGCGCTGAGGCGCGCGTTGTAAGCCTCGCGCAGTGCCGGCGTGTTGATCACGGCATGCAAGTGGCCCACCGCGCCCCAGGCGCGGCTGAGCTTTTCGATGGCATCGTCGAGCGGGTTGATGAAGGTTTCCCAGCTCACTGGGTCCAGTTGCTCGGCGTGGCGAACCGCCGCGCGGGCTTCATCGAGCAGGGTGTCGATCGCGGGGGCGACATGGTCGGGCTGGATCTCGGCGAAGCGGGGCAGGCCGGATAGGTCGAGCAGGGGATTGGTCATGATATGCGGCGAATCCTGGGTGTCGGGTAGCAAGTGAAGAAGATGGGGTTGTCGCAGGCTTATGCAAGTCTCGTTTTGCCTGCCGTTTGTGCGGGCTCAAGGCAGGGTGTAGTCGGCTCCGTTATACTCCGCGACCTTGGACGATTGGAGAGGATGCTATGGCTTTGCGTGCATTCAAGGGCGTTTCGCCCACCGTGCCGGCATCGGCGTATGTCGATGATTCGGCGGTGGTTGTGGGTGATGTGGTGCTGGGTGACAACGTGTCGATCTGGCCCGGTGCGGTGATTCGCGGCGATGTGAATCATGTACGCATCGGCACCGACAGCAATATCCAGGACCTGGCTTGCCTGCACGTGACACATAAGCGCCCGGAAGACCCCGAGGGCGCGCCGCTCATCATCGGCGAGCGCGTCACCATTGGCCACCAGGTCACGCTGCATGGCTGCACCATTGGCGATGAGTGCCTGATCGGCATCGGCACCATCGTGCTCGACCGCGCTGTGATCGAGCCGCGCGTGATGGTGGGTGCCGGCTCCTTGGTGCCACCGGGCAAGGTGCTCAAATCGGGCTATCTGTATGTAGGTCGCCCCGCCAAAGAGGTGCGTGCGCTCACAGAGGGCGAACTGGAACACTTCGCCTATTCGGCCCGCCATTACATCAAGCTGATGCGGGCGCATCAGGAAAGCTGACGCGGCGTATTTCGCCGCCCTGTCTACACTGCAAACATCCTTCCGGATGGCGGATTTTTCATGCTGAGTTTTCTTCCCACCCGCGTGCGCGGGCTGATCTCCTCGCTGCTGTTGGCGCTCAATGTGCTGGTCTACGGCGCGGCCATCCTGCTGTTGGCGATCTTCAAGTTTCTGCTGCCGATCAATGCAGTACGCAGGCCGCTGGATGCGCTGCTCAACACGATTGCGCAGGGCTGGGTCTACAACAACAGCGTGTGGATCGCGCTGGCACGCAACATCAAGTGGCGCGTGGAAGGTCTGGACAAGCTGAATCCGCGCGGCTGGTATCTGGTGGTGTCCAATCATCAGAGCTGGGTCGATATTTTTGTTCTGCAGAAAACGCTCAAGGGCCGGGTGCCGTTTCTCAAGTTCTTCCTCAAGCAGCAACTGATCTTCGTGCCCATCATCGGCCTGGTCTGGTGGGCACTGGATTTTCCGTTCATGAAGCGGCATGGCGAGGCTTACCTCAAGAAGCACCCTGAAAAGCGCGGTCAGGATCAGGAAACCACGCGGCGCGCCTGCGAGAAGTTTTCACTGGTGCCGACCTCGGTCATCAACTTCCTGGAGGGCACACGCTTTACCCAAGTCAAGCACGATCAGCAGCAGTCGCCGTATCAATATCTGCTCAAGCCCAAGGCCGGCGGCATTGCGCTGGCGATGAATGCGATGGGTGAGAAGTTCCAGTCGCTGCTCGATGTCACCATCCACTATCCCGAAGGCATCCCCACGTTCTGGGATTTCCTCGCCGGCCGTGTCGGCCAGATCACCGTGCTGGTGCGCGAGCTGCCTATCCCGCGCGACCTGATCAGCGGCGATTACGGCGGCGACGCCGAATTCCGTGCACGCATGCAGGCTTGGGTGCACGAGCTGTGGCAAGCCAAAGATGCGCAGCTGGCGGCCTTGCGGCAATCAAGCTGATTTACGCCTGCCCTACATCTGCTTGAAAAGGTGGGCGTAGGCGCGGCTGACGGCGACCTTCTCGGGCCGTGATTTCAGTCGCAGCATCACCTTGCCGGCAAAGTCGCGGCTGGCCTCGGCGATTTCGCGCACATTGACCAGCGTGGCGCGGTGAACCTGCCAGAACTGGTCGGGGTCGAGCTGTTCGGTCAGTTCCTTGAGCGAGGTGCGGATCAGGTATTCGCCGTCGCGTGTCATCACGGTCGTGTACTTGTCGGCCGCGTGGAAGTAACACACCTCGTCCACCGCAATCAGCTTCACTTCGCTGCCGTGGCCAGCGCGTATCCATGTCAGCCGCTGGCCGGCGCCATTGCCACCCAGTGCGGCACGCAGGCTATCGAGCAGATTACCATTGAGATCGGACCGGCTGGGTGTGGCCAGTTTGTCGCGCAGCTTGCTGATGGTGCGCTGCAGGCGTTCGTCGCTATAGGGTTTCAGCAGGTAGTCGATCGCATCGCGCTCAAAAGCCTCGACGGCATACTGGTCAAAGGCAGTGACAAAGACGCAGTGACAGCCGTCGGCGCCCTTGGCGACATCCAGGCCGCTCAGCCCCGGCATCTTGATATCCAGAAACGCGACATCCGGCTCATGCTCCCGCAGGGCGCTGGCGGCTTCCAGGCCGTTACGTGCCACGGCCACGATGTCCAGCTCAGGCCAGAACATGCCCAGCTTGGTTTTCAGGTAGTCGGCCAGCAGGGGCTCGTCGTCGGCGATCAGGGCGGTAGGGGCGTGCATGAGTGTGGTGCTCAATCGTGTTGCAACGGCAAGGTCATCGTGGCGGTGACGCCGCCGGCCGGGTTGGCTTGCAGCATCAGCTGTGCCTGTTCGCCATACAGCGTGGCCAGTCGTGCGCGTACATTGGCTAGCCCCAGGCCCTGACCGGTTTCGGCGCGGCTCAGACCCAGACCGGTGTCGGTCACCGTAATGTGCAGTGCCTCGCCAGTCGTTGCGAGTGCAATCCTGACAAGCCCGCCCTCGACCTTGGGTTCCAGCCCATGGCGAATCGCGTTTTCGACCAGTGGCTGAATCAGCATCGGCGGCAGCGGCGTGTCGCGCAAGACCGCTGGGCAGTCAATCTCGAAACGCAGCCGATCCGCCATGCGGATCTGCAGGATGCCCAGATAGGCCTCCAGCAGCTCGATCTCCTGCCCTACCGTGCCTTCTGCGTGGCGTGTGCGGGTGAGCGAGGCGCGCAGGTAGTCATTGAAGAGTCCCAGCATCTGTTTGGCCGTACCCGGTGAGACGTCGATCAGGCTTTGGACGCTGGCGAGTGTGTTGAACAGGAAATGCGGCTCGATCTGCGCCTGCAGCATCCGCAGTTGTGCCTGGACCAGCTGGCGGTCCTGTTCGCCGTTGCGGGCCTGCTCAAGGTGGAAGGCCGCTTCCAGGCGGCTGGCTTTCTCGCGACTCCAGAGAATGCTGGCTACCACGGCCGCCGCGAGCATCAATGCCACCAGGCTGATCAGCAAATACGAGGGGTACTGCCGCACCATGGCAAGAAGTTCATCAAGCCGGAAGCGGATCAACCAGTTGAATGCAAGGCCGATCAGGCCGGCGAGCGCGACAGCAGCAAAGAAATACAGTGGCTCGCGCTGCGGCGAGGGTTTGACCACATTGAAGATGAAGGTGACGGCGACAAACACCGTCAAGCCGATCACGTGTGAGGTCAGCATCAGCCGCCACAGCGGCGAATCACTGAACAATGCAAAGAAAATCCCCGCCAGCGTATTGATGGCGAGGGTGACCAGCAGATTGCGCCAGAGCGCCCGGCGTACTTGGCCGATGGGCGGGGGGGCGAGCACGAGTTGCGTCATGCGCTCAGTCTACGCGATGCGGACGGCGGGCTCGCGCTCTGGTTTGGCGGGCTGGGGTTGGCGCAGCGGGATGACCTTGCCGGATTGCTGGGCAGGGGTAACCGGGGTGCGACGGGCCAGAGTGAATGGACTGAACATGGGGGCAATCTCCAACGCGGGGCCGCTTGTGGCGGGCTGATGGAGCGTAAGGTAGCCTCAGCCCGTGCAGGAAGAGAGCGCCTTGCGATGAAATGCGACTTGCTGGTGTGAAATGCGTTTAGCCCGGACGAACGACGTGGCGTTTGGGGCGGAAGTGATGGGTATCGGCATAGAAGGCGGCGCATTGTTGTGGCCACCAGCCCGGTATGCCCAGCACCGGTAGCGCCGGCAGATCGCGGGGCTTATTGAAGCGGCGCTGGTCGATCTGCGCTGCTAGCCAGACGTCGGCGTGATGAATCTGCTGGGCCGGTGGCAGGCTAAACCAGTCGGGCGAGACGGGCATCAGGGCGGCTTTGGCAACGATGCCCACAAAGGGTGCCAAGCTTTTTTCCATCAGCGCGTGGCCGATGGGCATGGCCTGGATGCTGCGCCCCCATTGAGCCCTGCCAGTCACGAACAGCGTTTGCCAGTCGTGCGCGAGCAGCGCTGTCTGCAGGCGGGTATCGGCCACGGCTAGCACGACGCCGGACTCATCCAGCAGGGTGGCCGCATCGCGCGCGGGGCTACGCAAGGTGCCGGTTTGCTGGTCCAGTTCGACCAGATGCAGTGCGTTGAGCGCCGCCTTGCTGCGCGGCCAGGCAAGCCAGCACAGAGCGTTGAACAAGTCATGCCAGTTGTCGGGGCGGGTGAGGACTTCCCCGTGCCGGGCGATGCGTGCTTCGTAAGCGATGGTCGCTTCGTCGGGCAGGACAAAGCGCACCGGCTTGCCGCTGCGGGTGCGTGGCCTGAGTTCATCGGGCAATGCCGCCCACTCGGTGGTCGTCGGGAAGTGTTGCCAGCCCAGCTGCCGCAATGTGGGCCGCAAGGGCAATAGCCACGGTGATCCGGCAAAGTGATCAAGCGGCCAGTCCATGCACCCGCCGTGCTCAGCCTGCGCCGCTTTCATCAAGCCCTGCCTTGCCACGCAGGCAGGCCAGATAGAGCGCGCCGTCAGGGCCCGTGCCGGTACGTTGCGCTTGCCAGATCATCTCGGCCAGACAATCCATGACTTCATGCTGGGCAACATGCTCATCGCCTGTCTTCTGACACAGCTGGGCATACAGCGCCTTTACGCCGCGCGGCTGATCGATGGACAGCTGCTCCTCGATGGCGAGGTGCATGTTCATGTGCAGGAAGGGATTGGTCTCACCGAATTCGGGTAGGTAGTCCTTGTCCAGATAGCGATCAGGCTGATCGACGATGGGCTGGTATTCGGGATGACGCAGCAGCACGCCGATGGCGATCTTTTCCAGATCGGTCACTGGGGCGGTTTGCCGGTGTTTGGCCCAGGCATCAAAGAGGAAGCGGCGAGCTTGGTCGCGGGAGGGGTTGAACATGGCGTGACGGCAAAACAAAAAACGTATTGTCCGCCTAGCTCGCCAAGCGGGCCAGTACCACGCTCTGGTGCAGCAGGCGATTGCTTCCGTCCAGACTGGCAATCTGGCCGTTGCCGTAAAAGCCCGCCAGCGGCGTATCGGGCCAGGTGCGGGTGATGGTGCGCCACTCCTTGTCCTGACCAGCATGCAGCGCGGGCCCGCGGCTGCCGCATGAAAACAGCAGCGCGGCGGCCGGTGCCGGCGCGCGTACGAGGTGGGTGATTTCCGCCACGGCAGCTTCGGCGCTGCGTCGTAACCAGATCACGCGCTGATGGGGGAACAAGCGTGCGGCGACGGTAACGCTGCCATCCGGGTTGATCGATACCAGTGGCCAACAGGCCATGATCCGGCCGCGCTCATCCAGCGTCGCCAGCCCCAGTTCGTGCAAGGGTGGCAAGGGATCGAGTGCCTGCCGCAAGCAATGCGCCGCATGGGCGCCATCGAGGCGATGCAGGTCAAAGCCATCGATATGGCTGACATGGCAGGGTTCGCCCACGGGCTGCATGGCGCGCGAGATGCCGTGGGTTTCCAGTGCCAGTGGCAGGGTACTGCGGCCATCGGGAGAAAGCTGACCCTGGCGCCAGACCTGATAGGGCCCCAGACCCGTGGCATCACCGGCAACGCCGCCAACCCGTGGCCCGCCTGCTTCCAGCCAGCCTATGTCTAGCGCATCCGGTGCGGCCAGGGTGAGCCGTGCGGCGGCAGCATCCGGGCCGGGCCACTGATCAGCCACCATGGCACACGCGGCGGGTGTATCGAGTAGCCAGTCCTCATCCGTCATCACACCCGCTGCGGTACAACCGGCAACCGAGAGCGTCTGGGCTGTGCCGGCCGCAGCACGCAGGGCCGGGCGAGGGTCGCGGGCGAAATCGGCGGACAGGAACAGCAGCACCATGGCTGCGCGATCCGTATCCAGCCGTTGCAAGGCTTGCGCCACCGCACGCTCGGCAAGTGCCGGTGTGGCGCGGGGTGCATAGGCAAGACCGGTAGCGTAGCGGATGGGCATGGCTGCATTATCGACGATCCCACGCGCTTGCGCGGCAGGACTATCATGATGAGCTGCGATGCCAACCACAGGGTTCTGCCATGTCCACACCCCTTTATGATTTTTCCGCTAACCGCCTTGGCGGAGCGCCCGAACAGCTCGCTGCCTACAAAGGCAAGGTCATGCTGATCGTGAATACCGCGAGCGAATGCGGTTTCACCCCGCAGTTCGAGGGTTTGCAGAAGCTGTTCGCAGAATATGAACCGCGCGGACTGGTGGTGCTGGGCTTCCCGTGCAACCAGTTTGGTGGCCAGGAGCCGGGTGATGCCGAGCAGATCGGTGCGTTCTGCCAGAAGAACTATGGGGTGAGCTTTCCGATGTTCGACAAGGTCGAGGTCAACGGGGGCGACGCCCACCCGCTCTACCAGTACCTGAAGAAGTCGGCCAAGGGTTTGCTCGGCAGCGAGGCGATCAAATGGAACTTCACCAAGTTTCTGGTGGACCGCGAGGGTAATGTTGTAGAGCGCTTTGCCCCGACTACCAAACCGGAAGAGCTGGCAAAGCGGATCGAGGCGCTGCTTTAGGCATGGTTTTGCCATGATTTGGCAGGCGGCGCGGATTGCCCGGCAGGCCGGTTTCGGCTAGAATTCGCCTCGAAAATCACTGAATCATCAGAGGGAACGGGATAGGCACGCCTATCCCGTTTCTTTACGTCCAGACCCGGAAAATCGAGTCAGGCTACTGCGCAACCCGCATCGCTTCCTGCGGTGCTCGCCGTACTGTGCGTACGGCTGCGCTTCTCGCAAGCGCTACGGGCTGCTCGCTACGCCTGCTTTCGTTTTTCCCCATTGATGGTCGGACCCACTCAGGAGTCGCTGGTGTCCCAACAACGTCCCCAAGCCCTGCTCGCGCTCGCCGATGGCACCTTGTTTCATGGTGTCAGCATCGGTGCTGCTGGCCATACCGTCGGTGAAGTCGTCTTCAATACCGCGTTGACCGGCTATCAGGAAATCCTTACCGATCCTTCGTACTGCCGCCAGATCGTCACGTTGACGTATCCGCATATCGGCAATGTGGGCGTGAACGCCGAGGATGCCGAATCGAACGGCGTGTTCGCCGCCGGCCTGATCATCCGTGATCTGCCGCTGCGTGCGTCGAATTACCGCATGGAAGAGACGCTGGACGCCTATCTGGCTCGCACCGGCACGGTGGCGATTGCCGATATCGATACCCGCAAGCTGACCCGCATCCTGCGTGAAAAGGGTGCCCAGCCCGGTTGCATCATGGCAGGCGACATCGACCCGGCCAAGGCAGTGGAACTGGCTCGTGGCTTTGGCAGCATGGCCGGTCAGGATCTGGCCAAGGTGGTCAGCTGCAAGACGGCTTACGACTGGAACACCACCGAGTGGAAGCTCGGCAGCGGCTACGGCGCACTGAGCGAGCCCAAGTTCCATGTGGTGGCCTACGACTTCGGCGTGAAGCACAACATTCTGCGCATGCTGGCCGAACGCGGTTGCAAGCTCACCGTGGTGCCGGCGCAGACCTCGGCCGAGGACGTGCTCAAGCTGAACCCCGATGGCGTGTTCCTGAGCAACGGCCCTGGCGACCCGGAGCCTTGCGATTACGCGATCGCCGCGATCAAGGTCTTCCTCGACAAGAAGCTGCCGGTGTTCGGCATTTGTCTGGGCCACCAGTTGCTCGCGCTGGCTGCCGGCGGCAAGACCAGCAAGATGAAGTTCGGCCACCACGGTGCCAACCATCCGGTGCAGGATCTGGACAGCAAGCACGTGATGATCACCAGCCAGAACCACGGCTTCCAGGCCGACGAAGCCAGCCTGCCGGCCAATGTGCGCGTGACCCATCGCTCGCTGTTCGATGGCACCGTGCAGGGCATTGCGCTGACCGATCGTCCGGCCTTCAGCTTCCAGGGTCACCCCGAAGC
This sequence comes from Chitinimonas sp. BJYL2, assembly GCF_027257935.1. Classification (NCBI taxonomy): domain Bacteria; kingdom Pseudomonadati; phylum Pseudomonadota; class Betaproteobacteria; order Neisseriales; family Chitinibacteraceae; genus Chitinimonas; species Chitinimonas sp. BJYL2. Next base: position 351,470 of record NZ_JANZKW010000001.1, on the reverse strand, counting down.
CAGCCCCGGCCCGCACGATGTGGCCTATCTGTTCGACCGCTTCACCGCCGCCATGGCGCAACATAAGCAATAAGGACCCGCCATGCCCAAGCGTACAGATATCCAGTCCATCCTCATCATCGGCGCAGGCCCGATCATCATCGGTCAGGCCTGCGAGTTCGATTACTCCGGCGCACAGGCCTGCAAGGCGCTGCGTGAAGAGGGTTACAAGGTCATCCTGGTCAACAGCAATCCGGCCACGATCATGACCGACCCGAACATGGCCGATGTCACCTACATCGAGCCCATCACTTGGGAAGTGGTCGCCAAGATCATCGAGAAAGAGCGCCCGGATGTGGTGCTGCCGACCATGGGTGGCCAGACCGCGCTGAACTGCGCGCTGGACCTGTGGCGTCATGGCGTACTCGAAAAATTTAATGTCGAGCTGATCGGTGCAACCCCGGAAGCCATCGACAAGGCCGAAGACCGCCAGAAGTTCAAGGCGGCCATGGACAAGATCGGCCTCGGTTCGGCGCGTTCGGGCATTGCCCATTCGCTCGAAGAGGCACTGGCCGTGCAAGCCAAGTTGGGCTTCCCGGCCATCATTCGCCCCAGCTTCACCATGGGCGGTACGGGCGGTGGCATTGCCTACAACATCGAAGAATTCGTCGAGATCTGCACGCGCGGTCTGGACCTCTCGCCGACCCACGAGCTGCTGATTGAAGAGTCGCTGCTCGGTTGGAAAGAGTATGAGATGGAAGTCGTGCGTGATCGCAACGACAACTGCATCATCGTCTGTTCGATCGAGAACTTCGACCCGATGGGCGTGCATACCGGCGACTCGATCACCGTGGCCCCGGCGCAGACGCTGACCGACAAGGAATACCAGATCATGCGCAACGCCTCGCTGGCGGTGCTGCGTGAAATCGGTGTGGATACTGGCGGCTCCAATGTACAGTTCTCGGTCAACCCGAAGGACGGCCGCCTGATCGTCATCGAAATGAACCCGCGCGTGTCGCGTTCGTCGGCCCTGGCCTCCAAGGCCACCGGTTTCCCGATCGCCAAGGTTGCGGCCAAGCTGGCCGTGGGCTTTACGCTCGACGAGCTGAAGAACGACATCACCGGCGGCCTGACCCCGGCCTCGTTCGAGCCATCCATCGATTACGTGGTTACCAAGATTCCGCGCTTTGCCTTCGAGAAATTCCCGCAGGCCAACAGCCGCCTGACCACGCAGATGAAGTCGGTCGGCGAAGTCATGGCCATCGGCCGCACGCTGCAGGAATCCATGCAGAAGGCCCTGCGCGGACTCGAAACCGGCCTTGCCGGCTTTGACGAGCGCACCACCGACATGGACGTGCTGGCTGCTGAACTGGGTGCCCCCGGCCCCGAACGCATCCTCTACGTGGCCGATGCCTTCCGCGTGGGCATGAGCCAGGAAGAAGTGTTCAGCCATACCAAGATCGACCCATGGTTCCTTGCACAGATCGAGGACATCATTGCCGACGAAAAGGCCATGGCCGGCAAGCCGCTGGAAGAGTTTGATGCAGCCGAACTGCGTCGCCTCAAGCGCAAGGGTTTCTCGGATCGCCGCATCGCCAACCTGATCGGTGCCGAGGCTGCCGCCGTGCGTGCGCGCCGTCAGGGTTTCGGCATCCGCCCGGTCTACAAGCGTGTCGATACCTGTGCGGCCGAATTCGCCAGCAACACTGCTTATATGTACTCGACCTACGAGGAAGAGTGCGAGGCCGCGCCGACCGACAAGAAAAAGATCATGATCCTCGGCGGCGGTCCCAACCGCATTGGCCAGGGCATCGAGTTCGACTACTGCTGCGTGCATGCGGCACTGGCGCTGCGTGAGGACGGTTACGAGACCATCATGGTCAACTGCAACCCGGAAACCGTCTCGACCGACTATGACACCTCCGACCGCCTGTACTTCGAACCGCTGACGCTCGAAGACGTGCTCGAAATCGTCCATGTCGAAAAGCCGGCCGGCGTCATTGTCCAGTACGGTGGCCAGACCCCGCTGAAGCTTGCCCGCGCACTCGAAGCCAACGGCGTGCCCATCATCGGCACCACGCCCGACATGATCGATGCCGCCGAAGACCGCGAGCGCTTCCAGAAGCTGCTGCAGGATCTGGGTTTGCGCCAGCCGCCGAACGCCACCGCGCGCAATGAGAAGGATGCGCTGGTGCTGGCTGCCGAGATCGGCTACCCGCTGGTGGTGCGTCCGTCCTACGTGCTGGGTGGCCGCGCGATGCAGATCGTTCACTCGGAAGACGACCTGACCCGCTATATGCGTGAAGCCGTGAAGGTGTCGAACGACAGCCCGGTGCTGCTCGACCGATTCCTCAACGACGCGATCGAAGTGGATGTAGATGCGATCAGCGACGGCGAGAACGTGGTGATCGGCGGCATCATGGAGCACATCGAGCAGGCTGGCGTGCACTCGGGCGACTCGGCCTGCTCGCTGCCACCCTATTCGCTGAGCCAGACCATGCAGGACGAACTGCGTCGCCAGACGGTTGCCATGGCCCGTGGCCTCAATGTGGTCGGCCTGATGAACGTGCAGTTTGCGATCCAGGGCGAGACCGTGTTCGTGCTCGAAGTGAACCCGCGTGCTTCACGTACCGTGCCCTATGTGTCCAAGGCCACGGGCCGCGCACTGGCCAAGATCGCCGCCCGTTGCATGGCCGGCCAGAGCCTGCCGGATCAGGGCATCGTCGGCGAGGTGATCCCGCCGTATTACTCGGTCAAGGAAGCCGTCTTCCCCTTCGTGAAGTTCCCCGGCGTGGATAGCATTCTCGGCCCCGAGATGAAGTCCACCGGCGAAGTCATGGGTGTGGGCGATACCTTTGCCGAGGCCTATGTGAAGTCGCAGCTGGCTGCCGGTGAGCGCCTGCCCACCAGCGGCAAGGTGTTCATTTCGGTGCGCGATGCTGACAAGAGCCAGGTCGCCGAGATGGGCCGCATGCTGGTCGATGCCGGTCTGGAGCTGGTGGCAACCCGCGGTACGGCCCAGGTGCTGGAATCGGCGGGCGTGCCGGTCACGGCCGTCAACAAGGTCAAGGAAGGCCGCCCGCATATCGTGGACATGATCAAGAACAGCGAAATCGCCCTGATCGTGAATACGGTTGACGAGCGTCGCGCGTCGATTCAGGATTCCTACTCGATCCGCCACGAAGCACTCAAGGCTCGCGTGCCCATCTACACCACCGTTGCTGGTGGTCGCGCTGCGGCATATGGCATCAAGCACATGGAAGAGTGGACCGTTTACGCGGTGCAGGATCTCCATCCGCGCCTGAAAACGACTGTCTGAATCGCCTAAAGTAACCGGCCGCCGCGCCCCTAGCGAGCGCGGCGGCCCTGTTCATTGTTCCCGACGCCCTTCGGCGTCGGGTTTGTTTTTAGCCCCGGTCAAGAAAGGCCGGGATGGAGTGAAGAAATGATCAAGGTACCCCTTACCGTCAATGGTGCGGAGCTGCTCCGGAGCGAATTGCAACGTCTCAAGAGCGTGGAGCGCCCGAGTGTGATCGCCGCGATTGCCGAAGCCCGCTCGCATGGTGACCTGTCGGAAAACGCCGAGTACGACGCCGCCAAGGAGCGCCAGGGTTTCATCGAAGGCCGTATTGCCGATCTGGAAGGCAAGTTGTCCAACGCCGTGATCATCAATCCTGCCGAGATCGATGCGGACGGCCGCATTGTTTTCGGTGCCACCATCGATCTGGAAGATCTGGAGTCGAGTGACAACGTCACTTACCAGATCGTGGGCGACGATGAGGCCGACATCAAGGCCGGCAAGATTTCCGTATCGAGTCCGATTGCCCGTGCCTTGATCGGCAAATCCGCGGGTGACGTGGTCGAGGTCAATGCCCCGGCCGGCATTCGTGAGTACGAAGTGCTCGACGTCAAATACCTGTAAGTCCTTCTCCACCGAGGCCGCCATGCAGAATTTCCCGACTGCGCTACGCTCCATCCTGACTGTCTTCTGGATCGGCGGGCTATGGGCGCTGGGCGTGTTGATCGGCCCGGTGCTGTTCCACCAGCTCGATAACGCGCTGGCATTCAGGGTGGTGGCCAGCATGCTGCGCGCGCTGGCGTGGGTCGGCATCGTGGCGGGTATCTATATCCTGATCCACATGCTCTGGGTAGAAGGCTTGCGCGCCTTCCAGACACTGGAGCTGTGGCTGATTCTCGCCATGCTGGCGCTGACCCTGGTCAACCATTTCGCGGTCTTTCCGGTCATCTCGGAAGTGAAACCGCAGATGCACACCGCTGCCGAAGGCATGTTCGGCGGTGGCTTCCAGAACTGGCAAACGATATCCAGCCTGATCTATCTGATCCAGAGCCTGTTCGGCCTGGTCTATGTGATCCGCGGCCCGGTCAAGTAACGACACGCCTGTGGCATTGGCGCGACGCTAAGGCACACTGGCCTGCAAGCGTTGTGCGCTGCAGCAATATCGTCGCTATGCTCCTCCCCTCGCCCGTATAACCATCACACCGCGGGTAAAACAACAGGGGAGTGACCCAACCATGTCCAGTGAGCATCAATCAATCCGGTATCACCGTACGCCCGAAGGTGAGCAAGAGCTCGCCCAGCCCAAGCATGGGCTGAGCATCAATCAGCGCAAACTCCTGCAGCTGGTCGATGGCCAGAATGATGTGACGCATCTGCTCGCCAGGTTGGCGGGCAGTGCCGACGAACAACAACTGACACGCGATCTGGACAGGCTCGACAAGCTGGGCCTGCTTACAGGCGGGCAGCGCGGGGCTGCTGGAGCTGCGCAGGCGCATCCGCATCCGATCGGGCGGCCCCGATCGCGAGTGTTGCCGGTTACGATTGCCGCCGTGGTGATCTTGGGTGCTGCGGTGATCTTCTTTACCCTGCGGCCTAGCCCGCCAGCGACGGTTGCTTCTGCCGAGGTGTCGGCGCCCGCCGCCGGGCCCGAGCTTGTTGCTGATGCGCCCGCCGCCGAGAATGACAAGGTGTTTGGCGTGATGCCCAATCCTGCCCGATGGTTCTCGCCGGCCCCCAAGCCGGATCACCCGCCGGCCGAGCCCCAGCCTCCGGCGCGCCGTGATACCTCGACCTCCAAGGCGCCTGCAGCGGCGATCCAAACCCAAGCCTTGCCCCCGGTCCCGGCCGTTACGACGCCGGTAGCCGCGGCTGTGACGCCCGCTGCCGTGGCCCCTGTGCCGGTTGCCAAACCGTCTGAATCGGCGCCTGCGGTAGTGCCACCCCCGCCTGTACAGGTGGCTGTGGCGTCGCCAGCCAAGGCGGAGCCTGATCGCCGTCCTCTCTATCGTGAGCAGCCCGCATTCCCGGTCGAGGCCGCCAGGGCTGGTGTGGAGTCGGGTTTGGTCAAGGCCAGAATGGTGGTCAATGAATCCGGCGCGGTAACACGGGTCGAGATCCTGGAGTCGAGGCCTCGCCGTGTGTTCGATCGTGCGGTGACGGCAGCACTATCCAAATGGAAATTCCGCGAAGCGGGTAGCAGCTTTACCGTGGAGACACTGATCGAATTCAAGGAAAGTTGAGCGTCGTCCAAAGCAAAGCCGGCCACAGGGGCCGGCTTGATGCACACGGGTACGCCGGTTAGTGCAATAGCGCAGCGCGGCTGTCAGACAAGCACGCGACTGCGATCGGCCTAAGCGCTTGGCGTGAACTATTTGCGCAACTTGCCACCCGGGCGACCACCACCGGCGCGGCCCATATTGGGTGCTGCCTTGGTCGACTTCTTCGCAACTGACTTCTTGGCGGCATCCAGCGCCTTCGGGTCTACCGCTTTCTGGCCGGGTTTCGGCAAGACAATCCGCGGCTTGCCTTCCTGCGTCGGGCGGTACAATACCAACAGCTTGCCAATCTGCTGCACGGGCGCGCAGCCCAGCGAGGCGCAGATTTCGGCAAGCCAGGCGGTACGCTGGTCGCGATCATCACCCAGCACACGTACCTTGATCAGTTCGTGGGCATCAAGGCTGGCGGCAATCTCGCGCAGCACCGGGTCAGTCAGACCGTTATTGCCGATCATGACGACCGGGCTCAGACCATGGGCCTGGGCGCGAAGGTAGATTCGCTCGTCTCGTGTCAGTTCCATGGTTTTCCCCGCGCAAAAGCGCACAATTTTAACTGTAAACCTTGCAGGCTGTTCAGTTTGATTTCCCGGGCGGTTGCAACACAGGCGCGGGTCTGATTCCGTTGAAAGCCGCGGCGCGTAGTAAGCTATCTAGGTTGCCTTCAACTTAGCAGCAAGCGGACACCCGAACAAACCCGGTCTGTGCCGGTTTCCAACCTCTTTATCCCCGATTACCCCGTACATGGCACGAAGCAAAACCAGCAAGGGATGGCTCCAGGAGCATGTCAACGATACCTATGTGCAGCGCGCACAGAAGGATGGGTATCGCGCTCGTGCTGCGTACAAACTGCTGGAAATCGATGACAAGGACAAGCTGCTCAAGTCCGGTCTCTGGGTCGCTGATCTGGGCGCTGCGCCGGGTAGCTGGTCGCAAGTGGCAAGGCGGCGTGTTGGTGATGCCGGCCGCGTATTTGCGCTGGATATTCTGGATATGCCACCCATTGCGGGGGTCGAGTTCATTCAGGGCGACTTCCGTGAAGACACCGTATTGCAGCAATTTACGGATCTGCTGGGCGGCAGGCTCGTAGACCTTGTGATTTGCGACATGGCCCCCAATATGAGCGGTATGGCGGTGACTGATCAGGCGCGCAGCTTTCTGCTGTGTGAGCTGGCCCTCGATTTTTGCCGTGACTGGCTGAAACCTGGCGGCCATTTTCTGGTCAAGACCTTCCAGGGCTCGGGTTACACCGAGTATCTGCAGCAAATGCGCGAGACGTTCCAGACCGTGGTTACACGCAAGCCGGCCGCATCGCGCGACCGTTCGGCGGAAATCTATCTCCTGGGCAAGGGAAAAAAGCCCTGACGCCCATGGCTGTCGCCGATTAAAATCCTGTATGACAAGGCTATCGCCGGTGTGGCCAACTGTTTCGCCGGCTTAAGGAGTGTCCCGTGAACAATCTGGGCAAGAATATCGCGATCTGGGTGATTATCGGTCTGGTACTGATGACCGTGTTCAACCAGTTCTCCAAGCGCCAGGAGCAATCGATCCAGGTGCCTTACTCGCAATTCATGAGCGAGGTGCAGGAAGGGCGCATTGCCAGCGTCGAGATCGAGGGCGACCTGATTCGTGGTCAGCTGATCAAGGGCAAGCGCGTCGACAATTCCGCCTTCATGACGGTGGCGCCTTTCGACTTCCGTCTGGTCGACACGCTGGTCAATCGCGGCGTGAAATTCAGCGGCAAGCAGCCGGAAGAGCAGTCGCTGCTGATGAGCATCTTCATCAACTGGTTCCCGATGCTGCTCTTGATCGGCGTGTGGATCTTCTTCATGCGCCAGATGCAGGGCGGCGGCAAGGGCGGCGCCTTCAGCTTCGGCAAGAGCCGCGCCCGCATGCTGGATGAAAGCAATAACTCGGTGACCTTTGCCGATGTGGCCGGCTGCGACGAAGCCAAGGAAGAGGTGACCGAGATCGTCGACTTCCTGCGTGACCCGAGCAAGTTCCAGAAACTGGGTGGTCGCATCCCCCGCGGGATCCTGATGGTGGGCTCGCCTGGTACGGGTAAGACCCTGCTGGCACGCGCCATTGCAGGTGAGGCCAAAGTGCCGTTCTTCTCGATCTCCGGTTCGGACTTTGTGGAAATGTTTGTCGGTGTTGGCGCGGCCCGTGTCCGCGACATGTTCGAGAACGCCAAGAAGAACGCGCCTTGCATCATCTTTATCGATGAAATCGACGCAGTTGGTCGCCAGCGCGGTGCTGGTCTGGGTGGCGGTAACGACGAGCGCGAACAGACACTGAACCAGATGCTGGTCGAAATGGATGGCTTTGAAGGTAACTCCGGCGTGATCGTGATCGCTGCGACCAACCGTCCGGACGTACTTGATCCTGCCCTGCTGCGCCCTGGTCGTTTTGACCGTCAGGTCGTCGTGCCGCTGCCCGATATCCGCGGTCGCGAGCAGATTCTGGGTGTACACATGCGCAAGGTGCCCATCGCTAGTGATGTCGATGCGGCTGTGCTCGCGCGTGGTACTCCGGGCATGTCGGGCGCCGACTTGGCCAATCTGGTCAACGAAGCTGCGCTGTTTGCTGCGCGGTCCAACAAGCGCCTTGTCGATATGCAGGATTTCGAGCAGGCCAAGGACAAGATATTCATGGGCCCGGAGCGTCGCTCCATGGTCATGACCGAGGACGAGAAACGCGCCACTGCGTATCACGAGTCAGGACACGCCGTGGTTGCCAAGTTGCTGCCCGGTACCGATCCGGTCCACAAGGTCACCATTGTGCCGCGAGGCCGGGCACTGGGGCTGACCTGGCAGTTGCCGGAGCGTGATGCGGTGTCCTTGTACAAGGATCAGATGCTGAGCCGCCTCGCCATCCTGTTCGGCGGCCGGATTGCCGAAGACTTGTTCGTGGGCCGCATCTCTACGGGCGCATCCAATGACTTCGAACGCGCCACAGGTATCGCCCGCGACATGGTGACGCGCTACGGCATGTCGGAGCTGCTCGGTCCGATGGTGTATGGCGACAATGAGGGCGAGGTCTTCCTTGGTCGCTCGGTGACCACGCACAAGAACCTGTCTGAAGCGACCATGCAGAAAGTGGATCTCGAAATCCGCCGCATCATTGACGAGCAATACGCACTGGCGCAACGCCTGCTCGAAGAGAACCGCGACAAGGTTGAAGCCATGACGGCAGCTTTGATGGAGTGGGAAACGGTGGATGCCGAGCAGGTGGAGGACATCATGCAGGGGCGCCCACCACGCCCCCCCAAGCCAACGGGCAGCAGCAAGCCTGCTTCGGGCGACCTGCCACCCAGCAGCCCCGCTCCCGAGCCCAGCACGACCCCGGCTCAGGAACTGTAATCCTACCTTTCCAAGACGACAGCGAGATGCTCGCTGTCGTTTTCCTTTATGACCGCGCATCCCACTATTCTTCATGCAGGCCGTTTCAGACTGAGCCTGGATCGCCCGCTTGTCATGGGCATCGTCAACGTGACACCGGATTCATTCTCGGACGGCGGTTGCCACGACACGCTTGATGCGGCACTCCGGCACGCCCGGCGCCTGCTTGATGAGGGGGCGGACATCCTGGATATCGGGGGCGAATCTACGCGCCCCGGCGCGGCCACGGTGAGTGTAGAGACCGAGCTTCAGCGTGTATTGCCGGTCTTGCAGGCCTTGCATGACTGGCAGGTTCCTCTCTCGATCGACACCCGCAAGCCCGAGGTCATGCGTGCGGCTATCGCGGCAGGTGTGGATCTGGTGAACGATATTGCCGCGCTGGAGGCACCTGGTGCGTTGGAGGTGGTGGCGCACAGCAAGGTGGCAGTTTGCCTGATGCACAAGCAAGGCGAGCCACAAACCATGCAGGTGCAACCAGACTATGTGGATGTGGTAGACGAGGTCAGCAGGTATCTCGTTACACGGCGCCAGCTTGCCATGACGGCAGGTATCGCACCTGAACGCATCGTGCTGGATCCCGGCTTTGGATTCGGCAAGGGTTTCGAGCACAATCTCGCTTTGTTCCGGGCATTGCCCGGGCTGACAACATTACTCAGTCCCTTGCTTGTAGGCGTATCGCGCAAATCCATGCTGGGCCAGATTCTGGATGGTCGTCCCGCGCAAGGGCGCGATGCGGCCAGTGTCGCTGCCGCGCTGATGGCTGCGCAGTCCGGGGCGGCCATTGTGCGAGTACATGCCGTTCGCGATACGGTTGATGCCATGAGGACATGGTCGGCGCTGGGGACTCGGCGGTAAGTCGGCGGATGGGCAGCGCTATCAGCAGAACCCTATACAGGCGGCTATCGAGCGCGCCAGAACAGATGGAGTGAGCATGAGCAGGAAGTATTTCGGCACGGATGGTGTGCGCGGCAGGGTAGGGGATTATCCGATTACCCCCGATTTCACGATGCGGCTGGGCTATGCCGCCGGCAAGGTGCTGGCCGCCCGGCGCGGTGGTGGTACCCATGCGGCGGTCTTGATTGGCAAGGACACGCGCATTTCGGGTTATATGCTGGAGTCCGCATTGCAAGCCGGCCTGTCTGCGGCTGGCGTGGACGTACATCTGACCGGCCCGCTGACAACGCCGGGTGTCGCCTACCTGGTGCGTGCACTGCGTCTTTCGGCGGGTGTCGTGATTTCGGCGTCGCATAATCCTTTCGAGGATAACGGCATCAAGTTTTTCGGCGAGGGCGGGCGCAAGCTGGATGACGCCGTGGAGGCTGAAATCGAGGCGGAACTCGACAAAGCCATGTCGTGTGTCGGTGCGGCGGAGCTGGGCAAGGCCTGGCGGGTGAATGACGCCGCGGGCCGTTACATCGAGTTCTGCAAGAGCACTTTCCCCGGTGATCGCGACCTGCGAGGCGTACGCATCGTGGTGGATTGTGCCCATGGCGCCGGTTACCAGATCGCACCACATGTATTCCATGAACTCGGTGCTGATGTGATTGCCATGGGCAATACGCCCAATGGCCTCAATATCAATGAGGGCGTCGGCGCCACCGAGCCGGAAGCCATGCGCGCCCGCGTGTTGGCCGAGAAGGCGGATTTCGGCATCGCGCTTGATGGCGATGGCGACCGCTTGATGATGGTGGATGCCCAGGGCCGACTGTACGACGGCGATCAGCTCCTGTACGTGATGGCGCGCCATCTGGCATCGCAAGACCAGTTGGGCGGCGGTGTTGTCGGCACGCTGATGTCGAACCTGGGTTTGGAGCATGCGCTAGCGCGGCTGGATATTCCTTTTGCCCGCGCCAAAGTGGGCGATCGTTACGTCCTGGAGCTCTTGCAGGAAAAGGGCTGGTTGCTTGGCGGCGAGAATTCCGGCCATCTCTTGTGCCTGGATAAGCACAGCACCGGTGATGCGATCGTGTCGGCACTGCAGGTGCTGGCCGCGGTACGTCTGGGGGGTACTACCCTGGCTGAGAGCTGCGCCGATCTGCTGATTTACCCGCAGGTGCTCAAGAATGTACGTATTCAGAAGGGCTTTGATTTCCGCGCTAGCCTCAGCATCCAGGCCGCGCTGGTCGAGGCCGAATGCGAACTCGCCAACCGTGGACGGGTCTTGCTGCGGCCTTCTGGTACCGAGCCCGTGCTGCGCGTGATGGTCGAGGCAGATGATGCCGCGTTGAGCGAGCGCTGGGCCACCCGGCTTGCGCATGTGGTCGCTGAGGCTGCAGCTTGATCGGGCGAACAATCATCAACAAAAAGGCGACGGATATCCGTCGCCTTTTTGTTGATGCGGGGCCTGATCAACCGAACTTGCCGGTGATGTAGTCTTCCGTTTCTTTCTTGGCTGGCTTGGTAAAGATCTGGTCGGTTTCACCGAATTCGACCATCTCGCCCAGATACATGTAGGCCGTGTAGTCGGACACGCGGGCGGCCTGCTGCATATTGTGGGTCACGATGGCAATCGTGTAATCCTGCTTGAGCTCGTGGATCAGCTCTTCGATGTGCGCGGTCGAGATCGGATCCAGTGCCGATGTGGGCTCATCCAGCAGCACCACTTCCGGTTTCACGGCAACCGCGCGCGCGATGCAAAGACGCTGCTGCTGACCACCCGACAGGCCCAGACCCGACTGGCGCAGCTTGTCCTTGGCCTCATTCCAAAGTGCGGCTTTCTGCAGTGCCCACTCGACGCGATCATCCATTTCCGAGCGCGACAGGTTTTCGTACAGCTTCACGCCGAATGCGATGTTGTCGTAGATCGACATCGGGAACGGCGTCGGCTTCTGGAACACCATGCCAACCTTGGCGCGGAGCAGGTTCAGATCCACGCCATTTTCCAACATGTTCTTGCCATTCAGCAGGATCTGGCCCTCAGCACGCAGCTTGGGATACAGATCGTACATGCGGTTGAAGGTGCGCAGCAGTGTGGACTTGCCACAGCCGGACGGGCCGATGAAGGCGGTAACCTTCTTCTCGTGAATATCGAGATTGATGTTCTTGAGCGCGTGGAAATTGCCGTAAAAAAAGTTCAGGTCACGTACGGACAGCTTCGGTGCGGCGGTGGTCTCAGTCATGGAGTGAGCTTTCATTCGAATTCAGTGCGGCGGCCGGTCAGCTTTGTTCGCGCTTGAGCAGGCTGCGGGCGAGGATATTGAGCGTCAGTACTGCCAGCGTCACGATCAGGGCTGCGGCCCAGGCGAGATTGATCCAGTTCTCATACGGGCTCATGGCAAAGCGGAAGATGACAACCGGCAAGTTGGCCATAGGCTCATTCATGTTCATGCTGAAGAACTGGTTACTCAGGGCGGTAAACAGCAGCGGGGCGGTTTCACCAGAGATACGTGCCACTGCGAGCAGGATACCTGTGAGTACGCCAGCCTTCGCGGCGCGCAGCGTGACTGCAGTCACCACCTTCCAGCGTGGTGCGCCCAGGGCGTAAGCTGCTTCACGCATCGCGCTGGGCACGAGGCGCAACATGTTTTCGGTGGTCCGCAGCACCACCGGGATGACCAGCAGGGCCAGCGCAAAGCTGCCAGCCCAGGCGGAGAAGTGGCCGATGGTCTTGACGTAAACGATCCAGACGAACAGGCCGATCACGATGGATGGCGCGGACAACAGAATATCGTTGATGAAGCGCACGGTGGGCGCCAGCCAGCCACGCTGACCATGTTCGGCCAGATATATGCCGGCCAGGATGCCGATCGGGGTGCCGATCAAGGTACCCGTCGTGGCCATCATCAGGCTGCCCAGAATGGCATTGCGCAAGCCGCCGCCTGCCGAGTCCGGGCCGGGCGTGTCATGCAGGAAGACATCCAGGCTAATGGCCTGCAGGCCATTGGCGAAGAGGGTGTAGAGGATCCACACCAGCCAGAACAGACCGAAGAGCATGGTCAGCATGGACATGGTGAGGTTGAAGGCGTTGACGATGCGTCTGCGCTTGTAGAGAGAGGGATTCATGGTTTCTCCGGGCTCAGGCGTTGCTGCCTTCGCCCTTTTGCAGGCGGAGCAGTAGCAGTTTGGAGCAAGCCAGTACGATGAAGGTGATGAGGAACAGGATCAGGCCCATCTCGATCAGCGCACCGTAGTGCAGGGCAGAGCTCGCCTCGGCGAACTCATTGGCCAGGATGGAAGCAATCGAATTGCCGGGGTGGAATAGCGACTGGATCTTGTCGTAAGAGTTGCCGATCACGAAGGTGACCGCCATGGTTTCACCCAGTGCACGACCCAGGCCGAGCATGATGCCGCCGATGACGCCGGTCTTGGTGTAAGGCAGTACCACGTTCCACACCACTTCCCAGGTCGTGGCACCCAGGCCGTAGGCCGATTCCTTGAGCATGGAGGGAACGATCTCGAACACGTCACGCATGACCGAGGCAATGTAGGGGATCACCATGATCGCGAGGATCACGCCGGCAGTGAACATGCCGACGCCGAAGGGCGGGCCGTCAAACAGGCTACCCAGCAATGGTATCCCTGCTGTGGTTTCCGTAAGCCATTGCTGGATGGGGGGGATGGTGAACAGCAGGGTCTGACCCAGCTTCACCGGAAGGCCTTCCATTAGGATCGGGGCGACCACAAACAAACCCCAGATGCCGTAGATGATGGACGGGATGCCGGCAAGCAACTCGATGGCAATGCCGAGCGGGCGGCGCAGCCAGAGTGGGGAAAGCTCGGTCAGGAATATCGCGATGCCGAAGCTGACGGGTACGGCGATCAGCAGCGCAATCGCTGACGTGATGAGCGTACCTTGAATAGGCAACCAGGCGCCGAACTGTTCCGAGACCGGATTCCAGTCGGGTGAAAAGATGAACCCAGCACCGTAGGTACTGATGGATTCCCAGCCGCCATGGATCAGCGACAGGATGATGCCGGTCAGTAACACGAGCACCAGCACTGCCGCACCGCGTGTGAGATTGAAGAACAGTGCGTCAGCGAGCTGGAAACGCCGTGTAGGACTATTTGCGGACATGGACTTCTCGCGTTGAAACGAACAAATCGGCAGGAACTGACTGCTTGCATCAATTCCTGCCGCTGCTGTGTGATCCCGCCGGATTAAGGCGGGTTGGGCGCGAAGTTTACTTGATTACGGCCGCGCCTTGATTGTCAGTCATCTTTTTCCACGATGCCTTGATCTGTGCCACCACTTCATCCGGCATGGGGATGTAGTCCAGATCCAGTGCCATCTTGTCGCCTTCGGCACTGTAGGCCCAATCGAAGAACTTCAGCACTTCTTGAGCCTGCGCTCCCTTGTCCTGCTTGGTGTGCATCAGGATAAAGGTGGCGCCGACGATGGGCCACGATGCCTTGCCCGGTTCGTTGGTCAGGATCTCATAGAAGCCCGGTGCGTTCTTCCAGTCGGCGTATGCAGCGGCCGCCTTGAACGACTCTTCGCTCGGCGTCACGAACGCGCCATCGCGGTTCTGCAGGGCAACGTGGGCGAGCTTGTTCTTCTTGGCGTAAGCGTACTCGACATAGCCGATGGCACCCTTGAGGCGCTGAACATAAGCAGCGACGCCTTCGTTACCTTTGCCGCCTACACCGGCTGGCCAAGCCACCGCGGTACCTTCGCCCACCTTGGACTTCCACTCGGGGCTGATCTTCGAGAGGTAATTGGTGAAGATGAACGTAGTGCCCGAGCCATCGGCGCGGCGAATGATATTGATGGCCAGCTGGGGCAGCGCCACACCCTTGTTCAGCGCGGCGATCGCCGGGTCATTCCAGGTCTTGATCTTGCCGAGGTAAATATCAGCGAGCAGCGCGGGTGTCAGCTTGAGCTGGCCTGCCGGCACGCCGGGCAGATTGTAGACCGGTACCACGCCGCCCATCACAGTGGGGAATTGCTGCAGGCCGCTCTTGGCGAGCTCTTCTGGCTTCAACGGGGCATCCGATGCGCCAAAGTCCACGGTCTTGGCCTGGATCTGCTTGATGCCGCCACCCGAGCCGATCGACTGATAGTTCAGGCCGTTGCCGGTTTTCTGCTTGTAGACCTCAGCCCACTTTGCATACAGCGGGTAAGGAAAGCTGGCGCCTGCGCCGGTGATGTCTGCTGCTTGAGCGACGGTTGCGCCGAGACCGATGATGGCAGTAACCAACAACTTACGACCGAATGACCATTGCATGCTGTTTCTCCGTTTGTATCTATCTAAACTGTGAGTGCATGAACCTTCGCTAGCCGTAAGCGTGGCCGCCAGGATTCAGGGACGAGCCAGATGATAATCATCGTATATTTCGAAAAGATTACAACTGCACGCCGGTGATGGGCTGGCTGGTTTGACTCGTTCCGGGTGAGCGATTAGAATCCGCGGCCTTTGCTGGATGCCGGGTGAGTGCTCATGAAACGCAAGCATATAGTCGGCAACTGGAAAATGAACGGTTCGGCAGTGGTGATCGATGATGTGCTCGATCAATTGCTGAAGCAGACATTGCCCGCGGATGTATCGGTATGTGTCCCCTCGCCCTATCTGCAACGGGCGGGTGAGCGACTGGCCGGTTCGTCCTTGCGACTGGGCGCCCAGAATGTCAGCGAGCACGGAGACGGCGCCTACACTGGTGAAGTGTCTGCGCGGATGTTGCGTGATGTCGGGTGTCATCTAGCCATCATCGGCCACTCAGAGCGGCGGCGGTATTTCGCCGAAACCGACGAGTCGGTCATGAACAAGCTGGCGCGCCTGCTTGAGGTGGGTTTGTTCGGCGTAGTCTGCGTTGGCGAGACGCTGGCAGAGCGCGATGGTGGCAGGGCGGAAGCAAAGATCGAGTCGCAGTTGGCGCAGCTTCATACGCTGATGGCACGCGGCGCAACGCCCAAGCGCTTTTGCGTGGCTTACGAGCCGATCTGGGCGATAGGTACAGGGCGGGCTGCTTCACTGGAGCAGATTGCTCAGATGCATGAATTTATCAAGCGCTGCCTTGGTGCAAGCTATGCCGTACTTTACGGTGGTAGCGTCAAGGCGGTGAATGCGGCGGATATCCTTGCGCTTTCGGCGGTGGATGGCGTCTTGGTTGGCGGTGCTTCGCTGGATGCAAAAGAATTCGGTGAAATTTGCCGAGCTGCGAGTTGATTATGGAAATCTTCAAAAGCGTTATTCAGGTGCTGAACGTTCTGTCTGCCCTGGTTGTGATCGTGTTGGTGCTCTTGCAGCATGGCAAGGGTGCGGATATGGGCGCAGCCTTTGGCGGCGGCTCGGCGGGTAGCCTGTTTGGTGCCACGGGTTCGGCAAATTTTCTGAGCAGGGCGACGGCCGTTGGTGCTACAATTTTCTTCTGCACGCTGCTCGCACTTGTGAAGATCGACACCAATGTGGTGGCCACTTCTGGCGGTGGTGTGATGTCTGATGTGGTGAAAACTGCGCCTGCCACGACCTCGGGTCAGGTGCCTGCTGTGCCGGTCGATCAGGGTAAGCAAAACAGTATTCCTGACTGATCCTCGTAAGTTGAGTTCTTGCTGTGCCGACATGGTGAAATTGGTAGACACGCTATCTTGAGGGGGTAGTGGCGCAAGCTGTGTGAGTTCGAGTCTCACTGTCGGCACCAAATCAAATCGGCTACTGTATACAGGTCATCGTTACGGTAGCGTCTGCGGCAATGTTCGTTGTCGCTGCAAAATCCGAAACTGAAAACCGAATCGGAGAGCGTCCATGCTCGAAAGTTACTTCCCGGTCCTGCTGTTCATGGTAGTGGGATTGCTGGTTGGGGTTGCCCCCATGGCGTTGGGTAAGTTGGTTGGTGCGTTGTTGGGCACCAATCGCCCTGATTCGGCAAAGCTCTCGCCCTATGAGTGCGGTTTTGAGGCGTTCGAGGATGCGCGCATGCAGTTCGATGTGCGGTACTACCTCGTGGCCATCCTGTTCATCCTGTTCGATCTTGAAGTGGCCTTCCTGTTGCCATGGGCGGCTGTCATCAAAGAAGTCGGCTTTGCCGGTTTCCTGGCAATGATGGTGTTTTTGGCGATTCTGGTGGTTGGCTTTATCTATGAATGGAAGAAGGGGGCGCTGGAATGGGAGTAGCAGAAAATCCCGTGGGCCAGAATGTCTTGGAAAAAGGCTTCGTCACCACGACCATTGATACGGTCGTCAACTGGACCCGTACTGGCTCCCTCTGGCCGATGACCTTCGGCCTTGCGTGCTGCGCGGTCGAGATGATGCAGGCTGGTGCGTCCCGCTACGATCTGGATCGCTTCGGTATCGTGTTCCGCCCGAGTCCCCGCCAGTCCGATCTGATGATTGTTGCCGGCACGCTCTGCAACAAGATGGCCCCGGCCTTGCGCAAGGTTTACGACCAGATGCCTGAGCCTCGCTGGGTCTTGTCGATGGGTTCTTGCGCAAATGGTGGTGGCTACTATCACTACTCCTACTCGGTTGTGCGTGGTTGTGACCGCATCGTGCCGGTGGATGTGTATGTGCCCGGCTGTCCGCCTACAGCGGAGGCCTTGCTGTACGGGCTGATCCAGCTGCAGAACAAGATCAAGCGCACCAATACCATCGCGCGTTAATCAAGAACTCGATCATGGCAAGCAAACTAGACGCGCTTCATCAGTTGCTGCAAACGGCCTTGGGTGACAAGGCCGTTTCCGTGACAAAGGCACTCAACGAGCTGACCCTGGTGGTCCGCGCTGCCGATTGGCCCGAGGTCAGCCGCACCCTGTGTGCGCATCCGGATTTCCAGTTCAAGTCCTGTGTCGACGTGTGCGGCATGGACTACAGCACCTACAAAGACAGCAGCTGGGAGGGTCGACGCTTTGCGGTGGTTTACCACCTCTTGTCGGTGGCCCTGAATCAGCGTCTACGTGTGCGGGTGTTTTGCGAAGACGACGAGTTCCCTGTGGTGGCCTCGATGGTGGAGGTCTGGGCCGGCGTCAACTGGTTCGAGCGCGAAGCCTTCGATCTTTACGGCATTGTTTTCGCCGGACACCCCGACTTGCGCCGCATCCTTACTGACTACGGCTTTGTCGGCCATCCGTTCCGCAAGGACTTCCCCTTGTCTGGCCATGTTGAAATGCGTTACGACCCGGTACAGCGCCGGGTGATCTACCAGCCAGTCTCCATCGAGCCGCGCGAAGTCACGCCGCGCATCATTCGCGAGGAGAACTACGGTGTCTGAGATCAAGAACTACACCCTGAATTTTGGCCCTCAGCATCCGGCAGCGCACGGCGTGCTGCGTCTGGTGCTGGAGTTGGATGGCGAGGTTGTGCAGCGTGCCGATCCGCACATCGGTTTGCTGCATCGTGCAACCGAGAAGCTGGCCGAGCACAAAACCTTCATCCAGTCGGTTCCCTACATGGATCGTCTCGACTATGTGTCGATGATGTCCAATGAGCACGCCTATGTCATGGCGATCGAGAAGCTGCTAGGCATCGATGTGCCTATCCGCGCCCAATACATCCGCGTGATGTTCGATGAAATCACGCGCGTGCTGAATCATCTGATGTGGATTGGTGCACATGGTCTCGACTGTGGCGCCATGACGGTCTTCCTCTACGCTTTCCGCGAGCGTGAAGACCTGATGGATTGCTATGAGGCGGTGTCTGGTGCGCGCATGCATGCGGCCTACTATCGCCCAGGCGGCGTTTACCGTGATTTGCCTGACGCGATGCCGCAGTATCAGGCATCCAAAGTGCGCAATGCCGCTGCCATTAGCCGGCTCAACGAGAACCGCCAAGGTTCGCTGCTCGACTTCATCGAAGACTTTACCCAGCGTTTCCCGAAGTATGTGGATGAGTACGAAACGCTGCTGACGGATAACCGCATCTGGAAGCAGCGTACCGTCGGTATCGGCGTGATCAGCCCCGAGCGCGCTCAGGAGCTGGGGCTGACTGGCCCAATGTTGCGCGGCTCCGGTGTGGAGTGGGATTTGCGCAAGAAGCAGCCTTACGAAGTCTACGACAAGCTGGATTTCGACATCCCAGTGGGGGTCAATGGCGACTGCTACGACCGCTATCTGTGCCGTATTGAAGAAATGCGCCAGTCCAACCGCATCATCAAGCAATGTGTGGATTGGCTGCGTAGCAACCCCGGCCCGGTCATTGTCAGCAACCACAAGGTGGCACCGCCTTCCCGTCTCGATATGAAGACGAACATGGAAGAGCTGATCCATCATTTCAAGCTGTTCACGGAAGGCATGCACGTTCCTGAGGGTGAGGCTTACGCTGCGGTTGAGCATCCCAAGGGCGAGTTCGGCATCTACCTGGTTTCCGATGGCGCCAACAAACCCTACCGCCTGAAAATTCGTGCACCGGGCTTTGCACACCTCGCCGCGCTGGATGAGGTGGCGCGTGGCCACATGATTTCCGACGTCGTTGCCATTATCGGCACGATGGATATCGTGTTCGGAGAGATTGACCGATGACTGACATCAACCACGGGCTTACCCCCGACTCGCTGGCGCAGATTGATCGCGAGCTTGCCAAGTATCCGGCGGACCAGAAGCGCTCGGCCGTGATGTCGGCCCTGCGCATTGCCCAGACTGAAAAGGGCTGGTTGTCCAGCGATACCATCAAGTTTGTTGCCGACTATCTGGGCATCGCGCCGATGGCGGCGCATGAAGTCGCCACGTTCTACAACATGTACGACCGTGCACCGGTGGGTAAGTACAAGTTGACCGTCTGCACGAACCTGCCCTGCGCGCTGTCTGGTGGTGCAGATGCTGGCGAATATCTGCAACAGAAGTTGGGTATCGGCTACAACGAGACGACCGCGGACGGCCGCTTCACCCTGAAGGAGGGTGAATGCATGGGCGCTTGCGGGTACGCGCCGGTAATGCTGGTGAATAACCACACTATGTGCAACCACATGACCCCAGATGCGATTGATCGCAAGCTGGCGGAACTGACACAGGCCGGGAACTAAGCGCATGACCGTTTACGTCAAGGGCGTAGTGTTCGACGGAGTCGACTTCGACGACCCCAATTGCTGGACGCTGGATGCCTATGTAAAGCGTGGCGGCTACGCTGCCCTCAAGAAGATCATTGCCGAGGGCATGACCCAGGACGCGGTGATTGCCGAAGTGAAGGCATCTTCATTGCGCGGTCGTGGTGGTGCCGGCTTCCCCACGGGGCTCAAGTGGTCCTTCATGCCGCGCAGCTTCCCGGGCCAGAAATATCTCGTCTGCAATACCGACGAGGGTGAGCCCGGTACCTTCAAAGATCTCGACATCATCCAGTACAACCCGCACGCACTGATCGAAGGCATGATCATTGGCGGGTACGCGATGGGTATCACAGTCGGATACAACTACATCCACGGTGAAGTGTTCGAAGCCTATCAGCGCTTTGAAGCCGCGCTGGAAGAAGCGCGCCGGGCCGGATTTCTCGGTGAGCGCATCCTCGGCAGTGATTTCAGTTTCGAGCTGCATGGGCACCATGGTTATGGTGCTTACATTTGCGGTGAGGAAACGGCCTTGCTGGAGTCGCTCGAAGGCAAGAAGGGCCAGCCGCGCTTCAAGCCGCCTTTCCCGGCGAGCTTCGGTCTGTATGGCAAGCCGACCACCATCAATAACACCGAGACCTTTGCCTCGGTGCCTTACATCATCCGCGAGGGTGGCCAGAAGTTTCTTGAGCTGGGCAAGCCCAACAACGGCGGCACCAAACTGTTTTCGGTTTCGGGCCATGTGAATCGCCCTGGTAACTTTGAAGTGCCGCTGGGCACGCCATTCAGCGAACTGCTCGAAATGGCCGGCGGCATGCGTGGTGGCAAGAAGCTCAAGGCCGTGATTCCTGGCGGTTCGTCCGCGCCTGTGCTGCCTGCGCACATCATGATGGAAACGACGATGGACTACGATGCCATCGCCAAGGCGGGGTCCATGCTGGGCTCCGGTGCCGTTATCGTGATGGATGAGACCGTCTGCATGGTCAAGGCACTGCGCAGACTCTCGTATTTCTATTACGAAGAATCGTGTGGCCAGTGCACGCCTTGTCGTGAAGGCACCGGCTGGCTGTATCGGGTAGTCGACCGGATCGAAAATGGTCAGGGGCGCCCCGAGGATCTGGATTTGCTGGAGTCTGTGGGCAAGAACATCGCGGGCAGAACCATTTGTGCCCTGGGTGATGCGGCAGTCATGCCTGTACAGGGCATGCTCAAGCATTTCCGTGATGAGTTCCTGCACCACATTGAACACAAGAAGTGCATCGTTCCTGGCTACTAAGCCGGGTGGACAATTGATCGGGTAGCCCGACCATGCTTGAAATTGAAATCGACGGTACCAAACTGACTGTCCCGAACGGAACGACGGTGATTGAGGCCGCACGTTCCATTGGTACGTACATTCCGCACTTCTGTTATCACAAGAAGCTGTCGATTGCTGCCAACTGCCGGATGTGTCTGGTTCAGGTAGAAAAGGCTCCCAAGCCATTGCCAGCCTGCGCCACGCCGGTCAGTGACGGTATGAAGGTTCACACGCACTCTGATATGGCCGTCAAGGCACAAGAAGGCGTGATGGAATTCCTGCTGATCAACCATCCGCTAGACTGTCCGATCTGTGACCAAGGCGGCGAGTGTCAGTTGCAGGATCTCGCGGTGGGTTATGGCGCTTCTTCTTCGCGCTATCAGGAAGAAAAGCGTGTGGTCCCGAACAAGGACCTCGGCCCGCTGATCTCCACCGACATGACCCGCTGCATCCATTGCACCCGCTGTGTCCGCTTCACCGAAGAGGTGGCTGGTCTGCAAGAGATCGGCATGGCCGGTCGTGGTGAGCACTCGGAGATCATGTCCTTTATCGGCATGACGGTGGATTCCGAAATCTCCGGCAACGTCATCGATCTGTGCCCGGTGGGCGCCCTGACGTCCAAGCCTTTCCGCTACACGGCTCGTACCTGGGAATTGTCGCGCCGCAAGAGCGTGAGCCCCCATGATGGTCTTGGTGCCAATCTGGTAGTCCAGGTCAAGGGCGACCGTGTCATGCGTGTGCTGCCTCTGGAAAACGAGTCCGTTAACGAATGCTGGATTGCGGATCGCGATCGCTACTCGTACGAGGCGTTGAATAGCGACCAACGTTTGACCCGACCCTTGCTGAAGCAGGGCGGTCAGTGGATCGAGACGGATTGGCAGACTGCGCTTGAGTATGTCGCCAATGGTCTCAAGTCCGTCGCTCGCGACCATGGGGCCGAGTCACTCGCTTTGGTCGCTACGCCACACTCGACGCTGGAAGAGCTGTTCCTTCTCAACAAGATCAGTCACTCGGTTGCGGGTGCGAGCGCCTTTGTCGGCGGCCGTACTGCAGATAGCCGCTTGGCATCTGCCTCCAAGGGCTCCCTCTGGTTGGGTCAGAGTATTGTGGCGCTGGAGCAAAGCAAGGCAGTGTTTGTTGTCGGCTCGACCCTGCGCAAAGAGCAGCCTCTGCTTGCACAGCGACTTCGCCAGAGCGTCAAGCGCGGCGCCAAGCTGGCTGTTCTGCATGCGGCTGATGATGCATTGCAGACCACCATCAGTGCCAAGCTGATCCGACGCCCTGATGCATGGGTGGAGTCCTTGGCGGCCGTGGTCAAGGCTGCCGCAGAGATCCGCCAAGTAGCGGTTCCTGCCGACGTGGCTACCGTTGAAGTCGGTCCGGACGCGCATGCGATTGCGCAGATGCTGATTGATGCGGCCACGGCCGAAGGACAGCACGCGTCTATCCTGCTGGGCAATCTGGCAGCACATCATCCGCGCGCAGTGGAACTTGCTGCACTGGCTACACAGCTGGCCCAGATTACTGGCGCTGTACTGGGCTTTGCCAGCGAAGCCGCCAATACGGTGGGTGCGCAGGTGCTGGGCTTACGTATGGCGGATGCCTTTGCCCAAGCGCGCAAGGCAGTTGTTCTCCTGAATGCCGAACCCGAATTCGATGGCCTTCATGGTGAGGCCGGGCTGGATATGCTCAAGCAGGCCGAGATGGTAGTGGCCCTGTCGCCATTCAAGCATGCCGCCGTCGATTACGCGGATGTGCTGCTGCCTGTCGGGCCGTTTACCGAAACGGCAGGTAGCTTCATCAATATGGAAGGCCGCCTGCAGACCTTCAATGGCGTGGTCAAGCCGCTTGGTGACAGCCGTCCTGCATGGAAAGTGCTGCGTGTCTTGGGCAATCTGCTCGGGATCGAAGGTTTCGACCTCGATAGCGTGGATGCCGTTCGCAAGGCCGCCCTGCCATCTGGTGAAGCGGGCATTTCTGCCAAGCTGGATAACCAGGTTGAGCATGCCGTTCAGATCAATACCGTTGCAAACGAACTTGTTCGTCTGGGCGAAGTACCGATCTATCAGGCGGACTCGCTGGTGCGCCGTGCCTCCTCCTTGCAGAAAACCCGCGATGCAGCAGCGCCCGGCATTGGTTTGTCGCCGGCGACGGCGGCGCGTCTGGGGTTGTCGAGCGGTGATGCAGCAAGAGTCAGTCAGGGTGATCGCAGCATGACGGGCGCGGTGGTGATTGATGCAGGTCTGGCTGTAGACGTCGTACGTCTGGCGACCTCACACCCCAGTACCATTGGACTTGGCAAGGCCATCGGCCCTGTCGACGTGACGCGTGCCTGAGGAGAGCCAGATGATCGACACGCTCCACAACCTCTTCCTGTCTTCCTTGGGCCCGACCTTGGGCTTGGTCGCCTGGACCCTGCTCAAGATCATCCTGATCGTCGGTCCGCTGTTCGGCTGCGTCGCCTACCTGACACTGGCTGAGCGCAAGGTGATTGGCTACATGCAGATCCGCATCGGCCCGAATCGTGTGGGTCCGTTTGGTCTACTGCAACCCATTGCCGACGGCGTGAAGTTGCTGCTCAAGGAAATCATTTCTCCGAGCGCGGCCTCTACCGGCTTGTTTTTCTTTGCCCCCATCATGGTGCTGGCGCCTTCACTCGCAGCCTGGGCTGTCATTCCGTTTGCACCGGATGTGGTGCTGGCCAATGTGAATGCCGGCTTGCTCTATGTGATGGCAATCACGTCGCTGGGTGTTTATGGCGTCATCGTCGCCGGCTGGGCCTCCAATTCCAAGTACGCCTTTCTTGGCGCACTCCGTGCGTCGGCGCAGGTCATTTCCTATGAGCTCGCCATGGGCTTTGCCCTGGTTGGCGTGCTGATGGTGTCGGGTAGTCTTAATCTCACCGATATCGTCAATCAGCAGGCACAAGGGATTGGCGGTGGTTCCATTCTGTCCTGGAACTGGCTCCCATTGTTCCCGCTCTTGCTGGTGTACCTGATCTCCGGCGTAGCCGAGACCAACCGCGCACCATTTGATGTTGCTGAAGGCGAGTCGGAAATTGTTGCGGGTCACATGATCGAGTACTCGGGTATGAGCTTTGCCCTGTTCTTCCTGGGCGAGTACGCGAACATGTGGCTGATCGGCGCGATGACATCGATCATGTTCCTGGGGGGCTGGCTGTCGCCGCTGCCTGCATCCGTGCCTTATCTGGGCGCTGCCGGTTTCCACTGGCTGTTCATCAAGATGGCCTTCGTGATGTTCCTCTTCCTGTGGTTCCGCGCAACCTTCCCGCGCTACCGCTATGACCAGCTGATGCGTTTGGGCTGGAAAGTATTCATCCCCGTGACCTTGGTCTGGATCGTCGTCGTGGCGGCGTGGATGCAAACCCCGTACTCGATCTGGTAAGCGGGCAGGCGATAAATGGAAACCATTCAGAATTTCTTCAAAACCTTCTTGCTGGTCGAACTTGTCAAGGGCATGGCCCTGACAGGGCGCCACTTGTTCCAGCGCAAGATCACGGTGCAGTTTCCGGAAGAAAAAACGCCGTACTCGCCACGCTTCCGCGGCTTGCATGCCCAGCGGCGCTACGCCAACGGTGAGGAGCGCTGTATTGCCTGCAAGCTGTGCGAGGCAGTCTGCCCCGCAATGGCGATCACGATCGAATCCGAAGTACGTGATGACGGTACTCGCCGTACTTCACGTTATGACATCGATCTGACCAAGTGCATTTTCTGTGGTTTCTGTGAAGAAGCCTGTCCGGTCGATGCCATTGTTGAGACGCATGTGCTGGAGTATCACGGTGAAAAGCGCGGTGATCTCTATTACACCAAACCCATGTTGCTGGCTGTAGGTGACCGTTACGAGGCAGAGATTGCCCGTCACCGTGAAGCCGATGCCAAATACCGATAAACGATCAAGATCGAGCCGGCTGCCATGAGCCTGACCATTGTCATCTTTTACGTTTTTGCGGCGATCCTGATCGTTTCCGCACTGCGCGTCATTACAGCGAAGAACCCGGTGCATGCGGCGCTCAGTCTTGTGCTGTCGTTCTTCACCGGCGCTGTGCTGTGGATGTTGATCGAGGCCGAGTTCCTCGCCATTTCGCTGGTACTGGTCTACGTGGGCGCGGTGATGGTGCTGTTCCTGTTCGTCGTGATGATGCTGGATATCAACTTCGAAGAGCTGCGTGAAGGCTTCTGGCATTACTTCCCGGTTGCAGGCATCGTGGCCGCCATCATGGCCGTTGAAATGGTGCTCATCCTGATTGCGCCCAGCACGGGTCTGCAGTCTTTCTCGTCGGTTGCGCCGCTGCCTGATGGTGTTTCCAACATCAAACAGCTGGGCGTGCCGATCTACACGCAGTACCTGCTGCAGTTCGAGCTGGCTGCCGTACTGCTGCTGGTGGCAATGATTGCTGCTGTTACCTTGACGCTGCGCAAACGCAAAAACACCAAGTACATCAATCCTGCAGAACAGATTGCCGTGAAGCGCGCAGACCGTGTGCGTATCGTGAAAATGGCCGCCGAGGTTGAACAACCCTCGACCGAAACGAGTGACGACGCTGCTGACAAGCCGTCGGCCTGAGCGCAAACGAAAACGAGCCTGTAACCCATGACGCTGACCCACTACCTTGTGCTTGCCGCGATCCTGTTTGCGATCTCGGTATTCGGCATCTTCATGAATCGCAAGAACGTGATCGTGCTGCTGATGGCGATCGAATTGATGCTGCTTGCCGTCAACATGAACTTCATCGCCTTTTCCAAGTATCTGGGCGACACCGCAGGGCAGATTTTCGTGTTCTTCATCCTGACGGTGGCAGCGGCAGAATCTGCTATTGGCTTGGCGATTCTCGTCGTGCTGTTCCGTAGCAAACGCTCCATCAATGTAGAAGACCTCGACAGCCTCAAGGGCTGATGAGCCGAGCCCGACAAACCAACAAGAATTTGCCCGCGCAGACATGGATAAACCTACGCTCTACCTGCTGATCGCCCTGTTTCCGCTTTTTGGCGCCATTGTGGCGGGCCTGTTTGGCCGCTTCGTGGGGCGCGCCGGCGCGCACTGGGTCACGATTCTGGGCGTGGCCGCCTCGTGTGTCGGCTCGTTCTATGTGCTGTTTGATCAGCTCAATGGTGGCCAGGCCTATAACGGCAATGTGTACACCTGGATGACGATTGACGGACTGGATGTGTCCGTTGGTTTCCTGGTCGACAAACTGACGGCCATGATGATGGTCGTTGTTACCTTCGTTTCGCTGATGGTGCACATCTATACGATCGGCTATATGGAGGAAGACCCGGGTTACCAGCGCTTCTTCAGCTACATTTCGCTGTTCACGTTCTCGATGTTGATGCTCGTCATGAGCAACAACTTCGTCCAGCTGTTCTTCGGCTGGGAGGCAGTGGGCCTGGTTTCCTACCTGCTGATCGGTTTTTGGTTCAAGCGCCCGACCGCCATTTTCGCCAATCTCAAGGCGTTCCTGGTCAACCGCGTTGGCGACTTCGGCTTCTTGCTGGGCATTGGTTTGGTGCTTGCCCATTTCGGTTCGTTTGATTACGCCGAAGTGTTTGCCAAGGCGCCTGCACTCAAAGACGCCACCATCAGCTTGTTCCCCGGCGTGACCTGGTCCTTGCTGGCGGTCACCTGCATCTTGTTGTTTGTGGGTGCCATGGGTAAGTCTGCCCAGTTCCCGCTGCATGTCTGGCTGCCTGATTCGATGGAAGGCCCGACACCGATTTCGGCACTCATTCACGCTGCCACCATGGTGACCGCAGGTATTTTCATGGTTGCCCGCATGTCGCCGATTTTCGAGTTGAGCGACACGGCCTTGAATTTCATCATGGTCATCGGCGCCATCACGGCCTTGTTCATGGGTTTCCTGGGCATCATCCAGAACGACATCAAGCGCGTTGTTGCCTATTCGACCCTGTCGCAACTGGGTTACATGACAGTGGCGCTGGGCGCGTCCGCGTACTCGGTCGCCGTTTTCCACTTGATGACGCATGCGTTCTTCAAAGCGTTGCTGTTCCTCGGTGCCGGCTCCGTCATCATGGGCATGCACCATGATCAGGACATCCGCAATATGGGTGGCCTGCGCAAGTACATGCCCATCACCTGGATCACGTCGCTGCTCGGCTCGCTAGCACTGATTGGTACGCCGCTGCTCTCCGGTTTCTATTCCAAGGATTCGATCATCGAGGCCGTACATGCCTCTACCTTGCCGGCTGCGGGTTTTGCATATTGGGCCGTGCTGATCGGCGTCTTCGTGACGGCTTTCTATTCATTCCGGATGTACTTCCTGGTTTTCCATGGACAAGAGCGCTGGATGCAGGTCAAGCACGATCACCATGAAGACCATGCACACGATGATCACCACCACGGCCTCGGCCCGAACGACAAGCCACATGAGTCGCCATGGGTGGTCACGCTACCCCTGATCGCGCTGGCTGTTCCATCGGTACTGATCGGTTTCATTGCGATCGAACCGATGCTGTATGGCGGCTTCTTCGACGGGGTGATCTACAGCGATCTGCATCCGGT
Organism: Chitinimonas sp. BJYL2; assembly: GCF_027257935.1. Taxonomy (NCBI): domain Bacteria; kingdom Pseudomonadati; phylum Pseudomonadota; class Betaproteobacteria; order Neisseriales; family Chitinibacteraceae; genus Chitinimonas; species Chitinimonas sp. BJYL2. The sequence goes on along the minus strand of NZ_JANZKW010000001.1, from coordinate 323,780 downwards.
CATGCGTGAGCTGTCCGAGAAGTTCCATGGCGCGACAGCGATGGCAATCCACGGTCTTGTCACGGCGCCTTTCTGGCTTGCCTTGGCGGGTGTGGTGGTTTCCTGGTTCTTCTACATGAAGCGCCCGGATATCCCGGCGGCCATCAAAGCGCGCGTCATGCCGCTGTATACCCTGATGGAAAACAAGTACTACATGGATCACCTCTACATTCAGGGCTTTGCTGCCTTTGGCCGTGGAATTGGCAAGGTGTTCTGGAAGGGCGGCGACACCCTGATTATCGACGGCTTGTTTGTCAACGGCGCAGCCAAACTCGTGGGTTTGTCCGCGAGCCTGGTCCGTCGCATTCAGACGGGTTACATCTATCACTATGCATTCGCCATGATTATTGGCGTGATGCTCGCGCTTGCCTGGTTCAATGGCCACCTGCAAGCACTGCTCAGACTACTGGGCTTCTCTTACTGAGACGCCGTACTGGCACATAACAACAATTTGCGCGTTTAAGGGTTGATATGTCTGAACATCTGTTGAGTCTGGCGATTTGGGTGCCCATCGTGGCCGGCCTTATCGTCATGGCGACCGGCGGTGATCGCAATGCGGGCTGGGCCCGTATGGTGGCGCTGGTGGGTGCGCTGCTGGGCTTTCTGGTCACGCTGCCCTTGTACACGGGTTTTGCACCCCTGCATGGCGGGGCCCAGTTCGAAGAGCTGTACCCGTGGATTCCAGCATTCAACGTTAACTACCATCTTGGTGTTGACGGCCTGTCCATGTTCTTTGTGATTCTCAATGCGTTCACCACCTTGCTGGTAGTCATCGCTGGTTGGGAGGTCATACAGGAACGCGTTGCGCAGTACATGGCCGCTTTTCTGATCATGTCGGGTTTGATCAACGGTGCCTTTGCATCGATGGACGCAATGTTGTTCTACGTGTTCTTCGAGGCGATGCTGATCCCGCTTTACCTGATCGTCGGTATCTGGGGTGGTGCAAACCGCGTGTACGCCGCCATCAAGTTGTTCCTGTATACCTTGATGGGTTCGCTGCTGCTGCTGGTCGCCTTCATTTACCTGTACTTCAAGGTGGGCAAGAGCTTCGAGATCAGCGAGTTCCAGCGCGTGGCCTTGCCGCTGGGCGTGCAGGGATTCCTGATGATCGCGTTCTTCTTTGCTTTCGCCGTGAAGGTGCCGATGTTCCCGGTTCACACCTGGTTGCCGGATGCGCACGTTGAAGCACCAACAGGTGGTTCCATGGTGCTTGCTGCGATTACCCTGAAATTGGGCGCTTACGGTTTCCTGCGTTTCGCATTACCCATTGCGCCGGATGCCGCGCGTGAGTGGGGCTGGATCATTATTGGCCTGTCGCTGATCGCCGTGGTGTATATCGGCCTCGTCGCACTGGTACAGACCGATATGAAGAAGCTCGTCGCTTATTCGTCGATCTCGCACATGGGCTTTGTCACCCTCGGGTTCTACATGTTCATGGATGGTGCACCCACGACCTACGGGGTTGAGGGTGCCCTGATCCAGATGATTTCCCACGGCTTTGTTTCGGCTGCCATGTTCTTCTGTATCGGGGTCATGTATGACCGTGTGCACAGCCGCAAGATTGCCGATTACGGTGGCGTCGCCAACACGATGCCCAAGTTCGCAGCGTTTGCACTCTTGTTTGCCATGGCTAACTCAGGTTTGCCGGCCACCTCGGGCTTTGTGGGTGAGTTCATGGTGATTATCGCGGCGGTCAAAGTGAACTTCTGGTACGCATTCTTTGCCGCGACCACCCTGATTTTCGGTGCCGCCTACACCTTGTGGATGTACAAGCGTGTCGTCTTTGGCGAGGTTGCCAATGAGCATGTTGCCGAACTCAAAGACATCAACGCACGTGAATTCTCTGTGCTGGCGGTGCTCGCGGTTGCCGTGCTGGGCATGGGCCTGTATCCAGAGGCTTTTACGTCGAAAATGCATACCAGCGTTGACACGCTGATCTCTCAGGTCAAACAGACCAAGCTGCCCTGACAGCCAAGGTCATCGCTCCGGGATTACATCAAGAATGACGCTCGCAAGTTTGAATCTGCTCGCTGCGCTCCCCGAGATCTGGCTGCTTTGCGCCACCTCGGCTGTGCTGCTCATTGATCTCTTCGTCAAGGACGAACGTCGCGATATCACCTATGTGCTGTCACTGCTGACCCTTCTGGGCGCCGCGGTGCTCACGGTGGAGGGCTTCTCCTGGGCCCCGCGCACTGCATTTACCGGCATGTTTGTTGCCGATGCCATGGCAGATGTGTTGAAGCTGGGCATGTATGGCGCCGTAGGCCTCATGTTTGTCTACGCCCGTACCTATGCGGCAGACCGGCAAATGTACCGTGGCGAGGTCTTCACTCTTACCCTGTTTGCCCTGCTGGGCATGATGGTGATGGCTTCGAGCAACAACATGCTCACCCTGTATGTGGGCCTTGAGTTGCTGTCCTTGTCGCTCTATGGCTTGGTGGCGCTACCGCGTGACTCCCAAGTGGCGACGGAAGCCGCCATGAAGTACTTCGTTCTCGGTGCGCTAGCGTCGGGCATGCTGCTGTATGGTATGTCGATGCTCTATGGCGCTACTGGTAGCCTCGACTTGCCGACGATTGCGAACAAGATCGCCGATGGTTCCGCTAATCGTAACTTGCTGATTTTTGGTCTGGTGTTCGTGGTGACCGGTATCGGCTTTAAGTTGGGCAATGTGCCGTTCCACATGTGGGTGCCGGATGTCTATCAAGGTGCGCCTACCCCTATCACGCTGTTGATCGGTTCGGCGCCTAAGCTGGCTGCATTCGGTTTCATCATGCGCCTGCTGGTTCAGGGTTTACCCGGCCTGCAACCGGATTGGCAGGGCATGCTGATCGTATTGGCCGTGCTGTCCATCGGTGTCGGCAATGTAGTCGCGATCGCGCAGACCAATTTCAAGCGGATGCTGGCTTACTCCACGATTTCCCATATGGGTTTCCTGCTGCTGGGTATGGTTGCGGGCACTGTTCAGGGCTACTCGTCGGCAATGTTCTACGCATTGGCCTACGCCATCATGTCCGTTGCTGGTTTCGGCATGATCTTGTTGATGAGCCGTCAAGGATTCGAGGCAGAACGCCTGTCTGACCTGAAAGGTCTAGCCAAACGCAGCCCATGGTTTGCTTGGATGTTGCTGATTGTCATGTTTTCGATGGCGGGCATCCCGATGTTCGTCGGTTTCTTCGCCAAGCTGGCGGTGATTCAGGCCATTGTCGAGCGTGACATGGTGGTGCTGGCGGTGATTGCAGTATTGTTCTCGCTGGTGGGCGCTTTCTACTACCTCCGCGTAGTCAAGCTGATGTTCATGGATGAGCCACAGGACGCTAGCCCGATCGTGGCAAACTTCGACATGCGCGTACTGTTGTCCGTGAATTGTCTGGCCATTGTCGTTATTGGCCTGGCTCCAAATCGCCTGCTTCAGCTGTGCTATGAGTCGATTCGTAACAGCTTGGGCGTGCTGTGAGCGCTGCGCTGATCGTTTATCTCGGATTGGCGGCCTTGGCCGCCAATTTGCCATTCATGGTTGAGCGCCTCTTCCTGATAGGCCCCAAGGTTGCCGCGGGTAAGTCGCTGGGCTGGCGTCTGATCGAGCTCTGCCTGCTGTACGTGCTGGTCGGCGGGCTGGGTCTTTGGCTGGAAAGTCGTGTCGGGCCTGTGCATGATCAGAAGTGGCCGTTCTATGCGACAACGTTTGCGCTGTTTGTTGTGGCCGCCTACCCCGGGTTTGTGATGCGCTACCTGTGGCGACAGCCGGGAAACTAAATTTGCATCGGGGGCTTGCCAGAAGCGGATGCAATCCCTAGAATGCGCAGCTCTTCAGGCGCGTAGCTCAGCTGGTTAGAGCACCACCTTGACATGGTGGGGGTCGTTGGTTCGAGTCCAATCGCGCCTACCAACATCGGAGCAAATGATCATGTCATTCCGAACTACTACTACCGGCACACTCAATCAGGGCTGAGTCGGCTTTCGGAATTCGTTTGTTCAAAGAAAAGTGCGACTTAGGTCGCACTTTTTTTTCGTCTGTATCGTTCGCAGTATTTGCAAAGGTGGAACCAAATGCCCATCGTCACGCTTCCCGACGGCTCCCAGCGCAGTTATGACCAACCCCTGCGCGTTGCCGATGTGGCCGCCAGCATCGGTGCCGGCCTTGCCCGCGCTGCCCTTGCCGGCAAGGTCGACGGCAAGCTGGTCGACACCTCTTATCTGATCGACCGTGATGTTCAGTTGGCCATCGTGACGGATAAGGATCCTGATGGTCTTGAGGTGATTCGCCACTCCACCGCGCATTTGCTTGCCTATGCGGTGAAGTCGCTGTTCCCTGAGGCGCAGGTCACGATCGGCCCGGTCATTGAGCATGGTTTCTTTTACGACTTCAGCTACAAGCGCCCCTTCACACCCGAAGACCTGACGGCGATCGAGAACAAGATGGCCGAGCTGGCCAAGCGGGATATTCCCGTCGAACGTTATGAGCTCTCGCGGGATGAGGCAGTGGCCTATTTCAATGGCATCGGCGAGAAGTACAAGGCCGAAATCATTGAGAGCATCCCCTCCAATGAGGCTTTGTCGCTATATCGCGAAGGCGAGTTTACGGACCTGTGCCGCGGCCCGCATGTCCCGTCAACGGGGAAGCTCAAGGTTTTCAAGCTGATGAAAGTGGCGGGCGCTTACTGGCGTGGTGACAGCCGTAACGAGATGCTGCAACGTATTTACGGCACGGCCTGGGCCAAGAAGGAAGATCTCGAACAGCATCTCCATATGCTGGAAGAGGCCGAGAAGCGCGATCACCGCAAGCTGGGTAGGCAGCTCGACCTGTTTCATATGCAGGATGAGGCGCCTGGGATGGTGTTCTGGCATCCCAAGGGTTGGAGCCTGTGGCAGTCCGTCGAGCAATACATGCGCAAGCGGCTAGACAGGGCGGGCTACCAAGAGGTTCGCACGCCCATGGTCATGGATCGTGTGCTGTGGGAGAAGTCAGGCCACTGGGAAAACTATCGCGAGAACATGTTCACGACGGAGTCGGAGAAGCGCGATTACGCGGTCAAGCCGATGAACTGTCCGGCCCATGTGCAAATCTTCAACAGCGGCCTGCGTTCGTACCGTGACCTGCCGATGCGCCTCGCGGAGTTTGGCGCCTGCCATCGCAACGAGCCATCGGGTGCCCTGCATGGCATCCTGCGGGTGCGCGGTTTTGTCCAGGATGATGCGCATATCTTCTGTACCGAAGACCAGATCGTGGCTGAGTCCCGCGCTTTCAACGAGCTGGCGATGTCGGTCTATCGCGATTTCGGTTTTGATAACGTCGCCATCAAGCTCAGCCTGCGCCCTGAAAAGCGTGCCGGCACCGATGAGACTTGGGACAAGGCGGAAAACGGCCTGCGTGATGCCTTGCGTGCCTGTGGCGTGGAATGGGAAGAGCTGCCGGGTGAGGGGGCTTTCTATGGCCCCAAGATCGAATATCACATCAAGGATGCGCTGGGCCGTTCCTGGCAGTGCGGTACCCTGCAGCTGGATTTCGTGTTGCCGGAACGTCTTGATGCGGAGTACGTCAGCTCGGAAGAAAGTGCCCGTAAGCGTCCCGTCATGCTGCATCGTGCGATCCTGGGTTCGCTGGAGCGATTCTTGGGTATCCTGATCGAGAATCATGCTGGTGCGTTTCCGTTGTGGCTTGCACCCGTGCAAGCGGTGGTGATGAGCATCAGTGAGCATCAGGCCGATTACGCACTGGATGTCACCGCAAAACTCAAGGAAGCGGGCTTCCGTGTCGAGTCGGACTTGAGAAGCGACAAAATAAGCTTTAAAATCCGCGAACATAGCTTGCAGAAGCTGCCTTATCAGATTGTGCTGGGCGATAAGGAAAAGTCTGCCGGATTAGTTGCCGTGCGTTCCCGCGGTGGTGAAGATCTGGGTCAGATGACGCTGGATGCGCTGATTACGCGCTGGAAGGCAGAGCTGATCTGATTGGGCCCGATGGCCTCGTTGCGATACGAGGCTGTTCTGCGTAGGACGCGCGGTTTTCATTTTTTCTTAGGGAGTAAGCTGCTATCGCTCAAGATAAGGAGCTGCGGATCAACGGTGAAATTACCGCCCGCGAAGTGCGTCTCAGTGACGACAACAACGAACAGCTCGGCATTGTGAGCCTGGCTGAAGCCTTGCGTATGGCCGAAGAGCGCGAAGTGGATCTCGTCGAGATTGCACCTAACGCGATCCCGCCGGTTTGCCGTTTGATGGACTTCGGCAAGTTCAAGTACCGCGAGAGCAAGAAGCGCCATGAGCAAAAGCTCAAGGTCAAGCAGGTCCAGATCAAGGAAGTTAAATTCCGTCCGGGCACTGACGAGAACGACTATCAGGTCAAGCTGCGCAATGTGACGCGCTTCCTGGAAGAAGGCGACAAGGCGAAGATCACCTTGCGTTATCGTGGTCGTGAAATGGCGCACCAGGAAATCGGCATGGCGCAGTTGCGCCGTATCGAATCTGATCTTGCTGAACTGGCGGTTGTTGAGCAGTTCCCCAAGCTTGAAGGTCGTCAGATGATCATGATGCTGGCACCGAAGAAGAAGCAGTAGGCATCACCGATACGGGGTGGCGGCAAGCCCCGGCCGGTCTACCGGCCACTTGCCGCAAAAAGCGTGGTGTTGGGTATTAAGTGCGTTCGCGCCGCCCAGCGCCTAATCAGAACCAGGCAATTCTGGAGTATGTCATGCCGAAGATGAAGACCAAGTCGAGCGCCAAGAAGCGCTTGAAGGTGTTGGGCAATGGCGGCGTCAAGCGCAGCAAAGCGTTCAAGCGCCACATCCTGACCAAGAAGACCACCAAGAACAAGCGCCAGCTGCGCGGCACCACGATGGTCCACCCGACCAACATGGCTTCCGTTCGCGCCATGCTGCCTTACTCTGCTTAATCTTCTAGGGAAGGAAATCAGCCATGCCTCGCGTTAAACGTGGTGTAACAGCCCGCGCCCGTCACAAAAAAGTACTGGCCCTTGCCAAGGGTTATCGTGGTCGTCGTAAGAATGTCTATCGCATCGCCAAACAGGCGGTGATGAAGGCAGGTCAATATGCTTACCGTGACCGTCGTCAACGGAAGCGTCAGTTCCGTCAGCTGTGGATTGCACGTATCAATGCAGCTTCGCGTGAACTGGGCCTGAGCTACAGCAAGTTCATGAACGGCCTCAAGCGCGCCTCGATCACAATCGATCGTAAGGTGCTGGCCGATCTGGCTGTGTTCGACAAGGCAACGTTTGCACAACTCGTTGTGCAAGCCAAGGCCAGCCTCGCAGCCTGAGCGACACAAAGCTGAAAAGGGAGGCGTGAGCCTCCCTTTTTTTGTCCCCGCTCTCGCCCGCATTCCCATCCCGCAGGCCTGCTGGCCATGGATTTTCGACTATCGAGAACTCATCGCCAGCGATCTTCTGGAGTGAAACCATATGGGCAATATCCAAGCCATTCTTGATGAGGGCATCGTTGCGCTCGCCGCAACCGATGATGCTGTCGAGCTGGAAAACGTCAAAGCCCGTTATCTGGGTAAATCCGGTGCGCTGACCGAGCTGCTCAAACAGCTTGCAAGTCTGCCCCCAGAGGAAAAGCGCGCACAAGGGGCGGTGATCAATCAGGCCAAGACGGCGTTCGAGCAGGCGTTGAATCAGCGCCGCGACGCGCTGGCTGCGCAAAAGCTGGCCAAGCAGCTGGCTGCCGAGGCGCTGGATGTGACCTTGCCGGGTCGCGGTATCGAGGCAGGCGGCCTGCATCCGGTCAGCTTGGTCAAGGAACGCATTGTCTCCTTGTTCCAGTCCATGGGTTTCGAAGTGGCCGATGGCCCCGAGATCGAAGGCGACTGGCACAACTTCGAAGCGCTGAATATCCCCAAGGACCACCCCGCGCGGGCGATGCAGGACACGTTCTATGTGGAGGGCGAAGCCGGTGCCGAGCCCTTGGTGCTGCGTACGCACACCAGCCCGATCCAGGTGCGCTACATGCTCGACAACCAGCCGCCGATCAAGATCGTGGCGCCGGGTCGCGTGTACCGCGTGGACTCCGATGCCACCCATTCGCCGATGTTCCACCAGATGGAAGGCTTGTGGGTGGATGAGGACGTCAGCTTCGCTGATCTCAAGGCCACGCTGATTGATTTCCTGCGCCGCTTCTTCGAGCGCGATGACCTGCAGGTGCGCTTCCGCCCATCCTTCTTCCCGTTTACTGAACCCTCGGCCGAAGTCGATGTGCTGGGCGAGCGCGGCTGGCTTGAAGTGGGTGGCTGCGGCATGGTGCACCCGAATGTGCTGCGCAATGTCGGCATCGACCCCGAGCGCTATACCGGCTTCGCATTCGGTATCGGCCTCGACCGCTTTGCCATGCTGTACTACGGCGTCAACGACTTGCGCCTGTTCTTCGAGAACGATCTGAACTTCCTCGGCCAGTTTCGTTAAGCCGGCAGACCGAAACCGCATTCCCGGCAGCGCCAAGATGCGTTGCCCGTCCTGAAGGATAGAAGGCATGAAATTCTCTGAACAATGGCTCCGTGAGCTGGTGAATCCGTCACTCGATAACGCCCAGCTGGCCGAATTGCTGACGATGGCCGGCCTAGAAGTCGAAGAGAACGACCCGGCTGCACCCGCTTTCAACAAGGTGGTCGTGGCTCAGGTGGTTGAGGTGCGCAAGCACGAGAACGCCGAGAAACTCAACGTCTGCAAGGTCGATGCCGGTTTGGGCGGGGATTTGCTGCAGATCGTTTGCGGTGCACCCAATGTCGCACCAGGCGTGAAAGTCCCGTGCGCATTGGTTGGTGCGCAGTTACCCGGTGACTTCCAGATCAAGGAAGCCAAGCTGCGTGGCGTGGAAAGCTTCGGCATGCTGTGCTCAGCACGCGAGCTGGGCGTCAGCGAAGAGAGCGATGGCCTCTTGCTGCTGCCGGCCGATGCGCCGGTCGGGCAGGATTTCCGCGAATACTACGCGCTCGACGACCGCATCCTGACCCTCAAGCTGACCCCGAACCGCGCTGACTGCCTGAGCCTGAGCGGCATCGCCCGCGAAGTCGCTGCACTGACGGGTGCGGACTACAAGCCGGTCGCAATTGCCACGGTTAGTCCGCAGATCGACGACCGCCGCGATATCAAGCTCGATGCTGCCGATGCCTGCCCGCGCTACGCTGGACGTGTGGTGCGTGGCGTCAATGCCGCGGCACCTACGCCGGTTTGGATGAAGCGCCGATTGGAGCGCAGCGGTATCCGCTCGATCTCCGCGCTAGTCGATATCACCAATTACATCCTGCTGGAGCAGGGCCAGCCCATGCATGCGTTCGACCATGCCAAGCTGTCTGGCACCGTGAGCGTGCGATTTGCGGCCGCTGGCGAACAGCTTGAGCTGCTCAATGGCAAGACGCTGGCGCTGGAACCGGACATGCTGGTGATCGCCGATGCCAACGGCCCCGTTGCCCTGGCCGGCATCATGGGCGGTCAGCCTACTTCGGTACAGATTGGCGAAACGCAGGATGTGTTCCTCGAATCTGCCTACTTCGCCCCGAACGTGATCGCCGGCAAGAGCCGCCGCTTGGGCTTTGGCTCCGATTCCAGCCACCGTTTCGAGCGTGGTGTCGACTTCGGGCATTGCCGTGATGCCCTGGAGCGCGCTACGGAGCTGGTGCTCAGCATCTGTGGCGGCCAGGCCGGCCCGGTCAGCGAGGCGCTGGCTACTTTGCCAGCCCGTCCTGCCGTGGCATTGCGCCCTGCGCGCGTGACCAAGGTGCTGGGCATAGAGCTGCCGGTTACTACCTTGCAAGCCATGTTCGAAAAGCTGGGCCTGACGGTCGTCGCTAGTGGTGAAGCGCTGCACGTCACGCCGCCGAGCTACCGCTTCGATATCGCCATCGAAGAAGACCTGATCGAAGAAGTTGCGCGCCTGTACGGCTACGACAATGTCCCCACGCGCGCACCAACGGCACCGCAGGCCATGTTGGCGCAGGATGGCCGCCGCCGCGAGGCGCTGGCGATCAAGCAGCTGCTGGCATCGCGCGATTACCAGGAAATCGTCAGCTACGCATTTGTGGAGTCGCAATGGGAAGCGGACTTCGCTGCCAATGCGCAGCCGGTCAAGCTGATCAACCCGATTGCCAGCCAGATGAGCGTGATGCGCTCGACCCTGATTGGCGGCTTGATCCATACGCTGGCCGGCAATCTCAACCGCAAGCATGAGCGCGTGCGTCTGTTTGAGGTGGCGCGTGTGTTCCACGGCACCCAGGCCGAGCAGCAACCCGAAATGATCGCGGGTCTGGCCTATGGCGCTCGCGTGGCTGAGCAGTGGGGTGCCAAGGCTGAGCGCGTGGATTTTTATGACATCAAGGCCGATGTCGAAGCGCTGCTGGCCCCGCGCCACGCGCGTTTCGAGAAGGCCGAGCACCCGGCATTCCACCCGGGTCGTTGCGCCCGTGTGATATTGGATGGCCGCGATATCGGCGTGCTGGGTGAGCTGCATCCGCAGTGGGTACAGCGCTATGATCTGCCCGCTGCACCCGTGCTGTTTGAGTTGAACCTGTCGGCGCTGACTGCGCGTGATCTGGTCAAGTCGCAGCCAGTTTCCAAGCTCCAGCCGGTACGCCGCGACCTCGCTTTTGTGGTGGATGATGCGGTGCAATATCAGCAGATTCTCGATGCGTTCGCTACGGCTAAGCAGCCCTGCGTGAAGACCATTGAATGCTTCGATGTGTACCGCGGCGCAGGGGTGCCGGAAGGGAAAAAGAGCCTTGCATTCAAGGTGATATTGCAAGATACTCAGAAAAACCTTTCGGACGCGGACATCGATTCTGCCGTCTCACAACTCATCGTCGCGGTGCAACAACGCGTCCAGGCCGAGCTCCGCAGCTAAGCGCCGGATAGTGAATTTGCGACGATTCCTGCCTCAGAAAATCATGGGATTGACTCTGACTAAAGCCGAACTGGCTGACCTGTTGTTTGACAAGGTTGGCCTCAACAAACGTGAAGCAAAAGACATGGTGGAGGCCTTCTTCGAAGAAATCCGCCAGTCGCTCGAAGCGGGGGAAAGTGTGAAGTTGTCCGGTTTCGGCAATTTCCAGCTGCGCGACAAGCCGCAGCGTCCTGGTCGCAACCCTAAAACTGGCGAAGAGATTCCGATCTCGGCTCGCCGCGTGGTCACTTTCCATGCCAGCCAGAAACTGAAGGGCATGGTGGAAGACAACTATGCAGACGGAAAGCTCGTCGCCCCGAACTGAGTTACCGCCTATCCCCGCCAAACGCTACTTCACCATTGGTGAAGTCAGCGAACTGTGCGGGGTGAAGCCGCATGTGCTGCGCTACTGGGAGCAGGAGTTCACCCAGTTGCGACCAGTCAAGCGGCGTGGCAACCGGCGCTACTACCAGCACCACGAAGTGCTGCTGGTTCGGCGTATTCGTACTTTGCTGTACGAAGAGGGTTTTACCATCAGTGGTGCGCGTAACCGTCTGGAGCAACATGCACTGGACGCCGCTGAACATGGTGAACCCAGCCTGGGTGCGGCGCTGGAGCATGAGGCGGAGATGGATGCCAGTGCGCAGGCAACGTTACGCCGCCTGCGCGTGGAGCTGATTGCACTGCGCGATTTCATCCGGGCATAAGCGGCTTGCCAGCCAGATAATCTCGGGTATAATCCGCGCTCTTCCGAGTCGGAGCGTGGCGCAGCCTGGTAGCGCACTTGCATGGGGTGCAAGGGGTCGGAGGTTCGAATCCTCTCGCTCCGACCAAGAATCAAAGGCCTGCAGACAATGTCTGCAGGCCTTTTTCTTTGTGCGTCGTGCCGTGCTTGTTGGTGTGTGCCGCTGTCCCTGTTACTGCCGCCCTGCGGCCCCATGCACGGCTGCGGCCGCTTGGGCTCGGTGGGCTCTTTGGCGAACACCGGCCATGCGCGGCATATTGCCCGCCACCTTACGCCTTCAGTCCGGCTTGCTTAGCCCAGAATGGCTTGCGCAACAGCTTCCGCAACGCGGATGCCGTCCACCCCTGCCGAGAGAATCCCGCCCGCATAGCCGGCACCTTCGCCAGCCGGGAACAGGCCTCGCACATTGAGGCTTTGGCAGTCTTCCCCGCGAGTGAGCCGCACAGGTGAGGAGGTGCGGGTTTCCACGCCAGTCAGCACGGCATCGGGCATGTCAAAGCCACGTATTTGGCGTGCAAATGCGGGAATCGCTTCACGCATGGCCTGGATCGCGTAGTCCGGTAGTGCCGTGGCGAGATCGCCAAGCTTGACGCCAGGTTTGTAAGAGGGTTGCACGGCACCCAGCTGGGTGGACGAGCGACCCGCCAGAAAGTCACCCACCAGTTGCCCTGGCGCGCTGTAATCGCCACCGCCGAGCACGAAGGCGTGCGATTCCAGTTCGCGCTGGAAGGCCATGCCGGCCAGCACATCACCGGGATAGTCGGCTGGCCCGATACCCACGACGATGCCCGCATTGGCATTGCGCTCGTTGCGTGAGTACTGGCTCATCCCGTTGGTGACCACACGATTGGGTTCGGAGGTGGCGGCGACTACGGTGCCACCGGGGCACATGCAGAAGCTATACACGGAGCGACCATTGCTGGCGTGATGGACCAGCTTGTAATCCGCGGCGCCAAGTACCGGGTTGCCGGCATGCTTGCCAAAACGGGCGCGGTCGATCAGTGATTGCGGGTGTTCAATCCGGAAACCCACCGAGAATGGCTTGGCCTCCATGAACACACCGCGCTCGTGCAGCATGGTGAAGGTATCGCGTGCGCTGTGACCCAGTGCCATCACCACGTGATCGGTACGGATTTCTTCGCCGCTGGCGAGGCGTAGCCCGCGCACCTGGCGGCTACCCTCTGCACCCTCGATCAGCAGGTCGGTCACCTTCTGTTCAAAGCGGATTTCACCGCCCAGATCGATGATCTTCTGTCGCATGATCTCGACCATGCTGACGAGCTTGAAGGTGCCGATATGGGGCTTGCTCACATAGAGGATTTCTTCCGGTGCACCTGCCGCCACAAACTCCTTGAGCACCTTGCGGCCCAGAAAGCGCGGATCGCTGATCTGGCTGTAGAGCTTGCCATCCGAGAACGTGCCCGCGCCACCCTCACCGTACTGAACGTTGGACTCCGGGTTCAGTGTGTTCTTGCGCCACAGGCCCCAGGTATCCTGGGTGCGCTGGCGGACTTCCTTGCCGCGTTCAAGCACGATGGGGTTGAAGCCCATTTCCGCGAGGATCAGTGCCGCGAAGATGCCGCAGGGACCGAAACCCACCACCACGGGCCGATGCGGCAATCCGGCCGGTGCATGGCCGACAGGGCGATACGTCATATCGGGCGCCGGGCCGATCTTGTTGTCACCCGCGAGCCGGCGTAATACCGTCTCCTCATTGCGTACCTCGACATCCAGCGTATAGACCAGGGTGATCTGGCCACGTCGCGCGTCATAACCGCGCCGGAAGACTGTAAAACCGATCAGGTCGGCGGGCTTGATGCGCAGGCGCTCGCGCAGCGCGGTATCCAGTTGTTCCGGGGTGTGATCGAGTTCAAGGCGGAGTTCGTTGAGGCGAAGCATGGGCAATCCAGTCTGTATCGGGGTGGCCCGGTCTGCCGGGCAAGCCTGTGCGGTCGGCATGACCTGCCGCCGCAACCTGTATTGTAAGCGATCAGCCTCGCCTCATCGGCGCCAGCCTGGGTGGCATGCCGTTGGGTGTGGGGAACTTTCCGGGCTGGAATGAGGAATGCAACAAGTGTGCTGCTACCATGCGCGCCGGAGATCAGCCTGCAGGCTGGCTCATCATGGTGAACCAATACGGATTCCCCCTGACCAACATGGCCAATAAAACAGATTGAGGAGGAATTCGTGCCCCTGTATCCCCCGTGTCCACGCGCTCCCCTGTACCTGCTGCTGAGCGCGATGTGCGTCGTGACGGCGCAGGCGGCGGACCCCGATGCTTCCGCCAAAGACACCACCCCGCCCCCCAAGACAGAGTCAGCGACCAAGGCGGATGAGAAAATCAATGTAACCGGACGCCAGATCACCGACACCGATCGCCGTCGTGCCAGCTCCGCCGCCAAGATCGTGGTGGGCCGGGAAGAGATCGCCCAGTATGGGGATACGAACCTGGGAGATGTGCTCAAGCGTCTGCCTGGTGTAACCCTTGGCGGCACACCGGGTCGCCGCGGGGGCGAGATCCGCATGCGTGGACTCGGCAGCGGCTACACGCAGATCCTGCTCAATGGCGAACCCGCACCGCGCGGCTTCTCGCTCGATTCTATGTCGCCCGATCAGATCGAACGGATCGAAGTGATGCGCGCGCCCACGGCCGAACATAGTGCCCAGGCCATTGCTGGCACCATCAATATCGTTTTGCGTGAAGATGCCCGCAAACGCCTCAGCGAAGCCAAGTTCACGCTCAACGACAACGGCCGAGGCCTTCAGCCCGGCATTGCCTTGCAGCACAACGACAAGGTGGGCAGCCTGGGTTACACGCTATCGGCCAACTTTGACCAGAGCCGCGGCAAAGATGAATCCAGCAGTGGCACGCTAGGTTACGCCGCCGATGGCCGCCTCAATTTCCGCGAAGACAGCAGCAACCGGTCGCAGTTTCAGTCCCGTCGCCTGATGGCCAGCCCGCGGCTTAACTGGAAGATCAGTGAGGACGATAGCCTCACGGCACAGACCTTCATTTTCCACTCCGACAATCGTTACACCTACACCGGCCAGCTCGAACGTCCGTTGGGCGAGCCTGCCCCCTATACGAGCAGCGCTGGCGATGGCGATGGCAGCTTCGACATGCTGCGTGGCTCCGGCAACTGGCAACGCAAGCTGGATGAGGGACGTAAACTCAATGTCCGCTTCGGCTTCAATGCCAACCGTAACGACAACACGTCCGAGCGCCGCGAGTATCTGGCCGATGGCACCCTGCGCCTGCGTCGTCACGACGACTCGCGCACCGAGGACAACGGCTTCACGACGGGTGGCAAATGGTCTACGCCGATCGGTGAGACACACGCACTGGCACTGGGCTGGGATGCTGATCTGAGCAAGCGCACCCAGGATCGCAAGGTGATCGAGAACGGCGTGCCGCAGATCACCGAGTTTGGTGATGTGATCAACGCCAGCACCCGTAAACTCGCCGCCTTTGTGCAGGACGAGTGGGATATCAACCCGCAGTGGTCGGCATATGGCGGTGTGCGATGGGAAAGCATCACGGTGGAAAGCCGCGACAAGCTGACCCAGATCGAGCGTACCAGCAGTGTGGTCAGCCCGACCTTCCATACGGTATGGCGGATTCCGGGCAAGAAGAATGACCAGATCCGCGCCAATCTCACGCGCAGCTATCGCGCACCGAATACCTGGGATCTGGCTGGTCGGCCCTATGTCTCCACAGACAACAGCCCCACCAATCCGGATCGCAGCGGCAATCCCAATCTGCAGCCTGAACTCGCTTGGGGCCTGGAAGTGGCGTACGAGCATTACCTGAGCCAGAACGGCCTGGTGAGCGCCAATCTGTTTACGCGGCGTATCGATCAGTTGATTCGCCGCCAGACCAGCCAGCAAGCCGATGGCCGCTGGCTCAATCAGCCAGTGAATCTGGCCGGTGCCAGTACGCGGGGCGTGGAGCTGGAAGCCAAGTTCCGCATAGGCGAGCTGATCGAGTCCGATCTGCAACTGGATGTACGTGCCAATCTCAGCCAGTACTGGTCCAGCGTGGATGGCATTCCCGGCCCCAACAACCGGCTTGATCGGCAGGCCAAGCAAACGGCCAATCTGGGCGTGGATTACCGCTTTCGCAGCGTGCCGCTGACGATTGGGGCTAACTACAACTGGGTGCCGGGTTACACGGTGCAGACGAGCAGCAGTGAAACCAGCGATACCGGCCCGCGCCGCGTGCTGGATGCCTACGCCCTGTGGCGTTTTGGCCCGGCTGCGCAGCTGCGCGTGTCGGGATCCAATCTCAGCCATGCCGATTCAACCAGCGGTAGTACCCTTCAGCAAGGTGGGGTCTACCGAGTGAGCAGCAATCGCAACAAGACCTTCGTCAACTGGAACGCGACGCTCGAACTCAAGTTCTGAGCTGGCAGTGGCAAGTAAGAAGGGCGCTCAGCAATGAGCGCCTTTCTTTTGGCCGGGTACCGCTACTTAGTTGACCAATCGCCCCGAGCCCGAGAACACCGCCAGATCCACAAAACGCGACGCCCGGCTATTGGTGCCGTCCATTTTCAGCGCAAAGCCACCCAGATTGCGCCGATAGCTATCCAGATTGCGGCGTAGCGCGACGCTGCTGGCATCGCCGCCACGCAGCGCATCGACGAGCATGCGCGCGGCCAGATAGCCCTCCATCGAGGCATAGCTGGGCGGTTCATCGCGGTACTTCTTCAAGGCGCTGACGAACTCGCGCGCAATCGGCAGCGTGGGATTGTAGGGAGAGGGTACCAGCGCGCTGACGGCCACCCAGCGGATCGCCTCATTGCCCAGGAACTCCTGCATGGTTTGCGGATTGACCCAAGACAGCGCATAGAACGGCGTGCTGCCCCGCAAGCGCTGATAGGCCTGCACAAACGCGGCTGCATTGATGGTCGGCGAGGCGAGAATTACGGCTTGCGGTGCCTTGCCGGCCAGCTGGGCGGCGGCGGCGTCGATATCGCCGCCTTGGGCCGGCAGGCGCACAAAGCCCGTGAGGGCGACATGGTTGTCCTTGAGCAGCTTGCCGATCTGGCCGGCAATGCTGCGGCTCAGTGCGTCGTCGCCTACGACCACGCCCATCTGGCGGATACCGCTTTGCGCGGCGATGCGGCTGATCTTGGCGATCTCGTCCACAGAACTGGCGCGCAGGCTGTACACGGCGGGCCCCAGCGTCTGTTCGGACCCGATATAGGGTGCCACCAGCGGCACGCCGGCCAGCTGCTTGTCCGCCAGCACTTTCAGCACATTGTCGTCACCAAACAGGCCGAACAGGGCAACAGGACGGTACTGGCTCACCAGTTTACGGCTCAGCACCACCGTGCTTGCGGGGTCGCCACCGTCATCGGCAACCACCAGATTGATCGGTCGGCCGTTCACGCCGCCTGCCGCGTTGATCTGGTCGAAATAGGTGCGGGCGCCGGTAACGAAATCGCGCGCAGTGTTGCTGTTGGGGCCGCTGAGGTCGGCGACCTGAACCACATCGATGGCAGGCCCGGCAAACGCGGCGGGTAGCAGGGCGGCAAGCAGGAACAAATGGCGTAAGTAGCGGGGCATGGCAGGCGGACTCGGTTTCAGGTTGCCCTGCAGCATGCGCGCATATTGTTATCGTCTTATGAAGGCCGCGCGCGGTGATGCTGCCGCCATGGCGCTTGCTGATGATCTGGCGTCGTTTATCCGTGCTTGGCGCATTTTGTCCGTGTTGGACAGCAACTGGTCGCAAGTGCCTCGAAGCTGGACCTGCGACCACGCATGATGCAAGCCATCAGAGGAGCACAACGCTTCTCCCTAAACAAAATCAGTACCAGGAGAAAATCATGCAACGCACCTTCATCAACGATCTGTTCCAGTCCACTCTCGTCGTCAGCGTCGCTGCGCTGTTTGCCGTGGCACTGATCAGCGAATTCACGGCAACGGTGGATCAGGCCGAACCGGCCGCCCAGGTAGCCAGCACGGAACAAGTCGTTCGCGCCTGAGCCGCTGAGGTTCTATACCTATCTGCAGGCGCGATGTGCGCCCAAGGATAAGGAGCAGGCATGAACAACCAGCGTATCGCGATCATTGGCCTGGGGCGTATCGGTTCGGCCTTTCTGGACAAGATGTTGCCGCGACATGGTCAGGGTATCGAGCTTGTGTGTGTGGCCGAAGTCCACGACACCCCCGGCCGTCAGCAGGCCATCAAGGCTGGTATCGGTGTACGCACCCTGGATGATGTGGTGCATCTGGGGCAAGGCGTGGATGTGATCTTCGACCTCACCGGCCTGCCCGATATCCGCCGTGAGCTACGCGAAAAGCTGGCCATCAGCGGCAACCGTCACACTACCATTGCTTCCGAATCCGTGGTCCGGGTGATCTGGTCGCTGATCTCCACCGATATCCTGCCGGTGATCGAGGGCCGACAGGTCGGCTACTGAGGCCGCTCAGTCTTGATCCGGCGTATCACCGATCTGCTGCAGCAGATAAAGGCGCTGATAGATGCCCTGTGGAATCGCCATCAGCGCTTCATGATTGCCCTGCTCGGCAATCCGGCCATGATTGAGCACCACGATCTGATCCGCATCGCGAATCGTCGATAGCCGGTGGGCAATCGACACCATTGTCACCTTGCCGTGCAGCGCGCTGAGCGCCTGCTGCACGATCTGCTCGGTTTCCGAATCGATATGCGCCGTCGCCTCATCCAGAAACAGGATGCGCGGCTGGCCGGCCAGCGCGCGGGCAATCGCGATCAACTGCTTCTGGCCGCTCGATAACAGCGCGCCGCCTTCACCCAGCTGCGTGGCGTAGCCGTTTTGCAGACGCGTGATGAAGTCGTGGCAGTGTGCTGCGCGGGCAGCGGTTTCTATCGTGGCATCATCCAGACCGCGACCCATGTCGATATTCTCGCGCGCACTCGCGGCCAGCAGGAACGGCTCCTGCGGGATCAACCCGACCTGAGCGCGGAAACCGGCGTCATCAAACTGCGCCAGTGGCGTGCCGTCGATCAGGATCTTTCCGCTTTGCGGCTGATAGAAGCGCAAGAGCAAGGACAGCAGTGTGGACTTGCCGCTACCCGTGTGGCCGACGATCCCGACAAAGGCACCGGCCGGGATAGCCAGACTCAAGTCATGCAGCACAGGGTGTTCAGGCGTGTAGCCAAAGCGCAGTGCATCGAGTTCGATGCAGCCGTGGGCTATGCGCAGCGGGGTGGCTTGTTCTACTCGCGCCGAGTCGGTGGGTTCCTGCAGCAGCGTATCAACGCGCGATGCAGCCACCACGGCTTGCTGCAGCTGGCTGAACTGCAGGGTGATCTGGATCAGCGGGTCCACCACGCGGCCCAGCAGGCTCACGAAGGCATAGAGGATGCCCACTTCCATGCCGCTGATCGTGCGGCTGCCAAAGCCGTAGATCACCGTGACCAAGAGCAGCACATTCAGCAGGTCGAGCATGGGGCGCAACAGCCAGGCATTGGCGCGCAGTTCGCTGCAACGGGCGTCGAAATAGCCTTCGGTCGCGCGGCCAAAGCGCTGATTGAAGCGGCCCACCGCGCCGGCTGCCTGCAAGACGGCCATACCGGCGATGCTCTCGGCGATCTGCGCGTTGATTTCCGAGCGCAGCTCGCGTGCACGCGCAACTGCCGGTGCCGAGAAGCGCTGGTAGAACCAGACGATCACCACCACGGCCGGCACCAGCAGCAGCACGATCAACATCAGTCGCCAATCGAGCCAGGCCATGGCGGCGAGTGCGCCGAGCACGACGATGCTGCTGTCGAGCATCACGAACAGCACTTGCACATAGAGGCTTTTGACCTGCTCGGTATCGTTGGTGACGCGGCTGACCAGCTGGCCGGTAATCGCACGGTCGAAAAACGCCATGGGCAGGCGCAGCACATGGCCATAAACCTGTTCCCGCAGCCGCTGCACTGATCGCATGGCCACGCCGGCCAGCCGTACCAGCTGCACATAGCGCAGCAGGCTGGCGATCCAGCCGCTGAGCAGCAGGCCGCCGAGCAACATGACAATGCCGGGCCAGTCGAGCTGACGCGGCAGCAGGTAATCGTCGATGAAGTGACGGCCTAGCAGCGGGCCGATGGCCTCCAGCGCCGCGGCGACAATCAGCCAGGCGAGGCCGTGCCAGAGGTGCGATTTTTCGGGCGCGGCGGCGTGCTGCATCAGCGCGACTGCGCGGCGCGTGTTGGTATCAATCCGCATCGAGGCTGGCCTCCAGTTGCTGATAGCGCCACTGCGCGGCGTACCAGCCATCGCGCACGAGCAGTTCGGCGTGGGTGCCGGTTTCGCTGATATGGCCGTGACGCAGGACGAGGATCTGGTCGGCATCCATCACGGCTGACAAGCGATGACTGGCGATGATGACCGTGCGGCCCTGCCGCGCACTGCGCAGATGGCCGAGGATATCGGTTTCGGTTTGGGTATCGACAGCCGACAGCGCGTCGTCGAGCAGCAGCAAAGGTGCGTCGGCCAGCAGCGCGCGGGCAATTGCCACGCGCTGGCGCTGCCCACCCGACAGCGTGACGCCGCGTTCGCCAACCGGTGTGTCGTAGCCTTGCGGCAGACGGGCGATATCGTCGTGCACGGCCGCTAGCCGCGCCGCCTGTTCGATCTGCTCACGGCTTGCATCAGGGCGAGATAGTGCGATGTTCTCGGCAATGCTGGCCGAAAACAGGAAGGGCTCTTGCGGCACCCAGGCAATCGCATTGCTGAGTGTGGTCAGCGTGTAATCGTGCAGCTCGACACCGTTCCAGCGTTGTGTGCCGGCACAGCTAGCGTACTGGCGCAGTAGCACACGCAGCAGGCTGGATTTACCTGAGCCGGTCGGGCCGACCAGGCCCAGCGTCTGCCCCGGCGCGAGTGTGAACGACACATCCTGCAAGGCATCGGTCTGTTGGCCCGGATAGCGCAGTGCGACCTGGTCAAACACCAAGTGCCCCGGCTTCAGCGTGGTGATCTTGCCTTCGTCGGCCATGGCCAGCGGTGCATCGAGCACTGGTTGCAAGCGCCCCCAGGCCGCGCGGCCGCGTTCGATCAGCGACAGCACCCAGCCCGCTGCAAACATCGGCCAGATCAGCTGGCCCAGATACATGGTGAACGCCGTGAGCTGGCCAACCGACAGTGCCTGTTGCCAGACCAGCTGACCGCCATAGCCCAGTGCCAGCACGGTGGCGGCAACCAGCGTCAGCCCCACGGCGGGTTCGTACGCCGCTTCCCAGCGCTGCGCACGCAGACTGGCGCGCGCTGCACGGCCGGCCAGCTGGCTGAAATCGGCAGCAGCGCGGTGTTCGAGGCCCAGCGCACGCACGGTGCGCACGCCCGACAGCGTTTCCTGCACATGGTCGTTGAGCGCGCTGAAGCGTTCGAGCGCGTCCTTGCTGGCATGGTGGATGCGATTGGAAATCGCCCAGAACGCCAGCGCCATCAAGGGAAACGGCAGCAGGGCGATGGCGGCGAGCTGCCAGTTGATCGCCAGCGTCATTGTTGCCACCACCATCACCAGCGTCAGCGTGCCGTCAAAGCCAGCCAGCATGGCCTCGCCCGACGCCATTTCGACGGCATCGACATCATTGGTGGCCAGCGCCATCAGATCGCCAGTGCGCTGCTGCTGGAAGAAGGCCGGCCCTTGCAGGCTCATGCGCTGGTACAAACGTCGCCGCAGCTCCACGCCGAGCCGGTAGCTGGCCACAAAAAGCTGCAAACGCCAACCCACGCGCAGGAAGTAGATACCGATACCGGCGAGCACCAGTTTGCCCAGCGGCAGCCACAGATCCTGCGCAGTGAGCGTGCCTGCGACGAGGCCATCGACAATCGCGCCGACCTGACGCGGAATCCACACGGTCAGCAGGGCAACCCCGGCCAGCATCAGGGCCGAGAGCAGATAGGGACGCCAGTGCTGGCGAATGAAACGACCGATGAGCCGGGAGAGGGACATGCGCAGGCCTACGCTTGTGGCGAGGAGGGCCCATGATTCTACGGGCAAGCGGGCTTGCCGCGCCAAGCAAGCTGGAGTGCCCGCACCGGGTAAGGGCATTCACGTCTGCTGACATCGGGCTACAATCGGGCCTACCCGCCTGCGCCTGCACTGTGCGCTTAACCTGCAAGGACACCCGATGGCCGCATCCAGCCTGTTTGCCCTGATCGACGACATTGCCACCATTCTTGACGATGTGGCGGTGATGACCAAAGTGGCTGCCAAGAAGACCGCCGGTGTACTCGGTGATGATCTGGCGCTCAATGCCCAGCAGGTTTCCGGCGTGAATGCCGACCGCGAATTACCGGTGGTCTGGGCCGTGGCCAAGGGCTCGGTGCGCAACAAGGTGATTCTGGTGCCGGCGGCACTGTTGATCAGCGCCATTGCGCCTTGGGCGGTGTTGCCGCTGCTGATGCTGGGCGGGGCCTTCCTGTGTTTTGAAGGTGTGGAAAAGCTGGCGCACAAGTTCCTGCACAAGCCGGAAGAGGACGAAGCCCACCATGCCGAGCACCTGCGTGCACTGGCGGATCCTGCTGTGGATATGGTGGAAATGGAGCGCGAAAAGATTCGCGGTGCTGTCCGTACCGATTTCATCCTCTCGGCCGAAATCATCGTGATTGCACTGGGTACGGTGGCCAACGCGCCATTCGGCCAGCGTGTCGCGGTGCTGGTGGGGATTGCCGCCATCATGACGGTAGGCGTGTATGGCCTGGTAGCCGGCATTGTCAAACTCGACGACGCCGGGCTTCATCTGAGCAAGATGCGTCAAGCAGCGGCACAACAAGTCGGCCGCGCCTTGCTATGGCTGGCGCCTTGGTTGATGAAGTCGCTCTCCGTGCTGGGCACTGCGGCCATGTTCCTTGTGGGCGGCAGCATCCTGATCCACGGGGTGCCGGCGGCTCATCACCTGATCGAAGACTGGGCCAGCGGTGCGGGCGGCATGGGGTGGCTGGTCACCACGCTCAGCGAGGGCGTAATTGGTGTGATCGCCGGCGCGGTGGTACTACTGATGGTGAAGGCTGGCGAGAAGGTGTGGACCAGCCTGCGAAAACCAGCCTGACTGAAGACGGCGGTGATGCTTGGCGGGGCTAGGCGTCCCGCTGAAAGTGGAGACGAGCGGGCAGAGAGTGCGCAGGCCAAGCGTTCGCGGCTTGCCGTGGCGATCCATGCTGTCGCCTCCGGGTGCGGTGATGGCTAAGCCGCCACCACGCAGTTGCGGCCCGCGCGTTTGGCGGCATACAGACGCTGGTCGGCCTGTTCGAGCAGTGTTTCAGCGTTGCCGCCGGCCGTTTGCTCGTCCCAGTGTGCCAGGCCTGCGCTGATGGTGATGCGCAAGATCTGACCGCCGGCCTCGATATCCTGCGCTGCCAATGCTTCACGGATACGTTCGAGCGCACGCAAGGCATCGTCCCGAGCTGTTTCCGGAAAGAGGATCGCAAATTCCTCGCCACCGATGCGAGCGGCAATATCGATATTGCGCAGACTGGCTTGCAGGTGGCGGGCGAGTGCCACCAGCACGGCGTCACCGCGTGGGTGGCCGTGCTTGTCATTGATCTGCTTGAAGTGATCGATATCGATCAAGGCAAGTGCAAAGCCGCGACCGCTACGGTGGGCGCGTTCGATTTCATGCTCGACCTCCGGTATCAGGGTCCGCCGATTCGGTAATCCGGTCAGCGCGTCATGATTGGCGCGGTATTGCCAGTCCTGCTTGGCCAGCAAGGTGCGCATGAGGTCATCGTGCTGCAGCATCAGGCCCAGAGTGATCAGCGCGGTCGACAGCAGGAAGGCCTGCAGCATGAATCGAGAGTGCGCCACGTTACCCACATTGAAAGGGCCGAGATTGTGCCCGGCCAGTGCCACGATCAGGCATAGCGTCACGGCCAAGGCCAGCAGCGTCGCATGGTCGGGGACGCGGAAAACCAGGTAGAGCATCACCGGCATCACCAGAAAAATCAGCCCGGCAACGTGTTCAAAGGCCAGCCAGGCCAGCAACACCGCCAGCCCCGTGACGCAGGCCCAGGCACGCCAGTCGCGGAACGCCATCGGCGTGCGCCTTTGCCAAGCGTGGATCAGCGGATAGCTGATGAGGATGCCCAAGCTGTCGGCAAACAACAGCATGGCCACAAAAGCGGGGCCGGCTTCGATGTCGATGTAGCGGCCGATAACCAGATTGGTGGCCAGAATCAATGCAGACACCAGTGTGGGCAGGGCGCAGACGCGCAGGATGAACGGAAAGAGGTCCCCCAGATACGTTAATCCATAGGGGAGATGGAACTTCAGCATCCGGGCTGCCAGCCAGGGAGCGAGTGTGTCGGCACCCGCTGCGACTGAGGTATGCAGCACCTGCATCAGGCTTGAGGCATGCGCCATGCCCGGTAGGTTGGCGCTGAAACTGGCCATGAATATCATTGCCAGCGCAACAGGTCCGCCCACCACACACATGGCCAAGCCGATGCCGGCAGGTAGCCAAAGCAGTGTGATGTTGGCCGGCTGGAGCGAGAATATGGTCATGCCAAGCCGGGCGCTCAGGTAGTAAGCCAAAGCGGCTAGCAGCAACCAGTGCCAGTTGGATTGGGTGGCGGATAGAGGGGCGGGCTGGGTGTATGGGCCGTACATACTCATGATTCTAGGCCATGAGTCGTCATTTCACGGTTGCGCCGGATCTGTCTCAGCAGACCCGGCGCAAATCCGGCCTGTAGCAGGTTCAGCTTACCCGCCTGCTTTCACGGCCAGCCGTGCCTGATGCAGCAAAGGCTCGGTGTAGCCATTGGGCTGCTTCGTGCCTTCGAAAATCAAGTCACTGGCGGCCTGGAAGGCGATGCTGGTGGCGAAATTACCCGCCATGGCTTGGTAAGCCGCATCCCCCGCATTCTGCGCATCGACCACTGCGGCCATGCGTTCCAGCGCGGCCTGCACCTGCTCGCGGGTGACCACGCCATGGCGCAGCCAGTTGGCGACGTGCTGGCTGCTGATACGCAGCGTGGCACGATCTTCCATCAGGCCCACATTGTGGATATCGGGCACTTTGGAACAGCCCACGCCCTGGTCTACCCAGCGCACCACATAGCCAAGAATGCCCTGGCAGTTGTTGTCGAGTTCGGACTGGATATCGGCGGCCGACCAATCCGTGCTCGGCGCCAGCGGCGGCGTGAGCAGATCGTCCAGGCTGGCGCGGGTGCGCAGCTTGAGTTCGTTTTGGCGCGCGAACACATCGACCTGGTGGTAATGCAGCGCGTGCAGCACGGCGCCGGTGGGCGAGGGCACCCAGGCGCAGTTGGCGCCGGCCTGCGGGTGGCCAAGCTTGGCCTTCATCATCTCCGCCATCAGATCAGGCTTGGGCCACATGCCCTTGCCGATCTGCGCCTTGCCTTGCAAGCCGCACAGCAGGCCTACATCGACATTGGCGTCTTCGTAAGCCTTGATCCAGGCGGTGGACTTGATCGCTTCCTTGCGCACCATCACGCCGGCTTCCATGGACGTATGAATCTCGTCGCCGGTGCGGTCCATGAAGCCGGTGTTGATGAAAATGATGCGTTCACGCGCTGCGCGGATGCATGCCTTGAGGTTCACGCTGGTGCGGCGCTCCTCGTCCATCACGCCGATCTTCAGCGTATTGACGGGCAGGCCCAGCAGGGTCTCGACGCGGGCGAACAGCTCGACCGCGAAGGCAACTTCATCGGGGCCGTGCATCTTCGGCTTCACGATATAGAACGAACCGGTGCGGCTATTGCGCAGCGCGCCACGGCGGTCGATATCGACCTTGGCGATCAGTGCGGTAACGGCGGCATCCATGATGCCCTCGTACACTTCTTCGCCCTGCCAGCTAATGGCCGGGTTGCGCATCAGGTGGCCCACATTGCGCAGCAGCATCAGAGAGCGGCCATGCAGGCTCAGCTCGCCGCCCTGGGCCGATTTGTAGACGCGGTCGGCGTTCATGCGGCGGGTGACTGGCTTGCCACCCTTCTCGAACGTGTCTTCGAGCGTGCCCAGCATCAGGCCCAGCCAGTTGCGATACACCTCCACCTTGTCTTCGGCGTCGACGGCGGCGACTGAGTCTTCGCAATCCTGAATCGTGGTGATGGCGGCTTCGAGGACGATGTCCTTGACGCGTGCGGGGTCGGTTGCGCCGATCGGGTGCTTGGCGTCGATCTGGATTTCGACATGCAGGCCGTTGTGCTTGAGCAAGATGCTGTCTGGCGTTGCGGCCGAGCCGGTGTAGCCCACGAACGCACCCGGGTCTTGCAGGCCAGTGGTTTCGCCACCCTTCAGGGCCACCAGCAGGCGGCCATTGGCCACGCTGTAGAGGGTGACATCGTTGTGCGAACCGGCTTGCAGCGCAAAGGTCTGGTCTAGGAACTGACGACCGAATTCAACGACCTTGGCCCCGCGCACCGGGTTGTAACCCTTGCCCTTGTCGGCACCGCCGGTCTCCGCGATCACATCGGTGCCGTAGAGCGCGTCGTACAGCGAACCCCAGCGCGCGTTGGCGGCGTTGAGTGCATAGCGCGCGTTCTTGACGGGTACCACCAGCTGCGGGCCGGCCATGCGGGCGATTTCGTCGTCCACATTGGTCGTGGTCACCGCAAAGTCGTCACCTTCTGCCTGCAAGTAGCCGATCTCTGCCAGGAAGGTTTTGTAGGCGGCCAGATTGAACACCGGGTTGGCTTGGTGCCAAGCGTCGATCTTGGCTTGCAGCGCGTCGCGATGGGCGAGCAGCGCGGTGTTCTGCGGTTGCAGATCGGCAATGATGGCCTCAAAGCCGGACCAGAAGGCGTCGGCACTGATGCCGCTGCCGGGAATGGCTTCGTTATTCACGAAGTCGTACAGCTCGCGGGCGATGGCGAGGCTGCCGTGATGGATGCGGTTGCTCATGGGCAAATCCTTGGCTGGCAGGAAACAAAACGCCGCCCGCACTCTTGCGAGCTGGGCGGCGTCCTTGTCGAGTCTTCCACTAACGAGCGTCAGCGAGGCTCCCTCGCGGCGGCGAGGGCGGGGGGTGTGGAGTTGATCAGGGATTGACCGGAAAACCAGTCATCCCGACCAAGGCCGGCTTTGCCGGCCTGGCTCTACACTGTCCCCGTCGCTGCACTGGTCAGTGGAACTGCTCTTCCTCGGTCGAACCGGTCAGCGCGGTCACCGACGACTTGCCACCCTGGATCACGGTGGTCACATCGTCAAAGTAACCGGTGCCGACTTCCTGCTGGTGGCTGACGAAGCTGTAGCCACGGTCGCGGGCGGCGAATTCCGGCTCTTGCACCTTCTCGACATAGGCCGACATGCCGCGGGCCACGTAGTCCTGGGCCAGGTCGAACATGTTGAACCACATGCTGTGGATGCCAGCCAAGGTGATGAACTGGTACTTGTAGCCCATGGCGCCCAGTTCGCGCTGGAACTTGGCGATGGTGGCGTCGTCGAGGTTCTTCTTCCAGTTGAACGACGGCGAGCAGTTGTAGGCCAGCAGCTTGCCCGGATGCTTGGCATGCACGGCTTCGGCGAACTTGCGGGCGAACTCCAGATCCGGCGTGCCGGTTTCGCACCAGACCAGATCGGCGTATTCGGCATAGGCCACAGCGCGGCTGATGGCTTGCTCGATACCCTTCTTGGTCTTGTAGAAACCTTCGGCGGTGCGCTCACCGGTCAGGAAGGGCTTGTCGTTCTCGTCGTAGTCGCTGGTCAGCAGATCAGCAGCTTCGGCATCGGTACGGGCAATCACCAGGGTGGGCACGCCGTACACGTCGGCAGCCATACGGGCGGCGATCAGCTTCTGCACGGCTTCCTGCGTGGGGACCAGCACCTTGCCGCCCATGTGGCCGCACTTCTTCACGCTGGCCAACTGGTCTTCAAAGTGCACGCCACCGGCGCCGGCACGGATCATGGCCTTCATCAGTTCGTAAGCGTTCAGCACGCCGCCGAAACCGGCTTCGGCATCGGCCACGATAGGGGCGAAGTAGTCGATGAAGTCCTTGTCGCCGCGCTCGATACCCTTGCTGTGCTGGATTTCATCGGCGCGGGTGAAGGCGTTGTTGATGCGTTCCACCACCTTGGGCACAGAGTCCACCGGATACAGCGATTGGTCCGGGTACATGGCCGAGTATTCGTTGTTGTCGGCAGCGACTTGCCAGCCGCTCAGGTAGATGGCCTTTACGCCAGCCTTGACCTGTTGCATGGCTTGGCCGCCAGTCAGGGCGCCCAGACAGTTGATGTAAGGCTCGTTGTTGACGAGATTCCACAGCTTTTCGGCACCGCGGCGGGCCAGGCTGTACTCATTCTGGACGGAGCCGCGCAGGCGCTCGACGTCAGCAGCGGTATAGCCGCGCTTGATGCCCTTCCAGCGCGGGTTGGTATCCCAGTCGTGTTGAATGGCGGCAATGCGTTGTTCGCGGGTCGACATATCTAGTACCTCGTTTGTTGCAGCTTGCCCGGCTTAGCCAGAGCAGGCGGATTCATAAGGGAGAGAGCTTGGGTTGCCGGCACAGTTGGTACCCGCATGCACCCAGGCGGTATCGGCTTGGGGCGATATGGACCCGGATCAGGCTGGTGGGCCGGTCTGGGTATTCCTTGCTTTGTGTAGTCGATTATTGGGGAGTTTCATGTGCAGTGCAGCAAGAACTTCCGAGCGGCGGCCCACATGCCACAAATCTGTGGCTGGTCACCGTCAGTGTGAGAAAAAGGCACAGGGCTTGAAAAGCCGATAACCATCCTCATCTTGGGGTCTATTGCTTCAGGAGACCCGTTACATGCAAGCCGAGAACCCCCAAGAAAACCAACAAGATCAACAGCTTGACGCAGATTCTGCGCCGTTCGAGCACGAGGAGGCTGTCGCTGCCGAGAGTCTGGAGGCTCAGGTAGCTGCCTTGGAAGCCAAGGTCGCAGAGCTGCAAAGCGCACTGCTCTACGGCAAGGCCGAGGCCGAGAATATCCGCCGCCGTGCGCAGGATGATGTTGCCGCAGCGCACAAGTACGCCGTGGGCAAGTTCGCTGGCGAGCTGCTGATCGTGAAGGACTGCCTGGAGATGGCGCTCAAGGACAACTCGTCCATCGAGAACATCAAGATGGGCGTGGACATGACCCTGCGCAATCTGGTCACCGCCTTCGAGAAGTTCCAGATCAAGGACATCGAACCGCAGGCCGGTGAGAAGCTGGATCCGCACAAGCACCAGGCCATGAGCACGGTCGAATCCGAGCAGGAAGCCAACACCGTGGTCAGCGTGATGCAGAAGGGATACACCCTGGCAGATCGCGTGCTGCGCCCGGCCATGGTGATCGTGGCCAAGGCCAAGGAATAAAGCATGCAAACCGGGGCTTGAAAGCCATTCAAGCATCCCCACTTAGCTAGCAAGGTTATTCGGATTTCGCCGGCACGGCCGGCAAGCAGATCAAATATTGAGAGGACTAGAACATGGGCAAGATCATCGGTATCGACCTCGGCACCACCAATAGCTGCGTGGCCGTGCTTGAAGGCGGCAACGTCAAGGTCATCGAAAACGCGGAAGGCGCACGCACCACGCCGTCCATCATCGGTTACACCAACGACGACGAAATCCTCGTCGGCGCGCCGGCCAAGCGCCAGGCCGTGACCAACCCCAAGAACACGCTGTATGCCGTGAAGCGCCTGATCGGCCGCAAGTTCGACGAGAAGGAAGTGCAGAAGGACATCGACCTGATGC
The DNA here is from genome assembly GCF_027257935.1 of Chitinimonas sp. BJYL2. Taxonomy (NCBI): domain Bacteria; kingdom Pseudomonadati; phylum Pseudomonadota; class Betaproteobacteria; order Neisseriales; family Chitinibacteraceae; genus Chitinimonas; species Chitinimonas sp. BJYL2. Next base: position 294,474 of record NZ_JANZKW010000001.1, on the reverse strand, counting down.
CCTACACCATCAGCAAGGCCGATAACGGCGACGCCTGGGTGGAAGTAAAGGGCAAGAAGATGGCCCCGCCGCAAATCTCGGCGGAAGTGCTGCGCAAGATGAAGAAGACCGCCGAGGACTATCTGGGCGAAGAAGTGACCGAAGCCGTGATCACGGTGCCGGCCTACTTCAACGACAGCCAGCGCCAGGCCACCAAGGATGCCGGCCGTATCGCCGGTCTGGAAGTGAAGCGCATCATCAACGAACCGACCGCCGCTGCGCTGGCCTTTGGCCTCGACAAGCAGGAAGGCGATCGCAAGATTGCCGTGTTCGACTTGGGCGGCGGTACGTTCGATATCTCCATCATCGAAATCGCCGATGTGGATGGCGAACACCAGTTCGAAGTGCTGTCGACCAACGGCGATACCTTCCTGGGCGGTGAAGACTTCGATCAGCGCCTGATCGATTACATCGTCACCGAGTTCAAGAAGGAACAAGGTATCGATCTGAAGAACGACGTGATGGCCCTGCAGCGTCTCAAGGAAGCCGCTGAAAAGGCCAAGATCGAACTGTCGAGCAGTGAGCAGACCGATATCAACCTGCCTTACGTGACGATGGATGCTACCGGTCCCAAGCACTTGGCCATGAAGATCACCCGTGCCAAGTTCGAAAGCCTGGTCGAAGACCTGATCGAGCGTACGGTTGCACCTTGCCAGCTGGCGATCAAGGATGCCGGTCTGAAGATTTCCGACATCCAGGACGTGATCCTGGTCGGCGGCCAGACCCGTATGCCCAAGGTCATGGAAAAGGTGAAGGAACTGTTCGGCAAGGAAGCACGCCGTGACGTAAACCCTGACGAAGCCGTGGCCGTTGGTGCTGCGATTCAAGGTTCGGTGCTGTCGGGCGACCGCAAGGACGTGCTGCTGCTGGACGTGACCCCGCTGAGCCTGGGTATCGAAACCCTGGGCGGCGTGATGACCAAGCTGATCCAGAAGAACACCACGATCCCGACCAAGGCATCGCAAGTGTTCTCGACCGCCGAAGACAACCAGAGCGCCGTGACCATTCACGTGCTGCAAGGCGAGCGTGAGCGCGCCTCGGCTAACAAGTCGCTGGGTCAGTTCAACCTCGAAGGCATCCCCACGGCTGCCCGCGGCACGCCGCAGATCGAGGTCGAATTCAACATCGACGCCAACGGCATCCTGCACGTATCGGCCAAGGACAAGGCGACCGGCAAGGCCAACAACATCACCATCAAGGCCAACTCGGGCCTGAGCGAAGAAGAGATTCAGCGCATGGTGAAGGACGCCGAAGCCAATGCCGAAGAAGACAAGAAGCTGACCGAACTGGTCGGTGCCCGTAACCAGCTCGAAGGCCTGATCCACTCGGTGAAGAAGTCGCTGGGCGAGTTTGGCGACAAGATCAGTGCCGAGGAAAAGACCGGCATCGAGACGGCGCTGAAAGAAGCCGAAGAGGTCGTGAAGTCGGATGACAAGGCCGTGATCGATGCCAAGTCCGAAGCCCTGATGAAGGCATCGCACTCGCTGGCCGAGAAGATGTATGCGGCCCAGCAAGGTGCTGCCGGTGCCGAGGGTGCGCCCGCTGGCGCCAAGGCGGAAGACGCGAACGTGGTCGATGCCGAGTTCACCGAAGTCAAAGACGACAAGCAATAAGGCGATCAACCTGTCCGTTTGACCGCAAGGCGCAGCGCGGGCTGGTTGATCCAGCCGGCTCTGCGCCTTTGCCGTAAGGAAACAGCATGGCAAAAAAAGACTTCTATCAGGTTCTGGGTGTCAATCGTGATGCCAGCGATGAAGAGATCAAAAAGTCTTATCGCAAACTGGCGATGAAGTACCACCCGGACCGCAATCCGGATAGCAAGGACGCTGAGGAAAAGTTCAAGGAGGCCAAAGAGGCTTACGAGATCCTCTCCGATGGCCAGAAGCGTGCGGCATATGACCAGTACGGCCACGCCGGGGTTGACCCGCAAGCCGGCATGGGCGGTGGTTTTGGCGCCGGGGGTGGCGGCTTTGCCGATGCTTTTGGCGATATCTTTGGCGATATCTTCGGTGGCGGCCGCAATGGCGGTGGGCGCTCCAATGTGTATCGCGGTTCCGACCTGCGTTACAACCTGGAGGTCTCGCTCGAAGAGGCTGCGCGTGGCACCGAAACCAAGATCAAGATTCCTACGCACGAAGAGTGCGATACCTGCCACGGCAGCGGCGCCAAGCCAGGCACCGAACCCAAGACCTGCGGCACTTGCCACGGTCAGGGTCAGGTGCGTATCCAGCAAGGCTTCTTCTCGTTGCAACAGACCTGCCCGACCTGCCACGGGACCGGCAAGGTGATTCCCGACCCCTGCCGTAGCTGTCATGGCCAGGGGCGCATCAAGACGCAGAAGACGTTGAGCGTGAAGATTCCGGCCGGCGTGGACGAGGGCGATCGCATCCGCCTCAGTGGCGAGGGCGAGCCCGGTGTCAACGGCGGGCCACCCGGCGATCTGTACGTGGTCATCCATATCCGCCAGCACAGCGTGTTCGAGCGCGAAGGCAATGATTTGCATTGCGAAATGCCGATCAGCTTTGCGATTGCTGCACTGGGCGGCGAGATCGAGATCCCCACGCTCGATGGCGCGGTCAAGCTCAAGATCCCGGCCGAAACGCAAACGGGTGCCGTGTTCCGCCTGCGTGGCAAGGGCATCAAGGGTGTGCGCTCCGCGATCACGGGCGATTTGATGTGCCATGTGGTCGTAGAGACGCCGGTCAAGCTCACGGATCGGCAGAAAGAGCTGCTGCGCGAGTTCGAGAACATCAGCCTCGAAGACGACGCCAAGCACAATCCGCGTGCCAACTCGTGGATGGACAAGGTGAAGGACTTCTTCTCCAATTGATCTCGCCCTGCAAGACAGGGAGGTCTGCCTCTACGCACAACGCCGGCTCATGCCGGCGTTGTGCGTTTCTGGGCAGTGGAGTGGGGCGCTAAGTTAGAAAGTGCTAATTGGGTAACATTCAGTCCGGGTAGAATCCGTAAAGTATGACTAAGCTGGTGGAACAGACCGACTGACGGCATAGACCGCACCGGCTCTGGTGGCGCATATCGGGGAGATAGCGATGTTGGGACGACTGACGGTAGTACAACGGATTGGTGCGGGTTTTGGGGTCGTTACCGTGTTGTTGCTGGCGGTGGGGCTGACGGGTCTGGTGGGTCAGGCCAGTATGAAAAGCAGCATGGTCAATGTGTCGGATGCCACGCAGCTCAGTAATCAGAGCCAGGCGGTATTGGTGTCGCTGCTGGAGATCGGCCGCAGCGCGGATAGTTACCATGCCACCACCGAGACTGCCGAACTCGCGGACCTGGAGGCGCGTTATGCGGCCTCAGGCAAGCGCATTACCCAGCTGCGCAAGGAACTGACGGGTCTCGGCGACGACGATCCGGAGATCAAGTCTGCCTCGCAGGCTTTCGGCAAGGAGATTGCCGCAGTGCAGGGCGCTGCCGATGCACTGTTCAATTCCCACAAGCAGTACGCGGCACTTTTCCCGGCGCTCAAGCGTGGGCGCGGGCAACTTGAAGACACGGCAGACGAGATGGATGGTGCCATTGCCGATGCACTGGATGCAGGCGGCAACCCGGCCTTGCTCAATGCCTTGCGCAAACAGATCAAGCTCTCCATCAACACGGCGACCAAGGTGCTGGATCAGAAGAAGCTGGAATCCGCCCGTATTGCCGCCAAGGATATGCAGCCGATTGCCGAATCCCTCAGCAACAGCCTTGATCAGCTGGGTGATGGCAAGGCAGTTGCCGATGTCGCTGAACTGCTCGGTGATTACGTTTCCCTGCTCAAGGGCGACAAAGCCTTGCTGGCATTGCATATCAAAGCACTGGAACAGGATGCGCAATCGGTACAGGCACTGACTCAGCTTGACCAGCGCATCGAAGCCACCCGCAAGCAACTGGATGCGGTGGTTGCGCTGGCCGGCGAGCGCGTCGCCGCGGCCCGCAAAGCGGCAGATCGTGCCAGTACCTTCGGCATTGCCGCCATCGTGATCATGGGCCTTGCTGCCCTGGTTGTGGCCGGGCTGGTCGCAGTGTGGGTCACCAACAGCATCCGTCAACCTCTGTCGCGTGTCATGGCGCAGCTGCGCCGCCTGGCTCAGGGCGACATGACCCAGCTGGTCATGGTGGATAGCCGCGACGAGTTCGGCGAGCTCGGACGCTCTACCAATGAACTCACCGAACGGCTACGCAGCATGCTGGTGGACATTGCCAATGATGCCGTGACCCTGGCCCGTGCCAGCGAGCAGAGCACCAGCATCGCGGTACAGACCAGTGCCAGCATCGAGCACCAGCGCCACCAGACCGACACGATGGCGCAGGAAATGTCGGCCATGTCGGAAAGTGTGCGTGCCGTGGCCGAAGGTGCCGAGCGCACGCTGTCAGAAGTGCGCAGCGCCCGCGATATGGCCGAACGGGGCCAGACCGTGGTGGAGTCCAACCTGCACATCATTGAAGGCTTGGCCAGCAACATCGCCTCCACCGCTGATGTGGTGAGCAAGCTCGATGAATACAGCAACGATATCGGCCGCATCCTCACCGTCATCAGCGAGATTGCCGATCAGACCAATCTGCTGGCACTCAACGCCGCCATTGAAGCTGCCCGTGCCGGCGAACAGGGCCGCGGCTTTGCCGTGGTGGCGGATGAGGTTCGCACTCTGGCCAGCCGCACACGGCAATCCACGGGGGAAATCCATTCCGTGATCAATCGCCTGCAGGAAGGCGTGGGTGATGTGGTCAAAGCCATGCGCGCCAGCCGTGAAGGCACCAAGTCCAGCGTCAGCCAGGCCCATGAGGCTGGCCGTGCGCTGGAGGCCATTCTGTCCAGCATGCGGCAGGTGGACACGATGAGCGGCGAAATCGCCAAGGCCGCCGAAACCCAGAATCTGACCACCCGCCAGCTGCATCAAGGCGTGCTGGATGTCAGCACGATTGCTGAACAGACCGCACGGGGTGCGACACAGACGGCGGAGTCCAGCCGTGAACTCGCCAAGCTTGCCGAACGCCTGCAGCGGCAGGTCTCCCAATTCCAGGTCAGCCGATGAGTGAAGCCCCTCCGGCGCCGATAACGATCCAGAAACAGAAGGAGCTATCCATCATGAACCCCCGCACCTTGCCGATGATCGCGATGGTTGCCATGTTGCAGGTTGCCGTACAGGCATCTGACATGCAGAAGATTTGCGACTACATCAAGGCCGACGACCGCACCAGCCTGCGCAATGCACTGGATGAGAATGATGTTGACCTGCGCAGGGAGTATTCCGATATCAAATGCGGCAAATACCCCCTCTTGCGCTATGCCGTGGTGAGCGGTGCCTTGGAGGCCGCCTCCCTGATCATCAGCAAGGGTGGCAAGAAGATCCTGTCGGAAAAAGACGCGGATGGCCTGGCCGCACTCGACTATGCCAAGAAGCACCATGATTCGGCGGATGCGGCCAGCAAGCCCAAGGTCAAGGCCGTGCTGGATCTGATCCAGTCCAAGTCCTGAGGCTGGCTGATGGGGCGGGCTTGCGGCACACTGTGAGCCCCCCGAATGCCGGAGCATCTTGCATGAGAATCCTTACCCTCTGCCTGCTGGCAACTGGCCTGACGGCCTGTGCCGATTTTGTCCCTCTCAAGCCCGAAGCCGAACGTATCCAGGTCAGTAAACCGGAACTGGTTGGCGGCTGCACGCTCAAGGGCTCCACCCGCGTGAAGGTGCTGGCGAAGCTGGGCCCGCTAAGCCGCGACGAAGGCAAGCAGATCATTGAACTCAATACCCTGGCGCGCAACTCTGCGCTGGATCTGCAAGGCGACACCGTCGTGCCTGCCGGCCCGATCGAGAACGGCGAGCGTGACTTCAAGGTGTATCGCTGCCGATAAGCGGCAGGCCGGTCTGGCGGTGAAGACGACACCGTGCGCCGAATTGGCGGCGTGTTTGGCAATATCACCGTGTGTCGGGCTGGCAATTGCATGACATTGGTCTACCCTGAGCGAAGCGCCGTCGTCGCGCACCCACCCGCGGCCAACACCGCCTTGTACAGGGAGACCCCAAGCATGTCAGACCAAGAACCTAGCCAGACACCGGCCACCGCGTCGAGCGACAGCAACACCTTTGCCATCCTGACCTGGATCGGCACGCTGATCTTCGGTTTCATTCCCCCACTGATTGTCTTTCTGATCAAGAAAGATGACGAACTGGTGCTGGAAACCGCGAAGGAAGCACTCAACTGGTCGATCACCGCCATCATCGGTTACGTGATCTGCGCCGTACTGTCCTTTGTGGTCATCGGTTTGCTGATGATGCCGGTGCTGGGCATCGTGCATCTGGTGTTCTGCATTCTGGGCGCGATCAATGCCAGCAAGGGCATTGCCTACAAGCTGCCCTTCAATCTGCGTCTGATCAAGTAAACGCCATTACCGGTTTGCGCTGCTGGCTGCAGCGGTAAAACGCCGCCCGACTGGGCGGCGTTTGCATTCCCGATCCCGGCCTGTCCATGACATCTGTCATCCACAAATGATGACGCCTGCGACTGTGTGCAGCGCAGGGCAGGGCCCACAGTAAGGTCACACCCACAAGGAGACCTTCCTATGCTGTTCACCCCCCGTATCTTGCCCGCGCTGCTGACCCTGTGCCTCAGCGGCATCACGCTGGCCGACACCACACTGATTCGCGATGTGCGTGTGTTTGATGGCGAATCCCTGCATGCCAAACGCAGCGTGCTGGTGCGTGACGGCAAGATTGTCGATGCCGATTTTCGCGGCAAGCAGCCGGCCGGCAGCCGCGAAGTGCATTGCGACGATTGCACCCTGCTGCCCGGTCTGATCGACAGCCATATCCACGCCTACCAGAACGCCAAGATTCCGCTGCTGGTGGGGGTGACCACCCAGATCGACATGTTCATGGCCGTGCCGATGATGCAGGAGACTAAACGACTCATGCGGGAAGGCAGGCTGCTGGACGAGGCCGATCTCTTCAGCGCGGGCACCATGGTGACAGTCCCGCGTGGACACGGTACCCAGTACGGCTTCCCCATCCCTACGCTGACAAGCCCTGATGATGCTGCTGCCTTCGTGGCCGAGCGCATTGCCGAGGGCTCGGACTTCATCAAACTGGTTTACGACGACGGTAAAAGCTTCGGCATGAAAATGCCTACGCTGGATCTGCCGACGCTGACGGCGGCCATAGCCGCAGCGCGTGCCCAGGGCAAACTCGCGGTCGTGCATGTATCTAACCTGCAATCGGCCAAGGATGCGCTCAATGCCGGTGCGCATGGCCTGGTGCATCTGTTCAGCGACCGTGAGGCTGACGACGAATTCGTGGCGCTGGCCAAAGCCAAGGGCGCATTTGTGATCCCGACTTACTCCGTTTACGAAAGCGTGTTCGGTCGCAAGGGTGGCCAGACCTTGCTGGACAAGCCGGCGATTGTCGATGTGCTCGACGATGGGCAGCGCGGCAGTCTCGGCGTCACCATGCGCCCCATGGATTTGAGTGCCCGTCTCGACATGTTGATGAAGGCCAGCATCACCAAGTTGCGTGCGGCAGGCGTGCCGGTGTTGGCAGGTACTGATTCCGGTAACCCCGGTACTTTGCATGGCGCCAGCATGCATCGTGAGCTGGTGCTGTTGGCGGGAGCCGGCATGACGCCGCTGGAGGCGCTACGTGCTGCCACCAGCCTGCCAGCCCAGGCTTTCGGCCTCAAAGACCGCGGCCGCATCGCCAAGGGGCTGCGAGCCGACCTGCTGCTGGTCAAGGGCAATCCGGCACAGCAGATCAGCGACTCGACGGCCATTGTGGAAGTGTGGAAGAACGGTGTTTCCATACAGCCACTGCGCGAGGCACGGATCAAGGCGGTGCGGGCCGAGCGCGAGGCCAAGGCCAGCGCCCGCCCGCAAGCGCTGCCGGCAGATGGACGCATCGGTCTGTTTGAGGCACAGGGACAGGAGGTCAAGATGGCCGCCCCGTTCGGTGTCTGGATGCCAAGTCTGGACACGGTCATGAATGGCAAGTCCACCGTGACGCTCAGTCCCGGCAAGACGACCGAGGGCAATACCAGCATCAGGCTGGCTGGGGCACTGGACCCGGCCTTTGCCTTTCCCTGGGCGGGCATTGCCTTCAATCCCGGCGCACACGGTTTTGCGCCAACTGATCTCTCGGCCGCCAAGGGTTTGCGCTTCAAGACCCGCGGCGACGGTGGCACCTACGCTGTTCAAGGCTTCTGGCAGGCCGGCAGTTACCAGCCGGCAGTGGTCTCCTTCAAAGCCGAGGCCGACTGGAAGACTGTTGAGCTGCCCTGGGCGCGCCTGAACGGTTTTGACCCCAAAACCACCACCATGCTGGGTCTGGTGGCGGCCATGCGCAAGGGGGCGTTCCAGTTCGAAATCGCCGATGTGGAGCTGATGCTGTAACTCGCTTGCTGCCAAGGCTGAAGAACGCCGCACGCCTCACGGGTGCGGCGTTTTTTTGCCGCCGCGACGCCTGAAACAAGGGTGACAGCTGTCACCCGCAAGTACTGATGTCTTGCACTGCCGGCTGTTGGCGCAGCGGTCAAGAATCGGGGCGTTGGCTGGACACCGCGCTGGCGACGAATACCCATCATCCCGCTATGCTGCACCCGGATACGAGGAAACATCATGACGAGCTGCAAAGAATTGACTGTCCGTACACCCATTGGCTGGGAGCCGATGTTTCACCTGATCTGGCTGGGCTTTCTGTTCACACCCATGCTTGATTGGGGGGGTGGCGCTGGCTACCGCAATTTCCATCTGCAGGAAACCCTGCTGGCCATTGCGTTGTATGTGCCCATCCACTTTGTCACCTATTACGCCAGTGGTCCCAAGTTGTGGATCGGCCAGGCGCTGACTTTCTTGATTGCCACATGGCTGGTGCCCTACAACCCCGCCGCTCACACGCTGTTTCTGTATGCCGGCTTCCCCGGTGAACGCGCCACCATCAAGGAATCCGTCATCGGCATGCTGGCCGTGATGGCCGGTGCATTTGCGGTGTTCCAGTACTACAGCCTGGGCGGCGGCTATTACGGCATCCTCGCCGGTATCCTGTTCGGTGTCGGTGGTGCCATGCTCGGTGAAAAGACGAGCCGACGCGCCAAGGCCGTGATCGCGCTCAAGGACGTGGAAATCGAACGCATCGCCAAGGTGGCCGAGCGCGAACGCATTGCGCGGGATCTGCATGACTTGCTGGGCCATACGCTGAGCCTGATCGCCATCAAGGCTGAGCTCGCCCACAAGCTGGCCGAACGGGAACCCGTCCGGGCCAGTGGCGAAATGCAGGAAGTCGCCCAAGTGGCCCGCTCGGCGCTGGCGGAAGTGCGGCAGGCGATTGTCGGCCTGCGCTCGGTGGATTTGATCGAGGCCATCCGCCGCGCCGAGTCCACGCTGGTGGCCGCCGGCATTGCGGTCGAATTGCAGATCGACGCGCAACCCAAGCTGGATGCCGCAGCCGAGCATGCCCTGGCGCAGGCGGTAGTCGAGGCCAGCACCAATATCGTCCGCCATGCCAAGGCCAGCGAGGCCCGCCTTGGTCTGCGGCTGCGGCCGGACGGCGGTGCGGTGCTGCTGACCGTGCACGACAATGGCCCGACCGATACCCAGCTTGTGCCCGGCCACGGCCTGACCGGCATGCGCGAACGGCTCGATGCCGTTGGCGGTACACTCACGTTCGACCGTCAGGATGGCTTGTTGCTGACGGCCAGCGTGCCACTCGCGGCCGCCTGATCAACCCTCACGACGCTGCACGCCATGCCCAGTCTCCGTATCGTCCTTGCCGAAGATCAAGCGCTGGTGCGCGGCGCACTGGCGGCGCTGCTGCGGCTCGAAGCCGATTTTGACGTGGTGGCCGAAGTCGGCGATGGTCGCGCCGGGCTTGAGGCCGTGACCGCGCTACGGCCCGACATCCTGCTGACCGATATCGAAATGCCATTGATGACCGGCTTGGAGTTGGCGCAGGCAGTGCGCACGCGCGGTCTGCCTACCCGCGTGGTCATCGTCACTACCTTTGGCCGAGCCGGCTACCTGCATCGGGCCATGTCGGCCGGCGTGGGCGGCTATCTGCTCAAGGATGCCCCGAGCGAACAACTGGCCGCTGCCATCCGCCGCGTCGCCAGCGGCGGCCGCGCCATCGACCCCGAGCTGGCACTCGCCGGCTGGGATGGCGACGACCCACTGACCGACCGTGAGCGGCAGGTGCTGCGCCTGGCAGGCGAGGGCAAAACCTCGGGTGAGATCGCCAGCCTGATTCACCTGTCAGAAGGCACGGTACGCAATTATCTTTCCGAAGCCATCGGCAAGCTCGGGGCGGCCAACCGTATCGAAGCGGCGCGTTTGGCGCGGGACAAGGGCTGGCTGTAACCGGAGGGTCCAGTAAGGCAAAGCCGCATTGCACCGAATGGTTGTGCCGTGTGAGCGGTGTAGGTGCAATGCGCTGGGCTGATTGCACCCTACGGCGTACCGTCTCTTGATTAGGCCAACGCCGTCAGGTACTGCCGCTCCCACGGCGTGATCTCGGCCCAGAAGCTGTCGAGTTCGACTTGTTTGACGGCAATGAACGATGCGGTAAAGGTGTCACCCAGCAGCTGCCCGGGCAATGCGCTGGCGCGCATGCGGGCCAGGGCTTCATCCAGCGTACCCGGCAGGGTGGGGGCGTCGCTGATCTGGTTGAATACGGTGCCTTCGGCGGCCGCAGTGGGCCGCAGTTGCTGCTGCATGCCCCATAGGCCTGCGGCAAGGCTGGCAGCCAGTACCAGATAGGGGTTGGCATCCACGCCGGGAATCCGGTTTTCCACGCGGCGCGCGGCCGGGCCGGCGTGCGGGACGCGGATGCCGACCGAGCGGTTGTCGTAACCCCAGCTCAGGTTTACCGGTGCGGCCATGTGCTTGGCAAAGCGGCGGTAGCTGTTCACAAAGGGGCAGAACACCGGCATCAGCTCGGCAATCGCCTGCTGTTGGCCGGCGATGAAGTGCTCGAACAAGGCCGTGGATTCACCATTGGCGCCGCTGAAAATGTTCTGGCCGCGTGCATCGACCACGCTCTGGTGGATATGCATGGCGCTGCCGGGCTGGCCGGCCATGGGTTTGGCCATGAAGATGGCCTGCATGCCATGCTGGGCTGCAATTTCCTTGAGTGCGTACTTGAACAGGAAGGTCTGGTCGGCCACTTCCACCGCATCGCCGTGCCACAGGTTGATTTCGAACTGGCCCGGTCCTAGTTCATGCACGAAGGTGTCGTAGCGGATGCCCAGTACGTCGAGCGCGGCATAGAGCTGATCCCAGAAAGCTGCATGGTCGTTCAGACCGATGAAACCGAAGCCTTGCTGGCCGTTTTCGCTACGCCCGCGAGCGTTGGTCGGAGGCTGCAGAGGTTGATGAGGGTCGGTATGCGGGGCGAGCAAATAGAACTCAAGCTCTGGCGCCACCACGGGCGACCATCCATGTACGGCGTAGCCCGACAACACGTTCTTGAGCACATTGCGCGGCGCAATTGGCGTGGGCTGGCCGTCGAGGTCGATGCAATCGTGGATGCAGAGCGCGCGCGGGCGGCTGGCCCAGGGCACAGGTTTGAGTGTGGACATGACCGGAATCAGCTTCATGTCCGGATCACCCTCCCCCGAGAACTCGTAATCGGCCCAGTCGCCCGTGGCGGTGTGGATGGCGACAGCCCGGCACAGGCGCAGCTCCTGCCCCTTGGCAAACGCACTGCCCGGCAGCGCCTTGCCGCGTGGATAGCCATTGATATCCGGTACCAGGCATTCAACTTCGCGCACGGTATCGGGCTGGAACAGATCGGTGGTTTGGGCTGGCTGTTTCATGATGATTTCCGCTGGTTCAGTGCCGCTCGCGCAGCAGTTGGGCTATCTCGTCGAGACGGCTGGCAATGTGTTTGAGTGCGACAAGTTGTGCATCGTCACCGCTTGGGGCGGCAAGGGTAGGGTGGCGCAGCTGATCGCGCGCGGCGAGGATCTGCTGGCGGAAGGCGTGGGCATCGATGATGCCGACCAGCTGCATCTGGCTGGCCATTTGCGCGTTCTGCCCGGCGGTTTCGAACTTGAGCATGCTCAGGTGGAAGTAACGCAGGATCGGGCCTTCGATAAAGGTCACATCCTGAATGTTTTCCAGCGGGATGGTTTTTTCCACCTGGAACAGGATGCCCTTGCGAAAGCGCAGCGTGCGCGTGCTGAGTTCGCATTCGAGCTTGTCGTAATAGTGGCGCGCCCACCATTGGCCGACACCGCATACCCAGATCACGGCGAGTGGAATGCCGACGATGGTGAGCACCAGAAAGAACGCCACATAGAGCACCAGATAGGGGCGAACCAAGGTATTGAAGGTGGCGCGGTGCAGAATGGTTTCGTGCATGGCTATCTACTTACAGACCCGCGGCATCGAGCAGACGCGCTTCGTAGCGGCTGTCTTCGGCCGGGTAGCGCATATCGGGCAGGCGGCGTACCTTGCCCAGCATCCACAGCAGACTTTCCCCGGCGGGGACGAAATCGGGTTCGATCATGTAGAGCGGATCGGCGAATGCGGTTTCGGCCGAGACAAACGACCAGCCTTCCTTGCGCAGCATGGCGATCAGGTCGCCCAAAAACGCGGCGTTGATGGCATTGGTGTGCAGCAGCAGAACATGCGGGAATTCGCGGCCCACCACCTTCTGGCCGAGCTGGTGGTAGTAGTCGGCGCGGTTACGGATATGGTCGAGATAGGCTTGCCGGAATGGCGCAGGGTCGGCGTCGGGATGGCGCGCCTGCCAGGCAAGGAAGCGCTCATCGTAGTACCAGTCGCTGGCGTCCACGCTTACCGGGGCCGTTTTATAGCCGTGCTCGCGCAGCCAGAGACGCAGTCCATCGCGGCGACCCGAGGTTGCGCCTTCTTTCAAATACGGAAAACGGAAGCGCTGCGTCCAGCCTGGCATGTCCTTGAACAGCGCGGCGTTGCGTGTCATGTCCTCATCAAAGTCAGCAAGGCTGTACTTGAGCCCGGAATAGTCGCGATGCGTATAGGTGTGATTGCCGATCTGATGGCCGGCCTCGCCCCAGGCACGCACCAGCGTCAGACCCGCCGGGCTGTCCACGTTCTTGCCGCTAGGCAGCAGCAGGCTTTTGATGCCGGCCTTGTCGAGCGTGGCGAGTATCTGCGCGTTCCACTCGGCGGCCTGCGGCTGTTTGCGCGGGTCGAAGCCGTCGTCAAAGGTCAGGGCGATCTGTTTGCCGGCCCAGACGGGCAGCGTCAGCAAGGCGAGGAGTAGCAGCAGGGATTGGCGCATGGCGAGGCTCATCAGAACAAGTCTCGCAAGCGATACCACGTTTTGCCCGCAGCTTCCATTGGCCCGGCCAACCAACGGCCGCCTGGCAGCGGCGGGTTGCTGAGCTTCATGAAGCGGCGCAGATGGCTGTCATCGCCCAGTATCGCGCTGGCGAGCACGCGGCCGGCCACGCAGGTGGGGATCACGCCGTGGCCCGAGAAACCTTGAGCCCAACACACATTGCCGCGCTGGCCGAAGTCGGGCGTACGGCGCATCGTGCAGTCGATGAGTCCGCCCCAGCCGTAGTCGAGCTTTACGTCCTTGAGCTGCGGGAACACGCGATCCAGCGAGGGGCGCATGGCTGCCTTGATATCGCGCGGCATGCCGCCCAGGTAGGTGCAGCCACCGCCGAACAGCAGACGGCCATCGCTGCTCAGGCGGAAATAATCGAGCACGAACTGGTTGTCGGTCACGCAGGCGCGGCTGGGTACGAGCTTGGCGCCGCGCTCACCCAGCGGCTCGGTGGCGACCATGAAGGTGCCTACCGGCAAAATCCGGCGCGAGCGTTCGCGGTCCAGATCGCCTAGGTACACATTGGCGGCGAGCACCAGCGCATCGGCGCGCACGCGGCCGTTTTCGGTGTCGATGATGACCTGATTACCCTGCTGCGTGTGGCGGATGGCCGGGCTGTGCTCATGGATGACCACGCCCATCGCCTCGGCCGCCGCGGCCAGACCCAGCGCGTACTTGAGCGGATGCAGGTGACCGGCTTCGGGGTCGTACAGCGCGGCTTGGTAGCGCGGGCTATCGACCCAGTTACCAAGGTCGTGCTTGGGGATGAACTGCAGGCCGGTGTAGCCCCAGTGTTCGCTGGCCTCCTGCTGCCAGTCGGTCAGTAGCTTGACGCGGCGCGGCAACACCGCGGTCCACAGATGGCCGTCCTGCCAGTCGCAATCGATCTGATGGCGGGCGATGCGCTGGCGGATTTCGCCGGCGGCGTCGCGCACCAGCTGCCAGATCTGCATCGCCTCATCGCGGCCCAGCTGCGCCTCGATGGGCGGCATGTCGCATGAAAAACCGAGTATCGCTTGCCCGCCATTACGGCCCGATGCACCCCAGCCCACGCGGCTGGCGTCGAGCATGACCACCCGCTTGCCGGCCTCGGCTAGCCGCAGCGCGGTGTACAGGCCGGTATAGCCCGCACCGACAACACACACGTCGGCCTGCACCTCGCCGTGCAAGGCCGGGCGCAAAGGCGCGTCGGCCACGCTGGCGGCGTAGTAGCTGGCGGGATACGGCTGCAGGCGGGCGTTCAGCGACATGGTTTAGTCACGGGCCAGTATGTGCTGCGTGTGTTCGCCCAGCATCGGGGGCGGGGCGTCGTAGCGGATCGGCGTTCTGGAGAACTTGATCGGGTTGGCGACCATGCGCACGCTGCCGAGCGGGTGGGGAATATCCACGACGCTGCCGCGCGCCACGGCTTGTGGCTCGGCCAGCGCTTCGGGAATCGTATTGATCGGCCCGCCGGGAATGCCGGCGCTTTCCATGCCGGCAATCCAGTGTGCGCGTGGCTGCTGGATCAAGGCGGCTTCAATCAGCGGCACCAGCGCAGTGCGGTTTTCCACGCGGGCTTTGTTGGTGGCGAAGCGTGCGTCGGACGCCCATTCGGCATGGCCGCACAGCTCGGCAAAGCGGGCGAACTGGCCGTCGTTGCCCACGGCCACGATCACATGCCCATCGCTGGCGGGAAAAGCCTGGTAAGGCACGATATTGGCGTGGGCATTGCCGTAGCGTGGCGGATTGACACCGCCGACCAGATAGTTGGACGCCACATTGGCCAGCATGGCCAGTTGGCAATCAAACAGCGCCAGATCGATATGCTGGCCGATACCTGTGCGATCACGATGCGCCAGTGCGGCAAGGATGGCGACGGTGGCATACATGCCGGTGAACAGATCGGTGACGGCCACGCCGACCTTTTGCGGTTCGCCGTGTTGTTCACCCGTAATGCTCATCAGCCCGCCCAGACCCTGGATCATGAAGTCGTAACCCGCTTGATCCGCGCGCGGGCCTTGCTGGCCAAAGCCGGTAATCGAGCAATAGACGAGATCAGGTTTGATGGCGCTCAGCGTGGCGTAATCGAGCCCGTATTTCTTGAGACCGCCCACCTTGAAGTTCTCGACCACCACATCGCAGCTTTTGACCAGCTCATGCAGCTGCGCTTGGCCCTCGGGGCTGGCCATGTCGATGGCGACCGATTGTTTGCCGCGATTGGCGCACAGGTAGTAAGCGGATTCGCGCGTGGGCTGGCCGTCACGATCCTTGAGGAACGGTGGACCCCAACCGCGGGTGTCGTCGCCGCCATCGGGCTTTTCGATCTTGATGACGGTGGCGCCCATATCGGCCAGTTGCTGGGTGGCCCAGGGGCCGGCCAGCACGCGGGAGAGGTCGAGGACGCGGAGGTGGGAAAGTGCAGACATCGAGAGTCGCCTGGATTGCGGCGTAAAACCCCAGCCCCGAAACACGAAGGGCACAGTGCGCACGGAGCAGGCACAGGGTGAGCAGCATGAACCGTTTGTATCTTGGTCTGGTTCAGGCTTGGGTTCCCTGTTGCCCGCTGTGTGCTCAGTGCCCGCGGTGTTTCAAGGTTTGAATTTCATGCCTTGATTGGAATCACGCACCAAATGCGGCAATGCCCGTCTGTGCGCGGCCCAGGATCAGCGCGTGCACGTCGTGCGTGCCTTCGTAGGTGTTTACGGCTTCCAGGTTCATTACGTGGCGGATCACGCCGTATTCGTCGCTGATGCCGTTGCCGCCGTGCATGTCGCGGCTGACGCGGGCAATGTCGAGTGCCTTGCCGCAGTTGTTGCGCTTGATCAGGCTGATCATCTCGGGCGCGGCGCGGTCTTCGTCCATCAGGCGGCCAACGCGCAAAGCGGCTTGCAGACCCAGGGAGATTTCGGTCTGCATGTTCGCAAGTTTGAGCTGGATGATCTGGTTGGCGGCCAGCGGGCGGCCGAACTGGTGGCGATCGAGCGTGTACTGGCGGGCGCTGTGCCAGCAGAACTCGGCGGCGCCCATCGCACCCCAGGCAATGCCATAGCGTGCTTTGTTAAGACAGCCGAACGGGCCTTTGAGGCCCTTCACTTCCGGGAACATGTTCTCTTCGGGCACGAACACTTCGTCCATGACGATCTCGCCGGTAATGCTGGCGCGCAGGCTGAACTTGCCTTCGATCTTGGGGGCGCTCAGACCCTTCATGCCTTTTTCGAGCACGAAGCCGCGGATATCGCCGGCGTCGTCCTTGGCCCACACCACGAACACATCGGCGATGGGCGAATTGGTGATCCACATCTTGGCACCGCTGAGGCTGTAGCCGCCATCCACCTTGCGGGCACGGGTGATCATGCTGCCGGGGTCGGAGCCGTGGTTCGGCTCGGTCAGGCCAAAGCAACCCACCCATTCGCCGGTGGCCAGCTTGGGCAGGTATTTTTGTTTCTGTGCTTCGGAGCCGTAAGCGTAGATCGGGTACATGACCAGGCTCGATTGCACGCTCATGGCCGAGCGGTAACCGCTATCCACACGCTCGACTTCACGCGCAACCAGACCGTAGGAAACGTAGCCTGCACCGGCGCAACCATAGCCGTGGATGGTGGAACCCAGCAGGCCCAGCTCACCGAGCTCGCTCATGATCTCGCGGTCGAAATGCTCGTGGCGGTTGGCCTCGAGCACGCGAGGCAGCAGTTTGCCCTGGCAGTAGTCGCGCGCGGCGTCGCGAATCATGCGTTCTTCGTCGGACAGCTGTTCGTCGAGCAGCAGAGCGTCATCCCATTGGAAGTGCGGCTTGGCCATGAAGTTTCTCCGGTCGGTTGGGCCGCGATCTGCGGCGGCGGTCTGGCTTGTCTTGTTCCGCAATGCGGAACATAATTCTGCAATGCGAAACAGCTTACCGGCGAGCGGGACTGCTTGTAAAGGCAGACCATCGGCTGGTATCCAAAGGATGATGTGTTGAAACGATTGATATCCGGGTGGGAGGGCCTGGCCGGCAATACCCGCGGCGTGGCTTTCGTCATTCTGGCCATGGCCAGCTGGGCCACCATGAACGCCGCTACCAAGGCGATGGGTGCTTATGGCTACGATGCCGAGGCGTTGGTATTCCTGCGCGCCAATATCGTGCTGCTGATGCTCTTGCCCTTTGTGCTGCTCACGCGCGGGCGGCTGGTGATGACACGCCAACCCAAGCTGCATCTGGTGCGCGGTGTCTTTATCGCCACCTCCTCCTACACCGCAGCCTATGCCGTTACCCGCCTGCCGCTGGCCGAGACCAATGCGCTGCTGATGACAGCCGCGCTGTTCATGTTGCCGCTGGGCGTATGGCTGCTGGGTGAACGTGCCCACTGGTCGCGTTGGCTGGGTGTGGGTATTGGCTTTGGCGGCGTGCTGGCCATCCTCCGGCCCGGTGCAGATACCTTCCAGTTCGCGTCGCTGGTGGCCTTGCTGTGCGCGCTTTCCGAAGCCCTGCTGGGGGTAGTGCTCAAGAAAATGGGCACGACTGAGCCATCAGCCACCATCGTCTGGTGGAGTTATGTGACCAACTGGGTCGTGTTTGGCCTGCTGTGCGGCTTTTACCTGCCCATGCCGCCGCCCGAGTCCTGGTACTTGCTGCCCTTGTTGGGCTTGTCGACCATGGGGGTGTATTTCGCCTACATCCAGGCTTACAAGGTGGGGGATGCCTCGGCGGTGGAGGCAGGCAGCTTCTCCTTGCTGCTGTTCAGTCCGCTGGTCGGTTGGCTCTGGTTTGCCGAGTTGCCAACGCAAGCCTTCTGGGCCGGGGCGGGCCTGCTGGTGGTGGGTATCGCGATCGTGATCATCGAACCCAAGGGGCGGGCAGCATGAGCGATGCACATCAGGATGACCGTTTGTTCGTCACCGCGCTGGCACGTGGGCTGGATGTCCTGGCCGCCTTTCAGGCCGGGGATAGGGCCTTGGGCAATACCGAACTGGCGCAGCGCTGCCAGCTGCCCAAGTCCACGGTATCGCGGCTCACCTACACGCTTTGTCAGCTGGGCTACCTGAGCCAGGACGAATCGGGCAAGTACCGGCCTGCACCCGCGGTGCTCACGCTGGGTTTTGCCGCGCTGAGCGGACTGGACTTGCGGGAGCGTGCGCGTGAACCGATGCGGCGTTTGTCGGAAGAAACCGGTTTGTCGGTGACGCTGGGCGTGCGCCAGGATCTGCGCGTGGTCTATGTGGAGACCTGCCGCTCCCCAGCCCGCGTGGGCATACGCCTGGAGGTGGGCTCGACGGTACCGCTGGCCAGCACCGCCATCGGTCGGGCACTTTACGCCAACATGGCAGCCACTGACCGTGCCGAACTGGATGCGGCGCTGGCTGCACAGAACGCGACTGCCTGGCCGGCATTGCAAGCGCGCTTGCAGCAAGCCTTGGCGGCCTACCGACATGACGGCTTCTGCGCGTCGTTTGGCGAGTTCGAGCCCGATATCTATGCGGTGGCCGTGCCGATCCCCGGCAGCAGCCCAGCGATGGCCATCAATTGCAGCGGCCCGGCTTACCGGCTGGATGAAGCCAGCTGGCGTGCCGACATTGCGCCTCGCCTGATGCAGCTGGCGCGTGAACTGAGCGCCTAGGCTGAACGAAGCCCGGAATTTTGACGCTGCTCGGGGCGAGGGCTAGCATGGCCCGTATTCTGCCGGAGTGCCTGCCATGTCCCGTCTCGCCGCCTTGTTCCTGTTGTTGTCACCGCTGGGTGCGCTGGCAGCCTGCCCACCCTTGTTGCAACACAGTTTCAAAACCCTGCAGGGCAAACCGCTGGATTTATGCAGCCTGGCCGGCAAGCCCATCATCGTTGTGAACACGGCCAGCAAGTGCGGCTACACGCGCCAGTTTGAAAAGCTCGAAGCCATGTACAAGCAGTACAAGGCGCAGGGGCTCACGGTAGTGGGCTTTCCGTCCAATGACTTCAAGCAGGAGCTTGCCTCCAACGCGGAGATCGCCGAGTTCTGCAAGCTGACCTATTTTGTGGAATTCCCCATGGTCGAGGCATCGAGCGTACGGGGCGACACGGCCAATCCATTCTTCAAGGCACTGGCCAAAGCCACGGGACAGGCGCCCAAGTGGAATTTCCAGAAATACCTCATCGCGCCCGATGGCCAGACCGTCTACGCCTACAGCACACCCACCGAACCGGATGCCCCGGAGCTGATGGCCAAACTCCGGCCCATGCTCGCCACTGGCGCACGCTGAGTCCGCCATGACAACGCCCATGCATGTGCTGGATGTGGCCGTGGTTGGCGCAGGCGTGGCGGGTGTGAACTGCGCCCGTTTGCTGGCCGCTGCAGGCAAGCGGATTGCCGTCTTCGACAAGGCCCGCGGTGCAGGCGGCCGGCTGGCAACCCGGCGCGGGGAGTGGGCCAGCTTCGACCACGGTGCGCAGTATTTCACCGCACGCGATCCGGGTTTTTGCGCCTGGGTCGGTGAGCAGCAGGCTGCGGGTGCCGTGGCGACCTGGGATGTGCGCGTCGCGGCACTGGATGCGGATGGTTGCCACGATACGGCCGCCGAGACCCGGTTTGTCGGTGTGCCGGGCATGAGTGGCCTGTGCCGGCGCATGCTCGGTGACATCCCTTTCTTTGCAGAACACCGCCTGACCGCCATGGCACGCGATGGTGATGGCTGGCATCTGGATTTCGATAACGGAGATACCGCTGCCTGCCGACAACTGGTGCTGGCCGTGCCGGCGCCTCAGGCGGCCGCTTTGCTCCAGGACACCCCGACCCTGGCAACGCTGGCGGCGGGTGTCGCCATGCAGCCCTGCTGGGCTGTGATGCTGCGCTTTGACCAGGCATTACCGGTCGCATTTGATGCGGCCTTCGTGAATACCGGCCCTTTATCCTGGGTTGCCCGCAACACCAGCAAGCCCGGCCGCCCTCCGGCCGAAGCCTGGGTGCTGCATGGCCATGCGGATTGGTCTACAGAACATGTCGAGGCCGCCGAGCAATGGGTGATCGATACCCTGACGGCGGCGTTTGCCCAAGGGATTGCCACGCCGGTACTCCCCATCGAGGCGCGTGCGCACCGCTGGCGCTATGCACAAGTCGCCCAACCCCTGTCGCTAGGCTGCGTGCACGATGAGGCGCTGGGTATCGGTCTGGCGGGGGACTGGCTCAACGGCGGCCGTGTGGAAGGGGCTTGGTGCTCTGGTGCCGCGCTGGCGGCGCGCATACTGGCAGCAAGCTGACGGGCGGGCGCCTAGCGAGATGCTCCGCCATCTGACTTGCTGGACAGGGCGCCCAGCGCCTGCATCCAGTCGGCGGTTGCTTGCTGCGATTCGCTGCCACCTCGGCGCAGGCCTTGCATCACGCCCTCGATATCTGCCGTGCTGCGGTTCTGGCTGAGCTTGAACTTGCCGGCAATGGACCCGATGCGGATTTCAATCCCGACAATGGCCTTGTACATGGCCGCACGGAAATCGGCGGGTGCATCGTCGAGCGACCAGGGTTGCGGCTGTGTGGCCTCGAAACGCTCGGTCAGGGTCCTCAACACCGTGTCCAGCCGCGTTGGCTCGGCAAACACCTGCAACCGGCCACGTACTTCAACGAGCGCATAGTTCCAGGTCGGCACGGCCTTGTGGTGGAGCGCCTTGGTGGGATACCAGTTCGGCGACACATAGGCATCCGGGCCATGGAATACCACGGTGACCTCCCGGCCATCGGCCAGTGCCAGCGGATTGGCAGCCGCCACATGACCGATCAGGCAGCCCTCTGCCACTGCATCCCCACTCAGCAAGAGCGGCAATACATTCACTTCGGGCCCGTTCACGCCTGCGCAGACCACAGTTGCCAAGGGGTGATCGGCGATCAGTCTGGCGAGCAGGGCCGGGTGGGTTTCGCTGAAATGGCCTGGTGTATACATGGCGTAGTGACCGAGATCGGGCCTTGCACACTACCCCAATTTGCCCATGGTTGAAATGCGCGCTCCGCGCGGTGTTGCAGCGCAAAAAAGCGCCCTTGGACTTCGCGCTGATTGGGGCTACAACGGCTAATGAACACCAAGGAAAAAAATCCAGCCGATGGCGCGCAAGACCTGACGTTTGCGCGCCATCAGTATTGGCAATGATGCGGCCTGAGGCCCTGGGTGGTCGGGAAATCTGATTCCGGAGAGGAGTGTCGCCATGTTGCACCTTTCATCCATCAGTGTGCGCAGCAAGCTGGTCTTGCTGGTCAGTGTGCCGGTCATCGCCTTGCTGCTGGCGGTGGGCGTGGTCATGCTTGACAGCCTGCACACGGCTCGCGCCATGCGGGCCACCGTATCGCTGACCCAGTTGCTGGGCCACACCAGCGATCTGGCATTGGCGTTGCAGGCAGAACGCGGTACCAGCGCAGGCTATCTGTCGGGTGGCGACAGTGCCCCCATGCAGGGCGCACGCCAGAAAACCGACCAGGCGCGCAAGCGGCTCGCGGATTATGTCGCCACCACCACCCTGCCCGACAGCGTGAGCAAGAATCTCGCGGCGGTGGAAGCCGCCCTGGATGATCTGCCGGGCTTGCGTACCCAGATCAGCAGCAAGGCCGTACCGCCGTTGACGAGTTTTTATCGCTACACCGCCTGGGTGACGGGCACCGTGCAGCTCGCGCAAGGCATTGCGGGTGATACCGAGCATGCCGAAGTCATGCGCAATGAGCAGTCACTGGTATCGCTCCTGTGCGTGATGGAGCAGTCGGCGCGCGAGCGAGGTCTGCTCAACAGCGTGTTCACCTCGGGCCAGTTCGCCCCGGCCAGCCTGGCCAAGGTCCAGGCTGCAGCCGGTGTACAGCAAAGCTGCGAGGCCCAGTTTGTGGCCCTTGCCGATGCCGCCACGCTGGAGGCCTACCGCGCACGCACGACCTTGCCGGTGTTCGCCGAGACGGCACGCCTGCGTGAGCTGGCTGTCGGCAAAGCGGCCGAGGGAAATTTCGGGGTCGATGCCAAGCAGTGGTTTGCCACGGCCACCCTGCGGCTCGACGCCCTGCGCGAGGTGCGCGATGTCCAGCTTGAGCGCATACGCGGTACGGCCGCCGCCAGCCAGCAATCGGCCGAGGCCGCCTTGTGGTGGCAGATCGGCATTACCCTTGTGATTCTGGTGCTGACCGCCGTGCTGGCCTGGCAGATCAGCCATGCGGTGGCTGATCCGGTCAAGGGCATCGAGCAGCTGATGAGCCAGCTGCGCGACTCCATGGATCTCTCGCTGCGGGCAACGGTTACCGGTTCGGACGAGATCGCCCGCATCGGCCATGCCTTCAATGCCCTGCTGGCTGCGTTCAATGCCTCCATCCTTGAAGTGGAGCGGTGCGCGGGTGATGTCGCTGGCGCTTCGGATGCGCTGGCAGATACCGCAGGGCAGGTCTCGGCCGCTACGCAGAATCAGTCCGATTCGGTTAATGGCATCGCGGCTTCGGTGGAGCAGGTGACAGTGAGCATCGCCACCATGGCCGCCGCCACCAGCGATAGCGAACGCAAAGCCACGGACGCCCAGCAGAGTGCCGTGCGTGGTCGGGCCATTACCGAGTCGGCAACGACGCAGATGCAGCATGTGGACGCCGCGGTGACGCAGGCGGCGGAAACCATCGCACAGTTGGCGCAGCGCTCTGCGGCGATTGACGGCATTGTTGCGACGATCCGCGAGATTGCCGACCAGACCAATCTGCTTGCCCTCAATGCTGCCATCGAGGCAGCCCGGGCGGGTGAAACCGGTCGCGGCTTTGCGGTTGTCGCCGATGAGGTCCGCAAGCTTGCCGAGCGAGCTGGCAGTGCCACCCGCGACATCAGCCAGCTGGTTGCCGCCATTCGCGCCGATACCCAGGCCGCCAGTGCGGCCATGCGTGCGTCCAGTGAGCGCATGCAGCAAGGGGTGGAGGGCGTGCGTGAAGTATCGGCCGCGCTCGGTGAGATCGACACCGATACCACCGGCGCCGTGGGTGCTGCCCGCGAGATTGCGCTGGCGATGAGCGAGCAAAAGAATGCCAGCGAGATGGTTGCCCAGCAGATCGAGCAGATTGCCCAGATGACGGAGGAAAACAGCCGCGCCGTCTTCCAGACGGCAGAGCTGGCCAAGGACCTCAATCGCTTGTCTGGTCAGTTGGCTGGCATTGTTGGCCGATTCCACCTCGCGTGAGCGAGCGCCCCATGCGCGTGCTCAGTTTTCGCAACCGCCTGCGTTGCTTGGCCTGCTTGCCCCTGCTGGTGTTGCTGGGCGTGCTTGTACCCTGGCTGCAGACGCTCGACCGCCAGCTGGCTTTGCTCGATGCAACGGTAAGACAGACGCATCTGATGACCGATGCCAGCCGCCTTGCCCATACGCTGCAGGCCGAGCGCGGCTTGAGCTACGGCATGCTGGCGGCAGGGCGCCTGGGTGATGGCGCGGTCGCAGAGGCACGCGGGGCCAGTGATGCGGCACTGGTGAAACTGGGCTGGCAGGCAGCGGCACATCCGATGGCGCAGACAATCCAGACGCTCAGACAGCAGGTGGATGCGCGCAATGCGACACCGGCGACGCTGTTTGCCGACTACAGCAAAGTCATTGCCTCGCAATTGCACTACACCACGGCCGCGGTCCGTAAGACCCAGCGCGCCGAAACCCTGCGCCAGCAATTTGCCCTGCTCGGGCTGCTTTGCCTCAAGGAAGCGGCGGCGCAGGAGCGTGGGCTGCTCAATGGTGTGATCAGTGCCGGCCGGTTTGCCAGCGGGGAACGTGACAAACTGATCGGCCTGTTAGCCCGTCAGCAACGTTGTGAGGCGGACTTCACCGACTTTGCCGATCCCCCCTTGCTGGCCGCCTACAACCAGCATCGCCACTCGCCGTTGTTGACCCGCTTGATGCAGCTGCGCAGCGGCATGCTGGCCGAACCCGCCGGTTTTCCGGTGACAGCACCCAGCTGGTTCTCACTTGCATCTGAACGTCTGGGCAGCCTGCAGGTGCTGGGCGAGGCCCTGCTCGATACCATACGCAACGACGCCCTGCGTGCGCAGGCTGACCTGCGCAACTGGTTTCATCTCAGCGTCCTGGCGGCCAGCTTGCTTGCCCTTATGCTGGCACTGCTGCTCTGGAGCATCACCGCCAGCCTGCGCCGCACCTTGGGTGGCGAACCTGAACAGGTTGCCCGCATCGCCCATGCCGTGGCGCACGGGCAACTGGCGCAGACCATCGTCCTGCGCAAAGGCGATCAACATAGCGTACTCGCGGCCATGCAGAGCATGCTCCATGGCCTGGGCGGCACGGCGGCCGCCTTGCACCAAGGGGCGGACCAGTTGGTAGAGGCGGCGCTTCAGCTTGAGCGCGCTTCCTTTGCCATGGCGACTGCCAGTGGCCAGCAGGCGGCTGGTATCGAGGAAACTGCGGCAAGCGTCCAGCAGATTGCCTCGGCCATCGGCGCCAATAGCGACCATGCCCGCCAGACGGCAGTGCTGGCCGGGGAGTCCAGCCTCAAGGCTCATGAGGGCGGCACGGTCGTGACCGAGGCGGTAGCGGTGATGCATGCGGTGGCAGCGCAGATTGCGGCGGTGGACGAAATCGCTTACCAGACCAATATGCTGGCGCTCAACGCCACCATTGAGGCTGCCCGTGCCGGGCCGCATGGCAAAGGGTTTGCCGTGGTTGCCGGCGAGGTGCGCCGCTTGGCCGAACATGCAGCGGCCGCCGCGCGGGAGGTGGCCGAGGTGGCACGCACAGGTGTGCAAACCACGCAACAGGCGCAAGCCATGCTGGCGGCGATCGAACCCGCAGTGAAACGCACCTCGGAACTCGTTTCCGCCATCAGTGCGGCGTGTGCCGAGCAGTCGGGCGGCACCCAGCAAATCAATATCGCCTTGGGGCAGATATCCCAGTCTGTTCAGGAGAATGCAGGTACGGCCGAGGAGTTGGCGCATATTGCAGCAGACCTGCGGGTACAGGCTGAATCCTTGCACCAGCTGGTCCGCTTCTTTGCGCTGGAGCCCGCGCACAGTTAAGGCCAAGGTCTGTTCAGCCTTTGCACCGCTTGCAGTGGCGGCCTGCTGATTGCACCATGGCGGGCTGATCCCTTTGTTTGCAGGTTTGCCATGTATTCAGCATTGCCCCTCTTTTCCCCGCGCGCCGCAAGCTGCGCGCTTGTGTTGGCGCTTGGCCTTGCGGGCTGTGGTGGCGGAGGTGGGGGTGGCAGCAATGTAGTTGTCAGCCCGCCGGTGACCACGCCGCCGACGTCCACCGTCAAGGCGCAGGCTTGTTCGCCCAATAACCCTTATCGCGGCGATGCCGAAGGGACGACCACGATCGGCACCCTCAGTGATGAAAAGCGCTGGGTGCGTGATTACATCGACCGCAACTATCTCTGGTACCGCGATGTGCCTGTCGTGGATGCCAATGATCTTGCCTACAGCAATGAGAGCAAGTACTACGAGTCGCTCGATAACTACTTCAATGCGCTCAAGTCCCCCTTGTTCACCGCCTCGGGCAAGCGCAAGGACGAGTTCAGCTTTACCTATCCGACCAAGGCATGGGATGACATGGCCAATAGCGGTACCTCGCTGGGCTATGGCATTGAATGGCACCTTGATTCCGCGCGTGCGCCCCGCGGGATCAAGGTCGCGTATGTCGAGCCGGGTTCAGCCGCCGCCCAGGCCGGTGTGCGTCGTGGTGATCTGCTGGTCACGGTGGACGGCGTGAGTGCGGATGGCACTACCAGCCTTGAGGTAGACACGTTGAATGCCGCGCTCTATCCCGCTGCCCAGGGCAGCCACAATTTCGTCTTCAACCGCACGGGCGCCACGCAATTCACGGTGACCTTGCAAGCCGCCACTGTGGCCAAGCAACCGGTGCTGGTGGCCAAAACGCTGGATGCCGGCGGTGCCAAAGTCGGTTACATGGTCTTCAACGACCATATCGCCACGGCCGAACAGCCATTGATTGATGCCGTGAACCAGTTCAAGACGGCCGGCGTCACCGATCTGGTGCTGGACCTGCGCTACAACGGCGGTGGCTATCTGTATCTGGCCAACCAGCTGGCTTACATGATTGCCGGCCCGGCCCGTGCGCAGGGCAAGGTCTTTACCCAGCTGCAATACAACGACAAGCGAGCAGCCGATACTGCCGCCTCACGTGACCTGTTCCGCACCACGGCCTGCAAGCTCAACAGCCAGTTTTATTGCACCTCGGGCGATGCGCTGCCCACGCTGGGTCTGGCTCGTGTGTACATCATCGCCAGTAACGCCACCTGTTCGGCGAGCGAGTCCATCATCAATGGGCTGCGCGGCGTGGATGTGGACGTACAGCTGATTGGTGGCACTACCTGTGGCAAGCCTTATGGCTTTACGGCCAAGGATAACTGCGGGATTTCCTACTTCCCGATCGAGTTCTCGGGCACCAATGCCAAGGGCTTTGGTGACTATGCCGATGGCTTTGCCGCAACCTGCCGTGCCAGCGATGATTTCTCCAGCCAGCTGGGCGACAGCAACGAGGGCATGCTGTCTGCCGCCCTGTACAAGCGCGCCAATGGCAGCTGCAAGCCGGCTGCGGCCGCCCGGATGGTCGGCGGTGAGCCGATCGATGGCCTGATGCTGCGTGGCCCCTTGCGTGAGAATGCGTTCACCTTGCCCAAACGTCAGTAAAGTTGGGGCAAGCAAAGCAAAAAGGCGCGATCTCTCGCGCCTTTTTGCTTTTGGAACCGAGTCCGCGCCTGACATGCGGATGAGCGTCCACGTAGTTGGTGCCGTATCACGCGGCCTTATCGCATCCCGCGGGCGACGCGCCGGATCAGGATGAGCAGCTCACCGATAGTGTCTGTGCCCAGTCGGGCGGCAGGGCAGCAAGTGCCGCGTGGTCCGGGTGTTCATCAAACGGTGCGGCCAGCACATGTTGCAAGCGAGCGATCTCGCTGTAATCACCTTCCTTGGCAAGGCGAATGGCCTGCTCGGCCAGATGGTTACGCAATACGAACTTGGGATTGGACCGATTCATGGCCTGTGCGCGTTCGGCATCGGTGCGGTTCTCGGTGCGCAGGCGTTCGCCATAGCGGAGAGCCCAGGCATCAAAGCCGTCGCGGTCGACGAACAGGTCCCGCAGGGCGGTATTGGCTGCGCCGGGCTGACTGCAAAATCCGCCGAGCTGGCGCCAGAAAATCGTCCAGTCGGTGCGACCGGCCTGCATCAAATCGAATAGCGTGGTCAGCAAGGCCCAGTCGTCTTCACGTTCGGTCAGCAGGCCCAGTTTGGCGCGGAAGCGCTCACCCAGTGCCGCCTCGAATTGGGGCTGATAGCGACGCAGGGCCGCGACAGCAGCATCCCGGTCCAGCAGTGGCAACAGCGCCTGCGCCAGGCAGTGTAGGTTCCACAAGCCGATCTCGGGCTGGTTCGCATAGCTGTAGCGGCCCTGATGGTCCGAGTGGTTGCAGATGTGGCCTGCATCAAAACCATCCAGAAAGCCGAACGGGCCGTAATCGAGCGTCAGACCCAGCAGCGACATATTGTCCGAGTTCATCACCCCATGGCAGAAGCCCACGGCTTGCCAGTCGGCGATCAGGTCGGCCGTGCGCTCGATAACCTCGTCGAGCAAGGCCTGATAGGGATTGGTGCTTTCCCGGCAGTGGGGAAAGTAGCGCGTGATGGCGTAGTCGGCCAGCTGCCGCAGCTGCGCGTGTTCGCCGCGGTGGAAAAAGTGTTCAAAGTGCCCAAAGCGCAGAAAACTGGGCGCCACGCGTGTCACGACAGCGGCGGTTTCGGGCGTTTCGCGCCAGACAGTTTCCGGGCTGGCCACCAGTGCCAATGCGCGGGTCGTGGGGATGCCGAGGCCCTGCATGGCTTCGGAGCACAGGTATTCGCGGATGCTGGATCGCAGTACTGCCCGCCCGTCGCCCATACGCGAGTAGGGCGTCAGCCCGGCACCTTTGAGCTGGATCTCTTGTCCTGCCACCTCGCCCAGCAGCAGGGCACGCCCATCCCCAAGTTGCCCAGCCCAGATGCCGAACTGGTGACCTGAATACACCGTTGCCAGTGCGGGGCTGGCTGACGGCATCGGGGTTCCCGACAGACGGGCCAGCCAATCCTCGCCGGTGCCTGGCAGCGCCAGCTCGTCGGCCAGCGCGCGGTTCCAGACCGCCATCACCGGCTCGCGCAAGGGTGTGGGCACGACTGCTTGTGAAAAGGCTTCGCCCAAGGCGGCCCAGCCGGGTGGATGCAGGAAGGGGGTGTTCATGTCCGCATCTTATCGGAGCCATGCCTGGTCAAGTACCTCAACTTGAACCTGAGTGATTGCTCAACTAGCGTGGAGATACCGGTATGGTCCCTCGCCGTGGTTACCCGATACATAGATATTCTGAAGGAGACATTCATGCGTTCAGTGACGACCCGTTGCTGTCAGGTGGCCTTGCTGGGCCTGGTGGCGGTTCAGGCTTCTGCGCTCAAGTTCGTGACCGAGGACTATGCGCCCTTCAACCTCAAGGGTAGCGATGGCAAGGTCAGTGGCATCTCGACCGAGATCCTTCAGGATGCACTCAAGCGCGCAGGTCTCTCGGCCAACATTGAGCTGCTGCCTTGGGAGCGCGCCCTCGATATGGCCAAGAAGCAGGCCGATGTCTGCGTCTACTCCGCCGTGCGTAACGCCGAACGCGAAAAACAGTTCAAGTGGATCGGCCCGCTGGTCGGTGACGACATCACCCTGTTTGCGCGTGCCGACAGCAACATCGCCCTGGGTTCACCCGCCGATGCCAAGCGCTACAAGGTGGGCGCTTACAACGGCGATGCCTATGGGGACTTCGTGGAGAAGCAGGGTATCAAGCTGGACCGCGTGCCCAGTGATTCGCTCAATCTGCCCAAGCTGGCGGCGGGCCGTATCGATCTTTGGGTGGCAGGGGCCAAGAGCGGCCCCTACAAGGTTTCCCGCGAGGGCAGCGGCCTGAAGATCAAGCCCGTGATCACCGTAGGCGACCCCAAGGATGCGCATATGTATCTGGCCTGCAATCCCGGTGTGGCGGATGACGTCATCCGCAAACTCAACGATGCCGTCAAAGCCGTCAAACAGGATGGCACGGCTGACCGGATCGGCAAGAAATACCAATAAAACGGCGCCCACAGGGGGCATATGCCCCCTGATGAGGACCGGATAACAACGAACCTGTCACCACGTCGGCAAGCCTTCAATGGGTGGGCATCATGAAATTCAACAAGAGCATCAGCTGGCGGCTTAACCTCATCTTTGTGCTGGTGATCAGCCTCGTGCTGCTGGCGCTGGGTGCTTACAACTACCTGTCCACCAAGCAGCGTCTGGAACAGGGCCTCAAGGAACAGGCCGATGCCTTGGCCGTGCGGCTGCAGCTCAGCTTGCCAGCCGCGATCTGGAACTTCGACAAGAACCAGATTGGCCAGGTGCTGGAGGCCGAAATGGTGTCCCGGACCTTCAACGGGATCCGTTTGCGCAATGGCAAGGACTCCATTGCCGGCCTGATGCGAGGGGAGGATGGCAAGACCACCAAGGCCGAACTGGCGGCCGTGATTCCCGGCAGCAAGCAGGAAGTGCCCCTCGAATTCAATGATGAAGGCACCAAGAAGAGCGTGGGGGTTGCCGAAATCTTTGTCTCGCAGCAAGGCGTGGAGGACGCGCTGCGCGAGAACCTCACGGTGCTGGTGATCCAGATTCTGGTGGTCGACATCATCTTGCTGGTGGCATTGTCGTTCAGCCTCAGTGCCGTGGTGCTCCGGCCACTCAACCAGCTGAGCAAGGCGCTACGCGAAATTGCCTCCGGCGATGCCGATCTGACCCGTCGCCTTACCTTGCGCGGAGATGACGAGTTCACGGCGGTATCGCGCTCGTTCAATCTCTTTGTGGAGCGCCTTCAGGGTGTGATGCGTCAGGTGGCCGAGATTGCGCCACAGCTGGCTGCCGCGGCCGAACAGACCAGCCGCATCATGGAGGCCAGCAGTGCCGGTATCCAGCTTCAGCAGCAGGAGAGCGAAGCCGTAGTGGTGGCGGCGGCAGAATTGAGCCGCCAGGTCCACGAGATTTCCGTGAATACCAATCAAGCGGCGGATGCCGCCAACTTTGCCAATGTCGAGGCCGATAAAGGCCAGGCGGTCGTCAACAACGCCATCTCGACCATCGGCAACGCCGCGCGCGAAGTGGAGGCTGCTGCCGAGGTGATTGCCCAGCTGGAAGCCAATAGCGCCAAGATCGGCACCGTGCTGGAAGTCATCAACGAAATTGCCAAGCAGACCAATCTGCTGGCGCTCAACGCCGCGATTGAGGCTGCGCGAGCCGGCGAGGCAGGGCGCGGTTTTGCGGTCGTGGCGGATGAGGTGCGGGTGCTGGCCAACCGCACCCATGACTCCACCACCGAGATCAAGCAGGTCATCACCGAGCTGCAGCAGGGTACCACTCGCGCTGTCATGGCCATGGACAGCAGCCGTGATCGCGCCGAGGAAGGCCTCAATCGCGCCCGGGATGCCGGCAGCACCATTGAACATCTGGCTGAATCGGCCCGGCGCATTGCCGCCATCAATGAGGAGATTGCTGCCGCTTCGGCCCAGCAGGATCAATCGGTTGATGGCGTAACAGACAGCATCCGCAATATCCAGAAAGTGGTCAGCGAAGCCGCCAATGGCGCTCGCCAGACTTCCATTTCCGCCGAGGAGGTGGCCCGTTTGGCGGTGCAGTTGCAGAACGCCGTCGAGCAATTCAAGGTTTGAAAGGAGTCGCCATGTTGGAATTGTTGCGCAAGTCGTGTGGGCCGCTGCTGGCTTCGTTGTTGATCGCCGCCCCGGTGCTGGCTGAGACCAAGGTCGTCAAGCTGACCTCGCTGGATTGGCCGCCCTACACCGGTGCCAAGCTGACAGAGCAGGGGGCCAGCGTGGCGGTCGCCAAAGCCGCCTTCAAAGCCATGGGCTACGAGCTGAAGGTGGAGTTTTATCCCTGGAGCCGGGCTGTGCAGCTTGCCAAGAGTGACCCCGGCTACGCAGGCTACTTCCCGGAATACGACTCACCCGAAGTCCGCAAGGACTTCCACTTGTCCGACCCCATGGGCTCGGGCCCATTGGGTCTGGCCCAGCGGGTGGATGCGCCCTACACCTGGAGCAGCATTGCCGATCTGGCCAGCAAGAAGGTCGGCGTGGTGCAGGACTATGTGAACACCACCGAATTCGATGCGCGCGTCGCGGCCAAGCAGCAGCGGGTGGATGTGGCCATGGACGATGGCAAGAACCTGCAAAAACTGGGCAATGGCCGTATCGACCTTGCGGTGGTGGATGCCAATGTGTTCCGCTACCTGCTGCAAACCCAGCCCGATCTCAAGCCCTTTGCAGGCAAGCTGGCCATGAACGCCAAGCTGCTGGAGGACAAGAAGCTGTTCGTCTGCTTCAAGAAGGATGCCGAGGGCCAGCGCATAGCCAAGATATTCAACGAAGGTCTCAAGAAGATCGACGTGAAGGCCATCATGGACAAGCGTTTGGGTGGCTAGTCCTGGCGGCATCGTCCCCTACCGACAAGGAACATGAAGATGCGAATGCTATTTCTGCTAGCCGCCATGCTGGGTGTCGGCGTCTCTGCAGCTGACAAGCCAGCAATGCTGAAACTGTGTGTAGACAGTACCGAGGTCTACCCATGGGTGGTGGATGGGCGCGACGGACTGAACATCGTCCAGCTGAAGATGGTGTCGCAGAAGCTGGGCACCAAGTTCGAGTTCCACCGCATCCCCTGGGCACGCTGCCTCGATGAGATGCGCCAAGGCAATATGGATGGTGCCTTCGCTGCCAGCTTCAAGCCGGATCGCCTGGCGCTTGGGGTTTACCCTGGCGGCGGCGACAAGCCCGATGAGAGCAAGCATATGATGATGGATGGCTACACCTTGTTCCGCGCCAAAGGCAGTACGGTGAGCTTTGATGGCAAAACCATCAGCAACCTCAATGGTGCGGTGGGTGCCCAACAGGGTTACTCGGTGGTGGATCAACTCAAGGGGATGGGCGTGCGGGTGGATGATGGCACGCGCAGCGCCGACGACACGCTGCGCAAGCTGGCGGCAGGTCGTTTGGGTGCGGCAGCCTTGCAGACACTGGAAGGCGAGAACTCGATCCGTCTGCCGGAGTTTGCAGGCAAGGTGGAAAAGGTCTCACCTCCCTTGGTTGAAAAGCCCTACTACCTGATGCTGTCCAAACAACTGGTTGCACAGAACGGCGCATTTGCCAAAGAGGTCTGGCAGACCGTCGCCACCGTGCGGGAGTCTCCGGAGTACAAGAAGGCCGTGGCCAGTTTCAAATAGTCCGGCCTGCTGGAAACCAGTGCGGCCACCCGCTTGGGCAGTGGGTGGCCGCCTTGTTAAGATTGCCGCATGTCACAGGAAAAAGCCCCCGTTACCCAGGCCGTGCGCGCCCTGCGCCAGCACAAGGTCGCGTTTACCGAACACCTTTACGACTACGTGGAGAAGGGCGGCACAGCCGAATCCAGCCGCCAGCTTGGTGTACCCGAACACGCGGTGATCAAGACCTTGGTCATGGAAGACGAGCACAAGAAACCGCTGATTGTGCTGATGCACGGTGATTGCGAAACCTCCACGCGCAATCTGGCACGCCAGACCGGCCGCAAGCATGTGGAACCATGCACGCCCGAAGTCGCCAATAAACACACAGGCTATCTGGTGGGCGGCACCTCGCCGCTAGGCACCAAGAAGCCGATGCCCGTGTACATCGAACGCAGCATTCTCAACTTGCCGCGCATTTATCTGAACGGCGGCAAGCGCGGTTTTCTGGTGGGGCTCAATCCGCAGGATTTGCTGCCGGTCCTCAAGCCCGAAGCCGTTGATGTCGCCAATCCGCACGGTACGGAGTGAATGTCAGTTCGTTTACTTGGCGGGCGGTACATATATCGACTGCGCACCCAGCTCCTTGCCCAGATGCTTTGCCAGAATCGCCCGCAGCGTGCCGTCCTCGCGCATCTTGCGGATCATCTCCTGCCAGCCGCGCGCCTGTTCGGGCGTGAACGATTTCTTCGATAACACCAGCCCGCTAGGTGTGCCGCTGCCGGGATCCCAGTTCTCGATCCGCTTTGCAATAGGGATCTTGAGTTCGCGGAAGTAGAACTGCGACAAGAACTGCGATGTGATGAAGATGTCGAAACGTCCGCGGTCAAACATCTGGTAGACCATGCGCGAATCGGCTGCGTTGTAGAAGCGGTTTTGCGCATCCAGCAACTTCACGTAGCGGTCATAGTAAGACCCGTAGCTGAAGGAGCGAACGCCGCCAATGGTAAGCGCCGGGGTCGCAATGAACTGATCCATATTGCGCACCTGGGCGGGTACCTTGGGGCCGATGACGACCTGATTGACCTCGATCACGTAGTGCTCAAACCAGGCAAAGGCATCACGCGCTGGCGTCTGCACACCGGATCCCGCCATGTCCACCGAGCCACTTTCCAGTTCAAACCAGGTTCGCGCGCGCGGCTGCAGGGTGGTCTTGAATGCGCAGCCGCTGCGTCTGGCCAGTTCCTTCTGCACATCGTCATCAATACCGCCTTTACCCTCGGCGTAGATCAGGCCGAACTCGTAGTGGGCAAAGTGGATGGGACGATCGAGGCAGAGTGATTGGGCGTAGGCAATGGCGCTGGTGCTCAGCAGACAGGCCAGCAAGGGCAGCAAGCGCATGGCAATTCCTTATCGGGATGTTTCAGCAGCATGTATTGATCAGTCAGCCTAGTACATGAGCGTGAATGTGGCAGCACTTGCCGGGACGTTTGGTCCCTCGGCGGGATCGCCAGTAGCTTGCTTGAGCGGGCTTGGTGGCTTGCCTCATGACTCGCAGCCGCCAATCGCCCTGATCAGGAGCACAGGACCCATCTGCTATCATTAGCCGATTCAAGCGCTTGCTTAATCACGGATACCGCCCATGCACACTGCCGTCATCACCGGCACCGGCCTCTACACGCCGCCTCATGCCATCAGCAACGAGGAACTGGTCGCCAGCTTTAATGAATACGTGCGTCGCCACAACGCTGAACACGCGGCTGCAATTGCTGCGGGCGAGCGGGAGGCGCTGGCCGAGAGTTCGGTGGAGTTCATCGAAAAAGCATCGGGCATCAAGCAGCGTTTTGTAGTGGATAAAGCCGGTGTGCTCGACCCCGCGCGCATGTGCCCGAGCATTGCCCCACGCGCCAATGAGGAATTGTCGATCATGGCCGAGATGGCCGTGGCGGCGGCCAAGCAGGCGCTGGAGCGGTCTGGCCGGAGCGTGGATGAAATCGACGGCGTGATCTGCGCGGCCAGCAATATGCAGCGCGCCTATCCGGCCATGGCGGTGGAAATCCAGCAGGCTCTGGGTATCAACGGCTGGGCGTTCGACATGAACGTGGCGTGTTCGAGCGCGACCTTCGGCATCGAGCAGGCTGCCAATGCGATCAAGACCGGCACGGCGCGCGCGGTGCTGATGGTGAACCCGGAAATCTGCTCGGCGCATCTGGAATGGCGCGATCGCGATTGTCACTTCATCTTCGGCGATGTGGCGACAGCGGTGGTGGTGGAGCGTGCTGATCTGGCCAAGACGGCCGGTTACGAGATTCTGGGCACCAAGCTTGCCACGCTGTTCTCGAACAATATCCGCAATAACGCGGGTTTCCTGAACCGTGCCGAGGATAAATGGGGCGATCTGCGCGACAAGCTGTTCGTGCAGGAAGGCCGCAAGGTGTTCAAGGAAGTCTGCCCCATGGTGGCCGAGCATATTGCCACCCATCTGGGCAGCCTCAATCTGGTACCTACCGGCGTGCGTCGCTACTGGCTGCATCAGGCCAACCTGAACATGAACCTGCTGATCGCGCGCAAATTGCTCGATCGTGATGCCATGGCCGATGAGGCACCGGTGATTCTGGATCGGTACGCCAACACATCGAGCGCGGGCTCCATCATCGCGTTTCATCTGCACGGAGAGATGGCAGCGGGCGAGGTGGGCGTGATTTCGAGCTTTGGCGCGGGTTACTCGGTCGGCAGCGTAGTGCTGCGCAAGCGCTGAGGCCTGTCGCCTCAGCACAAGCGGTCGTCGCGCCACTTGCTTTCATAATCCAGCACAGCCCGCCACAATGCGGGCTGTCTGTTTTTCGGCCCCGTGTACTCCGAGGAGAACCCCCGATGCACCGTTATGTCCGCCCCAGCCTGATCTTGGCTACCCTGATTGCCGCCAGCGCCACTACCCATGCCGCCGGCACGCTCAAGTATTGCTCCGAAGGCAGTCCCGCAGGTTTCGACCCCGGTCAGCTTACGGCGGGCACGGATTTCGATGCCTCGTCGCAGCCGGTGTTCAACCGCCTGGTGGAGTTCCAGCGTGGTGGCACGGCCGTGGTGCCGGGTCTGGCCGAGAAATGGACGCTGAGCCCGGATGGCTTGCAGTACACCTTCCATCTGCGCCGCGGGGTGAAGTTCCACAGTAACGAGGCCTTCAAACCCACACGCGATTTCAATGCGCAGGACGTGGTGTTCACTTTCGAGCGCATGGGCAAGCGCGAGCATCCTTATAACAAGGCTTACCCGGCCGAGTTCCACTACTACACCAGTATGGGGATGGATCAGAACATCGCCAATGTGGAAGCAGTGGACCCCTATACCGTCCGTTTCACGCTCAAGAAGATCGACGCCGCGTTCATCGCCAATCTGGCCATGGGTTTTGCGTCCATCCACTCGGCTGAATATGCCGATGCCTTGCTCAAGGCCGGCAAACCGGCACAGATTGCCAGCGCGCCCATCGGTACTGGCCCCTTCGTGTTCACGCGCTATGACAAGGATTCGGTCATCCGCTATAGCGCCAACAAGGCCTACTGGAATAAGGCTGAGACCAAGCTCGACAAGCTGATCTTCGTGATCACGCCGGATAGCGCCGTGCGGGTGCAAAAGCTCAAGGCCGGCGAATGCGATATTGCCTTCATGCCCAAGCCCGCTGATCTGGCGGCTGCCAAGGGCCATCCCAAGATCGTGATTGCGTCGCAGCCCGGCTTCAATGTGGGCTATCTGTCCTACAACGTGACCAAGAAGCCGCTGGACAAGCTGGAGGTGCGCCAGGCGCTCGATATGGCGATCAACAAGAAGGCGATTCTGGAGGCCGTGTACCAAGGTACCGGCATTGCAGCATCCAACCCCATGCCGCCGACGCAGTGGTCGTATAACAAGAACCTCAAGGACGCACCCTACAACCCCGAGAAAGCCAAGGCGCTGCTCGCCAAGGCGGGCGTGAAGCAACTGGAAATCGGCCTCTGGGCCATGCCGGTGCAGCGCCCCTACAACCCCAATGCCAAGCTGATGGCCGAGATGATCCAGGCCGATTGGGCCAAGGTCGGCGTCACCGCCAAGATCACCACCTATGAGTGGGCCGAATACCTCAAGCGTGGCAAGAAGGGCGAGGCCGATACCGGCATGTTCGGCTGGACCGGCGATAACGGCGATCCCGACAACTGGCTCAACATCCTCAGTTGCGACGCCGTGGGCGCCGGTAACTACTCGCAATGGTGCGACAAGGAGTTCGACAAACTGGTGCTGGATGGCAAGCAGACGGCCGATGTGAAGAAGCGCACCGCCATCTACATGAAGGCGCAGGAACGCTTCAAACAGGCCATGCCTTGGTCGACGATTGCCCATTCGGTGGTCAGCGTGCCCATGAACCGCAAGGTGGTGGACTTCAAGATCAGCCCGTTTGGCCGCATGAGTTTTTCCGGGGTATCGCTCCAGTAATCTGGCTGGTCGGCAAGGACACCCTGGCCGGCCAGTCTTCATCATTCCTGACAAGCAGGCGGTGCCGTGATTTATCCGGGTCTGGAAAACAAGGTCGCGCTGATTGTGGGCGGTACGTCAGGTATTGGTCTGGCGGCTGCGGCGCTGTTTGTTGCGGCCGGCGCGCGCGTGGTGATAGCCGGACGGGATACAAAAAAAGGCGAGGCCGCGCAGACCTCGCTTGGTGAGGCAGCCCTGTTCGTGCCCTGCGATATTTCGGATGTCGTCAGCGTAACGGCGCTGTTCCAGGCTGTGACCGATCGGTTTGGCCGGCTGGACTGCGCGGTCAATACCGCTGCCGTGGCACAAAGCCCGGCCATGCTTCATGAGATGTCCGATGAGCAAGCCGCCGCGCTGCTGAATACGGATGTCCATGGCCAGTTTCTGTGCCTGAAGCGCGAAATTGCGATGATGCAAGCGCAGGGGGGCGGCACGATCGTGAATGTCTCCTCGGTCAACGGTTTGTCGGGCGTGGCGGGCGCGGCCATGTACAGTGCCGGGCGTCATGCGGTACTGGGGCTGACACGCTCTGTTGCGCGTGAGTACATAGGCCAGCACATCCGGATCAATGCCGTATGCCCCGGCGCCACGGATACGCCGAGGCGGCAGCAGCGCATGGCGGCTGTCCCGGAAGCCATGCGGCAGGAGATCCAGGCCCATACCGCGCAAGCCATTCCCTTGGGGCGCCTCGCGACCGCCGACGAGATCGCTCAGGCCATCCTCTGGCTGTCGTCGCCCGTGTCATCGTATGTGGTGGGGCATTGTCTGGTGGTGGACGGCGGCTTGTCTGCCTGAGTCAGACCTTGGGCGTCATCCAGATAGAACGGGCCGCGAGGCCCGTTTTTCATGGTTCACGTCAAGTCCGTTGCGCGGTGTTGAAGTGGTGGCCCGCCGCTCTGTCGGCCTCCCGCAACAGTGATTCGCTGCGACATGACGGGCGCCACGCAGCCTGTGATACCGTCCTCCGCGCATGCGCGAGCCGCCATCCGCGGCTATAACGTCGCTACGTTCCCACCATCCTCCGAGGACCGAATCCATGAAGCGTCTGACCACCTTGTCGCTCGCCCTGACTGCTGCGCTCGCAGCCGGGTACACCCACGCAGCCGGTACCCTGAAATACTGTTCCGAAGGTAGTCCGGCCGGTTTCGACCCCGGTCAGTACACGGCAGGGACAGATTTCGATGCCTCGGCCGTGCCGGTGTTCAACCGTCTGGTCGAGTTCGAGCGCGGTGCGACCAACGTGACCCCCGGTCTGGCCGAGAAGTGGGACATCAGCAAGGATGGTCTGGAATACACCTTCAAGCTGCGCAAGGGCGTGAAGTTCCACAGCAACGACAGCTTCAAGCCCACGCGCGATTTCAATGCCGACGATGTGGTCTTTACCTTCGAGCGCATGCTCAGCAAGGATCACCCGTTCCGCAAGGCCTACCCGAGCGAGTTCCCGTATTTCACCGATATGGGCATGGATGCCAATATCGCCAAGATCGAGAAGCTCGACCCTCACACGGTCAAGTTCGTGCTCAAAAAGGTGGATGCCGCCTTTATCGCCAATCTGGCCATGTCGTTTGCCTCGATCCACTCGGCTGAGTATGCCGACACCCTGCTCAAGGCGGGCAAGGCCTCGCAACTCAACACCCAGCCCATCGGTACCGGCCCGTTCGCGTTCAAGAGCTACCAGAAGGACGCGCTGATCCGCTTCACCGCCAACAAGGCGTACTGGAACAAGGTCGATATCAAGGTCGATAACCTGATCTTCGCCATCACCACCGATTCGGCCGTGCGTGCGCAAAAGCTCAAGGCCGGCGAGTGCGATATCGCCTTCCAGACCAAGCCCTCCGACATCGAAGTGCTGAAGAAGGACCCCAAGATCAATGTGATGTCGCAGGCCGGCTTCAACCTCGGTTACCTGGGCTACAACGTCAAGCACAAGCCGCTCGATAACGTGGCCGTGCGCCGCGCGCTCGACATGGCCATCAACAAGAAGGCCATCATCGAGGCCGTGTACGCCGGCTCCGGCCAGCCGGCCACCAACCCGATGCCGCCGACGCAGTGGTCGTACAACAAGAAGCTCAAGGATCAAGCCTACAGCGTCGATGCCGCCAAGGCTGCGCTGGCCAAGGCCGGCTTCCCCAATGGCTTCGAGCTGGCCCTGTGGGCCATGCCGGTACAGCGCCCCTACAACCCCAATGCCAAGCTGATGGCTGAAATGATCCAGGCCGACTGGGCCAAGATCGGCGTCAAGGCCAAGATCACCACTTTTGAATGGGGCGAGTACCTCAAGCGCGCCAAGAACGGCGAGCACGATGCGATCCTGGTCGGCTGGACCGGCGACAATGGCGACCCCGACAACTGGCTGGGCGTGAACCTGAGCTGCGATGCCGTGGGTGGCAACAACTACTCGCAGTGGTGCCACAAGCCGTTTGACGATCTAGTCATGAAGGGCAAGCAGACGGCCGATGTGAAGCAGCGCACCGCCCTGTATGAAAAGGCCCAGGAAATCTTCAAGCAGGAACTTCCGTGGACCACGGTGGCCCATTCGGTGGTCAACGTGCCGATGAGCAAGAAGGTGCAGGGCTTCAAGATCAGCCCCTTCGGCACCATGCAGTTCACCGGCGTCTCGGTAAAGTAAGCCGCCCGCAGCCCCATGATGGCCCGCCCCGTTGCGGGCCATTGTTACGAGGAATTTCCATGAAACTGACCCATATTGCGCTGGCTTCCCTGGCCCTGAGCGCCACCCTGCACGCCAAGCCGCTGGTGTTCTGCTCGTCTGCCGCGCCCGAAGGCTTCGACGGCGGCATGTTCACGGCTGCCGCCACCCACGATGCGTCCACCGAGGCCATCTACAATCGCCTGACCGAGTTCGACAAAGGCAGCACCAAGGTCATCCCCGGCCTCGCCGAGCGCTGGGATGTCAGCAAGGATGGCCTGGAGTACACCTTTTATCTGCGTAAAGGCGTGAAGTTCCACACCACCGAATGGTTCAAGCCCACGCGTGACTTCAATGCCGACGATGTGCTCTGGACCTTCCTGCGCATGATCGACACCAAGCATCCCGGCCACAAAGCCAGTCCGCAAGGCTGGCCCTACGCGGTGGACATGGGCTTCCCCGAGCTGATCAAGCGTATCGACAAGGTCGATCCGTATACGGTGAAGTTCATCCTCACCAAGCCCGAAGCCCCGTTCCTGGCCAACCTGGCCATGGGCTTTGCCGATGTGGTGTCGGCCGAGTACGCACAGCAGCTGGAAAAGGCCGGCCGTCCCGGCGACATCAACCTCAAGCCCGTGGGCACCGGCCCCTTCGTGTTCAAGCGTTACGACAAGGGCGCGCAGGTACGCTACGAGGCGCACCCCAACTACTGGCGTGGCAAGCAGCCCGCCAGCCGGCTGATCTTCGCGATTACCGAAGATGCCTCGGTACGCGCGCAAAAGCTCAAGCGCGGCGAGTGCCACTTCATGGAAGACCTCAAGCCCGCCGATATTGCTTCGCTCAAGCAGGACCCCAAGATCACGGTCGTACAGCACCCGGCGCTGCTGCTGGCCTATGTGGCCTTCAATGCCCAGAAGCCGCACCTCAAGGACAAGCGCGTGCGTCAGGCGCTGGCATTGGCGCTCGACAAGGACGCCATCTCCAAGGTGGTGTACGAGGGCAATGCCGCCACGGCGCACCTGCCGCTGCCGGCCAAGATGTGGGGCTACAACCGCAGCATTCCGGCGCCCAAGCGCGATCTCGACAAGGCCCGCAAGCTGATGAAGGAAGCGGGTTACGAGAAGGGCCTGACGCTGAACATCTTCGTGCGCAATTCGGCCATGGGCTCGAACCCGAATCCCAAGCTGACTGCCGAGATGATGCAGGCCGACTGGAAGAAGATCGGCGTGGACGCCAAGATCGTGCTGTTCGAGTGGGTGGAACTGCAAAAGCGTACCAAGGCCGGCGAACATGATGTGACGCTGTACGGTTGGGCCGGCGACAACGGCGACCCCGACAACTTCCTCACCCCTAACCTCAGCTGCGCCGCCGCTGAGTCGGGTGAGAACCGCTCGCGCTGGTGCAACAAGCAGTTCGATAGCCTGATCGACAAGGCCAAGCGCGTAACCGATATCAAGGAGCGCACCAAGCTGTACGAACAGGCCCAGCAGATCTTCATTGACGAATCGCCGTGGGCAACCCTGGTGGAGCCGCTCAACAGCGTGGCTTTCCTCAAGGGGGTGACCGGGTTCAAACCGAATCCGTTCACCAATAACAACTTTGAAGGCGTGGTGCCCAAGTAGCCACGTTGGCTGCAGTCCCCCCCAAAAGAAACACCAGCCTGCGGGCTGGTGTTTCTTTTTTTACCGGTTACCCAGGCTGGCTACCTTGGTCGAGCCGTGCATCGGGGCCCGCAGCCCACGGCTAGGGTCGCAGCATCGTGTCGTCGAAAACGGCGATGCGGTTCAGCTTGGTTCGCTGCTGCTTGGCGGCATACATCGCGGCATCTGCCCGCTTGAGCCATTCGTCCTGCCCCCAGGGCGCCTCGTAATGGCAAATACCGATACTGGTGGCGAGGCGGATATCGGTCGCGCCTAGCGGGTTGATCATGGCAGCGATGATTTTTTCAGCGATCTGCAAAGCATTCGCGCTGCTGCCTACATCCTCGGCTAGCACCACGAACTCGTCTCCGCCCAGTCGCCCGACTACGTCGGTTTCCCGGACGGTGGCGCGCAAACGATGTGCAAACTCCTGCAGGGCCCGGTCACCGAGATCATGGCCGTAGGTGTCGTTGATCAGCTTGAAGCCATTCATATCCAGAAACATCAACACCATCCCGGTCGGATGACGGCGATACCGGAGGATGGCGGTGTGCAGGGCATCGACGATTTTCCGGCGATTGGGCAGCCCGGTCAGTCCGTCGGTGAGTGCCATGTCCCGCATGGCCAGCTCCAGTGATTTACGGACCGTTACATCGTGCAGAAAGGCATTGAGCTCCTTGCCCTGCTCGAACTCGTTGATGCCTACGCTGTATTCCACCGTGATGCAGCGACCATCCTGCAGGGTCAGTTGCATCTCCGGTCTCAGGTCTAGCTGAAACAAGGCCGGATTACTGCGGAAGTCATCGAAAATTTCCGCGAGCGAGCCGTCGCCTTGCTGCGCAATCGTGTGAATGGGTTGTCCTATCACCTGATTGGCGGGCCAGCCGAACAGGCGCTCTGCGGCGCGGTTCCAGCGCAAGATCCTGCCCGCCTCGTCGACAGAAATGACAGCATCCTGGGCATTGTCCAGCAAAACCCTGAGCCGCGCTTCGGCCTGGTGAAGCGCATCGAAGGCCAATTGCTTGCCAAGAGCGGCAGCGAGTAGACCGCTGAGTAGGTTGAGCGTCTGTACATCCTCGGCGTCAAAGCCGTGTGTCTCGCGGGACATGACCTTGAGTACGCCAACGGCTTCGCCGGCACGAAACAGCGGCGCACAGATCATGGAACGGACGCCAACGCGGCGGCAGGCCTCCCGGTCTACACGTGGGTCGGTTTCCGAGTCCTCGCACAGCAGTACCTCGGCCCGCGCCACACAGAGGCCGGACAGGCTGCCATCGCGACGCAAGCGCAAGCCCACGTGAGGGGCGACGGCACCGCTGGCCGCGCGGTAGAGCATGTGTTCACCGTCTACCAGTTCAATGACAGCACCCACCGCCTCGGTCAGGTCCTGCAAGGTATCCACGATCAGCTGCATGAAGGCATCGAGGTCCAGCGTTGCCTGAACAATCGCAGACTGGGTGTCGATAATGCGCTGCAGATAGGTTTCCCTGGCGGCCGTGGACATGGCGAGAATCAATATATAAAAGTCGTCGGCGCAAGATTACACCCGGCTCGGGCCAGCATGAACCCCATACCGACGGATTGCCCGCAGTGGGCGGCGTGGCCGTAAACTCCGTGCTCCAATCCAGGGATGATATTGCGATGCAAGCACGCCTGAGCTTCCTGACCCTCGGTGTCGCCGATCTGGCCCGCGCCCAGACTTTCTACAGCCAGACACTCGGCTGGCCGTTATCGCCCAAAAGCCAGCCCGGAGTGGCGTTTTACCAGCTTAATGGCTTTGTGCTGGCCCTGTTCCCTGCGGCTGAACTGGCCAAGGATGCAGGGCTGGATGCCACCACGACCGGCCACTCGCGCATTGCGCTGGCCTACAACGTGGCTGAACGTGATCAGGTGGATGCGCTGCTGGCAGAACTCTCCGCCAAGGGCGCGACGATTACGCGCCCGGCGGAGGATGCTTTCTGGGGTGGCCGTAACGGTTACTTTGCCGACCCCGATGGCTATGTGTGGGAAGTGGCCTGGAACCCCGGCGGCTATCTGGATGCCGCCGGGAATTTCTATTTCGATGCCGCCGCAACGACCCCGCCATCGCGTGTTTTCCACAGCGAGTAGAGTACGCCTGCGGCCAGCAGGCCGAAGGTGATGGCCAGCGATAAGGTAGCGGGGACCTTGCCATCGAACACGAAGTCGCCCAGAAAGATCTTCGAGCCGATAAACACCAGCACTAGCGCCAAGGCGTACTTGAGGTAATGGAAGCGGTGGATGATGGCGGCCAAGGCAAAGTAGAGCGCGCGCAGACCCAGGATCGCAAAGATGTTAGACGTGTAGACCAGGAACGGATCGGTGGTAATGGCGAAGATGGCGGGCACACTATCGACCGCAAACACCAGATCGACGAGTTCAACCATACACAGCGCCAGAAACAGGGGCGTTGCCCACCAGACCATCGGCCCGCTGCCATCGGCGGCTGGTTGTCGCACGAAGAAGCGCTGCTCATGCAGCTGATCGGTCACACGCAGGCGGTTGTGCAACAGGCGCAGTATGGGGTTGCGCGACAAATCGGGTTCGCTGTCAGATACGAAGAGCATCTTCAGGCCTGTGAGGATCAGGAATCCGCCGAACAGGTAGAGCGTCCAGTAATACTGGGCAACGAGCGTGGCGCCCAAGG
Organism: Chitinimonas sp. BJYL2; assembly: GCF_027257935.1. Lineage (NCBI taxonomy): Bacteria > Pseudomonadati > Pseudomonadota > Betaproteobacteria > Neisseriales > Chitinibacteraceae > Chitinimonas > Chitinimonas sp. BJYL2. Next base: position 250,505 of record NZ_JANZKW010000001.1, on the reverse strand, counting down.
CAATCATGATGGCGCGCAACACGATGACCCCGAGAATGCCCCAGAAGAGCACGCGGTGCTGGTAACGGCGTGGTACCGCAAAGTAAGTGAATATCAGCGAGATGACGAACACATTGTCGAGCGACAGGCTCTTCTCGATCAGGAAACCGGTGTAGTACTGCATGCCCGCATCGGCACCCAGCGTTAGCCAGACCCAGGCGCCAAAAGCCAAACCTGCAGCAATGTAGAACGCAGACAGCTTGAGGCTTTTGACGGCGCCGATTTCCTCATCCTTGCGGTTCAGTACGCCAAGGTCGAAGACCAGCAGTGCGAGGACCACGGCCAGAAATGCGACCCACATCCATATAGGCTTACCCAGCCAGAGGGCCATCCAGATTTCCATCATGCTTCTCCTTGTGGCAGGCCGCCGGAATCAGGCGGCCTGCGCTAATCGGGTACCACTCCTTTGCAGCGCAGGGTGCCAGCACTGCATGGCGCGACCGAGCACAGTGCGTTCGCTGTCAGTCAGCTGCTGGTCGGCATCGGCTACATCGAGCATGGCGCGCAAGACAGTGACTTGCTTGCCGGGATCGCTGATCTCGCCCAGCAGGCGATCGAGCACGGCGGGGTCGCCAGCCAGTTGCTGCATGCCCGGCCAATCGCTGTATTGCAGGGCGTCGGCACATAGTTCCAGCAAGACCTGCTGGAACTGTGGGTAGCTGATGCCTAGCTGGGCGAGTACCTGGCTGCGCTCCAGCGCAGCCAGCTCGGACGGGTCCATCCCGCCATCAGCCAGCAGGGTCAGGGCGATCAGGCGGGCCGCGGCGGCCGGGCTGTTATCCGGGTAATGGCGCATTAGGGTCTCCTCAATACATGGCTGAGCGGGATGTCGCAGGGTTCGGCGGTATCCACCGACTAGGTTCGATATCCAGTACATCGCTATCGGCCAGCTCTGCTGCACGGCTATCGCGGTCTTGCTGGCGGGCCAGCCGGCGCGTTACGGTGCGGCTCGCCCGGTCCGCAGCCCGAGAGATGGCCTGGTGCAGATCTGCCTCGACATCTTCGATCAGCACATCAGGAAGGTGGTAAAGCGCTATCTGCACGGTGCAATGTTTGTCGATACCACCGCGAGGCCCGTTGATGTCGGCCAGCCGCACAGTCACCTGGCGGATGCGTTCACGGTGCCGGCGCAGGCCCAGCGCGAGCCGGTGATTGACGAATGCCCGGAGTCCGTCGCTTACGGTGAAGTTGTGGGCCTTGATCTCGATCTTCATGGTCTGCACCTTGGTTGTGGTCCATCAGCAAGGCCAGTCTAGCGAGTCGGCAATATGGATAAAAATCGAATAAAATTTCTTAATTGATCAGTTTTCTGGAAGTATTCATGCAATGAATCACTTGAACTACAAGCACTTGCACTACTTCTGGATGGTGGTCAAACACGGTGGCGTGCTGCGCGCCAGCGAGCAGCTGCACCTGACGCCGCAAGCCATCAGCGGCCAGTTACGCCTGCTGGATGAGGCCATGGGCACACCGTTGCTGCGCAAGCGCGGGCGCGGATTGGAGCTGACGGACGCCGGCAGGCTGGTGCTGAGCTACGCCGACGAGATTTTCCATCTGGGGCGGGAGTTGCAGGATGTGCTGCGCAACTATCCCGGGGGGCTGCCGCAACAGTTCCGGGTGGGGGTAGGTGACATGGTGCCCAAGACCATTGCCTTCCACCTTCTGCAACCGGCCATGTCTGCCGATCTGCCCGTGCGGCTGATTTGTCGGGAGGGGGGCTTGATGGCGCTACTGGCCGATCTGGCCATCCACCAGCTGGATCTGGTGATTGCGGATCGCCCCTTGCCACCCGAGGCGAATGTGCGTGCGTTCAATCACCTTCTGGGTGAGAGTGCGATCAGCATTCTGGCGACGGCGGATTTATGCCGCAGCCTGACGGGCAGTTTCCCCGATTGCCTGCAGGATGCGCCGTGGCTGCTACCCGGTCAGGATGCCGCGATTCGTCCACGCTTGCTGGCTTGGCTGGAGCGGCGCCGCTTGCGTGTCAGGGTGGTGGCAGAATTTGATGACGGCGCCTTGCTCAAGGCCTTTGGTAAGGCAGGCATGGGCTGCTTTGCGGCACCGTCCGTGCTGGCCGCCACCATCTGCGAGGAGTACCAGTTGCAGGAACTGGGCCGGATTGATGAGCTGACTGAACAGTTCTACGCCATTTCCGTCGAGCGGCAGTTACGGCATCCTGCGGTGCTGGCCGTCACGAATCAGGCACGCAACACCCTGTTCGGCCAAGCCGCCCACACCGAGCGGGGCTAATGTGCCCCGCCATGCCAGTATGCCGATCATGACTCATATGCCGACCGACTTTGCCACACGACTGGTGCGCTGGCAGCGCGCCCATGGCCGCCACGATCTACCCTGGCAGGTGCGCGATCCTTACCAGGTGTGGCTGTCGGAAATCATGCTGCAGCAGACGCAGGTGGCCACGGTCATCCCGTACTTCCAGCGCTTCACCGAATCCTTCCCCACGGTGGCCGATCTGGCCGCCGCGCCGCTGGACGTGGTGCTCGCGCACTGGGCGGGGCTCGGTTACTACACGCGGGCGCGCAATCTGCACAAGGCGGCTCAGGCCGTGATGCGCGACTTTGCCGGCGTGGTCCCGCCAAGCGCCGTGCAAATGGAAACCCTGCCGGGCATCGGCCGTTCTACCGCAGCGGCGATTGCGGGCTTTTGCTTTGGCGAGCGCACGCCGATCCTGGATGGCAACGTCAAACGCGTGCTGACACGCTGGGCCGGTATTGAGGGCTTTCCCGGCGAAAAGAAGATCGAGAACCGGCTGTGGCAACTGGCCGAGGATTTACTGCCTGCCAGTGCAGACGACATGCCGGCCTTCACCCAGGGCATCATGGATCTGGGTGCGACGGTCTGCACCCGCAGCAAGCCGCAATGCCCGCGTTGCCCCCTGCGGGACGATTGCCGAGCGCATATCGAAGGCCGTCAGGCCGAGCTACCGACCCGCAAACCCAAAAAGACCATACCCGAACGTGCCACCGTGATGCTGCTGGTGCTGGATCAGGGCAGGATATTGCTCGAACAGCGCCCGCCCACGGGGATCTGGGGCGGCTTGTGGAGCTTGCCGGAGACGGATGCTGTCGCCACAGCACCTACGTTGTGCCGCGAACGCTTCGGTCTGGAGGTGGTGCCTGAAACCGCCTTGCCACCGCTGGTGCATGTGTTCACGCATTTCCGCCTGACGATCACACCGCTGCCGGTCGTGCTCACGGGAGCGGCCGGCGTCGCAGAAGGCAGTGCCCGCTGGTTCGGCCGTGCTGAGGCGCTCAAGGCGGGCATACCCACGCCGGTACGCAAACTGCTGCTCGCAGGTATGCCTAAAGGCTGATTCACATCGGTGCTGCGTAGCTTGGGGTTTCATTGCATTCGGCCCAGGCATGGAACGGAATGGATTCGTAGGAGCGGGCACGCCCACTCCTACGAAGCTCCGGCTGGCTGGAGGCCACGAACACTCAGGCTGCGTGAGTGGCGCGCTCGTAGACCGCGCCACGGGGTGTGGATTCATGAAACCCCAGACGCTGATGCAAGGCCATGGATTCGGCATTGGCACTGGAGACCAGCGCGGTGAGCTGATGCAGGCCGCGGGCACGCAAGGCTTGCGCGGCATGGGCATACAGGCGTCGCGCCAGGCCACGGCCGCGCAGGCTGGCGTCCACGCCCACGCCATCCACATCGCCTTCCTCGGTGACCAGCACATAGGCCACATAGTGGCCCGCACCATCCACCAGTACGGCGCTGGCTTGCTGGTCGGCGGATTGCCAATCGTCCTGCACGGTGGCCTCGTCCAGGGGCGGCGCGTTGGGTACGCCCGAGAATGCGGCGTTATGGAGTGCCGTGAGTTGCGCCCAATCGGCCTGTGCCAGATCAAGCCGGTGCAGACCTGTGTCTGACCAGTCCGGCGCGACCCAATCGCCGGTGTCACGCGCAAAGTTGACCCACTCGAATAGCTGCGTAAACCCCGCCGCCTGCAAGGCCGCGACCTTGGCCGATTCACCCGCCCAGGTGCTGACACGCAGGTGGCTGGCACCCAGTGTGGATGCCGTGTCGAGCAGGTAGGCCAATAGTGCGTGGGCCGTGTGGCGATCGGTGGCTACGACCGGCGAGCCATAAAGCCGGCCATCTTCTGCAATGCCGAAGGTCACCCAGGCCGCACAACCGAGTATCTGGCCGCCGCTGCGCGCCACCACGACCTGACGACCTGCACCGCGCGGACCGCTGTAGAGATCGCTCGCCAGATCGGGCGGCTCGGCCGGGGCGAGCGCCTGCGTGACCAGTGCCTGCAAGGCAGGCAGATCGCTGTGCTGCAGGGCATCCAGTTGCAGGCTGCGGCCATCAGCGTAGCCGCCGGCATCGCGCAGGGCGGCGTGGCGGCTCAGCGCCATGGGGCTGATCAGCATCATGCCTGCCTCCCCAGTACGGCTTGCAATAGCGGCGTCAGCTCGCTCGGCGGTGGCTGCTCGATGCGCCGGTAGGTGCTGCCATCGGGCGTGCGTTCGACCAGTTTGTAGTTCACCAGCTCGCGGCGCAAAAGCACATGGTCGCCAAAAGTTTCGCAGCGTTTGATGTATTCGTTGATGGCCTTTTCGCTCAGATCACGCCGGGCCGGTAGCCGCGCCCAGATGGTCCAGATGCACGGTAGCTGTTCCGAGAACTTGCCGGGCCAGCGCAGCAGGCGGCCGGCTTCGTCAAAATGACGCAGCAGGCGGCGTGTGTCGGCGTTGCTGGCGGTGGCTGCGGCGGCGCGCTGTTCGGCATAGTCGGGTGCCACGGGCGGCAAGACCGGTGCTGCCGGTTCGACGGGGGCGGCGGTACGGAACTGCTGGAAGTTCTGCTGCCCGATGGCGCGCGCCAGCATATTGAGCATTTGCACATGGCTGGGCGGCTCGGTCTGCTCGGCCCATTGCTTGGAGAGCGAGCGGGCGAGGGCGGAGATATCGGGTGCGTAAAACGGAAAAACGGGACGAGACATGGTTCGATTCCTTGTCATCGTGCCTACCCGGTTGCGGGTATGCCATTGGTCGCCGTTATGGCTTGGCACTAAGGTTTCTAGCCAAGCTGTGTGGCCGTGTGCAAAGACACGGCGAGAGGGATTGCCGGGCAGATTTAGCGTGGTTCAGGTGAACCGGCGACGCCTGGGTGAACTGCCGACCGAACGCGAGCATACGCCGACCGCGGGGTGATGCTCAAGCATGAGCGGATGAAGGGTGGTCGCCGGCATCCACTGCAGCACTATCGCCGTGCCTGGCTGTCCGTACGATAATCGCGGCCTATCTTGTCCGCTCTGGAATGCTTACCGTGAACTTATCCCGCCCGATTGCCTCCCTGCCGCTCCTGATGGGCTTGGCCATCGTGCTGACGCTGGCGGCCATGTGGCTGCTGGCGCTGGCGCAGTCCACTCCCTTGCTGGGCATGGTGCTGCAGGCCGATGCAGCCAGCGGCAAGGTCGTGATTGTTTCTACTAGCGGCCCGACAGCGGCCATCAAGACACCCGCGCAACTGCTGGCTGTGGGTTCGGTTGATCGCGAGCAGCGGTTGGCGCTCAATGTCGGCGACCTCGCCGCCGTACCGGGAAAGACCGCCTCGCTGGAAGCGGGCTGGCTGGCGCGGCAGGAGATGGTGTCGCAATGGCTCAAGCAGCCTGAGCTGACCCTGCTGGTGGCGCACGATGGGGTGCCGGCCACCTATCTGATCCGCCCGGTCGAGCGCGCGGCCAACACCATGCCCTCGCACTACTGGGCCTATATTTGGAGTGGCGCGGCGGTGGCGCTGCTAGCCGCCTGGGCTTGGGCCGCGCATCCGCGTTCGCCGGCCGCGGTGGCGCTGGCCTTGGCGGGTCTCAGCTATCCGGTGCTGGCGTACACGGCCGCACTGGGCAGCAGCCGCGAGCTCGCGATGCCGGCAGCCTATCTGCTGCGTATGGGTCTGTTGCACAACGGTGCCGCCCTGGTATTCGGTTTTGCGCTGCTCAGCCTGTTGCTGCTGTACCCGACCCGCTTGCTGGCGCACCGTGTTTTCTGGGCCGTACCGGTGCTGGGCATGGCCAGTCTGATTGCCACGGGAACGGGCGCCTTGTCGAGTGCCAGGTTGCACGCGGGTTTGCAGGGTCTGATGCTGGCCGCGATCGCCTTGCTGCTGTTGCAGCTGTCGCGCAGCCGGACCAACCCTTGGGCACGGGCGAGCTTGCGCGCCGTGTTGCTGGCCGTGTGTCTGGGCGGCATGGTGTTGATGCTGTTCGCTGACGATGCCGCCAGTGAAGCGGTGCTGTTGCAGGCGGGCGTGGTGCTGGTGTTTGCCGCGCTGGCCGTCGGCGTGCAGCGGCATCTACTGTATCGGTTCGATGTGTGGTGCTGGCACCTGCTGGGCGCGGTCATCGCACTGGGCGTAGCTGCTACGGTGTATGCCGGCCTGCATCCGGCCATCGGCACCGCCATGGCGATGGTCCCGGCATTGTTGGCGGGTGGTCTAGCCATCTTCGGTTTCCGCCGCCTGCGTGCCACCCTGCATCAGCGTCATAGATTGGATCAGCAAGCCATGCTGGGCAAACTGGCCGAGCTGATCCGCGAGCCGGATCGGGCGGTACGCACAGCTGGCTGGCAGGCGGCTTTGCAACGCGCCTTTGCGGCAAGGCAGGTATCCGAGCCGGGCCGTATGCCTTTGCGCACTACGGTGGTCGATGCCGGCGCAACCCTGATCCTGCCGCCCTTGCTCAATCTACCCGCTGCCCGCATCGAGCAGCCTTGGCAGGGCAATGTCTTGTTGAGCCCGACCCATGCGAAACAGGTAGATCAATGGCTGCGTGCGCTGGCGCGAGCGATGGACACACTACCGGTTGCTGCAGACGCCGAGCGTGAGACCGACCAGCCGCGCACCCTGTTGCCGCTGACTGCCGTGCTAGCCGAGCTGACGCAGCAGGCCCGGACCAGCGCCACAGCGGCCGGCGTGGACTTGCAGATCGACGTAGCGACAGTGCCTGAGCAAACGCTGCTGGACGACTACCGCGCAGAGCGTCTGCAGCAGGTGGTCAAGGAGTTGCTGACCAATAGCGCCCGCCATGCAAACGCACGCCAGTGGCGACTCCAGATCGACGTGAGCGACGCGCAGCTGCATTTACAGTTTGCGGATGATGGTTGCGGGTTTGACGCCGATACCCGCAAGCCGGGCCAGGGGCTGGCCCATCTGGCCCGCTGGGTGGCGGAGGCCGGCGGGCGGTATCGTCTGCAGGCCACGCGCAGCGGTGTGTCCTGCGATCTGACCCTGCCGTTAACCACGGATTAAGCGCTGGCGAGCGCCTCGACATCCGCCACTGTCTTCGGAATCGGCTTGCCGAGCACCCGTGCACCACCGGCGGTGACCAGCACATCATCCTCGATGCGGATGCCGCCAAAATCCTTGCAGGCATTGAACGAGGCATAGTTGATCAGGCTGGCGTGGCGGCCTTCGGCCTCCCAGCGTTCGATCAGTGCGGGGATGAAGTACGCGCCCGGCTCCACCGTCACCACATTGCCCGCGTGCAGCGGCTTGCCCAAGCGCAGTGAGCGGCGGCCGAACTCGTTGCTGCGGCTCACGCCTTCGCCATAACCGACGCGGTCTTCGCCCAGGGCTTCCATATCGTGCACATCCAGCCCGATATGGTGGCCAAGGCCGTGCGGGAACAGCAGGGCATAGGCACCGCTGTGAACGACTTCCTCGGCGCTGGCCTTGAACAGTGCCAGCGGCTCGACGCCGGCCACCAACACGCGCGCGGCGTGATCGTGGATTTCGCGGTAGCTGATACCGGGTTTCATGGCGTCGATCGCGGCCAGCTGCGCATCCAGGACTGCTTGGTAGACCACACGCTGGCGTTCGCTGAAGCGGCCACCCACAGGTGTGGTGCGGGTGATGTCGCTGGCGTAGTGCAGGGGGCTTTCCGCACCGGCATCGTTGACAACCAGATCCCCGGTCTTGAGGGTGTAGCCATGGCCGTGGTTATGCAGGATATGCCCGTCGCGGCTGAAAATGATCGGATAGGCCAGCGCCCGGCCCTGGCTCGCGGCCAGGCCCGTCATCAGGCCGACGATTTCCTGTTCCTTCACGCCATTGCGCGCCGAGCGCATGGCCAGCAAGTGCATGCGCTGGGCGACGTCCAACGCATTTTCCATCTGAGCGATTTCGGCATCCGATTTGATCGAGCGCAGCGCAATCATTGCCTGCGTCAGCTTTTCGGATACGCCGGCATCCACCGCATTCACGTACAGCGATAGCAGCTCGGCCAGCCACAGGCGGAGCTCGGCACGGTAGGGCGGCAGGTAATGCACGGCGCGGCCGGCGTCACGCGCCTTGGCAATGCGGTCGGCCAGCTTGGCCAGCGGCTTGGCTTCAATCACGCCCACGCTGCGCGCCAGCTCGGCCAGCGTGGCTTGCGGGCCGATCCAGACAATGCCGTCGAGGCTGACATCGTCGCCATACAAGGTGGCGGTATCGGCATCGATATCGATCACCCCGGCCAGGCCCGGCATGTCCAGGCCAAAGGTGTAGAGGAAACTCGAATCCTGACGGAAGGGGTAGATGTTGTCGGTGTAGTTCATCGGGCTGTCGGCGTTGCCGAGCAGCAGGATCAGGCCGCTGCCGGCCTGTTGGGCAAGCGCGGCGCGGCGGGCGGCGTAGGTGTCGGGGGTGAACATGACGGGCTCCTGGTGACTTGCTGCGCATGATACCGGTGCTGGCACGTGGATTTGTCATGCAAGGCAGATGATGCAAGGCCGGATTCGATGGCAAGATAGTGGCTGTGCCGGTTCCGGCACCTGAATCCTCTCTCCGGAGTACCGATGCTGCTGTCCCGACTCGGCCTGCGTGGCAAGGCCCTGATTGCCCTCGCGATTGCCTGCATCCTGGCCCTGTTACCGGCCCTGCTCATCGGTTGGCGTGTGGTGGATAACATTCGCAACCATTTCGGGGTGGCGTACGCCCGTGATACCGCCTTGTTGAGCCGTGAGCGGGTATTTGCACCGTTATCGCGCGAGCTGGCCTTGTCGCTACGTTTTGCGGATTCGGAAATCACCCGCCAGTGGCTGCTTGATGAAACCAACCCGGCCAAGCGCGAGTTGATGTTCCGTGAGGCCGAGGGCTACCGGCGGGATTTCCGCGATCGGTCCTACTTCATCATCAGCAACCAGTCGCACCAGTATTATTTCAACGATGCCTTCACGCCACTGAGCCAGGCGCCGCGCTACCGTCTGGATGCCGCCAAGGCGGAGGACGGCTGGTACTTCAGCACGCTCAAGAACACCCAGCGCTACAACATCAACGTCAATTACGATGCCTCGCTGAAGGTCACCAAGGCCTGGATCAACGTGATGGTCTACGACGGCGAGCGCAAGATCGGTCTCGCCGGTACTGGATTCGATCTATCGACCTTTCTGGGTGAGTTCATCCGCAACCACGCGGTGGGTGTGACGCCCATCATCATCGATGCCAAGGGCGCGATCCAGGCGCATCCCGATGAGCGCCTGATCGCACTCAATTCCGGCACGCAATCGGCCACGCATACGGGCGGCAACCTGCTCACGATGCTGCCTGACGCATCGACCCGCGCTGCCCTTCTCAAGGCCATGAAGGTGGCGGAAGCCAGTCGCGATGCCGTGGGCTTGGCGCATGCCCGCCTTGATGGCAAATCACAGGTGATTGCGGTCAGCCATATTCCTGAACTGCGCTGGTATGTGGTCAGTGCTGTCGATCTGCACGCCGCGCGCTTGTTCGAAGATGCCTGGATCAAACCCGTGCTGGCCGGCGTGGTGCTGGTGCTGTTTCTATTGCTGGCCGGCTTCATCTACGCCGTGGAGAGACTGATCCTCGGCCCGCTCAAACGCTTGCGCGCCTCCGCCCAGGCCATGGCGGAGGGCGATTATCAGGTGGGGGGCGCCAGCCAGCGTGATGATGAGATCGGCGAGCTGAGCCGTGCCTTTGCCGGCATGGCCGATCAGGTGCGCAGCCATACCGAACAGCTCGAGGCGCGGGTACAGGAACGCACGGCGGCGCTGGAAGCTGCGAACCGCGAGATGGCCGCCGCGCACAAGAAGATCAACGATTCCATCGATTACGCCAGCCTGATCCAGCGCGCCATCCTGCCTGACCGGCAGCTCACGCAATCGCTGGGCGAACATCACTTCGTGCTCTGGCGTCCGCGCGATGTGGTGGGGGGCGACTTCTATGTATTCCGGGAAGACGGCGACAACTGCCTGCTTGGCGTGATCGACTGTGCAGGCCATGGCGTGCCGGGGGCCTTGATGACCATGCTGGCGCGCGCGGCCATCGACCATGCGATTGCCGAAGTCGGCACCACCTCGCCGGCTGCCATCCTGCATCACACCGATGCCGCCATGCGTCAGATGTTGTCCGAGAGCCACCTGCCGCGCAGCATTGCCACCAGCATGGATGCCGGCTTGGTCTATGTGGATCGGGCAAAAAAGACCCTGCGCTTTGCTGGCGCCAAGATCGCCTTGCTGTGGAGCGATGGCGAAACTGTCGAAGAGATCAAAGGCGACCGCCGCGCCATCGGCGACAAGCGTCGTGGCGATTATCAGGATGTCACCGTGCCGCTGCAGGCCAATCGCACCTATTATCTGACCACGGACGGCCTGCTCGATCAGGCTGGTGGCGAGCATGGCTTTGGCTTTGGCACCAGCCGGCTGGTTGCGCTGGTGCGCGAGCATGCTGCCCTGCCGCTGGCCGAACAGGGTGCCGCGCTAGCGGCGGCCGTGGCCCGGCATCAGGGCGATGCCAACCAGCGCGATGACATTACCCTGCTGTGCTTCCGCTTTGATTGATCCACGATGATCCGTTGAGAGCCACATGAACAATATCGACCTCTACAGCCTGCGCACCCACTTCAACCGCGAGCGCATCCTGCTGTGTTTCAATGGCCCGATCTCGCGCAGCCTGATTGAAGAAATCGGCACGGCCCTCAAGAACTACCTGCAGGCCGAGCAGGCCACACCCAGCGAGGCCATGGATGTATTCGGCGTGTATATTGAAATGAGCCAGAATATTCGCCATTACGCGCAGAGCCGCGGTTACGCCGAGGTGGAATCGGCGGCCACGGTGGTGATAGGCCGCGATGATGACGGGCACTATGTGGTGTCGGCGGGCAATCTGGTTGAGCGCGCTGATGGCGCCATCCTGCTGCAGCAAGTGGCCAGCCTCGCCAGCCTTGACAAGGCCGCACTCAAGGCCCGCTACAAGGAGCAGCTGCGCCAGCCCCGTGATGCGGACGCCACCACCGGCGCCGGCCTGGGCCTGATCGACATCGCCCGCAAGGCCAGCGCGCCCCTGGCCGCCAGCCTGACCGAACTCGAAGACGGCAAAGCCTTCTTCAGCCTGCGCGCCGTAATCTGATGCAAGACAAGACCATGACCACCGATATTCATATCCCTGCCACCCAATCCACACCCGCCATCGATACCGCGCATGCCGCAGGCCTGCTGACGATTGCCGGTGACTCCTACCCGGAAAACTCCTTCGAACTTTTCGGCCCTGTGATCGACTGGGTAGAGCACTTTCTGGCTGAGACGGATCGTCCGCTGACCCTGGAATTGCGGCTGATGTACCTGAATACCAGCAGCATCAAGGTCATGATGGATATTTTCGATCTGCTCGAAGAAGTCCATCACAAGGGCCGTGCCGTGGCCGTGAACTGGCACTACGACGCCCGCAACGAGCGGGTGGCCGAGCTGGCCGGCGAGTTCAAGGAAGACTGCAGCTTCCCCTTTGCGATTGTGGCCAGCGAACCTGTATGAGCACCGACAAGTGGATACTGGAAGAGCAGGTCAAGCGCCTGCTGGCGGACCCTGATTACCAGGATAACCCCCTGCGTTTTCCGCTCAGCCAGCTCTGGCACCAGCACCACGAGTTGCTCAACCGGCTCGACCGTATCACCCGTGTCTCGGACGTGTATCAGAGCATGGCCCGCGAGCGCGAGCAAAGCATGGCAGAGCGTGTGGACAAGCAGCTGCGCCAGTTGCAGAAGGTGGCGCGCATCTCCGATCGCTACCAGCAGATGATGCAGGACCTCAATGCTGCGCTCAAAGAAGCTTCCACCCATGATGCCCTCACCGGTCTGCCTAACCGCCGGCTGCTGATGGAGCGGCTGCGCGCCGAGGTAGAGCGTGACGAACGCCACCAGCGCAGCTTCTGCATTGCCTTGCTCGACTTTGATCACTTCAAGCTGGTAAACGACCGCTACGGGCATGATGCCGGCGATGCCGTGCTGATCGAAGCGGGACGATGCATGCAGGATGAGATGCGCGATTACGATCTGTGCGGCCGCTGGGGCGGCGAGGAGTTTCTGATCCTCCTGCCGGAAACCACTATGGAGATTGCTGTCAGCATCATCGAGCGTGTGCGCATGGCCATCGCCGCCCTGAAGATCCGTGTGGGTGAAGAAGCCATCTCCATTACCGTGAGTTCCGGACTGGCGGCGCATCGACCGGGAGAGGCCTATGCCGATACCCTCAATCGTGCCGATGCCGCGCTGCTGGAGGCCAAACGCGCCGGCCGCAATCAGGGCCATAGCGCCTGAATGCCGTGTCTCGCGTTCGCGAGGCACCATGGCGCAATGCGCCGGTAATCCCCCTGCTGCCATGTCGATTCCGGGCTAGAATTGCGCCTTTCTTGCACTGCAACAACCGGAACCCCGCCATGCCCGTCAACCTCGTCGTGCCCGATCCTGCCTCGCTCCATCCCGTCCCCGGCGTGACGCTGGGCATTGCCTCGGCGGGGGTCAAGACGGCCGGCCGAAAGGACGTACTGGTCATCAAGCTGGACGAAGGCGCTGCTGTAGCCGGCGTGTTCACCAAGAACCGCTTTTGCGCCGCCCCGGTGCAGCTGTGCCGCGAGCATCTGGCGGTTGCCACGCCACGTGCACTGGTGGTGAACACCGGCAATGCTAATGCCGGCACCGGCCTTGATGGCCGCGAGCGCGCGATCAAGGTGTGCGATGCTGTCGCCGGCGCGCTGAACCTGCGCCGCGAAGCAATCCTGCCGTTCTCGACCGGCGTGATCCTTGAGCCGCTGCCATACGAGAAAATCATTAACGCCGTCCCCGCCGCCGTCGCCAACTTGGCCCCGGCCAACTGGTCCGACGCCGCAGCGGCCATCATGACAACCGATGTGCTGCCCAAGGCGGCCAGCAAGCAGGTCAGCATCGGCGGCGCCACCATCACCATCACCGGTATCGCCAAGGGCGCCGGCATGATCCACCCGAACATGGCCACCATGCTCGGCTACATCGCCACCGACGCCAAGCTCACCCAGCCGCTGGTGCAGGCGCTGGTCAAGCACGCTGCCGACCGCAGCTTCAACTGCATCACGATTGATGGCGACACCTCCACCAACGACAGCTTCATCGTGATCGCCAGCGGCCAGACCGGCCCGGCTATCAGCGACGCGGCCAGCGCCGAATTCGCCGCACTTCGCGATGCCGTGACGGAAGTTGCGCAGACCTTGGCACAAGCCATTGTTCGCGATGGTGAAGGCGCGACCAAGTTCATGACCGTGCAGGTTGAAGGCGGCAAGGATGAAACCGAGTGCAAGGCCATCGGCTATGCGATTGGCCGCTCGCCGCTGGTGAAGACCGCCTTCTTTGCTTCTGACCCCAATCTGGGCCGCATTCTCGCCGCCATCGGCTATGCCGGCATCGATGATCTGGATGTGGACAAGCTCGACCTCTACCTCGACGAGGTACTGGTCGCGACCAAGGGAGGTCGTAACCCGGCCTACCGAGAGGAAGACGGCCAGCGCGTGATGAACAAGGCCGAAATCCTGATCCGCGTGGTGCTGAACCGCGGCCCGGTCAGCGCGACCGTGTGGACCTGCGATTTCAGCTACGACTATGTGAAGATCAATGCCGATTACCGCAGCTAGTCGCCTTCCAGGTATGTCCATGCGAGTAGTGATTGTCTCTACCGTGGCGTTGACGCTAACGTCCTGCGCCTTGGGCCCGATCGATCTTGATCCCTTCGGTCGCCCGATCACGCCGGCTATTTCCATGGCGCCGAGGGTATTCACTGGTTGCATACCCAATCAGCTGGATCGTCCGCCTGAATTGGTTCGCGGTACGAAACCGCTCTATCCCGTTGGCCGTGGGCTTGCCAATGAACACGGGTCTGCGAGGTTGACCTTCACGGTCAATGAACAAGGGCAAGTGGTTGATGCAGAGGCCGTTTCCAAGCAATCCCCCTGGTTCGAGAATCACGCACTGATTGCCTCACGTGGCTGGCGCTTCAAACCGGCCGAGCGCGATGGCAAAGCCATTCCCGTCAGATGCAGAATCAGTCTGGATTTCGAGATTCTCTGAGCCACCATGACCCTCAGCCCCCAACTTGCTGATCTGTTGAACCGCCTGGATGCCCTGCTTCCGCCACTGGTGGCAGAACCCGACTGGACTGCATTCGCCTTCCGCTGGCGCAAGAAGGTGGTGCTGGGTACCAGCATGGGCTGGCTCGAAGCCGTGGCTGCGCCGCATCGCATCCGCCTGGCAGATCTGCACAATGTCGAACCGCAGAAGGTCGAAATCGCTCGCAACACGCGCCAGTTTGTCGAGGGCAAGTCCGCCAACAACGTGCTGTTGACGGGCGCACGCGGCACGGGCAAGTCGTCCCTGGTCAAGGCTGTACTGACCGAGTACGCCGCTCAGGGTTTGCGCTTGGTGGAGGTGGATAAGGACGATCTGACTGACCTGCCTGATATCGTGGCGCAGCTGAGCCAGCGACCCGAACGCTTCATCGTGTTCTGCGACGACCTGAGTTTTGAAGAAGGCGAGGGTGGCTACAAGGCGCTCAAATCGGTGCTTGATGGCGGTGTGGCTGCGACCAGCGCCAATGTGCTGATCTATGCCACCTCCAACCGCCGTCATCTGCTGCCTGAGTACTTCGACGAGAACCTGAAGACCCGTCATGTGGATGGCGAAATCCATCCGGCCGATGCGGTCGAGGAAAAGATCAGCCTTTCCGAGCGCTTTGGTTTGTGGCTGAGTTTTTACCCGTTCAGCCAGGATGAGTATCTGGCTGCCGTACGCCACTGGCTGACTGAGCTTGGTGCGCCGGCCTGGGATGAGACCATCGAACGCGAAGCACTCAACTGGGCGCTGGGCCGTGGCTCGCGCTCGGGCCGTGTGGCCTGGCAGTTTGCGCGTGACAAGGCGGGGCGCGCATGAGCGAGACCAAGATCACCCATGTCGCGGCTGGCGTGCTGGTCCGGCCTGACGGCCAGTTCCTGCTGGGGTCGCGGCCCGAAGGTAAGGCGTACGCAGGCTGGTGGGAGTTTCCCGGCGGCAAGATCGAGTCGGGTGAGACGCCGCGGCAGGCGCTGGACCGAGAGTTGCACGAAGAGATGGGCATTTCTGTGACGGCCGCGCATCCTTGGCTGGTGCAGACCTTTACCTACCCCCATGCCACCGTGCGGCTCAATTTCTTCAAGGTAACCGCCTGGGAAGGTGAGCTGCATTCCCGCGAGGCGCAGTCGTTCGCCTGGCAGTGGCCGGGCGCGCTCACGGTGGGGCCGGTGTTGCCTGCCAACACCCCCATCTTGCGGGGGCTGGAATTGCCGCCCTTGCTGGCCTTCTCCAACGTGGCTGAGCTGGGTATCCCCACTTGGCTGGCGCGCCTTTTTGTCTGCTTGCAGGGGGGATTGCGCTGGGTGGTGCTGCGTGAGCCGCAGCTATCCGCCGTGGATTACGCGACTTTGGCCCGGCAGGTGATCGATATGGCCGGACCCTTCGGGGCTCGGGTGCTGCTGCATGATCAAGCTGAACTGGCGGCACAGCTGGGGGCGGACGGGGTGCATCTCAGTGCCCGCACCTTGCTGCAGACGGCAAGCCGGCCTGAGGGCTGGGTGGGCGCCTCGGTGCACAACGCCGCCGAGCTGGCCAAGGCGGCTGAACTGGGGCTCGACTATGCGGTGCTGGGCACCCTGCACCCTACGCCCAGTCATCCGGGCCGCTCGGGCATAGGCTGGCCTGGTTTTACCGATCTGGTAAGCCAGGGCTGGCCTTTGCCGGTTTACGGCATTGGCGGTTTGTCCATCAAGGATCTGCCACAGGCCGAAGCGGCCGGTGCACAGGGGGTTGCGGCCTTGCGCGCGCCCTGGCAGCAGGGTTTGCAAGATCGCTTGGTATCCGGCTAGCCCAAGGCCTTGGCTTGGCCGCAGTATCGGTCTTGTCTTGCCTAAACGGCCACCTGAGCAGGTGGCTGTTTCGCATATAATTGGCGCCTTTGCCGCGCAATGCGGCGTGTTTTGCAGCGCGGCGTGCCGATCTGCGCCGATCCAACCGGAATACCTGTCTCCCGCCATGAAGAAATCCCTGCTTGCCCTGCTGATCGCCACTTCGCTGGCGAGTCACGCTGCCCTGCCTGTCCCGCCCGCACCGGAACTGAGCGCGCGCGCTTATCTACTGCTTGATATCAAGAGCGGCGCCACACTGGCTACCAAGGATGCCGACAAGCGCATCGAGCCCGCCTCGCTGACCAAGCTGATGACGGCCTACATTACCTTCAAGGCGCTCAAGGAAAACCGCATTCAGGCCACGCAGCAACTGACCGTGTCGCAAAAGGGCTGGAAGACCGAAGGTTCGCGGATGTTTCTGGATCCGAAGAAGCCCGCCACGGTGGATGAGCTGATCCGCGGCATGATCGTACAAAGCGGTAACGATGCTTGTGTGACGCTGGCCGAGGCGATTGCCGGCAGCGAGGAGACCTTTGCTGCCCTGATGAACCAGGAAGCGGCACGCTTGGGCATGAAGGGCACGCGCTTCATGAACTCGACCGGCTTGCCTGATCCTAACCACTACACCACGGCGCGGGATCTGGGCATTCTGGCGACGGCCATCCTGCGCGATTTTCCGCAGTACTACCCCATCTACTCGATGAAGTCGTACCGCTATAACAACATCAGCCAGCCTAACCGCAACCTGCTGCTTTACCGTGATCCCGGCGTGGATGGCATGAAGACCGGTCACACCGAAAGCGCCGGTTACTGCCTGGTTGCCAGCAAGCGCGATGGCGATCGCCGCGTACTCAGCGTGGTGCTGGGTACCGAGGGCGATGTGACCCGCGCCAACGAAAGCGCCAGCCTGCTGGGCTACGGCCTGCAGTTCTTTGATACGCCCAAGCTGTACGCAGCCCGTCAGGCGGTCAGCCAGATGCGCGTGTTCAAGGGCCAGAGCGACAAGCTCGCCGTGGGTTTCGATGCCGACCAGTACACCACGGTGCCCAAGGGTGCCGCTGCCCGCGTGCAACGACAGATTGTGCTGCAGCCGCGTCTGATCGCACCGGTCAAGGCAGGCCAGGTGGTTGGCTCGGTCAAGCTGAGCCTCGATGGTCAGGCCTTGGGCGAGCTGCCGCTGAAGGCGCTGGCCCCGGTCGCCGAGGCCGGCTTCTTTGGCCGCACCATCGACAGCATCAAGCTCTGGTTCAACTGATCGTGCAGATCCGTCCGATTGCGCTGCCGGATACCAACGCGCTGGTCGAACTCTCGGCCCAGCTGGGCTATGCCATTGAGCTGACCACGGTGCGGCACAACCTGCAGCGCATGCTGGGCAATGCTGATCATTGCCTGCTGGTAGCGGAAAATCCGGCTGGCGAGGTGGTGGGCTGGGTGCATGGTTTTGTGCGGCCACTGATCGAATCGCCGCTCTCGGTAGAGATCGGTGGCCTGGTCGTGGATCAGCGCTGCCGGCGCCAGGGTATAGGCGCTGCCTTGATGGCGGCGGTGGAGCGCTGGACTCAGGCGCAGGGCATCGCGATTGTCAGCCTGCGCTCGGCCGCCCAACGTGAAGAAGCCCATGCGTTCTATCGTGGACTGGGCTATGCCGAAGTGAAGCGCCAGCTGGCTTTCCGCAAAACACTGGCTTGAAGGGAGTGGTTCGCGATGCTGTATCTGAACGGTGACTACCTGCCGGCTGCTGAGGCAAGAATCTCTGCCTTCGATCGCGGTTGCCTGTTCGGCGACGGCATTTACGAAGTGGTGCCGGTCTACTCGCGCCACCCATTCCGGCTCGATGAGCACCTGGGCCGGCTGGAGACCAATCTCTCCGCCATTCAGCTGCCCAATCCACATACCCGGGATGAGTGGCGTGAACGGATACTGGGCGTGATTGCTCGCCAGCCGTTTGATGATCAGTCGGTGTATTTCCACGTGACGCGCGGCAGCGCAAACGAGCGCGACTTTCCGTTTCCGGTCGACGTGCCGCCCACCGTGCTGATCTTTGCAGCCGAACTCAAATCCCCCTCGCCCGAGATCAAGGCACAGGGCGTGCGCGCCATCAGTCATGCCGATTTCCGCTGGCTACGCTGTGATCTCAAATCATTGAACCTGCTGCCCACCGTGCTGCTTCGCGAGGCCGCCAAGCGTGCCGGCTGTGCCGAATGCGTGATGTTCCGTGATGGTTTCCTCACCGAGGGCGCGGCCAGCAATGTGTTTGTGGTCAAGGATGGCGTGATTGCCGTGCCGCCCAAGAATCATCTGATCCTGCCCGGCATTACCTACGACCTGATCATCGAACTGGCGCAGCAACATGGTTTGCCGCTACAGGTACGCACGATTACCGAAGCCGAAGTCCGCGCCGCCGACGAGCTGTGGATGACCAGTTCCACCAAGGAAGTGCTGGCGCTGGTCGAACTTGACGGCCAGCCGGTGGGTGATGGCAAGGTCGGCCCGCTGGCGCAGCGCATGGACGCGCTGTATCAGGATTACAAGGACACCGTGATGCGTGCGGGTGGCGCATGCTGATCCGTCTGGCCACGGCGGCCGACGCACAGCCATGGCAGGCCATGCGGCTTGAGGCGCTGGCCGCCCATCCCGAGGCCTATGGCAGCAGCGTGGCCGAAGAGGCTGGCTTCTCGCCTGACGTGGTGGCCGCACGATTGACCGACCCGCTGAACCGCGTATGGGTTGCCGAGCGCGACGGCGAACTCATCGCGACAGCAACCGCGCGGCGTGAGATGTCGCACAAGGCGCGGCACCGCTGCAATCTGTTCGCCATGTATGTAAAGCCGGCAAGCCGCGGCCAGGGTGTGGCGAGCCAATTGGTCGATGCCATCAAGCGCAGCGCGCGCACCGAACTGGGCGCGGACTGGCTGCAGCTCAGTGTGCAAACCGGCAATGTGGCCGCCGTGGCGCTCTATGCGCGTGCCGGCTTTGTGGTGTGGGGCACCGAGCGCGATTCGCTGCGTGTGGGTGAGGCGCACTACGATGAGTACCATATGGCGCTCGATTTGCGCCGCTGAACGGTCGCAGGGGTTTGAAAACACGGCAATGACACCATCTAGGTCGGGATGCCATCCGGAGTCCACTGCATCACGTAGCCGTTCCCGCTGGCGTAGATCAGCACCGCCAGGGCCCGTCGACAGTTCATCTGTCGGCTCAAGGATGCCTAGGGCGACGCGACGAATAAACTGTGGCGCGACAGCCCATCGCCCGGAATCTTACCTTTGCCAGACCTTACCCTGCGCCCGATGGGGCGTTGACCCTGGCCCAGCTACAAGGAGGTCGCCATGAGCGAACCCAAAGAAGCCATCATCGAATTCCCCACGCGTTTTCCCATCAAGGTGATGGGCGAACGCCACGACGATTTCTCGCAAACCATTTTCGAGCTGGTACGCATCCATGCCGATGACCTGACGGCCGAAGATATCGAGCTGCGCGTCAGCTCCGGTGGCAGGTATGTGTCGCTGACCGTGACGGTCACGGCCATCTCGCAGGAACAGCTCGATGCAATCTACCGCGCGGTGACGGGCCACCCCATGGTCAAGTACGTGCTGTAAGCGTGGAACCTGTCGTCAAACAACTTGGCCTGGTCGAGTACGAACCGACCTGGCGCGCCATGCAGACGTTCACCGATGAACGTGGTACCGGCACGCCCGATGAGCTGTGGCTGCTCGAACACCCGCCCGTGTTCACCCAGGGCCAGGCTGGCAAGCCTGAGCATGTGCTGCAGCTCAGCAATATCCCCATCGTGCCCATCGACCGTGGTGGTCAGGTTACCTATCACGGCCCCGGCCAGCTGGTGGTCTACCTGCTGGTGGATCTGAGCCGGCGCAAGCTGGGTGTGCGCGAGTTTGTCCGCCGGATCGAGCAGGCCATCATCGAGCTGCTGGCAGACTTCAACATCGCCGCTTACGGCAAGGTGGATGCACCCGGCGTGTATGTACAGCGCGACGGCGTAGAAGCCAAGATTGCCTCACTGGGGCTGCGCATCCGCAACGGTAAGAGTTATCACGGGCTGGCGCTCAATGTAGCGATGGACCTCACGCCTTTCGGCTATATCAACCCCTGCGGTTATGCGGGTCTGGCCGTGACCCAGCTCAGCGATTTTGGCCTGAACGAGACGCCGGCCTCGCTCGGACCGCGTTTGGCCGGTAAAATCAAGGCCTTGCTGGCGCAGGACGGTACCGCCGCGGTATCAGATTACGCCTTGAACTCCCAGCCGGCCGCTTGAGCCGGCGTGAACGAAAGTCCCCAAGCATGTCCTCGCCCGTTGTCACCACCCCGCCCGAGAAAGCCGAACAAGGCGTCAAGCTCAAGGGCGAGGCCAAGACCGCCCGCATCCCGATCAAGATCGTGCCGCTGGCCGAGCCGCTCAAGAAGCCTGACTGGATCCGCGTGAAGGCACCGGCCGGTGACCGCTTCTACGAGATCAAGAACATCCTGCGGGAGCAGAAGCTGCACACGGTGTGCGAGGAGGCCAGCTGCCCGAACATTGGCGAATGCTTCGGCAAGGGCACGGCCACCTTCATGATCATGGGCGACATCTGCACGCGCCGCTGCCCGTTCTGCGACGTGGGCCACGGCCGCCCGAACCCGCTCGATGCCAATGAACCCAAGCATCTGGCTGAAACGATTGCCGCGCTGCGCCTCAAGTATGTGGTGATCACCTCGGTAGACCGCGACGACCTGCGCGATGGCGGTGCCCAGCATTTTGCCGATTGCATTGCCCAGACTCGCGCACTGTCGCCCAATACTCAGATCGAGGTGCTGGTGCCCGACTTCCGTGGTCGCCTCGATGTGGCCATCGACATCATGACGGCCACCCCGCCCGATGTGATGAACCACAACCTAGAAACCGCCCCGCGCCTCTACAAACAGGCCCGTCCCGGTTCGGATTATCTGCACTCGCTCAAGCTTTTGAAGGACTTCAAGGCACGCAACCCGAATGTCGCGACCAAGAGCGGCATCATGGTGGGCCTCGGTGAAACCGATGAGGAAGTGTTTGAAGTCATGCGCGACATGCGTGCGCACGATATCGACATGATCACCATCGGCCAGTATCTGGCTCCATCGAACAGCCACCTGCCGGTGCTGCGTTATGTGACGCCGGAGCAGTTCAAGGTCTTCGAAGCTGCCGCTTACGAAATGGGCTTCAAACATGCCGCCGTGGGCGCATTGGTGCGTTCGTCCTATCACGCCGATCAGCAGGCGCATGACGCTGGCCTGTAAGCTGGCAGCGCAATGGAGATGAGCATGAGCGACAACGAGGACGCGTTTTTTGATCGGGCCGATGCGTACGTCCAGCTGGCCAATGTCCAGCTCGATACCGCGGGTGCCGACGAAGTGCAGGCGGCTTTCCTGTTTGCCCTGACGCGTTACACGGTATGGACGGCTGCACAGGGCTTTGACAGTGTCGATGCCTTGCGTGCCAAGCGCGGTGAATTGCTGGCCTTGTACACGGCACAGTTCCAGAATGCGCTCAAGGACAGCCTGGCCGATTACATCGACAACTTCGACGAATACCGCGAAGACGCTGATCAGGCCTGATACGACCCGGCGGCGATGACGCCCCTACGCAGGGTGAACACAGGGTGCAATAAGGCCAGCGGGCGCCGAGGCGCCCGTTGTCATTGCGGGCTCAGTTGGCGCCGTATCCTGTATTGCCGTAGCGCTGCCCGGCTTTGCCCTGCAAGGCATGCTGTTTGGCCCTGAACTCCGAATCGGCATTGAAGGCTGGTTGCTCGACCCCATCGGCGAGCCGGCGGCCGATCCGGTACAGCAGCTCGGTGTCTTCCACGCCACCGCTAAGATCCCAATCCGGCTTCATCACATCGCTGGGCTTGTGGTAATCGTTACTGATGTACTCGCTCATCTTGCCGATGCCGTAACCGGTCGGCTTGCCGATGTAATCCACGCCACTCCACATATACAGCGCCGGTATGCCGGCCTTGGCGAACTCGAAATGGTCGGAGCGGAAGTAGCCGCCGTTTTCGGGCTTGGCCTCGGGCGCGACCACGCGCCCCTGTTGGGCAACGGCATCGCGGGCAATGTTTTCGAGACTGGACTGGCCCGCCCCCACAATCACCATGTCGCGCGTGCGGCCCCAGGTGTTGATGCCGTCGATATTGATATTGGCCACGGTACGGGCGAGCGGATACAGCGGGTTGGCGGCGTAATAGGCCGCGCCAAGCAGGCCGGATTCTTCGGCCGTGGTGGCCAGGAACAGCAGGCTACGCGCGGGGCGGTGGCCGGCTTTGGCGGCGTCGCTGAATGCGCGACCCAGCTCCAGCAAGGCGGCCGAACCCGTGGCATTGTCGGTGGCACCGTAATAGATGTCGTTGCCACGCTTGCCCAGATGATCCCAGTGGCTGGTGTAGACAATGAGTTCATCGCGGCGGGCCGGGTCGCTGCCCTCAAGGCGGGCGACTACATTGTGCGAGTCCATGCGCCGCAGCGTGTTGTTGAGCGTGAAGCTGGCCTTGGCCTTGAGTTTGACCGGCTTGAACCCAGGGCTCAGCGCGGCCTGTTTGAGCTGGTCAAAATCCTGGCCGCAAGCCTTGAGCAGCTTTTCGGCGTGGTCGCCGCGCAGCCATGAGCGCACCGGCACATCGCTGGCATGGCCGTCCTTGGCGGCGATGGTGAAGTTCTCGCGCGAGTTGCTGTTGAGCACGACCAGCCAGGGGTAAGCGGCCGGAATCGTCTCGTGGATGATGATGGCGGCAGCGGCACCCTTGCGTGCTGCCATCTCGTACTTGTACATCCAGCGGCCGTAGTAGGTCATTGCCCGGCCCTTGAACTTGCTGTCGTCCAGCCGTGCCGGATCGTGCGGATCGGGCAATTGCGGATCATTGATCAGCATGACGATGGTCTTGCCGCGTACATCCACGTTCTTGTAATCGTCCCAGCCGTATTCGGGTGCCACAACGCCATAGCCGACGAATACCAGATCGGATTCCTGCGTGCGGATGCGGGGCTTTTCCTGCGTGGTGAAGGCCACGTAGTCGATGGGGGCATCGAGCTTGATGTCCTTGGCACAGCCGCTGAAGCGCAGGCTGGGCTGGGTCTGGATGCCGACCATCGGCACCTTCTGCACATAACTGCCATCGGGATTGCCCGGTGCAAGGCCCATGGCCTTGTACTGTTCGGTCAGGTACGCCACGGTCTTCTGCTCGCCTGCCGAGGCAACGCCGCGGCCCTCGAATTCGGCGCTGCTGAGGATGCGAGTATGTGCTATCAGCTGGTCGCTGCGGATCAGGGCGTCCTGCGCATGGGCGACCCCCGGTGCCGCAATAGCGGCTAACAGGCTGGCGATGTGAAAGTACTGCCGGTGCATGGTGTCTCCCGCTTGTACTGGTGAGCCTGCACGTGTGGTGCAGCCCGACTTTTTATGGGCCCGATCCGGCCCAGCGGCATGCTGGCACAGGCGTGCGGATAAATCAGCCCTTTCTAATGCGGCGTCGTATATCCGAAACACCGGGCAAGTGCAGGAAGGCAGCGCGGCATGGACTATGATGATGGCAACACCGTTGCATATCGCGCCAAGGATCGTTTCCTGCCATGAGCAAACATGTATTGATCGTCGACGACAGCCGCGTATCGCGGATGCTCGCGCGTGCCTACCTTGAGGAAAAGCGCCCTGACTGGCGGTTTTTCGAGGCGGCCAGTGGCGAAGAAGCGCTGAGTATCGTTGCCCGTGAACCGATTGAACTGGTCACGCTGGATGTGAACATGCCCGGTATGTCTGGCCTGGTGGCGGGCGAGCAGATGCTGCAGTTGCATCCGGGCCTGAGCGTGGTGGTGCTCACGGCCAACGTGCAGAGCAGCGTGCGGCAACGTGCCGAAGCGCTGGGCATGTGCTTTCTGCAAAAGCCGGTGACCGAGGCAGTGATCGCCCAGTTGCTGGAACTGGTTGAGGGTGCATGAGCACGGAACTGACCGCGCTGCAGCAGGACGCCCTGTGCGAGATATTCAATATCAGCGTGGGTCGCGCTGCCGCGGCGATGAGCGGCTTGGTCGGTGAGGAGGTCAGCCTCTCGGTGCCGGTCATGCGCTTCTGCTCGTTCGCGGCCTTGCATGACCGGATCGGCTGGTCGCAGTGGCGGCATGTGGATGCGGTGACCCAGCACTTCACCGGCAGCTTCACGGGCGACGCCATGCTGATGTTTGCCGATGAAGATGGCGAGGAAGTAGTCAGGCTGATGGTGGGTGCCCTGCCCAGCCGCGGCTCACCTGATATGCAGGCCCTGCTGGCCGATGCGCTGGGAGAGATCGGCAATGTGCTGCTCTCGGCCTGCCTGTCAGCGCTGGCCGATCTGATCGGTGATGACTTCACCTACTCTGTGCCCAGCATTGCCAGCGGTGCCGGGCTCGATGTCATCAATCATCCAGACGATGACGACACCCGCCAGGTGCTGTTCCTGCATGTGCAGTTCCTGCTGGAGACGCGCCGGATCGAGGGCTATCTGGCCTTTGTGCTGGGGGTGGATTCCATCGCCAGCCTGCGAGGCGGCGTCGACCGTTTTCTGGGCAATCTGGGCGCTGCAATCTAGGAATACGCCATGCCGCATGGTCTTGCTAGCCATGAACTCACCATGACGGTACTGATGACACCGGATATGGCCAATTTCTCCGGCAACGTGCACGGCGGGGCCATACTCCGTTTGCTGGATCAGGTGGCTTATGCGTGCGCCAGCCGCTATGCGGGCGCCTATGTGGTGACATTGTCGGTGGATCAGGTCACCTTCAAGCAGCCCATCCATGTGGGTGAACTGGTGACCTTCATGGCGACCGTCAATTACACGGGCCGCTCATCGATGGAGGTGGGCATCAAGGTCGTGGCCGAGAATGTGCGCGAAGGCAGTGTACGCCATACCAATAGCTGTTTTTTTACCATGGTGGCCGTGGGTGACGATGGCAAGCCCATCGCTTTGGCGCCCCTGGTGCCCGTAGGCGAAGAGGCGCACCGCCGCTATCGCGAGGCGGCCTTGCGCAAGCAACAGCGGCTGGATGCCGCGCGGCAGTATGAGGCGCTGCGTCAGGCAGACGGACACGGCGGCATGGCGTAGCCGTGCCAAGCGGGGGCATTCGGCTACCAGCTTATGTCGTCCACTCCCACAACCGGCAGGCGCATGCCGGGGTCCTGGCGGTAGAACTGGCGCAACTGCTCATACACAGCCGGGTAGACCAAGTGCAGGCGATGGGGGAGCTCGAAGAAGCATTCGGACAGCACGGCAAAGAATTCGGCCGGGTTTTCAGCACCATAGGCATCAATGCCGGTTGCTATACCGGCATCCACCCTGTAACAGAAATCCCGGTAAGCACGATCCCAGATCCGAGACCAGTCTTCTTGCGACATGCCGGCATGCAGGGGCGGCGCACCGTTGGCATCGCCATTGAGCATGTCGAGCTTGTGTGCACACTCGTGAATCACCACGTTCCAGCCATCCAGCCAGGGCCCATGCTGGCTGTCCTTCCAGGAGACCAGCATGGGGCCGTCGGTGCGCGCCATACCGGCCAGTGAACGCTCACCCTCGTGCACCAGCCCGTTGCGATCCCGCCAGCTATCACGGCTCTTGAAGGCGCCGGGGTAGACGATCAGTTCATGCCAGCCTGCATACGCCTCGTCGCCCAGGTGCAGGATCGGCAGACAGGCTTGCGCGGCGATGACCAGACGCTGCTGCTCGCTGACGGCGGCGCCATGGGCGCCGCTAATGTGTTTGGTACCAAGAAAGTGGCGCATGCGTGCCTCAAGCAAGCCCCATTCTTCCTCGCTCAGTCCATCTAGCAGCGGCATGTGGTGGCCTACGCTGGGCCAATAGGGTGAGGCGAGGGGATCGACGGCAGGTTTACGCTTGAGGAAATCGAGCATGATGTTTCGCAACGGGGCAATACAGGCCAGATGCAGGCATCGGCCAGCAATCTCAAGGGCCGCTGCCTACACTGGAAGCGGATAGTCATTTGGGAGCATTGCCATGCGTTACTGCCTCGCCACCCTGGCCTGCCTCTTGGCAGGCACTTTGCAAGCTGCGCCACAGGCCACGCCGGGCCAGTGGGAAATGACCAGCAAGGTCAGCATGTCGGGCATGAAAATGGCGATCCCGCCCAATACGGTCAAGTTCTGCATCAAGCCCAATGAGGTGAAAGACCTGACCAAGCAGGCCATGGGCGGGCCGCAAGGTGCGCCCAGCAAGGACTGCAAGATGCTGGAAAACAGCGTCAGCGGTGCGACCGTGAAGTTCAGAATGCGCTGTGAAGGTCCGCATCAATCCGATATTGCCGGCGAAGTCAGCTATGCCGGTAACAGCTACAAGGGCAAAACCGTGATCGATACCACGGCAGGGCCGCAGGGCAAAATGCGGATGACCAACGAGTTCAGTGCCAAGCGCATTGGTGATTGCTGAGTACAAGCGGGGCGTAACAGGGTGAAGCTATGTGGATGAAGTCATGGTCGGCCTGCCTGGCGGGCCTGTTTACGGTGGCCGCCGTGCCGTCACAGGGCGCGGCAGACTCCCCTCTGCTGGTCTACATCGAGGAACGGGACCCGTATTTTTCGATGGATCAAGGGCGTCTTGGTGGCCTGGTCGGCAAGCCTGCGCGCGAGGCGCTGGAGCGAGCAGGTATCGCCTACCGTGTGGAAACCGTGCCCTTCCAGCGTCATATGACCCTGATCGCCCGCAATCTGGTTTATGGCTGTGCCCCTGGCCGCTTCCACACCGCTGAGCGTGAGGCCGTAGGTAAATACAGCGCCCCGCTGTTTCGCGACGGGCCGCTGGTCTTGTTGGTGTCTCGCAACGGCAAGCCCGTCCCGGCCACGCTCGAGGCTACCCTCAAGCAGGCGGATTTGCGGCTGCTCGCTCAAGAGGGTTATTCCTATGGGGCGGAGGCGGATGCCCTGCTGATGCAGCACGGTGCCCGATTGAAAAGGGAGCCCTACACGAATCGCGCGCTGGCCCGGCAGGTAGCCGAGAATATTGTCGACGGCTATTTCCTGTTCCTTGAAGAAGCGCAGGCCATGATCCGTGCGCTGGGGGAGACGAACCTGCGCATCCACAGCTTTACCGATGCGCCGCCGGTCACCGTGCGCTATCTCTACTGCAGCAAGCAGGTGCCCGATACCTTGCTCAACCGGATCAACCAGCAACTGAAGCTGCCTTGATGCGGGCCCGCATCCGGACCTGACGCCGCCCGCTAGGGTGCCGCCCCGGCTGTGACCGCCTCGCGGGTCTTGGCGTGCCGTTTGGGTGCATCCTCGCTAGCGTGACCACGCTGAGACCAGACCACGATCTTCAGCTCGCCCTCCATCGTTTCCACCAGCGCACTCAGGCTCTCTACCCAATCGCCATCATTGCAGTAGAGCACTCCGTCTATCTCGCGCATCTCGGCTTTGTGGATATGGCCGCAGATCACGCCATCGAGCCCGCGCGCCTTGGCCTCTTTGGCCACCGCTTCCTCGAACTGGCTGACAAAGTTCACCGCCTTCTTGACCTTGTGCTTGAGGAACTGCGATAGCGACCAGTAGCCCAGGTTGAACTTGGCACGGATATGGTTGAACCACTGGTTGAGCTTGAGCGTGAAGGTGTAGGCGTGGTCACCCACAATGGCCAGCCAGCGCGCGCACTGGATCACGCCGTCGAACAGATCGCCATGCAGTACCAGAAAGCGTCGGCCATCGGCCGTGGTGTGGATCACTTCGTCCTGGATATCGATGCCGCCAAAGGCAAGGCCGATGAACTGGCGCACCACCTCGTCGTGGTTGCCCGCGATGTAGACCACCTCGGTACCCTTGCGCGCCTTGCGGAGGATTTTCTGCACCACATCGTTATGGTGCTGGTTCCAGTACCAGGAACGCTTGAGCGCCCAACCGTCGATGATGTCACCGACGAGGTAGAGGTGATCCGATTCGGTATGGCGCAGAAAGTCCAGCAGGTACTCGGCCTGACAACCGGCCGTGCCGAGGTGGATATCGGAAATCCAGATGCTGCGGAAGTGTTGGATCGGGCGCTCGCTCATGGCCGGCGAGCATGCCCGTGGATTGTGACAAGGCGTTGACGCCGGTTTCAGCGCATCTGTGCCCGATACCGCTGTGCGAGGTCGGTAGCCACTTCGTAGATGCGGTCACTGGTCGTGAAAACATTGCGCTGCAACTGGCGATCCCGATTCTGCTTCGCCAACTCATCAATCGCCTGCTGAAAGAAATGCCACTGGGTATCCAGCAGCTGTAGTTGCGTTCGGATGCTTGCCGTGTTGCCCGGATACGCCCGAAGCTGACGACTGGCCGCCTCGAACTCGCTACGGGCGCTGGCGAGGTCTTTTTCCAGGAAGGGCAGGGTCAGGCCAGCACTGCGCATCAGGTAGATTTTGGCCAGACGCTGCGAGAGCGCGCCGATGTCTTCAGCCAGCTGTACCGATTTTTGTGCCGGCCCGAGCTTGGCCTCCAGCAGCTGCGCGCCCTTTTGCGCGATCCAGGCCATGTCCTCGGAGGCTTCCAGTAACGCACGGCCATCTGCGGCTCTGGGCTGGGTGGCGATCAAGGCTTGATAGTCAGCCCATTGTTGAGCGAGCAGGTCGTAGTTTTCCTTGAGTTCCGGATCGCTTGCCGTGGCCTTGCGCAGCTTGCCCAGTTGCGCCGAGAACTCGCCGGCAGCCTGGGTGTATTGGCGCTTGGCACCGGCATCCGTGGCATCCAGCCAGCGCAAGGCATAGCTGCGCGTCATGCGTTCGACCAGACTGCGCTGGTGGCTGGCCTGCCGTGCGCCCTCCATGTCGATCTTGCCGGCAGCGTGGCTGCCAGTCGTGATGAGCAGGATGCACAGGGGTATAGAGAGTGAGCGGACGAAACGGGAAAGCATCGGGGACATCCTGACAAGAGATGTCCCCTTGGTCGGCGCAGTGGCCGAACCGTTACAGCAGCTGCGCTGCCAAGCCTTTCGCTGATCTATCCGCTTACTGGGGAGCGGAGTTGCGAATCAGATAGTCAAACGCACTCAAACTCGCCTTCGCACCCTCACCCATCGCAATGATGATCTGCTTGTAAGGCACGGTGGTTGCATCGCCCGCCGCAAAAATCCCCGGCACCGAGGTTTCACCGCGGTCGTTGACTTCAATTTCCCCGCGCGGCGACAGCTTGACCGCCTCCTTGAAGAAGTCGGTATTCGGCAGCAGACCGATCTGGACGAAGATGCCTTCCAGCTCGACCAGACGGCTCTCGCCCGTGGTCCGATCGGTGTAGCGCAAGCCGGTTACCTTCTGGCCATCGCCGACCACCTCGGTGGTTTGCGCGCTCATGATGGCGGTCACATTCGGCAGGCTCAGCAGCTTCTTCTGCAGCACCGCATCGGCGCGCATGCTGTCGCCGAACTCCAGCAGCGTGACGTGCGACACAATGCCCGCCAGATCAATCGCCGCTTCCACGCCCGAATTGCCGCCACCAATCACGGCCACACGCTTGCCCTTGAAGAGCGGGCCGTCGCAATGCGGGCAGAAGGCCACGCCACGGGTCTTGTATTCCTGCTCGCCGGGCACATTCATCTCGCGCCAGCGTGCGCCGGTGGACAAGATCAAGCTGCGGCTTTGCAGCGTGGCACCGGATGCCAGTTGTACGGTGTGCAGACCGCCCACTTTATCAGCTGGGATGACTTTCTCGACGCGCTGGGTGTTCATGATGTCCACCTCATAATCGCGCACATGCTGTTCCAGCGACATGGCCAGCTTGGGGCCCTCGGTCGCCTTCACCGAGATGAAGTTTTCGATACCCAGCGTATCGAGCACCTGACCACCGAAACGATCCGCCACCACGCCGGTGCGGATACCTTTGCGCGCCGCGTAGATGGCGGCCGATGCGCCGGCGGGGCCACCGCCGACGACGAGTACGTCGAAGGCGTCTTTCTGGTTCAGCTTTTCGGCCTCGCGCGCCACGGCACCGGTATCGACTTTGGCGAGGATTTCCTCCAGCCCCATGCGCCCCTGGCCGAAGTGCTCGCCGTTCAGATACACCGAGGGCACGCCCATGATCTGGCGCGATTCGACTTCGGCCTGGAACAGCGCGCCGTCGATCATCGTGGCCTCAAAGCCGGGGTTGAGCACGGTCAGTGTGTTCAGTGCCTGAACGACATCGGGGCAGTTATGGCAGGACAGCGAGATGAAGGTCTCGAACACGAACTTGCCTTCAATCGCCTTGATCTGGTCGATCTGGGTCTGTTCGAGCTTGGGTGGGTGACCACCTACTTGCAGGAGGGCAAGCACCAGCGAGGTGAACTCGTGGCCCATGGGAATGCCGGCAAAGTGCACACGCGGGAAATCGCCCTGGCGCACGATGGCAAACGAGGGGCGGCGCGCGTTATTGCCGTCTTCGCGCACGGTGACCTGGTTCGAGAGTTCGGCAATCTCGATCAGCAGCTCACGCATCTCGCGCGAGGCGGCGCTGTCGTCGAGCGAGGCGACCAGCTCGATGGGCTGGCTGACGCGTTCGAGATAAGCCTTGAGCTGGGTCTTGATGGTGCTGTCGAGCATGGTGTTCTCCAGGATGCGATAGACGTGGCGATTCACAGTGAGAAGGCTGCTTGCGAGCGGCCTTGTCGCTGGGTACCGGGGCGACTATCCAGTGCGATAACGAGCGTTAGCGAGGCTCCCCCCAAGACCGTGCAACTTGGACTCCGTCGCAGCAACGAAGGCGGGGGGGTGTGGGCTCAATCAGGGAAGCACCCCGATTGAGCTTTCACCGGTGGTGAGCGCCCGGGTTTCCCGGGTGCCCGCGCGGAACGTTGATGAGCGCGCCATTCACCACAACAGAGGGTGCTTAGATCTTGCCGACGAGGTCGAGCGACGGTGCCAGCGTGGAAGCGCCTTCCTGCCACTTGGCCGGGCACACTTCACCTGGGTGGCTGGCTACGTACTGGGCAGCCTTGACCTTGCGCAGCAGTTCTTCGGCGTTACGGCCAATGCCACCGGCGTTGATTTCGATGATCTGGATCTTGCCCTGTGGGTCCACCACGAAGGTGCCACGCTCGGCCAGACCGGCTTCTTCGATCATCACGCCGAAGTTGCGGGTCAGGGTGCCGGTGGGATCGCCGATCAGCGGGTACTGGATCTTGCCGATGGTTTCCGAGGTGTCGTGCCAGGCCTTGTGGGTGAAGTGGGTGTCGGTCGACACGCCGTAGATTTCCACGCCCAGATCACGGAAGGTGGCGTAATGGTCGGCCAGATCACCCAGCTCGGTCGGGCACACGAAGGTGAAGTCGGCCGGGTAGAAGAAGAACACCGACCACTTGCCCTTGACGCTGGCGTCGCTGACTTCAACGAACTTGCCTTGGTGGAAAGCGGTGGCCTTGAAGGGCTTGATATCGGTGTTGATCAGGGAAACGCTCATGGGATTTTCTCCGTTGGTGTTGAGGGTGCTGCTTGACGGAGTGCATCTTAGTGAGCGGCCAACAATTGCTCAAATTGATTGTTTATTATGTCGTGATAGCTAAATTGCTATCGAAGGTGGTGTCTTATAGTTTGCGATAGCGTATGAGGGCACGCGTACCGGCGGCACGCAGGGTGAGCACCTTGCCGCGCAGCCGCAGGATATCGTAAGTCTCCGGAGAGGCGAGGCTGCCGCCGCTCAGGGTCAGTTTGCAGGCGGCAAGTTGCCAGCTGGCATCAACGATTTCGGGTCGGGCATGTAGCCAGGTGCGGAACGGCCGGGTACCGCCCTCAACCTCGAAAGCCATTTCTTCATAATGGCCGGGGCCGTCCACATGCTGCCAGCTGCCGGTCAGCTGGGTAGCGCTGATCGGGCAGCGTGGCGCAGCGAGTGTGACAGGGCTGATCAAGACCAGCAGGGCGATCAGCCAGCCAGGTTGGATGGCAGCCATGGCGCGTGTGGCTGCCGGACTCAGAACCCGAAGCCCAGACCCAGCGACGTCACCTTGACCTTGTCGATCCCGACTTCGTCCACCGAGGGAAAGACAGTATGTTCGGCATAGATCGAGACGCCGTTCTCCAGCTTCCAGCGCAGGCCCGCACCGACTACGGCGCCAGACTGATGATTCGGCACCTGGATGACAGCGCCGGGGCGGGACAGCTCAAGCTGATTGCGCGTCCAGCCGACTAGTGCGTGGAGGGAGAACTGCTCGGTCACCGGCAGGCTGGCCAGCAAGTTGAGTTGCAGCGCGGTCAGGTCGACACGGGCATCGCTAATAGCCTGGCCGCTGGCACTATCGGTCACGGTGGCGCCGGTGACGCGCGCCAGCTTGCGGTAGGCCGTTTCGACTGCAAGATGGCGATTGACGTTGTAGCCCAGCGAAGCCATCCAGGTATCGCTGGATACCTGGTTGAACTTGCTCTGGCCACCATCCAGCCGGATAAATGCCAGACTTTCGACCGGCTTGGCTGCGTAAGCGGGCAGGGTGGCGGCAAACAAGGCAAGCAGCAGGGCGGCTTTCATCGGCTTCTCTCCAAAAGCGGGCGCGCTTGTGGGCCACGCCATCATGCAAGGGGCAATCACGCAGCCGGCCATATGCCGGGCGCTCGGGGCAGAGTGTAGCGAGTATCCGGTCCGGATCGCCAGCCTTGCACCACCTACCAGCGATAGCTTGCGCGCAGATGCCAGCGTCTTCCCTGCAGATCGTAGGTCATGGTGTCGGTATTACCGTCGGTCCAGTTCCGTACAAAGGGTGCTGCCTTGTCGAACAGGTTATCGATGCCGGCCGCCACATCCCAGTGTCTGGACGGGGCATACCGGACTTGCAGGTTATGGTAGTGCAAGGCCGGTATCCGGCTGCCCAGACTGCCTGCGGGCGCATCGGGATCCTGCGCGGAGCCGATGTACTGCATGCTGTAAGCGCCGGACCAGACCCCCGCCGTCATGCCCAGTGTGGCCATGGCCCGGTTATGGGTATAGCTGCCCCGTCCGCTGGGCAGCTTGCCGCCATAGTGCAGGGTCGCAGCGCCGGGGAAGGGGGTGATGTCATAGCGTTGCAGCCGTGACGCGTCCACATTGAGGGAGAAGGGAAGTCTGCCCAGCTTGAAGTGATAGAGCAGGCCCAGATCCACCCCCGCGAGATCCTCGCTGGCGACATTGGCTGGCTGCGCCGAGAGGAAGTTGATCTCGCCGGTCGTTGTATCCCGCCTGAAACTGGTTGGGCTGCAGAACACATGGTTCAGTCCGGGCGTGTTGTAGCACACCGCCAGCCGGGTAGAGCCGCCCAGGGCCTGAGTCGCGTTGGCAACCTTGATCCTGTAGTAGTCGGCGCTCAGGGTCAGCATGGGGGAGGGTGTCCATACCAAGCCTGCGGTCAGGGTATCGGCATGCTCCGGCTTCAGGTCGGGGTTGGCGCCGCCGGTCGTGAGCAGGGTGTTGCCAAGCTGGGTGAACCCTGCGGGCACCCCGCTGCTGCGGCAGTTCTGGCTGATGACCGAGCTGTCAGGCAGCTTGCTCCAGCCGCTGCAGGGGTCGGTAGTGGTCAGGTTGGCGGATGAAATCCCGCCGAACAGTTCGGGAATGCTGGGAATCCGGAACGCGGTAGAGGTGTTGAGGCGCACCTTCAGGGCGGGGTTGAGCCGCCAATCCAGCCCGAGCTTGCGGGTGTGCTTGCTGCCAAATGTCGTGTAGTCCGAGTACCGTGCGGCGGTGTGCAGGTGCAGGGATTGCACCATGGGCTGGTCTGCCAGCAAGGGGATCGACAACTCGCCATACAGCTCACGGGCGGTGTAGCTGCCATCGACCGCCTGCTGGACATTGGTGTTGGCAATGCCGCGGGCCGTAAGTGGATCAGGGGTGCGCCAGCCGCTTTCACGGCGGATTTCAATGCCTGAAGCCAAGCCCACCATGCCCGCCGCCAACGGATAGATCTGCCCGCGTACATGGGCGGCCATGCTTTTCTGGGCATTGCCACCCGTATCGGTCACCTGCGTCAGGATGTAGTCCAGCACCGCGGGCGTGACATTGCCGTAACCCAGATAGTTGGCACAGGGGATGGCGGCGTTGGCGGTGTTTGCGCATCGGCGGGTATCGAGCGTGGCGTCGACCCGATCCAGATTCGCGACATTGGTCGACCCGTCGATACCGGTATTGCGGCCCCAGTTTGCCGCGAGCGTCCAGTCCCAGTTGTCGTTGATCTGTCCGCGCAGGCCCAGCACCGCACGCCAGGTATCGGTTTCCTGAAAGAAAGTGCGCGGACCGGCCTCGGCAAGGCGGCGTCTGTCCAGTACCAGATCATAGCCCACGGGATTACTGGGATGGCTGGCCCCGAGGCGGATGCTGCGATTAAGGCCCAGTATGCCCGGTGTGGCCAGCTGCGACGATTGCCGCTGGGTATACAGCAGCTCGCCGAACAGGGTGGCCTGGTCGCTGAGCTGGCGCGTGCCGAGCACGCCCAGGCTGGTTCGCTGGCTGGGGTTCACGGCATTCAGTGAGGGATTGGTGTTGTAGCCGTGACGCGCATTGACATAAGGCTCGAAGAAAGCGGGGTCGGTGTCGAGTGATTGGCGGAAATTGATGAACTTGCCGGTCTCCGGGCCGCTGACATAGTGGGCGCGCCCACCAATGGTGGCCGAATGACCCGAGCACACCAGCTTGCCGCCAGACTCGGCCAGCGGGCAGGCGGCGCGCGAACCCAGATTCACTGCGCGGTTCTCGCTATAAGCTAGCGTGGCGATCAGGGACGCGCGCTCGTCACGCATGCCCCAGCTCAGAGATGCCGCGGCATCTTCACCATCCCCCCGGACGGATTCCCCATAACGGACCATCAACTCCGTGCCTGGACGGCTTTGCCGGGTGATGATGTTGACAACGCCGGCCACCGCGTCGGCGCCATAGAGAGCCGACGCCCCATCCTTGAGCACGTCGATGCGTTCGATCAGTGCCAGCGGAATGCTGTTCAGATCCACCGAGCTATTGGCGCCGGTTCCCCCGTTGACTACCCGGCGGCCATTGAGCAGCACCAGGGTCCGGTTGATACCCAGGCCGCGCAGATTCACCTGCGCAGTGCCATAACCATTGCGTACCCAGTAGCTGTTGTTCTGGTTGCCTGCAAAGCCGGCCGACGCCGACAGCCGCTGCAGCAAGCCTTCTACCGTGGTGGCACCGCTACGCTGGATGGCATCGCGGTCTATCACCGTGACCGGGCCGATACCGGATAGCTGATCCTGCTTGAGCCGGAGGCGACTGCCGGTGATTTCGACCAGATCGCTGGCTGCGAGCTGCGGGCGGATCGGCTCGGCAGCCTGCGCGCACACGCCTGCCCCGGACAGCAAGGTCCCAATGGTCATGCCCAGCGAAGCCGAGCGAAGCGCAAACCGGATGGGCTGCTGCCGACGAGCCGACTGGCTGTTTTTGTACATCATATATTTCATGATGTGGTTGCCGTGGGGCATGGATAAGGCACTGGGCTACTCACTGATGTCTATTCACTGATGTCGTAGAACTTCATCAACGAGCGATAACCCGGGTTGGCCTTGGCCTTGGCCAGTGCCTGGGTAAACTGCTGCACCACGCTATCGGGCGTGGTCAGGCTGAATGCCAGATAGCCTTCCCCGGCCAGCTCGGGGATTTCATAAATCTTTTCGGCCTGATGGAAATCCAGACCCAGCCGCTTGGCCGTGTGTTTCAGCATGATCGGGTCCTCCAGCAGGATATCGATACGCCCACCGAAGAACTTGCGGATGTTCACCTCATCATTCGGGGCGATGTCCACACTCATCTGCAAGCCATGGTCGATCAGGTAGCGCCAGCGACCACCATCGCGCAGCACGCCTACCGAGTAGCGGGCAAAGTCCTCCGGCTTGCTGACCGAGATGTGCTTGCGCGACTTGAGGCGATAGGCGTGAATCTTGTACTTCACGACCTTGCCCACCCAACGGTATTGGCCCTCGGTCATTTTGTTCCGGTACACGGTAAAGAACAGGGTGTTCGGCCGGTTGCGCTTGGTGGCCTGCACGCGTGGCCAAGGCATGATCTGGATACGGCTTTTGACACCGGCTTCCTTGAGCACCAGACGCACCAGCTCTGCCACGAAGCCGGATGCTTCGCCATCGGCCCCTTGGTACTGATAACTCGCCTGCTCGGATGCGTAGACTTCGATCTCCTTGGCCTGGCTGAAGGTGGCAAGCAGCAAGCACAGCAAGGGAAGGCATCGCAACACGATCAGGTTCTCTGCAAGGGGTGGGGGTAGAGCGCCCGGAGTGCCTATGCCACGACAGCACAAGACAGCGGCCAGGACCAGCCATTCAGCATAGTAAGCCGACAGCAAAACCCAAACGCATGCGACGTGAGGTGCATACGCTGCCCGGTTGGCTTCACCTCGCGATGAAACCGGAAAACAAAACGCCCGACCAATTGGCCGGGCGTTACAGGATGCGGTCCGGTTCGGGACTTAAGCGGCGATTGCCAGCATCAGGGTATTGAGACGCTTAACAAATCCCGCCGGATCCTCCAGCGTGCCGCCTTCGGCCAGCAGGGCTTGGTCGAACAGGATGTGGCTCCAGTCGTCAAAGCGCTCGCCGCCCACTTCGGCCTTGAGCTTGCCCACCAGCACGTGGTCCGGGTTGATTTCCAGAATCGGCTTGCTGCCACCGACATTCTGGCCAATCGACTTCAGCAGGCGCTCCATATTGCCGCTCATGGCGTGCTCGTCAGCCACCAGACAAGCCGGGCTGTCGGTCAGGCGGTGGGTCACGCGCACTTCCTTGACCTTGTCACCGAGGCTGGCCTGTACCTTGTCGATCAGTTCCTTGAACGCATCGGCCTTGGCTTCCTGTTCCTTCTTCTCGGCCTCGTCTTCGAGCGCGCCGAGATCCAGGCCACCCTTGGCGACCGAGGCCAGCGGCTTGCCGTCGAACTCGGTGAGGCTGGAGACAAACCATTCATCCACGCGGTCGCTCAGCAGCAACACTTCGATACCCTTCTTGCGGAAGATTTCGAGGTGCGGGCTGTTCTTGGCAGCAGCAAACGAGTCGGCTGTCACGTAGTAGATCTTGTCCTGGCCTTCCTTCATGCGGGCGATGTAGTCGGCCAGCGAGACAGTCTGATCGCTGGTATCCGCTGCCGTGGTCGCAAAGCGCAGCAGGCCGGCGATGCGATCCTTGTTGGCGTGGTCTTCGCCCACGCCTTCCTTGAGCACCTTGCCGAACTCGCCCCAGAACACGGTGTAGTCGTCCTTGCGGTTCTCGGCGATGTCCTCAAGCAGGCTCAGTACCTTCTTCACGCAGCCGGCTTTGATCGCGTCGATATCCTTGCTGTGCTGGAGGATCTCACGGCTCACGTTCAGCGGCAGGTCGTTGCTGTCGATCACGCCGCGCACAAAACGCAGGTATTGCGGCAGCAGTTTTTCGGCGTCTTCCATGATGAACACGCGGCGCACGAACAGCTTCACGCCGTGGCGGCGCTCACGGTCGTAAAGATCAAACGGTGCACGCTTGGGCACGTAGAGCAGCTCGGTGTATTCCTGCCGGCCTTCGACACGCGCATGGCTCCAGGCCAGTGGCTCTTCCCAGTCGTGGCTCACATGCTTGTAGAAGGCCTTGTATTCGTCTTCCGAAATATCGTTCTTGCTGCGCGCCCACAAGGCGTTCGCCTTGTTCACGGTTTCGAGTTCGTCCGAGACGATGACTTCGCCGTTCTCGCCGTAGCTGTTGCCCTTTTTCATGCGGATGGGCAGGGTGATGTGGTCGGAGTACTTCTTGATGATGGACTTGATGCGCCAGTCATCCAGGAACTCGTCCTCACCCTCCTTCAGATGCAGCACGATCTCGGTGCCGCGGCCGGCCTTTTCCACGTCTTCCAGCGTGTACTCGCCAGCGCCTTCGCTTTCCCAGCGGGTAGCGGTGGTTTCACCGGCGCGGCGGGTGGTCAGGCTGACGCGGTCTGCCACGATGAAGGCCGAGTAAAAGCCGACTCCGAACTGGCCGATCAGGTTGGCATCCTTCTTCGCATCACCACTCAGTTGCTCGAAGAAAGCCTTGGTGCCGGAGCGGGCAATCGTACCGATATTGTTGATCACCTCGTCACGGGTCATACCGATGCCGTTGTCGCTGATGGTGACGGTGCGTGCGTCCTTATCGAAGCTGACATCGATATGCAGGCTGCCATCGCCCTCGAACAGGCTGTCGTTATTGAGCGACTCGAATTTGAGCTTGTCGCAGGCGTCGCTGGCATTGCTGACCAGTTCGCGCAGGAAGATTTCCTTGTTGGAATACAAGGAATGGATCATCAGTTGCAGCAGTTGTTTGGTTTCGGCTTGGAAGCCCAGGGTTTGCTTGCTCATGCGGTTCACCTTGCTATGAACAGGGTTGAAGAAGGGACATGCCGCTAGATGTGGCCTGCATGGCGGTTTTCAAGACCCTGCCCGCGACAGGGGCATGATGGCCATGCACCAAAATCCGACACTGAATCGTGTCCGCCGCGACACTGCGTCCCCATGCACCAATGCTGTGCTGCAACATGCTGATAGAATCCAAGCAAATCAATCACTTCGGGGCAGCCGCATGAAGCGCGTCATCTTCAATCAGAAGGGTGGGGTGGGCAAATCCACTATCGCCGTGAACCTCGCCGCCATTGCGGCCCACGCAGGCAAGAAGACCCTGCTGATCGACATGGACCCGCAGTGCAATTCGAGCCGCTATCTGCTTGGCGATGCGGCCAAGGAAGTGGACCCCACGCTGGCCGAATTTTTTGAGCAGACGCTGAATTTCAGCCTGTTCTCCAAGTCGGGCAATGCCTTCATCCACCCGACCCGCTTTGACAACCTGTTCCTGATTCCCTCGCACCCCGAGATCGGCGAGCTGCAGGCCAAGCTCGAATCGCGGCACAAGATCTACAAGCTGCGAGATCTGCTCAACGAGCTGGCCAAGGAATATGACGAGATCATTCTCGATACCCCGCCGGCCTATAACTTCTTCACTCAATCGGCACTGATCGCTGCCGATAGCTGCCTGATCCCGTTCGATTGCGACGACTTCTCGCGCCAAGCGCTGTACAGCCTCATGAACAACGTGGAAGAAATTCGCGCTGATCACAACGGTGATCTGGCGATTGAAGGCATTGTCGTCAACCAGTTCCAGCCGCGTGCCAGCCTGCCGGTGCGCATGGTGGGCGAGCTGATTGCCGAGGGACTGCCGGTGCTGGACAGCAAGCTCTCCAGCTCGGTGAAGATCCGCGAGTCGCATGAGCGCGGCCTGCCGATGATCCATCTGGATGCGCGCCACAAACTGAGCCAGGAGTTCACGGCGCTGTACGCCGAGTTGCAATCGAAGTCCTAGTCGCCAGCCGGTTGGCTGCCGGCTGTCTACAATCCCTGCATACGATCAAGAATCCGGGAGCGGGAGATGGCAGCTTTGCCCGGCGTGCAACCCACGCTGCTGCTCGTTGACGACGAGCCATTCAATCTGGAAATCCTGTCCGAGTACCTCGGTGCTGCCGGCTATGCCGTGGAGCTGGCCGAGGACGGCGAAGCCGCGTGGACCTGGCTGACCAAGGCTGGCGACCGTTTTGATGCGGTACTGCTGGATCGCCTGATGCCGGGTCTCGATGGCATGGGCCTGCTGCGGCGCATGAAGGCGCATCCGCAGTTATCCAGCCTGCCGGTGATCATGCAGACCGCCGAAGGCTCGCCCGGCGCGGTGCGCGAGGGCATGGAGGCGGGCGCCTATTACTACCTGACCAAGCCGTTCCAGCAGGATATCTTGCTGGCGATTGTGGCTGCTGCGGTGGCGCAGCACCGCGCGCGTCGGGCCGTCAAACAGGCTGCCGCGCAGCCGCTGGATGGCTTGCAGTTGCTCGACGAAGCGCATTTCTCGCTGGCCACGCTGGATGAAGCTCAGCGCCTTGCTGCGCTGATCGGCCGGCTCAGCGGTAACCCCGAGAGGGTGGCGCTGGGCCTGACCGAGCTGATCGTCAATGCCATCGAGCATGGCAATCTGGGCATGGGTTACAACGACAAAAAGCAGCTGATGCAGGCCGGCCGTTGGCGCGACACGATCGAGGCGATGCAGCGCGAACCCGCCTATGTGAACAAGCGTGTTCGTGTCACAACCCGGCGCAGTGGTGCCAATCTGGCCGTCGAAGTCGTGGACGAGGGCAGCGGTTTCGATTGGCAGCACTATCTGAACTTTGACCCCGAACGGGCCTACGACCCGAATGGCCGGGGGATTTCGATGGCGCGCGCAATGAGCTTTGATGCGCTGGATTACTTCTCCCCCGGCAATCGTGTGGTGGCGACAATGCGATTGGCGCCCAGCAACACATCCCAATAGTGTGGCTCCTCGGCGCGCCAGCGCCGGGCTTGCCAGCCATCCAGACCCACATCCACGATCACTGCGCCATCACGGTCGCTGCGCCACACGGTGGCGTTGGCTGCTTCATAGCGTGCGATCACCTCGGCACGAGGATGGCGGAAGTGGTTGCGATAGCCGGCTGTGGCAATCGCCAGCGTGGGCGCTACGGCGGCCACAAACTCGGGCGATGAGGACGAGGCGGAGCCGTGGTGGGGTATTACCAGCACATCGGCCTTGAGCGGGCTGCCTTCGGCGAGCAGTGAGGCTTCCTCGTGTCGTCCGATATCCGCTGGTAACAGCAGACTGCCGCCAGGACCATCCACCCGCAGCACGCAGCTGCGTGCGTTGTCCTTGGCCTTGGCATCCACCCTGGCACCGGGGTGCAGAAAGCTAAAGCGTATGCCGTCCCATTCCCAGCGTTGTCCGGCCTGGCAGGCGGTGACCGGCGGGGCTTGCGTGATCGGCTGATCGGGTCGGGCCCGTGGCGATACGCCGATGATCCGGTCTACCTGTACAGCCGCAAGCACATCGGCTGCGGCACCGGCGTGGTCGTCATCGTCATGGCTGAGCACCAGCATATCGAGCTGGCGAACACCCAGGCTGCGCAAGGCCGGCGGCACCACGCGCGCACCGGCACCGGGCGCGCCGGTATCGAACAGCAGGCGGTGGTGGGCGGTTTCCACCAGCACGGACAGGCCTTGGCCGACATCGAATACGGTAGCGCGATAGCTGCCCTGTGTGCGGCTGCTGGTGGCGGGCCACAGCAGCGGCAAAAGCAGACACACGCCCAGCAACTTGCCGGGCACGGCGCGTGGCAGCAGCAGAAGGGCAGTCGCCAGCAAGGCGGGCAGCAGTGCCCATAGGGGCGGTGCAGCTTGCGTCCAGACCCAGCCGGCCTGTGCCAGCGGACCGATCAGCGCCAGTGTTGCAGCGATCAGGGCGTGGGAGAGTGTCAGCAGGCAGCCGGTCGGGTCCAGAACGCCGGCCAGCGCCAGCGGCGTGGCCAGACTGCCGATCACTGGAATCGCAACCGCATTGGCCAGCGGCGACACGAGCGGAAACTGCTGGAACAGTACCGCCAGCAAGGGCAGGGAGCCCAGACTCGCCGCCCACTGCGCCACGCCCCATTCACCGAGCTTGGCGCGCCAGTTCTCGGTCTGGAATCGCGCCGCCGATGCGGCCCACAACATGGCACCTACAGTCAGATAAGACAGCCAGAAGCCTGCCGAGCGTACCGCCCAAGGGTCCAGCAACACGGTGCATGCGAGTGCCAGCAGCCAGATCGTGCTGGCAGCCAATGATCGACCCGACAGCATGGCGAGCCCGGCAATGGCCACCATGAAACAGGTCCGCTGAGTGGGCACGGAAAATCCCGCCAGCAGGCTGTAAGCCAGGGCTGCTGCGATCCCCGCCAGTATTGCCACCTTGCGCCGTGGCAAGCGCAGCAGACAATGCGTGGAGCGCCCCCACAGCCAGCCGGCCAGACTGCCGACCAATGCGGCTACCAGCGTGACATGCAGGCCCGAGATCGATACCAGATGGGTGATGCCGGTATCGCGGAACAGCTGCCATTGCGCCTGGCCGATACCGGCTTGTTCACCCACGACCAGCGCAACGATGATCTCGGTGTAAGGCCGCGCGCCTAGCTGGCTGTGCACGCGCTGCGCCAGTGCAGCGCGGCTGGC
Source organism: Chitinimonas sp. BJYL2 (assembly GCF_027257935.1). Taxonomy (NCBI): domain Bacteria; kingdom Pseudomonadati; phylum Pseudomonadota; class Betaproteobacteria; order Neisseriales; family Chitinibacteraceae; genus Chitinimonas; species Chitinimonas sp. BJYL2. The sequence goes on along the minus strand of NZ_JANZKW010000001.1, from coordinate 208,287 downwards.
GTGCAGCAGGTTGATCGGCGTGGCGACAAAGGCGTCGAGCAGTTGGCGATCCTGCTTGGCTACGCTGCCGGTCGCGCCGATGCCCTCACCGAGCAGCCAGCCCGCGTAATCACCACTACCGGGATTGGCGCTGCCGTGCGGCCGTTTGAGCCGCACCTTGAGCTGCCAGCGCTGGCCCGGCTGCCAGTCTGCTGCGGGCTTGGCGTAATCGGTCAGGGTGATTTTGTCGGGCACGCCGGCGGGTGCCTGTTCCACGGCAAAACGGATACGCGGGCCGTAGCGGCTGGGTTGGGGCAGGCCGAGTACCGTGCCGGTGATGCTCAGCGTTTGCTGTTCCAGCTCGGGTGCCAGCCATTGCTGCAAGCGGCTTTCTGCACGCCAGCCGGCATAGCTGAAGCCCAGCAGGCCCGCGAGCAGCGGGACGATCCACCATCGCCAGTCCGCTTGCCAGCATACCAAGGCCAGCAATCCCGCTACCGCCAGCAGGCATGGCCACAGCACCGGCAGGCTGGCTTGCATCTGCAAGCAGCCGACGGCGAGGACGAATGCGATAATCGCTGCCTGCATGTTTACCTCTGGATGAGTCTGTGACAGTTCCGCTGCATTGCCCCGACGTCGCCTTGCGCCCGCATGCCTTGCTGCTGGCCGAGCGCTACGGTTTTGCGCTGCTGGATGCGTTGCCGCTACAGGGCCATGCTTTGCAGCTGGCTGAAGACGGTCTGGCGCTGCTCACACTGGGTCCCGCCGCCCCCGGCCCGGTCCGTGTGGACTTTGCGTCGGGCGCGGCAGAGTGGCGGCGCAAGCACGGCGGTGGTCGCGGCCAGGCCATTGCCCGCGCCTGCGGACTCAAGGGTGGGGCGACACCTCGCGTGCTTGATGCCACCGCCGGCCTGGGCAAGGATGGCTTTGCCCTGGCCTCGCTGGGTTGCGAGATCGATCTGATCGAACGCTCACCGATTGCCGCGGCACTGCTGGAGGATGGCCTGCTACGCGCTGCCGCGCATCCCGAAGTCGCCACAATCGCAGCGAAATTGCACCTGCATCGCGGCGTGGCCACCGGCTTGATGGCGAACTGGCAGGGTGAGCAGCCCGATGTGATCTATCTCGATCCGATGTTTCCGGACACCAAACGCAAGAGCGCGCTGTCCAAGAAAGAGATGCAGGCGTTTCAGGCGGTGGTGGGGGCCGACGAGGATGCCGATGCCTTGTTGGCACCTGCGCGCGCACTGGCCCGTGCCAAGGTCGTCGTCAAACGACCGCGCCATGCGCCGCTATTGGCAGGCTTGAAGCCCGCCTATGCACTGGAAGGCGATAGCGTGCGTTTCGATGTGTATCTGCCGGCCTGAATCTTGGCACCAGGGTGCAATGAGCGCAGCGCATTGCACGTGGCGTGTCGGTGGGTGCCTGGTGCAATGTGCTGCGCTTATCGCACCCTACGCGGTGGTACCGAAGGGGCGAGGTGTAGTCGGTGACTACGCTGCTACACTTCGGGGCGCGGCGATCCCGCCACCCCACCGCTATCCCATAATCGAGCCGCTACAAGCGGCCAGAGGAGCCCAAGCTCATGGCAATCAGTGTTTTCGATCTGTTCAAGATCGGTATCGGTCCATCCAGTTCGCACACCGTCGGCCCCATGCGTGCAGCGCGCACCTTTGCGGCGCGGCTGGAGCGCGATGGCCTGTTGCATCAGGTACATAGCCTTCGTGCCGAGATGTATGGCTCGCTCGGCGCAACCGGCAAGGGGCACGGTAGCGATGTCGCCGTGATGCTGGGCTTGCTGGGCGAAGAACCCCAGCTGGTCGATACCGATGCCGTGCCCGGGCTGATTGCGTGCATCCGCGACACGCAGCGCCTGAGCCTGCTGGGCCAGCACGAGATCGCGTTTGTCGAAGCCGAGCACCTGATACTGCACAAGCGCAAATCGCTGCCTTATCACCCCAATGGCATGATCTTCGCGGCTTACGCGGCCGATGGCAGCGAGCTGTCCAAGCGCGCCTACTACTCGGTCGGTGGTGGTTTTGTGGTGGACGAGGCGGCGGTGGAAGGGGGTTTTCAGCCGCCCACCGCCGAAGTGCTGACGCATCCATTCAGCAGCGGTGCCGAGTTGCTGGCCCTGTGCGAGCGCCATGGCAAATCGATCAGCCAGCTGATGCTGGAAAACGAGCTGGCCTGGCGCAGCGAGGCCGAGGTGCGCGAGAAACTGCTGGCGATCTGGCAGGTCATGCAGGCTTGCGTAGCGCGAGGCATCCGTACCGAAGGCATCCTGCCCGGCGGCATGAAGGTCAAGCGCCGCGCGCCGGATATCCACCGCCAGCTCGCCGGCCACCCCGAAGCCGCCTTGCGCGATCCGCTCACGGTGCTCGATTGGGTGAACCTGTATGCCCTGGCCGTGAATGAAGAAAACGCCGGCGGCGGCAGGGTGGTGACGGCACCCACCAATGGCGCGGCCGGGATCATCCCGGCAGTGCTGCATTACTACGTCAAGTTCGTGCCAGGCGCGAACGAGGACGGCATCGTGCGCTTTCTGCTCACGGCCGGGGCGATCGGTATCCTGTTCAAGACCAATGCCAGCATCTCGGGGGCTGAAGTGGGCTGCCAGGGCGAAGTCGGCTCGGCTTGTTCGATGGCAGCTGGCGCGCTGGCCGAGGTGATGGGCGGCACGCCCGGCCAGGCCGAGAACGCGGCCGAGATCGGCATGGAACACAATCTGGGGCTGACTTGCGACCCGGTAGGCGGGCTGGTACAGGTACCGTGCATCGAGCGCAATGCCATGGCCAGCATCAAGGCCATCAACGCCGCGCGCATGGCACTGCGGGGTGACGGCAATCACTTTGTTTCGCTGGATCGTGTGATCAAGACCATGCGTGACACGGGGCGCGACATGCACGCCAAGTACAAGGAAACCGCGCGCGGCGGGCTGGCGATCAATGTGATCGAGGTCCCGGTCAACATTGTCGAGTGCTGAGCGCCCATGCGTAACGCTTGAGATTCGTGGTTCGAATAGTTCGGAGCACCCACTCGGGAAACCCGTGCGCTAAACGGCGGTTGATGATCAAGCAGCGGCGCTTTTGATTTAGTCTACCCCCCGCCAGCCCTGCATGAACCAGGTTCCAGGCGCGAAGCGCCAAGAACTCTGGGCATCGCCGCGACGGAGTCCAAGTTGCACGGTCTTGGCGGGAGCCTCGCTGATGCTCGGGGCGATAGTGGCCCTGCCGCGGACTATCGCGCCTGGATGCATTTCATCCCACAGCCGCTGCAATGCATCTTCACCTGCTCCCCTTGCGATAACGCGGATGCGATCCTGCAATCGTCATTCATCAAGGGGAGCCACACCATGTCACACACCATGACCATCGACGACGACGCTGCTGATCAATCGCTGAAGAATCTCGCCCTGATCAACTATGTACTGTTGGGCATATCACTGTTCACCGCACTGCCTACCGGCCTGATCGCCGTGATCATTGCCCACGTGAAGCGCGGCGAAGCCAGCGGCTGGATGCGCAGCCATTACGATTATCTGATCACCACATTCTGGACGGCCATTCTGTGTGCGGTGATTGCGGTGGGCCTGTGCATCACCATCATCGGCATCCCCGCGGCCATTCTGCTGGTGGCGGGTGCCTGGGTGTGGACCCTGTATCGCGTGATCAAGGGCGCCATCCACCTCGGTGACGGGCGTTATATCGAGAAATAAGCGCTATCGAAAAGTGAAAGGGTTGTGATTGCGAGTCTTGCTGCAACGCGTATCGGAAGCAGCTGTCCGGGTGGATGGCCGCGTGGTGGGGGAAATCGGCGCCGGCCTGCTCTTGCTGGTGGGTGCCGAGGCCGAGGACGGCGAGGCGGATATCCGCTGGCTGGCACAAAAGATCGCCAAGCTGCGGGTGTTCAACGATGACGCCGGGGTGATGAACCGTTCGGTCTGCGATGTGGGTGGCGGTGTGTTGGCGGTGAGTCAGTTCACGCTGTTTGCCAGCCTCAAGAAAGGCAACCGCCCGAGCTGGAGCCGCGCCGCGCCGGGTGCCGTATCGCAACCGCTGTTCGATGCCTTTGTGGCCGCCATGTCGCACGAGATCGGCAAGCCGGTGCCGACCGGTGTTTTTGGTGCCGACATGCAGGTCCACCTCGTCAACGATGGCCCGATCACCGTATGGCTGGACTCCAAAGCCCCTGAATGAAACTGCCGTTTACCCGGTCAAACCCAAGGAATCACCATGTCTAATTTGCGTACCTTCAGTATTGCCATCGCCCTGGCTGCCAGCGGCCTGAGCGGCTGTGCCATCGTCATTGCAGCCGACGGCCACTCGGTCAACCAGGCGCGTTCACCCAGCGTGAATGAAGCGGTCGATAACCTGCTGGGTGCCTACTCCGCCAACGATGCCGACAAGGTCGTCGGCATGCTCGATCGCGGTGGTTTTGTGCTGTTCGGCAACGACGTTGCGGCCAAGGTCAGTAGCGAGGCCGGCGTGCGCCAGCTGATGTCGCAGGACTTCGCACTCTGGAAAAAAGCTGCCGTCGGCCCGGTGCAGGACCTGGACATCCGCCAGAAGGGTGAGCTGGCCACGGCCTACTTCCATGTGCCTGTCACTGCCGAAGGCAAGCCCACGGCCATGGTGCGCTTTGCCACCACCTGGCGTCGGGTTGATGGCAAATGGCGCCTGACCCAGAGCGCCAACACGGTGCCGACTGCCCTGCGCTGATGTTTCCAGCCAGGCGGCCAACCAGCCCACGAGGCAGCGCAGCGACGGCTTGGCTTTTCCGCAGTTTGTATACTGACTCCGGGGGAGTAAGTAGGAAGGGCAGCCCTAGGGCTGCCCTCCGCCTATGGCTAAGGGCCTACTGCTGGTGCTTTGCTGCGTTGACAAACTGCGTGGGTGTGATATTGGACAGCACACAGTGGTACGCATTGTCTGGGGTCTTGTCCTTCACGATGGTGACGTACTTGTTCTGCTTGCGCAGATCATCCAGCGTGGTCACGCAGGCATGGTTATTTGGCAGTGGTTCGCGTAGCTGCGCCCACGTGACCTTCTTGTCGTCGCTGCAGCTGACGCTGAGATTGCTCATGTCTTCTTTGGGGCCTGCACTGGGCATGGAACCGGCACCGACAGTGGCAGCGGCACAAGGGGAGCCCCCGTTATAGCCGCGCACGATCTTGGTGATGCCAGCCGTGACGGTATTGTTGCCTGCCCAAGCGCTAATGCCGGCCAGGCTGAGAAGGACGAGGGCGAAACGTGTGTTGAGACGCGTGTTCATGATGGACTCCTGAAAGTTGGATAAAGGCTTGGGTGCAGTTAGGTGTGGCTTACAGCAGTTGCCCGAGCAGCTCCGCATTGGCGGATGCGACGTATTCGCGCATGTCGAGCACCGTGTATTCCTTGGTGATGGCGCTCAGGGCGAATTCGTCGATCAGGCTGTGGCACTGGTCGGCCAAGGCCTGGGGTAGGAAACGAGTGATCGGGCGTAGCTTGCGATTCTCGATCACCGCCCAGAAACGCACTCTGGCAACGCTGCCCACCCAGGCAGCCAGCCCGCCATCAGCCATGCCTTTGGCCGTGCTACCACCGACGATGCGAATAGCCTGTTGGCGCAATTGCTGGATAGTGGTGTTGTTCTCGAACTGCTCTGAGCGGTTGCCATAGCCAACGTCGCCGGTGAAACGACCCTTGTCGGTCTGTACATCGGCTGCCAAAGAGAAACTGAATGCGCGCAGCAACTGCTCCTGTTGCTCCTGCGATTCGCTGCTGACTTGCAGGCTGCGTGTCCAGCGTCCACCAAGCACCACTTCGCACGGGAAGAAGTATCCGAAGCGATCGAATACATCGCGGTGCAAGGCGCGGTATTGAGCGGCTCGGTCCGGCTTCCCGCTTAGCGCTTTCTGAACTGCTTGAATCAAGGCCGGCGATGCGGTCAGGTCAGCATCCTGGTCCAGGAACAGCACTACCTTGGGCACGCTCAGTTCGTCGAGCAGGTGGATGGTGGTGATCTCGTTGCGTCGCAGCGTTTCCAGTTCCTGGCGGAACTGGCTGGCCAGGCCGAAGCCTTCGTAGCCGCCCGAAGCATTTGCCACGTGTACGGTACGCTCGCGCAGCTCATGCAATATCCGGCTGGCTGTAGCTGACGTCGTCCACTCCGCGGCCGAAGCACTTCCGCCTGCATGCACGTTGTCACCTGTGGGTTCATAGCTCACCGGCGCCATCGGTGAGCGCTCGGCCCATGCCAACCGGGCCTCCTGTGTACCGAAACGCAGGCCGCGATTCAGGTACAGCGCGGTGAAGACCGCTTTGACCTGCTTGAGCGACAGCAGACTGAAGGCGCTGGGTTCCTCTACTTCAGCGTCTCCGATGGTCTGCATAAGATTGTCCAGCATGTCCGGCGGTGTCCCGCCAGACTCCAGACCCCAGGTAATGGTGCTAGGGTCTGTGTCCGGCAAGTTCGGCTTGACCGGGTCGCGAGGTGTCTTTGGTTCCTTCTCAACCGGGGGGGTGATGGATTTAGCCGTACCGACAACCAGGGTGCCGCCGGCCTCGGCCAGGTCGGCAATGCGCCAGCTACCTTCCTCGCCAATCTCGATGACGCTGCCGTCTTCGCCGCTGAAGGTATCGTCTGCGCTGATCCAGCTACCGAGCTGAGTGCGCAAGTCGGCCAAGGTAAGGTCAGGCTTGAGCTTGAGCATGCGCCTCTTCTGGTCGCTGGCGCGCAGCAGGGTGTAGGCCTGCTCCGTCACGACAACCGACTTGGCGCGCGGCTGGATGTGGATGACGTTGCTGTCACCCATGATCTCCTTCGCTGTGGTCTCCGCCTCCGCACTGACGTCCAGATTGTGGCCACCAAAGCGGAAATATTCATCCGCTTCCAGCTTGGCCTGCCGCTGTAGCTCCTTGCGCAGATCAGCCAGCTTTGCGTCTTCTGGTATCCGCAAGGCGAGGCCGCGCTGCTCGTCGCCTTCAAAAACAATCGTGATCAACATGAGAATCTCCTTGCCGTTGCCACCCGTCTCGCCGGCCTGGTTTAGGCAAGCCGGGGGCCATGGCTGCCAGCGCGTGCGTTGGCAGCCCAGACCAAGTACGGATGGGGGCGGCGGTTTAGTTGGGCTCGAGCACAAAGAAGTGGACTTGCATCAAGCCGATACGCTGGCTGACTGGGTCGTCTTCGATCTGGACCTCGATGCGTTCGAACTGCTGTTCGGCAGCACCATCAGCCCAGATCACCCCGGCGCGCACGGCCGTTCCTACGCCGGCCGTCGCTTGCAGGGTCGCGACACCTCCATCGTCAAGCGCGTCAGCGGCATGCCATATCCTGGCCGCCGGCAGTGGCGGGCGACGCGCAAAGCGTGGGTTCTGCGCATTGAAGACGCCGCTGGAGATCGGCTCCATGAACTGCCGTACCGCCCAGCTCGAGATATCGCAGGACCACAGCGGCAGCAGCTGCTGCACATCGCGAGAGGCATTGATTTTGTCGGCCAGCCGGTCGACCGTTATCAGATGCTGATCTGCCTGAAATCGCCGTAGCGTGCTCGTGCGAAAGCCCTTCGCATCGGGTTCATCCACCGCATAGAGCCGGTCGGCGACTGGACCGGCGCCGGTGCTGACCCGATAACCAAACCCCACGTCCGCGCGACTTTTGACCTGGATCGAGAGTGCGGCACCGGGCGAGACGATGACAGCCTGTGGGAAGATGCGATCCGGAGCGAAGTTGAAGCGTGCCTGTGTCAACATCTGCAAGGTGGCATCCTTGTTGCGCTGCTGGCCTTCGCTGTCTGCAACATTGAGGCCGAAGCGCACATGCAGATTGTCGCGGTCGCTGAGCCAATCTACCGGATCGCCAGAAATCAACTGTTTCATGATTAGCCCCTTGTCTCAGCGGTTAATGCTGTAGATCAGCGTAGTGCCTGTGACTGTGTACGTGGCGGTCTGGCCATTAGGTGCATACCGCACGGTCGGGCCCTCCTTGGTGACACCGGCATGGGCATGCACGACGGGGTGGATTTCCTCGCCCACTTCGGCGCCGCGGCCGTTGAACTGGAGTGTGGCTACGTCGATGCTGCGAACTTGGTTGATCGGATAACCGCCGGAGTCGCCAGCTTTGTGGCCATCACGGTTGCTGACTTTGAAGTCCATGACAAAGCCGGCGTTATTTACACAGGCGATATGTTGGACGTGCAGTGCGGTTTGGCCGGATTCAGCGGGATTCATGGTGATACCTCCTGGTTGGGTTTAAGTACTTGAGACGGCTAAAGCTGCTTGTCAGCGCTGCCGTACGTACCTCATCTCAAGTTCTGTGCCAGGATGAAAATGGTCGAGATTGGCTGTTTTTTGTGCGTTTTTGCCGATATTTATGTAAGGAATCTGTCAATTTGACATGTAAAGCGCTTGCCCTTACGCGGCCTGCGCTCACCAACAAGGCCTAGCCGCATGCACGACAACGACACCACACAAACTTCGCCGATCAGCAGGTTGTTTGAGCAGGGGCCGCCGGCCTTGGGGCTGACAGTGCTATGGCACCCCGAGATGAACCGGATTGGTGAACAGTTGATCGGCCCGTGCGGGCCGGGCGAGCTGAGCCTGCAACGCTACGCGCCGCTTTTCTATGCACCTGGGGCTGCAGAGGGTTTGCCGCTGGGCTGGCAGACCATTGCCCGCGCTGGCTTGCGGATACGGCGGGAGGAGGACGACAGCCTGTGGCTTTGTCCGCCGGACAGCCGTATGGCGATTGAGCTGGATGGATTGCCAGTATTGGCGCCAATGCATGTGCCAGCAGCACGCATCGAAGCCGGAGCAGTGCTGGGCCTTGGGGGTGCCGTGCTGCTATGCCTGCACTGGCTGCGCCAGTTGCCGCGTGCTAACCCTTTGCCGGGCTTGTTGGGTGTCAGTGCCGGCATGCAGCGGATACGTGATCAGGTCCTGCAGGTCGGCCCTACGGACCTAACAGTTTTGCTGCTGGGGGAAACGGGGAGTGGCAAGGAACGCGTGGCGCAAGCACTGCACGCCGCCAGTGCACGTGCTGCTTTGCCGCTGGTGGCGGTAAATATGGCGACGTTGAGCGAATCGCTGGCGGCTGCCGAGTTGTTTGGCGCCAGTCGTGGTGCCTACACCGGCGCCCAGCAGGCACGGCGCGGCTACTTTGCCGAAGCAGGCGATGGCACGCTGTTTCTTGATGAGATCGGTGATGCGCCGGCCAGCGTGCAGCCCATGCTGCTGCGCGTGCTGGAAAACGGCGAGTACCGTCCGTTGGGCAGTAGCAAGGTCGAAACCAGCCAAGCGCGCCTGATCGCCGCCACCGATCGTGATCTTCAGGCAACGGGCTTCAATCAGCCGCTGTTGCGACGCCTGGAGGCATTTGTGATCCGCATTCAACCCTTGCGGCAGCGGCGTGAGGATATTGGGCTACTGATTCGGCAGGTATTGCTGGCCAGCGAAGCAACGCTGGTCATGCCCTTACCTTTGCTGACCGCGCTATGCAGGTATGACTGGCCTGGCAATGTTCGTCAGCTTCAGCATGTGGTGGGCCGCGCGCTGCAATTGCTGGCCGCCGAGGATGCAGCCGGCCTTGCGGCTTTGCTGCGCGAGCTGTGCAACGCTGCTACCTCACCAGATGTTGTGACCGCGACGCCGCGGCCGGAGCGAGTCGTGCCGTCTGCTTTGCACGAACAGACATTGATCGGCGCGCTACGCCGAAATCGCTGGCGCATCCAGCAGGCGGCCAGCGATCTCGGCATTTCGCGTCCCTCTCTTTATGCGCTGATTGCGGCCAGCAATGCGATCTGCAAGCCGGATCAGCTCGATGAGATGAAACTACGCGCAGCCTTTGAAGCCAGCGGTCAGACGCTGGATGCCTGTGCCGACCATTTGCAGGCACCCCGTGAGGCACTGCGCCGGCGCCTGAACCAGTTTGGCTTGCTGAAGCAGGGTGTCGGCGCGAGTGGTGGCCGGCTTGATGGCGATCAGTAGAACTTAGTTGGGCTGGGTGCCATTGCCGACTTCACTTTCGGGGTCGAAGCGGAACGTGCGCTCAAGCGTACCCTGTTCGGAGCTGATCCGGACGGTAAGGAACACCGAAAGCTCCCAGCGTCCTGGGGCGACGCCCACATAAAGCACGTCCTTCGCTAGCAGCACGTAGCGCCGGTAGCCGTCCTTGTCGACTTCTTCATGCAGCTGCCAGAAATCCGGCGTGACGACGCGCACAGATCCTTGGCCCACAAAAGGGGAAGGCGGGGCGAATTGACGGCCATGCTGCTGGTTGCTGTCGATCACATGCGGAGTAGTCACGACGCAGCACTGTACGATCTCGAAGCGGAAAGCCCCGAAGGTCTTGAGCTTGCCACCAGCGGTAATCAGCACGTCAATGGGCTCGGTCGGATCAAGCAGCACACTGCCCGCGGCACGGCCGGTAACCTGATAGATATCGCGGTGGTGTTCGGACTCCATGCGCCAAGTCAGTTGCTGGGTGTTCTGTTCCAGATCAAAGGAAACAGCAATCGCGGCACGGTCGGTCTTTTTTTCATGAGTGTTGGTCACGGGGCAAGGTCCTCCTCAGGATCAGTTGTGGATAGCGCGCGTCGCGCCGCAAAGCCATCAGGTCGGGTTCGGACTCGACCAGATTGACTGGATAGCCCAGCAGGAGCGCTTGCCGCAAAGACTTTAGCGCCTGTGAGCGCTGGTGGAGTAGTTCATAGGCCATGCACAGGCGGAACTGCAAGTCTGGGTTACGTGTCCTGCCGGCTGGCAAGCGCGCCAATAGCGCCAGAGCTTGCGGGGCGTCGCCGAGCCGCGCCGCATATAGGGCTGCGCGTGAGAGGTAGGTCGGATCGTCCGGAGCGCGCGCCAGCAAGGGGGCCATCAGTTGCAGCGCGCGTTGGTAAGCGGCGCGCGAGCGCGGCTCCCGGCCAGGAAGCCAGCGCAGTGCATCGGCCAGGTTCGCCCATTTCAGATAGTCGTTCGGGCTGCCCTTGCTGGCCGATACCGCGTGCTCGAAGGCTTCGGCCGCGGCGAGATAGTCCCCTTGGCTGAACAGCACCGTGCCCAGGTTGGAATACAGCACCCCGGCGGGGCGAATCCGCAGGCCCTGTTGCAGCACCTGTAGCGCCTCGTCGGGTCGATTCAGCCGCAGTAACGTGGCGTTGAGATTGGCATACGCAAACACGGCATCGGCTTCCAGGACAATGCTTCGGCGAAAGGTGGCTTCAGCTTCCTGGTAACGCGCTTGCTTGTAATACAGGCTGCCTAGTAGATCGACCAACAACCGCTCCCGTGGGTGGCGTTGCATGGCCGACTTGATGCTTGCCTCGGCTTCACTGAAGCGCGATTGCTGCATCAGCGTGCGCGGACGGCCATTGAGCGCATACAGGTTGCTCGGATCAAGGCGCAAGGCACGGTCATAAGCCAGCAAGGCCAAATCCAGCTTGCCCTGGTACTCAAGTACCCAAGCCTTCGCCGCGTGCGCGAGTGCCAGCTGGTCGTCCTCATGCAGCGCCTGCTTGGCGCTTGCTTCGGCGAGACGCAGCCAGGCCTCGTCGCGCCCGTCGTTGGTGTAGCGCAGTGCATAGCTCAACGCGAGCAATGCAGCTGCAGCAGCGTGGCGCGGTTGATGAGCCAGTACTTGCTGGAAATCTTGGGTAGCCGAAGCCAGCGCACCGTCGCGATCAAAGTGACGTAACCACGCTTCGCCCCGTTGTAGGCGTACTTGATCAGATTGTTGTTGTGGCTCTAATGCGGTGGCAGGTGCAGGTGGCGTTGGCCGCCATGCCATGGCCAGACTGAGGGTGAGCAAGAGGGCCACACCGCCCCAAAGATGGAAGGTTCGCCTAGGCGCCGGTACGGAGTTGGGTCTCTCGGTATCTTGGGCGGCATGGCGCTGTAGTTTGCGGGCTACCTCCGCCATGCTGGCCTGCCGTGCGCTGGGTACTGGCGCAAGCATGGCTTGGATCAGGGCCTGCAGGTCTGGAGCGAGGTTTTTAGGCAGCGGTGGCGGCGTGCTGGCCTGCAGCCTTGCCGTGGCGAGCGCAATCCCTTGCAGCTCGGCATAGGGGCGAGCACCGTTTAACAGCTCATATAGCACCAGGCCAAGCGCATAGATATCGGAAGCCGGGCTGGGCGGCTGGCCACGCAATAGCTCGGGTGCCATATAAGCAAGCGTACCGCTAGGCTCGGTCACACCGCCTGTATGCGTGGCCAGCGGGTCTGTTTGCTGTGCCAGCCCGAAGTCGAGTATGCGCAGCTGGTCGTCATCGGTCAGCATCAGATTGGCGGGCTTGAGATCGCCATGCACCAGACCGGCTTGATGCGCCGTAGCCAGCGCGCTGGCGGCCTGAGCCACCAGGCTGATTGCGCGCCAAGCAGGTAGGGCACCGTGCTGCAGCAGGCTGGTCAAAGTCTGGCCTTGCACGCGCTCCATCACCAACCAAGTGCGCGAGTCCTGTGTCAGTACTGTATGGATCCGTACAAAGGCAGGGTGAGACAAGCTGGCACCCAGGCGGGCCTCGCTGAGCAGATTCGCGTCAAGCTCGCTAAGTGCAGGCTTCAGGCGCTTGATGGCGACATGGCGATGCAGCTGTTGGTCCCAGGCGGAAAAAACCTCGCCAGTTCCGCCTTCGCCTAGTTTGTCACCTAGCTGGTAATGCAGGATTTGCGCTGGCAACCCGGCTGCGGGATGCGGGCTCATAGGAGGCTTTCCTAGCGTAGCACCGATTGTGCGGCAGCAATTGTAGCCATCGGCCAAGGTGCTCAGGGCGCATTGGTACTGTCGTTGTGGCGCGACGAATGAGATGGACAACGCCAAACTCGAGGTATATGGCCGAAGTCGCTACCCAGAATGTACTGCTGCCGAAGAAGGAGAACTGGGGTCAGGTCTTGCAATCGCACATCTCAGTCTCCTAGATGGCCCTACCTGCCGTGGCGCACAGGACGCCAAAGCGGGTGGCAATTTCCTGCATCCAGTCATTCACGCACCTGCCATACCCTGCTTGCGGCTTTCGTGGCCGGAGGCCTGCGCTGGGCTCGCGGCGCTGCTTGAGTGCTTCGGTGTCGATCAGCGCGGCCATGCGCGTGGCACATTCGGGTGGGCCGGGACAGCCTCGCGGCTGTCCGTTAAGCTTTCATCGCCACCAGCCCGGCGGCCAGATCAGCGATCAGGTCGGCCGGGTCTTCGAGCCCGATATGCAGCCGCACCATCGCCTTGCCACGCCAGCGCTCGCTAGTGACGGCACGGTGGCTGCCGGGGTCGGATGGGATGATCAGGCTCTCGTAACCGCCCCAGCTGTAGCCAATACCGAACAGGCGTGTGGCATCGACCAGTTTATTGACCTGTGCTGCCGTGGTGCCCTCGGCAAAGACCACGCCAAACAGGCCACATGCATAGGCCGGGTTGAAATCGCGCAGATACAGATCATGACCCGGCGCACCCGGTAGCGGCGGGTAAAGCACGCTGGCCACTTGTGGCTGTTCCCGCAACCAGTCCGCTACTTGGCGGCTGTTATCGCGATGCGTGGTCAAACGCGCCGCCAGCGTGCGCAAGCCGCGCAGGGCCAGGTAGGCATCATCGCCACCGATGGAAACACCCAGCTGCCGGTAGGTGGCGCGCAGGGTTTTTTCGAGTGGCGATTTGCACAGGATGGCGCCCATCAGCACATCGGAATGCCCGACGATGTACTTGGTGGCGGCATGCACCGACACATCGACACCTAGCGCAAACACATCCCAACCCAGCGGCGTGGCCCAGGTGCTGTCGGCCACGACCAGCGCGCCGGCCGCATGGGCGGCCGCGGCAATGGCCGGGACATCCTGCACTTCAAACGTATGCGAGCCCGGTGATTCCACCCACACGACCCGGGTATTGGGCTGGATCAGCGCGGCAATGCCGGCACCGATCAGCGGATCGTAATAGCTCGTCGAAATGCCCATGCGTTTGAGCAGACCTTCGCAGAACAGCCGTGTCGGGTCGTAGGCCGAATCGGTCATCAGCAGGTGATCGCCGGGCTGCAGCAGTGCCAGCAGCGTGGTGGTGATCGCCGAGAGACCCGATGGCGTCAGCAGGCAGGCATCGGCCTGCTCGGCGGCGCATAGCGCGTCTTCGAGTGCTAGCGTGGTATCGGTGGCATGGCGACCATAACTGCGCCGCGTGCCATCGGCTTTGCGCAGGCTGTCCGCGTTCGGGAACAGCATGGTGGAGGCACGCACCACCGCGGGGTTGACCGTGCCTTCCTCGGATTTCGGGTTGCGGCCACGGTGAGTGAGGCGAGTGGCGGGGAGGTCGTCGTGATCGTGCATGGCGCAGGCTTTCCGGGAAGGTGCCGGCAATCTAAGCGCCTGCTTACGTGCCCGTCAAACCGCCTTGCGGTTTTCCCGTGGTTGACGCGAATCCGTCAGATTGGGTAAATTCCGCTCCAGCGCCGATTTGAGCATACAGCTTGCGGGCGCTTAATAAATGCGGCTAAAGCGTGGTGCAGTACCGGATGAGACACCGTCTCTCCCCGACAACCCGCTAGCCGCAGAGGCAGCGGGTTTTTTGTTTTTCTGCCGCCGGATCACCATGCAGTAGCAGTTTCAACGCGCCGATTTAATCGACAACTTGCGGGGCGCGTGACGGAAAAACCGTCGAACCCGGACAGGCCGGGAGCCGCTAAAGCGTTGCCCCGGACATGGGGCACGCCGACCTCAAGGAGCGCACCATGTTCGATTGCGTCAACGACGATTCCACTACCTGCCTGCCCTCGCTGGCCCCCACGCCCGATCAGGGCGCATTGCCACTCGCCACTCTGCGTCGCCGTCATGCACGCCAAAGCTGGCTGTGGCTGCATGCGGCTACCGACGGGCATGCTGCCCTGCAGCGTCTGGCCCGGTTGGCGGTGGACCAAGGGGCCAGCACGCATCTGCCGGCCGAGGGCGGCCTGTTCATTACCGATCTGGCACTCGATGAGCTGCTGTGGCTGGTGGGGCAAGCTGGTGAAGGCATCACCATCGAGGCGCATATCGCCACGCAGGGACGCCATCATTGAGACGGCTGGTGTGGTTTGGCCGCGTACTGTGTCGGGGCAGCGGCGATTTGGCTGGCTACAATCCTTGAACCGATTGCCGAGTCCTCCCGCATGCCGCTGCAACGTCTGACCACACCCGCCATCCGCACCGAAGCCGCCGCGCTATGGCAGCTGGCTTGGCCCATGCTGATCGGCCAGCTGGCTGCCGTGGGTATGGCCGTGGCCGATGTGGCCATGGCGGGCAATGCCAGTGCCAATGATCTGGCGGGCGTGTCGCTGGGGGCCTCGGTGTGGTCCATCATCGTGGTGACGCTGATGGGCCTGATGATGGCCGTGAACCCGATGGTGGCACACCATGTGGGTGCCGAGGAATACGAGCAGATACCCCATGTGGTGCGACAGGCGCTGTGGAAATCGTTGGGGGTGGGGCTGGTGGCGCTGCTGCTGGCCAACGCGGCTACGCTGATTTTCGACACCATGCAGCTAGACCCGGAGGTGCGCCGCATCGCCAAGGAATTCCTGCATATCATCAGCTTTGGCTTGCCGGCCTTTGCCGCTTACCGCGTGCTCTACGGCTACAGCGCCAGCCTTAACCAGACCAAGCCCATGATGATGATTGCGCTAGGCGCGTTGGGCCTGAACGTGCTGATCAACTGGCTGCTGATCTACGGCCAGTTCGGTCTGCCGCGCCTCGGCGGCGTAGGCTGCGCCTGGGCGACGCTGGCTGCCGTATGGTTCAACCTGTTTGCCCTGGTCTGGTGGATGCACCGCGCACCCGAGTATCACCGTACCTGGCCGTTTGACCGGCTCGAAGGCCCGAACTGGCCAGAGATACGCCGCTTGCTGCGCCTGGGGCTGCCGATTGGTGTGACTTACTTTGCCGAATCCAGCGCCTTTGGCCTGATTGCCTTGTTGGTGGCCGTGTTCGGTGCGGCCGAGGTGGCGGCTCACCAGATTGCCCTCAACTTTTCATCCTTGGTATTCATGGTGCCACTGAGCCTGGGCGTGGCCATGATTACCCGGGTGGGCCACGCGCTGGGTGAGGGTGATCCGGCAGCGGCGCGCTTCCGTTCCTGGGTGGGCGTGGGCCTGTGTCTGGGCTTTGCAATCCTGTCGGCCAGCTTCATTGCCGCGTTCGCCTACCCGATAGCCTCGGCTTACACGCGCGATGCCACGGTCGCCGCGCTGGCCGCACATTTGCTGATCTACGCCGCGGTGTTCCAGTTGTCCGATGCCACGCAGGTGTCCACCAGCTGCGCTATCCGTGCCTACAAGGTGACGCGGCCACCCATGGTCATCCATATGCTCGCGTTCTGGGGCTTTTCGCTGCCACTCGGTTATGCGCTGGGTCTGGCACCGGACTGGCTGCCCTGGAGGCCCGCCAAACCCATGGCTGCCGAAGGTTTCTGGCTGGCGCTGGTGGTGGGTCTTACCGTAGCCGCACTGGGACTGACCTGGTTCCTGCATCGCCTCTCGGCCCAGCGGGTACGTCAGCACCGTGCGGTGGCTTGATCTGCACTGCTCCGCTATCGTCGCGGCTGACTAACCGAGCCATTCCATGAGCGATCTGCAATCCCGTCTATCCCAAGCGTTTGCCCGCCATCAGGCTGGCGATCTACCCGCGGCCGAACAGGGCTACCGGGCCGTGCTGGCTGTCGATCCCAATCACTGGCAGGCCATGAGCCTGTTGGCCACCATTGGTTTGCAGGTGGGCAACTTTGCCTTTGCCGAGCAGGGGTTCCGGGCCTCGCTGCAGCGTCAGCCCAAGCAGCCCGATGCCTGGCTGAATCTGGCCAACGCCCAGCGGGAACTACGACAGCTGGATGCCGCAGCCGACTCACTGCGACAGTGTCTGACGCTCAAGCCAGACTACTGGCAGGCCAAGGTCAATCTGGCCAATGTGGAGGTAATGCGCAAGGACTATGAGGAGGCCATCAGCTTGTGCCGCGAGGTGATTGCCGTGGTGCCGGATTTTGTGGATGCCCATCATGCCTTGGGTCTGGCGCTGTGGGAGGCCCGTGCCTTACCCGAAGCGCTGGCCGCCTGTGATGCTGCGCTGACCCTGCAGCCGGGTGCGCCGGAAACCTTGCTGACGCGCGGCCATGTGCTGCGTGCCCTCAATCAGCCCGAGGCCGGCTTGCAATGCTATGACGCAGCACTGGCCGCACAGACCGATAACGCCAAAATCTGCATGAGCCGTGCGGATGTATTGTGCGAGCTGCGCCGATTTGACGAGGCGCTGGCCGCTTACGACCGCGCCCTGAAGCTGCAGCCCGGCGACCCGGATACCGAGATGGCCAAGGGAATGACCCTGCTGCTGATGGGGGAGATGGCGCATGGCTGGCAGCATTACGAGGCCCGTTTGCGCACCCCGGCTCGCGCTGCCGAGTTGGCACGTTTCCCCATGCCCATGCTCTCGCCCGATACAGCCCTGGCGGGCAAGCACATATTGCTGCACGGCGAACAAGGCTTTGGTGATGCCATCCAGTTCTGCCGTTACGCGTGCCTGCTGCTGGAAGCCGGTGCCAAGGTGACACTGGCGGTGCGCAAGCCCTTGATGCGACTGATGCAAACACTTACGCCACAGATTGCCGTGGTGGATCAGGCCACCGTGCTGCTGAGCGGATTTGATCATCACTGCCCTTTGCTGAGCCTGCCCTATGTGCTGCTGACCCGCTGCCCGCAGATTCCGGCGACTATCCCCTATCTGAGTGCTGGCGGACTCAGGTACCCGATGGATTCCGATACCGGCCGTTGCAAGCCGTTGCGCCTGGGGATTGTGTGGTCGGGCAGCCCCACGCACCGTGGCGACTATGCTCGCAGCATACCGCTGGCCAAATGGTCGGACCTGCTGGCGATGGAGGGACTGGAAGTCCACAGCCTGCAAGCGCAGGTCCGGGATGCCGACCGCGCCGCGCTGCAAGCCCTGGCTGTCCACGACCATGCCGAGCAGCTGGGCGATTTTCTCGATACGGCTGCGCTGATCGAGCCGCTGGGCCTGGTGATCACCGTGGATACCTCGGTCGCACACCTGGCTGGCGCCTTGGGCAAGCCGGTATGGATACTGATACCGCATACGCCGGATTTCCGCTGGATGCTGGACCGGACCGACACCCCCTGGTACCCGCAGGCTCGCCTGTTCCGACAGGCTGCGCCGGGCGACTGGGATGGCGTCCTGAATGAAGTCAGCGTCGCCTTGCGACCGATGCTGAGCCACGCTGGTTGAACATACCCCCTCGCTCCGCCGCGTACGTTATCCTCGCGCGGCATCCTTGCCATTCCTCTGCGTACACGGAGACCCTGTCATGCCCCGTATCCTGCTTTCCCTGTTTGCCAGCCTTGGACTGATCGCGGGCGCCAGCGCCGCACCGGTCAGCTACAACATCGATCCTTCGCATACCTACCCGAGCTTCGAGGCCGACCATATGGGCGTGTCGCTATGGCGTGGCAAGTTCAACCAGTCCACGGGCAAGGTGGTGCTGGACAAGGCAGCGGGGACGGGCAGCGTGGATATCAGCATCGATATCGGCAGCGTGGATTTTGGCCATGACGCCATGAACAAGAAGGCCCTGAGTGCCGAGCTGTTCGATGCCGCCAAATTCCCCCAGTCCACCTATCGCGGCAAGCTGGCCGGCTTTGTGAACGGCGCCCCGACCAAGGTTGAAGGTGAGCTGACCCTGCGCGGCGTGAGCAAGCCAGTGGATCTGGAGATCAAGCGCTTCAAATGCATTGTGCATCCCATGCTCAAGCGCGAACTGTGCGGCGCGGATGCCTATGCCACCTTCCAGCGCGATGCCTTCGGCATCGATGCCGGCAAGGCATGGGGCTTTGATATGAGCGTGGCCCTGCGCATCCAGGTTGAAGCCGTGGCGGCGGAGTAAGCATGGCTTCGCTCGACGACTTCCCCATTACCCGCAAATGGCCGGCGACATACCCGGACCGTCTGCAGCTCTATTCGCTGGCTACGCCCAATGGCGTGAAGGTGTCGATTGCGCTCGAAGAAACCGGCCTGCCTTACGAGGTCCACAAGGTCAGCTTCGAGACGAACGATCAGCTTTCGCCCGAGTTCCTGTCACTGAACCCGAACAACAAGATCCCGGCCATCATAGATCCGCATGGTCCTGGTGATGAGCCGCTGGCCCTGTTTGAGTCGGGTGCGATCCTGATCTATCTGGCCGAGAAGACAGGCCGGTTGCTGCCGGCCGATCCGGCGCGCCGCTACGAAACCCTGCAATGGCTGATGTTCCAGATGGGCGGCATCGGCCCCATGTTTGGCCAGGTGGGCTTCTTCCACAAGTTTGCCGGCCGTGAATATGAAGACAAACGCCCGCGCGACCGCTATCTCAACGAGTCACGCCGCCTCCTGAACGTGCTGAACCAGCATCTCGCAGGCCGCACCTGGATGATGGGCGACGAGTACACGATCGCCGATATCGCGATCTTCCCCTGGGTGCGCAATCTGGTCGGCTATTACGGCGCTGGCGATCTGGTGGGCTTTGCTGATTTTGCCGAGGTGCAGCGCGTGCTGGCGGCGTTTGTGGCGCGGCCCGCGGTGCAGCGGGGATTGGGTGTGCCGGCTTGATCTAGCCCCGGGCTGACCAAGCCTTGGCTCCTTGCTGCTTGGTCAGCCGCGCAGTGCCGACTCGATGGCACTGATATCGATTCTGCTCATGCCCATCATGGCATCGAATGCACGCTTGGCCGCCGCCGGATCGGGGTGGGTGATGGCGTCCAACAACATGTTGGGCGTGATCTGCCAAGAAATACCCCATTTGTCCTTGCACCAGCCACAGGCGCTTGCCTGGCCACCGTGACCGACTATGGCATCCCAGTATCGGTCGGTCTCGGCCTGATCGCGAGTAGTCACCTGAAATGAAAAGGCTTCGCTATGTGTGAATGCCGGCCCGCCGTTGAGCCCGATACAGGGAATGCCCATCACGGTGAATTCGACGGTCAGCACATCACCTTGTTTGCCCGAAGGGAAGTCGCCCGGTGCGCGATGCACTGCGCGCACGCACGATTCAGGAAACGTCTCGGCGTAGAACCGAGCCGCCGCTTCCGCCTCACCGTTGTACCAAAGGCAGATCGTGTTCTTTGCAGGTGCTGCCATGTTGGCTCTCCTTAGGCATTGCAGGGTGGGCTGGGCTCAATCCACCAGACCCTCGAACAGCTTTGTCGACAGATACCGCTCCCCGAACGAGGGAATGATCACCACAATCAGTTTTCCGGCATTCTCGGGCCGCGCGGCGATCTGCAGGGCGGCCCAGGTGGCGGCGCCGGAGCTGATGCCGACCAGCAAGCCCTCTTCGGTGGCCATGCGGCGCGCGGTGGTGAAAGCATTGTCGTTGCTGACGCGCATCACCTCGTCATAGATGCCGGTATTGAGCACGCCGGGCACAAAGCCGGCACCGATACCCTGGATCGGGTGCGGGCCTTTCTGGCCGCCGCTGAGCACGGGGCTGGCATCGGGTTCCACCGCAATCGCGCGGAAAGACGGCTTGCGCGCTTTTAGTACCTCGCTCACACCGGTGATAGTGCCGCCGGTGCCGATGCCGGCCACAAGGATATCGACCTGGCCGTCGGTGTCGCGCCAGATTTCTTCGGCGGTGGTGTCGCGGTGGATCTTGGGGTTGGCCGGGTTCTCGAACTGTTGCGGCATGAACCAGCCGTTCTCCTCGGCCAGTGCCTTGGCCTTGGCGATGGCACCGCCCATGCCATCGGGGCCGGGGGTGAGCACCAGTTCCGCGCCGTAGCCGCGCAGCAAGGCGCGGCGTTCTCGGCTCATGGTTTCCGGCATGGTCAGCACGCATTTGTAGCCACGCGCGGCACACACCATGGCTAGGCCGATACCGGTGTTGCCGCTGGTCGGCTCGACCACCGTGTCGCCGGGCTTGAGAGCGCCGCTGGCTTCGGCGGCATCGATCATGCTGCCGGCAATGCGGTCTTTCACGCTATGCGAGGGATTGAAGAATTCGAGCTTGGCCACGATGCGGCCCGGCAGGCCGGCGCTGACGCGGTTCAGCTGCACCAGCGGTGTATTGCCTATCAGGGCGGTGATGTCTTTGGCGATGCGCATGGCGGCGTTCCTCAGAAAGTATCTTGGTGGGGTTGATGGCTAGGATTCTAGGCCAAGCGGCGGCAAGCGCTACAATCGCCGGCAAACCCTATCCAGATAGCAAGGCAATGAAGATCTACACCGTCGGCGGCGCTGTCCGCGATGAACTGCTGGGCTTGCCGGTAAAGGACCGCGACTACGTGGTGGTCGGCGCGACTGTCGAAGACATGCTGGCGGCCGGATACCGGCCTGTGGGCAAGGATTTCCCCGTGTTCCTGCACCCGCACACGCAGGCGGAATACGCACTCGCCCGCACCGAGCGCAAATCGGGCCGGGGCTACAAAGGGTTCACCGTGTATGCCGCGCCCGATGTGACGCTGGAGGACGATCTGGCGCGCCGTGATCTCACCATCAACGCCATGGCCGAGAGTGAAGACGGCGAACTGATCGATCCGTTCCACGGTCAGGAAGATCTTGCCCGGCGCACACTGCGCCATGTAGGCCCAGCCTTTATTGAAGACCCGGTACGCATTCTGCGGCTGGCACGCTTTGCCGCACGCTTCGGCTTTGAGGTGGCGCGTGAGACGCAGGCGCTGTGCCGCCGCATGGTCGATGAGGGCGAGGTCGATCATCTGGTCGCGGAGCGCGTCTGGGCTGAACTGGCCAAGGGTTTGATGGAGGCGCAGCCCTCGCGGATGTTTGCGGTACTGCGCGATTGCGGTGCACTTGCCCGGCTGATGCCGGAACTCGACGCGCTGTGGGGCGTGCCGCAGCCTGAACAGCATCACCCCGAAATCGATACCGGCGTGCATGTGATGCTGGTGCTGGACCATGCGGCCGCACAGGGCTGGCCGCTCGATACCCGCTTTGCCGCCCTGTGCCACGATCTGGGCAAGGGCACCACACCGCCGGCCGAGTGGCCTCGCCATATCGCCCACGAGCACCGCGGCGTGGCGCTGGTGGAGGCGCTGTGCGAGCGCCTGCGCGCCCCAAACGATTGCCGCGAACTGGCTGTGCTGGTGAGCCGCGAACACACCAATGTGCATCGTGCACTCGAGCTGCGGCCCGATACCGTGGTGGATTTGCTCGGCCGCTGCGATGCCCTGCGCAAGCCGGAACGCTTTACGCGTCTGCTCGATGCCTGTGAAGCCGATGCACGCGGGCGCACCGGTTTCGCTCAACGGCCCTATCCGCAAGCCGCCTATCTGCAGGCGTGCCGCGTGGCTGCCGCGGGTGTGGATGCGGGCGCGATTGCCATGGCCCAGGCCGACAAGACCACCATCCCCGACGCCGTGCGTCAGGCGCGCATTGCGGCCATCAAAACCGTCACCAAACCTGCACTGGAATCGACATGAACCTGTTCGCCGTCTGGCTGATCAATGCGGTCAGCCTCTTGCTTGTGACCTGGCTGCTACCCGGCATCCAGGTGCAGGGATTCGTATCCGCCCTGCTGATTGCGCTTGTGCTGGGCATCGTCAATGTGCTGATCCGCCCGGTACTGCTGATCCTGACCTTGCCGGTCAATCTGCTGACCTTGGGTTTGTTCACCTTTGTCATCAACGGCTTCTGCTTCTGGCTGGTGGCGGCTGTGCTGCAGGGCTTTGCCGTCAGCAGCTTCGGCATGGCCGTGATCGGCGCCATGGTGTACAGCGTGATCAGCTGGATTGCGTCGAGTATGTTGCTGGGCCGCGATTGAGTGGCGGACGATAGGGACACGCATGACACGACCGTTATTTCATCTCCACACCCCGCGCCAGATCGAACTCTGGCGCGCCCTGTTCACGGCAGCCTTGCCCGAGTGCACCGTAACGGCCGGTGACGAGCCGGTAGACGATGCCAAGGTGGAGTACCTCGCCGCCTGGCAACCGCCAGCGGGCCTGTTTGGCCGCTTTCCAAGGCTCAAGGCCGTGTTCGCGCTCGGCGCCGGGGTGGACCGTTTCCTCGACCGTGAAGATCTCGCCCCCGAGGTACAGCTGATTCGCCTGACCGATGCCGGCATGGCGCAGCAGATGATCGAGTATGTGCTGGCCGGCGTGCTGCACTTCCAGCGCGGATTCGATGTCTACGCCGCGCAGCAGGCGCAGGGGCGCTGGCAGCCGCAGCCTTTCCGGCTGGCCGCGCAGACGCGGGTGGGTGTGCTGGGGCTGGGCGAGATTGGCGGGGCGGTTGCGCGCGCCTTGCGGGGCATGGGCTACGATGTGGCGGGCTGGAGCCGCACCCCACGTACGCTTGACGGGATGGTCTGTCATCACGGCGATACCGGGCTGGCTACCCTGCTGGCCCGTACCGATATCCTCGTCAACCTGCTGCCGAACACACCGCAGACGCGAGGCCTGCTGAACGCCGAGCGATTGGCCCGTTTGCCCGCTGGCAGTGCGCTGGTCAATGCGGGCCGTGGCGAAACCGTGGATGAGGCCGCGCTGCTGGCAGCCCTGGAGGGAGATCATCTGCGCGGTGCCTGGCTTGACGTGCTGGTCAATGAACCGGCCGCACCCGAGCACCCGTTCTGGCGCCACCCCAAGGTGGTGCTGACACCGCATATCGCCGCCATGACGCTACCCGAGGAATCAGTCGCGCAGATTGCAGCAAAGTGGCGGGCCCTGGCGCGCGGGGAAACCGTGCCCGGTGAGGTGCGGCGCCACAGCGGTTACTGAGGGCGGGCCGTGACCGTGCCCCCCGTTGAGGGGAGCACGGTCAGCGGCTTAGAGAACCTCGACCACCAGTTGCTGGTCGGTCACCCCGAGACCGGCGATAAAGGTGGTCAGGCGCGCATCGAAGTAGCTGTTGGCCCCGATGGTCCAGGTCCCCAGTGTCTGCCTGGGCTTGGTGGGCGTGGTCCACAGGTCGATGGCGGTGCCGTTGAGCTTGGCGGGTGAGTTGAAGGTGAAAGAGGGAGTGTCAGTGCTGCCCGTGAAGCTCGACGCGAACGACAGCCTCACTGTTTTGGCATAGCTGTCGTTATTGCGCATGCGCACGGTGACATCGTACTTGTGCCCGTAGTTGCCGTAGGTGCGCTCGGACGAATCGGCCAGCCGCATCGTGGCGGGCTGGGTCTGTTCCTGCAGACCGGCGCCCTTGGCGGTGGTGTTGAACGCGAGACCCAGATACTTGCCGGAAGCCGGCAGGATCACTTCGCTGGTCCCGCCCACGACTGACGCCGCATAGATGCCGGCCTCCCGACCAAACTTGCCCGGGCCCGGGGAGTAGATCTCACCGGGGGCGGCAGCACCCTGGGTGGCATTGATCGCATCCGTGGTGGTACCGCTGTAGGTCACCACGGTGTAAAGGTACACCGAGCGATCAGTGCAGACTTCGAACCGGCCGTCGATCATGTTGTTCACATTGGCGGTGACCTTGGCGATCTCGGTGGCGGTGTAGGCGTTCACGCTCCGGTTGCTGATGTTGGTGCGGAATGTACCGTTGAGCCAATCCTTGGCCACAAAGTAGCTCTGGCCTGCGGCCTTGCCGGTCAGGGGTTTTTCGGTATTGCTGTACATCGATCCCTTGGCGTTGAGCGTGAGTGCGCTGCCATTGGGGTTGCTGGCCATCAGGTGCACATAGGCAGTACGCCCGGTGTTGTTGATGTGGAAGGTATAGGCATTGGTACAGCCGCTGATGGGCGTGGCACTGCCGCCGCGCGCCGCATCGGCGCGGCCGTTCTGCATCAGCCAGCCCGTGCCGGAATATTTCTCGGGGTTATTGCTTTTCCAGATCGGGTATCCGCCATAGCCGGCATTGAAGGCGCTGAGCTCGCTCTTGGGTACGGGCGTGTCGACCGCCAGGGGGCCGGTGAGCCAGTTGTGCCAGCTCACATGGGCACTGTAGAAATAGCCGCTGCTGAAGGCGCAACCGGCCGGTGCCGCAGAGAGGGTGACCTGGTAATGATTGCTGGCGGGGCTGGTGGCGCCATTGGCTTCAAGCCGTGTGCCGGCCGTGACCAGACATTTGCTGGCCGCCGGTAGCGAAGCCGAATCAGCCGTGCTGGTTTTGAACCAGGTGTCGCTTTGCACCAGCAAGGGGCTGGCCTGGGCCGTCGCGCCCAGCAGGGCGAGGGTGATGCAGCGTGCCGGCCAGGCCGGCGAGTGGTCTTTTTTCATGGGTGTCCGCTCCGATTCTGATGACCTTGCCGACCACCGTCTTGCGGGGTCGGTGCTGGCCTCCTAGACCTCTTGAACCAGCCTTGCTGGCGGGTTCCCGGTGAGGTCTGGAGGGTGGGTTTTCTCCACCTTGATTGACTCTACGGGCGGTGCGCGAGGGCGGGTATCTTGCGTTGCAACAAGTTGCCTTTCCGTGGGCGACAATCGGGGGCAAATCCGCCAGTGGACTGGCTTGCCCGGATGTTGGATTTTGACAACTTGCCATCGTGATGAAGGCCGCTGCGCACGCTGGGCAGGGGCCGCAATGGCTGAGGCTGCGGCAAGCGCGCAAGGGTGGCCGGGATGGCGGTGGCTGGCTGGAGAGGGTCTGGTCTGGATTCGGGAGGTGCTCCTGCCAGGGGCAGGGTGAACTTGCAGGTGGTGCGGTTTGCGTTTGCCGACTCAAAAAAACAGGTGGCCATGGCCACCTGTTTGTCGGGATTCGATGCCGCTATTTTCCGGATCGGAACATATTGAAGTAGCTGTTCACCCTGATCTGCGTCATCGCATCGATCGGCTGTTTGGTCTGCATCTTGGCGAGCAGTTCTGGCGGCAGGAAGATCTTGTCGTCTTTGGCCAGATCCGGGTCCAGATGGGGGCGGGCGCTCACGTTCGGAGTGGCATAGCGCACCGCATTGGCAATACTGGCCGAAACCTTGGGGTCCAGCATCATGTTGAGCCAGCGATGGGCGTTATCGACGTTCTTGGCATCCTTGGGGATACCCATGCTGTCGATCCAGACGATGGCCCCTCTGGCGGGCAGCTGATACTCGATGACCTGCTGGCTTTTTGTTTCGGCCGCGCGGTCCATCGCCATATAGGCATCACCGCTGTGCACCATGGCAATGCATACCGACCCCTTGGCGAGCAAGTCGATCGGCGAGGCATTGAAGGTCTGGATGTCCTTGCGTACACCGGCCAGTGTGGCGTTGGCGGCCTGCAGTGCGGTATCCGAGAGATCACTGGCGCTGCGCCCCAGATACAGGTTGACCATCGCGTACACCTCACTGCCGGTGTCCATATAGGCGATCCCGCAGCGCTTCAGTTTGCTGGTGTACCTGGGGTTGAACAGCAGCTCCCAGCGATCCGCCGGCATGGCTTCCTTACCCAGTGCCTGACGTACCTTGTTCACATTGATCGCAAAGGCGGTGGTGCCCCACATATAGGGGATCATGTAGGCATTGCCCGGATCGATGGACTGCATCTTGGCCAGCAGGCGCTTGTCCAGATGCACGTAGTTGGGCAGCTTGCGCTTGTCGAGCTTCTGGTAAATGCCGGCTTCAATCTGCCGTGGCACGAACTCCAGCGAGGGCACCACGATATCGTAATCAGTACGCCCGCTCATCAGCCGGGTCTGCAGCACTTCGTTGCTGTCATAGGTTTCATACTTCACCTTGACGTCGAATTGCTTCTCGAAGCTCGCGACGGTGTCGTCGGCAATGTAGTCATTCCAGTTGTAGACATGGAGCTTGCCGGCGGCGGAGGCGGCCAGTGACAGGGTGCCCAGCAGGGCCAGTGTCAGCATTCGGTAATGAGTCATGCGTTCTCCTTGAGTCCGGCAATGCCGGGAGTGCCATGACAAGGGGGCAGCCACGCTGCCCCCTTGTCACCGGCTGTTCACTACGCAAGAAGCCTTACTTCTTGTTGGTCTTGAACTTGTTGAAGTAGCTGTTGACGCGCTTCTGGGCAGCAGTGTCCAGCGGCATCTTGGCCTGCATCTTGGCCAGTACTTCCGGTGTCAGGAACACCTTGGTGTCCTTGGCCAGTTCGGGGTCAACAAAAGGCTTGGCAGCGGTGTTGGGGTTAGCGTAGCTGACCTTGTTGGAAATGGCAGCCGCGACCTTGGGGTCAAGAATCGTGTTGATCCAGTGGTGGGCGTTCTCGATGTTCTTGGCATCCTTGGGGATAGCCATGTTGTCGACCCACACGATGGTGCCCTTGGCGGGAACCACATAGTCAATCTTCTGGCCGTTCTTGGCTTCGACGGCGCGGTCACGGGCGATGTACACGTCGCCATTGAAAGCCATGGCCACGCATACGTCACCGTTGGCGAGCAGATCGATCGGCGAGGAGTTGAACACGCGGATGTCCTTGCGCACCTTGGCCAGCGCTTCGTTGGCGGCCTTGAGTGCCGCATCCGAGGTGTCGTTGGCATCACGGCCCAAGTGGATGTTCACCATGGAGTAGATGTCGCTACCCGTATCCATGTAGGAAATACCGCAGCCTTTGAGCTTGCTGGTGTACTTGGGGTTGAACAGCAGCTCCCAGGCATCGGCCGGCATGGGCTCATTGCCCAGGGCCTTCTTGACCTTGTCGACGTTGATACCGAAAGCGGTCGTACCCCACATATAGGGCACCAGATACTCGTTGGTCGGATCGGCAACCTTGAGCTTTTCGAGGATGGTCTTGTCGAGGTTGACGTAGTTCGGCAGCTTGGACTTGTCGAGCTTCTGGTAGATGCCGGCCTTGACCTGGCGGGCGGCGAATTCGAGCGAGGGCACGACGATGTCGTAGCCCGAGCGGCCCGTCATCAGCTTGGCTTGCAGGACCTCATTGCTGTCGTAGACGTCGTACTTCACCTTGACGTCGAACTTCTTCTGGAAATTGCCGATGGTGTCGTCGGCGATGTAATCGTTCCAGTTGTAGACATTGAGCTTGCCGGCAGCACTGGCGGCCACGGCAACACTGCAAAGACCCGCTACTGCCAGGGCCTGCTTCAGCTTGCGCACTGCAACCATCGAATTCTCCTGGGTTGTTGATCTGGTAGTACGGCCCGCTGTGTTTGGCCATGCCACCGGAGTGCGGGCCCGCCCCCGGTGTGGCTGTCAACAATATAAAACGAAGCGATGAAGATAATTGACTGCCGCTGATAAATGGATCGACGGACGTTGCGTATTGTTCCCAGTACGGCGGTGCAAGAAAGTGTACTGATGCGCCGTCCTGCCTGGCGATGCGCCCCAGCGCGCGGAGCGCTCAATCAAACCAGTCTGCATCGGGGAGTCTGGCGAAAACGCGGCGCAGGCCTTCACTCCAACCTTTGCGCAACTTGTTGAAATAGGGGTCGTCACCGTCCACGCGATGGGGCTTGGCTGGGGCAAAGCTGCCGGCGTTGTAGATCAGCATGTCGATGGGCAGGCCGACCGACAGGTTGCTGCGTATTGTCGAATCAAAGGAGATCAGCGTGCATTTGGCGGCCTCTGCCAGCGGGGTATCGGGGCGGATCACGCGGTCGATGATGGGTTTGCCGTACTTGGATTCGCCGATCTGCAGGTAAGGCGTATCGCCCGAGGCTTCGATGAAGTTGCCTTGCGGGTAGACATGGAACAGCCGCGGTGCCTCGCCCTGGATCTGTCCGCCCACAATGAAGTTGGCACCAAAATCCACGCCTTGCGATTGTTGCTCGCTGGCATCGCGCGCCACGACTTCCTTGAGTGTGCTGCCGACCAGCTGGGCGGCGTCGTAAAGGGTGGCAACGTTATGCAGGTTGACGGCATCCCTGCCTAGCCGCTGACGCAGCAGGCTCACCACACTCTGGGTCGTGGCCAGGTTGCCGGCGCTCAGCAGCACGATCAGGCGTTGGCCCGGCACCTCGAAAATATGCATTTTGCCGTGACTGGCAATGTGATCCACGCCCGCATTGGTGCGGGTATCCGAGGCAAACATCAGGCCGGCATCGAGCCGCATGGCAACGCAGTAAGTCATGGCAGGACGGCCGCGTAAACAGGGATGCGGCAGTGTAGCCTGTCCATGGCGAGGCCGGGGAGCGCGTACGGCAAGCCAGGTTTGCCGGTATGCAAGGCTGGGTTCATTGTTCGCTGGCGGCCACGCGCGCCACGGCCAGCATGGCCTCGTTACCGCCGCCGACGCGCATGCCGCGCACCGGGCAGGCATCCAGATAGTCCAGCCCGATGGCCAGTTTGACGTGACGCGCCTCTGCCAGACACTGGTTGCTGACATCGATGCCGATCCAGCCCTCATCCAGCCAGACTTCTGTCCAGGCGTGGCTCGCGACATGCTCGGCATCCGCTGCCAGATAGCCGCTCACATAACGCGCCGGCACACCGAGCTTGCGTGCGCAGGCAGCAAAAACCTGGGCATGGTCCTGGCACACGCCACTGGCGCGGGCAAACGCTGCGCTGGCCGGTGTGGCGGCGTCGGTGCTGCCCGGGGTGTAAGGCATGCGCGCTGCCAGTGCCGCCATCAGGGTCAGCAAGCCTTCGCGGCGCGAGCGGATGAGTTTGCCGGCATAGGGCAGGGCGAAGTCGCTGAGGGCGGCGTCGGCCTGGGTGAGGACTGAGTCGCGCAGGAAGACGGCGGGTGGCAGCCTGCTATCAGGCTCAGCCAGGGCGGCACCGTCGCGCGTCTCTACCACGCCGCTGGCGTGCAGGCGGATCTCGCTGTGAGGGCGGTCGAGCGTGAGCACATGGAGCGTGTTGCCGTAGGCATCCATGCCGGCGCTGGCGTTGGCGGGCAGGGTCAGTTGCCATTGCAAGACCTGCTGGCGGGCTGAACTCAGCGGTGTCAGCCGCAAGTACTGGATGCTGCGGCGCACCGGGCTGTCGTAGCGGTAATGGGTGTCGTGTTCGATGGCGAGGCGCATGGGTCGGGTTCGCTCAGGCGGCATCAAGCAACAGTTGCCAGTAGCCCACATCGACCCAGCGACCGGCCTTGTAGCCCACCTGTTCAAAGCGTGCCACCGGCTTGAAGCCGAGCCCTTCATGGAGCGCGATGCTTGCCGCATTGGGCAGGGCGATTCCGCCGATGACGGCGCGCTTGCCACCCGCGCTCAGGGTGGCTAGCAATTGTTCGTACAGACGCCTGCCTACGCCCTGACCACACACCGTACGGGTCAGGTAGACCGTGGTCTCAACGGAGTGGCGATAGGCCGTCCGGCCCCGCCAGGGTGTGGCATAGGCATAGCCCACGATCTGCCCACCCTGTTCGGCGACCAGCCAGGGCAGGCCTTCCGCCTGCACGGCCAGGATGCGCGACACCATCTCCGAGGCACTGACGGGTTGCTCCTCGAAACTGATGGTGGTTTCGAGCACGTAAGGGTTGTAGATCGCGGTGATCTGCGCCGCATCGTCGGTGCTGGCAGGACGGATTGAAACGGGTACGGTCATGCGGCCTCCAGATAGGCTTGCTGGATGGCGCCGCCGATGCGTGCCGAGCGCTCCAGAAAGCCGGTGAGCCAGTCGTGCAGACCCAGATCGAAGATTTCGTCCACCGAGCCATATTCGATCTGGATCGCCAATTTGCCGGCGAGCTGCTTCACATGGCGGCCGGCATCACGGGCGCCGTGTACCGACTGGATCTGCGGCAGGATGGCGTTGATCTCGTCGCAGCAGGCGCGCAGGCTGCGGGGCACATCGGCCCGCAGGATCAGGAGTTCGGTGACACGGCGGCCATCGAGTGCGTCGCGGTACACGGCGTGGTAGGCCTCGAACGCTGACAATGAGCGCAGCAGCGCGCTCCAGGCATAGAAGTCCGGTGCGCTTTCGGCCGGGGCGTCTACCGGCATCAGGGTGTCGCGTGCCGGGGAGATAAGTTGCGACTTCACATCAAGCAGCCGCGCGGTGTTGTCGGCCCGTTCGATAAAGGTGCCAAGACGGATGAAGCAGTAGGCATCGTTGCGTTGCAAGGTGCCATAGGTGGCGCCACGAAACAGATGCGAGCGCTCCTTCACCCAGTCAAAAAAGCTCGACACACTGGGAATGCCGCGGCGCGGCAACTCGCGCGCTTCGAGCCAGGTACTGTTGATGGCTTCCCACATCTCGGCCGTGATCTGGCCGCGCACCGCATGGGCGTTCTCGCGCGCGTACTTGAGGCAGCTGAGCACCGAGGCCGAGTTGTCCAGATCCAGCGCCATGAAGTTGAACAGGGTGTCGGCCGCCAGTTTGTCGTGCTTGAGATGATAGGCATCGAGGCTGCCGGTAACGGCTAGCGGCGCGGCCAGTTCGGTAGCAGCGCCGCGCGATTGCGGCAGGAGCGAGAGCGAGTGGGTGACATCGAGCATGCGCACGAGGTTCTCGGCGCGCTCCAGATAGCGGCTCATCCAGTAGAGCTGCGAGGCGGTGCGAGACAGCATCAGACGGTTCCTCCCGGCATGGGGCTGAGGCTGCGATCGATCAGCTGCTTGTAGTAGTAAGCCGTGGCGATCAGCGTGCCATCGGGCTTGGCGGCATAGTCGGGGACAGTGCCCACGCGCGTGTAACCTAGCGACTGATACAGCTTCTCGGCCGGTGAGCCGGCTTCGGTATCCAGATACAGCAGGCCGCGATCGAGCTTGCGCGCGCAGCCTTCGAGTGCCGCCATCAGCAGGCTGGCAATGCCTTGTCCGCGCGAGCCGCTATGCACCATCAGCTTGCAGACCTCGGCACGGTTGCGGCCATTGGCGCGTGGGCAGGGATCAAGCTGCACTGTGCCCACCACCAGCCCGTTGACGCGCGCGACCCACATGCGCAGATTGCCGTGCGTCAACTCTTCGACCACGCCCTGCCAGTAGCGGCGTGCTGCATCCATGCCCAGCGGCGCCAGAAAGCCGATGCTGGCGTCGTGTTCCACGACATCAATCAGCAGGGCAGCCAGCTCGGGCACCAGCAGCGGGCCGCTGGCGGCGGAGACTATCTCGATATCCACATGGGTGTTCATGCTGCACCTTCCAGTATCCAGGTGTCCTTGGTGCCGCCGCCCTGCGATGAGTTGACCACCAGCGATCCGGCCTTGAGCGCGACCCGTGTCAGGCCGCCGGCCACCATGCTGATCTCGCGGCCACTGAGCACAAACGGGCGCAAATCGATATGCCGGGGTGCGATGCCGCTCTCCACAAAGGTCGGGCAGCTCGACAGACAGAGCGTGGGTTGGGCGATGTAGTTGCCGGGATTGGCGCGCACCCGCTCGCGGAAGGCCTCCACCTCGGCCGCTGTGGCCGACGGCCCGACCAGCATGCCGTAGCCCCCCGCACCGTGGACTTCCTTGACTACCAGCTCGGCCATATGGGTCAGCACATGATCAAGGTCTTCGGGCTTGCGGCATTGCCAGGTGGGCACGTTATGGAGGATGGGCTCCTCGTCCAGGTAGAAGCGGATCATGTCGGGCACATAGGGATAGATCGACTTGTCATCGGCCACGCCGGTACCGATGGCATTGGCCAGAATCACATTGCCCGCCTTGTAGACCGACAGCAGCCCCGGCACGCCCAGCATCGAATCGGCGCGGAAGGCCAGCGGGTCGAGGAAGGCATCGTCGATGCGGCGGTAGATCACATCTACGCGCTGCGGGCCGACGGTGGTGCGCATGTAGAGGTAATTGTCCTTGACGAACAGATCCTGCCCCTCGACCAGCTCCACGCCCATCTGTTGGGCCAGGAAGGCGTGCTCGAAGTAAGCCGAGTTGAATGGCCCCGGCGTGAGCACCACCACCGTGGGGTTATCGGCCACGCTGGCATGGCGCAGCGTGTTCAGCAGCAAGGTCGGGTAGTGCGCTACCGGGGCGACCTGATAGCGCGCGAACAGCTCGGGGAAGAGCCGCATCATCATCTTGCGGTTTTCGAGCATGTAGCTCACGCCCGAGGGCACACGCAGATTGTCTTCGAGCACGTAGTAGCCGCCGTCGCTATGGCGTATCAGGTCCACGCCGGTGATGTGCGCGTAGATGCCGTGCGGCAGATCGAGCCCCTGCATGGCGGGCTGGTATTGCGCGTTGGCAAACACCTGCTCGGCAGGGATCAGCCCGGCTTTGATGATCTCGTGATCGTGGTAGATGTCCCTCAGGAACCGGTTCAGCGCCGTTACCCGCTGGCGCAGGCCGGCTTCGAGCATGCGCCATTCATCGCTGGGGACGATGCGCGGCACGGTATCAAACGGAATCAGCCGCTCGGCTCCCGCTTCATCGCCATACACGGCAAAGGTGATGCCCACCTTGTGGAACAACAAGTCCGCTTCAGCCCGCTTCTTGGCCAGCGCCTCCGGCGTCTGCGCGTGCAGCCAGGCGGCAAACGGCGCGTAATGCGGCCTGAGTGCGCCGCTTTGCAGCAGCATCTCGTCGTAATGACCGTGGGCGGGGAGGGTGAGCGCGTGCATGAGGCAGATCCCGCAGTGGTTTGCCTGTGCAACTGCAAGGGCTGTGCCAGAGAGTAAATGCCGATACAAATCAGCGGTTTGTCATGCTGCGTGTGAGACTGCACTTGTAGCGTGGCACTGCGATGGTGCGTGCGCACAGGTCATGCTGCGCGACGATGGTGCAGGCGGGCTCAGTGCGCGGGTTTGTCGATGGTGTACAGCATCAATTCGCGGTTGCCATCCGGGTGGGGGATGACACGGTTGAAACGCAGGCCCAGCTTCACCAGCAGTTTCTGCGAGTTCAGGTTGTCCAGCCGGGTTGTTGCCAGGATGCGCGTCAGGCCCAGTTCCCGCCAGGCATGTTCTAACACCGCGGCGGCGGCCTCGTAGCCATAGCCCTTGCCGCAGTAATCATCCAGGAAAGCAAAGCCGATATCCGGCGCGTCCAGGTAATCGCGCTGAGTCAATCCGCATATACCCATGACCTCGCCGCTTGCGGTGGACTCGACGGCACAGAACCCGAAACCCAGGCTGGCATACTGGGCCATCGGCCCTTGTGCGATGTAGCGCTCTGCATCAGCCAGTGTGCGCACGCCGCGGTCGCCGATGAACTGTAACCACGATGGCGTATTCAGCAGTGCCAGCATGAAGCCAGCGTCGGCAAGGGTCAGGCGGCGGATCAGCAGCCGCGTGGTCTGCAGGTTCTTCATGGCGGGCGGGGTGACGGGGTTCCAATGAATAAGGCCGGCATATTGCCGGCCTTAGCGGGGTGCTGCACACGACTACAGCTGCATGGATTTGATTTCGTAAAACTCGTGAATCCCGAAGTCGCCCCACTCGCGGCCATTGCCCGATTGCTTGTAGCCACCCAGCGGTGCGTCGTAGTTGAAGTCGCCACCGTTCACATAGCAGCCACCCGTACGTAGCTGACGGGCAATCGCAATCGCCGCCTCCTGCGTGCCGGCCCAGACGCCGCTGGAGAGGCCGTAGATGCTGTCGTTGGCAATGGCGATGGCTTCGTTGATGTCCGAATACGGAATCATGCAGATCACCGGCCCGAAGATTTCTTCCTGGGCGATGGCCATCTTGTTGTTGACGTCACGGAAGATGGTCGGCTTCACGTAGGCGCCCTTGCTGATGCCAGCGGGGTAATCCAGGCCACCCGTCACCAGCTTGGCGCCTTCGTCCAGACCCTTCTGGATGTAGGACAGCACCGTATCGCGCTGGCCCATCGAACTCATCGGACCCATGTAGGTGTCCTTGTCCATCGGGTCGCCCACCTTGAGGCCTTCGGCCACGCGCTTGGCGATCTGTACGGCTTCTTCATAGCGGCTGGCAGGCACCAGCATGCGGGACAGCGCAATGCAGGTCTGGCCGCTGTTGATCATCACGTCCTTCACGCCGAACGTGACGGCTTTTTCAAGCGGCGCGTCTTCAGTGATGATGAACGGCGACTTGCCGCCCAGTTCCAGACACACGCGTTTGATGCTGTCGGCCGCGAGCTTCTGGATGCGCTTGCCGGTAGCGGTGGAGCCAGTGAACGACACCACATCCACTTCAGGGTGGGTAACCATCGCATCGCCCAGCACGCCACCACGACCCGTAATCAGGTTGAATACGCCCGCCGGCAGGCCGATTTCGGCCACCGCTTCCGCAAAGATCAGATCTTGCAGCGGCGTGACTGACGAGGGCTTGATGACCATGGTGCAGCCTGTGGCCAGCGCCGGCGCCACCTTGCCGATCAGCTGGTACAGCGGGTAGTTCCACGGCGTGATGAAGGCGCACACGCCGGCCGCTTCGCGCACCACCAGCGAATTGTTGACGCGGACTTCCTTCTCCATCTCGAAGGCCCGGTCGGCGAACTTCTCGAAGGCCTTCACGCAGTTCACCTGAATGATCTTGGCGATCTCCAGCGGGCAGCCCATGGACTGCGAAATTGCCAGTGCGAGCTCGTCCTTGCGCTTGTCGAGCGCGGCATGCAGCTTGCGAATCCACTCGGCGCGCTCGGCCGCTGTGGTGCGCGACCAAGCCGGGAAGGCGGCGCGCGCGGCCGCGAAGGCGGCGTTCACATCATCGAGATCGGCATTGGCCACCTCGGCAAAAGCCGCTTCCGTGGCCGGGTTGATGATCTGGGTGTAACCGCTGCCATGGGGTGTGACCCATTGGCCATTGATGTACAGCTTGTCGTAACGCTTCATGGGGAGGCTCCCTCAATCAGATACAGAGGTTGGTGCGGGCGCGGAGTTGCGCCGGCATCGGGATGAATCAGAAACTCGGTGCCGAACTCGGACTGACCAGGCTGGCGCTGACCAGCTCGGCATCGCTCTTGCCCAGATTGCGGAAACGGTGCGGCACGCTTGAGTCAAAGTAATAGCCTTCACCGGGCTTGAGCACGCGAGCCTGGTCGCCCACGGTGAGCTCAATCTCGCCCTGCACCACGATGCCCACTTCCTGGCCTGTGTGGCTCAGCATGTCGGCGCCGGTATCGGCGCCGACCGCGTAGACCTCGCGCAGCATGGTGATATGGCGATTCTGCACGCCATGACCAATCATCAATAGACGCACACCATCGCCACCGATATCGGGCATCTGCTCGGTACCGAAGAAAGGCGACGGACGGGCGGGTTCTTCAATATCAAACGTGAAGAACTCGGCCAGACTCATGGGTACACCGTCGAGCACTTTCTTGAGCGAGGAGATCGACGGGCTGACCCGGTTCTGCTCGATCAGGGAGATGGTGCTGTTGGTCACGCCGGCACGCTTGGCGAGCTCGCGCTGCGACAGGCCGTGCTTTTCTCGCACGATCTTGAGTCGGGTGCTGACTTCCAGCGTCATGGCATTGTCCTTGCTAAATGTGGCAGGCTTGAGTGTCTATTATTCTAAACATACTGATGGCGAAATCATACAGTCTTGTCATGCCGGATGCGCCGGAAACGACCCAAACCCCTTGATATTGCTTTTATTGCAGCGCACAAGCGAAGCGGCTTGTGTGAAATGAAGAGGCTGGTGTTTAATATGTTTTACATTGCAAGGCGGTGGTGCGTTGAGAATGTTTTACGCATCACGGCGGTGCAGCGTCCCCCAAAGCAGCCCAGACATCCATATATAAGGATACGGAGACAAGCATGCTGATCGGCGTACCCAAGGAAATCAAGAATCACGAGTACCGCGTGGGCCTCACGCCCGCGGGCGTCAAGGAACTCAAGCGCAACGGTCACGAAGTACTGGTGCAGACCAACGCCGGTACGGCCATCGGTTTTCCCGATGAGCAATATGTGTCAGCCGGCGCGCAGATCATTGCCAGCGCCGAAGAGATCTTCAAGCGCGCCGATATGATCATCAAGGTCAAGGAACCCCAGCCGGTTGAGTGCGCCATGCTGCGCCCCGGCCAGATCCTCTACACCTATCTGCATCTCGCTCCCGATCCTGAGCAGACCGCGGCCCTCGTCAAGAGCGGGGCGATTGCAATTGCCTACGAAACGGTTACCGATGCACGCGGTGGCTTGCCGCTGCTGGCGCCCATGTCCGAGGTGGCAGGCCGCATGGCCATCCAGGCTGCCGCGCGCGCGCTGGAAAAGTCGCAGGGTGGTTCGGGCGTACTGCTGGGTGGTGTGCCTGGCGTGGCGCCCGGCCATGTCACCGTGATTGGCGGTGGTGTGGTAGGTACGCACGCTGCGCGTATGGCGGCCGGTTTAGGCGCCGACGTGACGATTCTGGATCGCTCGCTGCCGCGCCTGAAGGAAATCGATGAAGCCTTCGGTGGTCGCATCAAGACGCTGTACTCCACCCAGGATGCGATTGAAAACGAACTCAAGGTGGCCGATGCCGTGATCGGCGCGGTGCTGATTCCGGGTGCTGCGGCGCCCAAGCTGGTGACGCGCGACCAACTCAAGCTGATGAAGCCCGGCTCGGTGCTGGTGGATGTGGCGATTGATCAGGGCGGTTGCTTCGAGACTTCGAAGGCCACCACGCATCAGGAACCCACCTATGTAGTCGATGGCATCACCCATTACTGCGTGGCCAATATGCCGGGCGGTGTGGCGCGTACGTCGACCATTGCCCTCACCAATGCCACGCTGGTGCATGCCGTCGCCATTGCCAACAAGGGCTGGAAGGCTGCGCTCAAGGCAGACGCGCATCTGCGTAATGGCTTGAACGTGTGTGAAGGCAAGGTGACCTATGCTGCCGTCGCCCGTGACCTGGGCTATGAATATGTAGCGGCAGACAGCCTGTTGAACTGAAGCCTGAACTGAAGTCCACGGCCCGCGTTTGCGGGCCGGTTTATTGAGAACCGCATCATGAAACGCAAACCGCTCGTGGCCCTGGTGGCCGATCGCAAGCAACTGGGCCTGCATCCCTTCCACTGCGTGGGTGAGAAGTACATCGACGCCGTGATGGGCGGTGCAGACTGCATGGCGCTGCTGGTGCCGGCGCTCGGCGAGCGGGTGGATTTTGAGGCCATCCTCGACATGGTCGATGGCTTCCTGTTCACCGGTTCGGTCTCGATGGTGGACCCGCAACTCTATAACGGTCCCAGCTTGCCGGAAGGGCAGGGGCTGGATACCGCGCGCGACAAGACCGCCATGCCGCTGATGCAGCAGGCGATTGCGCGTGGCATCCCGGTGTTTGCGATCTGCCGCGGCTTTCAGGAAATGAACGTGGTGCATGGCGGCACGCTGCTGCAGAAAGTGCACGAAACGCCAGGCAAGATGGATCACCGCGAAGACAGCAGCGCGCCAATTGAAGTGCAGTACGGCCCGGCACACCCGGTGCATTTTGCTGAGGACGGCGTGATCCGCCGCGTCAGTGGCCTGCTTGAATACCCCGTCAATTCCATCCACAACCAGGGCGTTGATCGCCTCGGCGACGGCCTGCGCGCCGAAGCCACCGCGCCCGATGGCCTGGTTGAAGCGTTTTCCGTGAAGGAAGCGCAAGCATTTGCGCTCGCGGTGCAATGGCATCCCGAGTGGCAATACGCCGGCAACCCCTTGTCGATGAGCCTGTTCAAGGCCTTTGGCGACGACTGCCGGCGCTACCAGGCAAGCCGTGTCTGAGTGGATACGCCCGGTGGCCTAGCGGCTCCGGCGCGTATCACCGGCTTGCAAAACCGGGCCCGTTTCCGTCGTCAGCTGAACGCCGGCTGACGACTGAAACCGGCCTTACCCGGAGGTTCGCCGCGTGACGGCGAAAAAACAGCATGGCAATGACCCAGTTCCACGACTTTTTCCGCGAACACGGCATCACTGAAGTCGAGTGTGTCGTCCCTGATATGACGGGTGTGGCGCGGGGCAAGATCCTGCCCAAGAGCCAGTTCAATTCGGCCAATATGCGTCTGCCCAAGGCAGTGCTGATCCAGACCGTGACCGGCGACTGGCCCGATGATGACGACATCACCGGCCCGACCGATCCGGACATGATCTGCGTCCCTGATATCAATACCGCCCGCCTTGTGCCCTGGGCGCCCGATCCGACCGCGCTGGTGATCCACGATTGCGTGCATTTCGACGGCAGCCCCGTCGATATCTCGCCGCGCTACGTGCTGCGCAAGATCCTTAAGCTCTATGAAGACCGTGGCTGGAAGCCGGTGGTCGCGCCTGAGCTGGAGTTCTACCTGGTCGAGCGCAACATCGACCCGGATATTCCGCTCAAGCCGCCGATTGGCCGCACTGGCCGCGCCGAAACCGGTCGCATGAGCTACAGCATCGACGCGGTGAACGAATTCGACCCGTATTTTGAAGACGTGTACGAGTACAGCGACGCCATGCGCCTCGATGTGGACACGCTGATTCATGAAGTGGGCGCCGGCCAGATGGAGATCAACTTCGTCCACGGCGACGCGCTGGATCTGGCCGACCGCGTATTCCTGTTCAAGCGGGTGGTGCGCGAAACCGCACTGCGCCACAACATCTACGCCACCTTCATGGCCAAGCCCATGCAGGAAGAGCCGGGCAGCGCCATGCACATTCACCAGAGCGTGGTGGGCAAAGATGGCCAGAACGTGTTCTCGAACTCCGATGGCGGCCCCTCCGACCTGTTCCTCAGCTATATCGCGGGTCTGCAGCGTTACATGCCGGCAATCATGCCGATCATGGCACCGTTCGTGAACAGCTATCGCCGCCTGAGCCGCTTTACCGCCGCGCCGATCAACCTCCAGTGGGGTTATGACAACCGCACCGTGGGCATCCGCATTCCCAATTCGGGTCCGGAATCCCGCCGCATCGAGAACCGTGTACCCGGTGTGGATGTGAACCCTTACCTGGCCATGGCGGCCACGCTGGCCTGCGGCTACCTCGGCATGGTCAAGGGCCTCAAGCCCACGGCACCAATGGCAACGAGCGGTTATGACCTGGACTACGATCTGCCCCGCCACCTTGAGGACGCGATCGAAGCCATGCGTGACTCGGCGGACATTGCGGAAGTGTTCGGTGCCGATTTCGTCAAGGCTTTCTGCGCGGTGAAGGAAAAGGAATACGACACCTTCTTCCGCGTGATCAGCTCGTGGGAACGTAACCATCTGCTGCTGAACGTGTAAGCTGCGCGCCCTTTGCATTGTTGATCTGAACCTGAACTATCAGCAGCCGCCATGGTGCGGCTGCGCTGGAGAATGCCATGAGCAACCCATTCGAAACCCGCCCGGCCATCCACGCCGAGGCCCCGCGCGCGGCGCGTACCACCCAGCAGTGGCAGCAGATGGATGCTGCCCACCATGTCCACCCGTTCAGCGATATGGCCGCCCTCAACAAGATCGGCAGCCGCGTGATCGCCAAGGCGTCGGGCGTGTACCTGTACGACACCGAGAACAACAAGATCATCGACGGCATGGCCGGCCTGTGGTGCGTGAATGTCGGTTACGGCCGCAAGGAACTGGCTGATGTGGCGTACAAGCAGATGCTGGAGCTGCCCTACTACAACACCTTCTTCAAGACCACCCACCCGCCGGTGATCGAACTCTCGCAGCTGCTCAGCGAAGTCACGCCCGAGGGTTTCAACCACTTCTTCTATTGCAACTCGGGTTCCGAGGGCAACGACACGGTGATCCGCATCGTCCACAAGTTCTGGGAAGGCCAGGGCAAGGCGGGCAAGAAGTGGATCATCTCGCGCAAGAACGGCTATCACGGTTCGACCATTGCTGGCGCCAGCTTGGGCGGCATGGGCTACATGCATGAGCAGATGCCCAGCCGCGTCGAGCACATCGCCCACCTGAACCAGCCTTACTGGTATGCCGAAGGTGGCGACCAGACGCCCGAGGCGTTTGGCCTGGCCCGCGCGCAGGAACTCGAAGCCAAGATTCTGGAACTGGGTGCCGAGAACGTCGGCGCCTTCATTGGCGAGCCCTTCCAGGGCGCTGGCGGCGTGATCTTCCCGCCCAGCACCTACTGGCCTGAGATCCAGCGCATCTGCCGCAAGTACGACATCCTGCTGGTGGCTGATGAAGTGATCGGCGGCTTTGGCCGCACCGGCGAATGGTTTGCCCACCAGTACCTCGGCTTCGAGCCGGATCTGATCACCATGGCCAAGGGCTTGAGCTCGGGTTATGTGCCGATTGGTGCCGTGGGCATCAAGCAGCGCGTGGCTGATGGCCTGCTCGCTGCGGGCGACTTCAACCACGGCTTGACCTACTCGGGTCACCCGGTCGCGGCGGCAGTGGCGGTAGCCAATATCAAGCTGCTGCGCGAAGGCGGCATCATCGAGCAGGTCAAGAACGATACTGGTCCGTACTTCCAGAAGACCCTGCGCGAAGCGCTGGCGGATTCGCCGCTGGTGGGCGAAATCCAGGGCGCGGGTCTGGTGGCCGGTATCCAGCTGACCATGGATAAGGCTACACGCAAGCGTGCCGATGATGTCTGGGGTCTGGGTAACCACTGCCGCGACCATTGCTTCCGCAACAACCTGATCATGCGCGCCACGGCCGACCGCATGCTGCTGAGCCCGCCGCTGGTGATCAGCAAGCCCGAGATCGACGAGCTGGTCAGCAAGGCAGCACATTGCATTGGCCTGACCGCCAAGGATCTGGGTATGGCGTAAAGCTGCAACGCTACGCTTGTGGCGATGCAGCAAAGCGGTTGATTGTCGGCACGGAACTGCCGACAATCGCCCGTGAATTCAGGGTATTTGCCGAGTTTTTGCTCGGTGAATCACCGCAGACCGAACCCGCTTTGGCGCGTTGTTCAAGTGCGCAAGGGCTGCACTCGACGATGACGCGGGTCGGTATGGCGAAGACGGATAACCAGATGGAGTCTCTATCGTGGCGGTAACACCGACCGATGTCGCGAACGGCGACAGCAAGCAGCAGTTCCTGCAGATCAAAGGTATTACCAAGAAGTTCGGCGACGTTTACGCGGTCGATGACGTCAACCTCGTGATTCCGCGCAATGAAATCTTCGCCCTGCTGGGCAGCTCGGGTTCGGGCAAGTCCACGCTCCTGCGCATGCTGGCCGGCATGGAAACACCGACCGAGGGCCGCATCATCCTCGACGGCGAAGACGTGACCGATCTGGCCCCGTACCAGCGCCCGACGAACATGATGTTCCAGTCCTACGCGCTGTTCCCGCACATGACCGTGGAGCAGAACATCGCCTTCGGTCTCAAGCAGGACAAGCTGCCCAAGGACGAAATTGCCGAGCGCGTGAGCAAGATGCTCGATCTCGTGCAGATGAAGAAGTACGCCAAGCGCAAGCCGCATCAACTCTCCGGCGGCCAGCAGCAGCGTGTGGCCCTGGCCCGCTCGCTGGCCAAGCGCCCCAAGCTGCTCCTGCTGGACGAGCCGCTGGGCGCGCTGGACAAGAAACTGCGTGTGCAGACCCAGTTTGAACTGGTGAACGTGATCGAAGCCGTGGGTGTGACCTGC
The DNA here is from genome assembly GCF_027257935.1 of Chitinimonas sp. BJYL2. Classification (NCBI taxonomy): domain Bacteria; kingdom Pseudomonadati; phylum Pseudomonadota; class Betaproteobacteria; order Neisseriales; family Chitinibacteraceae; genus Chitinimonas; species Chitinimonas sp. BJYL2. The sequence goes on along the minus strand of NZ_JANZKW010000001.1, from coordinate 166,220 downwards.
ATCATGGTGACGCACGATCAGGAAGAGGCCATGACCATGGCCAGCCGCATCGCCATCATGAGCGAGGGCAAGCTGGTGCAAGTGGGCGGCCCGCGTGAAATCTACGAATACCCGAGCAGCCGCTTCGCTGCCGAGTTCATCGGCTCCACGAACATCTTTGAAGGCAAGCTGGTCGTCGACGAGCCCGACCATGTGGTGATCGAAAGCGCCGAGTTCGGCCGCGGCATCTATGTGGACCACGGCATCACCGGCCCCAAGGGCATGACCGTGTGGTACTCGATCCGCCCCGAAGACGTGACCCTGTGCCTTAAGCAGCCCGACATGCAGTACAACTGGTCGGTGGGCAAGGTGCACGACATCGCCTACCTGGGTTCGCACTCGGTTTACCACGTGAAGCTGGCCTCTGGCCGCGTGGTGATCGTGAACGTGCCATCCAGCCACTGGGGTGCCGACAAGCCTGCGACCTGGGGTGACGAGGTGTTCGTGAAACTGTGCGATCACGAAGGCGTGGTGCTCACATCATGATCAAGCGACTCCTCAGTTATCTGCCATCAGGCAGGACAGGGGTGATCGCCATACCCTATGCCTGGCTGCTGTTTTTCTTCCTGCTGCCATTCTTCTTCGTGCTCAAGATCAGTTTCGCCGAGCCCGATATCGCCCAGCCGCCCTACACGCCGCTGGTGACGGTGGAAGAAAGCAAAACCACCGTGGTGCTCAGTACGGCCAAGTACGAGACTGTTTTCGGCGAGATCGATGCGTTCTACGAGAAAACCTGGGCCGAAGCCAAGTCTGAAAGCCAGTATCTGATTGCTTACTGGAACGCCATCAAGCTGGCCTTCCTGACCACGCTGCTGGCGCTGCTGATCGGCTACCCGCTGGCCTACAACATCGCCCGTGCCAACGAGGCTACCCGCAATACCTTGCTGATGCTGGTGATGATCCCGTTCTGGACCTCGTTCCTGCTGCGTGTTTACGCCTGGATCGGCATCCTCAAGAACAATGGGGTAATCAACAACCTGTTGATGGGTCTGGGCATCATCAATGAGCCGATCGAAATGCTCTACACGCCGGGCTCGGTGCTGCTGGGCATGGTTTACAACTACCTGCCCTTCATGATCCTGCCACTGTACGCGCATCTGGTGAAGCTGGACGGCCGTCTGTTTGAAGCCGCCGCTGACCTGGGTGCCAAGCCGTGGACGACGTTCTTCCAGATCACCTTGCCGCTTTCCAAGGCCGGCATCGTGGCGGGTTCGATGATGGTGTTCATCCCGGCGGTGGGCGAGTACGTGATTCCGGCGCTGCTGGGTGGGGGTGACGTGGTCTTCATCGGCAACAAGCTGATGGATGACTTCGGTGCCAACCTCGATTGGCCGCAAGCCTCGGCCGTGGCGGTACTGATGCTGGCGCTGCTGCTCGCGCCCATCATCTGGTTCCACCGCTTCGAGCAACGTCAGCAGGAGCGCCAGTCATGAGCAAGATGCCTGTTTCCAACCGGCTTTACATGGCGCTGGGATTTTTCTTCCTGTACGCGCCCATCCTGAGCCTGATCATCTACTCGTTCAATGAATCGCGTCTGGTTACCGTCTGGGGCGGCTTCTCGCTCAAGTGGTACAGCGCCATGTTCAATAACGACGATCTGCTCAGTGCGGCGGCACTGAGCTTCAAGATCGCGTTCATGTCGGCCACACTGGCCGTGGTGCTGGGCACGATTGCCGGCTTCGTGCTGGCCCGTTTCGGCCGCTTCCGTGGCCACTCGACCTTTGCCGGTCTGGTGACCGCGCCGATGGTGATGCCCGAGGTGATCGTCGGTCTGTCGATGCTGCTGCTGTTCGTGGCACTGCAGACCAGCATGGGTTGCAGTGCCGACGAAGGCCCGAGCGGGTTGCTGTCACGCTTTGGCTGCTGGGCGTTTGGCGAGCGCGGCATGATCACGATCTGGATCGGTCACACCACGCTGTGCATGGCCTATGTGGCGGTGCTGGTGCAGTCGCGCCTCAAGGAGCTGAACCGCTCGCTCGAAGATGCGGCGATGGATCTGGGTTGCCATCCGTTCAAGGTGTTCTTCGTCATCACCATCCCGGTGATCTCGCAGGCGCTGATCTCGGGCTGGTTGCTGAGCTTCACGATCTCGCTCGACGACTATGTGCTGACGGCGTTCCTGTCGGGCCCCGGTTCGACGACGATGCCGCAATGGATCTTCTCGTCGGTGCGTATCGGCCCCACGCCGGAAGTGAACGCGCTGGCCACCATCGTGATCGTGATCGTGACGGTGTTCGTCATCATCTCGAACCGCCTGATGCTCTCGGCGCAGGCCAAGCGCGACAAGGCGATGCAGGCGGCGTTCGACAAAGCCTGATATGCAGACGGCTGCAAGGAAACGGCGCCCTGGTGGCGCCGTTTTTCATTCCAGCCATCGGCGGTAGTGGGCGTGCATGCCCAGGGGCATGATGGCTCGGCATTTCATGCCGTGCGCACTAAGCTACAGGTAACCTCATCATTGCGGAGCGCGTCACCATGAAACTGATTGCCCGACTCTTCCTGTTTTGGCTGTGTGCCGCCCTCAGCGTGCACGCGGCGGAGGCGGTGCCGCCGGCCAGCTATGACCCGGCACTGGCCAAACAAACGGGCGCCAACGAACAGGGCATGCGCAAGTATGTGCTGGTGATTCTCAAGACCGGCCCCAACAAGGTACCCGCCGGTCCCGCGCGCGACGAAATGTTCAAGGGGCACTTCAGCAACATGAAGCGACTGGCTGCCGAGGGGGTACTGGCGCATGCCGGGCCGCTGGATGGGGTGGATGGCTGGCGCGGGTTGTTCATACTCGCCGTGGATACGATCGACGAGGCCAGAAAGCATGTCGCCACGGATCCGGTCATCGTGCAGGGCGAGATGGTGGCCGAGTACCACACGCACTATGGCTCGGCCGCGCTGATGCTGATGAGCAGCTTGTATCCCAAGGTGGCTCGCCAACCCATGTAGCCTTGCTGCCGGGGATGATGAGCGTGCCGGACGTGTCTGTGTATTGGCCACGCCGGGCTCAGTAGGCGAGGGTGGTGGTGCCGTCCACAAAGTTCCAGGTGCGGGTGATCTCGACCTGATCGTAACGCGCCATCATGCGCGGAGAGAACGGCGCGAAAGGCGAGCTGGAGACGACAATGCGTTTGGCTGCATCGTCGAGCCGCTTGTCGCCGCTGCCCTGCTTGATATACACGCCGGCCAGCGAGCCATCACTATTGATCACGGCGGTGAGTACCAGACTCATCTGGAACCCGTTCTTGAGGAAGCGCGGCGGGTTCAATGCCCCGATGCGCTCGACCTTGAGCTTGAAGCTCTCCGAGTAAAAGCGGAAGTCGGTCTCGGTAGCGATATGGGATCGCGATAGCTCGGCCGTGCGCATGCGGGGTCGCTTGTCCTCAAAGGGATCGCGGACCGGTTCGCGCTCGCGCAGCTGTTGCAAGGCGCGTTCGGCCAGCGAGAACGAGGGTGGCAGGGCGAGCGGCACGGTGATGCCTTTGTCCGATGCGCTACCCGAGCCGGGGTTGCTGCCGCTCCCTGCCACGCCGCTACCCGATCCCTTGCCACTTTGCGCGGCCGATTCGGCCGCGGCGCGCGCCACCTGCTCAGCCGCGACCTTGCGCGCCTGCTCGGCACGGGCAGTGTCTTCGGCGCGCTTCTGGGCTTCGGCGGCAGCACGGGCTTGTTCTGCGCGGGTCAGCTCTTCCTGGCGTTGCCTCTCGGCGGCGGCTTGCTGCTCGGCTTGGCGCGCAGCCTCTGCGCGCGCACGCTCTGCCTGGGCGCGCTGTTGCGCGGCGGCTTCGGCGGCGATGCGCGCTTGTTCTGCCTTGATGGCGTCGGCGCGCAGCTTTTCCTGGATTGCCTGTTCGGCCGCCTGGCGGACTGCATCGGCTCGTGCTTGCTGTTCGGCGCGTTGGCGGGCGGCTTCCGCAACACGAGCCTGTTCCAGCCGCGCGGCTTCCTCTGCACGCTGGCGTTCCTGCGCGGCTTGCTGTTCTGCCGCCTTGCGGGTGAGTTCGGCCTTGGCTTCTGCTTGTTTGCGGGCTTCGGCCTGTCGGGCCTGTTCTTCGATCACGCGCTGCTTGGCTGAGGCTTCATCGGCCCGTTGTTTCTCCGCGGCGGCTTGCTGGGCCATGGCGAGTCTGGCCGCTTCGGCGCGGGCAAGGTCTTCGGCCTGCTTGCGCGACGCTTCTGCGGCCAGCCTGGCGGCTTCTTCCTTTCGCTGTTGCTCGGCGGCGAGTGCGGCCTTGCGAGCGGCTTCGGCCTTGGCCTGCTGTTCGGCTTTTTCCTTTTCGGCCGCAGCCAGGGCGGCGGCAACGCGAGCTTGTTCGGCGCGGGCGAGTTCTTCGGCTTGCTGGCGCTCTGCTTCGGCTGCGGCCAGTGCGGTGTTGTCCTGCGTAGTCGGTTCGCTAGTCACCGCGGGGATGGCGGGCGGTGTGGCCGGGTCGGCCGGGATATCGACGTTGGCGCTGCCTACGGGGGCGTCGGCCAGCTCGATCGGGGCGGGCTCGGTGGTGTCGGCATCGGTTTGCACAGCCCATTGGCCATCCTGATGCGTGGTCATCACCGGCGTGGCGGTGCGCATGCGCGTGGCTTTGCGGGCAACGGTCTGGCGGGCTTTGGGCTTGGGCGCGGTGGCTTCGGGCGCGGGCTTCTGGACCAGACTCACCACCAGCTCCACCGAGCTAGGCGGCGCGATGACCGCTGGCGCCGCATCCGGCTCGGCAGCTTGTTCCGGGTCTATACGGGTGGCGGGTCTGTCTTCGGGGGCGATGGGGTCTGGCTCTGGTGCCAGCAGTAATTGCAACGGTTCGATCACGGCCTGTACCGCGCCGGACTCACTACCGGGTACGCCAAAGCGGACTGCCAGCACGAGCGCATGCAGGATCAGGCTGATGAGCAAGGTCCATGCGAAGGGATCGCCATAGCGACTTCTACGCTTCGCTTGCGGCATGGGGTAGCGGTTCAGCGTCACGCTGCCACCATCCCGTTTACCCACCACGCGCACGCAGCACTCAACCCCAACACTACGCCTCCCCGCCAAGTCGCCGCCCCTGCGGCCACGCCGGCAGATAGTACATGCGCTGCGGCCAGGTGTGGCCCCTGTCCGCCCATCTTTGCGTGCGCAACACGGCGCGGTGCAGTGATAGCATGCGCACCCCATGCGTATTGCCGACTTTCATCAATCTCTCGCCGACCTTGGCGCCAAGCCCTGCCATATCGGCCGTGTCAGCCGCGCCTGGCTGCGCGGTTTGCCGCTGGATACGGGCACCAAGTACCGGCCGACCGAAGATTACCTGCCGCTGAGCGTACGGACGGGCTTGCCTGCGCTGTCAGCGCAGATCGAGGGGCTGGCACGCATTGCGTCCGAACACCCGGCGGCCGATGGCTCGTCGCGCCTTCTGGTGGAACTGGCCGATGGGCAGATGGTGGAAAGCGTGTTGCTGCCGCGTGATGGCTTGTGCGTATCGACCCAGGTCGGTTGCGCCGTGGGCTGCGTGTTCTGCCAGACCGGCAAGAGCGGCCTGCTGCGCCAGGTAGGCAGTGCCGAGATTGTGGCGCAGGTGGCGTTGGCGCGGCGCTTGCGGGCGGTGAAGAAAGTCGTGTTCATGGGCATGGGCGAGCCGGCCCATAACCTCGATAACGTGCTCGAAGCGATTGATCTGCTGGGCCGTGAGGGCAATATCGGCCACAAGAATCTGGTGTTCTCCACGGTGGGCGATCCGCGCGTGTTCGAGCGCTTGCCGCAGCAGCTGGTGAAACCGGCGCTGGCTTTGTCGCTGCACAGCACGCGCGCCGATTTACGCCAGCAGTTGCTGCCACGCGCACCGCGTATCGACCCGGAAGACTTGATGGAACAGGGTGAGGCCTATGCGCGCAGCACCGGCTACCCGATCCAGTATCAATGGACGCTGTTGCGTGGCATCAACGACACACAGGAAGAAATGGACGGCATCCTGCGCCTGTTCAAGGGCAAGTTCGCGGTGCTGAACCTGATCCCTTACAACAGTCTGGAGTCGGATGAATTCCAGCGGCCCGATGGTGAGCGCATTGTGTACATGACGCGTTACCTGCATAGCCGTGGCGTGCTGACCAAGGTGCGCAACTCGGCCGGGCAGGATATTGATGGCGGATGCGGGCAACTGCGGGCGCGGGCGGTGCAGGTGGTGGATGCGTCGCGCTTGCGGCGGCGTGGGGCCAAGGCAGGGGATTGATTGGCAGGTGCAGGGTGCTTGGGAACCCTCTCCCTCTGGGAGAGGAGCTTCAAAGCGTTCCTCTTACAGCACCTGCAAACTCATACTCGTCTTGTAAACCTGCTTTTCCCCCGCACCCGACGAACTACCCTTTTCTTCATCGCGCACCAGTACGAGCCGGTCGCCGGCTACGGTGTAGACGCGCTCCAGATCGCTGTTCGATTCGAAACTCACCACCACGAACGCCCGGCCCGATGACTTCATGCTGCGGCGCGTTGCCAGCGGCGTACCGTCGGCAGCAATCCATACATCAAGCTGGCTGTTGAATTCCTTGATGTATTTGCGATCGCGCTCGGGCAGCTTGTCGATGGATGAGGTGAAGGCGAGCTTGCGGGCGGGTTTGCCGTTGTACGTGTCGGCAGTCTCACCCTTGAAGATCGCGTCGTCGATCTGCCGGGCCAGGCTGGCCGCGGCGGAAGTCATGGCCTTGAGTTCGGCAAAGTCGAGTTCGCGCACGGCAGTGAGTGTGGGGGTCTTGGCCTTTTTGTCCTTGATGCGCGCTTGCTGTTCGGCATCGGTACGGCTCAGCACCTCCTTGCCGTAGATTACCTGCAGGCCGCGGCCGTTGTCTTCGATGCCCAGGTTCACGGCACCTTGCTGCTCGTCGCTGTCCTTGCCATCGCCCTGTTTGCGCCAGGTCTTGATATCGACCGTTGCCTTGAGGGGCGTTTGCCCCTGCAGGCGGCTCAGTGCGGCCTTGAGATCGCTCAGGCCATCGGCCTGTGCGGCGGGCAGAGTGAGCAGGCTGACGACCAAGGGGGCAAGCAGGTGGTGGCGTTGGCGCATGGAGCAGGCTTTCAGGCGGGGAAGGTGCAGGCACAGACCGCGTCGCGGCCGTGCCGGTTCCCGCCACTTATTCGTTGGCGTCGTAGAAGGTATCGCCGCCTTCTTCCTTGTCGAACTCGGCACCCACGGGCGAGTTCAGCAGCGGAATGATGGTTTCGTCGAAATTGGCCACCACGTTCACGTCCAGCAGACTGAAGTGTTTGGGGTTGTCGATATAGGCATCGGACTCATTGCCGGCAAAGAAGCGCCAGCCGCTGTCTTCGGCATCTTCGGGCTCGTCGCGGTACATATAGCCTACCGGTTTGCCTTCCACGGCAACCATGTCGCTGACCACGCAATGGCCGTGGCCGGTGGCGAGCGGGCGGATCTGGTTGGGGTCGAGTTTGTAATGTTTCATGGCGGGCTCGCAGGTGGGTGAATAGCCATCAGCATACGCAGGCCGCGGCCGGCTGTCGTGTCGGCGCGCATGCCAGGCCGCCACCGGGTGGCGGCTGAGTCCGGCTTTAAGATAGCGTTAAGTTTCCGCCCCCAGCATGACAAGCATCCACCAAGGAGATGCGTCATGCGCTTGCTTACCAACCCTGCCTTGCTACGTATGGGCACACTCGGCTGTCAGGTCGAGCCTGCGTCCACGCCGGATATCCTGCCCTTCGTGCAATCGCGCTATCAGGCCGTGCACGACGCCCGTGTTGCCAAGCTACTACCCGAGCAGTTCACCCTGCGTACTGCCAACGGCGAGTTGCTCGCCACGGCGGGTTTCCGCTTTGCCCAGCGCGAGCCGCTCTTCCTTGAGCACTACCTAGACAGCCCGGTCGAGCAGGCGGTAGCCGAGCATCTGCATCGGCCGGTATCGCGCGGCGATATTGTGGAGCTGGGCAATCTGGCCGCCGTAGGCGGACACACGCACACGCTGATCCTGGCCATGATGCGTTACCTCTCCGGCACGCCGTGCCGCTATGTCACCTTCACGCTGACCCTGCCGGTTCGTGCCACGTTCCGGCGCATGGGGCTGCCGCTCACGACGCTGGCCGAGGCGCGCGCCGACTGCGTTCCCGATCCGGAAGCCTGGGGTGATTACTACGCCCTGCATCCCAAGGTCATGGTGGGTGAACTGGCTGCCGGCCTTGCTGCGCTGACGCCGCCGGCAGGTGCAGCGGCCAATGCAGATGCGCTGGAGGAATGCCCATGCAAGCAGTCCTGAATGCCTTGCAGGGCTATGCACGCCTGCAGCCCGGCACCGTTGCGCTGGCCGCGGGCAGCGAGAGTCTGAGCTATGCCGCCCTGGCCCAGCGGGTGAGCCTGCTGGCTGATTGGCTCCGTGCTGCCAAACTCCGCGCCCCTGTGGCCTGGTTGGCCGATAACGGGCCGGATTGGGTGGTGCTGGATCTGGCGCTCGCCCAGGCCGGTATCGCGGCCTTGCCGGTCGCGCCGTTTTTCAGCGAGGCGCAGCGTCAGCATGTGCTGGCCGATAGTGGCGCAGGCTGGCTGATCAGCCAGGACCCACGCGGCCAGCCGCTACCGGGTGTGCATCTGTATGCCGTGCCCTTGCCCGATTCATCAGCCGCTGCGGCTTTGCCAGCCGGTACGGTGAAACTGACCTACACCTCGGGCACCACCGGCACGCCCAAAGGGGTCTGCCTGTCGGGCACCCAGCTCGATGCCACCTTGCGCGCGCTCGATGAAGCCATCGGCCCCATCAAGGTGGCGCGCCATCTGTGCACCATGCCGCTGGCGGTACTGCTGGAAAACCTGGCTGGCGTGTACCTGCCTTTGCTGCGCGGCGTGACCATCGAGTTGCCACCGTTGGCAGCCCTGGGCATGCAGTCGTTCCCGCCTGATGTGCCCATGTTCATTGCTGCTTTGCAGCAGTCGGCCGCTGATAGCCTGATCCTCTTGCCCAGCACGCTGCAATGGCTGGTGGCGGCCACCGCCAGCGGGCAGCTCAACAAACGATGGCGCTTTCTGGCCGTGGGCGGCGGCAAGACCGCGCGGGCAACCTTGCAGCAAGCAGAGAAGCTTGGTTTGCCCGTATTTGAAGGCTATGGCTTGTCCGAAGCAGGTTCGGTGGTTGCACTCAACCGGCCGGGTGCGCAACGCCGGGGTTCGGTGGGCAAGCCTTTGTCGCATGTATCGGTCAGCCTGGCTGAAGACGGCGAGGTCATGGTGGCCGGTAACGCCATGCTTGGTTATCTGGGCCACGGCCCGTCACCGGCGTTGATTGCCACGGGCGATCTGGGTGAGTTCGATGCCGATGGCTATCTGACGATACTTGGCCGCAAGAAGCACACCATCGTCACCGGCATGGGTCGCAATGTCTCGCCCGAATGGCTAGAGGCCGAGTTCACCGCCATCCCCGGTGTACGCCAGGCCTTTGTGTATGGCGACGAAGCCAGCGGCCTGCACGCACTGTTTTTCTGCACCGAACCTTTGGCCGCGAATATCGCGCTGGCCCGCGCCAATGACCAGTTACCTGCGTATGCAAGGCTCGATGGCTGGTTGCTGATCGATACCCCTTTCAGCCCTGCCCAAGGCGAAATCACCCCCAATGGCCGTCTGTGCCGCGAGCGCATCCTGGCTAACCGTTTGCCGCTATTGCAAGGAGTTGCACCATGAGTTTTTTCCAGCGTCTGCAAGCTGAAACTGCCGCCGAGCGCGCCTACCTGCTGTCGGCCCCGGCGATTGCCGATTGCCAGCGCGCCGTTGTGCCGCATGCGCGCTACGTGGCGTTCCTGACCGAGGCCTATCACCACGTCAAACACACCGTGCCCTTGCTGATGGCCGTGGGCAGCCGCCTGCGCCCTGATCAGCGCTGGCTGTTCGATGCGGTGGTGGAATACATCGACGAGGAAAAAGGCCACGACGAATGGATACTCAACGACATCGCCGCCTGCGGCGCCGACGCCGAGGCTGTGCGTCACGGCCAACCGCATATGAGCACCGAGCTGATGGTGAGCTATGCCTGGGACAGCGTGACGCGCATCAACCCGGTGGCCTTCTTCGGCATGGTGCTGGTGCTCGAAGGCACCAGCGTGAACCTGGCCACGCCCATGGCTGGGATCATCCAGCAGACGCTGGGTTTGCCGCCCAGCGCGATGAGCTACCTCACCTCGCACGGCGCGCTCGATCAATCGCACATCGGCTTTTTTGAAAAGCTGATGAACCAGCTCGATGACCCGGCCGATCAGGACGCCGTGCTGCACATGGCCAAGCGCATGTATGTGCTCTACGGCAATGTGTTCCGCTCGCTGACCGAGCGCGAAACCGCCAGCGCGGCGGTGGGAGTGCCGGCATGAAAATCGCCATCGTGACCGGTGCCAGCGGGGGTATCGGTGCGGCCATCGCCACCCGCCTGGCGGAAGCTGGCTGGGTGGTGTGGCTGGTCGCCCGGGATGCCGCCAAGCTGGACGCCCTGGCGCGCCGGCTTGGATCGCCGGCTCACGCGCTGCCGCTGGACCTGTGCGATCCCGAAGCCGCCGCCGTGCTGCTCGACGCCATCCGCGCACAGCCTTACCCGGTGCAGCTGCTGGTCAACGCCGCCGGTACCCAGCACTTTGGTTTGCTGGCCGATCAGACCGACGCCCAGCTCGACGCCATGCTGGCGCTCAATCTGGCCGCGCCGATGCGCTTGATCCGCACGCTGTGGCCGGTGCTTGGTGCGGACAGCACGGTGGTCAATGTGGGTTCGGTATTCGGCAGCATCGGTTTTCCCGGCTTTGCCGGCTATTGCGCCAGCAAAGGTGGCTTGCGCGTGTTTACCGAGGCGCTGGCGCGCGAATCGGGTCGCGACGGCCCGCGCTTCATCCATCTGGCCCCGCGCGCGGTGGATACCGCGCTCAACAGCTCCCGCGTCGCGGCGCTCAATAGTGCGCTCGGCAATCAGGTCGATACGCCCGATACGGTGGCCGATGCACTGATGCGCACGCTGGCCTGTCGGCACCGTGAAGCCGTGATCGGCTGGCCTGAGAAGCTGTTCTTTCGTCTCAATCAGCTATTGCCTGGTGCCGTGGATGGTGCCATCGGCAAGCAGCTTGCCATTGTTCGTCGTTATGCCAAGGAGAAGGATCATGCCTAAGTTCGTTACCCTGCTGATGCTGGGTTTGTTGTCCGGTTCGGTGTTCGCCATCGATCTGCCCACGCTGCAAAGCCGCTGGGCTGAGGCCAACTACGCCGCTAATGGCGATGCCAAGGAAAAGGCGCTGGAGCAGCTGGTCAAGGAAACCGAATCGTTGGGGCCGCAGGATCTGTCGCTGCTGACCTGGAAGGGCATCATCAATTCCAGCTATGCCGGCGCCAAGGGGGGCTTGGGTGCGCTCAAGTATGCCAAGGAAGCCAAGGCGGCGTTCGAGGCGGTGATCGCCAAGGATGCCAGCACCCTGAATGGATCGGCCCTCACCTCATTGGGCGTGCTCTACCACAAGGTACCGGGCTGGCCGATTGCGTTTGGCGACGACAAGAAAGCGGCCGATCTGCTCAAGCGTGGTTTAGCCGCAAACCCCGATGGCATCGACAGCAATTACTTCTACGCCGAGTTTCTGGCCGACCAGGGCGATAAGGCGGCGGCCCGCCAGCTACTGCTGAAGGCCCGCCAGGCTGCCCCGCGGCCGGGACGCGAAAGCGCGGATCGTGGCCGGCAAGGCGAGATCACGGCGCTGCTGAACAAGCTGGGCAGCTAATCCGGCAAACAAAAGGGCGGGTGATCACACCCGCCCTTTTTGTACTGGCTTAGTCAGCCAGGAAGGGGTAGTCCGTGTACCCCACCTCGGCACCACCATAGAAGGTGCTGCCGTCTGGCGTATTGAGTGCGGCGCTCTTGGCGTAGCGAGCCACCAGATCCGGGTTGGCGATGAAAGGGCGGCCAAATGCCACCGCATCGGCTACGCCCGAGGCCAGCAGCGCTTCGGCGCGTTCGGCATCGTAGCCACCGCAGAACACCAGCGCACCGCCAAAGGCGCTGCGCAGTTGCTGGCGATACGCCTGCGTCAGCGCTACACCACCCGCCCAGTCGGGCTCCGCAATATGCAGGTAGGCGATGCCGCGCTGGCCCAGTGCCTTGGCCACATACAGCGCGGTTTCGCCGCTGCCTTCTACCCGCATGTCGCCAAATACACCCTGCGGTGACAGGCGCACGCCCACGCGGTCTGCGCCGATCTGGGCGGCAATCGCATCCACCACTTCCAGCAGCAGGCGGGCACGGTTTTCCAGGCTGCCGCCGTAGGCATCGGTACGCTGGTTAGCGCCGGTATCAAGGAACTGGTTCAGCAGATAGCCGTTGGCGCCATGCACCTCGACAAAGTCAAAACCCGCGCGAATGGCGCGCTGGGCGCTGGCGACATAGTCGGCGACGATGCCGGGCAGCTCTTCGAGTGCCAAGGCGCGCGGCGTATCGGTAGGCTGGTTGGCGGGCGTGCCATCGGGCAGCACGACAAAGCTATTGCTGTTCTGTGCCTTGATGGCCGATGGGGCGACCGGTGCACCGCCATCAACCTGATGCAGATGGTGCGAGATGCGGCCCACATGCCACAGCTGCAGGCTGATCTTGCCGCCAGCCGCATGAACTTGTTCTACCACCTGTTTCCAGCCGGCTTCCTGCTCATCGGTATAGATACCGGGCGTCCAGGCATAGCCCTGACCTTGCTGGGAGATTTGCGAGGCCTCGGTCACGATCAGGCCTGCGCTGGCGCGCTGGGTGTAATAGGTGGCGTTGAGCTGGGCCGGCACGTTACCCGGCTGGGCGGCGCGCGAGCGGGTCAGCGGGGCCATCCAGATGCGGTTGGCGAGTTGGGTCTTGCCTACGGTGAGCGGGGTCAGCAGTTTATCGATAGCCATGGTCTTGCTCCTTGAGGTGATGTTTCAATTAGACCGGTCGTCTAGTGGTGGTGTCAAAAAAACAGCCCGAGGGCCGCTGTGCTGCTGGCCGGCAGCGTGGTGATGCCGGCGTATCCTTGATGCAGTGGGTTGATGCCTGTGGTGTACCTTGGTTCAGCTACCGCGCTGACGACGCACGGTGACGCTTTCGCCGCCTATGCCCCAGTTGTCGGTCTCGACTTCATCAATCACCACCACGGTGGTGGCCGGGTTCTTGCCCAGCACCTCCTGCAAAAGTTGCGTGACGCCAGCGATCAGCTGGGCCTTTTGTTCCTTGCTGGCGCCTTCGCGCGTGATCTTGATATTGACGTAGGGCATGTCAGCTCAGCTTCGTGGCCGGCATGCCGCCGAGCAGGGTTTCGGTAGTTTGCCGGGCTGCTGCGAAAGGGCTGCGATCACGCTGAACCTTGGCCACCAGCGCGGCGCCGAGCCAAAGCTGATATAGCGAGGCAGCGAGTGTGTCGGCCGCTTCGCCGGGGGGGATGGAGCGGTCGGCACGGCCGATCACCACACAGGCGCCAAGTCGCTCGATGACCCCGGCAATACCGCGCTCCAGGGCTTGGCGCATGGCGGCGGACAGGTCACTGACTTCGCCGGTGAGCTTGACGACCAGACAACGTGATTCGCAGCTGCCATCGCTGGGAATCTCGCCCCAGCGGCCGAAGTAGGTCAGCAGCTTGGCGCGGCCATTGAGCGAGGTGTCGCTGACTATGGCATCCAGGCTGGCCAGATAGGCCGCAAAAAAGCGCTCGAGCAAGGCAACGCCATAGCCTTCCTTCGAGCCGAAGTAGTGATAAAACGAGCCCTTGGGCACACCAGCCTGCTGGAGAATCTCGGCCAAGCCGACCGCTGCAAAGCCTTTGCCCAGCATGATGTCCTCGCCGGTGGCGAGCAGGTGTTCTCGGGTATCGTCGAAGGTGCGTACTTGCATGGGGCGGATTGTAGTCAGCCACTAGACCGGTCGTCTAGTGCATTTCTTGCTCCAGCAGACAAACGGCAGGACTTGATCTGGCCGGGACTGCACCCATCTGTACGGGCAAGGCGGGTGTCCGCTTGATTGCCAATCTCACAGGTGTGCTCATGTACGCAGATGTCGTCAGTGCCATTCAAGCCGGTATGACCATGGCGCCGGCAATTGTTGCGCTCGGTGAGGAGGGGTGGCATCTCTACAACCCCACTGATACGCCCGATGCCGATGCGCCTCCCCATGTCATGGTGCTGGAGAACGGTACCCTGTTGCCGCTGAATCCGGCTGGCGATCAGGTGCTTCAGACGCTGGTCTTCACCGGCGGCTCGGCCTGAAGCACCGGCCGTACACGCTGGTCAGCGGCTTTCCGGGCCAAAGAACTCGCGCATCATGAATGCCTCCAGCCCGGCCGTGTCCTGCGGTCGGGCAGATAGCACCACGACCTTGCCCAGACGGTCTGATTCCCAGTTGAAATCTGCCTGATAGTGGCGCCGGATGATCTCGATCATCTTGCGGATCACCGCCAGTTGCACATCGGTTTCCGGTGATGCCTCCACCTCGAAAGTCTCGCGGCGCACATTGCTCAGCGCACTGGTCCACCCGCGGAATACGAAGGTGGCCGCGCGGTTGTTGATGCGCAGGATCTGGAACACACCGTTGGTGCCACCTTGCAGATTGCGTCGAATCGCGGCGGCACGCATCTCTTCGCGGGTGGGAGGCGGCGGCTCCAGTCCTTGCTCCTGCAGGCGTTGGGCGCGCCGCTGCGCCAGATACTCACTCATGTCCATGCCCGGCGGAATCGGAGTGGGCGCTGTGGCCGGTTCCGGCTTGGGCGGAACCGGCGCAGGTTCTTCCGGCCACGATGGCGGGGTAATGGCGTTGGGCGCGGGCGGCGGCTGCAACACCGGCAGTTTGGGTTGGGCAAGGGGAGGCAGGGCGACGCTGACCGGCGGTGCGACATCGCGCAGACCGGGGTCGGCCAGAATCTGCATGTACAGGGGCCGGCTGGGCGGGTTGCCCATGCTCACGACCTGCTGCGTCTGGTGTACCAGAATCGCAATCAGCAGCACATGCAAGAACACGGTGAATACGGACCCAGTCAGCGGCCGTTTGCGCACGCTGACCAGCGCATCGGGCATGCGCCATGCGTAGTCAGGGTAGTGCGAAGGGGATGGGACGTGCATCAGGTGGCGGGTCGGTCAGCGGGCGAGGGCGGATTGTCGCGCAATCCGGGCGAGGAAATGTGTCGGAATCGTCAGCGGTGCGGCAAGTGTTGTTTGCGCAGCTCGGACTCTGCTTCGGCACAACGGTTCCTTCGCGTGTTGTGACGGGAGTTGGCCGTGCAGGGCAATCCATGCCAGCATGGCAACATTGCTACCTTTTAAATACCACTTATGCATCCGTCCACCAGCTCACGTCTCGCCGCCATCGATGGCCTGCGCGCCTTGACCATGTTGCTGATGATCTGGGTGAACGATTTCTGGACACTCAGCCATATCCCCGTCTGGCTCGGCCACGCTGCCGCACAGGACGATGCGATGGGCTTATCGGACGTGGTATTCCCGGCTTTTCTATTCATTGTCGGCCTGTCCTTGCCCTTCGCGGTCGATGCACGGCGCCAGCGTGGTGATGGCGCTTGGACCTTGTCTGGTCATGTGCTCTCGCGCAGCGTCGCATTGCTGCTGATGGGTGTATGCCACGTCAATCTCGAAACCTACGCCGATACGCTGGCATGGTTGCCCAAGCCAGTCTGGCAGGTCGGCATTACCTTGGCGTTTTTCCTGATCTGGCTGGATTACCCGGCGGATTGGTCAGCGCGCTGGCGCCGCGGTCTGCAAGCGGGCGGCTGGGTGCTGCTGGCTGTGCTCGCGGCGCTATACCGTGGTGGCACCGTCTCCGAGCCCAGCTGGCTGACACCACAGTGGTGGGGCATTCTGGGTTTGATCGGCTGGGCTTATCTGAGTGCGGGCCTGCTCTTGATTGCACTCGGTGAACGTTTATGGGCCTTGCTGGTGTCCTGGCTTGCGCTGATGTTGTTCGGCATTGGCGTCCATGCCGGCTACCTGGCCTGGCTTGAGCCCTTGCGCACCTGGGTATGGCCGGCGGAAAACGGTGCCATGGCAGCGATCGCGATGGCAGGGGTATGTACCGTCGTCTTGTATCGGCAGCATCATGCTTGTGGCCGGACTGTCCGCAGTTTGGGTGTGCTGCTGCTTGCGGCGGCTGTGTTGCTGGCGCTGGGCCTGGCGCTGCGCCCCTTGGGCGGGCTGTCCAAGATTCGCGCCACGCCGGCTTGGGTACTGGTCTGTACCGGCATCAGCATGCTGGCGTTTGCGGCGCTGGCTTGGCTCATGGATGTGCGTCAGCGCCGCGACTGGCTGCAGCCCTTGCGCCCGGCGGGCACCAGCACGCTGACCTGCTATCTGCTGCCGTATCTGCTGTATCCGCTGCTGATCGCTACAGGTCTCGCCTTGCCGGATTGGCTGCTCCGTGGTGGCGTGGGCTTGCTGAAGTCGATGCTGTTTGCGCTGGCCGTGGTGTGGCTGACCGGGTTGCTGGCGCGCTACCGGCTGCGTTTGCGTCTTTGACCGGGTCGGGGCGCCGCGCCCGGCCATTTTCAGCATGGCTACGACACTGGCATGAAATCAGCCGGCAAAAGTGCCGCTGTCGATGACCTGTAACCTGGTCCGTAATATAATTGCGCCCCGTGGAAAAGCACCACGGCGTCTGTTTTGCGGTTTTTTTCAACGTTCACAAGACACAGCAGGAGGGAGATCATGACGAACCCCAAGCCGGCCCAACTCCGCACCCAGGTGGAGTCCAAAACCGAAGCCAGCTTGCATCGCCTGATGACTGAGGCGCCAGCGAGCGCCGGGCAGCATGCCCGTCAGCAACTCAAGCGTGGTGATGCGCGTCGCCGTATCGAAGACCTGGTACTCGACAAGTCGCAAGAAGACCTGTGGTAAAACAGGCGCGCTGAGAACAGGGCTCAGCAAAGCAAAAACACCGGCCGAGGCCGGTGTTTTTGTTTGTGCCACGTCCTGCTGACCTCAAGTACGGAATCGCGCCACGAGGCTCGCCAGCTCATCTGCCAGCGCCGAAATCTGTGCGCTGTTTTCCGATACTTGCTGAAGCGCCGCATCGTTCTCGCCGATCGCGCTGGTGATCTGCTCGACATTGGCCGCAATATGATTGGACGCCTGCGACTGCTCGCGCGTGGCGACGGCGATATCGCGCATGCCATCGGCTGTGTGGCGTGTGCTTTCGGCAATCTCGGCTATCCGTTCTGCTGCTGCACGTGAACGGTTCACGCCCTGATCCACCACGCTCAGGGTCTGGCTGATGCCGTTGACCGCCTCGCGGGTTTCTCCCTGCATGGCGGAGATGGTCTGGCTGATCTCCACCGTGGCCGAACTGGTACGCTCGGCCAGTTTGCGCACCTCGTCGGCAACAACGGCAAAGCCGCGCCCCTGTTCGCCCGCACGGGCAGCCTCAATGGCGGCATTGAGTGCCAGCAGATTGGTTTGATCGGCGATTTCACGGATGGTGGCCACCACGCTGCTGATCGCCTGGGCACGGCTGGCGAGCAGTTCCATGGCGCTGGCTTGTTGCTGTACCGCTTGCTCGACCTTGCCTACGTCCTCGGCCGTGCCGCTGACATCCTCTACCGCGCGATGGGCATCGCGCTGTGCTTTTTCGCTGTCGCTGCCTGCCACCCCGGCGTTCTCGGCAATCAGGCTGATGCTGGTGGATAGCTCTTCAAGCGAAGCGGCGGAGGCCGATGCGGCCTCTGCCTGATTGGCGGACGAGGCCGAGATCAGCTGGGCGTTGTGGGCCAATTCGCGGATCTGGTCGTTGAGCTGTACCGTGCTTTGCTTGACCGACTGGACGATACCCGAGAGCGACTCGATGAAGCGGTTGAAGGCGGCGGAGGTCTGGCCGATCTCGTCGTCGTTGGCAATCGGCAGCCGGCGCGTCAGGTCGGCCTCGCCCGTTGCCAGCTCGCGCATGGCATCGCGCAGGCGCACCAGCGGCAAGACCAGACGGGCAATCCAGCCCCACATGATGGCAGCGAGTATCAGCTGGCAGACAATCGCGATGATGAGCGTAGTCCACAGCAGCTTGTTGGCCGGCGCCATGACCTCTGCAAGCGGCACGGTCACTACCAGCGCCCAGTGTTCCTTGGCGTAGCCTATCTGCAGGGGCTGGTAGAAGCGGGCGTGAGTGGCATCTTCAAACAGGTAAGACTTGCCCGACTTGATGGCGGCCAGCGCCTCTGCGGGCACTGCGGCGGCATCTACCGGTTTGCCCAGCTTGGCTTTGTCGGGATGGCTGGCGTACAGGCCACCCGCGCTGACGAGGAACAGATAGCCGCTACCGTAGGGCTTGATCTTGCCCAGCGTGTCGTTGAGCGTGGCCAGTGGGACATCGGTGCCCATCACGCCAACGAACTGGCCGTTGACCTGGATTGGTGCCACATAGGATGTCATCAGCACCTTGCTGTCGGGGTCGACATAGGGGTCCACCGCGAAGTGACGCAGCTGTGTCTTGGGCAGCTGGTAATAATCGGAGCCATAGCAATCCTCGGCCGCGGCTTCCGGTGTCTTGATTTCGGACTTGTCGTACTGGAACTGCTCAGGCTGGCGGTTGGCGCCGCGCACAAACCAGGAGGTATAAGCCCCGTTGGCACAGGCGCGCGGATCGCTGACAAAGTCGGCATCCTTGCCATCAAAGGCATTGGGCTCCATGGACACCCAGATGCTGTCTACATCAGGCAGGTCCGCCATCGACTGCTTGAGCAGGCTGTCTGCCTGATCGCGATTGGTCAGACCACTGGCCTTGATCCCGGCAAAGGCACCGACCAGGGTGCGCACCATATCGGCCCGGACCTCAATCTCGGCATCGGTGTAGTTGGCATATTCCCGCGCCAGCGTCTGGGCCGTTTCATAAGCAGATTGTTTGGCCAGATTGCGGGACATGGTGCTGGTGACGATCTGCACGGTGGCAAAGGCCACGGCCGTGGCAACAATGGAGACCAGCAGAACGCGAGCACGGAAACTCAAGTTGGAAAACATGCAGACCTAACTGAAGGAGATGTGGGCGACCATAGCGTACGCCTGCGTACTATAAGCACACTTGTCCTGTATCAAAACGACAAAGCCGGCGTTCAGCCGGCTTTGTCGTGACAAATGTGACGCAAATATTTTCTGCGTCGGCAGCTTGGCCACCCGTGCGAGTGGCGTGCCGCAGGGGAAGCGTCAGCTCAGCAACACGCCAACGATGGCATTGCCGATACCCACCAGTGCCGCACCCGAGATCAGACCCGCACAGATCGGTTCACAGCCGTCTACCCAGATGTCGTTCCCCTTGGTACCGGCTTCCTTGTACTTGCGGCCCATCCACCAGAACACCATGGCACCGAGCCACATGGCAAAGGTCGACTCGGGCGGCAACACCACGCCAAGGCCGATGGAGACCGACGACAGCGGGAAGCGACCCTTGGTCTTGATCTTCACCGTTTCAATGACGATGGCGGCGATGATGGCGAACACCATGGTGATGATGGCCGACATCGGCAGGCTGCTCACGCCATTGGCGATCAGCTCGGCTACGCCCTTCCACTGGATCGCGGCGGGCATGGGGAACTGGTCGGACAGCAAGGTGGAAGCCGATACCACGCCATTCGCATCGGGGCGCAGGAACAGCAGGAAGTACAGCGGCACACAGGCCAGCGAGCCGGCAAAAATGCCGATTACATGGCCAATGGCCTGGTGACGCGGCTTGCCGCCGAGCATGTAGCCGGGCTTGATGTCGGACAGCAGGTTGGCGGCGTTGGCGGCGATTTCAGCCGTCATACCAGCGGGCAGCAGGTTGCTGGCCGGGTTGGCGCGATCGAGCGAGCCGATGCTGAACTGGGTGATCTTGCTCAGGGCGCCGGTGGGTGTCCACGAAGTCAGCGCCATCGAGTTGGTACAGATGACGGTGAGCACGAAAATCAGCGGCAGCGAGATGAACGCAAGCAACCAGGGCACGCCGAAGAAGTAATGGGTCACCGAGGCGCCCAGCACGCTGAACACCGGCACGCCGATATACGACACCCACAGCGGTACTTCGATATGGGCGAGTACGTCCTTCTTCTCGGTCTCGGCTGTCTTCTTGCGGCCCAGCGACTTGAATGCGCTGGTTAAGATTTCCGGCTTGGCCAGGAGACTGGTCAGCGAACCCGCCACCATCATCGCCACGCCCCACCACATCGACCACTGGTTGACGATTTCAGCACGTGAGATAGGCACCACTTTGCCATCGGGCAGAGTGCGGGCCACGATATCGCCAGCATCGATCATGATCGGTGCCAGCACGACAAAGTTGATGAAGGCACCCAGCAGACAGCTGGTTGCCACGCGGATACCCATCAGGCCGCCCACCCCGAACATGGCGGCATCCATCGTCAGGCGCAGACCCAGGGTCTTGAACTCCACGCCCAGAATCTTGGGAATCCACCACTCGTACTGCGCGGCGAACTGGTAGTAGTAGTGATCAAGCCGCTCCTGGAAATGCCAGGGTTCGGTCATGCCGGCCCATTGGTCCATGCGCAGGATCTTGAACTGGATCAGCTTCATCCAGCCATCGCTGACCAGCATCTGGTACGCACCCGTCACCACGGCCACCTTGGCGAGCAGACGGGCCTTGAACATGCCCTCGTTGCCGCTGCCGTGATACAGCGAATCGAGCACCACGCCGGCCGCACGGCCTTCGGGGAAGGGCAGTTGTTCGTCGTTGATGAAGCGGCGCTTCATCGGGAACGCGATCAGCACGCCGAGAATCGAGATGACGACCATCCACACCACCATCTGCCAGCCCGGAATGATGCGGTCGGTCAGCAGCATGTAGGCGGCCAGACTGGAGGTGAGCGGGGTGATCACATAACCGGCGGCGGTGGCGATGGACTGGCTGCAGTTGTTTTCAAGGATGGTGAAATCCTTGATCAAGCCGCTGCCAGCCAGAATGCGGAACAGCGCGAACGCAAGGATGACCGATGTCAGGCCCACGCCGATGCTGATGCCGGTTTTGGCGGCAATATAGAGTGAGGTCGCGGCCAGAATGCCGCCGAGCAGAAAGCCCGTGAGCGCAGAGCGCAGCGTGAGCTGGGCCATATCGCCGCGGAAGACGGTGGTGAGCCACCATTCATCCTTTTGCGCGCGCGTCCAGGTCTGGATCTGTTCTTCGTTCAGTTGGTGGAGTGCCATGGTTGTACCGAGCTGGTTGGATCACCGCGCCCATCGTGATGACGACAGACGCCCTCTCTGAAGGCGCGAGCCGACCGAGGGTCGCCCGCCCGGCTCAAAACGGCCGCAAGGCTACTACAGAACGCAGCGCAACATGTGCCAGCGCGCTGAATCTCCCATCGATTCCGGGGTGTGGCGCTGGATTTACACAACAAGCTTAGCTCCCGCCGGGCGGTTTGGTGGACGGTATTCGGTAAGTTGGTGCGCCCTGACTACACTGTGACATCCCGCCTTGCCCAATTCAGGAAACATCATGTTCCGTCTGCATGCCGCCCTTTTCGCGACCGTTGTGTTACTGGCTGCCGGGCAGCTTGTTCCCGCGCATGCTGACGCAGGCAAGGCACCGGTTGCGACACCGGCAACAACGCCGATGAGTGATCTGGCCGAGCGCTATTTCGAGCGCTGGCTGGCGTTCAATCCGCTCTCTGCCACCCAGTCGGTGGGTGATGCGCGTTTTGACGGGGTATTCGTCAATAACCTCTCGGCCCTGCATCGGGAGCAGGTGAAGGCCTGGCTCGGTGATACCTTGCGCGAGCTGGACCAGATCGATCCCGCCGGCTTATCCGATGCGGAGCGGCTGGATCACGCCTTGCTGCGCGATCAGGTCAGCCTGGATCTCGAAGGATTGGCACATCGCAGCGACTGGTTACCCATCAACCAGATGGATGCAACCCCGATCACCCTGGTCCAGTTGGCCAGCACGCATCAGCAACAGCCGTTCAAAACCGTGAGCGACTACGAGCGTTTCCTGACCCGACTGGCGGGCCTGCCCGGCTGGATGGATCAGGCCATCGTCAATATGCGGGCAGGCATGGCCGCGGGGGTGGTACAGCCCCGCATCCTGATGCAGCGCGTGTTGCCCCAGCTGCGCTCCCAGATCGTGACGGACGTGCGCAAGAGCGGGTTCCATGTGCCGATCGCACGCATGCCTGCGCATTTCAGCAAGGCCGACCGGCAGCGCCTGACCCAGGCTTACCGGCAGCTGATCCAGCGGGAGATCGTGCCCTCGTTCCGTCGCTTGCATGATTTCATCGAGCGCGAGTACCTGCCGCGTTGCCCTACCAGCGCCGGGATAGGTGCGGTGCCGGGTGGTGAGGCCTACTACGCGTATCTGGTGCGATTGAACACCTCGACCAACCTCGGCCCGGATGCCATCCACGCCATCGGCCTGCGCGAGGTCGCACGTATTCGCGCCGAGATCGACGCGCTACGCCAGCGCGTCGGATTTGAAGGCAGTTACCAGGCTTTTCTGGCCTCGCTGAACACGAACCCGATGTTTCGCCCGTTCAGGCATGAATCGGACGTGATTGCGGCGCACAAGGCCATCCGCAGGAAGGTGGAGCCCAAGCTGGCGCTGCTGTTCGGTCGTACGCCGCGCTCGCCGCTGGATATCCGCGCCGAGCCCGCCATCACCCGCGATACCGCCGCCGCGCATTACAGCATAGGCACAGCCGACGGTTCGCGTCCCGGCGTGTTTTATGATCCGGTGCCGCGTCCGCGTGAGTACACCACCCCGCAAATGACCGCGCTCTTCCTCCATGAGGCGATGCCGGGGCACCACTACCAGTTGTCCTTGCAGCAGGAGTTGCCACTGCCGCGTTTTCGCCGTTACAGCGAGGGCAACAATGCCTATGTGGAGGGATGGGCGCTTTACGCCGAGGGCTTGGGCGTGGAGATGGGTGTCTATGACGACCCGTACCAGTATCTGGGGCGTCTGCTGATGGAGATGCATCGCGCCATTCGCTTGGTGGTGGATACGGGCATGCACGCCAAGGGCTGGAGCCGTGAGCGGGCGATTGCTTATTCCCTCGATAATGAAGGCGGCCCGGAGCAGGCCATCGTGCCGGAAATTGAGCGCTATATGGCCTGGCCAGGCCAAGCGCTGGGCTACAAGATCGGGGAACTCAAGCTGCTTGAACTGCGTCGGCGTGCCGAAGCGCAGCTGGACCAGCGCTTTGATATCAAGGCCTTCCATGACCAGATCCTGCTCGATGGCGCCATGCCACTGGCAATGCTGGAGGCGCGGTTCGAGGCGTGGCTGGCCCGGCAGCCGCGCTGATTCAGCAGGCTCGCCCTGATTGGTCTGCTATCGGGGTTGATGCCGTCTAGCCTGTCTGCGTGGCCAGGCTCACTCGGCACCCAGTTGGCGCAGTACGGCGCCGGCCAAGTCATCCAGGGGCAGGATTTCATCGACGCCACCGGCTTTGATGGCCTCCTTGGGCATGCCGAAGACCACACAGCTGTCTTCATCTTGCGCAAAGTTATAGGCACCCGCCTGTTTCATGGCGAGCATGCCTGCCGCGCCATCGTTGCCCATGCCTGTCATGATGACCCCGACGGCACGTTTGCCGCACAGTGCGGCCACCGAGTCGAACAGCACATCGGCGGCGGGGCGGTGGCGATTGACACGTTCGGTGGCGAGCAGCTGGCAGGCCAGATGCCCGGTGTCGCGCGTGAGGGCCAGGTGGTAATCACCCGGGGCGATATAGACATGGCCGGGGCGTAGCCGCTCGCCGTGCTCGGCTTCCTTGACCTTGACCGCACACAGACCATCGAGCCGATTGGCAAAGGGCCGGGTAAACGCCGGCGGCATGTGCTGAACCACCACAATCGGCGGTATGTCGGCAGGCAGCTCCACCAGGAAGGTCTGAAGTGCCTGCGTGCCACCGGTAGAGGCGCCAATCGCAATCAGCCGATTGTGCTGCGCAGCGCTGCTGACGCCCGGCCGCTTGGGCCGCGGCGGGACGGGAGCGGTACTCGCCGGTCGTGGCAGACTGCGACTGATGCGCGCATTGGCCGCTGTGCGCAACTTTTCGACGATGTCTTCGGCCATGTCGCGCAGACCCCGGCTCAGGTCGGATCGCGGTTTGGCCACGCAATCCACCGCACCCAGTTCAAGGGCCTTGAGGGCGGTGCCCGAACCTTCGGCGGTGAGGGTGGAGATCATCACCACCGGCGTGGGTTTGAGCCGCATCAGCTTGTCGAGGAACTCCAGCCCGTTCATCTTGGGCATCTCGATATCCAGGGTGATGGCATCGGGCGAGAGCGCACGAATCAGCTCGCGAGCTGCCAGTGGATCGGGCGCCGCGCCCACCACTTCCATATCGGATTCGCTGTTGATGATCTCGGTCAGCAGTTTGCGCATCAGTGGCGAATCATCAACCACGACAATCCGTATGACCTTTTTCATGCGATCTCCCTGGCGTGTCGTCCTGAACGACGCTGTTGTCGCGGCTGGATGCCACGCTGACGATCAGAACAGCTCGACACTGCCTTCGATGTTGTCACGCAGCAAGTGCGCCCGGTATTCGAGTTCGCGCTGCAGGATGGTGTCGTTGTTCAGCACGCGCAAGCGTTTGACCTTGACCTTGCCTTCGTCACTGAAGAAGTAGATCTTGCGTGGATCGTTGCCCAGCAAATCCTCCGCAACGATCCGGATATTTTCATTGTGCAGATAGCGGCGGATGAACTCGACATTCCGCCGGCCGACATGGTTGCCCTCCAGACTCTGCATCACGTTGGCTCCGCCGAATATCTTGGCCTCCATGTGACGTCGTTCCGCGCCTAGTTTGAGCATGTCGTTGAATAAGGCCTCCATGGCAAACGCGCCATAGCGGGTTGGCAGGCCGACCAGGGGATCGGGGCGTTCCTCACGACCCTCAGGCAGCATGAAGTGATTGATGCCGGCGACCCCGTTGAACGGGTCACGCAGGCAGACGGCGATGCAGGACCCCAGCACAGTCACCAGCAACGTGCCGCGACCGGTTGCGTAATACTCGCCGGGCAGGATTTTGGCGGCGTCCCGACCGAAATGTTTGTCGAAATAGCGGTTCGGTGGCGCCTTTTCGTGGCGGGTGTTGCTCATGGCGCCCTGTTGCTCCGGCTACGCTGGTAGGCGGTCTTCCCGACGGTATCGAGCACCAGCCCCGAGCCTTGCGGGTTCTCCGAATGACCAAGGAACAGGATGCCGTCCGGTTTGAGCTGGTTCACCAAGCGGGCGGTGAGCCGGTACTGGTCGTCCCGGTCAAAGTAGATCAGCACGTTGCGGCAGAAAATGAAGTCGAAATGCCCCGCGATCGGCCAGCGCTGATCGAGCAGATTACAGGGCATGAAATGGACCAGTTCGCGCAGTGCCGGGCGTACGCGGGCGTAGCCGTGCCGGGTGCCGATACCACGCTGGAAAAACTGCTTGATGCGCTGTTCCGGCAGTTTGGCAATCCGCTCCAGTGAGTAGATGCCTTGCGCGGCGTGGGCCAGGGCGCGGGTGTCGATATCGGTCGCGATGATCTCCACCGGTGGGTCGTAGCGACCATAGGCTTCGACCACCGTCATGGCGATCGTGTAGGGCTCTTCGCCGGTGGAGGCGGCTGCGCACCAGATGCGTACCGGCGCATTGCCCATCTCGGCCAGCGCGGCCCCCATCTGGGCGAAGTGATGCGGTTCACGGTAGAACGCGGTCAGGTGCGTGGTCAGGGCGCTGGTGAAATCGTCCCATTCGGGGTGAACGGGACTATTGCGCAACATAAGCAGATAGCTGGAAATACTGCTCAGCCCGAGGGTCCGTACCCGCTTGGAGAGGCGGTTGTAAACCATGTGTTGCTTGCCATCGGCCAAGGACACCCCGGCCCGCTCGCGGATCATTTCGCGAGCAAGTTTGAAATCTGCCTGGGTATAGGGGTAATCCCGTTCCGCCTGGACGATGCGCTCACCGCCAGCCGAGGAGGTATCGGCAGCGGTGCGCGCCCGATCAGAATTCCGACCAGTCGTCATCGTCGTGCTTGGCGGCGCTGGACTTGGCAACAACGGGGTGCGCCGACTTGGTCAAGGGCTTATGTGGGGCCTTGATGGCGGGGCGGGCGGCGGGCTTGTGGGCGGGGGCATGGGACCGCATCTGCGCCACGCCTTCCAGTTTGAAGCGGTTCACCGCCTCCATCAGCAGTTGTGCCTGATCCTGCATGGACCCTGCGGCTGCGGCGGCTTCCTCGACCAAGGCCGCGTTCTGTTGGGTGACTTCGTCCATCTGTGTCACCGCAGTATTCACCTGTTCGATCCCTGCACTCTGCTCGGCCGAGGCAGCCGAGATGTCGGCCATGATGCCTGTCACACGCCGGATGCTGCCGACCACCTCTTCCATGGTGATGCCAGCGCGGTCGACTTGTGCGGTACCGGTGGTCACCCGGTCTACCGAATCACCGATGAGAGTCTTGATCTCCTTGGCGGCAGCGGCGGAGCGTTGGGCCAGACTGCGCACCTCGCCAGCCACCACGGCAAAGCCACGGCCTTGCTCACCGGCCCGGGCCGCTTCCACGGCGGCGTTGAGGGCGAGGATATTGGTCTGGAAAGCAATGCCGTCAATCACGCCAATGATGTCGACAATCTTCTTCGACGATTCATTGATCTCGGCCATGGTGTTGACCACCTGGCCCACCACTTCACCACCCTTCTGGGCAATTTCGCTGGCGCTTTCGGCCACCTGATTCGCTTCTTTGGCGTTCTCGGCATTCTGCTTCACGGTGGAGGTGAGCTCTTCCATGCTGGCAGCGGTTTCCTCCAGGCTTGCCGCTTGCTCCTCAGTGCGCTGTGACAGGTCGATATTGCCGGCAGCAATTTCTTGCGAGGCGGTATTGATGGTTTCGACGCTCTGACGGATATCGCCCACAATTTGTACCAGCCCGTCGTTCATCAGCCGGAGAGCCTTGATCAGCTGGCCGGTCTCATCGCCACGGTCGGTCTCGATTTTCTGGGTCAGGTCGCCCGCGGCTACCCCT
Source organism: Chitinimonas sp. BJYL2 (assembly GCF_027257935.1). Lineage (NCBI taxonomy): Bacteria > Pseudomonadati > Pseudomonadota > Betaproteobacteria > Neisseriales > Chitinibacteraceae > Chitinimonas > Chitinimonas sp. BJYL2. The sequence continues at coordinate 139,279 of NZ_JANZKW010000001.1, read as the reverse complement.
TCGGCGAGCTTGACGGCCTGCCGGATAGGCTGGACGACCGATTGGGTGATCAGCCAGCCGATCAGGATGCCCAGCGCAATCGCGATGCCTGTGACGACCAGCAGCACGGTGATGGCTACACCGTAGTCTTGCTCGGCTGCCTTATAGCTCTTGAGCGAGTGGTCGCCATAGCCCTGGATCAGCTTGAAAATCTCGTTCTTGACGTTCTCTTGCCGGGGTACGGTTTCACGATTCATGTAGTCGCCCGCTTCGGCAACCTGCCCGGCCTGGCCCAGCTCCAGCACCTTGCGCTCATGGGGGACCAGCTCGTTGTTCAGCGTGACAATGCGTTCAATCTGGGCCTTCTCGATGGGGTCCACCACAATGGCGGTCAGCTTCTTCACCGCCTCGGTGAAGCCGGCGTCGGCATCGTTGTAAACCTTGAGTGCAGCCTGCTTCTTCTGGGCATCGACGGCAATGATCACGTCACGGCTGGAGATCATGCCGAAGTGGATGGCATCCACCATGTCATTGGCCAGTTTCGTGCGGGCAATGTCGCCTTCCACGATGTCCTGGATGCGGTGATTCACGGATTGCAATCGGGAGTAGCTGACGGCGACCAGTACCACCATCAAGGTAATCAGCAGTCCAAATCCCAAACCGAGCCGTACGCCGATTTTCCAGTTCTTCATTTCCTGTCCCCTTTTCAATATCGCTGTGATCAGGCCGCTGTAGCGGCGTCGGCTACGAGTTCCATTTCCCGGCTCGTCATCAGTTTCTCGATGTCGACCAGGATCAGCATGCGTTCATCCATCGGCGCCAGGCCATCGATGTAAGCGGTGTCTACCACCGAGCCGAATTCGGGGGTGGGCTTGACGATGTTGTCGGTCAGCGCAATCACATCGGATACGCCATCGACTACCGCACCGACAACGCGGCTGGCCAGATTGAGGATGATGACCACGGTGAATTCGGTGTAACTCGGCTCACCCAGCTTGAACTTCAGCCGCAAATCAATGATGGGCACGATGGCGCCGCGCAGATTGATGACCCCAAGGATGAATGGCGGTGCATTGGCGATCCGTGTGGGCGACTCAAAGCCGCGTATCTCCTGCACCTTGAGGATGTCGATGGCGTATTCCTCGCTGCCCAGCGTGAACACCAGGTGTTCGCGGGTAGGGCCGCCATCGCTTTTGGTGTTGAATTCCATACCTGCTCCTTGCCTCTGCTTGCTGTGCTACATGTGACCATGCGGGTATTGCGCTTGCTGGAACCGCCTCAGCCGGTACTGGTCCGGCTGAGTTCGCTGATATCCACAATCAGCGCAACGCGGCCGTCACCAAGAATGGTTGCTCCCGAAATACCGCGCACACGCCGGTAGTTCGATTCGAGGTTCTTCACCACCACCTGCTGCTGCCCCAGCAGCTCGTCCACCCACAAGGCAATCTGCTGGTTGCCCACTTCGATCACCATCACGATGCCCCCGGAGGGCGTGGCCGATTTGGGCTGGCAGCCCACCACCTCATGCAGCGCGATCAGCGGCAGGTATTCCTCGCGCACCTGCACCACGCGACCGCTGCCGGTCACCGTCTTGCATTGCTCGGGCGTGGGTTGCAGCGATTCACGGATCGCGTTCAGCGGCAGGATGTACGTCTCGCCACCCGCATCCACCAGCATGCCGTCCAGAATCGCCAGCGTGAGCGGCAGGCGGATGCGCATGGTGGAGCCGATGCCGGTCATCGATTCGATCTCGACCGTGCCGCCCATGGACTGGATGTTCTTGCGCACCACATCCATGCCTACGCCGCGGCCCGAGACATCGGTCACTTCGGCGGCGGTGGAGAAGCCGGCTTCAAAGATCAGCAACCAGACTTCGCTGTCGCTCATGTTGTCGGTCACCGGAATGCCGTTCTCGCGCGCCTTGGCGAGAATGCGCTCGCGATTGAGGCCGGCACCGTCGTCACGTACTTCAATGACCACATTGCCGCCTTGTTGCGATGCCGCCAGCGTGAGGTTGCCGGTTTCCGGCTTGCCGCGGGCCACGCGGGCCTCGGTGGATTCGATGCCGTGGTCGAGACTGTTGCGCACCAGATGCGTGAGCGGGTCGACCAGCTTTTCCACAAAGCCCTTGTCGAGCTCGGTCTGTTCCCCGACCAGCCGCAGTTCCACTTTCTTGCCCAGCTTGCCGGCCAGATCGCGCACCACGCGCGGGAAGCGGCTGAACACGGTGGACATGGGAATCATGCGGATCGACATCACCGATTCCTGCAGCTCGCGGGTATTGCGCTGCAGTTGTTCGATGCCGGCCAGCAAGCGGGTGTGCTGGAGCGGGTCCAGATTGCTGGCGCTTTGCGCAAGCATGGACTGGGTAATGACCAGCTCGCCGACAAAGTTGAGCAGCTGGTCCACCTTGCTGACATCGACACGGATGGTCGCGGACTCGGATTTGTCGGTAGCGCGGCGGCCTGTGCCGACGGTATCCGCGGGCGGGGCACCGACTGCCGGACTGGCGACGGGTGCGGGTGTCGGAGCTGGCGGTGTGGCCTTGGCAGCATTGGGGTCCAGCCATCCGTAGTCGATGCCCTCCCGGCCTGCCGGTGCATCGGGGGCGACGGGGGGCAGCGGCTCGAAGAATCCGTAATCGCTAGAGGCTACAGCCGGGATATCGGCTGGCGCGACCGGCGTGCTGGCTGGTTCGTCATCGTCAAAGAAGCCAAACGCTTCGCCTTCACCCGATAACGGGGCTGGCGCAGGTGTGGCAGCCGGCTCATCGTCGAAAAAGCCGAAAGTCTCGCCTTCTCCTGCCAGCGTTGCGGTTTCCGGGGCGGGCTGGTGTGTGGGGTCCGGCTCGATGGTGAAGCGGTCCTCCGACAGCACGAAACCCAGTGCGTCGCGAAGATCCTGATCACTGGGGCCAATGAGTCCCAGTATGAGGTGTACGCCGTCATCGTGCGTACGCTCCTCATGACGGACCACATCGCCGTAGCTCGCCAGCGCATCGATCAGGGACTGCGGGGGCGTGCTGGCATCCAGCCGCAAGGTCAGGCGCCAGGCAGGGGGCGAGGCGTGGGTGGATGCAGGAGCCGGCGTCGGGGCGACCGCGGGAGCGGGACGACTGCCACCGTGTATGGCCTCATGCTCCAGCCGGGTCAGCGCTTCGGTCACCTCGGCAACGGCGGCGGTGTCCGGTGCCGCGCCATCACGGTGAACGGCCAGCATGCCGGCCAGCACATCGCTGGTGCGCAGGAAAATATCCACCATATCGGGCCGCAACGCGGTCGTGCCTTTGCGAACACGATCAAGCAGGTTTTCCAGGATATGCGTCAGTGCGGCCAGATCATTGAAACCAAATGTGCCGGCGCCCCCCTTGATCGAGTGCGCCGCCCGGAAAATCGCGTTCAGGTCTTCGGGCTCTGGGGCGGATAAGTCCAGCTCCAGCAGCAGATTCTCAAAGTTCGCAAGATGCTCTTCGGCCTCTTCAAAGAAGGTGCTGAAGAACTTTGATAGATCAATCTCCATCCCGTCCTCCGCGTGCGTTGCTGATCCTGGGGGCGTATATGGCTTAGCCGATCAGCTTGCGAACGACATCGATCATCGTCTGCGGGTTGAAGGGTTTGACGATCCAGCCTGTGGCGCCGGCTGCTTTGCCTTGTTGTTTCATGGCATCGCTGGATTCGGTGGTCAGCATCAGGATGGGTGTGTTCTTGTAGGCGGGCAGGGCACGCAAGGCCTTGATCAGGGTCAACCCGTCCATGCCCGGCATGTTCTGGTCGGTAATGATCAGTTGGCAGTTACGGGATTTTGCCTGGCTCAGCCCGGCATTGCCGTCACTGGCTTCGACTACGTCATAACCGGCGTTCTTGAGTGTGAAACTCACCATCTGGCGAATGGAGGTGGAGTCGTCGACAGTCAGGATGGTTTTCATGCTTTTCCTCATGCAGCCACAGCGTTCAAGTCGCGGTGGTGTCGTTCATTCTGAATTAGAAATATCGAATATAACGGTTTGCCAGTTTTCTGGCTAATTCAGAACATCTCGATGCCGCCTGAGCTGAGGCTGCTCTGCGACACCGGATTGTGGGCGAGTTTGGCTTCTGCTTCGTCGAGACGCGCCTGCAGTTGTCGGCAGGCCTGGCTATCTGGGCCTTGCTGGCGGCAATCGGCGCTGGCGGCCACTGCCTCTTGCAGGGTAGCGATCCGGCGGCGGGCGTGGCCCAGCAACTGGTTCACCATGTCTTGGAACTGCAGGGCGGTTGTTGCGGTGGAAATGCCGGACTCCGTGGTACGGGCAAACTCGCCCAACTCGCCCAGCGCCTGCCCCTGACTGCTGTTGAGCTGACGCAGATCGACCAGGGTTTCTCCGACACTGCGTTGTACGCGCTGGGTCTCGGCCGCTTGGCGTTCCGACATGGAGCGGACGGCGCCTTCCATGCCCCCCATGCCGCTGCTCACCTGTTCCATGCTCTTGCGGATACGGGTGCTGAACTCACGGGTGTGCTGCGAGAGCTTATGGACTTCTTCTGCCACCACCGCAAAGCCACGGCCGGATTCACCTGCGCGTGCGGCTTCGATGCTGGCATTCAGGGAGAGAAAGTGGATGCGCTTGGCGATCTCATCCAGTCCGGCCATCTGTACCAGCATCTCGCTGACCTGCTGGCTGCTGGTGATGATTTCCTCGGCCAGCTTGTGTGCGGTGGCGTTGTTCTCCGCCATCACGGCGCCCACCTGTTGCAGGGTGGAGCTGGTCTCATCGATCAGGCTGGCCGCGCCACCGGATTCGCCGCCTGCCAGACTGTTGAGGGCGATTTCCTGCTGCTGTCTGGCCGAGTCGGCAATCACCGTAAAGCTGCCGGCAAGAGTGGCGATGGCTTCGTCAAAGATCGACTGAACGCGGGAAAGCTCCTCATTCGCTGCCCGTGACTGGCGCGTGACCATGCTGCTGAGCGAGGTATCGATCTCCCTGTCGCGGCTGCTCAGTGAGACGGGCTCGCGAAATGCCGTGAGGTGTGTTGCAGCCTGGGGAGCCGGTTTGGGCGTCTGCAGCAGGGCGTAGCCGAGCACGATCAGTGCGGGCAAAGGTAACCACCACGCAGGTTCGGTCAGCAGGGCCAGCAGCAACGTAGGGATCAGCGCAATCAGGAACAGGGCAATGCGGAACAAGCTAACCTCACCGTTTTATGTGGATGACTTATAGGTACGGCACTCGGTGTCCCATGTCTGAAGACTCAGCAGGGCCAGTTAGCAGCCTAGAAGGCTTTGTCAATATTTCAACTAATTGTTCAGCCTACGCCGCGATGCCGATACAAGCGGCTACACTGAGGGTGTCATTTTCTTCGCTGGGCAGTCTGGCCCGGATTCATACCATGTTCGGTCTTGGAAAACAGAAACCCCCCTATCTCACCGTGACCTGCCGAGCCAAGAAACTGGAAGGGCAGGCGGTATTGGCCTTGCAGCTCAATGAGGTGGACCTGGTCGAAGTCATCAAGGCAGCCGATGCGTCGGCGCTCTGCACCCGCATCTCGTTCGGCAAGATCTACCAGAAGCCAGGCACCATGCTGGCGGAGAACGACAGCACCGATCAGGGCTACAACGCGCGCTATGACAAGATCACCAAATCATTGGGGGTCAATCTGCGCCAGGGCTTCATGCGGCAGACCCTGGTGTTCTCGACACGCGAGCCACAGCAACTCTGCGCAGACATGGGTCTGACCCTGGAGATGGATCCCCCGCCGGAGCCGACAGTCAGCTGAGCGCTGGTTGCCAGGCGCGCTGCAAAAAACAAACCCCGGTCTGTGCCGGGGTTTGTTTTTGCACGATGGATTCAGCTCGCTTTGCTGAGCTGCAGTCGGCCCTCCGCATAGTCCACCCGAACGGTGTCCTTGGGACCGAACTGACCGCCGAGGATGGCCTTGGCCAGCGGGTTTTCGATCTCGCTCTGGATCGCCCGCTTGAGTGGCCGCGCGCCATATACCGGGTCGTAACCCGCATCCGCCACATGAGCGAGTGCGGCATCGCTGACTTCCATGCCCATGTCTTGCGCAGCCAGACGAGCCCGCAGACGTTGTAGCTGGATGCGGGCAATGCCGGCGATCTGCTTCTCGTTCAGCGCGTGGAAGACCACCACTTCATCGATCCGGTTGATGAACTCGGGCCGGAAGTGGGTTTTCACTTCGGCCATCACCGCCAGTTTGACGACCTGATACTCATCGGTGGCCATGGCCTGGATATGCTGGCTGCCAAGGTTGCTGGTCATCACGATTACCGTGTTCTTGAAATCCACGGTACGGCCTTGGCCATCGGTGAGGCGGCCGTCGTCGAGTACCTGCAGCAGCACGTTGAATACATCCGGATGGGCCTTCTCGACCTCATCGAGCAGTATCACGCTGTACGGCTTGCGGCGTACGGCTTCGGTGAGCGTGCCGCCTTCTTCGTAACCCACATAGCCGGGTGGCGCGCCGATCAGGCGGCTGACCGAGTGCTTCTCCATGAATTCACTCATGTCGATGCGCACAAGGTGGTCTTCCGAATCAAACAAGAAGGTCGCCAGCGCCTTGCACAGTTCAGTCTTGCCCACGCCGGTCGGTCCCAGGAACAGGAAGCTGCCGTAGGGTTTGTTCGGGTCTGCCAGACCTGAACGCGAGCGTCGGATGGCGTCGGCAACCAGCGTGACCGCCTCGTCCTGACCCACAACCCGGTCGTGCAGGGCATTTTCCATCTGCAGCAGCTTGTCGCGCTCGCCCTGCATCATCTTGCTCACCGGGATGCCGGTGGCACGGCTGACGACCTCGGCGATTTCTTCTGCACCCACCTGGGTGCGCAGCAGCTTGTTGACGCGCGTCCCGCCTTCGTTGGCTTCGGCGGCATGCAGCTTGGCTTCGAGTTCAGGCAGCTTGCCGTACTGCAGTTCGGCAACCTTGCCCAGATCACCCTTGCGGCGGGCATCTTCCATGGCAACCCGCAGTTGCTCGACTTCCTCGCGGATGGCTTGGGAGCCCAGTACCACGGCTTTTTCGGCCTTCCATACCTCTTCCAGATCGGAATATTCCTTCTCCAGGCGGGTGATTTCCTCCTCGATCAGGCCAAGGCGCCGCTGGCTGGCTTCGTCTTTCTCCTTGCGCACGGCTTCGCGCTCGATCTTGAGCTGGATCGTGCGACGTTCGAGCTTGTCCATCACCTCGGGCTTGGAGTCGATCTCCATCTTGATGCGCGCGGCGGCCTCGTCGATCAGGTCAATCGCCTTGTCGGGCAGGAAGCGGTCGGTGATATAGCGGTGGCTCAGCTCGGCCGCGGCCACAATGGCCGGGTCGGTGATTTCCACGCCATGGTGGATTTCGTAGCGCTCCTGCAGGCCGCGCAGAATGGCGATGGTGTCCTCCACCGACGGTTCATCGACGAGCACTTTCTGGAAACGGCGCTCCAGCGCAGCATCCTTTTCGATGTACTTGCGGTATTCATCCAGCGTGGTTGCGCCCAGGCAGTGCAGTTCGCCACGCGCCAGCGCGGGCTTGAGCATATTGCCCGCGTCCATCGCGCCTTCGGCCTTGCCGGCACCCACCAGGGTGTGGATTTCGTCGATGAAGACGATGGTGTTGCCCTCGTCCTTGGCCAGCTCGTTGAGCACGGCCTTGAGGCGCTCTTCGAATTCGCCACGGTATTTGGCGCCGGCCAGCAAAGAGGCCAGGTCGAGCACCAGCAGCTTCTTGTGGCGCAGCGAATCCGGTACTTCGCCATTCACGATACGTTGGGCCAGGCCTTCCACGATCGCGGTCTTGCCCACGCCGGGTTCGCCGATCAGCACCGGGTTGTTCTTGGTACGGCGCTGCAGCACCTGGATCGCGCGGCGGATTTCATCATCGCGACCGATCACCGGGTCGAGCTTGCCCTGGCGGGCGCGTTCGGTCAGATCGAGCGTGTATTTGCTCAGTGCTTCGCGCTTTTGCTCGGCATCGGCACTGTTCACCGCATCGCCGCCGCGTACGGCGTCAATCGCGGCCGTGAGCGCTTCCTTGCGGCCGCCGTATTCCTTGAGCAGCTTGCCGGTTTCGCCCTTGTCTTCCAGCAGAGCCAGCAGGAACAGGTCGCTGGAAATGAACTGGTCACCCCGCTTGGTGGCGGCTTTGTCGGTAAGGTTGAGCAGATTGCCCAGATCCCGCGAGACGGTGATCTCGCCACCGGTGCCCTGCACCTGGGTGAGCCGCTTGATTGCGCCATCCAGTGCGGTGCGCAGCGGGTTGACGTTGACCCCGGCACGGGCCAGCAGCGACGCTGCGCCCGAATCGGCATCGGCCAGCAAAGCGGCCAGCGTATGCTGGGGTTCGATATAGGGGTTGTCGTTGGCCAGTGCGAGCGATTGTGCATCGGCAAGCGCTTGCTGGAACTTGGTGGTCAGTTTGTCGTAACGCATGGTGTTTCCCTTGCATTCAATGGCTTGGATGAAACCAAGTTGGGGCGCAAGCGAAGGCTTTTCAAGCGCCTTATGGCGTTGGGGTTTGATCCGCGTCAAACCCGCTTAGAATGCCTGCCCATGAAAACCATCATGGTCTGCATCAAGCAAAGGCTGGCGGGCAATTCCTCATGTGCCGGGCGCGGCAGCGTGGCGTTGGCCAATGCCCTGGAGGCGCAGATTGCGTCACAGGCGCTGCCGCTCCGCGTACATCGTTTTCCCTGCCTGGGTCTGTGTGAGCTGGGCCCGAACATGAAGGTGGTGGGCGGCGACATGTTTCACCATGTGGCAGAGGCGGATCTGCCGGCGATCATCGCGGCGGCCATGGATGAGAACGTAGCTTGAGCAGCGCAATCGTCGTTTGTCCTGCCGGCTTCGTTGTTGGTCCCGCCGCGTTTCGTTGGCGGGCTGTCCCTGTTTAGGCTGCCAGCATGTTCACTCACCGGAAAACACATCATGTGGCAAAAACTGGTTGATCTACATCGCCGCTACGAGGATGAAGTCCTGATTGCGCTGGCAGATCCTACCTATCGTTCTCCTTCGGCTTTCCGGCAGCGCATGCTCTGTGGTTTGGAGCAGATGAATCCGATCGAGCGTCGGCAGCTACACGACTTTGCCCTGCATAACCGTGGCTGGCCGGGCTATCGTCGCTTCATCGTCACGCCCATGGCGCTGCTGAGTCTTGTCGGCCTGCTGATGCCCCTGTTCTGGCCACACAAGTTCAGCTGGATCGAAGGGGTTGTACTGGTCAACCTGCTGGGCCTCTCGTTCGGCTTTGGCTTGCTGGCGGCCTGGTTCAACTACAGCAAGCTGGTCAAGCAGGGCTGGAAAACCTTTCTCAAGGTGATTGTCCTGGCAACGGCAGGGGCGTTTTTTGGCGCAGGGATCGCGGCGCTGGTCGATGGCAAGGACATGCTCGGCATGTTCGAACGTATCGGCAAAACGATTGCGATTGCGGGTGCCGGTACGGGTGTGGTCTACGCCCTGCTGGTGGGTGCCATTGGCCGCTTCCGGGCACATATCTACGAGCAGGAAGCCGCACGCCTGCAGGCGGAGACCGAGCGTGAAAGATTGGCCCGCCAGCTCAGTGAGTCGCAGTTGCGCTTGTTGCAGGCACAGATCGAGCCGCACTTCCTGTTCAATACCTTGGGTGCCGTTCAGCAACTGGCCGAAACCGGTGCGCCCAAGGCCGCGGAACTCACCGCGCACCTGATCCAGTTCCTGCGTGGCAGCCTTGCGCAGATGCGGGCTGAGCAAGTGTCGCTGGAAGAGGACTTCGCGCTGATCTCGGCCTACTTGCATGTGATGCAGTCGCGCCTTGGCAATCGCCTAGACTTTGCGCTGGATCTGCCTGCCGCACTCGTGCGCCGGCAGATACCGACGATGATGACGCTGACACTGGTTGAAAACGCGATCAAGCATGGTATCGAGCCAGCCGTGCGCGGGGGAGACATTCGCGTCAGTGCTGCCACCCTGGCGAATGGCCAGCTGTGTATCAGTGTGGTGGATACAGGCAAAGGGCTGAACCCCGGCTGGCAGTCCGGCGTGGGGATCAGCAATATCCGCGCACGCCTGCAGCTGCAGTTTGGCGACACCGCGCGGCTTGACCTGCATGAAGACGAGGGCGCCACCCGTGCCACCCTGACCCTGCCCCATACCGTCCCGATGACAACGGCACTCACGCAGAAAGACACGCCATGAGTACCCCCGTCCGCCTCTTGCTGGCCGAAGATGAACCCCTGATGCGCGAGCGCCTGCTAGGCATGCTGGCCGGCAGCTGGCCCGACGCGCAGATCGTGCAGGTAGCCGAGAACGGCAACGATGCCTGGGATGGTTTTCTGGAGCACGAGCCCGACGTCGTGTTTCTGGATATCCGCATGCCGGGTTTGTCGGGCCTGGATGTGGCTGCGCGCATCGGTAATCGTGCGCACATCGTGTTCGTGACGGCTTACGACCAGTACGCCGTCGATGCCTTCGAAGCCGGCGCGGTGGATTACCTGCTCAAGCCCGTTGAAGGCGGCCGCCTGGCCAAGGCCGTTGAGCGTTTGAAATCCAAGCTGACTGCGCCGCCGGCGGACCTCGCCGACCTGCTGGACAAGCTCAGCAACGGCAATCCGCCTGCGCAGGAGCGCATGAAGTGGCTGCGTGCCAGCGTGGGCAAGCAGATCAAGCTGATCGATGTGAACGAAGTGCTGTTCTTCCAGAGCGACACCAAGTACACGCGCATCGTGCTCAGTGATTACGAAGCGCTGGTCCGCACGCCGCTCAAAGACATGCTGGCCGGGCTGGACCCTGACCAGTTCTGGCAGATTCACCGTGGCACCCTCGTCAATGTGAAAGCCATTGCGGCCGCCGAGCGGATCGATGCTGAGCGCATGCAGGTACTGCTCAAGGGGCATGCAGAAAAGTTGCCGGTCAGCCGGGCATTCACACACCTGTTCCGCGAATAGGTCGCGGCGCCAGACTGGCGAGGGCTGCAGCGGGTCTGCCGGCCTCAATACCGCCCAGACCCGCGACGGCATGTTCTATTCTGGAGTGGTTACAGAGGAGATATGCCCATGTCGATGTTGTCCAGACTTAGCCTCAAGCTGAAACTCCAGCTGGCCTTTTTTGCGGTTTCCCTGCTCACCGTAGGCATCTTCACCGTACAGGCGGTGAGCGATGCGCGCAGTGCGGCGCGCGCTGAGGTGGATGCGCGACTGGAGACGGCGGCACGTTCCTTTGTTTATCTGTTGGGCGAGGATTATCACGACAAGCTGGCGCCGCAAGGCGAGGTGGACATGGCCGCCAAGCGCCGCGAGAGCGAACGCCTGACCGAGGCCTCGAAGTTCCTTGGCGTGAAATACCTGTACAGCTTTGTGGTGCGGGACGGCAAGGTGTTCTACGGCCAGGCATCCTTGTCGGATGAACAGCTCGCCGACCCCAAGGTGAACTTCTATCTGCTGCCCAGTGATGTCCCGGATACCGACCCCGTCACGCTGGAGGCACTCAAAACCGGCAAGGCGCAGTTCATGGAAGCGAATACCGCCCAGTACGGTTTCTTGAGGAGCATCGTGCTGCCGGTGACCAGTCCCGCAGGCCTGCGTTATACGGTGTGTGCGGATGTCAGCGCCGATATGGTGGCTGAACGCGTGAACGCGGCGGCCATCAAGGCGATGATGACCGGCCTGCTGCTGCTGGGTTTGGCCGCTGTGGCCTCATTCCTGCTCGGCAACATGATTGCGCGGCCCTTGATCCGGCTGCGCGACATGATGCACACCCTGACCACGGGCAATGGTGATCTCACCGTACGTTTGCCTGTCGAGTCCGGTGACGAGATCGGCGAGATTGCCCGGCACGTCAATACCTTCATGGCCCAGTTGCACGAAATGTTCAGCAAGGTCAGCGTGGAAGTGGTGAATCTCACCAACGGCGTCGCCCGGATCGATGAGATGACCCAGCAGCTATCGACAGATGCCAACATCCAGAGCGAGATGGCCACGGCCACCGCTGCCACGATCGAGCAGATTACCGTCAGCATCAGTCATATCGCGGGCAGCACGCGGGATGCCGACCGGGTGGTCCACGCAACGGGTACGCTGTCTACGGAGTCGGCCGCCAAGGTCAAGGCCGTGGCCGAAGAGATTGGCCGTGTTGCGGACATTGTTCATGACCTGTCTGGCGTGATGGCGGGGCTGGACGCGCGCTCCCAGGAAATCAGCTCCATCGTCAACGTGATCAAGGAGATTGCCGACCAGACCAATCTGCTGGCGCTCAATGCGGCGATCGAGGCGGCACGCGCCGGCGAGCAGGGCAGGGGCTTTGCCGTGGTGGCGGACGAGGTCCGCAAGCTGGCAGAACGGACTGCGCAGGCCACTATCGAGATCGGCAACATGATCGCCGCCATGCGTCAGCAGTCGCAGCAGGCGGTAGTCCACATGGGCAGTACCCACGAAGCCGTGCAGGGTGGCGTAGCGCATGCGAATCAGGCGTCGGACCAGATACTGGGCATACGCGAACAGATGAACGACGTGGTAGCGCGCATCCGCGAGATCGCCAGTTCGGCCAACGAACAGTCGGCAGCCACGACCGAGATGGCGCAATCCGCCGAGCGCATCAGCATCATGGCGCAAAGCGGCAACGACGCCTTGCAAAAAGCACGAGGCGTGATTGACGGCCTCAATGTGCTCGCCGTTGCCCTGCGGGAGATGATAGGCCGCTTCCGCCTCTAACCGTGTTGCCGGCCCGGCTGCTGCGGCCAGTACGACGGTGTCAGTCGGACGACTCGGTACGGGTTTCGACTTGCTGGCCGATCTGCGATTCCTTGCCGGCCAGCAGGTTGATCAGATTCTGCTTGTGGCGCTGGACCAGCAGCGCAGCAATGATCAGCACCGCGCCAAACAGGGCAGGGCGGTCGGGCAGCAGCAGCCAGGTGGCAACCGGCGCAGTGACGGCTGCCACAATGGCAGCCAGTGAAGAAATCTTCAGCACAAAGGCCATGAGCAGCCAGACTGCCGACACTACCAGACCCAGCCGCCAGTCGATCACGAACAGCACGCCCGCTGCCGTGGCGACGCCCTTGCCACCCGCAAAGCGGAAGAACACCGGCCACATGTGGCCTACCACCACCGCCACGGCGACCGTCGCCAAGGTGATGTCCGGCACAGCCAGCCAGCGTGCGATAGCGACGATCAGCACCCCTTTGAGGCTATCGCCCAACAGGGTCAGGATCGCGGCCTTTTTCTTGCCCGAGCGCAATACATTGGTCGCGCCGGGATTGCCCGATCCATACGAGCGAGGGTCTGCCATCTTGAGCAAGCGACTCACGATCACGGCAAACGACAGCGAACCCATCAGGTAGGCAGCAACGATCAGGACAAGGCTGGTCGGGTCTAAAGGCATGGCGCGGCTTTCTGGACGGCGTTTTCCACTACAATGGAGGCCTTCGATTCTAAGCCGCACAAGGCTTGCCGCGATAGCGAGCAAGCGCTGGAATTTTTACCCCATGGACATCATTTACCTGCACGGCATCAAGGCACGCACGCTGATCGGCGTCTACGACTGGGAGCGCATTGCTCCGCAGGTTGTGGAAGTGGACCTTGAACTCGGCATCCCCAGCGCCCGCGCCTGCCAGACCGACGAGCTGGCGGACACCATCGACTACGCTCAGGTCGTCGATCGCCTCCGCCATGTGCTGGCCGAAGAGCACTTCCTCTTGCTGGAACGGCTGGCAGAACATATCGCCCAAGACCTTATGAATGCGTTTGCCACACCGTGGATACGCGTCTCGGTCACCAAGCTCGGCATCCTGCACGAGGTGGGGCGCGTGGGGGTCACTATCGAGCGCGGACACCGCGGCGGCTGAGGCAGGCTAGGCATCTGTTTGCCGGGTTCGGTGAATAGGTTGGCCACTCTCATCGGGGCAAAAAAAGAAGCGACCCTTAGGTCGCTTCTTCGTGAACTGCATGTTGCCTTATTCCTTCTCGAACCAAGCCATTGATTCCACATGGCTGGTTCCGGGGAACATGTTCACAACGCCTGCCGCCTTGAGCTTGTAGCCCTTCACGTGCACCAGCACATTGGCGTCGCGCGCCAGCGTGGCCGGGTTGCAGCTTACGTAGACGATGCGCTTGGGGCCGTGCTCGGCCGAGATCGATTTGCACACTTCCATCGCACCATCGCGGGGCGGGTCGATCAGCATGCGATCGAAGTGGCCGAGGCCGTCCATGATCTCGGGCGTCATTTCGAACAGGTTGGCAACCTGGAATTCGGTACGGTCGCTCAGGCCGTTGCGCTCGGCGCTTTCGATGGCACGTTCCACTAGCTGCTTGCTGCCTTCGATACCCAGCACGGTCGCACCGCGGCGGGCAATCGGCAGGGTGAAATTACCCAAGCCGCAGAACAGATCCGCCACCCGCTCGCCCGGTTGCGGATCAAGCAAGCGAAGCGCGCGGCCCACCAATACGCGGTTGATATGCGGGTTCACCTGGGTGAACTCGGTCGGCTTGTACGGCATGACAATGCCGAACTCGGGCAGGCTGTAGCTCAGCTGCGGGGCGTCGAGCGGGTAGAACGGGACAGCGGTATCTGGCCCCTTGGTCTGTAGCCAGAACTGGATCTGGTGCTGGTCGGCAAAGGCGCGCAGGCGATCCTCGTCGGCGGCGGTCAGCGGTTCCATGATGCGCAGGACCAGCACATCCACATGGTCGCCCATGGCCAGTTCGATCTGCGGCAGGCGGTCGCGGATGCTCAGGCCGTAAACCAGCTCGCGTAGCGGCACCAGCATGTTGGAAATCTTGGGCGGCAGGATCTCGCACGACTTCATGTCGGCAATGAAGCTGGAGCGCTTTTCATGAAACCCCACCAGCACGCCGCCCTTTTTCTCCACATGGCGTACGGACATGCGCGCGCGGTGGCGGTAACCCCAGGTGGGGCCGTAAATTGGTGTCAGCAGCGTCTCTGCCTTGACTTGGCCGATACGGGCAAGATTTTCTTCAAGTACGCGCTGTTTGGCCGCGACCTGGGCGCCGGCATCGGCATGCTGCATGGAACAGCCGCCACACACCCCAAAGTGCACGCACTTGGGTTTGACGCGGGTAAAGCTCTCTTTGAGGATGCGTACGACCTGCGCATTCTCGAAAGTCGGCTTCTTGCGGTAGCTGGAAAACTCGACCACCTCAAAGGGCAGGGCACCATCAATGAAGATGGTCTTGCCATCGACATGGGCGATGCCGTGGCCGTCGAAATCCAGCGATTCGATGGTGGCAATGGGATTACGGCGTGGCTCGGTCATGGCGGCAGTCGGAAGGCAAAAAAGCCCGCGATTATAAGCGCTTAGCGATCGCTTGTGATACCCGGCAGGCTGCCATGTCGAGCTTGCCGATACAAAAAACGAGGCCGACGCAGCTTCGCATCGGCCTGTGAGTCAGGCGGCAACAGCGCCGCCTTCGAGGGAGAGGGTGTCCGACATGCGGACTCCATCCCGTTATAGTGAAGCGCATGACAAATGCAAATGAACGGAACCACCGTTTGTCGCCTGATCTGCCCAGTGTCATGAACCAGCCGGAGGCACCGCTGCGGCTGTTTGTGGCGCTGTGGCCCGATGAGGCCGTACGCGCTGATTGCGCCCGCGCTGGCAAGGCATTGCGTGTGCTGTGCGGTGGCCGGCCCATGCAGGCCGCAGGCTTGCATGTCACGCTCGCATTTCTGGGTGAGGTGGCGGCCAGCCGTTTGCCCGAGCTGCACACGGTGCTGGATGCGATGCCGCCTGTCCGGGGCATGTTGTTTCTGGATCGGTATGGTTATTGGGCACCCGGCATCGTCTGGCTGGGGCCGACAGATGTTGATGCAGCGTTAATGGATTGGGTCAAGTCCTTGCGGACTTCGTTGCGACGAAGCGGCTTCACGCTGGATGGCAAGACCTTCAAACCCCACCTGACCCTGCTGCGCCACGCGAGCAAGCCCGCGGTCTGGCCAAGGGCCCAGCCAGTAATCTGGGCGTTTGCGGGTGCGTCTCTGGTGGTATCTCAAGCGGCGGCCGGCGGCGCGGGTTACCGGATCTGCCAGCGTTTTGCCCTACCGGCTGTCGCGTCCAGCTGACGGTTTGTCACTTGTACGCATCAAGGCAGTTGAACTTTCCGCCGAATATACCGATATTCGGGTTGCAAGCCGATTGATCACCACATGCTGCGCAAGCAGGAGGGACGAACGATGATCACCGTCTTTGATATGGTTTCCGGTGAAACGGAAACAACGATCGGCGAGCCGGCCCGCAAGGTAGAACGCGTCGAGCCGGCACCGTTGAGCCGAGAAGTGCAGCTGCGTTTGCTGACACTGGACGAGGCCATCGCCCAGGAGCGTCACTCGGCCCGTTAGGCGAGTTGTGCTGCCAGCGCCGCGGCCACCTTGGACGCAGGCGCCTTGCCCAACCGGCCGTTGATGAAACGGCCGGCGGCAGCGAGTTTCTCCAGATTGACCCCGGTCTCGATCCCGAGCCCGTTCAGCAGGTACACCACATCCTCCGTTGCCACATTGCCCGATGCGCCCTTCGCATAGGGGCAACCGCCCAAGCCGGCGGCTGAGCTGTCCACCGTGGCCACGCCTTCTTCCAGCACCGCAAACAGATTGGCGATGGCCTGCCCATAGGTGTCATGGAAGTGCGCAGCCAGTTGCGTAACCGGCACGGCAGCAGCCACCGCGCGGATCATCTCGCGTGCCTTGGCGGGCGTACCCACACCAATGGTGTCGCCCAGCGAGACTTCATAGCAGCCCATATCGTGCAGGGCCTTTGCCACGCGCACTACGTCGGCCAGCGGCACATCGCCCTGATAGGGGCAACCGAGCACGCACGACACATAGCCGCGCACCGCCACGCCATCGCGCTTGGCGGCTTCAACGACCGGTGCAAACCGTTCCAGGCTATCGGCGATGCTGCAATTGATGTTCTTTTGCGAAAACGCTTCCGATGCGGCTGCAAACACGGCGATTTCGTCGGCGCCCACGGCGCGGGCAGCTTCGTAGCCCTTCATGTTCGGCACCAGCACCGGGTAGCGCACGCCAGCGCGGCGCTGCAGGCCTGTCATCAGCTCGGCGTGGTCAGCCATTTGCGGCACCCATTTGGGCGAGACAAAGGCGGTGGCTTCGATCACGCTCAGGCCCGCATCGGCCAGCATGTCGATGAAAGTGAGCTTGTCAGCGGTGGCAATCGGCGATTTTTCGTTCTGCAAGCCATCGCGCGGGCCGACTTCAACGATCTTTACCTTGCTGGGCAGGGACATGGCGGGGTCTCCGGTGGGTGTCCAAAGCATTAGGGGCCGCTTGTGGCGGCCCCCGGTTATCTTGTTGTGCTAAACGTGCTTACTTTGCAAAGCCGCAGAATACATCGCGCATCATGCTGACCACTTCCAGCGTGCGCGGATCACCTACGCGGTAGAACACGCGGTTGGCGTCTTTACGGGTACGCAGCACACCCTTCTCGCGCATGATGGCCAAGTGCTGCGAGATATTGCTCTGGGAGGTGCCGACGGCGTCGACGATATCCTGCACGCTGACTTCGCTATCGCCCAGCACGCACAGGATCTTGAGCCGCAAGGGGTGCGACATCGCCTTCATGGCGCGCGAGGCTTGCTCGATGTGCTCGTCTTCCTGGATCAGATGGTAGGTCATGTTTTGCGTGTCTTGGACGCGGCGATTGCGACGGGCAATGTTAAACGTGCCCCCGTAGCCGCGCAACCGCGTGCTACGCGTTAAAATCACCCGAATTGCCAACCTCTGCCTATGACTGCCTGCCGCCCATGACGCCCGTAAAACCCGTACTGCTGTTGATACTCGACGGTTTTGGTCACCGCCTTGAGGGAGATGACAACGCCATACTTCACGCCAACAAGCCTGTATGGGACCGGCTGACCCGTACCTATCCCTACACCACGATCAACGCATCCGAGCAATACGTGGGCTTGCCCGCCGGCCAGTTCGGCAATTCGGAGGTCGGCCATCTCAATATCGGCGCAGGCCGCGTGTTGCAGCAGGACATCAGTCGTGTGGATTGCGATGTGGCCGATGGCAAGCTGGGTAGCAACACCGTGCTCAAGCAGGCGATCGATATGGCGCGCGATAACGGCAAGACGCTGCATGTGCTGGGCTTGGTGTCCGATGGCGGCGTCCATAGCCACGAATCACATATCCACGCACTGATTGCCGAGGCCGCCAAGGCGGGGGTTGGCAATATTGCCGTGCACGCCTTCCTGGATGGCCGCGACACACCACCTCGTAGCGCCGAGCGCTATATCGCCAAGCTGCAAGCGGCTTGCGACAGCGCGGGCGTGGCAAGGATCGTTTCGGTGGTGGGCCGTTACTACGTGATGGACCGCGACAAGCGCTGGGAGCGTGTCGAGCCCGCTTACCGCCTGCTGGTCGATGGCGAGGCTGCTCTGGTGGCCGATAACGCACAAGCCGCCCTGCAGGCGGCTTATGAGCGGGGTGAGAACGACGAGTTCGTGCAGGCGACGGCTATCCGCACGGGTAGCGACGTGACCCGCATGGAAGATGGCGATGTAGTTGTGTTCATGAACTTCCGTGCCGACCGTGCACGTGAAATCTCGGTGGCGATTACGGATGACGCCTTCGACGGCTTTGCACGTCCGCGCCGCCCCAAGCTCGGCATGTTTGCCACGCTCACGCGTTATGCCGATGCCTATCCCTACCCCGTGGCTTACGAAAAGCCCAAGGTCCAGAACAGTTTCGGCGAGTACATCGCCAGTCTGGGGATGAAGCAGCTACGTATCGCCGAAACCGAGAAGTACCCGCATGTGACGTATTTCTTTTCTGGCGGCGAGGAGAAGGAATTCCCCGGCGAGGATCGCATCCTCGTCGCCTCGCCCAAGGTCGCCACTTACGATCTGCAGCCCGAGATGAGCGCCAACGAAGTCGCCGACAAGATCATCGAGGCCATCGGCACCGGCAAATACGCCGCCATCCTGTGCAATTTTGCCAATGGCGATATGGTGGGCCACACCGGTAACTTCGACGCCGCCGTCAAGGCGATTGAAGCGCTTGATGCCTGTGTGGGCCGCTGCGTCGATGCGATGCTGGCCGCCGGTGGCGAGGTCTTGATCACGGCCGACCACGGCAACTGTGAAATGATGTGGGACAAGGGCTCGGGCCAGCCGCACACGCAGCACACCACCGATCTGGTGCCTTTCCTGTACATCGGCCGTAAGGCCACGCTGGCGCCGGAAGCCAGCGGGTCCCTGCAGGATATCGCGCCCTCGCTGCTCGCCATGCTGGGTGTGCCGCAACCGGCCGAAATGACGGGCCGCTCGCTGATCCAGTTCGCATGATTCTGCAACGCGCAATCAGCGGTGTGCGTGGCTGGCTACTGCTGGCCATGGCGGCCGGTACGCTGGCGGCCGAGCCCGAGGCGGATCTCAAGCAATTGCGCGAGCGTATCGATGCGCTCAAGCATGAATTGCAGGAAACCGAAGCTACCCGAACGGAAGCGGCCGATGCACTGAAAACCTCGGAGCAGGCCATCAGCGAGGCTAATCGCGCGCTCGCGCGGCTGGATCGGCAGCGCCAGTTCACCCAGGCCGAGCTGGCGCGTGTGCACACCGAAATCAGTCGCACCAAGACCGGGCTCGATACTAACCGCAAGCGCATCGGCGATCTGCTGCGCGCGCGCCAGCGCAATGGCGAGCATGAAGCCCTGCGCCTGCTGCTGAACCGGCAGGACCCGAACCGGATGGCGCGGGATCTGCGCTACTACCGCTATATCGCCGAGGCCCAGCACGCGCTGTCGGGCCGCCTGCAGGAGCAGCTCGACAAGCTCAGTGGCCTGGCCGAGGTATTGGCCACCAAGCAGATCGAACTGGAACGGATTGCCGACGAGCGCCGCGAGCAGCGCGACAAACTCAGGAATGAACAGAACGCTCGCCAGCAGGTGCTGTCCAAGCTGCAGACCGAGATCGGTGTGCAGCGCAAGGAGATCAGCAAACTGCAGCGCGATGAGCGCCGTCTTGCCAACCTGATGGACAGGCTGGCGCGCCTGAGCCGTGAGCGCGAGCAGAAAGCCGCGCGGGAGCGCGAGCAACGGGAGCGCGCCCAGAAGCTGGCCGATGCCCGCGAGGCAGCGCGTCAGGCCAAGGCCGCCAAGAACGAGAAAACCACGGGTGAGCGTGCTGGCCGACCCGAGCCGGCACCAAAACCGGATCCTGTCGTCAAACGCAATGACGCGGAGCCGGATGCCTCGGCGGATGGTCGTCGCTTTGCCGATCTCAAGGGCCAGCTCAAGCTGCCGGCTCGCGGGGAGGTCAGCGGCAAGTTCGGCACGCCGCGCACCGAGGGCACCCTATGGAAGGGGGTTTTCATCCGCACCGCCACGGGGCAGCGCGTCAAGGCGGTGGCATCGGGCCGGGTGGTGTTTTCGGACTGGATGCGTGGCTTTGGCAATATGCTGATCGTGGACCATGGCAGTGGGTACATGAGTCTCTACAGCGCCGCCGAATCCCTGCTAAAGCAGGTGGGCGATGCCGTGAAAGCCGGTGAGGAAGTCGCGACCAGCGGTAACACCGGTGGTGGTGATCAAACAGGCATATACTTCGAAATCAGGCACCAAGGTAAACCGGTCGATCCACTCACGTGGGCCAAGTGACCGGAAGGAACGGACGATGCAGGCTAAAGCGCAAAAAATCAGTTATGTGTTGGTAGGTACCGGGCTCGGGGTATTGCTGACGGTAGGCGCCAACGCGCTGGCCGATCGTGACAGCCCCTCGCCGTTGCCGATCAATGAGCTCCGTGCATTTACCGAGGTATATGCACGGATCAAGCAGGATTACGTCGAGCCGGTCGAAGACAAGAAGCTCATCAACGAGGCCATTAATGGCATGTTGACGGGTCTTGATCCGCACTCCGCCTATCTGGATGTGGAAGCCTTCAAGGACCTGCGTACTGCAACGACCGGCGAGTTCGGTGGCCTGGGTCTCGAAGTGAATGCCGAAGACGGGCTGGTGCGCGTGATTTCGCCGATTGATGACACCCCGGCCTCGCGGGCTGGTGTGAAGGCCGGCGACTTCATCATGAAGATCGACGACACCCCGGTACGCGGTTTGTCGCTCAATGATGCGGTCAGCAAGATGCGTGGCAAACCCGGTACCAAGGTTTCGCTGACCATCCTGCGCAAGGGCGAAACCAAGCCGCTGGTGTTCGGCCTGAGCCGAGCAGTGATCAAGGTGCAGAGCGTCCGTGCCAAGCTGGTTGAGCCGGGCTACGGGTATGTGCGCCTGAGCCAGTTCCAGGAACGTTCGACTGAAGATCTGGCCAAGGCCATCGACAAGCTCTACGACGAGAACAAGTCGCCACTCAAGGGTCTGGTGCTGGACCTGCGCAATGATCCTGGTGGTGTGCTCAACGCCGCCGTTGGCGTCTCGTCGCTGTTCCTGCCCGAAGACAAGCTGGTGGTCTACACCGAAGGCCGTGCGAACGATTCCAAGATCACGCTCAATGCTTCGGATGAGTACTTCGCCAAGGTGGCCGACAAGCTGCCCAAGGAGCTGAAGTCCGTACCGCTGGTGGTGCTCGTCAACAGCGGCTCTGCATCGGCGTCTGAGATCGTGGCGGGTGCCTTGCAGGATCATAAGCGGGCGGTCGTGGTGGGTACGCAAACCTTCGGCAAGGGATCGGTACAGACCATCCTGCCCGTGGGCAAGGAAGCCGCCATCAAGCTGACCACGGCACGTTACTTCACCCCCAATGGCAAGTCGATCCAGGCCAAGGGCATTACCCCGGATATCGAGGTGGAAGAAGCAGTGGTCAATGGTGTGGATCTCTCCGCGTTCCGTGTGCGCGAGGCCGACTTGGAGCACCACTTGAGCAACCCGCAAGGCGAGGACGATGCCAAGTCCACCGCCAAGCCCGGCGAGCCTGAAGCCAAGCTCGATACCGACAAGCTCAAGAAGGACGACAAGCCCAGCAAGCCCAAGGACAAAGCGAAAGAGTCCGAGGACACCGAGCCGCTCAAGCCCGGTGAGATTTCGGTGAGGAAGGATTACCAGTTGCAGCAGGCGCTCAATGTGCTGAAGGTGCAGCAGGTGGTGAGCCGCACTACTGCCAAGTAAGCTTGATGCACCCACAGGGGTGTGATCATCACAAAAACAGGGCCCGCCATGTGCGGGCCTTTGTTTTTGTTTTGGCTAACGGCTTGCCCGGCCTATAAAGGATCAGGACGATTTCCGGTTGGAGAGGGCAATGCACGATACGGCGCTGCTGAAAAACCTTTACGAGCTGCTGGCTGGTGGCAAGCTTGATCGACCCAAGTTCTTCCAGATGCTCGCGCGTGCCGTGGTTCAGGAGATTGGCTGCAGCCGGGCCAGTATCTGGTTCTACGCCGGCCCGCTGCAGGATCAGGCGGTGTGCGAGAGTCTTTATGATGCCGGTGACAACCAGTGGGCAAGCGGCATTGTGCTCAGTGAGGATGACTTTGCGCCTTACTTCGAGGCCATGCGCAGCGACAAGATGATCATTGCCAGCCAGGCCCGCAGCCACCCGGCCACGAGTTGCTTCAATGAGGGTTATTTCGAGCCACTCAATATCTATTCATTGCTCGATGTGGGCATCGAGGTCGGCGGCAGCCCGATCGGGCTGGTTTGCTGCGAACAGACCGGCGGCGAGAAGGAGTGGAGCCAGCCGGATGTGCAGTATCTGCAGCAGGTAGGCGCCATGGTAGGGCTCGCACTCAAGAAGCTGGGCTGATTGCACCCAGATGCGATGAGCTGTTCCACGCTATGATCCAGCGCCGCCGTGAAGGCGGCGTTGATCATTCACGAGTTGCACCATGACTGCCGCCCACGATCTGTCCGATAACGATCTGCTTCGCTACAGCCGCCATATCCTGCTCGATGAGGTTGGCATCGAAGGGCAGCGCGCCATCCGTGCCGCCACCGCCCTCATTATCGGCATGGGTGGCTTGGGCTCGCCTGCGGCCTTGTATCTGGCTTCAGCCGGGGTAGGGCGCTTGCTGCTGGCCGATGCCGATGTGGTGGAACTCACCAATCTGCAACGCCAGATCGTGCACCGGCACGACACGCTGGGCCTGCTTAAAGTGGAATCGGCCCGGCAAACCCTGCATGGCGTGAACCCTGATATCGAGATTGTGACGCTACCCGAGCGGCTGGCCGGCGATGCCTTGCGGGCCGCTGTGGCGCAGGCCGATGTGGTGCTCGATTGCTCTGACAACTTTCCGACCCGCCATGCCGTGAACCGTGCCTGCATGCTGGCGGGCAAGCCGCTGGTATCAGGTGCGGCCGTACGCTTTGATGGCCAGTTTGCGGTCTTCGACCCGCGCGTAGCCGATAGCCCCTGCTACCGCTGCCTGTTTGCCGAAGACGGCGAGGCCAGCGATGGCCCGTGCGCCACGTTCGGCGTGTTTGCGCCCCTGGTCGGCATCGTTGGCGCCATGCAGGCAGCCGAGGCACTGAAACTGCTGATCGGCATGCCCGGCGTGCCACTCGGCGTATTGCAGACACTGGATTTGCGCACGCACGAATGGCGGCGTTTGCGCTTCAAGGCCGACCCGGCTTGCCCGGTATGTGCCATGCGGCGTGCGGGCCTAGCTGTCTAGGGGCAAGCCCAGCACCGTACGCGCATTGGCGCTGGTCGCTGCGGCGACTTCCTCTAGCGATAGCCCGCGCAGTTCCGCCAGCACTGCCGCAATCCGTGGCAGATAGGCGGGCTCGTTGCGCTGCTGATAGGCCCATTCGGGGGCGATATCGGGCGCATCCGTTTCCAGCACAATGGATTCAAGCGGCAGGCTTTGGGCCAGCCGGCGGATATTGCGTGCACGCTCAAAGGTGAGGTTGCCACCAAAACCCAGCTTGAGGCCTTGGTCCACATAGGCCCGCGCTTGCTGCGGACTACCGTTGAACGCATGGGCAATGCCGCGGCGGATGCCGAAGCGGCGCAGCTGCGCCAGTACCTGATCCTGCGATTTGCGCACATGCAGCAGCACCGGCAGATCAAAGTCACGCGCCAGTCGCAGTTGTGCGGTAAACAGCGCGGTCTGGCGCTGCGCATCGAGACCCGGCACAAAGAAGTCGAGACCGATCTCGCCAACGGCGGCAGGCTGATGCTGCGCAATCCAGTCGCGCAGCTGCGGAACATGCTCGTCACGGTGCGTGCGTTCGTAGATCGGGTGCAGGCCTAGGGCAATCGGGCAGCCGTAGCGCTCGCGCATGGCCACGGTATCGGGCAGCGTGGCTAGCGTGATGGCCGGGACGACCAGCATTTCTACACCGCCAGCAAGTGCGCGTTCCACCACCGCGTCGCGGTCGGCGTCGAACTCGGGAGCATCAAGGTGGCAGTGGGTGTCGATCAGCATCGGGTTGCGGATTGCAGCGCGCGGGGTTAACGGGGTTTATGCTACAGCTATACGCCGCCAACCCGCATATCCCCACAGAAAATCCATGGCCGATACCGCCACCGCCCTGCTCAAGCAAGACCCGATCGACCTGCGTCACAGCAAGTCGGCGCGCGCCCAGATCGAATCCAGTGAGGCGCTCACCGAGCTCGATGGCAGCGAAATCGATTACCTTCTAGGTCTATTGCTCGCCTACACCTTGCCCAAAGGCACCGTACTGTTCCAGGAAGGCGATGCCGCCAACTATATGGGCATGGTGCTCGATGGCCGGCTCACCGTCTCCAAGCGCAATGACGAGGCCTCGGGCAAACCCCTTTACAGCATGTCGGCCGGCAAGGTGTTCGGTGAAATGGCACTGCTTGATGGCGAACCGCGTTCGGCCACCTTGGTGGCTGCGGTAGATTGCGAGGTGGCGCTGCTATCGCGCGAGGCGTTTGATCGCCTGTGCCGCGAGCGCCCGGTGATCGGCGTCAAGCTGCTGCGCCGGATTGGCCGTCTGCTCTCGCAACGCCTGCGCCGCGCCAGCGGCTTGCTGGTCGATTACCTGCCCTGACCCGCCTTGGTGCGGTAGCAGCTTGCCGCTGCACCATGCCGATGCGGTCTGTACCCCACAAGCCCCGTATATCCTCATCAATACGCCGTGGCACGGCCGTTGCTCAGTCTGCCTCCATAACAGGAGGACACCGCATGAGCTACACCCGGCTGTTGAAGGCCCTGGCCAGCGCGCAAGCCCGCACGCTGAGCCGCCATGAAGCCCGCCAGCTGTTCGCGGCCATGCTCGATGGCGGCATCCCCGATATCGAACTCGGTGCGCTGCTGATGGCGCTGCGCCTGCGTGGCGAGCACGATGAAGAACTGGCTGGCGCGGTAGATGCACTGAATGAGCGCACCAGCCCGCTGGACGTTGGCGATAGGCAGCTGGTTGTGCTGCCTTCTTATGGTGGTGGCCGCGAGCTACCCAACCTGACGGCGCTGCTGGCCCTGCTGCTGC
Source organism: Chitinimonas sp. BJYL2 (assembly GCF_027257935.1). Taxonomy (NCBI): domain Bacteria; kingdom Pseudomonadati; phylum Pseudomonadota; class Betaproteobacteria; order Neisseriales; family Chitinibacteraceae; genus Chitinimonas; species Chitinimonas sp. BJYL2. Next base: position 113,983 of record NZ_JANZKW010000001.1, on the reverse strand, counting down.
GCCGTTTTGATATCGGTGTGTTGATCCATGGTGAACTCGATGGCCATGGCCGCGTTGCTACCGCACAGGTGCTCCGTGAACTCGGCATCCTGCCTGTTGCTACGCGCGCGCAGGCCGAGCAAAGTCTGCGCAATGAGCGCATGGTGTTTGTGCCGACGGGCGTACTCGCGCCAGGCCTGGCGGATCTGCTCTCGCTACGTGGTCGTCTGGGCGTGCGCCATCTGGGTCATCAGGTGGTGAAACTGCTGCGCGCCGCCACTGGCGGGGCCGTGCTGACCGTACTGGCCGCCAGCCATCCTGCACGGCTGGATCGCCTGCGTCGCCTGTGTGTGGACGACCAGCGCCGCGCCTTGCTGTTGGCCAGTACCGAAGGCGAACCCGTGGCCGACCCGATGCACCGCCCCGAACTGGTTCTCACGCGCGGCGGCCAGCCCTCGCTGCTATTCGGTGCCGAAACCCGTGCGTTTGCCCCGAGCACGCCACTTCCGCCGGGTCTGGATGCCCGTGCCACCGCGCGCTGGATTGAAGCCGCGCTGGCGGGTGACGCCAGCTTGCCTACCCCCATCGTGAACCAGCTTGCTTGTTGCCTGTACGGCGTGGGCTATGTGGACGATCTGAATCAGGCCAAGGCGATTGTGGCTGTGGAGCTGGGCTTGCTGGCGCAGCGGCGCGCGCGCGCGGCTTGATCGCTTGTCACGGCGTTGTCACCGACTTCTCATGGGCTTGTCATCCGCGCTGCGTATGCTGCGCTGCATCAAAACCACGGATGTCTGCGCCATGAAACCTGTTCACTTTTCTCCCGATACGAGCCTGCAGGTCGGTGAGGCGGTTTGTTTTGTATTGGTATCGTTGCTGCTGGTAACGGCGGTCATCAGTGACGCGATTCCCTTGGTCGGTACTGCACTGAATACCTGAACCGCATAGCCTGCATTCCGCAGTGGAAAGGATGGTTTGCACAGGTGTCGCTTGAGCTGATGTAGCGGGGGCTCTAGGGTCGTACGTTTTGGCCCAAACAGGATCTATCGATGCTTCCTCGCTTCTCTCGTCTGCTCGCTTCACTGCTTTCGGGCATTTTGCTGGTGGCTTGTGGTGGTGGTTCGGCAACTACCAGCCCGCCCACAGGCAATACCCCACCTGTAAGCAATCCACCGGTTACCACCCCCGCGCCGACGCCTGTGACGGTGAGCAGCAACAAGCTGGGCGCCTGGCTTTGGTATATCGATGAGATCGGCAAGACACACGATCAGGTCGCCGATGAGCTGGCGGTAATGGGTGTCAAACGGGTGTTCATCAAGATTGCCGATGGCAAGCAGGCGTGCAGCCTGTTCAAGGACGCCTGCGACACTCGAACGCTGGCTGCCTACAAATCCCGTGGGATTGAGCCTTGGGCCTGGTCTTACAATTACCCGACCGATGCCGCCAAAGGCGCCACTTATGACGCCGAGCAGGCGGATGCCTTGTATCAGGCTGCCAAAGTTGGCTATGTCGGCTACATCAGCGATCTGGAGGTCGAGTTTGATCGGAAGAGTGTCGAGCTGGAGAGCCTGCTGAAGGCCTTCCGTGCGGCACAAGCCAAGGCTAGCCAGGAGAAGTGGATCGCCAGTGATTTTCCCTTTGGCGTGACGACTTGGGGCAATCCCAAGGACCATGGTTTCCGGATTGATATCGTGGATCAGTACGTCGACTTCCACATGCCGCAGACCTATGTCGAGGTATGGGGCAGCAGCTATATGAACGCGATTCCCAAATGGATCGAGGCCGGAAGCTGCGAGTACCGTGAATTGGGTGCCAAGAAGCCGATCTGGCACATTGTGTCCACCGAGTACGATGAAATCAGTCCGGCGCAGCTGAACGAGTTCATCCAGCACGCGGGCCCCAATTCCTCGATCTGGCGGATTCCCGGGAAGAGTACGGTCAACCGCGCCCAGCAAACGCTGGCAGCCAGCCTGATCGAGGCGGACTGGAAACAGGTGGACTGGGCTCGTACCAGTTATCTGCAGACCCCATGCAATCAGGGTGCATACAGCGTAAGCCGGGTTGCAGCGCGCCCGGTCGCGTATTTCAACCAGAACGAGAATGCTTATGAGCCCACCAACACCTGTAATCTGACCTCGCTGGCCATGGTGTTGGACACGTGGGGCATCAGCAATAGCCAGAAGGTGGGCAAGCGCCTGCCGGACTGGTTATACGAGCAGTACGGCAAGACGGGTGACCCAGATGCGATGGCGGCCATTTTCAATGATCTGGCGAGCAAGCAAGGTGCTGCCGTGCGCGATACGGTCAAACGCAACGGCACCCTGGCTGAGTTGCGCGCGCGCGCCAGCGTGGGGGACCCCACCATAGTGCATGGCTGGTTTACCGCACCGGGGCATATCTTGGTGGTGACCGGTTACGATGGCGAGCGCTATACGGTCAATGATCCTTACGGCAAGTGGAGCCTGCAAAAGTACGGCAGCTATGATCGTGCTGCGAGTGGGCAGGGCATCCAGTACCCCAAGGCGGCCTTCGAAGCTGTCCTCACCGATAACGGCAAGGGCGACGACCTCTGGTTGCATACCTTCCAGTAATTGTGAAAACGGGCTGGTGTACGCGAGCGAGGCTCGCACACACCAGCCCGACGGACTAGCGATGGACCTTTAGCCCCGGCAGGCTTTAGTCCAGATACTCAAACAGCGTTACCACCTTCTCTACACCCGGTGTCTGCGCGGCAATCTGCGCCGCATCGCGGCCTTCCTGCTGTTTCACCAGACCCATCAGGTACACCAGCTTGCGCTCGCTCACGACCTTGACGTGCACGGGCGAGAACTTGTTGGCGTCGATCATGCGGGCTTTGACACGGGTGGTCAGGCTGGTATCGCTGGCGCGGCCGGAGATGCCCGATGGCGGGGCGATGACGAGTTCGTTGTGGACCTGTTTCACATCCTGCGTTTCGCGCGCAATGCGGCCGGCCTCGGTACGGGTGGCTTCATCAGGCACTTCGCCACTGAGCAGTACGGCGCGGTTGTAGCTGGTGATGTTGGCGTGGGTCAGCGAGCCGAAACGGGCGCCCAGGTTCTTGGCGACGCGCATTTCGATCTGCTCGTCGTTGACCACCACGGATGAGCTGCGGCGATCCTGCGATACCACCACACCGGTTGTGGCACCGGCAACCAGCAGCGGGAAGCAGGCGGTGAGCTGGGTGGTGGCCAGCAGGGCAATCAACAGGGCGGACAGGCGTTGGGTCATGAGGGTCACTCTCCGTCTAGCAAAATACAGTCGATGGCATCGCAGATGCCGTGGATCAAAAGGGTATGCACTTCCTGGATGCGCGCGGTACGGCTGGCAGGCACGTTGAGCTGGATATCGTCGCCGGTCATCAGCTCGGTCAGCTTGCCGCCCTCGAAGCCCGTGAGGGCGACCACGGTCATCTGCCGCTCATGCGCTGCGTGTACGGCCTCGATCACGTTGACGGAGTTCCCCGAGGTGGAAATTGCCAGCAGCACATCGCCGGGCTGGCCCAGTGCGCGTATCTGCTTGGAAAACACCATGTCGTAGTCGTAATCGTTGGCAATGGCGGTGATGGCCGAGGTATCGGTGGTGAGTGAGATCGCCGCAAGGCCTGGGCGTTCCTTTTCGAAGCGGCCGACCATTTCGGCGGCAAAGCGCTGTGCATCGGCGGCCGAACCACCATTACCGCAGGCGAGAATCTTGCGATCACTCATCAGCGCCGCCACCATGCGCTCCGCCGCCACAGCAGTGGGCGCAGCCAGCAGCTCGCGGGCGTCTTCCATCACCGTGAGGCATTCGAGAAACTGGCGGTTGACGCGGTCTATAAGGTCCATGAGGCAGGGAGTTCCATTCAGAGTTCGATAATGTTGCGCAGCCAGCGCGGCGCCGCATCGCCATCGAGCAGCACGGCATCGAAGCGGCAGGGCGGCACGCGGGACAGGGTGGCGAGGTAGTGCTGGGCGGCGGCAACGAGCTTGGCCTGCTTGCTGGCGGTGATGCTGTCTGCTGCATCGCCAAATCGGCCGCCCTTGCGGCTGCGGACTTCCACAAACACCAAGGTGCCACGGTCGTCGGCAATCAGGTCCAGCTCGCCCTGGCGGCAACGCCAGTTACGACCCAGCAGGCGCAAACCCTGGGCAGCGAGGAAATCTGCTGCCAGGCTTTCAGCCGCCGCCCCCTTGCTGATTGACATTACTGGGTAGCGCTCTCGGCCGTTGCCTCGGCAGGCGCGGGATCGCTCACTTCGGGTTTGGGGGCGGCAATGCTGGGTTGGCCCCCCACGATGCCGGCCATCAATTCACGGCTGAACTGGCGACCTTCCGCCAGCTTGAGCGTGCCGGTCACGCCCTGTACTTCGATCGTTGCGCCGGGTGCCGAGACGAGCAGCAGCATGGTCAGCCGGTAGGCATCAATCCCCAAGGCATAGAGACGCTCAAGCTCGGCCGAGAGCGGGCGCTCCGAGCGCTTGAATGCGGCGATATCGGGATGATGCGGCTCCAGCAGCCAGGGCATGTCCACAAACTTCACGCCCAGCATGTCGATATTGGCGCCGCTGGTCTTGCCGAACTTGCCGCCCCAGACCTGCGAGGTGGCGTATTGGGGACGGTCGGCGCTCAGAAACGGCCGCGCCATGCGTGCGCGTTTGAGATCAGCCGCCAGAAACAGGGCATCGGCCGTCTGGGCGTTGACGGCATCGCGCAGTTTCCACAGCGCGTTCGGATCAGCGGGCAGGGCGAGCTGCTGGGGCGGCGTGCCTCCCAAGGTTTTCCACTCGGCCACAAACGCATCGCGCATGCGCTGATGCAGCGCGCCCTCGGCTTCGAGCACCAAGGGTTGCTTGATGCCATCGCGCTTCATCTGGCGTGCAATCTGGCGGGCTTCGGTTTCCACCGACAGGCCCAGCACGAACAGATTGGTAGGCGGCTTGGCAGACTCCAGGCTATTGAGCGCCAGCACCGGGATATCGAGCTTGCCAAAGCCGGCGAGCTTGCCGATGGCACCGCGCGTAAGCGGACCGATCACGCCCACCGCGCCCCGCACCGCCGCCTGACGGTAGGCCATCAGCGCTTCTTCATCGCGGTCACCTGTGGGGTATAGGCGAATCTTGGGCACGCTCTCGTCGCCGAGCTTGAGCTGCGCGGCCAGCACCCCGGCCTGAACCACCTCGGCCGCACCGGCCAATCCCTTGGACTTGGTGGGCAGGATCAGCGCAATATGCGGGCCGGATTCGTCCTCCGCAGGCGGCGCAGGCGTATCCTCGGCGCTGGCAGGCACCACGGTGCCAAGGTAGAGTAGCGCCGCCGCAAATCGCGGCAACCAGTGAGAGGTAAAGACGTCGTGCATGACGAGCCTTATGCAGTTGAGCGTCCGGCATTATATGTGGTGGCTACGCCCATCGGGAATTTGCAGGATTTCACACCGCGCGCCCGCGCCGTGCTGGCCGCCTGCGACCTGATCGCCGCCGAAGACACGCGCGTGACCGGCCAGTTGCTCAAGCACTTCGGCATCACCACGCGGATGATCTCGCTGCGCGAGCATAACGAACGCGAAGCCGCCGCCAAGCTGATCGAACGCCTGCAAGCCGGCGAAACCATCGCCCAGGTATCCGACGCCGGCACCCCCGCCGTCAGCGATCCCGGCGCGCGCCTGGTTGAAGCCGTGCATGCCGCAGGCTTCAAGGTCATCCCCATCCCCGGCGCATCTGCGCTGCTGGCGGCTTTGGCCGGTGCCGGCATGCAATCGCCGCGCTTCCAGTTTTACGGCTTTCTCGAACCCAAATCGGGCGCGCGAAAGAAGGAGCTTGCCGCGCTGGCCAACTTGCCGCACACCGTTGCCTTCTTTGAAGCACCTCACCGCATTGCCGATAGTTTGGTCGATATGGCCGAGGTATTCGGCGCCGACCGCATCGGCGTGGTCTGCCGCGAGCTGACCAAAACCTTCGAAACCATCCGCCGCGCCCCCTTGAGCGAACTGGCAGCCTGGGTAGCCGCCGACGCCAATCAGCAGCGTGGCGAACTGGTGGTCCTGATCGAATCCGCCCCCGCCAAAGCCGACGATGCGAGCAACGCGCACGATCATCTGCTGATCCCGCTACTGCGCGAACTCCCCACCAAACAGGCCGTAAAGCTGGCTGCCGAAATCAGCGGCGGCAACCGCAATGCGCTGTATGAAAGGGCACTGGAACTCAAGGCAGATTGACCGCAGGCCGTGACGCGGCGATAATCGCGCCCCTCACCTGCCCAGGTGGCGAAATGGTAGACGCAGGGGACTCAAAATCCCCCGCTGCAAGGCGTGTCGGTTCGAGTCCGACCCTGGGCACCACAATCAAAAGCAAGGGCTTACGTTAACGCGTGAGCCCTTGTTTGCTTTTGGCGCCCTGGACGGGCGCCACCTTGCTGCAGCCTGCCGCTTGCGTCGTCCATGGGTTCTGGTCGGGCCTGCCGGTGTGCTCTGCCATTGCCTACAGCTTAGTCGCTCGTGCGTGAGCAGCGATCAAGATGACCTCCGTCGCCCCGCTTGCCGTGCCCCGGCGGCGGCTGATATCTCCCGATTTTCCTCTTGCATGTGTTCCATGACCGCCTATCCGGATAACGTTCGATCGCCGGCTGTCATGGTCTATCTCTATGGGATGAGTGGTACTCATATCATCCATATGGGGTAAATCATGAGACACGGTTTGTTGTTGGTGGCAATGCTGGCAACGCCTGCACTGGCCGATACGGTGACCATTGCCGCGGAGGATGACTGGTATCCCTACTGCGCCAAGGTGGGCAATGAGGCAAAAGGCATGGCGGTGGATATCGTGCGCGAGGCCTTCAAGGCGGCCGGGGTCAATCTCAAGCTGGAGGTGATGCCTTATGCGCGCTGCATGGCGCAGGCCAAGGCGGGGCAGGTAGCAGGGTGCTTCGATGCGGCGCGCAACAGTGCGCTGGAGCAGGATTATGTCTGGCACAAGCCGGCGCTGTTCAAGGCCAAGATCAGCATCTATGCACAGGCCAACTCGCCGCAGTCCGATCTGGGCGTGAAGGATCTGGAAGGCAAGGATGTGGCGGTGACCAATGGCTATGAGTATGGAGAGGCCTTTGACACCAACCCCAGAATCAAGCGCAGTGTGAATAATCAGGATGTGCTTGGCTTTCGCAAGCTGGCGGCAGGGCGGGTCCAGTATGCGGTGGCCTATGAAAAGGTAGCCAACAGCATCTTCGAGAAGAACAAGGCAGAGTTTGCGGGCAAGTTCAAAGCGGTGGGGATGACGGCAGAGCCAGAGCTTTACATTGCCTTCACCAAGGCCAACCCCGATGGCGCCAAGTTTGCTGCCAGGTTCAGCCAAGGGCTGGAAACCATCATGAAGAACGGCAAGTACAAGGAAATCGAAGCCAAGTGGCGGTGAGCAAGCGCAGTGTTGCCGGATGTGCTTGGGCGCTGGGTGTCGCAATTGCCTTCAGGGTGACATGATCTTTCAGGGCCGTTAGCGATCCTTGTAGTCAGCGCCTTGACTGCATTGGTCTTGGTACAGGTGCTTGAGCTTCGCGCTTATCCGGCGGGTAGATGGCGTAGCGCGGCTCGTCCTGGGCCGGCCACCTGCTTTGCGTTGGCCAGCATTGCAAGGTGGGGAATAGTCGATGTACTGGCACGAACGGGTCTGTTCGCGCAGCGTATGTACCAGTACGTTGAACGCCATCGCGCCAAGCCCTGCCGGCGCTTAACGTGGCAGGGCTTGGCGCGCGGCGGTTTACTGGATGCGGAAGTAGCTGATCTGTTTGCGTAGCGAGCCGGAAACATGCTCCAGCATCACGCCTTGTTCGGCGTTGTGCCGCATCGCTTCGTTGGTCTGCCCCGAGATTTCCGCGATCTGTTCCACATTTCGGGTAATGCCGGAAATGGTGTTCACCTGCTGCGCCGTGGCCTGTACCACATCCCGCACCTTGGCCAGCGAATCCAGTGCCTGGTGATGAATGTCGCGCAGGACAGTGGACGCTTCATTGGCCAGTTCCAGGCCGTTCTTCACTTGCGGTACTGCCGCATCCATGGCGGCCACGGCTTGCTGGGTCTCGCTCTGGATCAGGCTGATCATCTTGGCGATTTCGGCGGTGGCCGTGCCGGTACGCTCGGCCAGCTTGCGTACTTCGTCAGCCACCACGGCAAAGCCGCGTCCGGTTTCGCCGGCACGGGCGGCTTCAATGGCTGCGTTGAGTGCGAGCAGGTTGGTCTGGTCGGCAATTTCCTTGATCACGCCGGCAATGCCGCCAATCTCTTGGGATCGTTGCTGTAGCAGGCGGATTTGCTGTGACGATGACTGCACGGTTTCGGCAATCCGTTCGATTTCCAGTGTGGCAGTACGGACCGCCTCGCTGCCCGTTTCCGATAGCGTCGCGGTTTTGGCCGAGTTGTCCTCGGTCTGACGGGCAATCTGCGAGATATCGTTGACGCTGACCGTCATTTCACCAATGCGGGCCGCCGTTTCCGACGATGAGTTGGCCTGCGTCTCGGCGGCGTTGCGGGCCAGTTGCGAGGCTTGGGCCACGTTACCGGCGCCGCTACCCACTTCATCGGCGGCTTTGACGATATCGCTGACAATCAGCCTCAGCTTGTCCTGCATCTGCGCCACCGCCGCGAGCATGCTGTCCGGATGGGAGGGCTTGATCTGGCCGGTCAGGTCGCCGGTGGCGATACGGCTGATGATGCGGGCGGCATCCGCAGGCTCGCCGCCCAGTGCGCGGGTCAGGTGGCGAGTGATCAGGATGGCCAGGGTGGTACCGATCGCAATGGCGGCAACACACAGCCCGATCATCAGTTCCTGAAAGCTGCTGGCTACGCTGCGTACTTGCGGCGTTGCCGTCTGGTTCTTGGCTTCTTCATGATCGATCAGCTGGTTGATACGCTTGAGCCATTCCACGAACGCCGGGCTGGCGTCCTTGAGCAGCAGGGCTTGTGCGCCCGCTGCATCACCGGCACGGCGCAGATCGATGATCTGTTTGACGAGGGGCAGGGTGCGCGCCTGAATGTCCTTGATGCCATCGATGATCGTTTGTTCCTCGGGCGTGATCTGGCCGTTGGCGATCATCTTTTCCAGCGCGGTTTCCGATTCCGCATAGAACGCGGCCAGTTTGTCGATGGTGGTGAGGGTGGTGTTGAGTTCGGCATCGCTGCCCACCAGCACCACATCCCGCACGGCAATCGCCCGGTCGTGCACGCTGCCACGGAAGTTGATGGCGTAGCGCTGTTTCACCGCATTGACCTCGGCCACCTCGCGAAGCACATCGTTGATGTAGTTGACCTTGTAGATCGCGATGATGGTGATGACCACCAGCAGGGAGAGCACCAAGCCAAAGCCCAGCAGGAGTCGATTACCGATACGCATCGAACTGGTCTGTGTCATCGCCGTTTCCTTTTGTTTAGTTTCGTTTTGTATTGTACATTTGTATATCAGAATTGCCTTGTAAAGCGACGAATGGCGATTAGGCCTGCGTATGACCAATCGGGAGCATGCCTCCAGCGAATGCTTCTCCCCGCCGCCGAGCGCACAATTGACAGCCTGAGACTCTACAAGCGCCGAATTTCCTGCCGCGTGCAGGTTGCCATTTATGCAGTGGAGAACGGTCTGGGCGGCGACTGACCCGGCGCGCGGGCTTGCGCTGCCTCAAAGCTGCGGGCGGGGTTCGGGCATAAGCTCTCACGGTCGCTACACTGGGTGGGTGGGCCGATGGTCTGCTGCCCTTGGGCATCCTTTTCGATGGAGTCCGTCTCATGCATGCATTCCTACAGTTTCTTGGTGCCACCGGTACGGTGACCGGGTCCAAATACCTGCTGGAGATTGCGGGCAAGCGGCTGCTGATCGACTGCGGACTCTTCCAGGGGTACAAAACGCTACGGGTGCGCAACTGGGCGGATTTGCCGGTGGCACCAGACAGCATCGACGCCGTGATCCTGACCCACGCGCATCTGGACCACAGTGGCTATCTGCCGCTGCTGGTACGCAACGGCTTCAAGGGGCGCGTGCACTGCACCCATGCCACTGCGGATTTGTGCGGCATTCTGCTGCCCGATAGCGGCCACCTGCTGGAAGAGGAGGCCCGTTGGGCAAATCTGCGCCATTCCTCGCGCCATGATCCGGCCTTGCCGCTGTACACCGAACAGGACGCCCGCGGCTGTCTGCCGGCGCTGGTTACTCATCCTTTCGACAAGACGGTGACCCTTGATGGCGATATCCAGCTGCGCTTCCGGCCCGCGGGGCACATTCTGGGTTCCGCCGTGGTGGAGATTGAGGCGGCGGGTCAGCATCTGGTGTTCTCGGGCGATCTGGGCCGGCTGCATGATCCGGTCATGCGTCCGCCGGCCAGCGTGCAGCATGCCGACTGGCTGCTGATTGAATCCACCTATGGCAATCGCCAGCACGGGCAGGATGACCCGCGCGTGCGCCTGGGCGAGATCGTTCGATCTACCGTGGCGCGGGGTGGGGTGCTGGTGATCCCGACCTTTGCGGTGGGGCGTGCGCAGGTGCTGATGCACCATCTGGAAGCGCTGCGCCGCTCGGGCGAGATTCCCCATGTGCCGACTTACCTCAACAGCCCGATGGCGATTGATGCCACCGAGATATTCGTCCGCCACCAGGGCGAACACCGGCTCAACCATGACCAGTGCGCGGCCATGTGCAAGATGGCGGTGGCGGTGCAGTCGCCCGAGGAATCGATGGCGCTCAACGAGCACGCCGGGCCGATGATCATCCTCTCGGCCAGCGGCATGGCCACGGGCGGGCGCGTGCTGCATCACCTGCGTGCGTTTGCGCCCGATCCGCGCAACACCATCCTGTTCACGGGTTACCAGGCCGGCGGCACACGCGGTGCGGCGATACTGGGGGGGGCGCGCACCGTCCGCATGTTTGGCGAAGAGGTGCCGATCCGTGCCCACGTCGAGAACATCCCCAACTTCTCAGCGCACGCCGATGCCGATGAAATCCTGACCTGGCTACGCGGTTTCAGCCAGCCGCCCAAGCAGACCTTTGTGATCCATGGCGAGCCGGATGCTGCCGACACCCTGCGCAGGCGCATCGCCACCGAGCTGGGTTGGTCGGTCAGCGTGCCGGATTACCTGGATCGCGTGCGGCTCGATGGTGCGCCCCATGAAGCGGGTGCGAACAGGCCTCGTGCATGAACCCGCAACGCGCCACGCTGCGGTTCAAGCCGCTGGGCATTGATACAGCGCACGACCATGTGGTCTACATGAGTGCCGGCTGCCATATCTGCCGCGCCGAGGGCTTTGCCGCACAGACGCGTGTGCTGGTAGCCAGCAACGGCCGCTCGCTGATCGCCACGCTCAACACGGTGAACTCGGATCTGCTGGGGATCGATGAAGCTTCGCTCAGCGTCTCGGCCCAGCATGCACTGGGTGTACTGGCGGGCGAGACACTGCATTTCTCGCATATGCCGGTGCTGCTTTCCGAGCATCATCTGCGCGGCAAGATATTCGGCGAGCGCCTTACCGATGCGCAGCTCGGCGATATCATCGCTGACACGGTTGCCGGCCGCCTCTCCGATCTGCACCTCGCTGCTTTTGTGACGGCCTGCGCGGGCGACAGGCTGGATCTGGACGAAACCATCGCGCTTACCCGAGCCATGGTGAATGCGGGCGAACGCTTGCAGTGGTCGCGCAGCCCGGTGGTCGATAAACACTGCGTGGGCGGCTTGCCCGGTAACCGGACCACCCCCATCGTGGTCGCCATCGTCACCGCCGCCGGGCTCACCATGCCCAAGACTTCCTCGCGGGCGATCACCTCGCCTGCCGGCACCGCCGACACCATGGAAACCCTGGCGCCGGTGGATCTGAGCCCGGTCGATATCCGCCGCGTGGTCGATGAAACGGGTGGCTGCATCGTCTGGGGCGGCGGCATGCGCCTGAGCCCGGCTGATGACATCCTGATCCGTATCGAGCGGCCCCTTAATCTCGACAGCGATGGCCAGCTGGTGGCTTCCATCCTTTCCAAGAAGCTCGCGGCGGGTTCGGAGCGGGTGCTGATTGATCTGCCGGTTGGCCCCACGGCCAAGGTGCGTAATGTCCACACCGCCGAGCGCTTGTCGCGCCGCCTGCGAGCCGTGGGCGATGCACTGGGCCTGCAGGTACAGACCGTGATCACCGATGGCACCCAACCCGTAGGGCGCGGCATTGGCCCGGCGCTCGAAGCCCGCGATCTGGTGCAGGTATTGCAGTGCGATGCCCACGCCCCGCAGGATCTACGCGACCGCGCCTTGCTGCTCGCCGGCTTGCTGCTCGAAATGGGTGAGGTGGCCTCAGCCGGAAACGGCAAGACGCAGGCCAGCGCCCTGCTCGATAGCGGTGCCGCCTGGCAGCAGTTCCTGCGCATCTGTGCAGCGCAGGGGGGCTTGCGTACCCTGCCCAAGGCGCCACTCACCGAGATCGTTTGCGCCAGCCGTGCAGGCCGTGTGCGCGAGATCGACAACCGCATCCTCGCCCAGATTGCCAAGCTGGCCGGCGCCCCCCAAGCCTGTTCGGCAGGTGTGGATCTGCATGTGAAGCTGGGCGATACCGTGCTTGCCGGCCAACCCCTCTATACCCTTCATGCCGAAGCGCCCGGTGAGCTGCGTTATGCGGCGCACTATGCGGCCGAGCATGAGCAAGTGATCGGACTCGATAATGACTGACGCTGCCGCCGTGCTCCTGGCCTACCCCGGTTATGAATCCCTGACCGAGGCACTGTCCGCGCAGCTAGGCTGGCCCAACGCCCGATTGACCGTGCACCATTTCCCGGATGGCGAAACCCTGGTCAGCGTACCGCCGGACTTGGCGGGGGCATGCGTGGTGCTGGTCGCCGGTCTGGATCAGCCCGATCAGAAAGCGTGGGCGCTGCTGTTTGCAGCCGATGCGCTGCGCGATACCGGTGTGCGCCGGATAGGGCTGCTGGCCCCTTATCTGGGCTATATGCGGCAAGACACGCGTTTTCACCCCGGCGAGGCGATTACCTCGCGCACGTTTGCGGATGTGATGTCCACCCGGTTTGATTTCTTGCTCACGGTAGACCCGCATCTGCACCGCTACGCCAGCTTGAGCGAGATCTATCGCAACCAGGCCGTGCATGTGAGCGCTATGAGTGCGATGGCCGACTGGCTGCGCCGCGAGGTAGTTAAACCCGTACTGATCGGCCCCGACAGCGAGAGCGAGCAATGGATCGCCGCTGTGGCCGCACAGATCGGCGCGCCGTTCACCGTGCTGCGCAAGGAGCGCCACGGCGATAAATCCGTGGTCATTACACCTCCCGAACTCGCGCAATATCGTGACCACACCCCGGTGATACTGGATGACATCCTCTCCACCGCACGCACCATGGCCGTAGTGGTAGGCCAGCTGCGGGAGACCGGCATGCCGCCACCGGTCTGCGTGGCGGTGCATGCGTTACTGGTGGGTGATGCACTCGACGTGCTCATGGCTGCCGGCCCGGCACGGGTGGTGACTTGCAATACGGTTGCCCACGCCACCAATGGCATCGATATCAGCCCGGTACTGGCGGCAGCCCTGCCTGCGCTGGCAGGTCAACCTGCGTAGGGTGTCATAAGGCCCAAGGCCGCATTGCGGCATCAACACACCACCGATGTCCTCATTTAAACCGGCTGCCAATCCGGGTCCAGTCTGCCATCCACCACATTGATACGCCTGTCTGCCAGGGCGGCAAAGCGTGGATCGTGGGTCACCGCAACGACAGACTTGCCCATCTCGCGCGTGAGGTCATGGAGAATCTGGCGGACGTTGGCGCTGGATACCGTATCCAGATTGCCCGTGGGTTCGTCGGCCAGCAGTACCAGCGGGTCGTTGGCGAGTGCGCGGGCAATGGCGATGCGCTGGCGTTGGCCGCCTGATAGCTGGCTGGGCAGTTTGTGGGCGTGTTCGGCCACACCCAAGCGGTCCAGCAGCTGCATGCCGCGTGCCTGAGCGGCAGCGTCGCTCAGCTTGCCCAAGCGGCGCATGGGCAGCAGCACGTTATCCAGCACGGTGAATTCCGCCAGCAGGAAGTGGAACTGGAACACAAAGCCCAGCTTGGCCAGACGTGTGGCGGTGAGCTGGTCGTCGCTGAAGCCGCGTGTATCGATGCCGTCGAGTTCCACCGTGCCGCTGGTGGGGATATCGAGCAGGCCCAGCAAGTAGAGCAGGGATGACTTGCCCGAGCCTGACGGGCCCATGATGCAGACGAATTCACCGGCTTCGATGCTCAGATCAATACCGTTGACCAAGGTGGTCGGCACCTCGCCAGGGAGGATGCGCACCAGCTCGCGGGCGCGCAGCACGGTGCTCATGTCGCACCCCGCAAGATATCGACCGGATGCAGGTTGCCGGCTTTGCGCGCAGGCAGCCAGGCGGCCAGCAGGCACGATGCCAATGCAAAACCGGCGGCCATCAGAAACTGCTCGCTGCCCCACCAGATCGGCAGGTTCACCATCTCGCTGCCGCCCGGTGGGCGGATGCGGATGCTGGCGAGCAATTGCATCAGACCCAGCCCGCACAGCAAACCCAGCACGCTGCCGATGGCGCCGACGATCAAGCCTTCGAGCAGGAAGATGCGTTTGATATCACCAGCCAGAAAGCCCATGGATTTGAGGATGGCAATATCGCGCGTCTTCTCCATCACGATGGTGGAGATGGTGTTGTAGATGCCGAAAGAGGCGACGATAAGGATGGCCGAGACCACCGAATACATGATCACGTTACGCACGAACAGCACGTTGAGGATGTCTTCCGATGCCTCGGCCCAGCTCACCGATTTGTAGCCGATCTGCGCTTCGATACGGCTGGCGGTGGCGCGGGCGGCGTTGGCGTCGTCAAGCTTGATGATGAAGCGGTTCACGCGGTCTGGCCGGTCCAGCAGCAGTTGCGCGCGTTTGAGCAGCACATAGGTCTGGCTCTCGTCGTAATTGGCGTTGCCGGTGCGGAAAATGCCCACTACCGTGAGCGTGCGGTTCACCCCGCCCGCGGCAATCACGCTCAGCGTGCTGCCTATGCGCAGCTTGAATTTGTCGGCCAGCCCCGCGCCGATGATCACGCCGTTGGTATTGGCCGATAGCTGATCCAGCCGGCCTTCGACGAGCTTGTCTTCAATCGTACTCACGCCGCGCATCTGCGCCGGCACGATGCCCGAAAGGCTTACCCCCTGCTGCTGGCCGGCAAACACCAGCACGGCCGATCCGGTGAGCACGGGGGCGACCCGCAAGCCGCCTACGGCTTCAATCTGCGCCAGCTTGGCGCGCCAGCCGCGAATGCCACGGGTCTCGGTCTGTGGCTTGAGGCCGCGTATCTCGACCAGTGCCTTGGGCCAGTGCAATTGCGCGGGCTGCGGGCGAGCACTGCGGTATTCGTCGGATACCGTGATATGCGGGCTGTTGTCGATGAGACGGCGGATGAAGTCCATTTCCGAGCCGCGCATCAGCGCCGACACGGCCAGAAAGAACGCCACGCCCAGAATCACGCCGATCAACGAAACCGCGGTCTGGCGCTTGCGGCTGGTCAGGTGGGTAAAGGCGATGCCGGCGGCGATCATGCTGCGGGGGTGGTGCGCACGCGCTGGCCGGGTTTGAAGGTATCGAGCGGTTTGACCACGATCTGATCCTGCGCGCCGATGCCGCTGCGGATTTCGATCTTGTCGGCCGTTGTGGCACCGGTGACTACCTTGCTGCGCAGCAACTTGCCATCTTGCACCCGCCAAACCTGCTGATCGCTCACGGCGGTGCGTGGCAGCAGCAGGGCTTGCTGGCGGCGCGCGAGCACGATGTTGGCATCCACCGTCATGCCCACGCGAAAGCGATCAGGCTCGGCGATTTTCATGCGCACGCGGTAGCTGCGGCTCACCGGATCGCCCTTGGGGGTGATCTCGGCCACTTCGGCCTGGATGACCGCATCGCCCAGCGCATCGGCGCGCAGCAAGACCGGCTGGCCGATCTGCACGCGGCTGATGTCTTCTTCATCCACTTCGGCCGATACGCGCAAAGGCGCGCAGCACGACAGGTACAGCAGCGGCTGCCCCACGTTGACGAACTGCCCCACCTCCACATCCCGCTTGAGGATCAGCCCGTCGGCGGGGGCAGTTAGTTGCAGGAAGCGGCGCTGGCTCTGGCTGCGGGCCAGGGCGGCCTGGGCGGCGTCCTGTTCGCTGCGGCTGCGATCAAGTTCGGCCTGCGACACAAAACCCTGCTTGCGCAAATCCTGCGCACGCAGCCATTGGCGGCGGGCCAGATCGGCGCGGGCGGCGAGTTCGGCTTCACCATTGGCCAAGTCATCATCCTGCAAACGAATCAATACCTGACCACGTTTGACGGCATCGCCCTCGCGCGCCAACACGGCGGCTACATAGCCCGCATTGCGTGGGGCAATCGGCAATTGCACGCCGGGTTCGATCTGGCCGCTGGCGTAGATGGCCTCGATTGCCTCACCGACGGTGGGGCTGACAACGGCCACGCTGCCGGGTCTGCTCAACCAGAAAGCGCCGACGGCCAGTACAACCGTCGCGGGTATCAGCCAGTACAAAAGCGTTCGTTTCACGGGTTGTCCTTGGGGCCGGTGTTACAGACACAAGCAGACCGCAGAATCGCAACAGCCGCGTTGCGCTGGATCAGCTTGCGGGCAGGTTCTTGTGGCGAGGTTCAGTGTGCTGTTGCACGGGAAAACAGGTTCAACACCAGTACGCCGGCCAGGATGAGCGCGATACCGATCACCGCCGCCAGATCCAGCTTTTGCTGGTACAGCACGAAGGCCGCCACCGATACCAGGACAATGCCCACACCCGACCACACGGCATAGGCCACACCGATGGGTAAGGTACGCAAAGTCAGCGAAAGAAAATAGAAAGCGATGCAATAGCCGAGTACCACGATAGTCGATGGCACCAGCCGGCTGAAGCCATCAGAGGCTTTCAGTGCGGTGGTGGCGATCACTTCCGCCACAATAGCGATGAACAAATGCAGCCAAGCCATAGGGTTCCTTGCTGAGGTCGACCCCGGCCAAGCTAGCACTGCGACCACTATCCAGCCAGCGCGCTCACGGCTGTATTGAGCGAGTGTCGCGCGGCGGGAACATGCAGCTCAATGTAATAGCGGGCGCAGCCACCAGGTGGCGAGCTTGAGCGTCATGCATGTTTTCCCGGCTGTGGGATCGCTGAAATACCGGCTTACGCGCCGGGCTTGCGGCCTACCTTGATGCTGACTTCTTCAACGCGCTTGTCGGCGCGCTCCAGCGTAAGCCGCAGGATCTCGCCGGGTGCCTTGTCCATCAGCGTCTTGGCACGGCTGCCGGGGCAACCGGGGATGGCGCAGTCGTCGATCTTGCGGATCAGGTCACCGGCCTTCACCCCGGCATCCTCGGCCGGCGAGCCGGGTTTGACTTCCTTGATGGTGGCCGCCTTGAGCGTGGGGCTGAAAATGCCGTCCACACTCACCGATACCGAAATGCCCACCGAACCCTCGCCCGCCAGTGCGGGCAGGCAGAGCAAGCTGATCATGGCAGGGGCGAGCAGGGCTTTGCGATAGAGCATCAGGCGGCTTCCTTGTGGGTAGCGGGTGGATCGGGTGGGCATTGTGTGCTTGACCCGGCGCTGGGTAAAAGATTCGTGACGGCCTGTTTCAAGGCCTTGCGGGCCGGGTGGGTGGCGGGAACAGCCAGCTCAGGGGCTCGGCCAGCCGGGCAGCCCAGGCGCGCTCGTGGTGATCGGCCCCCGGCACGGCGACATAGTGCAGATCATCGCCCAATTCGTAACCGGCGCGCACCAGTGCACTGAGCATGCGCGCGGAATCCAGCAGGCCATCGTTGCCGGTGCCGGCATCCAGATACAAACGCACGGGCCAGCGGGTTTTACGCGCCTGCACCGCCTTGATCATCGCGCCGCCATTCCACCAGAACGAACCCGACAGCGATGCTGCCGAGCCCACCACGTCGGGGTAGCGCATGGCGATATGGAACGATACGAGGCCACCCATGGATGAACCCATGACGACCGTGTTGGCCTTGTCGGGCAGCGTGCGGTAGTGGCTGTCGATATAGGGCTTGATGGTCTTGATGACAAAGTCGGCATAGGCATCGCCCTTGCCGCCTTTGTGCTGCGGGTCGGCATCGGGCGAGTACTCGGCCATACGCTCGGGTGTGTTGTCGATGCCCACGACGATCACGGGCTGCATTTCGCCCTTGTGGATCAGCGTATCGATGGTTTTATCCACGCCCCAGGGCACGCCGCTGTACGAGAGCTTGGGGTCGTAGAGGTTCTGGCCGTCGTGCATGTAGAGCACCGGGTAACGGCGCTCGGGGTTGGTGGCGTAGCCCGGTGGCAGATAGAGCCGCAGCGTGCGTGTGTTGCCCAGTTGGGGCGAGGCGAACTTCTCGATCAGTTCGAGTTTGCCGGTGGGTGCGGGAGCGGGTTCGGGGCTGGCGGCCAAGGCGGGCAGCAAGGTAAACAGGGCGAGCAAAGGGGCGAAGCGCATGGGTAAATCCTCATGGGTTCGAGAAGCATTGTTACGTAGATACTTGTTATCCCCGGCAAGCATCATGCAAAGCGGGAGCGAGCAAGGCTTAGCCCTCTCCCAGTGGGAGAGGGTTCCAAACACCAAAAGCCGAACCCCGTAAGGTGCAATGCGGCCTTGAGGCCTGATTGCACCCTACGGTCAGGCAAGTAGCAGAACAGTCAGCTCGCGGCCCGCGAACGGGAGGGTTGCATTAGCGGGCGTACTTGGCTGTCCGTTGAGCTGCACGTCGGCCGGTGCCTGCGGCGACAGGATCAGCACGCGCGCCTTGATCACACCATAGCCATCGGCGCTTTGCTGCACCGAGATGTTGAGCCCGCTAGCCGACCAGTCTGCCTTCACCACCAGCGTGCTGCGCTCGCCGCGCTGCCAGCCAAAGCTGATGCCGTCGTCCGCGTGGTAAGTCGCTTCGACTTGCTGGCCGGGTTCAATGGTCAGCAGCACATCGACGGTAAGCAGATCGGTCTGGTTGCTGGTGCGCAGGCCCGGTTGCAGCGCAATGGCCGAAGGGCTGGCCAGATAGATGGGCGTGCTGGCCTCGTCGTGCTGAACCTTCAACTCGGCCCCAGCGCTGTGGAAGTCGCCGCTTTGCACTGCGTACCAGCGTGTGCCGGTGGCATGGCGCGGCAGTTGCACCGTGCGTTCGGTGGCGGCCAGTGATACGAACGGCGCTTGCAGCACGGCGGGGCCGACAAAGAACTGGTCGTCGCAGTAATCAAAACCGCCATCCGGGTCGTGGTACCACAGCGGCCGCAGCATGGGCTCGCCGTGTTCGGCCTGAGCGATGAAGCTCTGGTACAGATAGGGCAGCAGCGTGTAGCGCAGGCGGATGTAATCGCGCACCACGTTCAAGGTGGCGGCGTCGCGCGTCCACGGTTCCTGATCCATCGCACCGCTGATCTTGTGATTGCGCAGGAAGGGGAACAGAAAGCCCAGCTTGTACCAGGCGCGCATCAGCTCGTTGCTGGCGTCGAGCGCAAAGCCGGGTACATCGGGACCGTTGAACGGCAGGCCCGATACCGACAGGTTCAGCGATAGCGCGATGCTGCCCTTCATATGGTGTTCGTTCGACATATTGTCGCCGGTCCACAGCGCCGAATGCCGCGCCTGCGACAGAAAGCCGCTGCGCGAGATGATGAAGGGGCGCTCATCGGGCCTTGCGGCCAGCAGGCCTTCGCGTGTAGCGATGGCCATGCCGAGAGCGTACTGGTTGTGGAAGCTCTCGTGCGGTTGCTCGCCGCGGCCAAAGCGCATGTCGTCGAGATTGGCCGAGCCGGTTGACGGGTCGTTCATGTCGATCCAGTAGCCGCCAAAGCCCAGGCTGGTAAAGGCTTCGACTTGTTCCTTCCAGAACGCGCGGCCTTCACTCAGGGAGTAATCGGGGAAGACCGTGTAGCCGGGCCACACATAGCCCACGTATTCGGTGCCCTCGATGGTCCGGCACAGGATCTGGCGCGTTTGCGCCTCAGCATAGGGCCGGTATGCCGGGTCCTGGCGCAGGCCGGGGTCGAGAATCGGTACCACACGGTGGCCGCGCGCGGTAATGGCCGCGACTTGCTCGGCCGGTGCGCTGAAATGCTGCGGATCGACCGTGAAGACCCGATAGCCATCCATGTAATCGATATCGAGCCAGATGCCGTCGTTGGGAATCTGGTGCTGGCTGTAGCCGTCGGCAATGCGCGTCAGGTCATCGAACGATTTATAACCCCAGCGGCACTGCTGGTGACCCAGTGCCCACAGCGGGGGCAGCGGCGTGCGGCCCTGCAGTGCCTGCAGCTTGCGCACCAGCGCATCGGGGCGTTCATCGACCATGATCCACACATCGGGCGCGCCATCGGTGGAGCCGAAAAACAGCTCGGGGATGAAGGGGCCGGCGCCGGGCTGGAAGATGGCCTCGCCGGCACCCGTGTTCATGAACACGCCAAACGGGTTGTCGATGACGATGCCGACCCAGGCCTTGGCGGTTTTGATGATCAGTACCGGGAAGCTCGCGTACATGGGATCGGTGCTGCTGTCGCGGATCTTGTCCCAGTAGAAATCGCCGAACACATCGGTGTTCCAGAAGCGGGTGCGCTTTTGCGAGAGTTCGAAACCGAGGTTCTTTTCGCCCATGCCGTAAAAGCGGTGGCCTTCGTCGTAGGGCAGGGCCCACAGCCACTTCTTGCCGCACACACCAAAGCCGCGGCCGCTGGCCGATTGCAGTACAGGATGGCCGTTCAAGCTCAACAGCAGCTCGCCGCCCGCGCCCAGATTCAGCGCGGCGCTGGAGGGCTGACCCGCGAACTCATCGGCAGTCAGGGTGGCGATACTCTGGCTACCCTGTGGCCAGCGCTGGCTCTGCGCCTGTACGCGGAACACATTGCTGCCGCAGTCGTGCACGGTCAGCGCGGCTGCTTGTGTATCGAAGCGGAAGTTGCGCGGGGTTTCGATCTTGTGGAAATACATGGGCACTCCGGGGAGGGTACGGGCGCGGTCGTGCCGGCCGGTTTATCGGTTTGGGTGCCAGTGTAAGGGAAGCTTGCGTCGTAGTTTCAGCGGCTGCATTCCGCAACCGCTTTGGTTTACCGGCCTGTGTGGCGGCGCAGGATGGTGGCCATGACTTGCTGCTTTTCCAGTGTCTGCATGGCCTGATTCAGGGCGTCGAGCGTCAGGCTGGCGCGCTTGTGGACAGCGCAGTAGAGATCGGTCTGCGATATACGCAGTGGCGACGGGCGCAGCGCCTGCCAGCGCGTATTCTGCTTTTGCAGGTAGTGCAGGGTCATCAACCGGATCACGCTGTAGTCGGTACGGCCAACCAGCTGTTTTTCCAGTAGCTGGTGCTCACCGGGCGCATTGTCACGTATCAGCGTACCGACCTCGAACAGAGGCTCCAGCAGTGGATAGCGATAGCCGCTTACGGTGCCAATGCGCAATTTCTGCAATTGCGAGATATCAGTAACAAGCGGTTTGCCTGGCGTACTGACCAGCCGCTCCTCCACACTAAGCAGCACATGCGGTGACCACTGGAATTGCTGCTTGATGATATTGGCATCCCATTGCGGGGAGCCGAAACAGCGTAGATCGATCTGCGCCTGCCTGGTCATCAGGCTGACCCGCTGCGGCGGCACCACTGTCAGCCGGATATCGCGGCCGAGTACCTTGCCCAACGCCGCATACCAGTCGTGCATGATGCCGCGATCAATCACCATGCCTTGCGGTGTATGTTGATAACCGGCCAGTGGCATGCCCCATGAGTCGCTCATCGCGACCGTGAGCGTGTCCGCCGCGGTGGCTAGCAGCGGCAGCAGCGTGGTCAGGCAGAAAAGATGACGGGAACGCAGGCGCATGGCTTCGGTGCAGGACTGGACTCCTTCGAGTATAGGGAACATGGACCTTGAAGTCTGACAGGATATGCCCAACTGAAAGCCAAGAGGCCGTCGCCTATGTCGGCCAGGGAGTATCTTCATGCCTGCACTGATCCGTATCGACTTTGTTTCTGATGTGTCCTGCCCTTGGTGCGCCATCGGCCTGAGCGCCCTGGAGCAAGCCATCGCCAATATTGGCGATGAAGCCCAGGTTGCCATCGAGTTCCAGCCCTTCGAGCTGAACCCCGATATGGCGCCCGAAGGCGAAGACATCACCGAACACCTGAGCCGCAAATACGGCGCCAGCCCCGAGCAACTGGCGCAAACACGCGAGATGATCCGCCAGCGAGGTGCCGAGCTGGGCTTCACCTTCACGCCGGGCAAGCGCGATCGTATCTACAACACGTTTGATGCCCACCGCCTGCTGCATTGGGCGGCCGAAGAAGGCTTGCAGTTGCCGCTCAAGCGCGCGCTGTTCACCGCTTATTTCACCGATGGCGAAAGCCCGGCCAATCACGATGTATTGCTGCGCGTGGCCGACGAAGTGGGCCTGAACCCGGAACGGGCGCGGGAGATTTTGGCGTCGGATGACTATGCCGATGCGGTGCGCGCGCAGGAGCAGTTTTTCCTGCGCAATGGCATCAACTCGGTGCCGGCGGTGATTGTGAACGAGCAGTACCTGATTCAGGGCGGCCAGCCGGTCGAGGCTTTCGAGCAGGCATTGCGCAAGATTGCGGCGTTAGACTGAGGCACGATCCCGCGCGTGCCAGACCGGCACATTCAGGAACTGGCTCAGCTCCTCGGCAGCCAGTTCCACCACCATTTTGGCGCCGTGGTCCATCACGTTGAGCCGGGTGCCATCGTGAAAGACCAGATTGAGTTCGTAGCTGCGATAGCTGCCACCTTTGTTGCCAGTGATGCGCTCGCTTAAGCACTGCAAGGCATGAATATCCATCAACAAACCCTGCTTGCCCGCCACCCGGCTGCCGCCGGCTTGGGGTGCCTTGCCCATGAAGTACATGCCGCGCTGCTTGTCGAAGGTGGTGCGGGTGGTGGTATGCAGGATCAGCCAGCCACCACCGGCAAAGCCCAGGCCCCACACCACCAGAAAAGCACCCGGGAAGTACTCTCCCTTGAGCAGTAGCCAGGGGGCCAGACCGAACAGCACGCCAAGGCCCGGCAGCAGGAAGGCCAGCGCAAAGGCTTTGCCACCCAGCGAGGGAGAGATGACGGCCTGCTGGCCTTGCCGCACCAGCTTTTGGGTACGGAAGTTGGCGCCGCCGCCGCGGGCGGGTTCCCAGCTGACCTTATCGGCAACGGGGTCGCTGCTGCTGTTGAGCGAGGTCTCGAACATGGTGGTGGGAGTGTGAAAAGCGGTTGTATGACCCAGCTGTTGCTTGGCGCGTGGCAACGGTGCCGTGCGCTCAGCCGCCTGTCATCGACATGAAGCGGACGACCTTGCCGGGTTGTGTCACAAACTCATGGCGCTCGGGCTTGAGTTCAATGGCCCCGCGCAGTGCGGCAATCAAGTCGGCATCGCTCGCGCCGCCACGCAGCAGCGGGCGCAGTTCGAGTTTGTCTTCATTACCCAGACACAGGTAGAGGGTGCCTTCGACTGACAGGCGCACGCGGTTGCAGCTGGCGCAGAAATGCTGACTGATGGGGGTGATGAAGCCGATCTGGCCTCGACCATCTGCCGTCTGCCAGTAGCGTGCCGGGCCGCCACCGAGCTCCTGTGCCTGTGGCACCAGACCGAAGCGTTGCACCAGTTGCTCGCGCACAGGGCCCAGATCGAGATACTGCGCGTTGCGACCAGTATCGCCCATGGGCATGGTTTCGATCAGGCGCAGAATATAGCCGCGTTCAATGCAGAAGGCGGCCATGGCGTCGATCTCGTCCTCGTTCACGCCTTTGAGTGCCACCATATTGAGCTTGATCGGCGCAAAGCCGGCGGCATCGGCAGCGGCAAGGCCGTCTAGCACGGCGGGCAGGCTGTCGCGGCCGCTCAGCTGGGTAACGCAATCACGCTTGAGGCTGTCGAGGCTGATATTGAGGCGACGCACACCCGCGGCATGCAGGGCGTCTGCATGACGGGCCAGTTGGGTAGCATTGGTGGAGAGCGATAGATCTGTCAGGCCGGGCAGGGCGGCGAGGCGGCCGGCGAGCAGGGGCAGGTTGCGACGCAGCAGTGGTTCGCCGCCGGTGAGTCGCACACGGCGGACGCCCAGTTTCGCAAACAGGCCGACCACGCGTTCGATCTCGTCAAAGGTCAGCCAGTGCTCGGGTTCGGCGTATCCATCGAAGCCGCGCGGCAGGCAGTAACTGCAGCGCAGATCGCAGCGGTCGGTGACCGACAGGCGCAGGTAGTCGATGCGGCGGCCGAAGCGATCGATCAGGGGCTGATCGTGCGATGGCGTGGCAGCGACGCTTGGCGGCATTGGGGCGGGCGACTCAAACAAGGCAAGTCTCGTGGTTCAGGGCGTTGAGCGTGTTCAGGTTAGGGATTGCGGCATCAAAACAGACATCGGCCACGCCGACGTCGTTCTGCCAGCGCATCACTGCCTGCTGGCCGGCATCGAGTGCCTGTTGCAGCGCCGGCATCACGCTACGGTTCAGCAAGCAGTGTAGTGGCTGCACCCGCCCCGCCGCCAGTGCGCGGACAATCGGCGCTTGCTGGCGCGCGGCCCATAGTCTGACCAGCAAATCGGGCGGGAGTGCCGGCGTGTCGCAGGGCACCACCAGCAGCCAGTCGGCCTGGCTGGCCAGCAGCGCGGCCTCGATACCGGCGAGTGGGCCGGGGTAGCCTGTACGTTGGTCGGCCAGCACCGGCAATCCGCTACACGCGTATTGGCGATGATGGCGATTGGCAGACAGCCAGACCTGCCCGAAAGCCTGCGCCGGCAGCTGTGCTTGCAAGTGCTGGTACAGCGGCTGGCCTTGGTAGTCGACCAGCCCTTTGTCGGCACCACCCATGCGGCTGCCTTGGCCGCCGCACAGGATGACGGCGTCTGGCAGGGAGCGGTTCAGGCTGCCCATGCCTCGGCTTCCTGTGTGCTGCGTTGCCGATCCGCTTCGCCGATGGCATTGCCGATCAGTATGATCGCAGGGCTGCCCATGCCGGCATTGCGGGCATCGCTGGCCAGACTGTCGATGCGGCTGACGAGACGTTTCTCGCGCGTGGTGCTGGCCCACTGCACCACGGCCGCAGGCGTGCTGGCCGGCAGATGGCGCTGCAGACCGGCGCACAGCGAGTCGATACGGCTCATACCCATGTAGATGACCAGAGTGGTGCCGGTAGCGGCCAGTGTCGCCCAGTCAGGCTCGCCATCGTCGCGGTCATGCGCGGTGACAAAGGTCACGCCTTGGCAGTGATCGCGGTGCGTCAGCGAGATGCCCAGGCTGGCCGCGGCTGCGAGGCCCGAGCTGATGCCGTTGATGATCTCGACTGCTATACCCGCCACTTGCAGAAAACGGATCTCCTCACCGGCTCGGCCAAACAGCAGCACTTCACCCCCTTTGACGCGGACCACGTGCTTGCCCTGCAGCGCATAGCGGCGCATGAGCCGCTGGATGAAATCCTGCGGCGTGGATTTGCAGCCGCCACGTTTGCCGACCTTGATGACACGGGCGTTGGGGGCGAGTTCGATGATGTCGGGATTGGCGAGGTCATCCAGCAGCAGGATTTCGGCCTTGGCGAGGGCTTTGACGGCCTTGAGTGTGAGCAGGTCGAGATCACCGGGGCCGGCGCCGAGCAGGGTGACGGTAGGGGGCGTGGTCATGACGCGGTCCTCGCGGGCTTGGTGATTTGAGCCCTCTCCCACCGGGAGAGGGTTGGGTGAGGGGCAACGGTGGAATACAAGGAGCAAGAAACCAAGTGCGCAAACGGTGGCAAACCACCTAGGTCCCGTCGAAGCGCGCTGAGCACCGCAGACCGGCGTGGGGCAGTCCGGCGCAGCATGTCTGAGTCTTGCCGCAGGCAAGGCGAGTTCTGCGCCGGCCACGCCGGTTGAGGAGCGCAAGGAACCCTGCGTAGCAGGGCGGCTTCGTCGGGTCGCCTTTCTTTGCTTACTTTCTTTGGCGAAGCAAAGAAAGTGAGGCGGGTGCGAGACGCACTCTCGCTCCCAAAGCGCGCAGCGCATTTCGCGGCGCAGCCGCTGAACCTGTAGTGGATAGCTGAACGTTCGGTGCAAGTGGATGCAGCCCTCACCCCAACCCCTCTCCCACGCGTGGGAGAGGGGCTAAATGCGGCGATGCCGAGATGGGCACTCACGCTACCACCCCCACCACACACATCCGCCGCAATTCCGGCACGCACGAACCGCACACCGTGCCGCAGCCCAGCGTGGATTTCAGTTCTTCCAGCTCTGCGCCGGTCTTGATCAGGCCTTCGATTTGCGAGGCGCGTACCTGTTTGCAGTTGCAGACCACCTTGTCGCGCGGTGCGGCGTTGGCGAGGCGGGGGGAGAACACGGCCAGCCGGGGTGATGACCAGGCTTGGCGGTCGGACAGGTGGGCCAGCAGGGTTTCTGCGCCTTGCGTGTCGCCGGCAAACACAAAGCCGCTGAACTGCTCGCCGGCCCAGCCCACGCGCTTGACCACGCCACGGCGTGCATCGCGGTATTCGAGTACGTCGGGGCCGGGGTGCAGGGCCAGCAGGGCGAAGATACGGTTCAGCCAGTCGTCCATCGCGGCCGGGGCGGCGGCGCGCAGCAGGACTACGTCGTTGCCGGCCAGCGTCAGCGAGGCGTAGGCGCATTCGGCCAGCAGGGGCTGGAGCTGGTCCTTGAGCGACAGCACATCGTCGCTGCAGCAGGCGATCACCGCGCGCCAGGGCAGCTCAGTTGCCACCACGCGCACGGCGGCGTGCTTGAGTTCGGGCTGGAAGGAGGACGGGTCGACCACGCCGGCCAAAGTCTCGTTGATGCCGGTGCTGTTCAGCGTCTGGCCGTTCCAGTGCATGGCGGCGAACACGCTGCCGCTGGGCACGTCGTCGCCGATGGCTAGCGGCAGCACTAGCTTGCCGCGCTTGCTAGCGATTTCGACCAGATCGCCGGCCTTGAAGCCACGGCGCTCGGCATCCTTGGGGTGCATGGTCAGGCTGGGTTCGGGGCTGTGTGACCACAGCGCCGGCACGCGACCGGTGCGGCTCATGCCGTGCCACTGGTCGCGCAAGCGGCCCGTGAGCAGGTGGAAGGGGTAACGCGCATTGGTGGCTTCGGCCACCGGCTTGAACGGCGTGACGATGAAGCGGGCGCGGCCGTTCAGCGTGGCGAAGGTGCCATCGGTGTAACGGCGTGCCTGACCGGTATCGGCCGTGGTCGGCAGCGGCCATTGCTGCGGGCCGCTTTGTTCCAGCATGGTGTAGCTGAGCCCGCCGATATCGAGATCACGGCCTTCGGTGAGCAGGCGGTGTTCGTTGAACACCTGCTCAGGCGTGTCAAAGGCGAACAGTGCAGCTTGTGCGGGCGCGAGGCGGGCTTGTAGGCGCTGGGCGAAATCGTTGGCGATGAGCCAGTCGTTACGTGTTTCGCCGGGCCCCACCACGGCTGGCCGCACGCGCGAGATGCGGCGTTCGGAGTTGGTGACGGTGCCGTCCTTTTCGCCCCAGCTGGTGGCCGGCAGCAGCAGGTCGGCATAGGCCACCGTATCGGTGTTGGCGAAGGCTTCTTGCACCACCACGAACTCGGCGGTTTCCAGCGCGGCGCGCACGGCGGGCAGGTCGGGCATCGAGTGGGCCGGATTCGTACAGGCAATCCAGATGGCTTTGATCCGGCCGTTTTTGAGCGCATCGAACATGGCCACGGCTGGCAGGCCGGGGCGCTCGCTGACGCTGGGAATACCCCAGAGCTGGGCGATTTCATCGCGGTGCGCGGCATTGGCTATATCGCGGTGCGCGGCCAGCATGGTGGCCATGCCGCCAACCTCACGGCCGCCCATGGCATTGGGCTGGCCGGTCAGGCTGAACGGGCCGGCACCGGGGCGGCCGATCTGGCGTGTGGCCAGATGCAGATTGATCAGCGCCAGATTCTTGTGCGTGCCGTGTGCGGACTGATTCAGGCCCATGCAGTACAACGACAAGGACGCCGCGCTGCGGCCGAACAGCTCGGCAGCGGCAATCAGCTGCGCTTCGGGAATGCCGCACAGCTCGGCAGCCATGCGCGGCGTGTAATCGCGCACCAGTTGCTTGAGTTCGGCAAAGCCTTCGGTATGGGCGGCGATGTAATCGGTATCGATCAGCCCTTCCCAGATCAGGTGGTGCAGCATGCCGTTGAACAGCGCCACATCGGTGCCGGGCTGGATTTGCAGGTGCAGATCGGCCATGGCGGCCGTATCGGTACGGCGTGGATCGACCACGATCCACTTGGCACCGCGTTCCAGCTTGGCGGCTTCGAGCCGGCGGAACAGCACCGGGTGGGCGTAGGCCATATTGCTGCCAACCAGCAGCACACAATCGGCCAGCTCCAGGTCTTCGTAGCAGGTGGGCGGGCCATCGGCACCGAGCGATTGCTTGTAGGCCGCCACGGCGCTGCTCATGCACAGGCGTGAGTTGGTATCGATATTGTTGGTGCCGATCAGGCCCTTGGCGAGCTTGTTGAAGACGTAGTAGTCCTCGGTCAACAGCTGGCCGGATACGTAAAAGGCCACCGCATCGGGACCGTGCTCGCGGATGATGGCGGCGAAGCGGTCGGCGGCGGTGTCGAGTGCGGTGTCCCAGTCGGTGCGCTGGCGGGCTTGGTCGCGCTGGGTGCGCAGCTCGGGGTACAGCGCGCGGCCGGTATGACTGGCGGCGCTGTTGGCGAGATTGAGGCCCTTGGTGCACAGGCGGCCGTAGTTGGCCGGGTGGTCGGGATCGCCTCGTACGCCGGTGATGCGGCCCTGGTCGCTTTCGATGATGACGCCGCAACCTACGCCGCAGTAGCAGCAGGTGGATTTGGTGAGGGTGGTCATGGTGCGGGCCTCACGGTCTGGATGCGATACGTAGGGTGCAATAAGCGCAGCGCATTGCACCGTATGGATTTGCGGCGAGGGGAGTCTGGTGCAATGCGCTGCGCTTATTGCACCCTACGTAATGGTTGGGTTGTTCCATGGCTTACCCCTGCCGTTCTGCTAAATCAGTCCACCAGCCCCAAAAACACCGCCCCGCCTTCGACCTTGACCGGAAAGCGCCGGGCGCAGCCCACATCGGGTGCTTTCGCTTCGCCCGAAGTCAGATCAATGTTCCAGCTATGCAGCGGGCAGGTAACGGTTTCGCCATGCACGATCCCCTGCGATAACGGCCCGGCCTTGTGCGGGCAGCGGTCCAGCAGAGCGAAGACCGTGTCGGTGGCGGTGCGGAACACGGCGATATTGCCGGCTTCGCGTTCAACCACGCGGCTGCCTAGGCGCGGGATATCGTCGACCTGGCAGAGTGGGAACCAGTGTTGAGCGGTGACGGGCGCGTTCATGCCGGGGCTCCTTGGGGAACGAGTTTCAAGGGGATGAATTCCTTGGCCTGCGCACCGGCAATGCGGGCGGCCCAAGGGTCGGGCAGGCCTTCGAGGGCGTACAGCAAACGCTCGTACAGGGCTTTGCGGTTGGAAGCGTCTTCCACCACCTTCTGCTTGATGTAATCGAGGCCCACGCGGTCGAGGTAGTGCACGGTGCGGTCGAGGTAGTAGGCCTCCTCGCGATACAGCTGCAGGAAGGCGCCGCTGTATTCCTTGACCTCTTCGGCCGTCTTTACCTTGCACAGGAACTGCGCGACTTCGGTCTTGATGCCGCCGTTGCCACCCACATACAGCTCCCAACCGCTATCGACGGCGATCACGCCTACGTCCTTGATGCCGGCTTCGGCGCAGTTGCGCGGGCAGCCGGAGACGGCCAGCTTGACCTTGTGGGGGCTCCACATATTGGCCAGCATGGTTTCCAGATCAATGCCCATCTGCGTGCTGTTCTGCGTGCCGAAGCGGCAGAACTCGCTGCCCACGCAGGTCTTCACCGTGCGGATCGACTTGCCGTAGGCGTGGCCGGAGTTCATACCTAGGTCTTTCCAGACACTGACTAGGTCTTCCTTTTTCACCCCTAGCAGGTCGATACGCTGGCCACCGGTGACCTTGACCATCGGCACGGCGTACTTGTCGGCCACGTCGGCAATGCGCCGCAGTTCGCTGGCATTGGTCACGCCGCCCTTCATCTGCGGAATCACCGAGAAGGTGCCGTCCTTCTGGATATTGGCGTGGGCGCGTTCGTTGATGAAACGGCTCTGCGGGTCGTCCACCGCTTCCTTGGGCCAGGTCGAGATCAGGTAGTAATTGATCGCCGGGCGGCAGGTGGCGCAGCCATTGGGCGTGCGCCATTGCAGGAAGTCGTAGACCGCGCGGTGGGTCAGCAGCTTGTGCTCGCGGATCGTCTTGCGGATATCGCCGTGGTTATGGTCGGTACAACCGCAGATCGCCTTGGTCTTGGGCGATTCCTGGAAGTTGGAGCCGAGGCAGTTCATCAGCACCTGCTCGACCAGGCCCGTGCACGATCCGCAAGAGCTGGCGGCCTTGGTGTGCTTCTTCACATCGTCCACCGTGTACAGGCCCTGGGTGTTGATGGCCTTGACGATGGTGCCCTTGCACACGCCGTTGCAGCCGCAGACCTCGTCGCTGTCCTGCATGGCGGCGGCCTTGTTCTGGCCCTGGTGGCCCACATCGCCCAGATTGGTTTCGCCGAACATGATGTGATCGCGCAGATCGCCAATCGGCCGGCCTTCGCGCAGCAGCTTGAAGTACCAGGCGCCGTCGGCCGTGTCGCCATACAGGCAGGCGCCGACGAGCTTGTCGTCCTTGATGACCAGCTTCTTGTACACGCCGCCGGCCGGGTCGCTGAGGACGATGTCCTCGGTGCCTTCGCCACCCATGAATTCGCCAGCGCTGAACAGATCGATACCGGTGACCTTGAGCTTGGTAGACAGCACCGAACCCTTGTACTGGCCAATGCCGAACTGGGCCAGATGGTTGGCGCAGACCTTGGCCTGCTCGAACAGCGGGGCGACCAGGCCATAAGCAATGCCGCGGTGGTTGGCGCATTCGCCTACCGAGTAGATGCGCGGGTCAAAGGTCTGCATATGATCGTTGACCACGATGCCGCGATTCACATGGATGCCGGCCGATTCGGCCAGTTCGGTGTTCGGGCGGATGCCGGCGGCCATGACGACGAGGTCAGCCGGAACCGTTTCGCCATCCTTGAAGCGCACGGCGGCGACGCGGCCGGACTCTCCGGCGATCAGTTCGGCCGTCTGTTTCTTCAGCGCAAAGGTCAGGCCGCGCGCTTCGAGCGATTTTTGCAGCAGGCGCGCGGCGGTTTCATCCAGCTGACGTTCCAGCAGCCAGTCACCAATGTGCACCACCGTCACGTCCATGCCACGCAGCTTGAGGCCGTTGGCCGCTTCCAGTCCCAGCAAGCCACCGCCGATGACCACGGCGTGCCGGTGCACCTTGGCCGCTTCGATCATCTGTTCAGTGTCGTAAATGTCGCGGTAGCTGATCACACCGGGCAGGTCCTTGCCCGGAATCGGCAGGATGAAAGGCTTGGAGCCGGTGGCGATCAGCAGGCGGTCGTATTCGGCCTCGGTGCCGTCTTCTGCGTAGACCACGCGCTTGAGGCGGTCGATCTTGGTGATCTTCTTCTTCAGGTGCAGGGTGATGCCATGCTCGGCATACCACTCAACCGGGTTCAGGATGATTTCCTGCACGGTCTGCTCACCGGCCAGCACCGGGCTCAGCAGGATGCGGTTGTAGTTGGGGTGCGGTTCCTCGCCGAAGACGGTGATGTCGTAGAGATCTGGCGTCAGCGCCAGCAGCTCTTCAAGCGTGCGGACCCCGGCCATGCCGTTGCCGATGAGGACGAGTTTGGGTTTTTGCATGGTTCAGCTCCTGGCTTTGAGCCCCTCTCCCGCGCGCGAGAGAGGGGTTGGGGTGAGGGCGTTTGAACGGGCATCGGGCGTGGGCACAGCCCTCATTCCCGGCCCTTCTCCCGCGCGCGGGAGAAGGGAGACAGGCTCCTTCACCTCACGCGGAAGTGATGAGGGGACGCCGCTGGTCTGTGTCGCCACAGGCACCCCACTCACCAACAACACAAACAACAACAGCAAATTCAGACCAATCGACCCCAGCGCCACCGCCATCCACACCCGTCCCGGCGAGCGTTTGGCCAGCGGGCTGCGGCGGGCCACGTTGAGCGGCCGCGCTTCGCCCAGTTCCAGCGCCACGCGCAGTTCCTCGGCGGTTTCGAAACGGGCAGACGGGTCACGCGCCACGGCCTTGAGCAGCACGCTCTCGAACCAGGGCGGAATATCGGGGCGGTAGCGCGTGGGCGGCACCGGGTCGCCAAACGCGGGGGTCTGGAACGGCTCGATCTCGCCGTAGGGGTAGCGGCGTGTCAGCGCGTGGTAGAGCGTTACGCCCAGGGCATACAGATCGGTCTGCGCATTGGCGCGCTGGCCGTCGAACAACTCCGGGGCCAGGTAGCTCGGTGTGCCCGGCGTGGCGTCGTGCTCGGGGGTGATGCCGGGGCAGTAGGCCACGCCCAGATCCAGCAGGCGCACGCGGCCCTCAAGATCGATATGCAGGTTCTCAGGCTTGATGTCGCGGTGGACGATATCGAGCCTATGCAGGCTGCCCAGCGCGCGGCTCAGTCGCAGGCCTAGGCGGACGGCTTCGATGGCGCTGATGCGCTCGCCACGGGTTAGTTTGTCGGCCAGGGTTTCGCCCGGATACCAGCGCATGGCCAGCATCAGCCAGTTGCGCCCGCCGGTTTCCACCACTTCGGGCAGGTAGTGGCTGCCCACGCGTTGCAGCAGCCAGGTTTCCAGCAACAAGCCCTGGATCAGTTCGGCATCCTGGCCGGCCAGCTCGGTCAGGGTCTTGATGACCACGCGCTGTTGGCGGGCATCGACGGCCTGGTAGACCAGGCTGGCACGGGTTTCGGCCAGCAGCTTCTCAATGGTGAAGCCGCCCAGCTGCTGGCCCGGCTTGAGTCGCGGCGGAATTGCCAGCTTGCTTGCATCGGCCAGCTCGTCGATCAACTCGCTCTCGGGCACTTGCAGCACGCGTACGACCACGGCCGAGACATTGTCGCCAGCCTGCGCGGCCAGGGCCGCAGCCACCAGCGCATCGGCGGCGCGCTGCGGTTCGTCGTGCAGTTGCAGCAGGCGGTGGATGGCTACATCGCCAAGGCTGTCCCAGATGCCATCGCAGAGCAGGGCGAACACATCGCCAGCCAGCAATTCGCCATCACGGAAATCGAGCACCACATGCTTGTCGAGGCCCACGGCGCGCTTGAGCACATGCTGAAAGCCTTCGTGCTGCCACACATGGTCCTCGGACAATTGTTCGAAGCGGTCGGCCTGCATGCGGTAGAGCCGACAGTCGCCCACATGGGCCAGGGTAAAGCGGCGGCCGCGCAGCACCAGTGCGGTCAACGTGGTTGCCGCCGGCTCACCACCGCGCGACTGGCTGTTCAGCCACAGGTTCTGCGCGGTGATGATGCGGTCGATGGCATGCGCCGGCTCCCAGGTATCGGGCGTGGCGTAGTAATCCGCCGCCAAGCCGCGCACCGTGGCCTGCGCCGCCAGCTTGCCGTCGCCCGACTGGCTTACGCCGTCGGCCAGCGCCAGCAGCCAGCCCTTGCTCGCAGCCTGACCCGCCGGCGGCTCGATGGCCACCAGCGCATCTTCATTGCGCGGCTTGGGTCCGGTATCGGTGGCGGTGCCGATGGCGAGCTGGAGCATGCTGGCGATGTCCTGACCTTAAACCCGTGCGCCAGCGATATGCGCGGCACCCCAAGTCGTGCGCCAGCGTTGTTTCACCGACAGCAGACCTACCCAGGCAAACAGCGCCAGTGCAGCGAAGATCGTCAGGCCGAGGCTGTAGTCGCCTGTCATCTGTTTGGAGTAACCCAGGCCCGTGGCCAGACAGAAGCCGCCTATGCCGCCGGCCATGCCGACGAGACCAGTCATCACGCCGATTTCCTTGCGGAAGCGTTGCGGCACCAGCTGGAACACCGCGCCGTTGCCCATGCCCAGCCAGAGCATGCCGGCGACCAGGGCGCCCAGTGCCATCCAGGCTTGCGACAGGTTCAGCGACACCCCATACAGGCAGACGGCTGCCAGCGTGTACATCACGGTCAGCGAGCGGATGCCGCCGATGCGGTCGGCGACGATGCCGCCGATGGGCCGCATCAGCGAGCCGCCGAAGACGCACATGGCGGTGTAGAAACCGGCCTGCACCGGCTCCAGGCCGTACTGGTCGTTGAAGTAGACGGTCAGCGACGAAGCCAGACCCGAGAAGCCGCCGAAGGTCACGCTGTAGAAGAACATGAACCACCAGGCGTCCTTGTCCTTGAGCACGGTCAGGTACTCGCCCAGCTTCTTCGGCGGCGGGCAGTTCGGGCTGTCCTTGGCGAAGGCCAGGTAGACGGTGAACACCAGCACCAGCGGGATCAGTACCAGGCCGAATACCGTATTCCAGCCGAACATCCCGGCCAGCGTGGGGGCGAACAGGGCGGCGATGGCGGTGCCCGAGTTACCCGCACCGGCAATGCCCATGGCGGCACCTTGGTGTTCGGGCGGATACCAGCGCGAAGCCAGCGGCAACGCCACGGCGAACGAGGCACCGGCCACACCCAGAAAGACCGCTAGCACCATCACCTGCGAGAAGCTGTGTACGCCGGCCAGCCAGGCCACGGCCAAAGCGGCAATCACGATGACCTGACCAATCGCCCCGGCCATCTTGGGCTTGAGATGGTCGACGAGCACGCCCATCACCAGGCGCAATAGCGCGCCTGCCAGCAGTGGCGTGGCGACCATCAAACCCTTTTGCGCCGGGCTCAGGCCCAGATCACGCGAGATGTGCACGGCCAGCGGACCCAGTAGTACCCAGACCATGAAGGCCAGATCGAAGTACAGGAAGGCCGACAGCAGTGTCGGGGTGTGCCCTGCGCGCCAAAAAGAGGTCTTTGCCATCGTGTTTCCAATACCAAAGTCAGAAAGCCTGAAAACAAAAACGGCGTCCGTCCGGTGCATTGCACCGAAGGGACGCCGTTGTCCGGTATTCATTGCCAGCGCGGCCTTGCGCATGGACTGTGTGGGTGGGTGTTACGGGCCGTACTGCGCCATCACACCAAGTGCCGCCGAGGGTATCGGTACACGCCGTTGTGTACCCAGCCGTGCCGGTAGCGGGAGAATAGTTAGCAAGGGCTATGCCAGAGAGGGAGCGGGCTGCAAAGCCTGTCAGTACAAGGCATTGCCGCACGCGGAGGTGGTTGGTTGGTGCACGTTTCTGGTGCGCCGCACCATGCCGTGCACCGCAACAAGGCGCACTCAGCCTGCCCGTCGCCGCTCAGGGCCGTGTGGCGGGTAGCTTTTCATACATTGCCGTGATGTTGTTCATGGTTTCGAGAATGCGCTCACTGGTGGTGGCCACGTTGCGCCGATTGGTTTCACTGTCTTCGGTGGCCAGTGCCATTTCAAAGAACACCCATTGCTGGCGTGCCAGATCAAGCTCCTGGCGGATGCGTGGCGTGGTCAGTTCGGCGCTTTCCAGCCGGCCCAGGCCGGCCACGAATTCGTCTTGCGCCTGCTTGAGTGCGCCCAGTTCACGCTGCGTGGTCATCCCCCAGCTGCGGAACATATAGAGCTTGGCCATACGCTGGCTCAGCATGCGCTGGCGGCCGGCCAGGTTGACGAGTTCGGCCTGGCCCGTGCCCGCGTGCTGCTGCCAGGCCACGGTGGCGGCGTGGGCGACGGTGAGCAGCTGATCCGACAGCTGGAGTACCTGCTTTCCGGTATCGGGTGTGCTGGCCTTGCCCAGCAGCACGCGGTAGCGCGTCCACAGGCTGGCCAGTTCGGTATAGCGGGACTGGATTTCGCTGGTTGGCGCATGGCTGCTCAGGGTGCGTAGCTGCTGTTCGAACACCTGCATGGAGCTGCCGAGCACCTTCTGCGCAAGATAGGGCTCGATGTTCTGGCCTAGCTGGGCAAAGGCCTTGGCCATGCGCTGACTCAGCATGCGCTGGCGGCCGGCCTGGTTGATAGCATCAGCATCGGTGATGGTGGCAAAGGCGGGGCTGGCGAGGGTGCCCGCCAGTAGCAGGCTTATCAACAAGCGCATGGTGTGTCTCCCGGTACGGGCTGCGCAGGCGCGCAGCGGCCCGCAGGCCGGCGCGGGCACCGGTCTGTGAGCAGGTTGCAGGGGATGGTCGGCGCTGACCCGACGGCCAGATCAGGCCGCTTGGCGGACTTCGCGGCGGTAAAGGAAATCGAGCACCGCGCTGCGGCAAGCGTGGTAACCCGGGTCGTTTGCCAGGGCCAGACGTTCACGCGGGCGGGGCAGGTCCACGCTGAGGATTTCGCCGATGGTGGCGGCGGGGCCGTTGGTCATCATCACGATACGGTCGGACAGCAGCACAGCCTCGTCCACATCGTGCGTAACCATGATGGCGGTGGTGCCGGCACGTTCGACGATCTTGACCAGTTCATCCTGCAGGTGCGCGCGCGTCAGCGCATCCAGTGCACCAAAGGGTTCGTCCAGCAGCAGCACCTTGGGCTCGATGGCCAGTGCACGCGCAATACCGACGCGCTGCTTCATGCCGCCCGAGACCTCGTGCGGCATCTTGCTGGCGGCGTGGGCGAGACCCACCATCTCGATCGCGGCCTGGGTGCGTTCGCGCAGCTTGGCCTTGCCTTCCTTGGCACCGAACACGCGCTCCACGGCCAGGTAGATGTTGTCGAAGCAGCTGAGCCAGGGCAGCAGCGAATGGTTCTGGAACACCACGCCACGATCGGGGCCGGGGCCAGCGATCTCGCGGTTGTTACACAGCAGCACGCCCGAGGTTGGCTGCAGCAGGCCAGCCACCAGATTGAGCACGGTGGATTTGCCGCAGCCCGAGTGGCCGATGATGGAAACGAACTCACCCTCGCGGATGTCGAGGTTCACATTGCGCAGCGCCACGAACGGGCCTTTGCGGGTATCGAAACGCATGCCGATGTCTTGCAGTTGCACGAATTTGTCCATGTTTTCGCTCCTGATGCAGAAAGTGAAACGTCGTCCCTGTGGTGCTCCTCGCTTCAGCGAGGCTCCCTCGCGGCGGCGAGGGCGGGGGGAGTGGGATCGATCAGCGATAGTTCGTTGAATCAGCCTTGGTCGTTGAGCACCCGGCTTTGCCGGGTGAGGCGCTGCAGCTTATGCAGCCACTACTGGTGGAACTCTCGATAAAGGGTCAGGGGTGGAGAGCAGGGCGCTTGGCGGCTGTATTCGCGGCTTGCGTTGGGGAGTTGCCCCGCTCTCCACGCCTGACCCTTCACAGGTCAGGCAGGGTGGTGAGACGTCCGCGTCAGCTTCCCGGCTGCCGCCGCGACGTCGCCACCCCGTGTTGCTCCATCCACTTCTTGTTGTAATGCCTTGAACCGTGGTGGCCTCAGTACTGGAAGCGCTTGGCCAGCAGCACCAGCGCCTGTTCGAGCAGCAGACCGACTATGCCGACCACAAAGATCGCAATCAGGATGTGTTCGACATTGAGGTTGTTCCACTCATCCCAGACCCAGAAGCCAAGGCCCACGCCACCGGTCAGCATCTCGGCCGCCACAATCACCAGCCAGGCCACGCCGATGGCAAGGCGGATGCCGGTGATCATGCTCGGCAGCACGGCCGGAAACAGGATCTTGGTGAAGACTTTCGATTCGGGCAGGTTCAGTACGCGCGCCACGTTCAGATAGTCCTTGGGTACCTGCGATACGCCGGCGGCTGTGTTGAGGATCATCGGCCAGATACTGGAGATGAAGATCACCCAGATCGAGGCCGGCCCGGCGGCCTTGAACACCATCAGGCCGATCGGCAGCCAGGCCAGCGGGCTGACCGGCCGCAGCAGGCTGATGATGGGCGCGAGCATCTTGCTGATGAACTCGAAGCGGCCAATGATGAAGCCGGCCGGAATCCCGATCAGTGCCGCCATGCCGAAGCCCATGCCCACGCGGGCCAGCGAATGGAGGATGTTCCAGCCTATGCCCTGGTCGTTGGGGCCGTTGTCATAGAACGGATGGGCAAACAGCTCGACAGCCGAAGCCCAGGTCTTGGCTGGGCCGGGCAGGCCGGGACTGTACAGCGAGACGGCCTGCCACAGCAGCACGAACAGCGCGAGGCCGAGGACGGGCGGGAAGGCTTCAAAGGCCAGCCAGCGGCCAGCTTGCTGTAGCCAGAGATTACGCGCCGCGCCGGGCTGCACGACTTCGAGCTCGGGCGGTGCGGGGGTGGGGCGGTGACGTTTGGGTGAAGCGGCCGCTGCGGGTGCTTCGGGCAGTGCGGCATTCATTGCGGCGGTTTGCATGGATAGCTCCTCAATTCAGGCACGTATTAGCCCCTCTCCTCACGGGAGAGGGGTTGGGGTGAGGGAGCGGCGCTTGTTTATTACGCGGATGGTCATTTAACCGGCGCCCCCTCACCCTGCCCTCTCCCAGGGGGAGAGGGTTCCAAACCATTGACGTTTCGGGTTCGTGCTACCCGCCATCAAGCCCCGCGAATCTTGAACCCCGCCGCATAAGCCGCCGGGTTCTTGCCATCCCACACCGTGCCGTCAATCAGCGTGCTCTTGCGCATCGGGTCCTTGGGGACGCTGACGCCGAGTGCCCGCGCCGCATCGCTGTAAATGTCGATCCGGTTCACGGCCTTTGCCACCGCCAGGTAATCGGGGTCGGTCTTCAACAGTCCCCAGCGTTTGTGTTGGGTGAGGAACCACATGCCGTCCGACAGATACGGGAAGGTGACCTTGCCGTCGTTGAAGAACTTCATGTAGTTGGGGTCGTTCCAGTTGCGGCCGTGGCCGCTCACGTATTTACCTTCGAGGCGCTGGTCGATGATGTCGACCGGGCAGTTCACATAGCTCTTGTCGGCGATGGTTTCGGCCACTTTCTGGCGGTTGGCCATCACGTCGATCCAGCGCGAGGCATCGAGTACGGCCATTACCAGCGCGCGGGCGGTATTGGGATACTTGGCGGTGAATTCGGCCGTGCAGCC
This sequence comes from Chitinimonas sp. BJYL2, assembly GCF_027257935.1. Taxonomy (NCBI): domain Bacteria; kingdom Pseudomonadati; phylum Pseudomonadota; class Betaproteobacteria; order Neisseriales; family Chitinibacteraceae; genus Chitinimonas; species Chitinimonas sp. BJYL2. The sequence goes on along the minus strand of NZ_JANZKW010000001.1, from coordinate 75,115 downwards.
CAGTACCTTTTCGGGATGGTCGGTCCAGATTTCCTGCGTGGTGGCGGCAGTGAAGCCGATGCCGTCGGCTACCGCGCGGTTGTTCCACGGCTCGCCCACGCAGTAGCCATCCATATTGCCCACGCGCATGTTCGCCACCATCTGCGGCGGCGGCACGACGATGGTTTTCACGTCCTTGAGCGGATCAATGCCCTGCGTGGCCAGCCAGTAGTAGAGCCACATCGCATGCGTGCCGGTGGGGAAGGTCTGCGCAAACGTGTATTCGCGCGGCTCGGCCTTCACCAGTTTGGCGAGGCTGGCACCATCCTTCACGCCTTTGTCGAGCAGCTGTTTTGATAGCGTGATCGCCTGGCCATTATTGTTCAGCGTCATCAGGACATTCATGTCCTTTTTGGGGCCGCCAACACCGAGTTGCACGCCATAGATCAGGCCGTAGAGCACATGGGCGGCATCGAGCTCGCCATTGACCAGCTTGTCGCGCACACCGGCCCAGCTCGCCTCCTTGCTGGGGATGATCTTGATGCCGTACTTCTTGTCGAAGCCCAGCACCGCGGCCATCACGATGGAGGCGCAATCGGTCAGCGGAATGAAGCCGACCTTGACCTCGGTTTTTTCGGGCACGCCCATCTTGGTATTGCCGGCCGCACGCACGGCAGGAGAGAGCATCGACAAGATCGGCGTGGCGCTTGCGGCACCGACGCCCATCATGAAGTGGCGACGACCGCTGGAGGCGATGGCGGGATTCTGGTCTTTCATACGGCACATCCTCTCGATAGCTGAATCAAAAATCGGTGGGCATAAAAAAACGACGTCCTGCGGTTGCCTGAGGGCAAACCGAAGGACGTCGTTGTCCGGATTCTGTGGGCACGGCGTTGTGCCCGGTTTTCACTGCTGGCGTCGCCCAACCTTGGGCTGCGCTTGCCTTGTTGGCGTTGCAGCAACCGTGCCAGCACGGCTATTTTGCTGCTGATTTACGCTAATTCATTGACGCGTATGGCTATTTTCGCATTTCATCGGACTGCGACTGGCGTTCGCTCGGCACAATCTGCTTCTGTTGCAATGCACCAAGCTGTATCAGGCCGTACCAAGCTGGTGCATTACCGCCTTGTCGGACACCTCAGCCCAGCAGTTCGGCCGCCGCAATGAACTGCTTGGCAACGTCGCTCAGGCGTTGCCCGCGCGCCATCGCGGTCTTGCGAAGCAGGTTGTAGGCATCGTCCTCGCCCAGCTGTTTGTGCTTCATGATCAAGCCCTTGGCGCGTTCGATGAGCTTGCGCTCATCGAGCTTCTGTTCGGCCTCGGCGAGGCGGGTGCGCAGCGCGCGCTCTTCGTCAAAACGGGCCAGCGCCACCTCGATGACCGGTGCCAGTCGGGCTGTGCTCATGCCATCCACTACGTAGGCGGTAACGCCGGCGCGCACGGCCGAGCGGATCAGTTGCTGATCGCCATCCTGGCTGAACATCACCACAGGACGGGGCGCTTCGCTGTTCATCACCGCCAGCTGTTCCAGCGTATCGCGCGTGGGGGACTCGGTATCGATGATCACCACATTGGGGCATTGCGTTTCCACGGCCTTCAGCAGCGCCTGTGGCGTAGCCACGCTGTCCATGACCTCGTAACCCAGCTGCAGCAAGGCCTCGCGCAGTTCAGCGATGGGCTTTTCGGTGTCGTTGACGAGCAAAATGCGGAGCATGCGCGGGCCGGGTATATATAACCGGTATCACCTTCAGCAAGTCCTGTGCCACGCCTTGATGCGGGCAAACAAAAAGGGCAGACCCTGCGGTCTGCCCTTTTGATGCGCTGGCTGGCTTTTACTTGCTGGCGAGCACGGCGTCCATTTGGTCCATCAGGCGATCCATGCGCTTGATGATGGCGCGGTAAGGATCGGGTTTGGCCATGTCGAGGCCGGCCTTCTTGACGATCTCGTATGGATCGGCCGAGCCGCCTGCCGAAATCATCTCGAAGTAACGATCCCGCATTGCCAGATCGCCCTTGGCAATGCCTTCGGCAAAGTAGGCCGCGGCGCTGATCGAGGTGGCGTACTGGAACACGTAGAAGTCACGGTAGAAGTGCGGGATGTAAGCCCACTCGACGCCATAGGCATCTTCGATCTTCATCACGCCTTCCTTGTGGCCGTGATAGCGCTTGAGCAGATCGAGGTACATCGCGCTGAGCTTGTCGCCGGTGAGGGCGTCGCCACGCTCGATGGCCTCGTGCGAGAGCAACTCGAACTCGGCGAACATGGCCTGGCGGAAGAAAGTACCGCGCAGGGTTTCCAGTTGCTGACCGATGGCGAAGATTTTCTCGGCACGCGTCTTGGCGTTGGCGATCATGTAATCGGCCAGCAGCATTTCGTTGGTAGTCGAGGGAATCTCGGCCACGAACAAGGCGTAGTCGGCGTTCGGGTAAGCCTGTGCGCGGTTCGAATACACGCTGTGCAGCGCATGGCCCCACTCGTGGGCCAGCGTGGAGACGCTGTCGTAGCTGCCGTTGTAGCTCATCAGTACGAACGGGTGCACATCGTAGGCCGAGCCGTTCATATAGGCACCCGAGCGCTTGCCACGCTGCGGCAGCGAGTGCATCCAGCCACCGTTGAAGCCGGCGCGCAGCTCTCGGGCGTAGTCCTCACCCAGCGGCTTCACGCCATCGAGGGTGAGTTGGGCGGCTTCATTCAGCGAATACTCGCGCGGCGGCTTGGCCAGCGGGACGTAGATGTCCGAATAGCGCAGGTCTTTGAGGCCCAGCAGCTTCTGGCGCAGCTTGAAGTAGCGGTGCAGCGTGGGCAGTCCGGCGTTGGTCTCGGTGACCAGGGTGCGGTAGACCGACTCGGGCGTGTTGTCGAAGGACAGCGCGGCGGTCAGCGAGCTGCCATGGTTGCGCGCCTTGGCCTGGAATACCGTGCCTTGCAGATGGCCGGTGTAGGTGGCGCCGAAGGTGCGCTCGTAAACCCGGAAGGCTTTCCAGAAGGTATCGAATACCTGCTTACGCACCTTGGGGTCGCGGTGATCGCGGTAGGCCACATAGCCTTCCTGATCCAGCGTGACCTTCTTGCCCTCGATGGTGATCGTGGGCCAGGGGATGTCGGCATTGGCCAGCAGGCCGTAGATATTGCTGGCGGCCTGCAGCGGGGCATTGGCCGCGGCCAGGATGGCCTCTTCCTTCTGGCCCAGCGTATGCGGTGCCAGACGCAGCGTGGTCATCAGGGTATGGCGGTAAACGCCCAGCTTGGGTTCGGCAGCCAGAAAGCCATTGATCTTGTCGGCCCCCAGCGCGTTGAGTTCGGGCGCGATCCAGGCGGTGGCTTCGTTGTAATCGTTGTACAGATTGGTGGCGAGCTGATCGCGCGCCTGGTTCTCGGCCACGCGGGTGTCTTCGTCCGACTTCATGCTGGCGTAGCTGTACAGGCGCATCAGGCGCTTCTGGATACCGGAGCGGAAATCCAGCGCGGCGAGCAGGGCGGCGGCGTCACGGCCCAGCGTGCCTTTGTAGGCTTTCAGCGCAGGCAGCTCGGCGGCAATGGCCTTGCGCTCGGTCTCCCAGCTTGCATCATCGGCATACAAGTCTTTGAGGTTCCAGACGGTCGCGACATTGAGGGTTTCTGCAGACTTGGCGGCAGCAGGCGGTGTGGGCTGATTGGCAGCGTAGGCGGTGGTCACCGCCAGCATGCAGGCGGTCAGCGCGGATAGCGCTCGGCTCATGGGTTGTCTCCCTGGTTTGAGAATGTGTCAGGCCCGCAACATCAGGGTGAGCGCGGTATCTCCCCCGGCGAGCGCCGCGGCGATTCTACGACCGCATGGGGCAAGGGGCCGAGCTGCATGCGACGAGCCGTTGTTTTCGCGCATGAATGGCAAATTGCTTCGCTGTCGTATTTGGAAAGCGCGGTTTTGCCGTTCTCGCCTGTCGGTGGCAGGAAGGGCAGGGCAATACTCAGTCTGGCCCATGGCGCTGCCTCCCTGTCGTCTCGGGCCAGCAAAAGGACTTTCTGCCTTTCAACGACTATCGGAGCAACACCATGATGCTATTGCAACGCTGTGTGAAGCTGCTGTGCCTGTTGTCCCTCGCCCTGACCGTCCGTGCCGCCCCCCCTGCCGATGTGCCTTACTGGTCCCAGCTTGATAACCAGTACGAACCCCTGGCAACGTGCAGCATTACATCCATGGCCATGATCACGGACTTTTTCAACCTTACAGATCCCGAACAACTGAACCGGCGCACGCCGGATTATCTGTATGAGCGCTTTGGCAAGCGGGGTGATGTGGCCAGCCTGGCGGCCGTGTTCAACACCATTGCGCAGGAGAAGGGCAGCCCGCTGCGCGACAAGGGCTATGTCAACGGCACCATCACGCAGTTGCAGCAACTCGCTGCGGCAGGCAAACCCACCATCATTCACGGCTGGTTTACCGCTTCGGGACATATTCTGGTGGTGACGGGTTATGACGGCCAGAACTACACCGTCAATGATCCCTACGGGCAGTGGAATGGCAAGAAGTTCGGCGGCTACGACACCAGCGTATCGGGCAAGGGCCTGAAATACAGCAAGCGCAATTTCGAGCGTGTCATTACCGACAACGGTCGTGGCACCGACTTGTGGCTGCACGTCTTCGAATAAGCACGGGCAAGCTCAGGGTGGCCGCGGGAGCAAAGCCTGCCCGGCCACTCTCCGACCCAACCGGCTCAGAACGGGATAGCCAGCCAGTAATCCATGGCAATGCCGGCAAAGGTCGCGGCGCCCACCCAGTTATTGTCCAGAAAAGCCTGAAAGCATTTCGCCCGATCCCGCCCGCGGATCATCCGGTATTGCAGGGCAATCAGCACGGCGGCGGCGGTGAGCCCCACGTACCAGAAGACCCCGCGGTGCAATAGCCAGCCGATCAGCCCCATACCGAGCAGGAACAGGCCATGACAGATCATCACGGCTTCGGCATCGAAGCGGCCAAAGGTGATGGCGCTGGTCTTGATGCCGATCTTCAGATCGTCGGGCTTGTCCACCATCGCATATTCGGTGTCGTAAGCCACCACCCAGAACAGGTTGGCAACCACCAGATACCAGGCGTACGCCGGTACCGTGTTCTGGAAGGCGGCAAAAGCCATCGGAATGCCGAAGCTGAAAGCAAGCCCCAGATACGCTTGGGGAATCGGCAGGAAGCGCTTGGTGAACGGGTAGGTGCCCGCCAGCAGCAGTGCCGGCACCGACATCCACCAGACCAGGGGGTTGAGGGGCAGGATCAGCAGACCTGCCGAAAAGGCCAGGCCGCCGGCCAGTAGCAGGGCTTCGCGCTTGCTGACCCGGCCGGTGGCCATGGGGCGGTGCTGGGTGCGCTCCACCTTGTCGTCAAAATCACGGTCGGCATAGTCATTGATCACGCAGCCCGCCGAGCGCATCAGCACCGTGCCGAGGATGAAGATCCACAGCACCATCAGGTCCGGGCGACCGCGACTGGCAATCCAGATACCCCATAGTGTGGGCCAGAGCAGGAGCAGGATGCCGATGGGTTTGTCCAGCCGCATCAGCTTTTCATAGGCGTCGAAGCGGTCTTTGAGCTTATCGAGGTTCATCGCAGGGTCGCAGGCAGGAAGACTTCAGTCACGAGGATACGCGCGTTGAACAGCTCGAATCGCGAGCGGCGCGCCCAAAGGCGGGCGGGCAGGGGACCAACGGCAGCACTGGCACGTCGGTACAGCGTATGGCGGCGATCCAGGCCACGAAACGCGAGCTGACTGCGTTGCACCCTGGGGTTGGCAAACAGGGTGGCACCAAGCGGCTTGGTGCCTTGCCGGCGGATGCTGCCAAAGCCGTGCATCAAGGCCTCGCGCGGCATCACCGAGTGGGCGAAGACCAGCGGCGTGTCGCCACTGAGAAGCACCACTTCACGCACCACGGCGAGCGCCGGCCGTGGCATGCCCAATGCCTTGAGCTCATCGCGGCAAGGCATGGCGTAATGCTGGCGCAACAGGCGCACGCGGAAATCCGGAAAACGGGCAATCAGGCGGGCCGTGAGTGAGCCCGGATGGACCAGCCAGTCGTGCAGCGCGCGTGGCGCCCGGCTGGCGGGATGACTCCAGCGGTGGCTGGCAATATGCGGCATGACGCGATCAGCGGTTGGCAAAGGCGCAATTATGCCACCGGCTGCCGTAGTGCTACTGCCAGCGCGCTTCAATCCGCGCGTACTCGCCGCGCTTGCGCAGGCGGGTGAGTCCCTCGTCAAGCAGCTGGCTGGCGCGGGCGGCATCGGCGTGCTTGCGCGAGAACGATACGTAGATATCCGGTTCGATCAGCGTGCCCACCAAATGGATGCGGCCACGCAGGCCGGGATGCTCGCGCAGGATGGCCGCCACGATGCGGTCATAGACCAGGGCGTAATCCACCCGGCCGGCGGCAAGCTTGCGGAGCGCGTCCAGATCGGACTGGCCGACATCACGTCGCATGGTTGGGTCGCCATCAAAGGCCGCACCGTAGTCGTAGCCATTGGTAATGGCGATGCGCTTGCCGCGCAGACGGTGGATATCCACTTCGCCTTGCGGCATGCCGTTACGGGCATAAATGCCGATGCGGCCCCGAAACAGCGGCTGCGCGTGCCAGCGATACTGCTGCTCGATCAAGGGGTTACGCAAGGTGTTGAAACACCCCGCCAGTCTACCCGCCTGGGTCAGCTTCATGCACCGTGCGTACGGGAGTGGCTGCAACCTGACCTGAATGCCGACCTCGGCATAGGCGGCACGGACCAGCTCTACCGCCATGCCGGCGGGCTGGCCTTCGCGCAGTGCGGCATAGGGATACCAGTCATCCTCGGCGCCCAGCAGCAGAAGCGGTTGAGCCAGCACAGCCGGCAAACCGAACACAAACAACAGGAAGCGCAGCCAGAACCCCATGTGCTTGTTTTAGCTTATGAACCGGCAGATCGGAGGCTGGGTGCCCGGATATATCTTTGCAAGGCGTTGCGCATCTCGTCACCGGGGCTTGCTCCTGCCCCGTGCCAATGGGATGCTGGACATGCCCCCGCGGGATGGTCCAGGGGGGGCTTTCTGGATATCGGCATGGCACCCCATCCGTCTCATCATCCCTATCGCGAATGCTGGCATGGCGCACGCGACAGTTTGCCCATGCTGGTGGGCGCGGCGCCTTTCGGCCTGATCTTCGGCACGCTGGCTGGCCCGGCCGGCCTGTCGCCGCTGGCTACACTGACCATGTCTTTGTTCGTGTTTGCCGGCTCATCCCAGTTCATTGCCATGACCCTGGTCGGCGGGGGCGCCAGCATGGCAGTGATCATCATGACAACCTTTATCGTCAATCTGCGCCATGCCTTGTACTCGGCCTCATTGCTCCCGCATGTCCGCCAGCTAGGGCAGCGTTGGCGTTTGCCGCTGGCTTTCTGGCTCACCGATGAAACCTATGCCGTGGTCCAGCACCGGTATGGCGCAGCCGATGCCTCGCCTTACAAGCACTGGTACTACCTCGGTTCCTGCCTGGCCATGTACGTTAACTGGGCTGGCTGGACGCTGGCCGGCTTGCTGCTGGGTCATGCGATACCCGGCGTACAGGGGCTGGGGCTGGAATTTGCCATGGCAGCTACCTTTACCGGCATGGTGGTGCCCCTCTTGCGCCAACGTCCCATGCTGGCCGCCGCCCTGGCTGCGGGGCTGGTTGCCCTGTGGGCGCATTCACTGCCCTACAAACTGGGCCTGATGCTGGCTGCACTGGCCGGTGTGATCACGGGTTTGCTGGTAGAGCGTCTTTGCCTTGCCGCCCAGCCAAGGGAGACGGCGCCATGAGCCGGGATGAGTGGCTGCTGATTGCCGGCATGGCGGGGGTGACCTTTGCCATCCGCTACGCGTTTTATGCACTGGGCGACAAGGTGGCATTTCCGCCCTGGGTCCAGCGCGCCTTGCGCTACGTGCCTGTGGCCGTGCTGACCGCCATCACCGTGCCCATGGTGCTGTTGCCCGATGGCCAGCACTGGCAGCTCGACTGGCGCAATCCCTGGCTGATCGGTTGCCTCAGCAGTGGCCTGATCGTCTGGTACTTCCGCCATCTGCTTGCCGGTATCGGTGGCGGCATGGTGGTCTATTTTGCCTGGCGCTACTTGGTGTCTTGAGCACGTTTCGCCGGATCCGGCAGCGTGTCGTCCGGGTCGTGCACCTGTGGCGTGCGGCGCTGGCTCAGAAAGCGCTGGATGTCTGGCTGGCTGCGCTTCCATTCCTGTTCGGGTAGCCAGGCCTGGAACAGTGCCGGGTAGATGGGGCTGGCGGCCATGCGCTGCAGGGCGGCATCGATATCGCGTATGGTTTTGCGCCCCCATTCGTTGCGGGTGCAGAGTACGTAGGCAACGCTCATCTGCTGGGATTGACGCAGTGGCAGGCTTTCCAGTGCGGGGCTGATCGTGCCTTCCCGCTCCAGCCAGCGCAGCACCTGCGGCCGGCCCAGCGTGTAATCGATACGGCGGAGTTCGAGCATCCGTATCAGGTTCGTTTCATTGACTACCGATGGTTTGAACGGGCCCTGCTCATCGGTTTGTTCAAGCAGCGCGGCGATGTCGGGTGAATAAGCCACGCCTCGCTGGTAGGCACCTTGCAGGTCCTTGCGCGTCATCAGGGTTGCAAGATCCACTGGCAGCTCACCAAAGCGGGCGCGGTCGGCCCGGCGTATGACCAGCATGGGCCCCGGTGAGATGGCACTGGGTGTACTCACCGTCAGTGCATCACGTTCGGGCGTGCGGATGCCGCTGGCAAAGCAGACCGGCTTGCCGGCCTGCCACTCGGCGACCAGGCGGGGCAGGTTCATTTTCTGCCTGACATGCCGGTAGCCCGGCATGTGTTCGGCCAGTGCGTCCAGTAGCTGGTCGCCGATGCCGGTGCCCAGTAGTTCCGGCCGGCCCTCCTGGATATAGATCGGCGGCAGGTGGCTGACGGCCCAGGTGAGGGTGTTTTCAGCAGTGACGGCCGGGCTCAGGCTGAGCACCAGGCACGCAGACAGGACTTTCATGATGTGCTCCGGCGGCGTCTTTAGCAGTTATAGACGTCTCTCCGCAGGAACTCAGGACTTGCTCTCCAGCACGCTGAAATCATCGGTACGCGCCAGCTCCGCAAAGATCGATGCCAGCTCGGCCGGCGGCGGAATCAGTTTGCGCTCACGGAGGTCGAACCAGGCGCCATTGATCTCGTGGCGCGCAGCGAGCCGGCCATCCTGCTTGAACAGATCGTGGCGAATGGTAAAGCGGCTGCCATCGGCGTTGAGCGCGGCAACCCGCACTTCAATCTCCACGCGCTCGCTCATCTTCAGTTCTTTGTAGTACTCGGTCGATTCCTTGAAGATCACCGGCCCGAATGCCCGTTGCTGGAACTGATCGTAGGCAAAGCCATGGCTGCGTAGCCATTCAATCCGCGCGTGGGTGCAGAAGTCGGCATAGGCGCTGTGACGGACATGCTGGTTGGCATCGCAATCTGCCCAGCGGACTTCGATGGTGTGGCGAAAACTATCCATGCAGTGGCTCCTGGCATGAGCGGCAATTGGCAACGGCGCGTGCTGTGCCGGGCGATGGCCGCACGCCGAGTGGGTTAGGGCGGCATGAGCTGTCGGCCCTGCGGGTGACACAGGCAGACGACGCTGTCTTGATGGCCTATTCTGTATCATAAAATCCTGATTCTGGGCGAGATGGGGAAGTCATCGTGCGTGTCATGGCCAGGTTCTGCGTGCTGTGTTGTTGCGCGATCAGCGTTGTGTTGGCCGCACCGGTCATGCGGGTGGGTGCCAGTCATTTCCCGCCGTTTGCGCTAGACCCCGAGAAGCCAGGCATCACACCGGTGCCGGGGCTGGGGGTGGATGTCGACTTCCTTGTTGCCGTGCTCGCACAGGCCGGGATCAAGGCGGATGTCAGGTTCAAGCCTCATGCGCGGCAAAAGCGTGAGTTGCTGCATGGTGCGCTGGATGTCGGCGGCAGCTACTTCTTCATGCCCGACTACCCCGAGGCGCGACAGATACTCTACGACCAAGGCGGCGCGACCCGACTTTACCGGCGCATGCAGGCTAGCCCGCCACCCCAAACGCTGGCGGAGCTGGCCGGTCTGCGTCTTGGTGTGGTGCGGGGGGACCGCTACGGCGATCTGCTTACGGATGCGCTGGCCGAGGGCCGTCTGCTGACAGATCTGGCCGTGGACGACGCCGAGAACATCCGCAAGCTCTTGGCCGGCCGGGTCGATCTCATCGCCATCAACGAGGTAGTCGGCCAGTTCATCGTGCCGGAGCTGGACCCGCGGGGCATGCTGGAACGTATCCCCTGGCGACTGGATTACGGCAAGGATCCCCGCCGCGCGGGGGCGTATATCGTTTTCTCGCCCAAGGTGCCGCTCGACCAGATCCGCCGTGTGCGTGCGGCAACCGCGACCTTGCTCAAGGCAGGTCGGCTCGATGCGATCAAACAATCATACGGAGTCGGCCATGCTGACCCTTGATGGCGCCGCTTGGGCATGGCAGCGCATGGCCGCGAGCATGATGCGAGGCACCCTGTGCGCGCTGCTCTGGGTGCCGGCGCAGGCGGGTGAGACAGCCCGGAGCTGGTGGCCGCGCCTGCAGTTCCAGCCCACTTTGGCGATCGAGTCGGCCGTCAAGGCATTACGTGCCTTGCCCCCCAAAGACCCGCAACGGGCCGAATGGCTGGCGGTGCAGGCAGAAGCCCATTGTTTGCTATCCCAGCCCCCTTTGGCGTTGCGCGCCGCACAGGAGGGTTTGGCACTGGCCACCCCGGGCTCGGCTGCAGCGCATCGTCTGGATCTGGCGCAGGTGTGCGGGATTACTGAATCCCAGGAAAGCCGTTCCTTGCCGGTGCTGCAACGCATGGAGCAGACCCTGCCCAAGGGTGATGAGAATACACACAGGCTGGTCGATATCCTGGCTGCACGTGCCGATGTCCTGATCACCCTGGGCCGATATCGAGACGCACTGGAGCAGTTGTTCCGTGCCTATCCGCTTACACGCAACGTGGACGATGGCTCAATCCGGGTGCAGCAGGCCGATCTGGATCTGTCGCTGGCCTACACCTATCAACTGCTGCACCAGCCTGATGAGTCGCAGGCCTATCTCGACAAGGCGCTCAAGGCCATGGCGCGGCAGGCGCCGAGTGTGCGCCGCAGCATCGGCGAGTTCCGCAAGGCATCCGGTTTGCGTCAGGCGGGTCGCCATCCCGAGGCCAAGTCGTGGTTCGAGCGCTCGCATGCCACGGCCAAGGCGATCGGCGACGCGCAAGGCATGGCCTATGCCCGCTATGGCCAGGGTAACCTGGCGCTGGCACTCAAGGACTATCCGGATGCCGAACGCTACTTCACCGAGGCGCGGCCCTTCTTTGAACACGGCAGTGATCCCTTGACCTGGTCCTACCTGAATCTGGGCCTGGCCAGAGTGGCACATGCGGGCAAGGACTTGCGTCAGGCGATGGCGCTGGCCGATCTGGTCGTGGATCTGGCCATCCAGCACAAGAATGATGTGCTGTTGCGCGAGATATACGAATTCCGCAGTTATCTCTGGCTCGATCTCAAACAGCCGGCAAAGGCCTATGACGACCTTGCCGAGTCTTACGATGCCTATGACCGCAATGTGGAGGCACAAAGTGCCCGCGTGGTGGCAGAAATGCAGACCCGCTTCGAGGTTGAACAGGCGCGCCAGCAGAATCTTTTGCTGGCAAGGGAAGGCGCTCTTAAGGACGCCAAGCTGGCAGAACAAGCCAGCCGCCACCGCTTTTATCTGGCCGCCGGAGCCTGTCTGGTACTGGTGCTGACCATGGTCAGCGTGGGATGGTGGCGCCGCCGCCGCTACGCCAATCTGATGGAAAAGCTGGCCAATCACGATGCGCTGACCGGCCTCTACAACCGCCGCGCCCTGCAGCAGATGCTGGAGGATGAGCGGGTGCGCAGCCAGCGTTACCACCTGCCCATGGCGGTGGCCATTCTGGATATCGACCACTTCAAGCAGGTCAACGACCAGTGGGGGCATGATGTCGGTGATGCCGTCCTCCAGGCATTCGCCTCGCTGGCGCGGCAGGCTGTAAGGGTCGAGGACAGGCTGGGGCGCTGGGGCGGCGAAGAGTTTGTCCTGTTGATGCCGCATACCTCACTGGAAGATGCACAGCATGTGCTGGCCCGGCTGCAGGCTCAGCAGCGCGCGGCGGTTCGTCCTCCGGGGGCGCCCGCCGGGCCGGCGCCGACGTTCAGTGCGGGCCTGACGGTGCTCGATGAGACCGATGCCAATGTGGAATCCATGCTGCACCGCGCCGATCAGGCCCTGTATGCCGCCAAACGCTCAGGCCGTGATCACTATGAAGTCCTGCAGGCGGGCGACACGCTTAATCCGGCCTAGGTCCGCCCACCCCTCGCGTCCGGACCCATCGGTTTGACGCGCCATATCCTGATTTCTTGATTCCTCAGCCCTTGGCTTTTGCCCACAAGTAGCCGGCAAGGCACTACCTTGCAATGCCTCTGTACAAACTTGTGCAAGGTACCTTGCATAAAAAGGTACCTTGCAGTACATTTGCGTCAGACATGCTCGCATCAGCCCATCCGCTTACGGATGTATGGAGGCAAACCGATGAAAACGCAGCTGAAGAAAGGTGTACTGGAAATGTGCGTGCTGGCCTTGCTTGCACGCCACGACAGTTACGCCTATGAAATTGTGTCGACCCTCGCCGATGGCGTGGACATGAGCGAAGGCACCATCTACCCGCTGATGCGCCGGCTGCAGAACGATGGTCTGGTGAGTACCTATCTGGTGGAATCTGATGCCGGGCCACCGCGCAAGTACTACCGTCTGGAAGCCAAGGGCACCGATGCACTCGCCGAGATGAAGGTCGAGTGGTCGGGATTCCTGGAAGAGGTGAACAAGATACTCGAAGGGGCCGCAGCATGAACCGCGAACAGTTTCTCAATACGCTCAAGCATGAGCTGCGCGTCATGGATGCCCAGGAGTGCAAGGAGATCCTGGCCGATTACGAGGAATACTTCCGCGACGCACTGGCCGCAGGCCGTACCGAGGAAGATGTTGCCCGTTCGCTGGGCGCACCGCGGCAACTGGCCCGTGAACTGCGTGCCGAAGCCCGCATCAAGGACTGGGAAGAGAGCCGTTCGCCCGGCAGTTTTGCGCGGATGTTTGTTGCCGTGGTGGGCTTGGGCCTCGTCAATCTGATGCTGTTGATCCCCTTGCTGCTGGTGGCCGGTTTGTTGCTGGGATTCTTTGCCGGCGGCTTGTCGATGGTGGTGGCGGGTGTCGGGCTCGTGGCGGCCAGCGTGCCGGGTTCCGGGCTGACCCAGTTCATTACTGTCGACCTCGGTGGCATCGAGCTGACCCAGCCGTTGAGCATGGGCCTCTCGGGGATCGGGGTGTTCTGCGTGGGCTTGGTGTGGGTGGCGATTGATGTGTGGCTGACCAAATGGCTGGCGATTGGTGTCGCCCGCTATGCCCGGCTCAACTACCGCGTGGTTCGCGGCGAATTCTGAGGAGGCTGACCATGTTCGGACTCTTCAGCCTTGCCGCCAAGCCAAGGCCGCTTACCCAAGCCGATAGTGGTGACCTGTCCCCGCCGATCCGCCCGACTCCCGTATCGGTCAAGGATCGCCAGGTAGCCGTACACTTTGCCGTGGCTGGCCAGGCGACCACACGCATTCGCGTCCGGCCTTTGCCGGATAAACGTGTCCCTCAGCCTGCACCCTCGCCGTGAGCGGATACCCAGTCCATGAAACCAAGCACTGATCTGGGTCTGGAACCGGCGCTGGTATTGGGGCTGGTAGCGCTGTTCGGCGTGGCCATGCTGGCGGAACTGGAACGGCATGGTGAGCCAGCACAGGCGCAGGACGCCGCCCAGCGCGAGGCGGTGGCGCAGGGGCACAATGCGGACACCACGCGGGCGCCACGACCGCGTCCTCAATCAAACAGCCCGAGCTGACCATCGCTACGCGGTGGCCGGAAATGCTGACTGCTGGGAGGCCGGCTACGCTTGGCCAGGCCGAGTCGTTGCGTGGCGAGTCTGAACCGTTGCCGCAGCAGCTCGGCGAATAGACCACTGCCCCGCATGCGCCCGCCGAACGCCGGATCATTCAACGCCCCCTCGCGTGATTGTCGCAACAGGCTCAGCACATGCTGGCGTCGATCCGGGTAGTGTTGCTGCAGCCAGTCATCGAACAGATCAGCTAACTCTCGCGGCAATCGCAACAGCACATAGCCTGCCGAGCAGGCACCTGCGTCGCGGCTATGTTGCAGGATGCGCTCCAGCTCATGATCGTTGAGCGCCGGGATGATGGGCGCCACCAGCACGCCTACCGGGATGCCGGCGCGAGCCAGGGCCGAGATGCTATCGAGGCGCCTTAGCGGCTGACTGGCGCGCGGCTCTAGGCGCCGCGCCAGATCCCGATCCAATGTGGTGACGCTGACCATCACGTGGACCAGTCCATCCCTGGCCAGATCCGCAAGCAGGTCGATATCCCGCTCGATCAGGGCGTTCTTGGTCAGGAGCTGAACAGGGTGACGTGTTTCAACCATGACTTCGAGCAAACGACGAGTCAGCGCCAGCCCGCGCTCGGCGGGCTGGTAGCAATCGGTATTGCTACCTATGCAGATGGGTGAGGGGCGATAGGTAGGTTTGGCCAGCTCCGTGCGCAATAGCGCTGCGGCGTTGGGCTTGGCGATGATCTGCGTTTCAAAATCCAGACCTGGCGAATAGCCCCAATAGGCGTGGCTGGGCCGCGCATAGCAATAAATGCAGCCATGCTCGCAACCTTGATAGGGATTGATCGATTGGCTGAAGGGCACATCGGGCGATTGGTTGTGGCTGATGATGGATTTGGCCGGGTGAAGTTGAATCACCGTGCGCGGTTTGTCGTCTTCCTGGCCGAACGTGGTCCAGCCGTCATCGACCGCTTCGCGCTGGTGCTGTGCAAAGCGGTTGTCGGGCAAGGCGCCCGTACCGCGGCCATGAACAGGTGCTGACATGCCACCATTCTAAATACAAACAGAGAACTTTCGTTCTCTTTGTTGATGAGCGGCAAGCTGGCCTGCCAAGCTTTACACTGAGCGCATGCGCGTTCTGATCTCACCGGATTCCTTCAAGGGCACCCTGAGTGCCAAAGCCGCCGCCGAGGCTATCGCCGCGGGTATCCGGCAGGCTTGCCCGGAGGCGCAGTGCGACTGTCTGCCCATGGCCGACGGTGGCGAAGGCACCCTGGCCGCGCTGGAATCGCTGCCGGGTGTGCACTGGCATACGGACGTGGTGCGGGGCATGGAAGGCGAGCCGGTCGGTGCGGCATGGCTCAGCTTGGCCGATGGTACTGCCGTGATCGAGTCGGCCGAGGTGGTGGGGTTGGGGTTGGTGGGGCAGAGCCCGCTGATGCAGCGCCACACCATGGGTTTGGGCCAGTTGCTGCGCGCCGCACTGGCGAGTGGCGCACCGCGCGTGATCGTGGGCCTGGGCGGTACTGGTACCAATGATGGTGGCGCGGGCCTGCTGGTGGCCTTGGGCGCGCGCCTGCTCGACCGCGCCGGTAAGCTGTTGTCACCGGCACCGGCCACGTTGCATCGGCTATATCGACTGGACCTGACGGGTCTCGATAGCCGGCTGGCCCGAATCCGATTGCTGGCCTTGGCGGATGTCAGCAATCCTCTCAGTGGCCCGCAGGGTGCCACCGCGGTATACGGCCCGCAGAAGGGGCTGATCGCCGAAGATGCCGCAGCCCTGGATCGCAGTGTGGCTTATCTGGGCACGCTGGGGGATGCATCGGCAGGCCGTGCCTTGAGGACGATGCCCGGTAGTGGCGCAGCCGGCGGTCTGGGTTGGGCCTTGCGCCTGCTGGGTGCGGAAATCCAGCCGGGTGCCGAGGTGCTCGCTGATCTGCTGGGCCTCGATGCCCTGCTGACGGGGGCGGACTATCTGATTACCGGCGAAGGCCGCAGCGATGCGCAAACCCTGCAAGGCAAGCTGCCTTGGCGCCTCGCACAGCATGCGGCTGCGTGCGGGGTGCCGGCCGTGTTGCTGTCAGGGGATATCGACACGGCGGCCAGGGGTGAACTGGCGCATCGATTCACTCATTTGCACGCACTGACTGATCGATACCCCAGCGAGAAAGCACAATCCAATGCGGCCAATTGCCTGCAAGACTGCGCCCGCGAATGGGCAATGACGATAAGCGGGCTGCAATGAAACCAGGGTTACATCCTGTGCAGCGGCGCATTGTGCGCCATGCGGATGCGCCAGCAACAACGGCCCCACAGGGGCCGTTGTCTTGCCGCTCAGGCGGGCTTAGAACTTGAAGCTGCCATCGTTGCGCGTCTGGCTGCTGCCATTGCTGGCACCGCTGGTGAACTCGCGGTTACCACTGGCGGTGGCCTGGTTGCTTTCCCAGATCACGGCACCCGTCGGCGGGTTGCGCTTGATGTACTTGTACTGGATGGCCGTGCTGCAAGGCAGTTTGGTGGTGCCGCTCCAGGTGGCATTGGCGCCCGTACCCTGAATCGTCAGCGGATAGGCGGAGCCGGTAACCCAGCCACCAATCGCGGCGTCATTGCCCACCACGTACAGGTTCTCGCCAAAGCTGGTGTTGGCATTGGCGATGCTGAAGCTGACATTGACCAGACAGGTATCGGCCGCGCCTTTCTTCCACACGCTGTAATTGCTGCCCGAGGTCACCACGGTCCAGCCTGCGCCGGGGCTCCAGCTATTGGGGCCGATCTTCATTGCCAGCTGGTATTGCGTGCCGGTGATGATGGCGGCGTACAGGCCGGTTTCGGCTTTCTGGATGCTGACGGCGGAGGTGGATGTAATGCCTGCTGCCTTGCGGGCATCGATCAGCGCCTTGATGTCGTTCTTCAGGCCCCAGTTGTACACATGCGGGTAGTAAACCGTGGGGATGCCGGGGTGGCTGAGGATGTAGGCATAACCCTGCATGACCTTGTCACACGGCACTGGCCAGTGACTCTGGCCATTGCCGCAGCTTTCTGACGGACCGGTATCGTGGTTGTCCACGAAGGTCACCATCTTCTGCGCCCACCAGCCGATGCCGCCTTGCGGCTTGCCATCGGCGGCTTTGAGGCGCCAGTACTCGTTGGCGCTCAGTGCCTGGTTCAGCAGACCCTTGGTGGTGAAGTCAAAGGCACCACAAGTACCGCCCGTGCCGTCCACAAAGCTCATCAGGCCTTGGCGATGGGCATCCACGTTGTTGAAGTTGAGATCAGTCCAGATTTCACCGACACAAAAGCTTGGCGCCATCGCATCGTGATAGACCTTGGCGTAGTTCGCGCCGTAGCCCTTGGAGTAGTCGAAGCGCAGGCCCTTGAAGCCGATGTTCTTGAGCCGGGTACCGATCCAGGTCTTGAGGTCGTTCTGGACAAAGGTCTGGCTGTGGTCCAGATCGCGGGCTGCTGCGTAACCGTCGCCTGAGTCGGCATTGCCGCAGCGACCCGTCCATTCGTCACCACTGACTACGGCGCGGCAATCCCAGGTCGGGTTGGTGAAGTCAGCCCAGTTGGCTGTGCCCACGCGGTGATTGATGACGATATCCGCCACCGGATGGATGCCTTGGGCATTGAAGGCCGACAGCGCAGCACTCAGGGCAGCTTCGTTGCCGTATTTGCTGTCGAGCTTGTTGAGCTGGCGGGGCAGGTAGCCTGCGTTATCGGCGGCATCGGAGGCGGGCGGCATCCAGATATGCGTCACGCCCAGGGTCTTCAGATCGCTGGCCTTGGCTTGCAGGTCGGCATACCAGCCAGTGGACAGGGCATTCGAGTTCCAATGGAAGCCCTGGAACAGGATGGCACTACTGGCTTTGTCCTGCTCGGTTGCGGCTTGCGCGGGCAAGCAGAGGGCCAGCACCCCGGTCAGCAGCCCGAGGCGAATGTGTTGCTTTTTCATGTGTCTCACTCCGTTTATCGATTTTGTAGCAACAAGATGGGCAACTACATAAAGTGATTGATTCGTAAGGCTTTTCTCCGGTTTTTGCGTGCGTTGAAATATAACTACGAATTATGTGTTGTCAATACTCGCTCATGCTGTTGTATCGCTACGGAAACACTCGCGAGCGATGACTTGGCGGGTAGTGCGGGATGACAGGCTGTGGCGCGCGACGCGGGCAGCAAAAGCGAGCGGCTACCGGTCGGCGCAGGGCAGAGTGGGACGGCACGGAAGAGGGCACGTGAGCACGCGCGCGTGGGTGGTGGTGCGCCTAGATTTCGCTGCTGATCGGGGTGGCGTTGTGCAGCCAGCCGGCCAGGGCGGCCAGCAGCGGCACCAGCAGGGACTGCAACTGGGTGCTCGCGGCCAACAGTTCGGCGGAAGCCGCTTGGCCAGGCGTCTGCCGGGCCTGCTCCAGCAGCTGCTCCAGCTCCCGGGCGGCTTCACCCAGTGCAAAGGCACCCATATTGCCGGCCAGCCCCTTGATGGTGTGCGCCAGGCGGTGGGCATCCTCAAACCGCCCGGCAGCGAGGTGCGCAGCCAATTGCTGAGGTGCCTCGGCATAACCCTCGTGAAAGCGCTGCAATAGCCGCCGGTAAAGGCGCTGGCTGCCACTGAGGGTGCGCAAACCGGCCTCGACATCGACATGGGGCAGATCGGGCAGCGGTGCGTCCGCGACCGGGCTGCTGGCCTGGGTCTGGCTGGTTGCACTGGGCGCCGCAGGTGGCGTTGGCTCGACGGCCGCCGTGGCGATCCAGCGATCCATCATGTCTTCCAGTTGCTGTGCCTGGATCGGTTTGGTGAGGTAGTCCTGCATGCCCTCGGCCAGGCAGCGGTCCCGTACCTCGGCGATGGCGTGAGCGGTAAGGGCGATGATGGGCAGGTTGGCCAGATGGGCGTGCTGACGAATGGCCCGTGCGGCGCTGTGGCCATCCATGATGGGCATTTCCAGATCCATCAGGATCATGGCGTAGTAACCCGGTTTGGCGGCCAGTGTCTTGGCCACAGCGGCCTGCCCGTTATCGGCCAGTTCAACGACTATCCCCATGGTGGCCAGCAGCTCGGAAACGATCTGCTGGTTGATGCTGTTGTCGTCGGCCAGCAGTACCCGCTTGCCGGCATGCTGCTGGCTGGGGCGCCAGGTGGCATCGCGTATCTTGCGCTGCGGTGCCGGAATCTGGTCGGCTGCGGGCAGGGCGAAAGCCAGGGTGAAGCCAAAGCGCGAGCCTCGGCCCAGCTCGCTATCGACGTCGATCTCGCCGCCCATCAGCGCGACCAGCCGGCGCGAAATGGAGAGGCCCAGCCCGGTGCCGCCGTACTTGCGGGTGGTGGAACCATCGGCCTGGGTGAATGGCTGGAACAGGACAGATTGCTGCGCGCGGCTCATGCCGATACCGCTGTCGCTGACCTCAAAGCGCAGGCGCACTGATTCGCCCTCGCGCTCCAGTAACTGGATACGCAGGTCGACCTCGCCACCGGGTTCGGTGAACTTGATCGCGTTGTTCACCAGATTGATCAGCACCTGGGTCAGGCGCAGCTGGTCGCCTTGCAGGGCATCGGGCACGTCATCAGCGCGGCTGATGCGGTAGTTGATGGCACGCTCATGAGCTTTTTGCTGAGTGACCGTCGTCAGGCTCGCCAGCACGTCGTCAAGCCGGAACGGGTTGATATCGAGTTCGAGCTTGTCGGCCTCGATCTTGGAGAAGTCGAGGATGTCATTGATGATGGCCAGCAGTGACTGTCCGGCGCGATGGATCTTGCTGATGTAATCGCGCTGCTGCAGGTTCAGAGGGGTTTGCAGGGCCAGATGAGCCAGGCCGATGACCGCATTCATGGGGGTGCGGATCTCGTGGCTCATATTGGCGAGGAACTCCGACTTGGCCCGCGTGGCGACTTCGGCCTTGTCCTTGGCTTCGATCAAGGCCTGCTCGGCCTCACGCCGCGCCGTGACGTCCTGCACCACCCAGACCAGACCCTGAGTGATATCGCTGTCGCTCACGCGCTTGGCCTGCGACACACACCAAAGCGTGCGCTTGTCGCGCGTCTGCAAAGCCACATCGCTGAAGGGGGTGCCGCTGGCGGGTTCCGGGCTGCGACCCAGGGTGGCGATGAAGTCTTCCTGATGCGAGAACAGACTGCACATGGGCCGACCGATCAGCTCATCCGGGTGATAACCCAGCATGTCGGCAAAGCGGGTATTGCAACGGGCGATCTGCTCATCGCGAACAAATGCGATCCCTGTCATTGCATGGGTCAGGATTGCCTCCTGTTCATGCAGCGCCAGGTTCAGCTCCGCTGTGCGCGTACTCACCCGGCGCTCCAGCAACTGGTTCTGCCGGTGCAGCGCATTGATGCGGGCGCGATAGATCAGGGTGCCCAGCACGATGATGGCCGAGAGCACGGTGAGCCGGAACCACCAGGTTGCCCAGTAGGGCGGTGTGATCGTAATTCCCAACTCGGTGGGCGTGGCTGACCACACACCATCCTGATTGGCAGCCTTGACCAGGAACCGGTACTGACCCGGATCCAGGTGGGTATACGTGGCAAACCGTTTGTCTGCGCCCGTGTAGTGCCAGTCCCTGTCGAATCCTTCCAGCTTGAACGCGTAGCGGTATCGCTTCGGGTCGGTGAATTTCAAGCCCACAAAGCTGATCGTGAAGACATCGCTGTCCCAGGGCAGGGTCAATTCGCGGGTGAACTCGATCGCCGTTTTTACTCCCAGCCTGCGTGCCAGGGCGGGTTCACGTATCGATTGATTGAACATCTGGAAGTCGGTGATGAGTACCGACGGCGCGGCGCGGTCATCCTGCAGCCCGGCCGGCCGGAATGCGCTCAAGCCCTTGCTGCCGCCAAAGAACAGGCGGCCATCGGGCGAGCGCCAGGTGGCATGGGCACCGTCGGCATAACCGCCCGGCAGTAATCCATCCCCCTGAAAGTAATGGCGGAACTGCCCGGTGGCGGGGTCCAGTCTCGCAATGCCGCTGGCCGTACCTACCCAGAGCGCGCCGTCGTCATCCTGCAGCATGGTGTTGGCGCCAACCCCTGCAGGGTCTTTGTCGTTCACGAAACCGCGAAACTGTACCTTGCCGCGGTGATCCACCGTGACCAGATCCACCCCTCTGTCGGTGGCCACCCACATGCCGTTATGCCGATCAGGCAGTAGATTGGTAACTCGCGGGCTGGCGAGTCCGTTCGGATTGTTCGTCGAGGCGATGGGCAAACGCAGAAAGCGGCCATCCTTCTGCAGCATGTTGACGCCACCTCCCCACGTGCCCACCCACAGCCTGCCCACCCGGTCCACCGAGGGTACGCCACCCACGGTTGCCGCGATGGAGTGGGGATCATCCGGATCGTGCAGGAAGCTCTTCACCGCGCCCGTGCGTGCCTCGATGCGATGCACGCCGTTGTTGCTGCTGACCCAGACATAACCCGCCGGGTCCCATGCCAGCGATTGCACCTGCTGTGCGGCATCATTGCCCGGCGCATAGACCACGCGCCGGGCCACGTTGCTACCCGGGCCGGCTTTGTGGATGCCCGACATGGTGCTCACCCACAGGTTGCGGTCCGCGTCTTCGACAATGCCGGTTACCCATGGGGAGATGGGTTTGCCCTCGGGGTCGCGCAGGGGAAACACGATGCTCTGGCCCGAGGCCACATCGAAGCGCTTGACCCCGCCGCCATACAGACCCAGCCACAACATGCCGGACTGGCTGGGCGCCAGCGTATAGACGGAATGGGTTTTGCCCTCGGTATCCCGAGCCGCATCGGTGTAACGTTCAAATCGGTTGCGCTGATGGTCGAGCCGGCTGACACCGGCACCATCATGCGCAAACCAGAGCCCGCCCTGCCGGTCCTCCAGCATGACGTTGGCGTGGTTGGCGGCCAAGGCGGCCGAGTCAGCGGGATCGTGCTGTACCGTGACGAAACGCGCCGCACCCGGCGGCAGGTAGCGGATACCGTCCCCGTTGCTGCTCGTCCAGATTTCACCGTTACGGCGTTCCAGCAAGGTGCGTATGGAGCCGCGGCTGAAGCCATCTGCCACACCCATGCGATACCAGCGCAGGCCACCACCGGCTTCGGACTGGCCGCGCAGCAAACCGCTGCGTGTACCTACCCATAACCTTCGCTGCCGGTCTTCGACCAGCGAAAGCACGAAGCTTGCCCCGGCGTCTTGCGCGGCGAGCTCGTCGAGCGGAATGCGCTGTACTGCCTGCTGACCTGCACGGTAGCGATACAGACCGTCTCCGGTGCCTATCCACAGGCCCTCATCGCGTGCCTCGGCAAGCACATGCCTGCCCGCGTTGGGCAGTTTGTCGGTCAGCAGGCGCGGTGGGGTGTCGGGCGAGGCGATGTGATACAGATGCTGGCCGGATGCGGCATAGACACCGCCGCTGCGTGACGCTCTCACCTGTCCTGGCACAAAGCCGGCATCGGGCAGCGCGTAGCGCATAGGTGTGCCCAGATTCGGCCGCACGGTGTACAGGCCATCATCGGTAATGATCCAGAGCGTGCCATCACGATCCGTTTCGAGCTGATGGGCGCGATCATTGGTCAGCCCTTGAGTGGGCGCAGTCTGTCGCCGGAATACGTCGAGCCGGTGCCCGTCGAAACGGTTGAGACCGACCTGTGTACCGATCCACACATAGCCTGCACCATCTTGCGCCAGTGCCCAGACGCTCTCATGGGACAGACCGGTCTCCAGATTGATGTGCTGAAACTGCCATTGCCCTGCTGGATACGCATGGAGGCCGGCCAGCATCAGCAGCAGATGCGGCAGGCGGACCAGGTTGTGCAACAGGCGGAAGAAAGCAATCAGCACGCAGATATCGCAGTCGGCAAATTCTTGACAGTCTAGCGCAACTGCCTAGTCTCAAAGGCGCGAGCTTCAATGTCGCACTTTCCCCTGAGGAGACGTCAAGTGGCAAAAACCGATACCAAGGCCGAACTGACCAAACTGCAATCCGTGCTGAGCAAGAACAACCGGCTGCGCCTGGAATTCCTGGGGCAGACATCGGCGCTGCTGCGCCAGCACGGCGTCGGAATTTCTGATGAGTTGTTGTCGAATCTGACCCTGGCCACCAAGGGAGAGGCCGGTGACGATAATGGACCGCCCAAACCACCCAAGGGTGCCAAGGCGCTGGGAGGTCCACCCAAACCCCCCGGCCTGACCACGCCCGTGGGCGGCCCGCCCAAGCCGCCACCCATGAAACCGGATGTGGGCGGCCCACCCAAACCGCCGCCCACGAAGCCGAATGTCGGCGGCCCACCCAAGCCCCCACCGGCCGCAGCGGCGGCCAAGCAGCCCAAAGCCAAGAAGCCAGCCGCCAAGCCCGCCAGCAAAAAGAAGTGATCCGTCGCGGGATGCCAGCCCGATGCCCGGCTTCGGGTTGGCGTGAGCGGCACAGTCTGCCGTGCCGAAGCGGCGCTGAGTCTGAAAGGAGTCGTATTGCCCGATGGTTGAACCTTACGCATCGACAGCGCAGCTGGCGCAGAGTGGCATCGTTTACGAGCGATTATTCAGCGAGGCCGAGTGTGAGCGCATTCGCAGTGCGCTGCTCACTGCGCGGGACTGGGCGCCGGCTCATGTGGTCAATGCCAGCGATACCGGCGAGGAAGCGATTGAACTGATGCCGGAGGTCCGCTTGGCGGAAGTCAGCGAGTTTGCCGGTGTACGCAAGGTCATGAATCGTTTCTGCCGGCGTATCGAGCAGAAGCTGGTTCCCGGCTTGGTGGCGGAATTCGGCAAATCCGATATCGAGCCGCAGGAGTTCTGCGCAATCCGTTACACCCAAGGTGGCCGCTATCTGCCGCATCGCGACAATGGCGGGTCACTGGACCATCGGGCGTTTTCGGTGGTCTGTTATCTCAATGAAGACTTCGTGGGTGGTGGCACCTGTTTCCCGGATATGGGATTCCAGATTGAGCCGCGCACCGGGATGGCGATTGCTTTCCCGTCCGAATATCTGCATGCGGCATTGCCGGTTGAGGCCGGTTGCAAGCAGGTGCTGGTGAGCTGGATCCGCGGCGGGCCCGCCATCGCGTGGATCTGACCACGGCGGGCTGCCCATCGGCAGGGAAGCAATGCAAAAAGCCCAGTCTTGCGACTGGGCTTTTGCTTGATGCTGGCGGAGTGGACGGGACTCGAACCCGCGACCCCCGGCGTGACAGGCCGGTATTCTAACCAACTGAACTACCACTCCATGGTGCGCTGTCTTGCGAGCAACACACCCAAACTGGTGGGCGATACTGGGATCGAACCAGTGACCCCTGCCGTGTGAAGGCAGTGCTCTACCCCTGAGCTAACCGCCCGAAATCTGGTTTCCCGATTCCGGAAAGGCGCGCATTCAATCATGCGCTGCCTTGTTGCGTCAAGCCGATACAGACTGGCTCAGCGCGAAAACTTGTTGGCGGAGTGGACGGGACTCGAACCCGCGACCCCCGGCGTGACAGGCCGGTATTCTAACCAACTGAACTACCACTCCAGAACTTTGCCGTAGCACGTGGCCAGCAGCAAAGGGGGCGGATTAAAGCATGGCCCGGCTCAGGGTGTCAACGCGCGCACTGGAAAACGCAGCGGCATGGCGGTGGGGCCGGCTTGCTGATATAAATCCGCCTGCCGTGCGCGCCTGCGCACCCCACGGGCTTGCTCCCTGCAACGGATGATCATCTCTCTACCCACTTCGCCGTGGTTCTATCGCTGCCTGAATGCAGCCCTGTTGCTGATCGTTGCCTGGTTGGCCGCAGGATTGTTCTGGCTGCTTGTCGGCCCGGCACCCAGCCTGCCGGTCGCTGCGCCGCCGCTTTCCGCTACGCGGCCTGCGCCTGTGGATGTCTCGGCGCTGGCCGCCTTGTTCGGCCCTCCTGCGGGCGATCTGCAGCCGTCTTCCCTGAACCTCAAGCTGCGCGGCGTGATTGCCCACGCCAGCCCGGCTGCCGCCATCTTCGAGCAGCCTGGACAAGCTGCGCTGGCCGTCCGGGTTGGTGAGGAGATCCAGTCCGGGGTGCGTCTTTCAGATGTCGGTTTCGATCATGTGATCGTGGATAACCGCGGTCGCCGGGAACGGCTGGAGCTGGATGCCAAGCCTGCCGCCAGCGGAGTGGCCTTGGCTGGTGGTCTGCCGCCGGCAGCGCCACCTGTGCAGCAGGGCGAGCCTGCGCGCCGCCCCGAGGGGTATGGCGAGCGTGGCGAGCGGATGTCGCGCGCGGACCGGGGCAGGCTGGGGCCCTCCGCAGCCCGATCCGGCGACGACAGGTTGTTGAACCGGCAAACCCTGGTCGAGGGCATGCAAACACTGAATGTTGCTGACTGGGCGCGTGGTTTGGTGGATGCGCCGGGTGCTGGCATCGTGGTGGAAAATGCGGCTGCGCAGCCGCTCGCAGGTCCGTTAGGGCTGCAAAGTGGCGATGTGATCAGCAGTGTCAACGGCACCCCTTTGCAGCGTGCCGCCGATATCTCGGCGCTTTACGCAGCATTCAGTCAGTCTAGCCAGGTCCAGGTTTCAGTTATCCGCAACGGCACACCCGTGCAGCTGCGTTACCGTATCGAAAATCGCCCAACGCCATGAAAAGACAGCTAAAGACGCTCGCCCTTGCCTTGTTGCTCACCGGTCAGGTGTGGGCTGCAGATGACAAGGTGATGCTCAACTTCGTCAATTCGGACATCGAATCCACGGTCAAAGCGGTGGGGCTGATTACGGGCAAGAATTTCGTGCTCGATCCCCGGGTGAAGGGCACGGTGAATATCGTGTCGGCCAGCCCGGTGCGGCAGAAGGATGTGTACGAAATCCTGCTGGCGGCGCTCCGGCTGCAAGGCTTTGCCGTGGTGGAAGTGGCGGGTGCAGTGCGTATCGTGCCGGAAGCCGATGCCAAGCAGAGCTATGGTCTGACCCTGGGTCCCAAGCTCAATGCCAGTGGCGAGCGCATTGTGACCCAGGTGTACCCGCTCAAGCATGAGTCGGCGCAGGCACTGGTGCCGGTATTGCGGCCCCTGATTACCCCGAACAACTCCATTACGCCTTACCCCGGCGCGAATATCCTGGTCATTACTGACTACGCCGACAATATCAAGCGTCTGAACCAGATCGTGGCCTTGGTCGATCAGCCGGCCGCAGCCGATCTGGAGGTGCTCAAGCTGAACTATGCATCGGCGCCGGACGTGGGCCAGATGATCGGCCGGTTGATGCCTGAGGTCATCGTCAGCAGTGGCGCGGGCGCTACGGCACCACTGGTGTCCCCTGACGGAGTACGCAAGACTTCCTTGGTGGCGGATGTGCGCAGCAACAGTCTGCTGGTGCGCGGTGATAACGCCGCCCATCTTGCGCAGATCCGCAAGATTGTCGCCAGCCTCG
The DNA here is from genome assembly GCF_027257935.1 of Chitinimonas sp. BJYL2. Taxonomy (NCBI): domain Bacteria; kingdom Pseudomonadati; phylum Pseudomonadota; class Betaproteobacteria; order Neisseriales; family Chitinibacteraceae; genus Chitinimonas; species Chitinimonas sp. BJYL2. Next base: position 48,852 of record NZ_JANZKW010000001.1, on the reverse strand, counting down.
ACAAAGAGAGTGCAGCGGGCGGCAATATCCATGTGATCTATCTGCGCAATGCCGAGGCCACCAAGCTGGCTGCCACGCTCAAGGCGATTCTCACCGGGACCGATGTGCCGCAGCAGGCCAGCAGCAACTTCACCAGCGTGAGCCAGTCTGGTCTGGGCGGTACACCGGTCCAGTCGGCCTCCGCCATGCCGGTGGTCACCACGGGTGGTGGCAGTGCGGGTGGGCAGGCAGGCAATGGCGTGGCGATTCAGGCCGATGCCACCACCAATGCCTTGATCGTGACCGCGCCCGACAATGTCTACAACAATATCCGTGCGGTGATCGACAAGCTGGATGTGCGCCGCGCGCAGGTTTATGTGGAGGCGATGATTGCCGAAGTCTCCATCGACAAGAGTGGCGAGTTCGGCATCCAGTGGCTTGTCGGTGGTGGTAGCGACAAGGCCAATACCATCGGCCTGAGCAATCTGGGGCAGGGTGGTTCCAGCCTCGCCAATATTGCGGCGGCAGTGGCAACCAAGTCGTATTCGGCATTGCCGGCCGGGTTTACGCTGGGCGTGGTCAACGGCAGTGTCAGCGGCGACGGCAAGACGCCCACGCTGGGTGCGATTGCCACGGCGATCGAGGCCAACGGTGATGGCAATGTGCTCTCCATGCCCAACCTGCTGACGCTGGATAACGAGGAGGCCAAGATCCTCGTGGGTCAGAATATCCCCATCATTACCGGTACGCAGTCGTCCACCGGCGCCAACCAGAACCCGTTCACCACCGTGGAACGCAAGGACGTGGGTATCCAGCTCAAGGTCAAGCCGCAGGTGTCCGAGGGCGGTGCGATCACGCTGTCGGTATCGCAGGAGGTATCCAGCATTGATGCCAGCGTTTCCACCAACGGCACGGGCATTGCCACCAAGAAGCGCACCATCGACTCCAAGGTGTTGGTGGATGATGGTCAGGTCATCGTGCTCGGCGGCCTGATCGAGAACAAGGTGTCCGAAGGTGTGAACAAGGTCCCGCTGCTGGGCGATATCCCGGTGCTGGGTAATCTGTTCCGCTATGAGAAGCGCTCCAGCGGCCGCACCAATCTGATGGTTTTCCTGCGCCCGGTGGTGCTGCGCGATAGCCAGAGTGCCGCCACCCTCAGCAACGAGCGTTACCAGATGCTGCGCGAAACCCAGCAGGCCTACCAATCCGATCGCCGCGTCATGCTGCCCGATCTGCCCGAGGTGGCCCTGCCAGTGCTGGATGTGCGGCCTGCCAAGCCGGCAGAGGCCCCGACGGGTTCTGCGCAATGATGTATCAGCGTCGAGCCAGCTACGGGTTTGCCCGCCAGCGCGGCGCGGTGGATATTGCCGATCACGGCGATTCAGTCGATGTGTTGCTGCGTAAGGGCGCGGATCTGGGCGGCCTGATGGAGCTGCGCCGCCTGATCGGTAAGCCGGTGAACGTGGAAGTGCTCGATACCGCGGCGTTCGATGCCCGACTGTCGCAACTGTTTGCCCGTCAGGACAGCCAGTCTGCCGATGTGGCTGAAGACATTGAATCGGATCTGGACCTCAGCCGACTGGCGCAGGACCTGCCCGCCATCGAGGACTTGCTGGAGGCCGAGGACGACGCCCCAATCATCCGCCTGATCAACGCCTTGCTCACCGAATCGCTGCGCGAGGGGGCGTCCGATATCCATATCGAACCCTTCGAAACCCGCTCGGTCGTGCGCTTTCGCATTGACGGCAAGCTGCGCGATGTCATCGAGCCCAAGCGGGCCTTGCATGCCGCCATCGTGTCGCGGATCAAGGTGATGGCGAATCTGGATATTTCGGAAAAGCGTCTGCCGCAAGATGGCCGCATCACCCTGCGTATCGCTGGCCGGCCGGTGGATGTACGGGTCTCCACGCTGCCCACAGGGCACGGCGAACGTGCCGTGCTGCGCCTGCTCGATAAATCTGCAGGGCGACTGGATCTGGAAAAGCTGGGCATGCGTGGCAGCACGCTGGATGCCATGCTGCGCCTGACCCGCGAGCCACACGGCATTCTTCTGGTTACCGGGCCCACCGGCTCGGGCAAGACCACCACGCTCTATGCCGCGCTGGCCGCGCTGGATGCCAGCACCACCAACATCATGACGGTGGAAGACCCGATCGAATACGACCTCGACGGCGTCGGCCAGACCCAGGTCAACCCGCGCATCGACATGAGCTTTGCGCGCGCCTTGCGGGCGATACTGCGGCAGGATCCGGATGTCATCATGATCGGTGAAATCCGTGATCTGGAAACCGCGCAGATTGCCGTACAGGCCTCGCTGACCGGCCACTTGGTGCTCGCCACCGTGCACACCAATGATGCACCGGGCGCGATCACGCGGCTGGTAGATATGGGTATTGAACCCTTCCTGCTGGCCTCCAGCCTGATCGGCGTGCTGGCACAGCGCCTGTTCCGCCAGCTTTGCCCGGCCTGCAAACAGGCTGCGGCGGCCGACTTGGCAGAGGCCACCGCACTGGGCATCGAGCCGGGTGCGACGGTATACCGGGCCACGGGCTGTGCGGCCTGTAATCATCTGGGTTACAAGGGCCGTGCCGGGATTTTCGAGTTGCTGACGGTGGATGATGAAATCCGCCGCCAGATTCATGATGGCGCGTCAGAAGCCAGTCTGCGCGAAGCCGCCGCGCGCGGCGGCATGAGCAGCCTGCGGACCGATGGTATCCAGCAGGTCATTGCAGGCCGAACCACGCTCGAAGAGATCTTGCGGGTCACGCGCGAGGCGTGATCCGGTTCAGGCACCCGTCCGGGTGCCTTTTTCGCGCTCGTAGACGGTCTTGCCCTTGAGCGTGAACAGATGCGATGCGTGGTACAGATTTTCCGAGTGCCCCACGAACAGCAAACCGTTATCACGCAATAACGGCGCAAAACGCTCCAGTATCTTGAGTTGCGTCTGCCGGTCGAAATAGATCATTACGTTACGGCAGAACATCGCGTCGAAGGGCCCCCGCACCGACCAGATCGGCTCGATCAGGTTGAGCTTGCGGAAGGTCATCATTTCCTTGAGCTCAGTCTTGATCTCGTATTGCCCGTCAGCGCGCTTGTTGAAGAAGCGCGTCAGCTGGGCCGGCGTGAGCTTGTCGACCTTGTCGGCGCTGTAGACACCCGCCTGGGCGATCTTCAGCACATTGGTGTCCAGATCGGTTGCGATGATCTTGACGGGCGGTCGCAGGGTATCAAAGGCCTCTGCCGCCGTGATGGCCAGAGACCAAGGCTCCTCGCCGGTGGAAGAGGCTGAACACCAGATGTTTTGCGGACCCTGCGATTGATTGGCGCGCAGATGATCCCGCAGCATTGGAAAGTGATGAGACTCACGAAAGAATGACGTGAGGTTGGTAGTCAGCGAGTTGATGAAGGCTTCCCACTCCGCCGTGTTGCCGCTACCCCGCTCCAGCAAGGCCAGGTAATCCTGAAAATTGGTCATTCCTAGTGCGCGCAGGCGTTTGGCCAAGCGGCCATAAACCATATCGTGCTTGCTCTCGTTGAGGGCGATGCCCGCGTACTCATAAATGAGCTTCTTCACCCGATCAAAATCCTGCTGGGTGAACTTGAACTCGCGGCTCCCGGCCGAGGTAGTCACGGGTGGCAATGGCGGAATGATCAGGGGGCGAGTTGGCGGTTTGGTCGTCATGGCTTTTCCATCTTAGCAGCCGCATCCGTTAAGCAAATCCCGACGCATTATTTGTTGCTCGCCCACCTTTGGCGCATAGGGTACCAGAATGGGGCGAACCGGGCGCTGCAGTGCAGCATGCCAATCCGCCGCCGCCAGGCTATCCCACCCTGTGTATGCTCAAGTTGATCTTGAATATTTCTTTTAAAAACAGTCTCTTGCTTCTATTTTTGCAAGATTCTTCCAGGGTCGGAATGAATTGGCACAGTCCCTGCATATACCCGTCCCAGTCGACCCCGGAAGTTCTTGCGGCGGGGTTGTACTGTTTCGTTGGGGAGTCTTGGCGGCGTGTCCTGAGGGACGCGCCGTTTTTTTCAGGCAACGAGTCTGAGTTGGCCCGCCTGCCAGAACAAGCACTTAGCGCCACAAGTCCGGCTGCCGGGCTTTAGAGGGCAGAGCGTGTGTCACCAACATGCTTGACAGCGATTTTTTCGAACCTATAATGGCGGCTCTTCGTAACACACGAAGCAAGCAAAACACGAAGCGGGAGTAGCTCAGTTGGTAGAGCGATACCTTGCCAAGGTATAGGTCGAGAGTTCGAGACTCTTCTCCCGCTCCAGTTGCTTGCAGACAGTGTTGTGAATGCGGGAGTAGCTCAGTTGGTAGAGCGATACCTTGCCAAGGTATAGGTCGAGAGTTCGAGACTCTTCTCCCGCTCCAGATCAAAAGAAAAAGGGAAAGCGCGACTTTCCCTTTTTCGTCTGTGGCTAACGGCGGGTTAGCAAAATGGTTATGCAGCGGATTGCAAATCCGTCCATCCCAGTTCGATTCTGGGACCCGCCTCCACCTCAATGGCATCCGCCCGGATGGTGAAACTGGTAGACACAAGGGACTTAAAATCCCTCGGCGCAAGCTGTGCCGGTTCGATCCCGGCTCCGGGCACCAGTCACAGCGCCCCATCCCCATGACGGGAAGAATCAATAAAGCCACGACATTGCTGTCGTGGCTTTTTGTTTTGTTCTGGCGAGCTTGTCCGCGCCAGTGCGATCAGCTCAAGGCAAAGTCCACCGGCTGGGCATACCAGAAGGCAATGGCCGTATCGCCCTGCCGGGCGGGCACATAGCGCCAGCGCTTCACGGCATCCATGGCGGCTTGATCCAGCCGCTCGAAGCCGCTGGATTGCTTGAGGCGTACTTCGCTGACCTTGCCGTCGGGCTGGATGAACACCAACAGCATGACCCGACCCTCTTCGCCGAGCTTGCGGGATAGCCCCGGGTAGCTCGGTGGCGGGTTGTTGAGATGGGCGGCATCACTGCGAGGTGGCACGATGGGGGCTGGTGGACTGGGCGGCGTCGGCGGGGTTTCGATACGACTGGGTGCGGGTGGTTCGCTGAATGTGCTCACAGCCAGTTGCACCTGCGTAACCGGGGCAATGTCGATTTCAGGCGTGGCCACAAGGTCGCGACGCGGCAATGCCAGTGTGGTCTGGCGAGGCTGCTGCAGCTCGGGCGCCGCTTGGGGCTCTGGAACAGGGGCGGGCAGAATCAGGGTGGTCATCAGGGGAACCGGCTCGCGCCTTACCGGGTCTTGCTGCAGGCGCAACAGGGCCAGCTGGAGCAGGCCCAGGTGCAAGAGACCCACGACCAGCAGCACGGGGAGACGTTTAGGCTGTGCAGGTGCCGACCACATGATGCTTCCTGATTTTGATATTGAGAATGGTTCGCATTTTAATGGATTGCAATTGCAGACTCAAGCCGGCACGCCTGCGCAACAGGCTAGAATCGCACCATGCCGCACGAACTGCCCACCTATCACGCTCCGAACTGGTTGCCTGGCGCCCATCTGGAAACCATCTACCCGGCCTTGATGCTGAAGCGTCCGCCACCGCCTTATCAGCGCGCAGTGTGGGACACCCCCGATGGCGACGAGATCGCGGTGGATTGGCTGGTGACCGATGCCCCGGAGGACGCGCCGGTATTGATTCATTTCCATGGACTTGAGGGCAGCGCCAACAGTCATTACGCGGTGGCGCTGATGCGGGCTGCGCGCCAACAGGGCTGGCGAGGTGCCGTGGTGCACTTCAGGGGCTGCGGCGGCCATCCCAACCGCAAACCGCGCGCCTATCACGCGGGGGATTCCGCCGAAGTCGACTGGATAGTGCGCCGCGTACGTGCCACTGTTGCCGGCCCTGTCTTTGTGGCTGGGGTTTCCCTGGGCGGTAATGCGCTGGCCAAGTGGCTGGGTGAGCAGGGTGAGGCTGCGCTGTCGCTGATCAATAGTGCTGCGGTGATCTCGGCACCACTGGATTTGCTGGCGGCGGGCAGGGTACTGGATCGCGGATTCAATAAATGGGTGTACACACGCGAGTTCCTGCGCACCCTTCGGCCCAAGACACTGACCCAGCTCGCGGCCTTTGCCGACGAGCTCGCTTATCTGGGTGTCTCGACCGAGCAGATCCGGGCTGCCCGCACCTTCCGGGACTTTGATGACAGGGTGACTGCACCCTTGCATGGGTTCAAGGGGGTGCTCGACTATTGGACCCGCGCCAGCAGCAAGCCCCTGTTGACGAGGATTGCCGTACCCACACTGATCATCAACGCACGCAATGATCCTTTCTTGCCGGCATCGGCCTTGCCGACCCACCAAGAAGTCAGCCCGGCCGTGACCTTGCTCCAGCCCGAACGGGGCGGCCATGTCGGTTTTGTGGAAGGCCCGTTTCCCGGCCGCATTGACTGGTTGCCGCGTTGCCTGCTGCCGTTCTTTGCCGCCCACCACGGCATGGCCGCTGCAGGCACAGCGTGATCGCCTCGCCGAAGCAACTGGTTTGGCGCGATATCGCACCCTGTGGCAAGGTCTTGCCGCCTGGCGTGAGTCCTGCGATGTTTGCTGCTCCCATGCGTCGGCCCCCGAGCTGATGCATGCCCCGATAACCGATTCTCAGCGGGAACCCCGATGCTTGCTCCCCAGTTGTTCAAGGCCTACGACATACGCGGCATCGTGGGCGAAACCCTCACGGTTGATGCCGCCCGGTTGATTGGCCGTGCCATCGGCAGCGAGGCGGTGGCCCGGCAGCAGACCCGTGTTGTGGTTGGCCGCGATGCCCGCTTGTCCAGCCCGGCACTCACCGAGGCCCTGATCGCCGGTTTACGGGAAACCGGGACAGCCGTGATCGATACCGGCGTGGTCACTACGCCGCTGGTGTGGTTTGCCGCCCACCATCTGCAGACGCTATCGGGCGTGATGGTGACGGGTAGTCATAATCCGCCCGAGTACAACGGCATCAAGATCATGCTGGCGGGCGAAACCCTGGCGGGCGATGCCATCCAGGCCCTGCGTGCGCGTATCGAGGCTGCCGAGTTTGCCCAAGGTGCGGGTACTTACAGTAGCGCTGATGTGCGTGAGGCCTACTACCGGCACATTGTCGGCGATCTGACACTGCAGCGGCGGATCAGCCTGGTGGTGGATGCGGGCAACGGTGTCGGCGGTTTGCTTGCGCCGGTGCTGTACCGGCGGCTCGGTTGCCGCGTGCGCGAGCTCAATTGCGTACCCGACGGCCGCTTCCCCAATCACCACCCCGACCCGGCGAGGCCGGAGAATCTGGCAGAACTGACGCAGGCGCTCGCCATGACGGATGCCGAAGTCGGCTTTGCTTTTGATGGCGATGCCGACCGACTGGGTGTGGTGACCAAGGACGGCAACATCATTTACCCCGATCGCTTGCTGATGGCGTTTGCCGCCGATGCCTTGGGCCGCGAGCCGGGCGGCAAGGTGGTGTACGACGTCAAATCGAGCCGCCTGGTGGCTCCCTGGGTCAAGGCCCACAAGGGCAAGGCGGTGATGGCGCGTACTGGCCACAGTTATATGAAGGCCAAGATGAAGGAAACCGGTGCGTTGGTTGGCGGCGAGTTATCGGGCCATCTGTTCTTCGCCGAGCGATGGTTCGGCTTTGATGATGGGGTTTACGCCGGTGCGCGGCTGCTGGAAATCCTGTCCCAGGTTGAAGATGCCAGCGCCTTGCTCAATGCCTTGCCTCAGGGGGTCAGCACACCCGAAATCCAGATCCCGATGGCCGAGGGCGACGCCCATGCGCTGATTGCCCGCTTGCAAAAGAGCGCAAGCTTTCCCGAGGCCGAACTGGTCACGCTGGATGGTTTGCGGGTGGAATATGAGGACGGGTTCGGCTTGCTGCGGGCATCCAATACCACGCCCGTACTGGTATTGCGGTTCGAGGGCGATGACAGCAAGGCACTCAAGCGGATACAGGCCACCTTCCGCCGCTTGCTGGCCCGTGAGCTGGGCAAGGATCTGCCGTTCTGAGCCAGGCACTTACTGGTAGCGGCTGATGATGGCCTTGAGGCTGCCATCGCGCGCCATCTCTGCAAAAGCCGCTTCAAGCGGCTCGATAGCAGCGTGTTTGGGGGACGCGCGCGAGAACGCGATATGCGAGACGCGTCCCGGTACGCGCCATGCCGCCTTGTCCAGGTTCAGGCCATTGCGGCGTATCAACCAGTCCCCCTCGAACTCGGGCAGCAAGGCCGCATCACTTCGGCCCGTGGCGGCCTTGCGCAGGGCGGTGAGTGAATCGGTAACCGGGTCACGTTTCAGCTGTCTGTCGGAATCAAACGGCTCAAAAAAGACCTTGCCTGCTTCGACAGAAATGGTGAGTCCGTTGAGGTCTTCGTAGCCGTTGATCGCAGGACCGCCTGGCCGCACGTAGAAGGCCTTGTTGGCCGGCGGGAAGCTCGCCACCATGAAATGCAGATAGTGTTCGCGTGCCGGAATGCGGTTAGGCCCCAACATGATGTCCGCCTCCCCCAATTCCATCATCTTCAGGGCGCGCTTGGGCGGCACATTGCTGAACTGCAGGGCATAACCGGCGCGCTGGGCAAGCAGTTGCATGACTTCGCAGTACATACCGGTGCACTGGTTGCCCTCCATGATGCGGAAGGGCGGCGCGTGATCGCCCACGACGTGCAGTACCGGCAGGCTTGCTGACGGGGTGGCAGCAGCGTGCACCGGGCCCGTGGCCAGCAGCATCAGCACGTAACCGAGCAGGGGTGCAATCAGGTGGCCTGCGGTATGGCGAGCCATTCGGGATTACCCTTTCCATTCACCAGCCACGACTCTAGCGGACAAGCCGGCAAACGCCAAACCGGGGCTGTGCTTAGCGACGGCGTATCCAGACGATGCGCGGCACCTGGTCACCATTGCGCTCCAGCAGTGCCCGATAGGACACGGTCACCCGGCCGAAACGGGCATCGACCTCGCTGAGCAGATAGCGAGACTCCATCCCCACTCGCTCCGGTGTGGCCAGCCCGGCGATGCTGTCTGGCAGCATCGCCTTGAATTCGCCTTCGCTCTGGTAGGGACGTGATTCGCGCTGGCGCACGATAGCCGCTGCATCGCCATCACTCAGCCCGGGCAGGATCGCCATCAGGGTATCGGCCGAGGCAAAGTTGACATTGATAGGCGTGGCGACAGGCAGGGCGGTCAGTTCAGCCTGCAGGCGTCGCAAGCCATCCGGGGTGAATCCCCGTATCTGCGCCAGCTCGCCGATATCGAACAGTGGCCGGTTGGCGGTGCGGTAGGCCGGGTTCTGCGCCAGATACTCCCGGTCCTCGGCACCGCCGGGATAGCGCGTTTCGCTATCGGCATCCATCCAGTCGAGTACGGCATTGGCCAGATCCGGGCTCAGGCCCGCTTTGCCGAGCAGGCGCTGAAAGGCTTCCAGGTCGGTGGTGCTGACGGCGCCATTGCGAATCAGGTTGTTGAGATTGAAGCGGCCTTGCACATCGAGAATGCGGCCACCGGCGTTGCCTTGTTCCACGGGCAGATTGGGAATCGGAATGGCCCAGGTTTCCTGCGCATGGTCGATCCGGTTCTGGCGCGAATCGGCCTGCAGCGTCAGGCGGCTCAGGTCGATGGCGGCGTTGGCTACATTGCGCGCCTGTGCCAGATCCTGCTGGTTCTCGACCTGACGTAGCCACAGGGTATGCCGGAAGGCAATCATGCCGGCCAGTGCGGCGACCAGTGCCGCCACGGCGACGGCCGTCACAATGGCGATGCCGGATTGGGTCGGGTACAGGCGTTTCATGGCAGCACGAACAGCCGGGTGATGGTGTCACCACCGGTCAGGGTGAGTTTGATTTCGACAGCCCGTGGTGTTTGTGCGGCCTGCTGGCCTTGTGGCCAGGCAAGATACCACTGACCACTGCGGTCCAGAAACCGCAAGGACAGGGCATCCACGCCCTCCAGCAATGCCAACGCGGTCGGGGCGCTGCGCGGCGCGAGATCGAGCGCGTCCCAGATCAGCAGCTCCAGCTTGCCATCGCGCTGGCGATAGCCCAGGTGGGTCAGGCGTCCGCCGTCGTAGCGGACCAGTTCGAGTTGCGCACCATTGGCATCCTGTGTGCCGGGCCCGCCCCGTACGGCACTACGCAAGGTGCCGCCTTCATCGCGCCAGGCGCGGTCCGCCACTTGCGAGAAATCTTCCTCGAAACGAGCCAGCGCTACGGTCAGCTCGCGCCATTTGCGGTTGTCCGCGTCCATCACCTGCTTGGCGACGGCCATGCGTGCCACACCTTGGTAAGAGATGATGGCCAGCACACTGAACACCGCCAAAGCGACGAGGATCTCGATCAGGGTAAAACCGCTGATGCGCAGGCGATGGGTAGACCGGCACTCAGCGCGATACATTAGCGATGTAACCGATGAGGATGGCATCCGCATGGGTGCTGTCCTGCTGAGAGAAAACGCGCACTTCCACGCGCCGGAATGCTTTATTGGGCGTTTCGGACACCGTTTCACGCCAGCTGAAATCCATGCCCGCCTGCCGGGTCTGACCTTCGCTCATGCCGGTATCCGGGAACCGGCCCAGCGCGATGTGTTCGTTCAGCCGATTCTGGGCCACCCAGCCACCAGCCAGATGGCGACGCAAAGACAAGGACCCGTCGCTGACTACCAGGGTTGCCCGTACCGAGGCCGTGAGGGCGATGGCCAGCACCGCCAGCGCGACCAGCACCTCGATCAGGGTGAAGCCGGCCCGTCTCATGGTGCCGATACCCCGGGCGCCGCCACGGCGACACGGCCCAGCGCATCCGCACTCAACCTGCGTAGTTCGGCACCTGCACTGATCGTGAACTCGAATGGGGCGTTGACGCCAGACGGGGTGAAAACCACCTTCTGTCCCGCCACCAAGGGCTGGCGGTTCACCCTGATATCGCCAAGGCGAACAGGTACCGGCAGCTCGCGTGGTCGCAGGGTGTCGTTGCCGGACAGCGGCTGCCAGGTATAGTCCTGCCCTTGTTGCCAGAAGCGATACTGCTGATCCTCGGCATCAAAACCGAGCGTGGTGCCCGTGGCGATTGCCTCGTCACGCGCGGCCTCCAGCAATAGCGATAGCCGCTCGGCCTCGCGGATCAGGGCGTCCTGATCACTGCCGCCAAAGCGCACCGCCGCCAGCGTGACGATGATGCCCACGATGACCATCACCACCAGGATTTCAATCAGCGTGAAGCCAGCGCCATGCCGGAATGAGCCGGTCTGCCTGTGACCCATACAGGAACGCAGGCAGGCCGTATTTCTCTCATGACCCAGACGGGCGTGCAGGCTCACCGTTATGACTTCACAGCATCCATGAACCGATATCGGCATCAAATCCTTCGCCGCCGGCCTGGCCATTGGCACCGTAGCTCAGCACATCGATCTCGCCCTTGATGCCGGGGTTCAGGTACAGATAATCGCGGCCCCAGGGGTCGCGGGGCAGTTTGTCCAGATAGGCTTTCCAGTTGCCGGGAATCGTACCGCTGGTGGGCTTCTCGACCAGCGCCTTGAGGCCCTGTTCGGTGCTGGGGTAAACGCCGTTATCAAGCTTGTAGAGCTTGAGCGCCTGCACCACAGCCTGCACATCGTGGCGCGCAGCGACCACGCGGGCCTCGTCGGGACGGCTCATGATCTTGGGGACCACTAGTGCGCCCAAGATGGCGAGAATGGCGATCACGACAAGAATCTCGATCAGGGTGAAACCGCGTTGACGGCTGCTTTGCTTCATCGTGAAGACTCCGGGTGGGGAAGGGTGCCGGCGGGCACCGGGAAACGGGTTTCGTTCTTGGCGAGCTTGGCGGTGATGGCGGCACTGATGTCGATATCGAGCGTGTTGGCAAACGACATCGCATAAATCAGCACATCGGCCAGCTCCTCGGCGACTTCGGCCTTGTTGATGGTGCCGTCAGCGGGCGGTGCCCACTGGAAGTGCTCCATCAGCTCGGCCGCCTCGATGGCGATGCTCATGGCCAGATTCTTGCCGCTATGGAACTGCTGCCAGTCGCGCGCGGCGACAAAGGCGGCGACCTGGGCACGCAGGGTGGCAACGGTGGTATCGCAATCTTGGGCCATCATCGTACGAGCTGGTTCATTTCAAATACGGGTAACAGGATAGCCAGCACGATCAACAGCACGGCCACACCCATCAGCAGCACCATCATCGGGCCGAGCAGGCTGGTGAACGTGGCGACGCGCTGTTCGAGCTCGCCGGTTTGCTGCTGCGCCGCACGATCCAGCATGGCATCCAGCCGGCCGGTGGCTTCACCGCTGGCGATCAGATGCACGAGTACGGGCGGGAACAGCTTCTGCCGCTCCAGTGCGCGCGACAAGGTTGCACCTTCGCGCACATCGCGCGATGCCGACAGCACCGCCTCGCGCAGCACGCCGTTCTGCACCACGCCGGCCGCGGCTTCCATGGCCTTGAGCAACGGTACGCCGCTGCCCACCAGAATCGATAGCGTGCTGGCAAGCCGCGCGGTATTGCCAGCCCGGTTCAGACGGCCAAACAGGGGCAGGCGCAACAGCAGGCCATCGACGCGCTGGCGGAATGCGGGCAGGCGTAGCGCGCGCTGGAAGGCAATCACCGCGCCACCCATTGCAGCGGCGCCCCAGATACCGTACTCCCGGATACCGCTGGATATCGCGAGCAGCGCACGGGTCAGGAAAGGTAGCTCCTGCTTGGCACTCTGGAACACGCCCACCATCTGCGGCACGACCCACCAGAGCATGCCCACAATGACCAGCAGCGACACCGACAGCACCACGGCAGGGTACACAAAAGCCAGCGTGACCTTGGACGTGAGCGCCCGGCGGGCTTCCATATAGTCGGCCAAGCGACCCATCACCCCCGCCGCCTTGCCCGACTCCTCGCCTGCCCGGACGATGGTGCGATACAACTCGGGAAACACCCGTGGATGCCGATTCAGCGCCACGCTGACGGGCGCGCCGGCCAGCACCTCGCTGCGCACACCGGCCAGCACATCGCGGCTGCGCGGGTTTTCGGTTTGTTCGATCAGCACGGTGAGTGCGCGCTCAATGGTCAGGCCCGCATCCAGCAAGGTGGCAAACTGACGGGTGATCAGCGATAGCTCGGCGGCACCGATGCCGGTGCGGCTACGCGCCTTGCCAGCCGCGTCGGCCGCCGCCAGCTCGCCGAGCTCTACAACCCACAAGCCTTGATCGCGCAGGCTGGCACGGGCCAGCTTGGCGTTATCCGCCTCGATCACGCCCTCGCTGGCGCGGCCATTGGCATCCAGTACCTGATAGCGGAAGCCGGCCATATCAGGCGTTGCCCTGCGCCGTAGCTGGTGCGTTGGCGGGAGCTGCGGGTAGCTGCGGCATTTCCACACCCGCCATGATCAGCAGCATGGCAATCAGCACGCTGAGGGCAAAGCAGCCGGCCAGATACACCATCAGGCCGTTGACCATATAGCGCACCGGCAGGCTGTGGGTTTTGGCCAGAGCATTGAGCAGTACGGCAAACTGGTAGACCAGCAGACCCAGAAACACCAGCGGCACCAGCATCTCGGGCGTGATCGACAGCAGCAGTCCGCTCAGCTGGGCACTGCTGGCCAGCACTACCAGCGGAAACAGTGAGCCGCGTATCTGGGTTTGTGGATGCTTCCTGATCCACCAAGCAAAGAAAAAGGTGAACAGCAGTGCCTGCCCCCAGCTGGCCGCGAGCGAGAACGCCAGCATGCCCAGTGGATTGCCGGTCTTACCCAAGGCCAGCAGCACGGGCAGGATCGCCAGCGTGGTCAGCCATGCGATGGGCTGCCACCAGTCGTAGGCGTAGTGTTCTAGTGGCTTGACCCGGAACCGGGCAAGGTCAAAGGCGTCCTGAAAGAAAGGCAGCATGGCGTCTTCAAAACGACGGATTGCCGACATGGCCGGCAATCCGTGCATCCCGCGCGCTGGGCGGGGACGGGGTCAGAGGTGGTGGCAACGATGGCCAGTCATACGGCTCAGCCCTGCTTCTGGCAATCCAGTCGATCATCGACGGACTGCACAATCAGCTCGAAATCCTGTTTCAGCGGACTTTGCCGTTTGGCCGCCAGATAGTAGCGCTTGCATGGCGCTACGGTAAACCGTACGTCCTTGGTTGGCGGATTGTGGAAGCCGGCTACCGGTGCCGTCGCAACACGCAGCACGCGCTCACCGGGTTCTGCGCGGACCGGATTGACGTCCACGCCGTAGTAACCATCAACGGCCAGCACTCGAACGGGATAGGTATTGAGCTCGGTGCGGCCGAAGGTGTGGCTGCCATCCAGCAAGCTGGTGTTGGTGACATTGGCGCAGCCGGCCAGCAGTGCGCAGGTCAAGATGGCAGCGGTATGGCCTGCCTTGAGATGAGTAGACATGAGCCGCTCCTTGGCGATGGGTGCAAGCCTCATTCTTGCGCGATGCCTGGTCGTGAACCAGCCGGTGAGACACTTTTTTACTGTTTTTGCAGCTGGACGGCATGCAGGCGCTGCAGCCGGTGAGACACTTTTTTACTGTTTTTGCAGCTGGACGGCATGCAGGCGCTGGTTCAGTCGAACACAACCGTCTTGTGGCCATATACAAGTACGCGGTGATCCAGATGCCAGCGCACGGCGCGCGAGAGCACGATGCGTTCGAGATCGCGACCCTTTTCAACCAGTGCGTCCACGGTGTCGCGGTGCGAGATGCGGGTAACGTCCTGTTCGATGATCGGGCCATCGTCGAGCACCTCGGTCACGTAATGGCTGGTGGCACCGATCAGCTTTACCCCGCGTGCATGGGCACGGTGGTAGGGCTTGGCCCCTTCAAAGGCCGGCAGGAAGCTGTGGTGGATATTGATGACGCGGTGTTTCCACTTGGCAGTGAAGTCGCTCGACAGCACCTGCATGTAGCGCGCCAGCACGATCAGGTCGATGCCGTGTTCCTGCAACAGGGCGTGTTCACGCGCCTCGGCCTCGGCCTTGTTGTCCTTGTTCACGTCGATTACGTAATAAGCAATGCCGTAGAACTCCGCCACGCGGCGGCAGTCTTCGTGGTTGGAAATCACCAAGGGGATCTCGCAATCGAGCTCGCCAGTGTGGCGACGATGCAGCAGATCCACCAGGCAGTGATCGTACTTGGACACAAAGATCGCCATGCGCGGCTTCTGCGCCGAGCGCTTGAGCTTCCAGTCCATGCCGAAACGTTCGGCAATGGGCGCAAACGCAGCCTCGAACGCATTCATGTCGAGCGCGAAGCCATCCAGATCCCATTCCACCCGCATCAGGAACAAGCCGGCATCGTCGTCCTGATGCTGATCGGCGTGCAGGATGTTGGCGTTGTAGGTGTAGAGGAAGTTCGCAATCGCGGCGACCAGGCCCTTGCGGTCAGGGCACGAGATCAGCAGGGTGGCGGTGTTTTTCATGGCAGGCGGAGCTCGATCGGTAACAGCCGCAACAGGCGCGGCCGGGCATTCTGGCAAAGCCTGCGGGGTGGGGCAATCGCGACAGCGCTGTGGTGAGGGACCTACACTACAAATCAAACGCTTGTTTGATTCGGCCGCAAGGTGCTAGTTTTCGATCAAAGGTAATAGGTAGTCAGATTTTGTATGACTACGCTCAAGTGACGCTGGCACCCCCTCGGTGCTATCCTCACGCGCTCTAGAAGAGGCCGTTGCTGCTGGCGCCGTATCGTTCTCCCGCGATGGTGAGTCGATGCTGTGTCCGCACCCGAGCCCACGAATTCCCTCTACGACCCCCCTGCGGAGGCTGTTTTGAAGATCCTGGTCGCAGTCAAACGCGTTGTTGATTACAACGTCAAAGTTCGCGTCAAAGCCGATGGCTCCAACGTCGATATCGCTAATGTGAAGATGTCCATGAACCCCTTCGACGAAATCGCCGTCGAAGAGGCCGTGCGTCTCAAGGAAGCCGGCAAGGCCACCGAGATCGTCGTGGTCTCGCTGGGCGTGAAGCAGTGTGAAGAAACGCTGCGCACCGCACTGGCCATGGGTGCTGACCGTGCCATCCACGTGGAAACCGAGGCCGAACTGCAGCCGCTGGCCGTGGCCAAGCTGCTCAAGGCCGTGGCCGATAAGGAAGCCCCGCAGCTGGTAGTGCTGGGCAAGCAAGCCATCGACGACGATGCCAACCAGACCGGCCAGATGCTGGCCGCATTGATGAACGCCCCGCAAGGCACGTTTGCCTCCAAGGTGGAACTGGCTGGCGACAAGGTCAATGTCACCCGCGAAATCGACGGCGGTCTGGAGACCGTGTCGCTGAGCCTGCCCGCGATCATCACCACCGACCTGCGCCTGAACGAACCGCGTTACGTGAAGCTGCCGAACATCATGGCCGCCAAGAAGAAGCCGCTGGACAAAGTGACCCCGGCCGATCTGGGCGTGGATGCCGCACCGCGCCTGAAGCTGATCAAGGTGGCCGAGCCGGCCGCGCGCTCGGCGGGCATCAAGGTGGGCTCGGTGGCCGAGCTGGTGGCCAAACTCAAGAATGAAGCGAAGGTGATCTGATCATGGCCATTCTCGTTATCGCAGAACACGACAATACCCACCTGAAGGCCGCCACGCTGAACACCGTGACCGCCGCGCAAAAGCTGGGTGGCGATATCCACGTGCTGGTCGCTGGCCACAATGCTGGCGCTGCCGCACAAGCTGCCGCCAAGCTCGTTGGCGTCGCCAAGGTGCTGACTGCCGATGGCGCGCATCTGGCGCACGGCCTGGCCGAGAACCTGGCACCCGTCGTGGTTGAGTTGGCCAAGGGTTACAGCCATGTGCTGGCCCCGGCATCGACCTTTGGCAAGAATGTGCTGCCGCGTGTGGCTGCCTTGCTGGATGTGGCGCAGATTTCCGACGTGATCGGCATTGAATCGTCCGATACCTTTGTCCGCCCGATCTACGCCGGCAACGTGATTGCCACCGTGCAGTCGAGCGATTCGATCAAGGTGCTGACTGTCCGTACCACCGCCTTCGACGCCGTCGCCGAAGGTGGCAGCGCCGCAATCGAAGCCGTGGGTGCAGGCAGCGATGCCGGCAAATCGGGCTTTGTGTCGCAAGAGCTGACCAAGTCCGCCCGCCCCGAACTGGGTGCCGCCAAGATCATCGTCTCGGGTGGCCGCGCGCTGGGTTCCAGCGAGCAGTTCCACGGCGTGCTCGAACCGCTGGCCGACAAACTCGGTGCTGCTATCGGCGCCAGCCGTGCTGCGGTGGATGCGGGCTATGCCCCGAACGATTATCAGGTCGGCCAGACCGGCAAGATCGTCGCGCCGCAGCTGTATATCGCCGTCGGTATCTCGGGTGCGATCCAGCATTTGGCCGGCATGAAGGATTCCAAAGTCATCGTCGCCATCAACAAGGACGAGGAAGCCCCGATCTTCCAGGTGGCGGACTATGGTCTTGTTGCCGATTTGTTTACCGCTGTGCCTGAACTCTTGGCCGAACTGAACAAATAAGCAGTCCATGCACTAAAACGGTCACCAAGGTGGCCGTTTTTAAAGCCCCACAAATCAAGCAAGCGCTCGAATTAAAACCGGAGACAGCCATGACTTATCAAGCCCCGCTCGCCGACATGCGTTTCGTGATGAACGAACTGGCCGGCCTTAGCGAAGTGTCCGCCCTGCCGGGTTATGAAGATGTGAACCCCGAGCTCGCCGATGCCATTCTCGAAGAAGCCGCCAAGTTCGCCGAGAACGTGCTGGCCCCACTGAATCGCGTGGGTGATCAGCATGGCAACAAGCTGGCTGATGCCGTGGTCACCACGGCGCCCGGATTCAAGGACGCTTACACCCAGTATGTGGAAAACGGCTGGGGCGGCCTGCACGCGCCGGCCGATTTTGGTGGCCAGGGTATGCCCAGCCTGATCGCGACGGCGGTCGAGGAAATGTGGAAAGCCTCGAACATGGCTTTCTCGCTGTGCCCGCTGCTGACGCTGGGCGCGATTGCCGCGCTGGAACACCATGGCTCCGACGAGCTGAAGACGATCTACCTGCCCAAGATGGTGGAAGGCGTGTGGACCGGCACCATGAATCTGACCGAGCCGCAGGCAGGTTCGGACCTCTCGCTGGTCAAGAGCCGCGCCGTGCCCGTGGGCGATGGCACCTACAAGATCACCGGCCAGAAGATTTTCATCACCTGGGGTGAGCACGATATGGCCGAGAACATCGTCCACCTCGTGCTGGCCCGCTTGCCCGACGCACCGGCTGGCGTGAAGGGGATCTCGCTGTTCGTGGTGCCCAAGTTCATGGTCAATGCCGACGGCTCGCTGGGTCCGCGTAATGATCTGCAATGCGTGTCCATCGAACACAAGATGGGCATTCACGGCTCGCCGACCTGCGTGATGAGCTATGGCGACAACGGTGGTGCCATCGGCTATCTGGTGGGCGAAGCCAACCGTGGCCTCGGCTATATGTTCACCATGATGAACGCGGCCCGTCTGGGCGTGGGCGTCGAAGGCATGGCGCTGGCATCGGCTGCCTATCAGAAGGCCGTGGGCTACGCGCGTGATCGTCTGCAAAGCCGTGAACTGGGTTCGGACAACCCGAACCCGGCCGCCATCATCCGTCACCCCGATGTACGCCGCATGCTGATGACCATGCGTGCCTTGGTCGAAGCCGAACGCGCATTGACCTACTACGCCTGCGCCGCGCTCGACAAGGCCGGTCGCCATCCCGACGCCGCCGAACGCCAGAAGTGGGGTGCCGTGGTCGGTTTCCTGACCCCCATCGTCAAGGGCTGGAACACCGAGAACGCCAGCCGCATTGCCAGTCTGGGCGTGCAGGTACACGGCGGTATGGGCTACATCGAAGAAACCGGTGCCGCCCAGTACCTGCGCGACTCACGCATCAGCGCCATTTACGAAGGCACCAACGGCATCCAGGCCATGGACCTGGTTGGCCGCAAGACCGCGAGCGAGAAGGGTGCCACTGCCAAGGCCATGCTGGCCGAGGTGGAAAGCGTGGTTGCCCAGCTGCGCACTGCCGGCCTGACCGAACTGGCCAGCGGCCTCGACAAGGCACTGGCCAACGCCCGTGTCGCTACCGAGTACGTGGTCAACCAGTTTGAGTCCCAACCGCGCGAAGTCGCCGCCGGTTCGGTGGCGTATCTGGAACTGATGGGCCTGACGCTGGGTGGCTGGCAAATGGGCCGGGCCGCGCTGATCGCCAAGCAGAAGCTGGCCGATGGCGAGGGCGATGCGGCATTCTTTGAATCGAAGCTGATCACCGCCAACTTCTATGCGGCGTATCTGCTGCCACAGACGGCCAGTTTTGCCGATGTCTTGGTGAACGGTGCCGATGCTGTGTTGGCTTTGGCCGACGACGCTTACTGAGCGTGATGCACCCCAAACAAAAAGCCGGGCGATAGCCCGGCTTTTTGTTGGCTGGCTGCCCTCCTTAAAGCGGCATCCGGTAGTGCCCCTCGTCGAAGCGGTCAATGCCGCATTGCAGGCTGCTGATCCAGTCCAGAAAGCCCAGCAGTACTTCGCGGCCCACGAAGTAGCGGCCATGCTGCGGCACGAACAGCTTGATCTCGTTGCGCTCCACCCAGGGGCGCACCATGTTGGCCCAGAGGCGACAGGCCTTGTTGCTGACCATATAGCGGCGGTGGAAGCCATCCATATTGCTCAGGTGCCGATCCAGTTCAGCCAGGGTCGTGATCGGCGCGTTGACGGCCTCATGCTCGACCATCGATGCGCCCATATCTCCCGTAAACAGGATGCCCGAGCGTGGGTCATAGAAATGGAAGTTGCCCTCTGCATGCAGGAAATGCGCGGGTACGGCCGCCAGCCGATCATTGCCCAGCGCAATCCAGCCGCCTTCATCGGGCAGGCCCATGATGCGACCGCTGGCATTGCCCACATTGCAGAAGTGCGGCACGAAGCGCTCCCACAGGCGCGATACGACCAGCGTGCAATCGGTGCCGATCAGCCATTTGTTGAGTGAGGCCACGATGTCGGGGTCGGCATGCGAGGCGAGGATGTACTTGAGTTCGCGTGCCGGAAAATACCGCGCCATGGCCATGATCAGCGCGTTGTAGGTCATGTTGCCGGCCGGGTCGATCAGTGCGCCTTCACGGCCGGAAACGATCAGGAACTGGTTGGCCTGGACCGCGTGGTCGTCATCATCATCGACCAGATCGGCAAACATCAGGCAGCGGTGTTCGCCGTCGTCGAACAGGGTAATCGCCATGTCGGCTCCTTGCAGGCAAAGCCCGGACACTAAGGCAGGCAGGGTCTGCAAGGCTTGATCGCGCTCAAGTTCCAGCCGTTTTGCCGAGTATGAATCAAGCGTTTGACCGACAGGCTTTCATTGGCCGAAGCCAGCGGGATAGCTACAATCTTCGCTTCCCCAAGTGAAGGAAGCACTCAGAATGGGTTTTCTCGCCGACAAAAAGATCCTGATCACCGGCCTCTTGTCCAACCGTTCCATTGCCTACGGCATTGCCGAGGCCTGCAAGCGCGAGGGCGCCACGCTCGCTTTCACCTATGTGAACGACAAGCTCAAGGACCGCGTGGTCGACATGGCCGCTGAGTTCGGCAGCGACATCGTCCTGCGTTGCGATGTCGGCTCCGATGAAGAAATCGCTGCCATGGCCGCTGATCTGGGCAAGCATTGGGATCGCATCGATGGCGTGGTCCACTCGATCGGTTTCGCCCCGCGTGAGGCGTTGTCGGGCGACTACCTCGACTCGGTCAGCCGCGAGGCATTCCAGATCGCCCACGACATCAGCAGCTACAGCTTTGCTGCGCTGGCCAAGGCGTTGCGTCCGCAGCTGGCCCCGAACGCGGCCTTGCTGACGCTGAGCTACCTGGGCGCCGAGCGTGCTGTGGTCAATTACAACGTGATGGGCTTGGCCAAAGCCAGCCTGGAAGCCAATGTGCGCTACATGGCCAGCGCACTGGGTGGGCAGGGCATCCGCGTCAACGGCATCTCGGCCGGCCCGATCAAGACGCTGGCGGCCGCAGGTATCGCGGGCTTCTCGAAGATTCTGCACCACGTGGAAGAGTCGGCCCCGCTCAAGCGTAACGTGACGATTGAAGAGGTGGGCAATGTGGCGGCCTTCCTGCTGTCGGATCTGTCATCGGCGGTGACTGGCGAAATCATGCATGTGGATGCGGGTTACAGCACCGTGGCTGCGGGTATGGGTGAGTAAGTACCCAGGCGCGGTGAGCAACAACAAAAGCCCGGCAATGCCGGGCTTTTGTTGTTGGAACCTACTCAGCGTAGTCCCGCAATCGACAGATACTGTGCCAGACCATAGAGATTGCTGGTGGTCTGTCGATAGGCAAGCGGGTTACTGGCCGGGTTGAATCCATCACTGAGCCCACGGGGAGCAGCATCATTCAGTCTCAATGAAGTGCTGGTCTTGCGCAGTACTCCGCTTTGCGCGTCTTCACTGGCAGCGCCCAAGCGCGCTGCCGCATTTCCCAGCAGGGCAGTGGCGCCCTCCGGATCGCTGGCGAAGGCCTGTTTGAACTTGTCCTCATCCAGCTTGAGTTGGCCGTCGCCATCTTTGCGAATACCCAGATCACTCAACGTAAGCCGCTTTTGTCCCGCGCCCGTCTCCGCGCCACTGATGGCCCTGTCAATGTCATTACCGATTTTCCGTGTCAGGCCATCACTACCCAGATCCTTGAGCTGCCCTTGGAAGGTATTGAATGCCGCCACCAAGGCCTTTGCAGACTTCTCGCCCTGACCTGTATCGCGGGTAATGGTGATTCTGGCCGTGCCAGTGGTGTTGGCTGTCAGGTTGATACCGGGTACTACATTAGAGAATGTATTGGTGTTGCTGCTCAGGCGCTTGCCATCCACGGTGGCTTCGGCGTCCTGTGCGATTTGCACGGTGCTGAGATTCTTGCCATAGCCGGGACCGGTATCCGGGTCGAAAGCCAATCGCGACAGTCCCTGCGTGCTATCGGTATCGTTACCATCCGTATCGTCCACCGTGATCCGGAATGCCTGTGCGGCACCGCTCTGCTTGCCCGTGATTTCGAGGCGATACTGATCGTTGCTGTCCTTGGCTACTTTGGCCGTAACACCGATATCTGCACGGTTGATACGGCTGGCAATCCTATCGAGCGAGCTGTCCGTGCTCTGGATGGTCAGGCTTCGGGCGCTTCCGCTGGTCGGGTTGAAGCCGTTGCCGGATTCATCCAGCCGGCCAAACTCGATCCGCAAGGTGCCGCCACCGATCTGGGTGGTATCTGCATCGGCCACGGCTTGGGACTGGAGCTTCTGGGCGCGAGCGAGCTGGTTGACCTCCACACCCAGTGTCTGGCCCCCTTGCACCTGTTTGCCCGCACTGGCTTGCACCACATTTGTGCTTGAACTGACCTTGTAGGCCGCGATCTCATCCCGGGCGTCCAGATTCGCCGAAGCCCGCCTTAGCTCCGACAGGGAGGATTGCAGGCGGCCGTAATCCGACAGCTTGACGCTCGTTGAGGGGATACCCAATCCCGTGCGGCTGCCGACTGATTGACCGACGCTGCTTTGCAGGCGAAACGGATCGTCGGATACTAGGCCGTACAGGCGGTTCAGATTGGTGGATATCGAATTCAGGTTCATTGCATGCCCCGATTCAATGACTGCTGGTCTCTCTTGAAATATACGCCGCCAAGACTGTGTCAGCTTGACCGTCTGGCAGACAAGCCGCTGAAATTGTTAGGAAATGAGTCATACCATGTGCCAGCTATTGGGCATGAATTGTAATGTGCCGACTGATATCTGTTTCTCGTTCGAGGGTTTTCGTCGCCGGGGAGGGGAGACCGATCATCATGCAGACGGATGGGGAATCGGGTTCTTTGAAGGTGCGGGTTGCCGACTGTTCCTGGATTGGCAGTCATCCTGTTCATCGCCGATTGCGGATCTGGTGCGTCAGTATCCGATCAAATCCACCAATGTCATCTCGCATATTCGCAAGGCCACGGTGGGCCAGGTATCGCTGGCCAATACCCATCCTTTCATGCGCGAACTATGGGGGCGTTATTGGCTATTTGCGCACAATGGTGATCTCAAATCCTTGCCTGCCTTGCGCGGCAATCGCTTCCAGCCTGTTGGTGATACCGACAGCGAGCACGCATTTTGCTGGCTGATGGAGACATTGGCGACAGCGTTCCCCACCCAACCGGACATGCCGACACTGACCCAGTTTCTCAAGCTCAGGATGGGTGAGCTGGCTGAGCGCGGGACGCTCAACTGCTTGCTGTCGAACGGTACCGTGCTGATCGCGCACTGTGCCACGAACCTGCATTATCTGGTCAGGCAGGCACCCTTTGGTGATGCGCACCTGGTTGATCGGGACATCAGCATCGACTTTGATGCCCTGACGGGGGAGCATGACCGTGTTGCCGTCATCGCCACGCAACCGCTGACTGATAACGAAGCCTGGATCAGAATGCAGCCCGGTGAGCTACTGGTATTCGAGGACGGACAACCACGGCGGATCTGAACCGGGATACGAACCGATGTCATCGCAAAAGCAAAGGGGCAGCTAAAGGCTGCCCCGTTTGCAAGGTGATGATGGCTTGCAGGCCAAGCCCTTGGTCAGCTACCCACGGTACATTCGAAATCCTGCTGGTTGGGCTGTGTGCCCAGCACGTTTTCGGCAGGGGTATTCACCTTGTTTTCAATCGAGATGGGCACGCCTGTCGTTTCCGGCACGATGACGGGCGCCTGATTGATCCCCACGAAGCCATACTGGCCGGCAGCCAGCTCCTGGCTGCCGGCAGCATTGTTGACGATGATCCGTCCGTCCACCACGTCCAGATGCAAGCCATCCAGCGGTGATTCGCCGCGGTTGGTGCGATAGTCATCGCACTCGCTGTCGTCCTGGCGACAGTACAGCACCCCGTAATGGGTGCCCCGAATCCCGATGGTGGCGGTAGGCGTGGCCATCCTGTAGGACGATAGGCCGTTACGCTTGCCAACCAAACCCGTTACGGCGCGCAGCCCGCCCTTGATCAGACTGAAGAATGCGTTGTCTTCCTGTGGCTTGGCCTGATCAAACCGGTAGTCGTCGATACGGATACGCGTATTAGGGCGCAAGGTCAGCTCACCACCATCCGAGAACTTGATCCTCGCATAGGTATTGGCACTGGTGGATAGCAGATCGCCCGTTTCGATACCCGAGCGCACGCCCAGAATCTTGACATTCCCACTCACCTTTTGCGCCGTGAGCACCCCAGCCAGCTGGGATACGGTGCCTGCGGCGTCCGCCAGCGCGCCGACGGGTACCATCATCCATCCTGCGAGGACAAGCGGCGCCAGCAGCTGCTTAGCACTTCTTGGCTTTTTTCTGCTTGTCATTGTCTTGTCCCTGTTCGCCGGTTGGTGTGGAGCCAGATTGCTGACCCGGGGTGCCTGCATCCTGATCTTGCGGGTCCGCCACGGTCAGACCGCCTTGGTTGGCAACGTTGTTGATCGATTGCACAAGCACACCGGTCGGGCCGGTAGTAGTGCCACCGGTACTGATGGTGCTACCCGGCAGGGCTACGCCGGAAGGATCGGTGATCAAGATCAGACCGGAGGTGCTAGCCAGCTTGAGTTTATCGGGCGGGGTATCTGCCTGCAGGCGAATGGCCCCCTGCGCCGACGCATCCAGCGAGCCTGAGCGAATGTTCAATCCCGTACCAACGGAACCGATGCCGCCCTGCGTCGAGTTGAGTGCCACTGCACCACTGCCCGCATCCAACAGGGCCAGGGTGATATCGCCGAGTGCGCTGTAGTTGATGCTGCCACCATTGGAGGATGACGAGGCATTGCTACCCATCAGCAGGCTGCCATCCAGTGCTGCCATCTGAATGCCGCCACCACTGGTTTGCACGTTGGCATTCTGGGTGATGCCACCACCCGATTCGACATCGCAGCTACCGACCGAGGCAACGATATTGCCATTGATCACGATGTCATCCACGCCTGCACTGGAGAATGACTTGAGTTTGACGGTGCCAGCCTGAATGCCGTCTGTACCAATGGTCATTGGGCTGTGGGTAATCAGGTCAAGACTGGTGCCTGCGACAACTTTGCCTGATGTGGTCAAGCCGCCGAACGACTCGACATAAACGCTGCCTCCGGCTTGGCTAGCCATCAGGTTGAGTGCTTTCTGATTTTGCAGTTTTACATCGCCGCTAGCTGCAAAGGTCAGCTGATCCATCGCCATATTGAGCTGATTGATGTTTGCCGCCTTCAGATCGGCGGCAACCCCTTGCAGATGCGGGCCAGCACCCTCGCCAAGCAGATTGCCGGTGACGACGAGATTGATATTGCTGCCGGCGATGATCTTCTCAACCATCAGATCACCGGTGTCGGTCAGTTTGGTACTACCAGAACTGGCGATATTGACCTTGTTGAAGCTGTTGTTGGCGGCATCCAGCGTCACGTTGGCTGCATTGACCTTGAGCAGGCCAGAGACGCTCATGCTACCGCTCTGTGTCACGTCGCCGACGCTACTGATCCCGGCCTCGGCCACTTCGATATTACCCAGTACGGTATTGCCGGCGGTCTGCGTAATGGCAAGGTTGCCGGCCTTGATGGTTCCGCCTGTCTGACTGAAGCTGTCTGTGACCGTGAGGGTAGAAGCACTGAGGCTGCCAGCAGTCTGCTGCCATCCGCTGGTACTTACCGCGCCTTTGATCTTGAGTTCGCCACCCGACAGCGAGATCGTGCCACTGGAGCTGATGCTGTCGAGATCGACCGTGCCGCCGTCAAAGGTAATCGAAGTCCCCGTCGGGATGGAGACGGCGGCGACGTTGGCCAAGTCGGGCACGGCACCGCCTGCCCAGTTGGCGGGGTCCATCCAGTTACCCGACGCGCCACCCACCCAGGAGACCGACGGCGCGCGGGTAATGTTGGCCTTGCCAATAAAACTCTTCACATCAAGCAGATAGTTGCCGCCATCTGTGCCGCCCAGCGCAATATTCGAAATCGTGACGGTCTTGCCATCCCCGACATTCTTGTCGGCAAACTGGGCTGCGTCGGTTTTCAGCTCAACGTTATCGCCATTGATTACACCGCTAAGCGCACCGGTTGACGAGAACGTGGCTTTCGTGGAGCCGTCATAAACCTTGTTGTCTATGACGATACCGCTGAGCGTGAGCAAGGCGTGAGTAATGTCACCCAATACGCTGCCGCTGGAGTTGGCCAGAATGTAGTTACCCGAATCCGTTCCGGACAGGCTCATCCCGCTGAACGTAATGGTCTTGCCCATGCCAACGTTCTTGTTATCAAAGTTGGCAAACCCGGACAGTCCGACTTGGTCACCCGGCAGCACCCCGGACAGACTCTTGCTCAGATCTGCGATGGTCGAGCCGTCGTAAACCTTGCTGTAGTTCTGGCTGCCGATCGAGATCGTGGCCGGATTCACCACCAGCGATCCCGTGTAGGTGCTGAACTGGTACCCAAGGCTCGATGCCAATCCGGATTGATACTGCAGGGAGTAGTTACCCACATTGAGGCTGCCGGACCCGGATGTTGCCGCCAACACGGCCAGCGCGGGCGAACCCATCATGTCTTGGGCAATGGTGCCGGAGGATACCGTCGCCTGGAAGCTAGGGGCGCCAGTGACATTGGCGTTGGCCATGGTGTCACCGTCAATCAGGCCGGCGGAATCGAGCGTAAAGGTGCCCGGAATGGCGGCGCCGTAAGTGATCGTTCCGCCTGTAGGAATCACATACAGGGTTGGCGCGTAGCTGTAGAAGAACCAGTTGCCGGTGCTGGCGTAGCTGGGCGTAGAACCGGCGACGAAAGGCTGGTTATAGTGCTTGCTGAACCCCCCTACTACCCCCCGCACATCGGATGAAGGGCTGTAGGAATAAACCAGATAGCGGCCGTTGGTGGAGCTGAGACCGGTTGATCCTGCTGAATTGGTAAATGCAGTACCGGCAACAATGGTGACATCGCCACCCCAGTTCAGTGCATTGGCGAGAGTGATGTTCCCACCCTTCAGGAACAGGGCCGCATTGGAGCTGGGCGCAATACCCGCAAGGAAGGTGGCATCCAGCGT
This sequence comes from Chitinimonas sp. BJYL2, assembly GCF_027257935.1. Lineage (NCBI taxonomy): Bacteria > Pseudomonadati > Pseudomonadota > Betaproteobacteria > Neisseriales > Chitinibacteraceae > Chitinimonas > Chitinimonas sp. BJYL2. The sequence goes on along the minus strand of NZ_JANZKW010000001.1, from coordinate 21,925 downwards.
GAAGTCGGCGGAAGAGTAAGGCTCGATCACCAGCGAGGACGAGGTGTTGATCGAGTTGGGCGCCAGATTGATGAAGTTGCTCTTCAGGTGGATACCCGTGGGGGCGGTGATCGTGCTGATCCCGCCAACCAGAAGATTCGGCGTGTTGAGCGTAACCTTGCTCGAGGCATTCACCGCCGAATCGTCAAAGCCGATCTGTGTGGCGGTCATGTTGATGGTGGTGGCAGAGATCGGCGCGCTATACACCGTGATGTTGCTGCCCGAATTGAGGGTCAATGCACCATTTGACGTAATGCTCGAGTAGATATCTATGGTGCCCGCGGCATCTACCGTCAGTGATTTGCCGCTCGTGATATTCAGCGCGTAGTTGAAGGTTGCATTGTTGGCAGAAAGTATGAAGTTGGTCGCCGAGCCTTCAATGGTGCTGACGTCAAGCTGATTGACTCCGCAAGGTCCGCAGCACTGCGTGACTGTCATGTCCGTCGGGTCGAGCAGCAAGGTCCCCATCTTGCCGTTGGCTGCGCTCGTATCCACCGTACCGCCATACTGCAACGTCTGTTTGCCGGACACTTCCACCAGCGCACCGTTACCGCCCAGTAAACCACCCTTGGCAAGGATGGTGCCTTGCATGTTCGTGTGATCATCCGCCCACAAGATGGTCTGACCCGCATCACCATTACCTGTAGCACTGGAATCGATCAACGCGCCCGCGGCCATGTTCGTGGTACGCGCGTTGTGTACCGAGGCATCCTTGCCCTGATAACCACCACCGACCAGCACTTCGCCGCCACCATTCAGCCCCCGGGCATCGATGAGTGCGCTGCCTTGCAGAGTGACTGCGTCGCCCAGCAACCGTACATTGCCGCCTTTGCCATGGGCACTGGCGGTGTCGATCGTGCCGCCGAGGGTGCTCGTCCCACCGATCGAGTCGATCAGTACCTCGCCTCCCTTGGCCCGTGTCAGGCTGCCGCTTGCCAGATCGATATTGCCACTGGCGCGGAACACCACTTTGCCGCCATCACCGAGTTCAGCCTGGTTGGCGCTGACCAAGCCCTGCTGGCGAATTGCAGCGGCAAAGATACCGATGCGACCTTGTTCAGCAATCATTTTCCCCACGTTCAGGACATTGCCGGCAGGCGCGGCAACCTTGACCCGCAAGCTGGTATCCACGCCATCCACCAATTCCACGCTAGCACCGGCAGCAAGCAGGATTTCGCCATTGGGCGAAACGATCACGCCGTTGTTCTCGACAGCAGGGGCAATCAGATAAACGAAGCCGCCGCTGGGCGTCGTGATATGCGCCGCATTGCGGACCGTCCCCGTCGCCGCCCCTTCGAGCCGGAGCTTGCCAGCGCTGAAGTCTTCGTCGCGCAGATTCAGCGTTGAGGCAAGCAGGCCGGCCGTATCAATGCGCGCGCCTTCACCAAAGACGATGCCGTTAGGGTTGATCAGGAACACGCGCCCATTCGATTGCAGGCTGCCCAGGATTTGCGATGGATCTTGTCCGACCACGCGATTGAGCACGGCGCTCTGGCTGCTTTGCTGCACAAAGCGGGTGATTTCGTCCTTGCCGATAGAGAAGGCGGACCAGTTGATGATGGCACCTGGCGTGTTGGTCACCGTCAGGGTGTTCCCCTGCTGCTCGATGGTTGCGCTGCCTGCAACAACACTGCCGCCACTCGGGTTGGCATGCCCAACCGGGGCAAAACAGGCCAGGGTGGCCAGGCAAACTGCCTTGATCGCAAATTGGCTTGATTGGGGTTTCATCATCAACTCCTTCCGCCGGAGCGGGGTAGGGGCACGCAGTACCCCTGAGAAAGACCAGTTAAGTTCTTCAGTACGATAAAACGGCTGATACGTGTACGCGGGTATCGCCCTTTTGCTCAGCGGCACCCTCTTTGAGTGCCCTTGCCACGTCCAGCTTGATGGCAGCAGTTTTCTGCCAGTTCAGTCGCAAACCCAGGCCTGCCCCCGCCAGTTCCGTACTTGTCGCTTCACCGGGCAGGGGCTGATTGCGCGACAGGCGTCCCCAGTCAAGGAAGGCTGCACCGCGCAAACTGAGACCGGCTAAGCCCATCTTGCTACCCCAATCCGGGGAGAAGGCTTCAAGGTTGACCAGCACCCCTTCGTCGTCGGCAACAACGCGCTCACCATAACCCCGCACACTGCTCGCACCACCCAGACCAAACTGCTCACCGGGGGCGAGCGCATCGCGGCTGAACTGACCGCTGAGACCAGCATGCAGTGTCCATTCGGGGGCGGGGGTGTAGTAAAGATTGGTGCCGTAACGCACCACGGAATAATGTTCTTTGGCGCCCAAACGGCCTGCATTGATGGCCAGATTGTCACTGCTGATCAGGTTGTAGGCCAAGCTGGCGTTGATATCGTATGAGAAGTCATTGCGTTGCCGCTGGCCCTGGTATCCCACGCTGATGGGGCGCAGCGTGTAGCGGCTTTCCGGTAGCGCGGCGCCGCCAGAAAAGGTGGTGGCACTGTCGAAACGGCGCAAATCCAGGCCCCAGCTCAACTTGTGCTGATAGGCACCAATGTCCCGTAATGCCTGGTTGTAGCGGGCACCCGCAACCAAGCCTTTGCCGTTAACGGTAAACAGGCCCTGTAGCGCACCGGATTCCACGCTGGAATAGCCAGCGTAAAGACTCAGACTGTCGCCGAGTGCATAGAGGGGGATCCGGTAGCCGAGACCCAGGATCTGCACCTGATCGGCCTTCTCGGGCGAGGTGGTGATCTGTGCGGTGAGTACGTGGTCCAGGTCCAGCAGGTTGGCGTGCTGATAGCCCACCATCAGGCGTGTCCGTCCGGTTTCGCTGGTGCCGGTGTTATCGACGCCTACGAAGGCACGCCAGGGCTTCTCCTCGCTTACCTTGATGGTGGCGTCCACGCTGTCGTTGGCTTGCCCGGCCTGCAGGGTGACGGCCAGACGACGGGCGGGGTGTTCGTTTGCCAGACGCAGGCTCTGGGTCAGGTCCGCCGTGTTGGGAACGGCGCCTTCCTTGAGAACTGGCAGGGTACGGCGGATGTTGTGATCGCTGTAGTGCTGGCTACCCTCGATACGCACTTGCCCCAGGCGCGGTTCTATCACCTTGAACAGCACGGTGCCTTGATTGAGCTCCTGCTCGGGCAGGTAGACTTGCAACACACCATAACCGGCTGCGCGGTACTCGCCTTCGAGCGCCTCCAGTGCGCGCTGCACATCTGCAAAATCGCGTTCCGGGCCGATGAACGGTGCAAGTGCTGCCTGGATCTGGGCGTCGGGCAGCAGGGAGTTGCCTTCCACCCGGTAAGCCTTGACCGGAAACTTGAGCGTCTCTGTGGCTTGCGCAACACAAGCGCAAACAAGACAGAGCGTGGCTAACTGGGTTTTCATCCTGCCCCCTGCAATACGGATTGCACCGTGAATTTAGACTTTTGCCTGTACCTGTGCCAGTGAAATAGTGGCATTGGCAGGTAACCCGGCGACTTCGTTGAGCCTAGTACATGAAGCTGCTTCCCGTCATCGACATCGTCTGCAGCAGCCGGAGGCCTTCCTCGGAGACGTAGTGACGGAAATTGAACTGTTTCAGCTGCCGCAGCACGGTGCTCGCGTCGAATTTGCCCGATGAAATCTGGTCGCGTATGCGCTTGAACCGGCCGCATTCCAGCAGCAGTGCCTGGCGTCGCTTGATGACGAGCTGGGCATGGTGCTTTTCGATGATCACGGAAAGTTGCAGCCAGATCAGCAGGCCCCCAGCCCACCACCACCACTCGACGATCAGCGCGACGACGCAGATCAGTACCAGTAGCAGATACCAGACCAGATCAGCATGCGGGAAGTCGGGCGCCCAGTTTCCCAGCTTGGGCCAGTTCAGTTTCAGCTGACTGATGATGCGCTCGCGGTCGTTGGCGTCGCGCTTGAGGCGAGCCCAGATGGCGTCGAACTCCAGCGCGATGTACCACTTGTCGAACAGGCGGCTGTGCAACCAATCCACGGACTGATAAGCGGCGATCTTGCTGCTGAGCAATTGCTGGTAGGCATCACTGGCGAGTTGCGGCAACAGCTCCCATTCGGGGTGACCCAGCTGCCGCCGAACCAGAAGCGGAAAGCCCAGGACATCGATCAATTGCGCCTTGCGTGCATCGATGGCGGCACGGTCAAGACGACTGTCCATCTTGTCGAGGTTGGAATATTCCTCGATCAGTACATCCAGCTTTTCCAGAGATGGCGGCGTCAGCGGACTCTTCACCAGCGCCCGACGGATATTCTCCAGTTCTTCCTGAATGGGCGGGATCAGGTAAGCCGTTTCAGGTGGCCACGGCATGCGCAGGCAATTCTCTACCTTGAAGAACACCTCTTCGTAGTGGCTTGCGAAAGCGCGTTTGTACTCTTCCTGAAGCTGCGCATCTTTGTCGCGCTCACCCGTCATCAGGGGCGGGGAAGGCGGGCGGCGCTGGACATCGAGCCGCAGGCTGTTGGTCATTTGCGCAAACTCGGGCGCAACGCCAACCTTGGCGAACATCGCCGCCAGCTCCTTATGGCGCTGGCGCAGCTCGTCGAGCTCCTTCCAGACGTCCCACTGTGCTTTTTTCTGATTGTCGGCCATTGCTCGCTTAGGGCTGGATCAGGTTCAGGCAATACGGCAGGCGTCGTCAAAGGCCAGACGCGGATTGCGCGCATGCAGCCCTTCAGGAATGCCGTAGCCGAGATTGATCAGGAAGTTGGATTTGACACGGGTGCCGGCAAAGAAGGCCTCATCGACCTTGGCGTTATCAAAGCCCGACATGGGGCCGCAATCCAGGCCCAGCGCGCGCGCCGCCATGATCAGATAAGCGCCTTGCAGGCTGCTGTTGCGGAAGGCAGTTGTCTGGATGACGACATCGTTACCGGCAAACCAGCTGCGTGCATCGGTGTGCGGGAACAGCTTGGGTAGTTGTTCGTAGAACTCAAGGTCGTAGGCAACGATCACGGTGACCGGTGCAGCCATGGTCTTTTCCAGATTACCTTCCGACAAAGCCGGCCTCAGCTTGGCCTTGGCCTCCGCCGACTTCACGAACACGAAACGTGCTGGCGATGCATTGGCGCTGGTAGGCGCCCACTTGAGTGCATCGTAAAGGGCGACTAGGGTGGCGTCGCTGACTGCTTGATCCGAGAAGCGGTTGTAGGTGCGTGCTTCGTTGAACAACTGATCAAAGGCGCGGGCGTCGAGTGGTGCGTGCATGGGTATTCCAGTTGGTACGGTTCAATCGGCCCAAGCATAGCCGCGCGGGGGGGTGTTTGCCAGCCTCGTTGGCCTGCGCGTGAATCCGCAGCACAAAAACAAAACACCCCGGCGCGGGCCGGGGTGTTCGGGACCATTGCCGAAGCAGGGTCAGTCGCGTTCGCCACCGAATGCCATCAGCAGGTTCAGCAGGCTGATGAACACATTGTAAATGTCGAGATACAGCTGCAGTGTGGCCGTCACGTAGTTGGTCTCGCCACCGTTCACGATCTTGCTGATGTCGTACAGGATGAACGCCGAGAACAGCAGCACGGCTACCGCAGAGATTGTCAGCGAGAGCGCCGGGATTTCCATGAAGACATTGGCAACGGCTGCCAGCAGCAAGACCACGGCGCCCACCATCAGGAACTTGCCCATGAACGAGAAATCACGCTTGGTCACAGTGGCAATGGTCGCCAAGGTGAAGAAGATCGCCCCTGTGCCAACGGCCGCCGTGGTGATCAGCTGTGCACCATTCGAGAAGCTCAGCGCCACTTGCAGATACTGCGACAGCCACAGACCCATAAAGCCGGTGTAGGCCAGCAACAGCACCACACCCATCGGGCTACGCTTGGTTTTCTCGATCGCGAAGAACGCACCGAAGCTCACGGCCAGGAACAGGATCAGACCCATCCAGCCGCGCATCATGAAGCCCATCGATACACCCACTGTGGCACCAATTGCCGTAGGCAGCATTGACAGGGCAAGCAGCATATAGGTATTGCGCAGCACCTTGTTGCGGGCACTGGAAACGTCCAGCGACTGCTCGATACCAGCGGTTTGCAGTGTGGGTTGCATGGCAGACTCCGTGTGGCTTGATGAACTTAGTGCGTGAGATTAATCGAAGCGCCCAAAGTTGCAAGCATCATGAACATGGAAAAACCCCGCCGCTTGCGCTAGCATCTCGCCCTCGTTGCATGGGCCATCCCCGAGGGCCTGCGTACACAGAAACATGGAAGCGTGGCCGAGTGGTTTAAGGCAGCGGTCTTGAAAACCGCCGTAGGTGTGAGCCTACCGTGAGTTCGAATCTCACCGCTTCCGCCACGATACGCAAACAAAGCCATGATTTTTCAGGGCTTTTTTGTTTTTCTGATTTTGAGTATGCCATTCGGTATGCCAGTTTGTGTTTCGTAGTAGATCTGCGGTTCAGCTAGGGCAGTTTGGTTCGTTGTGTAGTCCTAGATGTCTTGCAGTGGGGTAGTTAACGAGAACTGATACTGGTTCTTCCCACTGTTCAGGTTTACTTGGCCTCGTTCGGCCAAAATGGCTAAGGCTCGCACAACGCTGGTGACGCCGCCCTTCCGGAAGACCGAGGGTCCGTCCTTTTGTACGGTTCGCCGGGAAAATATAGGGTTGCCGGTCTCGTGGCGCTTAGCCTGCAGCCACGTCAAGAGTAGATGGGCATTGGATAGGTCTTGTGCGCTTTGCTGGATCTGGGCATGCGAACGCGTTGAGCGGCTGTGCTGGGCGGCGGGCTCGGCAGAAAAGTACTGGTCAAAGCGGATAAATTCCCCGACATAGAACCCACAAAGCCGAATGGCATTCCATAAGTTTTGCTCGGAAATTGTCAACGTGCCGGAGTCGATCAGTTCCAGGATTGCCGCAACGCGAGCGACATTCTCGGCGAGCTTGGCACCGTAATCCCGATAGTGTGCGAGTTGCCCGCTTGGCCTTAACTCAGTCTCGACCCAGTCGGCATAGTCTCGCCACAGTAACTCGGCGGAGGAGCTGAACCCGGCACTTGGTAATGCCTCGCGTTCACGGGGTCTTTGTTGCCAGGATGCATGCAGTAACTCTGACAGCCGCTCATGAAAGTCCTTGAGCCCTACACGCTTCGGAGCAGGTATGTTGAATCGTGGTGGCGGCGTCCAATAGTTCATAGCCCAAGACTTAGGCTGGAAATAGGGGGGTGCCTCTTGTCGGTAACCCATCATGCTCTCTGGGTGCGTCACAAGAAATCGAGCTAGAAACCCACTGCCACGAGCCTGCTTCCCGGATGATTGCAAATATTTTTGCAACACGGCTGGCTGAATCATGAGTGAAGTTGTCAGGCGTGGTCGTTCAATGTGTATCGGAGCGGAAGTCTTGCGGTTCTGCCGCAAGGTTTGTCCATCCCACAGCTCATTCAGGAGTCCTAGGTTGCGCATGGCGCCGGATTCAACAATCTGGCCACCTTCATTAGAGAAGAGGGCGACTGAAGGCCAGGTGTCCGACATCTTGGCGATCAGCCCTTGCGGGGTTGTATTTGAGAAAAGCATTTGGAGCGAGGGAGGCTCTGTCGGTTTTCTCTCTAAATGAGCGATCAATTCTTCTTTGATTTGCCCTGTGTCGAGCCCCTCCTTGATGATTTCCGCCATTTGATACTCGAGCTGCCGCTCCCGAATTTTCCATTCCGTCAGATCGGCTTGATATCGCCGTGACTGGGTTTGTTGGCTCTGCTGTACGAAGGCTTCGAACTCGATGATGGGAGCTGCAAATAGTTTGTCTATTGCAGATTTACGCTCCCCTGACACGGCGATGACCAGCAAGAAGAGCGAGATGGGAGAGCGCAGGCCACCGGGGCGTACCACGTCAGCATAATTCTGCAGTGCCAGCGATGCCATGCCTAACGCTGAGCTGATCACCATGGGTATCGGCGCCTTGACCTTACCAACGACCTCTTGCACTGCTGCGCGTAGTAGAGGGGGAAGGTTGTCGTAAAGGTGCTGATACTGGAGATTGGGTGTCATGTAATTGACTCGTCTAGCGTGATGAAAGGGCAACGTGAAGACCGGGCTAGTTTCTTGATTAGGCTAGCCTGCGATGAGCCTTGCCGCTAAGGTGGTGGTTGGCACGATCTGACATTGGGAACTAGTCATGCAGGAACTCCCAGCCCAGCCAATTGAGCTTGTAGAGCTAGGTGCTGCATATGCCGCCGCAGACCCCAGCCTCAATGTACTGTTAGGCGAGGCGATCGCAGGGCGAATCGATCTGTTTGTGCGCTGCCCTAGGCATCTGGTGCCCATATCGGACTCCGAAGGTACTGACGCTGCCAGCGCGCTGTTATTGGGTTATACGCCGGACCAGCTCCCGCTCAGGTTTAGATACATGGGAGACCCAAAGCAGCACACATTTGATTTTCCGGTTCGGCAGGAAAGCGTCCAAGTCATGCGACTCTATCCAGAGTCAATTCGCGGAATCGTGGACTTGACCAGTCCAGAAGTTATGTTTTTCAACGGTTGGCTTGTAGCCCCGCAGGATGGTGATGAGACCAGTACCCGGTCATTGGTCTTGTCAAACTCGCCGTACACCCACCTTCAATTGGCAGATCGTACATGGCAGCCGAACTACTGGTTCCAGGACCCAGCGTACCGCCCTTTAGAGGTTCGCTGGACGGAGTTGTTGATTGACGCGAGATATGTCTCCGAACCACGGTCAACTACCCCTGACGCTCCGTCAACTAGCTCAAAAGTCAGAAGCCCAAGCTCTCCGTCACCGCTCATCAATGTCTTCAATCAACTAGCTGATGTTTACTTCGGTGGTGATGATGTTGAAAAAAATCCTTTTAAAGCCGTGAAGCCAGGCGACGTATTCGATAAGCAACGAGCCATAGCGGCGATTCAAGAAAAGCTCATTATCAAGAAGCGATTGGATAGAGTGGAGTATCTGTGTAGGGCCATTAATCTGCATGGAGGTAGGGGCCGGGGTGTTCATTCGGAGCACCACAAGCAGCGGGCTATCAAAATATCAGCTGAGGAACGTGCTCGATACCCCAGCTATTTCTCGGATGTTTTGATTGTCTATAATGAATGCGCGCGTAAATATGAAGAGGGTAAGTCGGTTCAGGGTGGTTGGAATACAAGCAATTTAAAGGAGATTGAAACTTGGTTGACGAGTTGTGGAGTTGTTAGGTTGACAAAAACTAAAGAGTCCCAGAAGAGTGAGCAAGACTATTTGATTCAGGTTTTTCAAAGCGAAGGTCGAGGTGAAATCGTTGCTAGTTCGCGTTTGATAAGCGACTAGCGGCCTTGCTAGGTGACTCCGTGAGAATAAAACGCATGTTCCAGGTCGCCTGAGGGCAGGCTCGCTTTGCCCCTGCGTTGCTTTTGCGTTTTGGTGCCTGACTGGTCCAGAGGTTTCGCGTACCAGCCTTCGAATTGTGACAAATAAAGAAGTCGGTCTTGGTTAGATAAGTAACCACCTTGCGCAACTCATAAAGTCGCGCTGTATCGGTCACGTGGATTAAGCCAATTCCCAAGCGCTTGTGTCGGTCTGGGTGTGGTTGGCAGTTGTAGTAGCTACCAAACTCGGGCGTGATGCACTTTACCCAGTATTCCCCAATGGTTTTCGCAAGGTTTATGTCTGCGGAATGGTCGTGTCCATTAAGCAGGACTAGTAAGTGATAGTGTCGACCCCCTTCGATGCCATGCTCGCGTTTCAACACGTATGACAGCACACCTGGTATAACTCGCTTCTTTGAAAGATTGCAAATAAACTTCTTGATGGCCGTGCTAACTGTTTCTTCCCCTTCTGGTGTCCAGAAATGCATTTTTGTTAATAGATCTACACGTATTACCAAGCATTTTGAGCAGGCCTCTAGTGTTTTTGCGATCAGATTCGCGACTGAGCCAAAGTTTTCCCTGGTGCGACGAGTGTGCCTATTGATAAGGGTGCGGAACGGTCTCAATCTCGACACTCTGCGAACCACCTCCGCCCTTCGATTCAGGCGTCGGACAGCCTGGGTTATGAGGGTTACGTCACCATATCGATGGTGCCAGTATCGCAGCTCTCCTTCGCAGCGAAAGGCCAGCCACAGCGCGAGAGGTATGTACGGATGCACCAATGCCTGACCGAAATGAAATGGTAGATTTTGAATGTCCTTGGCGATGAAAGAGAGTAATTTCTTGCCGATATCTGAGTGGCCAATGGTGGCTTTACCAGTTCGCTGGTGGAGCTGTACTTCGAAAATGGGCTTCTTGGATTTAATGACGTCCTCAATCAGGAAGGTGCCGTGCTTGACGACGCGTGAGGCATACCCTGGCTCCAAGACTAATGGGGTGTGACTGTCCATTGTGTTTGGTGCATAGTAAATGCAAGTGCTTTCCAACAGCTGATCGCTGACGTCGGCATAATAAGATGTCTTCATTTTTGACCTTTACTTTGTGGCAGAATTGGCACTGTTATTTCCTTTGAATTGAATGAGTGATGTGATGCTGGGTCTGTGTTGTTTGTCCATTTGTTTATATTGGATAAATCTTGTCTGATTTAAAAAACAACAAAAGCATATAATCCGGAATTTGGCGCTTCTCCAGTGTTTAGATAATCAGCCCGTATGCAGGGTTTCTTTGTATGTTTTGAAATTTTTGTAATGTTGAATTAGCGTTATTCTTTCGGCTGATCAGGCCGCTGCTCTGGTTGCAATCCAGTCGATAATATTTTGCGCGTACCACGCATTTGCCGTGTTGATGGCTCCCCCCGGGGTAAGTTTAAAAGGCCTGGGAAAGTCCGGGTCGTGATACTTACTGGCTGGGTTAAGCTTGTTTCGGATAGTGCTTGAGCTCAGTCCTGTCATTTCGCGCACCTTCGGTAACTTCCAGACTTGGCCTATATTTGATGAGGTCACTTTGCACTCCTTGGCATGGTTGACGGGATGCCTGACGGAATGATCGTGCGATCAAATTAGAAAAGCTACCGGGATATTTTCTGCTTGAACCGGGAAAGTGATGTGGGAAGTGGGAGGCCTAAGAAGGATATTCAACCAACCTTCGAATTGGTATGTCTGGCCGTGGGCTATATGTAGTCCCGCACGTCGGTGTATTATTGCCTCGCCTTGCGCACATTCCGCTTCGGTTGAATCGGGCAAATCTGTCGTTTGCGACAGATGGAAAATTAGTTCATAAATGCCGCTCGGGGCGGCATCTGGCGAGGGAATAAGTTGCGACAGTCGCAGCGACTTTCTTGCGACAAGTGGCTGTTGCGTGAGTGGCAGGAGCAAGTTGGCTCAACGACGCTGTCGTTTAGGATGATCACCATCAACGCGGATCGCCGCCCTTTATTCCGGCCGATGCATATGCCACCTTCGAGCATCATCCCTCTCTGTATATTCGCGCTCAATGAAATGGAACACCGGCCAGTGTGAACCGGTTTGCTGTTTGACGGGGTGATTCGCCAAGAGAATAGACAGAGCAGTTTTGAATGATTCCAGGGCGCAAAAATGAGACGTATTGTTTCGATCTATGTTGATGAACAGAACAAGACTGAGCAAATCAGCGACTGGACAATTTGCCGGAGTGACAAGCGCGAAGCCCTAGAGCTGACGTGCCATTTCTCATCGGGGAGAAAACTCATACGCCCGCTTAGTAACTGCCGCGTCGAGCCTGTTCGTGAGTTGGGCGCAATGCTACTGACGAGGTTGGGTGACGTAGTCGCCCAGCCCATTGAAAAAGCGACGATCTACGGCGAGCGGTATGCCGTTGTGCACTATCCACGTGGCACCAAGCCCTATGTCTTTAAACTGGACAAAATCCAACTCACCAACCAAACGACGTTGAAGGAGACGCCGGTCTTCCGTTACTTCATTGAGGTGGCAAACGCCCGGAAAGCGCGTGCGGGGACGAAGGATCAGCGACAGATCTTCGATAACGTCGTGCAGCAACTGAACAGACTGCCGCCGAGCCCGGATACTGCATTGCACGCCTACTGCACAGGCCGGAACGCAACGCGGGTGCTGGATGGGGGCTTGGTCTATCCATTCGGTGTGAACGAAAGCCAACTCGCTGCAGTCGAGCGTGCGTTCAGTTCACAGATTAGCGTGATCGAAGGGCCACCCGGCACCGGCAAGACCCAGACCATCCTCAACATCCTTGCCAATATCCTGCTGCGAGGCAAAACGGTCGCGGTGCTGTCCAATAACAATGCGGCAGTGGAGAACGTGTACGAAAAGCTGGATAAGTCCGGCCTGGGCCATCTGGTTGCCAAGCTCGGCAGTAAGGATAACCAAGAGGCGTTCTTCGCCAACCTACCTTCTTGGCCATCGGCTGAGCCGGAGCGTGCACCGGCTATGGATGAGATACAAGCGACGCTGACCCGTTTGAGACGATATCTGCGCGACCACAATGAGGCTGCACAACTGCAGGCCGACATTGCTGAGCTGATTATCGAGCAGCGTTTCCTGCGGCAGTGGCAGGACGAAAACGGGGTGCTGGCTCCCACATCGCTGGACAAGTATCAGCTGTCTCCTAGCAAGACGGCAGACCTTATGGCCTACCTGTCTTATCTGGGTGAGCAGCGTATACGGCTCAAGGACCGGATCGAACTGCTGTTCAATTTCAAGATTTTCCGCGTCAAGCCCTTCGCAACGGAGACGCGACTATCCTTTTTCTATGCCCTGCAGATGCATTACTACGAGAAGGCACTACAGGAGAAAGAGGCAGCATTGCAGGCTCGCAACGAGTCGCTGGCACTCGGTAACTTCACCTCTTTACTGCAGGCATTGACGACAGGGTCCATGCACTATTTGAAACGCCGTCTGCACAAATCAGCTGTGGAGGAGCATTCTTTCGATGCTCAGACATATAAGAAGACTAACTTCGATGCATTTGTGCGTCGCTTCCCGATCCTTGGCAGTAGTACACACTCCATTGTTAATTCGATGCCGCCGGGGGCAATCCTCGACTACGTCATCATCGACGAGGCCTCGCAGCAGGATATCGTCCCTGGCATCCTGGCACTGGGCTGTGCGAAGAATCTGATCATCGTCGGCGACAACCGGCAGTTGGCACATATCCCCGTTGCATTGGGTCTACCAGCCCCCGACGACATATACGATTGCGAGCGATACAGCCTGCTCGACTCTTGCATCGGCGTGTTCAAGGACACGCTGCCAAGAACTTTGCTGAAAGAGCACTACCGCTGCCATCCCCGGATCATCCAGTTCTGCAACCAACAGTTCTACAACAACGCGCTGTTGCCGATGACAAAGGATGCTGGCGAAGCACCACTACGGCTGGTGGTGACCGCCAAAGGCAACCACGCTCGGATGAACACCAACCTCAGGGAGTTGGATTCCTTGCTGAAGGTGCTCGAAAACGATGGAGAATGTGTCGAGCTTGATGCTGACGGACGAGGCTTCATTGCACCTTTCCGGGGACAGGTAACGCTCTCGGGTGCGCACTTGCCAGTGGATTTCGTTAAAGAAACCGTTCACAAGTTTCAGGGCAGGGAGTGTGACGAGATTGTCTTCTCCACCGTGTTGGACAAGAAGCGCCACAATCAGAAGAGTAACCGGCTAAATTTCGTGGACGACCCACGTATGGTCAATGTGGCTGTGTCGCGGGCCAAGCACAGGTTCACCTTGGTCACAGGAGACGAAGTCTTCAGCGCAAACAATGGGCACATTGCAGCGCTTATACGCTACATGGAGTATTACACGCAGGAGAAGCAGATTGTACGGGCTCCCGTGGTGTCGGCCTTCGACCTGCTGTACAAGGAGTACGACCAATCCTTGGCGCGGCTCAACGCTAGGTTGCGGCCTGATGATTCACGATACAAATCCGAACAGATTGTGGCGCAGCTGCTTCGCGAAGCACTATCTAATGAGCCTTTCCGGGCACTAACTTTCTACCCTCAGATCACACTGAGTCAGCTCGCCTCGTCAACCAACGCAGCATTGACGGAACAAGAACGAACATTCATGCGTAACCGAGCCAGTTGTGATTTCGTACTGTATTTCAAGGTGGGCAAAACACCGTTGGGGGTTATCGAAGTCGATGGTGGCTCTCATCATCGGCCTGAGCAGTCGGCACGTGATGCTTTGAAGAACAGCATTCTTGCGAAGAGCGATCTTCCAATCCTACGCTTGAGCACTGTTGAGAGTGGTATAGAAAAGAAAATCGCTGGGTTCCTTGCTACATGGGCACACACTACATCCAACGAGGGCCGCACGACCGCCAACTAAAGGGCAAGACAGCGAGCCGCCTATCGCTGCGTTCAGCCGTGGCAGGGCAAGTACCACTTAGCAGCTGGGCTAGGAATGTATGTCGGCAAGCAGGTTGGTAGAGGCGCCTAACACTTTGCAATGCCAGAGCTCATACAGAGGGGGTGTTCGCATCCGCTGGCTGGTGAACTCAAACGTTAATGTCTGGATTAAGAGCTACAGCAGTCACTTCATTTTGTCGGCAAGTGAGGCTGCTTTGGCCGAACAGCTGACCGTGTTGCGCTATCCTGACCGCTCCTCGGCCAAACCGGTCATTCAAGTAACCGAGACGTAATGGCTGCTGTATTTCATTAAGCAGAAATCGATCTGTCTACCGAAGTCGGGGCGATTCAAGCTGAACTCCAACAATCTTACATAGCAAGTTGTTCTGCACGGTTACTGCGGTTGGTGCAAGAATCCTAATTCACTCAGACTTTGTTCGCTTATGCCGTAGACAACGAGTTTTTCCCACGCTGAAGCGATTTCCTTTGCTGTTCCCAGCTTGCCTGCAATCAGCGCCATGGACAGCTCAATCTGGTACAAATCTGCGCCCTCGGAAAGATGTGGAGCCTGAATCAACGTGACCAAGTATTTCCCCATGTCCACAGAGACTTCGTCCGAAGTGAGGGAGCGGAGAATGGAGCAGGCAATGAGTTTTTCCGTGTAGGCATCTTGAAACACGAAGCATGCGAGACGCGTTGGCTTGGTCAGCGAGTAAGGATTCAAGCTTACTCCCTCACCGGTTCTAAGCTGTTGCACAGCACTGGCCGTGGCCATGAGCACTTGTAATTGCGATGATCCAGCTTTCCCTGCAACTGATCCTGCTCCCAATGGCGGGAAAGGAGCCCCATCAGGCAACGCTGCTAGATGCCCCATGGGATCAAGCGGCTCGCCCGCGGACAACAGAGCCAAACGATTGATGAGAGGGCTGTCGAACTTTCCGCTCTTACTCGCCAGCTTTTCAAGCCACCTCTTTTCTTGACACCAGGGGCAATCAGCTGATGTATGCCAGTCTGGGAGATGCACGCAATAGAGATGGTGGAGTGTTGCACCCCAGTCGTGGTTTGTTGTCAGTCCACTCCTCAGCTGATCTAGTTGCTTTTTAGATCGGGTGGTCACTATTGGTGCGAAGAAATGTACGTGATTGAACGTTTCCCATAGATGCGGGCGAGGCGCACGCAAACCTACGTTGAGGTTACGCATCCGACATCCAGAGACGATTTTGTCGTCAAAGACCAAAACTGTCGGATTTTGGGGTAGGTTTTGTAGCTCGTTTAGTTGATCTAGAAAAACCACCGGTAGATCGCGCCACTTTTCAATTATCTCTTTGAGTAGATCGCTGGCCTTGTGATTGGCAATGACAACGAAATCAGGTGCAGGATCCATTGAAGTCAATACCTGAAGAACCTCGTCTTGGAATTCTGGCGTCTTGAGCAGCACAGCTGCGTCGATGCCGAATGCGTGATGTCTTGGATACACCTCATTCGGGTCATCAAAATGCACCCTTAGTGCACCGGGAACCGCGCCATACTTATCCAGGAATGGCCGCTGCTCTTTAAAGAATTTACCGGAGAGTTTGACCTCTTTGATCTCCGCGATACCGACAAGAAAGGAGTTCCCTTGGACTCTTATCGGTGGCGGATTTCCCTGCCCGCAATGCTCGCAAGAGGCGGTATCTGAGGAGTGAAAGTAGCCCTCGACCGAGAGACGAGCTAGTGGCATCAGGCTATCAGGAAGATCCGTGGCTGCGAAGACCGTACAGATGTCCAATTCAATTTGATTGGTCTCTGCCAACTCCTTGAGTACGCGAGCAAGCTTGCCTGTAGACGTAATTCCGATCACCGCCGTGACCAATGGACCATTTACCAGGATTCGCGAGGCCTCCGCTCGTAGTGTGGTCTCGCTGGGATATCCTTTCAGGCAAAGTACTTGATGTACTCCACCATAGATCTGGTTAACGTGCGTCCCGAGCAGCAGCATGCTCGGATGGTCGACTAGAAACCTGCGTTCAGGCAGGTCCTCGTGACACGCCAGCTGGATAACCAGAGAGACAACCACCCAGTAAGCGGTCCGCTGAACTGCCTCTACACAGTCAAAAGCTTCTGAAAGCCGAATGAAGTGCGACGCATGCGCTTTCGAGGGTAGTTCGAAATGTTGGCCATCGGGTGCATGAACAATGCAGCGAGGAAGCCCTTCCTCTATCGATGCGTGTATAGCTTGCGCCACGAGGTCCTGAAGGTCTTGCTCGCCTAAAGCGGTAATCGACGAATCTTCTTTGGCGTCGTACTCAAATCGCAACGGCTTGTAGAAGCCAGCATGTACGGGATGGGCACTATGCCCACAAAGCCATGCTGGGTCTGGCGCAAAGAAAAGAGCTCTCCCAGCTAGGCGTTCCTTCGCTTGGAGTCGAGCACTGTCTAGAGGAAGATCACCGGCAACTGCTCCCATCCACAGGAAACCATTGAGGTAAATCAGAATGCTGTCGGCCTCCTGTACGCACCTCTCGTCTAAACGGGTGAGCGCAGAGCCGAGATCGCTGAGGTCCTGCAATACCTCTTGGCGTACGAAGGTCTTCATGCTGCCGGCGGGAGGTTTTTCTGGTCGAACATGTCCGGCTGGTCTAAACCGGACGCATATTCCGGAACCCAGATAGAGACGGAGGTACCGGATCCTCGGGTTAAGTCGTCCTCCGCGATGGCATCTTTATCCAACTCAGGATAGGGAGACTCTCCAAGCGAAAAGTCTTGTACGTAGTGAATACCTGAAGAGTGAATTTCGATACGAGCGCGCATTTTGTGGGCAGCGGACAACGCATGTGAAAGTCCCAAGCCTCGCTTAATTGCCCCCTGCGGTTTTCGGGTCACTTCGCGAACAAAGGCACGCGCGAACCGATCCTTTGCCGATTCATTTGGCGATACCGGCGGCAAAGTTACCTGGATCCCATCTCCTTGGTCCGAAACTGTTAGGCACACTAGCCCTAGCCCCAACTTGCCTTCTGGTGATTCAGTCGCTCGGGCAATGTATTCCTGCAACCCCTTCGATAGCTTGTCAAGCTTTGTGGTGGCGCTGACGACTACCTTCTCAATCAGCAGTGCCCTGACGCCTTGTCGAGCAACCTTGTTCTTCGACGATTGGCCATGTTCTTGGGAGTTGACGAAGCACTCAAACACAAACGAGTTCAAGGACGACTCGGTAGACGAGTTCAGAAAGCTGCGAAAACCCATCGCTGCCGCCATTGAGGCGAGCATTTGACGGAAGTCAGACTCGTCCAATGGAAAGTCCTTGTCCTCATTCTTGGCGTATGCCCTGAGCATAGACGGAAGCTTGTGGGCGGGGTCTACGCATACCAAGGCACAACTCTGACCCTTGCCGAGGAGGCCTCCGCGTTGCAAGTAAAAGTTGGCCAAGTTCCGATCAAATGCCTCAGAGGCAGCTTTGTTTTCCTGCCCAAACGACTTTACTTTCGCATGGCGAATCAGAGAGATACCAAATGGACCACCCAGCAAGCAAGCCTCGAACTCATCGGCACTCACCGGTTCGGGGAATGCACACTGCATGACTAGCTCGCCCTTCTTGTGTGTGGCGAGTTTCGCAAGCGCAAGCCCTTGTGCTCCAGGTTCAAAGCTCGAGGCTCTGGTGAGCTTGAACCCATCGACAGCAGACATGTCCCACGCTCGGATATCGTCAATCGTGCAGTTCTTAACAATGGTTTGAATATTCATTTTTACGTCCCAGGCAGACTTTACCAACAGAGCACTCATGCTCTTCGTCTCAGTCTGCGTAGCGAAGACGATCGATGATGGATGGCCTTAGCAGTCGGCCATTTCGGCGACAGATACCTTAGGGTTCCTCTGGAGAGGAAATCCAGGTCCAACGGCTGCATTGCCCCTTGTTTCCTAATAATTCAATGACTATTCCCAGATGAAAGAGGCTGTCTGCGACTTATTATGCGAACGCCCACTTTGGCCGAGTTGCAGTCACCCAGCTCGCTGCTTAGTTGGCTTCTCTGCCTAAGCAGGCATGGGCGGTTATTTTTAGCATGTTTTAGGTCTAGGCAGAGGTGTAGCTCACTCGTGTGTCGGAGGGAAAGAGTTCGAGAAATGAAACCGCCAGCTCGAGGTGGCGTTGGTACATTACTGAGCAAGCAGGAGTTCCGCCACGAAGGGAAGGTTCCAAGTTACTAACGCGAGCAGCGAATAAAGGCCGCCAGTAATGACCATCGCCCAGAACAAGGTCAGCCTGCGTTTTGCAATTGGTTCCATGAACCGGTCACGCTTTTCGGCCTGTGAAGAGTAGTGCTGGAGTACGTCAAGCCATGCTTCGCTTTCTTGATAGGCAAGGCTGGCGTCCCGCAGATGCGAAGCAAGCTGAAGGATGCAGGACAGAACCAGATAGGCTGCCAGTACCTTCACAAGCAGCGCGAGCTCAGCGCTTGTAAGCAACTCATGCAATTTCGTCTGATCGAATTTGCCAATGAACGAAAAACCGATAAATACCAAAATCCCAAGCACATCACGGGTCAGGCTGCCCACCAAATCCCGCACTTTGGCCGCATATAAATCGGCCTGCGATCTCATGTCCTTCATGAGCTCACGGACTTCCTTGTGATAAGCGTCCTTTCGCTCAAGGATTACAAACCCATAGCTATCACGCGCTTGTTGCAAAGCAGCTGTTAGGTAGCTGTCTAATCCATGCAGCAATGACTGCCCTTGTTGGATATCAATCGAAAGCCGATCCATGATCAGGCGTAGCCGCGTTTCAGACCGTTCCTCATATACCCAACGAACCGCCTCGATCAGCCGCGAGAGCAGCTCCGGAGTTTCCGCCCACTCTCCCTCTAGGAGCGGAAGTGAGATTCTCTTGGTGCCACGTAGAGTAACTTCATATCGATCATCAACACGGCGCAGTTCTTGAACAAGACATGCTGCAAGTACGCGCGTACTCAACTGAACCAAAGGGGTCGCTTCTCCGGTCGATAGATTTCCCCAAGTCAACGCAAATGCGCTTGGACAAACCCGCAGCGCCTTGACCGAGTTGGTATGGATCAACCCATGTATTGCGGATGTATCTGGCAGGGCAACATCAGCTACCTCTGAGGCCTCTTCCCACAGAGGCAATACCCAAAGTATTTGTCCACCAAACCCACTCTGCAGGCCAAGAACCCGGATCGTCGTTGGTTCGGCCAGGTCTGGCTCATTCCCGCTTGGATACAAGAACGGGTCCGTGCGGGCCAGCCATTGGTTAAATCCATCCACCGAAAAAAACAACAAGGTTGTTTCGTTATCCCTCGCCCGCAGAGTTTTCGCGAGCTTTGTCTTCCCCAAAATTAGCCGCCAAGGCTCGCCATCGTAGGTGGAGTCTACTAGCTCGGCCGCATCAACAGACCCGCCCGAAATCAAAAGACTTGGGGTGTCGACGCCTAGCTGGGAGGCTTGGTCCGTAATCCGTCGAATGATAGCTTTTGCAGCATCATCAAGCGCCTGACCTTCCATGGTCACACGGAAGCTCTCATCAATGAACTGCGCTGCATGTGCGCGCAGTTCATTGATTGCGTTTAGAAGGTCCGCTGCAGCGGTCATTGGCTACTAACCCTTGGGGTCCAGTCGATTTGTTTCAATGGTGATGCGAGTACGTCCTGCATCCAATAGCTCGATATGCATACCCATCTCTTCTTGGGTACCTTCGAAGGTGATAGTTACCCCCTCAAACGTCTTATAGACCTGTTTTCGGTCACTATCGCGCAGTGATCCTGGCTGCGGCCTGAATTGTTGCCCTGCAACCCCGGCTTCGGCAAGCGCCTCCCGGAGTGATGCCATAAGTTCAGCTTTGCGAGCGGCATCCTCGTCCCGAATTACGGCATTCAAGTACTCATCGGTATCAAAGGCATCGTGATCCTTCAAGTAATTCAGCGACCGGCCAATGAAGGTATTCAGGTCTTCACCTGGGGGAAGTTTGTCAGCCGGTATTCTCTTCGCCCATTTCCGTACCTCTACGTGGGCGGATCTTGTAAGCACAGAGTCTTGCTGACGCTCAGTTACGCCAAGGAAACCGCGAAAGTAATCCCCCAATCCCGGCTTTTTTATTCTATCGAAGGCCAATACATCCCAAGCGAATCGCTCCGATACGTCGATTAGTGCACTCTTCTGTACTGCGCCTTTGCTTTCATTTAACGAATTGGAAACTTCGTCCAATACGGCGACGCGACGACCATCTATTTCCTTGTAGCTGTATGTAAATGTGGGCTGTTTGTCCATCTTTACAAGAAATACAAGCTGCTGCCAGTTATGAGCGGCTGCCAAATACTTCACCGTAGATACAATGAATACGCCTGCTGCCATATTGCCTCGATGGCGCCCAGCGAAATTAGCTGTGATCTGTCGTGATAGCTCGATGAACCGGTCTGGCGCAGCGGTCAACTGTTCGCACTTTTCTTTGAGGTGTACCGCATCTGGCTTGAATACATACTGGGTACCCTCGGCGATTTCGCGCAGGCGGGCCAGGAAAAATTCTTTTTGCTTATCTTGTAATTGCACTTCATCTAGAAAGATAACCTCGTCGTCTTCGTCGACATCAGGTGCAATGATGTGAAAAATAAAATCAACGATTTCCAGGCTATCGCGCTGAGCTTGGTTCAGTACGCCATCCAATTGTGCAACTGCCATTCTTCCTCCCAGTGTGATTCGATCATTCTCAAAAACCAGCTGCCCCGAGGCTTAGTAGGCATTTACTTGGGATTACCTTCCGCTGTAGGCGTATTTAGTCCACAGACCTGTGCCATCAACACTGCACACGACCAATCGACCTCAACGGGGAAGCTTTTGACGCCCCAGTAGTGCATCAACCTGGAACGATGCCGGCCGTTGGTGAATTCAACGCCGTACAGCCCGTCGGCCTGCCTTTTGATAACTGCAATGGGCATTTCAGGAATACGCCCATGTCCGGAAAGGTTGGCGATTACCTTCGCCAACCGTTGCTTTTCCCACAAGGGAACCTCAGGAACGTACTCAGGTATTGCAGGATGTTGGCAGCAAGTAATGAATCGCTCAGCATCGACCATGATCACCGGATACGGCTTTTCCTCGAACCCGGCAGAGCGCTGGCGAAAGCGAATCTGGCTATAGGGTGCACCACTGCCAACAGGAATCTCAATTGTCCAAATGCGTTTGTTTTCCAAGGAGCGATTCCGTAGTCAACCTCATGTAATGGCGGCGAAGCGTAGCGCTTCTCTGATTCACTACGCATCCCCCAAATGGATGAAAAACCCCGATATATTCGCACCCAGAACACCCCCAACCCGCCACCGCCACGATCCTAGATTTCTTCAGATCTATATCACCTCCTCGAACCACCAGCGATAGGTCCCGATCCAGCCGATCAAGACCTCATTTCAAGCCCGATCTTTATCG
Source organism: Chitinimonas sp. BJYL2 (assembly GCF_027257935.1). Taxonomy (NCBI): domain Bacteria; kingdom Pseudomonadati; phylum Pseudomonadota; class Betaproteobacteria; order Neisseriales; family Chitinibacteraceae; genus Chitinimonas; species Chitinimonas sp. BJYL2. The sequence continues at coordinate 314 of NZ_JANZKW010000001.1, read as the reverse complement.
GGCTTTGTCATTCTTGGAGCCCTGATATGTCCCATCTGATCGAAACCATGGCCTTTACCGGCCAGACGCCCTGGCACGGCCTGGGCAACCCGTTGTCTCCCATGCAACCCCTCGAAACCTGGCTCACCGAGGCCGGCATGGACTGGACCATCGAGCAAAGCGACGTGCTTTACAACGTCTCGGGCGAAGGCATGCACATCCGCGTCAATCCCGATGCCAAGGTGCTGTTTCGCTCCGACACCATGGCCCCACTGTCGGTGGTTTCGCCGCGTTACAAGACTGTCCAGCCCGAGGAGGTCCTGCACTTCTATAAC